>CAWBSY010000003.1:0-75270 GCA_963791575.1 Terriglobia bacterium | reverse complement strand
CGATGTCTCTTTTCTGCTTGAAAGCCTAGAAGCGCATTCGGTAATAAACCCGTAGTCCATGCAGACTAGGCCGCAGTCGCCGAAACCGCACAATGCATCCAATCGCTGCGGCACCAATTGCATTGAGCAAAAATCTGTAGTTGAATGGAAAAGGGGAAACGATGGCCGGACAATTCCTGGAAGCGGCAAAGACATAACGCTCGAGGTTGATGATTTCCACGTGGAGGAAAGGCCGTGGAGTATTCTTTCTGCCGCATCGCGTCGTTGCATCAGATGAAAAAGTGAAGAACTCATGGGTCGCCGTTTGGACGCTGGCGTTGGCATCGCTCTGTGTGGGAGTTGCGGCCCCAGCAGTCCCAAAATTCTGCTCGGGATGTGACTTCGCGGGAGCCAAGCTGTCCGGCTCGGACTTCACGCGGGGGACGTACATCGGAGTGAATTTCGAAGGAGCCGATCTGAGCGGCAGCTCATTTCGGCAGGGACGATTTTTGGCGGCAAACTTTCAAAACGCCAACCTGAATGGCGCGGCCTTTGACGGAGCGCAATGCATGGCGTGCAACTTTAGCGGCGCAAAGCTCGAAGGCGCAACCTTTTCAGGCGTGCTGATGACCGCGGCCGCAAACTTTAAAGGATTCACGGGTTTGATTACCGACGAACAGCTCCGCCAATTGCTTTCGGGATGCGTTTCGTGCAACTTTAGCGGCGCCAATATGGCCGGCCGCGATCTTTCCGGAATTCGCTTATCTCGGTCGACTTTTCGCAAGCCGATCTTCGCGGCACGAGATTCGATCGGTCTATACTCTGCTGGAACGTTATCAGAAATACACAGCGCGAGGCGAATTGCGACACTATGCCGGGGCCCAAACTAATGGGGCGAGCTTTGCCGGGGTGAAGTCTGCGACGACCCGCTTGATCGTCAGACGTGCAAAGGCGTCGACGCGAACAGAGCTCCGTAATATACCGGCTCGCCGCTCGACGGCACGACCCGCCGCCTCAATAGCCCAGGCGGGCAGGAAAAGCGTCGGACGCGTTCTATCTATCCGGGTCGCCGGGCATGTGGCGGAACTGGTAGACGCGCTGGATTTAGGTTCCAGTGGGGCAACCCGTCAGAGTTCGAGTCTCTGCTTGCCCATTTTAAGGCCACGGTCCGAGAGCGCAGAATTGAGCGCGTGCCGAGGCAGAGGGTCCGCAAGCAACCGCCTTGCTGCCGCAAAGACCACGTAACGTCGGATAACCGAATGCGGAAGTAGCTCAGTGGTAGAGCATCGCCTTGCCAAGGCGAGGGTCGCGAGTTCGAATCTCGTCTTCCGCTAATGACTTCTTTTACTTCGCAAAACACTATGACGACTTCGACGCTCACGCACTCGCGCCGACCCAAGTAGCCTTGGAGTTTTCCATTACCGCCGAGGACCTATCGGCCGCCGAAGAGCGCGCGTATCGGAAGTTCGCCAAAGCACGTGCGCCTGCCGGGGTTCCGCAAGGGCAAAGTTCCGCGCAAGATCTTCGAGCAAAGCTACGGCACCGAAGTGCTCACCCGAGAAGCGGATGGACGAAGTCGCTGCCGCAGGATCTACGCCAAGGCGATTGCGCGAGCACGACGTCGAGCCGGTCGAGCGCCCGCAGCTGGAATTCTCCGAAGAAGCCGACGGCCGCCCATCCCGCGTCAAGGCCACCGTCGAGGTTCGCCCCGCGATCGCGCTCGGCGCGTACAAAGGAATCGCAGTGCCGCAAGCGGTCACGTCGCCGTCACCGATGAAGACGTCGAGCGCAGCTGAGTGCGCTGCGCCTGCGAAGGAACGCGCGACGCTGGTTCCGGTGCGAGCGGCCCGCGCAGCTCGGCGACGTGGTCACCGCTCGACTACGAGGGCACGATCGACGGCGTGCCGTTCGAAGGCGGCACGCGGCGAAAGTCAGATCGACGGAGCTGACCGAAGGCCGCTTCATTCCCGGCTTCGTCGCCGGCATCGTCGGGATGAACGCCGGCGAACGCAAAACGTCGAGACGGATTTCCCCGCGAACTACGCCGATGCGGAGCTCGCCGGAAAAGCGGCGCAGTTCGACGTCGACGCTGCACGAGGTCAAGGAATCCGAACTTCCGCCACTCGACGACGAATTTGCCAAGAGCGTTTCGGGCCAGCACGACGATCGAGGAACTCAAAGCCGAGCTACGCCGCAGGATGGAAGCGGTCGCCGCAGCTCGAGCGCGACGAGCCAGCGGGAACGCGATCATGACTCGCTGCTCGGCGAGCATGACTTTCCGCTTCCGAGCTCGATGGTCGAACGCGAAATCGACCACATGCTCGAGGAAGCCGCGAGTCCGCGGCGGCGAAACGCGACGATTCGACAGAGCGAAACGAACAAGCGTGAGACATATCGCGCGGAAGCCGAATCGACGCGTCAAAGCCGCGCTGCTGATCGAAGCCATTGCCAAAGCGGAGAATATTTCGAGCGACGCCTGCCGACCTTGCCGCCGAGCTCGAGGCCCTAGCTCGACATTATGGACAGCCGGTGAGCCAAATCCGCAAGGCGCTCGGGCGCAACCTCGTCGCGCTGATGGACGGAATCGTGCGCAATAAGACGCTCGATTTCCTCGTCGACAACGCCGACGATCGTCAACGAACGAAGAAACCTCGACGCCCCGGCGTCGTAGTTACGAGCGCAACACATGGGACATCTCGTTCCAATGGTCGTCGAACAGACGGCGCGCGGCGAGCGCGCGTACGATATTTATTCGCGCCTTCTCAAAGATCGCATCGTCTTCGTCGGCGGCGCTATCGACGACCATCTGGCCAACCTCGTCATCGCGCAGTTGCTCTTTCTCGAAAAAGAAGACCCCGAGAAAGATATCGACATGTACCTCAATAGCCCGGGCGGCAGCGTGACCGCCGGCCTCGCGATGTACGATGCGATGCGTTTCATCAAACCTGACGTTGCGACGATTTGCATGGGTTTCGCGGCTTCGATGGGTTCGATTCTCCTCACCGGCGGGGCTCCGGGCAAGCGCTTTGCGCTTCCGAACTCCAAGAGTCGTCATTCATCAGCCGTGGGTTTCACAGATCGGCGGCCAAGCGACGGATGTTGAGATCGCGCGCGCGCGATCTGCTCGCGACCCGCCAGACGGTCGCACGGATCTACCAAGAGACGACGAAGAAGCCGATCGAACAGATTCTCAAGGACATCGAGCGGGATTATTATCATGACCGCGCAAGAGGCCAAGGACTACGGGATAATCGACCAGATTATCGAAAGTCGCACAGGCCTGCCGATGCCGGCGTAAGGTAGAGGGGAAACCGGGACGCGCGATGTTCCGCTTTGGAGACGACAAGGGTCAGCTCAAATGCAGCTTTTGCGGAAAATCGCAGGAGCAAGTGCGTAAACTCATCGCCGGGCCGGGCGTGTACATTTGCGATGAATGTATCGAGCTCTGTAACGAGATCATCGAAGAAGAGCTCTACAAAAACGTCGACGAGACTCTGCGGCTGCGCAATATTCCCAAACCCAAAGAGATCAATCACATCCTCAATCAATACGTGATCGGGCAAGAGCGGGCCAAAAAATCGCTCGCCGTGGCGGTCTACAATCACTACAAGCGGATTAACGTCGGGCGGAACCGCCGACGACGTCGAGTTGCAGAAGTCCAACATCTTGCTCGTTGGTCCGACCGGGTCGGGAAAGACGTATCTGGCGCAAACCCTCGCCAAGATTCTCGACGTGCCGCTGGCCATGGCCGATGCGACCTCGCTGACCGAAGCCGGCTACGTCGGCGAAGACGTCGAGAACATTCTTCTCAAGCTGATTCAGGCGGCCGACTACGACGTCAAGCGAGCCGAGAAGGGCATCGTCTATATCGACGAGATCGACAAGATCGCCCGCAAGAGCGAGAATCCGTCGATCACCCGCGACGTTTCCGGCGAGGGCGTGCAGCAAGCGCTGCTCAAGATTCTCGAAGGCACGACCGCCAACGTTCCGCCGCAGGGCGGCCGCAAGCATCCGCATCAAGAGTTCATTCAAATCGACACGACCAACGTCCTGTTCATCTGCGGCGGCGCGTTCGACGGCCTGGAACGGATCATCGAATCCCGCGTTGCCGCAACAACATGGGCTTTCGCGCGCAGCCCGAGGGCAAGCGTGACGTTCGGGTCGGCAAACTCCTCCAGCAGCTCATGCCCGAGGATCTGCTTGCGATTCGGTTTGATTCCCGAGTTCATCGGCCGTTTGCCGATCGTCGTGACCCTACAACTACGACAACGCAGGCAACCGGACCAGCAAGACGAACTACCTGAACGGGGTCACCGAGAATTACGGCTACGACGTGCTCTATGAGCTGACGCAAGTAACCGAGGGGAATGTGACTTCGGAGAGTTACAGCTACGATCTGGTGGGGAATAGACTGTCGTCATCCGGAGTGCCGACTTACAATTACGTTTCGTCGAACGAGCTGACGTCGAGTTCGAACGGCAGTTACAGCTACGACGCAAACGGCAATATGCTGACCGATGCCAACGGCAAAAGCTACATCTGGGACTTCGAGAACCGCCTGACACAGGCTGTCGTCCCAGGCCCCAACGGCGGGACAACAACCTTCAAGTACGATCCCTTCGGCAGGCGAATTCAGAAATCCGGCCCGCTCGGCACCGCGAACTACCTCTATGAGGGTGCGAATCTCATCGAGGAGTTGGACAATTCCAGCGGCGTTCTTTCCAGATACACGTTCGGAGGACTAGATCACCCGCTATCTGAGCTGCGCTCCGGCACGACCAGCTATTACGAGCAGGACGCTCTTGGCCGGTTACGTCGCTGAGCAGCGCTGCGGGCGTGCCTGTCGAGACTTACAGGTACGATTCTTTTGGAAAGGCGACAGCTTCCACCGGCACACTCACGAATCCTTTCCAGTACACGGGCCGGGAGTTTGATACTGAAACTGGGCTCTACTATTACAGAGCTCGCTACTATGATCCGAGCAGCGGCAGATTCCTCAGCGAAGATCGCCTTCGGTTCGAGCAGGGACCCAGTTTCTACCGCTATGCCCAGAACAATCCTTTGCGTTGGATCGACCCCAGCGGCAATGGGACAACCTGTTGGTCGGTGACACCGAATGGGCAGATGACGCAAGTGCCGTGTCCCAACGATTGCCTCGGCAACGTTTGTAACGTTACGCCAACTGGTCCGCCGCCTCCGGTTCTTCCTCCCGGTTCCTCCTGGGACAACGATATAGAGGTGATGAACCAGATCAACAACTGCCTTACGGAGGAAATAGAAGAAATAAACCAGATTGAGACAGAGGCTTCAAATGACTCCTTCACGGACCTACCATCGCTTCCAGGCAAGAGTCTGGCGGTTCAGGGTGCTGAATGGGCGGCTGAAGAGGCAGGGGCGGAAACGACTGGCACACGCCCTTCCATATGTCGATTATGCAGCTTTTGGATTGGACATTGGTATGGATGTGTGGGAGTACAACGAATTTAAGAAAAAACTGAAAGATGCGCAACAACGTGGATGCAAATGCGTACAAGACGCTACGAACCACTGATTGAACGGATGAGCCACAAACGAGAGACACCAGCGCCAATCGGACAACGCGACGCCGGGAACGTTAGCTGCCCTCGTAGCGCTATCTTGCGAAAGCGCATCTTGGCGGTTTTCCTCGCTGTTCTGTGCGCTCTGATGTTAACTATGTATTTTTACTCGCGATCCGCGTACCTGCGAAGTGCCGGGGATTGGCGTTGGTTTTGGGTTTGCGAGGTGGTTATTGGCATTTGGCTTGTTTTTGCCGCCGTACAGGTCCTCAGAAAGGGACCATGAAATTTAGAGGTGTTACCTACACTTCTAAATTTAATCTTCGTCCTTGGTGCTTGGGTCGTGTTTTTCTGGACATCGCGCGTTGACCTGACTGCACTGCAGTGCAATCTCTTGACTGTGGTAAATTGGCGGATGGCCCCTGCTGGTCTTCTTTCTGCGCCCGGTACCCTCGGTGGCATTGTTTTCGAGGTTGCATCTTATTCGATCGGTAAGGTTGCGACCTGATTCCTGCGCGTTGTGGCTTGCCACCCCGTAGACTCGTCGCATCCGACTTCTGTAGAAGTATTTGATTCCGGGGTCTGATTCCTGACCTGGTGGATCACTCCAGTCGTTCACTGAGACACTGAGACTGAAGTTACTTGCCGCTCTTCCTCATAGGTGGTGCAATTCAATTCATGAAGAAGCTCTATACCATAGCATTGATGTTTTTGTTGACGACCTCCAGCATGGCAGGCGACCTTGCTAGTTCATTCAAGGAAGCTGTCGCGCTGGCAAAAACAGAAGATAAGGATCGCGCAACTCGTATATATTCTGAGATTGATCTGAAGGACTACTACAACAGAAATATTTCCCTGTTTTTCAGTCTTGTTTAAAGTCGACCGCCCCCCCGGACACATCGACGTTCTCGTTCGTAGTGGCGATTGGAACAGACGGTCGTGTGTTGCGGCTCTACACCGATCACGAAACCAACGTTTTTGCTTGCGTGCGGCCGACACTGCAAAAGGACGAGTTTCCGCATCCCCCATTTGCTCCCTACGACCAGCACATGACAATGAATTTTTCTAAATGATTGAGAGTTTGAATCTCGACCTGATTCCCGCCTTAGATCAGAATATCCGTTCCTAGCGTTTCCCGGCCCGCTGATGTCGGGTGGCCGAGCTTTTGATTTCGCTGGCACGACCAACAAAGTGGGTGCCCTGTCCTTGCGCTTTTTGCAAGGCGGGACTCAAAATGTCAGGGTGACGATGTCAAAAATAGAGTACGCGACGCGATGGCCGAACGAAAATCTACCGCCATCATTCATTGATCCGTGAACGGTCAGTCTCACCTAACGCGCGTAGAACCATAGAGGCCTGGGTTGGGAGGAATGAAAAGAAGATGTATCGGCAGCCTAGCGCCCGCCCTTGCAAAAAGCGCAAGGACAGGGGCACTTCAGTTCCGTGATGGGAAGTGGAAAGGAGGGAAGTACTCGTCTTCGACATGCTCCAGGTACTAATGGCCCGAAACCAGCGAGACTCCGAACTTACGCGCCTCGGACAGCACAATTTCGATTTCGCTGCCGTTTGCGACGAGGTTCTGGACTTCATCGCAATAAATGGTGAAAAGCGAACGGCTGGTGCGGGTGAAGAGTGCATTCTTGACCATCGTGAAGATCAGGCTGGCCAGCGTAAGCGACTGCTCGCCTAATTGCCCTTTGGCGAGGTTCACGATGATCCATTGACCTTTGTCCATCGCTTCCCGAAGGGAGAACGTCGAGTGCTGCTGGCCGACGATGTGCCGGAACTTCGGGTCTGCTGTGAAGGCCGATGTCTTGTTCAGCTCAGAAGTTAGGAAGTTCTCAATGTCCTGCCAGATATGGATGGGCGGGCGCTGACTCTGCATCCAATACTCCCTAAGGAATCGTAAGTACCTGAAAGATTACGGCATTCCTTACTTACCTTCAAATACTTCACGTGAAATGTCCCGGCGAATGCCTGTACTAGAATTCTGGCACACAACTAGCGCACAGCCAACTCCAATGATCAGATTTCACGTGCGCGGACGACAGAGCGTCCGACTGATGGGCCGTCAGTCGGACCGAGCACGATTTGCTGTTGTTGAACTCTGAGGATCTCACCGCCTACAAAATCGACACCAGCGCTGTAGGCGGAACACCAGAAATTCTGCTTATCTCTTTGAAATGATTGGTCGGGGCGAGAGGATTTGAACCTCCGACCCCCTGGTCCCGAACCAGGTGCGCTACCAGGCTGCGCTACGCCCCGACAACGGTAGGATCCTGCATGCAAGGGAAAACAAACAGGAACAACGCGGATTGCTAAAGGTAGCCGGCCGCACTGTGAAGAAATTATAGCATCTGGCTCATGTCGAATCCCCGCAATGCTGTTCGCGATAACCATCTCTAAAAAGTTCTGATGGACCAATCAACTCAGACATTCAAACATCCAGCAGTCCTAAACTTTCGGGGGGCGCGGTCGTTTCGCACTCGGTCTCGTTTCGAAAGGTACATACTCTTTCAGCAACAAAGTTATTTGGAATCGCAATAATTCCGGTAAAATCACTCTGACGCGACCGAAAACGCCGAATCTCAGCAAAATTGCCCTAATTTAACGTTTTAATATAATAATTGGCACAAGAATAATAATGATCCACCCTAGATGATTGCTCTCACTGCAGATCGCCTGTACACGCCACTTGAACAAGTCGATCGTCCGTTGGTTTTGATCGAAGATAGCCGAATTGTCGAGGTAACGTCTCAACCACGGCGTGAGATTCCGCAGAACGCCGAAGTGAGGGATTTTGGCGACTCTGTTTTCGCGCCTGGCTTTATCGATATCCATATTCATGGTGGCGCTGGCTATGATGTGATGAAAAGTGATCCAGCGGGTCTGTCAGGCTTAAAGCAGTTGCTCGCAAAACATGGAGTAACCAACTTTTTCCCAACAACTGTTACCGCACCACTGGATCAAACTCTCGCCGCACTGGATGGTATGGCAACTGCGATTGAGGTCGCGGAGCATAATCACGGTCCTGATTCAAACGGCGCAACCCCTCGCGGCATTCATCTCGAAGGACCGTTCATTAGCCACAAGTGCCGTGGGGTACATCCGCCGGAAAATTTACTGCCTCCTACGCTGAAGACCTTCGAGCAATTTTGGCAAGCCGCTCGAGGACGCATTCGCGTCATTACCATAGCACCCGAGATTGAGGGCGCGTGCGAAGTGATCGCAGAGGCCACTAAGCGCGGAGTGTGCGTAAGCCTCGGTCACTCGAATGCGACACTCGCCGAATCGCGAAGAGGTGTAGCTGCTGGCGGGCGTCATGCCACTCATACTTTCAACGCCATGCGTCCGTTGAACCATCGTGATCCTGGAATTCTTGGTGAAGTTTTAACGAATCCGAAATTGTCTGCGGATATCATTGCGGATGGAATTCATCTGGACCCCGCAATCGTTAAATTATTTTTGCGCGCCAAAGGCCCAGAGAATACCGTACTGATAACCGACGCCATAGCAGCCACCGGGATGCCCGAGGGAAAATATCAATTGGGATCGATTGAGGTAGAAGTGAAAGACGGCAAGTGTATGGCTAATGGAGTGTTGGCTGGTAGCGTGCTTACAATGGATCGTGCCGTCCGAAATGTAATGAAGTTCGGCGATTGGGATCTCCAGCAAGCAGTACGCGCCGCAACGCTGAACCCCGCGCAGGCAATGGAGCTGACGAATATTGGCCGGTTGCAGGCGGGGGCGGATGCTGATTTAGTGGTACTCAGCCCCGCTGGAGAAGTACGGAATACGATCGTTCGCGGCTATGTTGAACCGAGCCGTTAGTTCAGGAGAACAGATGTCTGACAAGGGCGGGTTTCCGCATTACATGTTGAAGGAAATTTTTGAGCAGCCGCAAGGCTTACGCGACACCATCGAGCCGCGCGTATCGCTGGAAGAAGCCGTGGTGCGGCTCGACGAAATCCGTATCAGCGCGGAAGAGTTGCGCGCCCTGCGCCGCATCAATATTGTTGCGTCCGGCACCAGCCGTCACGCTGGGATGGCCGGGCAATACATGATTCAGGAGCTGGCGAACGTTGCGGTTGATGTCGACTACGCAAGCGAATTCGAATATCGCAATCCTCTAATCGGCCCCGGCGAACTCACGATAGTGATTACGCAATCCGGAGAAACCGCCGATACCAGCGCCGCTCAACGTGAAGCCAAAGCAAAAGGCAGCCGCACGGTGGCAGTTTCGAATGTGATTGATTCCACTATCGCGCGTGAGGCGGACGGCGTTCTCTACACACATGCTGGTCCCGAAATCAGCATCGCTTCCACTAAAGCTTTTACCGCCCAAATGGCGGTGCTGTTCCTGTTCGCGTTGTACTTGGGACAAGTTCGCGGCAAATTGACCAGAGAACAACGCAAGCAATACATTCGTGAACTTCTCGACCTTCCAGCGAAAGTGAAAAAAACGCTTGACTCGGCTCCCGAATGCAAGCTGCTGGCTGACGAGTTTTATAAAGTTGAAGACTTCCTATTTCTCGGACGCGCAGTTCACTATCCCGTCGCCATGGACGGCGCCCTCAAATTGAAAGAGGTCTCGTACATTCATGCGGAAGGCTATCCCACCGGCGAGAGCAAGCATGGACCAATCGCCATGCTGGATGAAAACTTGCCAGTGGTTATTATTGCCACCTGTGACCGTGAGGACCCGGGATCGGTGCTGCGTTACGAAAAAACCATTGCCAACATTAAGGGATTCAAGCAGCAGTCTGCGCGGGTAATTGCGCTGGCGACGGAAGGGGATGAGCAAATGCCGAAGCTGGCAGATCACACCATATTCGTTCCTCGGGAATCTGAATTATTGTCACCGATCTTGGAGATAGTCCCCCTGCAATTATTCGCATATTACATGACAGTGCGGAAAGGGCTGGATGTGGATCGTCCGAGAAACTTAGTGAAATCAGTATCGGTGGAGTAGTTTTCTTTCAGAGGGAGACCGACATTAAGGACGGCCATTCTCGGCGTGTCAAAAATGTACTCAGTTCGGTTTGCGTCCTTTACTGTCAGTTAAGTATCGCAACAGTGTGGTATCGCCAGCATATTTCAGCCGCTCCACAAATGTAGCCTCGGCGCTTATGACGGTATCTTTGGCGACGGTCTTTCGTATGCTCTGGCGTAATTTTTCGCCCGCCTCAGTTTCGTTCGTCATGATCTGCATATAGAACCAGAGAAAGTGGCGCATCTGGTCGAGCGCAGACTTGAGTACCTGGAGCGATTCCATCTCCGGCAACTGGCTCAGCGCTTCCATGAGCTCCGGGTCGCCTGGCGCTTCCATAGCAGCGCAATTCAACTCACGCTGAATGGCTCGCAGGTCTTCGGTTACGCGCAAAATCCGCACATGCACTTCGTCCAAATACTCTTGTTTTCCCAATGGGTCCCGGCTTTCTTTGACCCATCAAACATCTCATCCAGAGAACGACGCGAATAGATATCCCATGTACATGCGGCTTTGGTAATTCGGCAGATTATTTTTGGAGTTGAAGCGATTGGTCGCTACCGCGCATGCAAAATCAGGCTTAATTCGCGGCGAAAATGAATTGCGGAACTCCTGCACTAGAGACCTCCCATGCTCAAGAGGGATGTTGGACCACATAGGGGCTCGTGTCATCTAGTCCAAAGTAACCATGCCCAAGAGCGTGCGCCCTCCGCTCTCAACTCTCTCGGTTTGGCTGAGAGCTGAGAGCTAACAGCGGACAGCTGCGCTTGTGATACAAACTTTCATGCCGCCAAGCGATAACTCCGGACTACAGACTCCCTCGGCGCAACCTGGTTTGGTAACACCCAGTCTTGTTCGTGCCATTGGACGTTGGAGTCTTGTCGCGCTCACCGTGAATTCCATCATCGGGAGCGGCATCTTCGGTCTGCCGTCCGTTGTTGCTGGGTTGGTAGGAAAATCCAGCCCTTGGGCGGTATTGCTGGCTGGCGCTGCTGTCGGAATCGTCATTGCCTGCTGGGCCGAAGTAGCGTCGCGCTTCACCGAAGCAGGTGGACCATATCTTTATGCGCGAGTGGCTTTCGGCCGTCTGGCCGGCATAGAAGTTGGATGGCTTTTATGGCTGTCCCAACTGGCAGCTCCGGCTGCGAATGCCAACTTATTTGTCATTTATTTAAGGGAGTTTTGGCCGCATGCCCAAGATCCTGTGCCACGATTTTTTATTCTCACTTTCCTGGTGGGATTTCTGGCATTAATTAATTATCGCGGTGTAGACATCGGCACGAAAGTGAATAACTTCTTCACTATCGCAAAACTCTTGCCACTGCTGGCCGTTGTTATTGTTGGATCCATTTACTTGTTTAGGGCTCACCACTCCTCGTCAGTTCCTTTAATGGCAAGCACACCAACGACTCCCGGTAGTTGGCTCAAAGCGATTCTGTTGCTAGTCTTCGCCTATGGAGGCTTTGAAACTGCGCTCACCCCAATGGCGGAAGCCAAAGACCCACGCCGGGATACTGTCTTCGCCTTGTTCGCGGCACTCGTTATCTGCACACTTCTTTATACTTCGATCCAATGGATTGTCATTGGTGTCTTGCCCGATGCGGCGCAAAGCGAACGCCCCCTGGCCGATGCCGCTCGATTAGTGATGGGCCGCGGAGGAGCAGGTCTAATCGCCATCGGAGCACTGGTCTCAGTTTATGGTTATCTCAGCGCTAAGATTCTCGCCGTTCCGCGCCTAACTTTTGCATTGGCAGAACGCGGCGACTTCCCTTCTTTCTTTGCGGCCGTTCATCCCAGATTCCGGACACCTCATGTTTCAATTTTGGTGTTTGCGCTGCTCGTCTGGGCGCTTTCTTTATTCGGAAGCTTTACCTGGAATTTGACTCTATCCGCGGCAGCCCGCCTCTTTTACTATGCGATCGGTTGTGCGGCGCTTCCCATCCTGCGTAAAAAACAGCCCGGAGAAACAAAATTTCACTTGCCCGCGGGAAATTTCCTCGCAGTTGTTGGCGTCATCATTTGCGCTGTATTACTGACACAGGTGGACCGCAGTAAATCTCTCATTCTGGTGGGTACCCTGGTAGTTGCAGGAATGAATTGGATGTGGGTTCGTAATCGAAAACCAGTTATGAAGTAGGATCAACCAGCGAACTTATTTCCCCGTCCAAGCATCGTCAATAGCCCGAACATCACCAACAGCAGAAAACCGACCGAGAACACGTAGTACACGATTCTCACCTCTAGGCCAGAGCCACAACGGAAGTTTGTCGGTGAACTTTTCGCTCCAGGTTTGGCTTAGGCGCGGGGGCAGAATGGCTTCCTCCGACTCAGGCTGCCAACCTGAGGCGATCCACGTAGCCCGTAGATTTGAAAACAGTAGTGCTGTGATAAACAAGCGGACAATGCCCGGCGCAGACAGCGTGTCCAAAACATACATGAAGAGAACGACTGCGGCTGCATAGCGGCTGCGTTCCCTTACTCCTACTCCACCAAGATAATAGAACAGCAGGATGATCCCTGCGGTAATGGGCTTTCCCGAGGCAAGCAGAAAGACAAAAGATACCCCCGCCACAAATGTGCATACCCAGTAGCCCTGCGTGCCAAGATAGTCCACATCACTACCGTTCTCGATGGACGGCCAGAACAGGCTCTTGAGGCGGTTCTCGCTGTGCGGCGCTGGGCTGGAAAGACCGAGAGTTTCCACGGAAGGGATTAGAACTTAAGTTGGCAGAGTAGTCCAGAACAAAATCCCCAGACTCCTAGCCGCCGGCAATGGCGCCTATGACGACAAATGGCTCTTTCCCTGATGTGACCGCTTCTGGCAGCGGAGCGTCCGGCGGCTCATGGGATAGATCTTCTTCGCAGGCAAAGAACCGCAAGAATGCCCGGCGCTGCTGCGTGTCATGATCGCGGATCGTTCCCCGCAGCATAGGATAGCGGGCCTCAATGGCATCGAGCACCGAGCGTTGCGTCACGGCGCCTTCAACTTCGATCTGCACCTCGTAGCCAACGTGGGCCAGAGTACGTAATGTTGCGGAAGTATGACTCGAATCATATAAAAATATTCCTTACCACGTTGCGAAGCTCGTAGGTTTACCGTCGGCACATACTATGACGATTCTCAGGACTACAAACTTAACCAACCCTCATCGAAACGGATTTCGAATCGTTAGCTGCCGATTGATTATCTGTCCGCTGTCCCACGCAAACCGCTTTATCTCATTGACTTACGTGTCATGACAGATGAGTGATGACGTTATGTTCCCATGGGAACGTAACGTCACTGGTGAGGTCGGCGCCAGTCACCCCAGCGTTTGCACCTCAACCGACAGCACCGCAGGCAGATCGCGCACAATAGGATTCCACGAATCTCCCGCATCTGCCGAGGCGTAGACTTGGCCGCCGGTCGTGCCGAAATACACTCCGCACTTATCCAGCGAATCGACTGCCATTGCGTCACGCAACACGTTCACGTAGCAGTCTTTTTGCGGCAGGCCTTTCGTTAGTGCCTCCCACTCATTTCCTCCGGTGCGGCTGCGGAAGACGCGCAACTTGCCATCAAGCGGATAATGCTCGGAGTCGCTCTTGATCGGAACCACGTAAATCGTTTCCGGCTCGTGTGCATGAATATCGACCACGAAGCCAAAGTCGGTGGGCAAGTTTCCGCCAACATCTTTCCAGTTGTCGCCAGCGTCATCGCGTGCGCATCACGTCCCAATGCTTCTGCATGAAGAGCACGCCCGGGCGCTTGGGATTCATAGCGATGTGGTGGACACAGTGGCCGACCTCAGCATCCTGATCCGGGATATATTGCGACCGCAGCCCGCGGTTGATCGGCTTCCAGGTTGCGCCACCATCATCGGTGCGAAAAGCACCCGCTGCCGAGATCGCGATCCACATCCGCTGCGGATTGCTCGGATCGAGAATAATCGTATGCAGGCACATGCCTCCAGCTCCCGGCTGCCACTTCGGGCCAGTTCCGTGGCCACGCAGTCCGGAGAGTTCCTGCCAGTTCTTGCCGCCGTCGGCCGAGCGAAAGATGGCGGCATCTTCGACTCCAGCGTAAACCGTATCCGGTTCAGTCAGTGATGGCTCGAGATGCCATACTCTTTTGAACTCCCACGGATGCTGCGTGCCGTCGTACCACTGATGCGTGGTGAGAGGCTTTGCGGATGCATCATAGGCGAACTTGTTGCTTTCCCCCTTCGGCGGACCAGCAGGCGCAGCTTGTTCTCCTTGTTCTCCGGGCGGCGTTCCGGGCTGGTGCCAGGTTTTGCCACCATCATCCGAGCGTTGAATAACCTGTCCGAACCATCCGCTTGTCTGCGAAGCATAGATGCGATTCGGATCAACCGGCGATCCTTTGAGGTGATACATCTCCCAACCCGCAAAGTGCGGGCCGGATACGTCCCATTTTTCACGTTTTCCGTCAGAGGTAAGAATGAATGCGCCTTTGCGTGTACCGACTAGAACACGGACTTGACTCATGAATTATCTCCTTAATCTGTCTAAGCCTTGCTTCTGCGAGTTGCTACTGATACTGCGTCGTTCTCTGGCTTAATTATTTCACTCTCCGCGATAGGCTCGCTTCAAGGCCTCGATATCAAACTTCGTCATTTGCATCATGGCTTTGAATACGCGCTGCGATTTTGCCGATCTTTGTCGTTGCATCAACTCAAACAATGCTTTGGGAACGATCTGCCAAGACAATCCATATTTATCTTGCAGCCAGCCGCATTGAACCTCTTTACCACCAGCCGTAAGTTTGCTCCATAGGTCGTCCACTTCAGCCTGGCTCTCACAATCCACCAGTAATGATATAGCTGGTGTGAAGCTGATATTGCGGACCGCCATTGAGTGCGATGAATTTCTGGCCCTCGATCTGAAAAGTAACGATCATGACCGAGCCCTTTGGGCCCGGTCCGGCTTCTCCGTAGCGGGCTATGTTTAGAATCTTCGAGTCCTTGAAAATGGAAACATAAAAATTAGCTGCCTCTTCGGCTTTGCCATCGAACCATAAAAATGGAGTGATCTTTTGCATTTCTTATTTCCTCGAATTCATGCGTATTCGTTATTTTTTTGTCTTCCACAGTCCCATCATTCTGCCTTCGGGGTCTGTGAACAAACTGAACCAGCCCATGCCAGGCACTTCCTGCTCTTCAACGTGAACCTTGCCACCGGCTGCTACTATGCGCTTACGATAATCTGCGAGATCTTCTACATCAATGTATAAGGTTATGTTGCCGGGCCATGGTTCTGGGCGATCCGGTTTCAGAATGCCCCCACTAATTCCACCGGTGCCCCCGGTCTCGACGAGACGATAATTCATTTCAGGCATGTGCTGAATTTTCCAGCCGAAGATTTTTTCATAGAAGTTCGCGACTTTTGCCGGATCCTTCGACATCAATTCCCAGTGAACAATAGGTCTACCCATGACATTCTCCCTTCAAGTCGAAATCAAAACACGTGCGACAGCATTGTGGGTTACATCACTTTTCGCAGTTCAGTCACTCGAAAATGCTTAGCGGATTCAATCGCCGAACCTCTCCATGGCGCGGGCTTTAGCCTTTGCGGCTTCTTCTTCTCGATTCTTCGGCGGCGCATTCGTTTCGAGCGAACGGAGAAAACGCGCCGAAATGCCCGCTATTTCATCGACCGCCATCAGAAACGAGTCTTCATTTGCCTTTGATGGTTTGTTAAATCCACTAATTTTTCTTACGAATTGGAGCGAAGCGGCCCGAATCTCATCGTCAGTAACCGGCGGATCGAAGTTGAAGAGGATCTTAATATTTCTGCACATTTATTGGTGCCTCACATATCAGTACGTTCCGAAGAAGCGTAGAAGATTGAACTTGCGTTCAGCGAGCACTCTATCGCACTAACTTCGCAACGGGATGAGTTCGCGGACCCGGCTGTCGCGCAAAAATAAACCAAGCCACAGCAGTACCGCGACATAGACGGGAGCGAGAATGTAACCGAAGAGCGGATTTCCGACTCGTACGTTAGAAGCGACAGCTCCCCCAAGATACCCTGTCAGCAAAATCGCACCAAGAATCGACGTCCGCGGAATCGTATAAAGGACAACACAGCCGAGCAAGACGATCCCGAGAGGAAGAACGATGCTCACGGAATATCCAAGACGAGCTGTTCCTTCCAACGCAGGTGCTAGCCTTATTATCTTTATCGTCGCGTCGAACAGCAGGAACAATATGACCAAACCGCTAGTGATGCGACCAGTCCAGAGCATCTTTTTCGAAGCTGGAGCCATTTGAGCAGCTGATTGCATAAATTTCTCCTCCGGAACCCTCATAGAATAGAGGCCGGTTCGCCGGGACAATCTTGACCGGATAATCCCGCGCTCTACTTATACGTCGAACGAAGGGCTGTGGGATCGACACGCTGCAGTAACTTTTTTATTTAGATGGATTCGGCCGCCAATCCAGTCACTCGCAAAATAAACGTTATGCCGCTTTCTCGCAGTTCACCATCCACGGCGTTCCGAAGCGATCGACGAGCATACCAAACCGGATGGCCCAGAACGTTTCACCAATCGGCATGTGCACCATCCCGCCTTCCGCAAGTGCGTGGAATATGCGCTCTGCCTGTGCCGCGTCCTTGACCCCAATGTTTATGGAGAAACCTCCTGGCTTACGGTACTGGTCGGGAGGGGCATCAGAACCCATTAGCAGGTAACCGTCCACCGTCATGCGAGCATGCATGATCTTCTTGCTCCATTCAGCGGGAACTTGACCCGCAGCTGGGGTGCCCTCATGCGTCATCATCGCTTCGATTTTTCCACCGAGACACTTTTCGTAGAACTTGAATGCCTCCTCGCAGTTGCCATTGAAAATAAGATAGGTATTTAGCTGCACCGTACTCTCCTTTTCTTAGTTATGGAGCGACGAATTTGTCACGCGTGAGATTATGAATAATTCACTTGCAAAATGCAAGCCACAGAATGCTACTCTCATGTAAGCCGAAGTATGACAAAGAAGGATAAAGCGAAGTGGCGTTCGGAGTGCCCACTCAATGCGTCTGTGGAAATGTTGGGCGACCGCTGGTCTCTATTAATTATCCGTGACATGATGCTGCGGGGCTTCCGCACCTACAAAGAATTTCTGCAAAATTATGAGGGAATCGCTACGAATATCTTAGCCGATCGTTTGCGTAAGCTGATGGCTTATAAAATCATCACGGCCGAAGCAGATCCATCCGATGGGCGGAAGCTGATTTATTCGTTGACCGAGAAAGGAATCGATCTGGCGCCAGTGCTCACAGAAATGGTCCTCTGGGCAGCCGCTCACGAAAATACGGGTAATCAGCCACTTGTAAAGTTGATGCGAGCCGACAAAAAGAAATTCGTGGAAGGAGTACGGAAACGCTTGCTGGAAAGCCATTCACGGCGGACTTAGCATCAGCTCCAATACGACTTGGGAAGAGCTCGGCAAGCGCGCGTCAGGTACGACCGATCGCGACGGCACCGCGTTTGTTAGACTAACGTGGCCATGAGCGTGATTGATGAAGTTCTGGAAGCAAATGAAATTTATTCGCGTACGCATGAGTTGCGCCGCCTAACTCCGCGCCCCGCACGCAAGCTCGCCATTCTTACTTGCATGGACACCCGGCTCTCCATCCGCACACTGGGATTGACCACTGGAGACGCGCACATCATCCGCAATGCGGGTGGCATTGTGACGGACGATAGCTTGCGCTCACTGCTTATATCGCACTACCTACTGGATACTGAAGAAATCATGGTCATCAACCACACCGATTGCGGCCTGATGCAAACCAGTGAGCATGACCTGCAAACCAGAATCCAGAACCGAACGGGGACCGCAGCCATTAGCCCTGCGTTCTTCTTCGCCTTTCAGAATGTTGAGGAGAACGTGCGGCAGCAACTCCAGAAGCTGCATACCCATCCGTGGATCCCAAAAAATATCTCGGTACGAGGGTTTGTTTACGACGTGAGCAGCGGGCGGTTGCGTGAAATTAAATAGGTCGAATTTCAAGACCCTCGCGAATTAGTGTTCGTTGCACCAGATCATTTTTGTGGGATTAGCGGAAGCACGAGCGCTGAAGGATGTTGCGCGTCATGAAGAATCGTATTTGTGGCGCTAACGAAGTTGTGCGCGAATTTGATTTCTTCACCTGTATTGAGATTGCGATCAAAGCGAGGGAAATTGCTGCTGGAAATTTCCAGGCGCAGCGTGTGACCGCGGAGAAAGACGTTGCTCGTCGCCCAAAGATCGAGAGATATTTCGTAAATCTCTCCGGGGTTCATCAGAGCGGCATGGTCAGGGGAAGTGCGGTAACGCATGCGTAGGATTCCTTCTGTAAGATCCTGCGCGAATCCGTCTGGCGCAACGTCAACCAGCTTTGCAGTGAAATCGGTATCGACAGCCGACGATTTAACGAAGAGATCGGCAGTAACCGGACCAGTGACTTCTAAGTCGCGTTGCAGCGGACCGGTTGAGTAAACCAGTACGTCATCGCGATTTTCGACTGAACGCTGATCACGCGGTCCGGGTTCCATGTGTTCCGCATCGCAGCAGAGCGGGCCGCCGACAGTGGGCGCGGGATTAGCGGGATTGTAAACGTAACTGTCCGAGGCCTCGGACTTGGGTGCTGATGCGGAAAGAGAGCCGTCACCACGAAGCGAGTTCGCTTTGCCGGAGGAATGTAGAAAATATTTTGTAGGCTGCGCCTGCGGAGGAGGCCAATCGTCTTCCTGCCGGTACTCATTGACGCCCATTGTGAAGAGCTTTACGGGCTTATCAGTGGCAAATTCGTTCTTGATCCCTTTGAAGAGAAAATCATACCAATCAAGTATGACGTTGGTATAAACGTTTTCTGTGGCGTGGGCGCCGAAGTCGACATCGCCGATCCGGCGGCCAAATCCAGCGTGGCCGCCGATTTCCATTAGCAGATGCTGCTGGGTTCGCGCTGCGTCAGTCGATCCACGGGCTTTAGCGCCCATGTAGTTTCGCAGAGTACCAGCAGCGAAGATGTCATACCAACCACCGACCTGAAGCATGGGAACTGCGATTTTCGAAAAATTTTCCTCGATCGACCATTGCTTCCAGTAATCGTCATAATCGGGGTGCGCCAGCCAGTCGAGGTAGTAAGGCGCAACCGCCGCAGTGAGCTGGGCGTCTGCTGGCAATTGGCCAAAATTAAAGACGGAATAGTTGTCAAGCGGAAGCGTAGGAGCGCTTACGCGCGCATCTGTGTTTCGTTCGATCAAGCGTTGGAGCGTGTTCTGCGCCAGCTGAGACGTCCAATTCTGATCGAACCACTGTTCGAACGCGCCGCTCTGGTATGTCCAGCCATCGTGGTAATTACTTGCCGTCACATTTGGGGCAATCGCCATGAGGTGCGGGGGCTGGGCAATGGCAGCAAGCATCTGCGTCGCTCCCACATAAGAGGCGCCCATCATGCCAACTTTGCCATTTGAATATGGAAGCGCGGCAGCCCATTCAACGGTATCGAAACCGTCGGCTTGCTCATGCCTAAACGGATACCACTCCCCCTCCGAAGTGTAACGGCCACGGACATCCTGAATGATAACGACATAGCCGCGCGGAACCATCTGGAGAGCGGGAGAGACAGCCCAACTGACGCTCTTGTCGTAAGGCGTGCGCATAAGGATGACAGGAAACTTATCTGGGGACTTAGGGCGATAAATATCGGCATAGAGCGTAACACTGTCACGCGTCTTCATCGCTGCATCGTATTGAATGATGACGTCAACGGAAGCCGAGGACGGCGCTGCTTGCGCATCAAGCAGCTGCGGCGAGGTGAGCCAAAATGTCGCTACAACAAATTCGAATGCGAGTACCGAAAGCGAAGTTGCGCGACCAAATTTCATGCCTTATGCCTCATGCGTTAAGCCTCTTCCCGCGAACGTCCGACAAGAGCGCCGTTTGCGGTCCACGTCATTATTTTTCATTTTCTGTACCAGCGCAAGGAGATACAGGCTGTTTGAAAGAGAACGTGCGGGTGCTCGCAAACCTCATTGGCGACGAAATTACGATGTACCGAAGCCTAGTCGGAAGAATCTTTGGAACCTGTGTTGGTTCACGTGACGGGCCCGGTTATCTTCAAGACATACGCGTATTCTCCGGGAAGAATGGGAGGAAAGCTTACTTTGATGTCATCTCCTTGCTGGGACCAGTCCAAAAGCCCCTTGCCGCCCAACAAGGAAATCTTAGTACCAGGTTCAGGAGACAGAGATTTGATGGTTACAGTATTTGTTTTGGGCTTCGCAAGTAAGATTGCGTAAACCGATGAATCCTTCTGCGTGAAGCGAACCCGAATGCCGTCCACGGATTCTCCGTCAGCGCGTTTCCAGGGGTGAGTGCCATAGATAGCATCGCCATTGATTTTCAGCCATGCGCCTAAGGCTTTCAAACGCGTCATTTGAACGGCGGGAATTGTGCCATCCGCCTCCGGCCCGACGTCCAGCAAAAGATTCCCGTTCTTGCTGACAATGTCGACCAGTAGATAAATCAGCTCGTCTGGCGCGATAGTTTCGGCCTCACCTTCCGCTCGATTGTAGCCAAACGAACGCCCCAGGCCGCGGCACTCCTCCCACTTCGTCGGGCTGATCTTGTTCAGCGTCTGGTACTCGGGAGATTTGAAATCGGAATGCGGCACGCCAAAGCGATCATCAATGACGCCGTCCGGCACAGTGTTGTAATACTCGGCCATGATTTCAAGGGGCTTGCCGGACTTAGGATAGTCGATGTCATTCCACAACACGGCAGGGTGGTAGCGGCTAATCAATTCCCGCATCTGTGCATCGGCGTAACTTCCATATTCGGGGCTTTGCGGCTTCACAGCTTGATAATCCGAAGCAACTCGAATCGGCCCATGCACAAAAGTCCAATCATATCCACCCGAGTAGTAGAGCCCCATGCGCAGCCCTTCTTTGCGCACTGCGTTAGTCAAATCGCCTACAAGATCTCGCGTGGCGTGCTGCCGATCAGCAGGCATCGTCGGGTTCGGAATATTGCTAGGCCACAAAGTAAAACCGTCGTGGTGTTTAGTAGTCAGGACCACATATTTGGCTCCGGCGTCATGGAAAACCTTTGCCCAAGTATCCGGATTCCACTTTTGAATTTCTTGATCAAATACGGGTGCGAAGTTGTAATAATCGTAGTTAGGGCCGTAGTGCTCACGATGGTAGGCCTGCGTGGGAGATCCATCGATACGCATTGTGTTGAGATACCACTCGGCATATGGGTTGTTCTTTATATAATCGGCGGCAGTGAAATCGTGGTTGGGATGGACCAGCGGCGCCCAGCCGGGAACGGAATACAATCCCCAATGAACAAAAATTCCAAGCTTAGCATCGGCGTACCAGGTTGGAAGAGGGTGCTTGTTCAGCGATTCCAGTGTCGGTTCATAATGCTGAGGGGATTGTGCCTGCAGACATGGAACAAATACGAACGTTAAAAGCACTACGAGAGAAAAACCACAAAACCTAGCCAATTGCCGAGCAATCATGCCGGTCACCTGATCCTTTGCGATTCACTGTTATGCGTGCTCAGAGACGAACTACCGCACCTGTTCTTGTGAGTGCGGTGGTTCGCCCCCTCTCCAAGCTCAAAATTATCTAGCGCCAACTTGCATTGGGCATTCAGACGGATGTCAAATCCTCACGGGTAGCTCACCACCGTTACCGGGGTGTCCGGATTGGCAATGGTTGACGACCCTCCTGTGTCGTCGATCACGTTCAAAATGCCACCGGACCCGGACGTCGAGAGGAAGATCGTAAGCAGATCATTCATACTTGACGGCGGCAGAGTGGTGGGAACCTCGAACGCATTCGCGGCATAGATGTTCACGCCCTGGTTGAAGAAGCTGTAGCTTCCCATACCGTATCCGTTGAAGGTGGAAACGTTATCGGCAACTTTGAACGCCGCCCATCCATCGATACCCGGAGCCTCCATCCAAGCCGCCTGACTGGGCGGATCATAGGGCATCTCGTTCTGGAAGAAGATGTCCGTGCCGCCGTTGCCGTTCCATATGACCTCGTACTTCTGATAGTGCTCGACAAACAGCCCGTACGCAGTCACGTTATTACCGTTGACGATGACGCCGGTGTCAGCTGTATTTTTGTTCCAACCCACCCCATTGCCGTGATCTGCCCGCCATGCCCAAATGTCATCGAGGATGACATTGTCGCTATTAACAACCAGACTGGTCGTAGCTTTTCCTAGTGCGGCGCCGCCAATACGGAAGAACACATCATACAGACCGGAGGGGTCGGAGGAATCATGGTCACTGCCCTGGCTGTTACCGACCTGCAGTAACACCGGAGAGTTCTTCGGTCCGGCATCGAAGAGTAACCCCGGAGATCAATACTCCATTCGCGTTGTTGACGGTCATCGACGCATTTCCGCGCTTAGGAATCAGCGTCGGGAAACCGAGACCGAGCACGACCGTATCTGGATAATAAATCTCGAGACTACGGTCCAGGTTGTAAACGCCCGGGGTCAGGATGATGTTGAAGCCAAAAAGTAATGCGACATTGATCGTGTCTGCCGAGTCCGTCGGTTTAGCAACGTAGAACCTGCGAAGCGAGATGGACGAACCAGGCGTGGCGCCTGCAGCCCAGGAAGTTCCCACAGAATTATGCTGCACCGCGGGTACGAAAACGTTGTAGTGCCCATGAGAATCCAAATACAGATATGGCGCCTCGCGCGTAACCGGGCTTGTCGCAAGCGTTGTATACGGACCGCATGAGGGTTGTCCTGGGAAACACTGAGCGGGTGCACCTACGACTCCTGAGAACACCTGGTTCCAGACGCCATTGGTCCAACTATCGAGATTGCTGTTTCTGGTCATCCATTGCTGCTGTGAGCCATTGATGACTTTGCTTCCAGTGAACTGTGAATCGGCGATGAAGCCGCCGCTTGCGTATGACGGGCCGGTGCAATAGTCCATAAGCGTGGTAAGCCCGTTGACGAGAACGCGGCGCATCGGAGCAGCCTGCGATACTGCCCAGAATTCGCCGGTGTAGCAGCCAGCATTCGGGGTGGTCACATTGATGGTCAGGTTCGAGAGCGATCGCCAGAAGTTCACGAGGGCGATGCAGCTGCCGCCGAAGCACTGGTTGTATACATCGATGGATCCGTTGATGACGACGTCGCCCGGAGACTGGCCGAGCCCCGCCACAGCCGTATAGTAGCCCACCTGAAAGTTGAGGGGCGCGGTGCTGGATCCATATGTGCCGGGCTCGAACAGCAATGCATAACGCTGAGTTCCGAACTGATTGGAGACTTGTTGGCTTGCGATGGCGTCTACCGTTGCCTGGATCTGGCTTTGCGGCATGCTGGGATTGAAGATGTAGACGTTGGGACCGAACTTGGTTTGGCTCGCCTGTAACGAGGATGATGATGTGGCGGCGTTGGCGGAAAGAGGGAAAGTGAGGGATGTCGCCAGCAGAGCGATCACCGCAAAACTGCACACAGCAAACAGGGGTTTTCGTCGTGGAGAACACCTGAATATTTGCATAAACACTCCATTGAACACTTTAGGTGGAATCGGACTTTCAAACGCGGCGCGAGTGTATATTCATTTCGCCAGCTCGCATATCGAGGAAAGACTGTATGCGGTTTGCGGTCCATGTAGCGCTCAGCAAAGCAGCTTCCGGCATTCTCAAATGATAAAGTCTCGGCTGCCAAATGGGCCAGCATTAACCTTTGGAGACCACATACAATTCAGATGAGTTTGGTGTATCTTCTAGTGCGGAGCGGATTAATGGTTATCGCAATTTTTACTGCGAATACATTTCTGAGGGGATTGAGTAACTAGGCTCCGAAGAGTAGAGCCGGAAGGCGTCGTTTTGGCCCTTCCAAGTAAAAACGAGGAATCCGGCTCTCTACTTAAAAATGCAGAATCATTTTGCGCTTGAAATTTGCGTGGAGTCCGTCGACTGCGCCATGGCAGCGGAGCGCGGCGCAGCCGATCGCATTGAACTCTGCAGTGATCTCGCCGCAGATGGCATTACTCCCAGCGCCGGCTTGATGAAAGCTACGCGAAAGTATGTTCGTCTTCCAATTCATGTCATCATCCGACCCCGAGCCGGCAATTTCTGCTATTCCAATCGCGAATTCGAAATCATGCAAGACGATATCCGGGCGGCAAAACAATTTGGTATGAACGGCATTGTTGTTGGCATTCTGGATGCTAACAACGAAGTTGACGTTGAGCGTACTAAGAAATTGGTGAGACTTGGCGTATCCCCTTCCCGTGACTTTTCACCGCGCCTTTGATGTTTCGAGGAACCTCAGCGAGTCTCTGGAAGCGGTGATTGATACAGGTGCAAAACGCATACTTACTTCCGGCGGCAAGCGATCTGCTGCGGATAATATCGCGGAGTTAGCACGACTCATAGAAGCGGCGGGACAGCGCATTGCTGTAATGCCGGGCGGTGGCATTAACGCCACGAATGTGGCACGAATTGTCCGTAAAACCGCAGCTCGCGAGATACACACTTCACTTGGAGGGTCTGTCCCCGTTTCAGCGAGGTATAGCCGCGCTTCAGACTTGGATACAAGCGGGAATCACAAAGACCGGCGATCTGCACTGCTCGAAAGTAAAGTTCGAAAGCTGAAAGCTCTTATTGCTGGAGTGACGGTTTAATAATTTTCCAAAAACAGCAGGACAAGCCTTCAATGATCACAAGAAGAAGTTTTTTAGCCGCTATATACAGTCTTCCTATTCCTCATTTTCTGCGGGCCCATTTTCTCGGAGCACGCCTTCTTGATGCTCGTGCAGGCATCGCAAAAATGGATGCCGCGTTACCCGCACCGTCTGAAAGTTCCGACGACGTAACCCGCTACGTAAAACTCGCTATCGGCACCGGCGGTCACGGGCATACTTATCCCGGTGCAACCGTGCCCTTTGGTATGGTGCAGCTTAGCCCTGATACTTACAACGAGGGCTGGGATTGGTGTTCCGGTTATCACTACTCCGATAGCTCCATCATGGGATTTAGCCATACTCACCTTAGCGGAACTGGAGTGGGGGACATGCTGGATGTCCTCCTGATGCCAGGGACAGGGCCAGCAAAAATTACGCCCGGCACGCGGGAGAATCCCGGTGACGGCTACCGCTCGCGTTTCAGCCATCAGGACGAAATCACCGAACCGGGCTATTACTCAGTCATTTTGCAGGACTACAACATCCGCGCCGAACTAAGCGCCACGGAACGAACTGGAATTCACAAATATACGTTTCCAAAAAGTGACAGCAGCCACTTCATTCTTGATCTCGTTCATGCGTGCGGAAAGCCATCGATATTGTGGTCCGAGCTAAAGTTCGTGAACAATCACACGATAGTGGGCGGACGCAGCGTGAACGGCTGGGCGGCGGGCCGGCAAATTTACTTTGCCATGAAGTTTTCGAAACCGTTCTTATCTTCGGAAATTGTTTCTGAAAATAATCGTCTTGATGCTTCCATCCACGAGGCAAAGGGTACATCGCTGAAATGCTTGTTTCACTATCGCACTGCTGCCGGCGAAGTGATTTACGTTAAAACCGGCATTTCAGGCGTAAGTGTCGAAGGTGCATTGAAGAATTTGGAAACGGAAATTCCCGATTGGGATTTTGCCAAGGTGCGTCGTGCCGCTAGCGGCAGTTGGAGGCGGGAACTCTCCCGGATTCGGGTCGAGTCAGCGAATCAAAAACACAAAGAGATCTTCTACACCGGGCTTTATCACATGATGGTTGCGCCGACATTGTTTGATGATGTCGACGGACAATATCGCGGAATGGATGACAAGGTTCACCAGCTCGCGCCGGGACTCCACAATTACAGCACGTTTTCTTTGTGGGATACGTATCGCGCCACCCATCCCGTGTACACGCTCGCATTACGAGATCGTGTTCCGGACATGGTGAACTGCCTCATTCGCATGGCCGAGGAAAGTCCGGCAGGCATGCCCGTATGGCCATTGCAGGGCAAAGAGACGGGAACAATGACCGGGTATCATTCCGCAGCAGTGATTGCGGAAGCTTGCGTGAAGGACTTTAGGGGAATCGACTTTGCGAAGGCCTATCCGCTCATGAGAAAGCGGGCCATGGTCGATGATTATCGCGGCCTGGGTTATTACCGTAAACTGGGCTACATCCCATGTGACAAAGAAGAGGAATCGGCGAGTAAAACTCTGGAGTATGTTTACGACGATTGGGCTGTCGCCCACGTAGCTCAGGCAGTTGGCGCAGATGATGATTACAAGCTCTTGCTTGACCGTTCCAAAAATTATCAACATTTGTTTGATAAGAAAAGCGGTTTTATACGGCCGCGACTTGAAGCCGGCGATTGGGCTGAGCCTTTCGATCCGACAGCAATGGGACATTCAAACAGTGGCGCGACTTTACGGAGTCGAATTCCTGGGAGACTACGTTTGGAATCCAACACGATGTAGTGGGATACATGGAACTCTTCGGTGGACGGAAGGCGTTTGTTGAAGAATTAGATGCGCTATTCAATCATAGTTCCGCGCTTCCTCCCGATGCTCCTCCGGACATCGCAGGACTCGTCGGTCAGTATGCTCATGGCAATGAACCCTGTCATCACATCGCATATCTTTATTCGTTTGCGGGAGTGCCTTATAAAACACAGGAGCGGGTAAGGAGCTTGCTCGAAACCATGTACCACAATCATCCCGACGGTTTAGCAGGTAACGAAGACTGCGGTCAGATGTCCGCATGGTACGTACTCAGTGCGCTGGGATTTTATTCTGTTGATCCGGTTAGTGGAAATTACGTATTCGGTACTCCGCTGTTCGATCGGGCTATCGTCGATGTTGGCAATCACAAAGAGTTGGTGATTGAAGCGAAGCGTAGTTCATCCTGACGATAAGTACATTCAATCTGTGAGCTTCGACGGTAAGCCGTACCAGAAGGTCTGGTTCAGCCACGCGGACGTAGTGAATGGAGCAACGATTGTGTTCACGATGGGCAGCCAACCAAATGAGCAGTTCGGTGTTGAAGAAGACGCAATACCGCCATCGTTGAGTACCTAGCGTTCAGGCCAGATAGCTCAGCTTCGAGGCCAATAGTCGACCTGCTTGAGATCGATCCTGAAACAACATTTGTGTGGGCTACGTTTCGAGGTTGTGTGTCACCTACTCATGGCAGGCGAGTTTCCTCAAAACTGGCAACTACAACTTCAGAGTTACCGACGGCTGTCGTTGATCCGATGTGACGTTCGTGTGCTCAGAAGAGGACAACGGCCCGATAGCTTCTCCCCTCTTGTGGATAGCATTGGCCAACACTCGCATCCATTCGTATAGCTGCTTTCGGATTACCAGTTCTCTCTTACGAGGAATTGTGACCGGGCGGTCCGGCTCACTGAATATAAAGCCTTGAGGGATGACATTTCCAATATCGAGAAACAGATCAAGAAAAATGAAGACACTTCTTCGCTCTTCTCGAAATTGCAAGCGAGATTATCGCAGTTCCTAAAGCGTCAGTCGGAAGGCAAGCAATCCCAACAGGACAAGTCTCAGCAGAAAGATTAGACCGCGAAAAACGAGCCGCGGTTCGTCCGGGAATGCAGGTTCTTATGCTGTCTGCCAAAACTGGTGATGGAATGAAAGAGTATCTGGACCTTCTCACTTCGCTTCGCGATGAGCTGCGTATAGCAGCTGCCATCTGAACATTGATTAGTTTTCTTTTTATTGTCGTCTCGTCATTGTCTCCGTAATTCTGTCGAGCGATTGATTCCGACCCACTATTTCGGATCTTCTCATTCCGCATAAAATTCGACAATGGCAAGACATTGATTTCGAGAACGAGAAGATACCAATTTGCAACTAGTCATGCGCCACGCAAAACTGAGCACGACGATGGAGGTCTACACGCATGCCCGTATGGACAAAAAGCGGGTAGCGCAGCGGAACGCCGTCGATGTGCTGTTGCACGGCAAAGGGGACTAGAGCAGCCTGCGGGAACTTAGTGTTCCCATTTGTTCCCACGGCACTGTTTTTGTTCCTAGATTATGGACGGAAGTGATTGAAGTATTGGTGGACCTGGTCGGGATCGAACCGACGACCTCTTCCATGCCATGGAAGCGCGCTCCCAGCTGCGCCACAGGCCCACTTAGAGAAGGGAAACTACGGGTCGGACTATTCATTCTCGCTTACCTCATTGCGTTAGTCAAACAAGTCGTTGGAATTGGCCTGGCCGATTTTCTTCTCCCCTTTAAGCTAAAAATTGTTTAAAACCTAACCTTTAGATTTCTAACTCGAAATTTACGATTCGACATGGGTCACGATCGTTCAGGGATTATTCGGCTTTGTTTGCATGCAAAGCTGCGTTGATCGAGCTCTCCCACTCTTTGCCCGATTCTTTATCCTTCTTGCCCTGCTCACTTACATGATCGTTGAAGTCCGCATTTAGTGCCGTGCGTTCATAGACAACTTTCACTCCTGTAGCCGCAGGATCATGCTGCGTAAGGTGAATATCGATCAGAACTGCTTGGGCATCTGGGATCACGTAAACGTATTGAATATGTCCGGCCTCCAGATCGAAAGCCGTGTTGACCCATGTACTCCGCAAATGTCCGTGGGCCACGGTGAACACTTCACCTTCAATGTCTCGCGCGGGCACCGGATAAAGGAATTGCGGTTTCCAATGATCGCCGGCCCATGCGCGCTCGGCAAAAGCCCCAAACAGCGGAGCTACAGTTTTGTAGGGTCCATTTGCAGTGAACTCAAATTCATTTTCAACGTGAAGCACTGGTCTATCGGAAGAAGAATGTCCAGTGCGTAAATGGACGAATGCTGCGGCCGCGCCCACCACAATTCCGAACAGAAAAATCCCAACGTAAGCAACTTTCATCGACGCCGCTCCTTTAATTGGTGACTGTCCGCGGCTTTTAGCGTTAAGCCGTATATCTTTCTGAACTGCTCAATCTCTTTCAACGTTTGTTCGGAAAATGGAAGCGCTCCCTCGAAGGCGTGCAGAACAATTCCTTCCAATAAATCTCCGAGTGACATGTCTTTCAGTTCCGCTACCGCCTTCAGTACCTTGAGCAGACGCTTCTCCAGCCGAACCCCCGTTTGCACACGCTCTACTTCGATTGGTCCTTGCATTTCTTTCATGGTACATATGTACCATACTATCTATGTAAATTCCACTATTTTCGCCAATCTCCAAGGCTTTCCTGAGTTTTAGAACAAAACCAAGTGCTCCAAGTGAAAATTGAGGCGAGAGTACATCGTGTGTTCCGCATCGAACATGATAGGATCGGCAAAAACCAGACGCTAGGCCGCCGACCGTGAGTAGAAAAAGCGTCAACTGACACTGAGAGGGCAGCTCGGTTACTCCGCCGGTCTGCCCAGTTTTTCAAGGACACGCGAGGACTGATAATTGAAGTTGCTGAGTTATTAGCTAGGCGGCTTTCTGACCGGGAGCTTTGGCCTCGGGATGGCCGTGTTCCGCCGCTGCGTGTTCAATTTGAGCGTTGATCTCACCACCCACGAGGAATGCCAGTCCGGTCACATAGAACCACACGAGGAGAATGATCACGGCGCCCAGTGAGCCGTACGTTTTGCTGTAGGTATTGAAGAAATGAAGATAGGCGCGAAAAGCGAAGGACGCAGCCAGCCAAGTTAAGACCCCAACGAGTGAACCGGGAGTTATCCAGTACCAATGCTGTTCCTTAAGATCCGGGCCGTAGTAGTAGATCAGCGAAAAAGACAGGACGATAAATACTAAAGCGACCGGCCATTGCAAGACCTTCCAGGCTAAGACAGCGAACATCCCTAGGTGAAGTTGTGATCCCATGAGCACTGCGAGATATCCACCTAGGAGCACTACCCCGAGAGCCGCTAAGACCAACAACGAAACAGCAATCGTTAAGCCTAGGGCGATGGCCCGCACCTTGAAATAGGAGCGCCCTTCTTTCACCGAGTAGGCTGCGTTCAGCGTGGACATCATCGAGGTCATCCCCCCGGAAGCAACCCAGAGCGTGAGAATGATGCCGAATGTGACCTTCCCGCCTCCACTGTTCCGCGACACCTCGGTAATGGTTCTGTTCACAATATCGAACGCCGAAGGTGGCAGCACAGCCGCCAAGTAGTCCATTAAGTTGCTGCTTAGCAACTTACCCCGAGAAGCAAACAGCCCGAACAGCGATACGAGAAACAATAACAATGGAAACATCGCGAGGATAAAGTTATAAGCCAGCTCGGAAGCGCGGCCTAGAAGATCGTTCTCAATGATCCCGTCCCACACTCGTTTGGCAAGCTCTTTGACGGTTAGACCGCCCAGACTCCATAAAGACGCTACTTGCTCAGTCGTGGTGAGTTTGGAGTCCGCCATGGCTTCGCTCATAAGCGTCTCTGGGATTCTTCCTTCTACAACGCCGTTGCCCTTGTCACTTTCGAATTCGCGTTTCAGCAATTCTGGCTGACACTGAATGGCATACGTAAGTAGCGAATATTTTTGCCCTCCGCGCACAGGATCGATTTTCATCATCAAAGCTCCGATATTGTCCAACGGAGCGTTCATGGCGAAAGAAAAAGGCAGAGAAACAAACAAGAAGTCGAGACGAGACGGACCGACGCTCATTTTTGATCTTGATGGCACGCTCATTGACAGTGTGTATCAGCATATTCTCGCCTGGCGCGAAGCTTTCGAGCAGGTCGGCATGTTGTTTTCAAACGCCGCCATTCACCGTCGCATCGGCATGAGTGGTGAACTACTTGTACGTTCCTTTATTCGCGAGAGCGGGCGCAAGCTCGACACTAAAGAAGTTGAATACCTTAAGAAGCTGCATGCTGATGCTTATAAGAAGCGTGAGGCTGAAATACGTTTGCTGCCGGGTGCGCACGATTTGCTTTCCGCTCTTTCCAAGGGATCTGTCCCCATTGCCATTGGAACCAGTAGCAAACGAGAAGACGCTCAGAAACCGCTCGATATGCTGGGAATAACTCGAGGAGTTACAGTCGTCACGGCGGATGAGGTGCAGAACGCCAAGCCTTCTCCTGATCTTTTTCTAGCTTGCGCTCAAAGGCTGAACGTCGATATCAAGGATTGCATGGTCGTCGGCGACAGCACGTGGGACATTCTGGCGGCCCAGCGTGCGCGAACATTGGGAGTGGGATTACTCTCGGGAGGGTTTGGCGAAGAGGAGTTACTGCAGGCAGGGGCGTACCGGGTCTACCGAGATCCCGCAGAACTTCTTACATGCTTGCATGAGCTAGGGATTCAGAGTATCGAATAGTCACTCTCTATCGCACGATGACCGAATCGGTGCTGCGAGGGCTCGACTATGCCGCGTCTTCCTCTATCTTGATTCGCAACGATTTCAAGAACTTCAAATCCTGGTCGCTGATTTTCAGTTCAGGATTGCTGGCCAGTGTGGTGACCATCGAAGTCTTGTCGCTGGACTTTTCGCCCGGCTTGCTGACGCCAATCGTAGCTTCAAGGACGAGAAAGATGTCGTAACCTCCATCTTTGATCCGGGAGACTACTTCGGCAATCGAATCCGAATCAGCCAGAGACTCGTTGATCGCCTCTCCTAATTCTTTCATGAGTTGTTTTAATTGCTGGTCCACACATCCCCCTTGTTTCGATAAATGGAGCCGCGATCAGTAAAGTCGCAATGAGTGAAGTCACGTTGAGTGAGAAACATTGCCATAATCCGTTAGATGCAGCCCGGCGCCATGATGCTTCGCGGCTTATTCCCAGCAACGCGTTATTGTACCTCTGAAAATTGATAAAATCGATCTTAATGGCAAATGTCTCGACAGCTCGCAAGTTAGGCATTGCCGCCCGAATTGCTGCCCAACAAGTTGGCCGCACGCGCACCTGGGGCGCTCTCAGAAGTAGTACCCGCACGACTGTAGCTCATACGGGAAAGGTACTGAACCAGCTCTGGTTGGAAATTACCGGCTTCACTTTTTTGTCGCTCTCGGCCTTCGGAGCGTTAATCGTAGTTCGTGAGTACATGAAGTACCATGCAGGAGCAACAGGTTCCAAACGGGTGGTAGTTGCGCTGTGCTTTACCGCGATGTTTGCATGGTTCGGCCTAAGTTCCTTTTGGCGAGTGAAGAAGAAGTCCCAGTAACAAAGGACCTGCTTTTGAGCGATAAATCGAATCCCACAAACCCGCAGACTTCCTCACAAATTCCCATCCGCCAACTCTACACACCTGCTGATCTCGAAGATTGGAATCGAGAACAAGAATTATCTTATCCGGGGCTGTATCCCTACACGCGTGGAGTGCAACCGACTATGTTCCGCGGTCGGCTTTGGACCATGCGGCAATATGCAGGCATGGGGGATGCTGAAGAATCCAACAAACGGTACAAGTATCTCCTCGCACATGGCACCACGGGGCTTTCGGTAGCATTCGACCTTCCCACACAAATTGGAATGGATTCTGACAGCCCGCTAGCTATGGGAGAGGTTGGTAAGGTTGGCGTTGCCATCGATTCCATTGAGGACATGCAGCGCCTTTTCGACGGAATCGATCTAACGAATATCTCGACGTCGATGACCATTAACGCAACGGCGTCGATTCTGCTTGCATTGTATGTAGCGGTCGCGAAGCGTCAAGGAGCCGACATTCGCAAACTGTCGGGCACGGTGCAAAACGATGTGCTGAAGGAGTATGTGGCTCGAGGCACATACATTTATCCGATACAGCCCGCGATGCGCATCATCACCGATCTCTTTGCATGGACGAATGAAAACGTTCCTGAGTGGAATACGATCTCCATCTCTGGATATCACATGAGGGAGGCCGGTTCGACGGCGGTGCAGGAAGTTGCCTTTACGTTGGCGAACGGTATGGCATATGTGCAGGCCGCTGTCGATGCCGGACTCGATGTTGACACCTTTGGTCCCCGGCTTTCTTTCTTCTTCAATGCTCACAACGATTTTCTCGAAGAGATAGCGAAATTTCGCGCTGCCCGCCGCATGTGGGCAAAGATCATGCGCGAGCATTTCAAAGCGAAGAACCCGCGCTCATGGATGCTCCGCTTTCACGCGCAAACTGCAGGCTCCACATTGACCGCGCAGCAGCCGGAAAATAACATCGTCCGGACTGCGGTTCAGGCGATGGCTGCCGTGCTGGGCGGCACGCAATCTTTGCATACTAATGGTTACGATGAAGCACTCGCTTTACCTACGGAGCAGGCGGCTCGCATCGCACTACGCACGCAGCAAATCATAGGTTATGAGTCCGGGGTGCCACATACTGTCGATCCTCTTGCGGGTTCCTACTACATCGAAACACTGACTAACGAGATTGAAAAACGCGCGAATGCTTACCTCGAAAAGATCGATGCTTTAGGCGGGATGCTCAAAGCGATAGAGCGAGGTTATGTGCAGCAGGAAATTCAAAACGCCGCGTACGAGTATCAACAGCGAGTGGATCGCGAAGAGGCGGTTGTCGTGGGTGTAAACAGGTTTACCGTCGAAGAAGAGAAACCGATCCCGATTCAGCGGATCGACGAATCCCTCGAGCGCAAGCAGATAGAACGGGTGCGAGAACTGCGAACCCGCCGCGATCCTAATGTTTGGAAAGAGGCGATTAAGAGAGTGGAAGAATCCGCGCGCTCCGGAGCGAATTTGATGCCGCACATCGTGGCTGCGGTTGATGCGTATGCGACGGTGGGAGAAATCTCCGACACCATGAGAAGAGTATTCGGAGAGTATAAGGAAGCGGTAGTGATCTGAAGTGAATCGGCCGGTCGAACGGTAACGATTAGTGACTGCGTTCTGGACCTTCGATTTTGTAGTCGCAGGCTTCCCGGCAAGCTCCGCAGTAGTACAAACTATCCTGACAAAGACGGACATCCAATTGCGACTGGCAGGACGAACAATACTTGTCGCAAGAGCATTGCGACTCGCTCATTTCGCACTGCATACAGCGGAACTTGGTTTTGACGGAAGACATGCGCCAACTCTAGCGCATTGACGGCGAGGGCGAAAGTTCCGTCAGTAACATCTTGGAACATAGCGTAAAAAACTTCAGCCCGCCGCTATTGTGCGGCAGGCTTTTACTGATAGAGCAGTTCATTTAGCAGTGTTGGTTGAAGCGCTCGGATTTAGGCGCTCTTCTTTTTCTTAGGCTTCTTGGCTTCGCGTTTTGGCGCGTCTTTGTTTCCCATGACGACAGAATGCCATGAAAGTAGGCTGAAATGCGAGACCAAAATTTGGGCCGTGATCTTTCTTGGCAATGTCGCCGAACCGCAAGCACCGCGCAGGAGGATCTTTTCCGGCGAGCCGCATTAGGTAGAAGGGACTGTGCCGCTGGATTCCCGCGCCAATTGGGCGGCAGCCCGCAATTGAGCGACCGGGTCGCCGGACGGCAGGAACTCCATTGCAACCATCCGGTTGTATTTTAGGGCAGCGAGTTTTCGAAAGATATTCTTGTAGTTGATCTCACCCGTACCAGGCTCGTGACGACCGGGAACATCCGCGACGTGCACGAGTCCAACGTACTCAATGTTCTTTTCTAATTTTTCGATGAGATTACCCTCCGAAATCTGCTCGTGGAAAAAATCATAGAGGAATTGGACTTGCGGATGATTGACCGCTTTTACAATTTCGAATCCTCTTGAAACTGAAGTCAGGAAATATTTCGGGTTTTCTTCCGGATCGATATTCTCCAGCAATACGCGGACAGGTTCGCCGTTAATTTTCTTGCCCTCAACTATTGTGGCCGCTGCTTTCAGACCGTCGATGCAACTCTGGTGCTGCGCTTCGACGGACATGCCGGGAACGATGTTGCCGGAAAGCAGGATTATCGCCGGACAGTCGAGCCTCTCCATCGTGGGAAGAGTCTTGCGCAATTCTGCGAGCAGCGTATCGCGGTCGGCTGGATTGCAGAGTCCGTGCTTCAGGCCAGCAGTGCAATCGAAGCTGATGCCGAGTTGCTTGCGCTTGGCATTGACGCGATTGAAATCATCATCAGACCAGTTTTCATATTCGCCTACGAGTTCGACATTTTTGTATCCAGCGTCAGCCACTTTTTCCAGGCGGCGCTCGAACGGGAGATCTCGGAAAACAGTCCACAACATGACCGAGAGATCGAACGGGACCAGCGCCGCTTCGCCGCTATCTTTAGCCTGTACGGCGTGGGAATTCTCGCGTGCAAGGGCACGTTGCAGGGCAGAGGCCGAGAGTAGCGTTCCAGCAAGACTACGGGCAAACACGCGGCGATCCATATTCTCACCTCGATAAGTAATAGAAGATAAAGGGAAACTAAGCTTAGTTTGTTGGCGCCAGCTCTGGGTTGCTGCGATCCGCAACTGGTTCTGTACGAATTTCAATTTCACTTTGGGCCAGTCCGTCACTCGTCGCAATCACTTGGATTTTGCCCGCATGATCTTGCGACCGAACGATCAATAGCGCCAACCCGTTAAACGCGGTGCGATGGTCGGCGTGGAAGGGTTCGATAGTGGCGGCGTTGCCATTGTCCACGGCCTCGATCTCGCCAGCGCCGTTTACTTGGAAGCGAACGAGATTGTCCGCCATCGGGCACAAGTTACCATCTTTATCCTCAATCCGAACGGTCACGAACGAGAGATCGTCGCCGTCGGCGTGAATTACGTTTCGATCTGGAATGAGAACAATTTTTGCAGGCGTACCAGCTGTGCGCATTTCTTGAGAAGCGGCTTCCGTTCCGCCTGAATAAGCAACCGCTTTTAACGTGCCCGGCTCGTACGGTACCTGCCAGAGCAGGCGATACTTGGTTTGGAACTTTTTATCAGGGCTGACATTTGGTCCCACCGGAATATCTACGGGTTCGGAGAAGCGCTTCTTTCTTCCTAAAGATTTTCCATTGAGGAATAGCTCGACCTCTTCCGCGTTCGTATAGGCCATCACTGGAATGTTCTGTCCTTCATGTCCGGCCCAATTCCAGTGCGGCAGGATGTGCACCATGGGCGTGGTGGTCCATTGGCTCTGGTAAAGGTAATAACGGTCTTTAGGAAATCCTGCGAGATCGACCATGCCGAAATAAGAGCTGCGTGCTGGCCAATCGTGATCGTTATTCGTCTTCTCCCCGAAATAGGGCGTAGGTTCGCCGATGTAGTCGAAGCCAGTCCACACGAATTCGCCGAGCACATTCGGCAGCTTGTCCTGATAAGTGAATTCAACATCAGGGCAGTAGGCCCAAGGAGGCGCGATAATGTCGTAGCTGCTGATTTGGTGCGATGGATCTTTTTCGTATTTTTCAATCGGCAAATGGTAAACGCCGCGAGAGCTTACACACGACGCTGTTTCCGAGCCGAAGATAATCCAGTTGGGATGAGCTTTCAGAATCTCTTCGTACCGCATTGGCTTGTAATTGACGCCGGGGAGGTCCACATTGTCGGCGAGGTGATTGCGAACGGCGTCATCCCAAATGTTGAAGGCTGATGTTGTCGGTCGAGTGGGGTCTTCTTCGTGAAAGAGGCCTGTCAATCGCCGAGCTTCCTTCCATCCGTCTGGCTGCCTCTGTTCGGGAATCTCGTTTCCGATGCTCCACATAATAATGCTCGGATGATTTCGGTCTCGTCTTACCATGTCGCGCAAATCACGTTCCGACCATTCGTCGTAATACTTGCTGTAGCCGTTCGGCACTTTCGGGATGCGCCACATATCGAAGGATTCGTCCATCACAACTAATCCCAACCTGTCGCATAGTTCGAGCAGTTCCGGGGACGGCGGATTGTGGCTTGTCCGAATCGCGTTTACGCCTGCAGCTTTCATGATCTCCAGCTGCCTCTCCGTGGCGCGACGGTTTACCGCAGCCCCAAGAGCGCCGAGGTCATGATGCAGGCAAACGCCGTGCAGCTTGCGAGCCTTGCCATTCAGCAGAAACCCTTTCGCTTTATCGAAAGCAATGGTGCGAACGCCGAAAGCAGTGGAGTACCTATCCACCACCCGATCGCCTTCCAAGACTTCGGTGACAAGCGTATATAAGTAAGGACGATCCATATCCCAACGTTGCGGTTGGGATATTGTCACGTTCGTGACTATAGCGTGGTTCCCGCCAGCAGGAACGGTCGTATTTTCGCTGCTAGCCTTACCCACCGGCTTCCCCGAATCGTCGAGGACGGTTGATCGAAGTACGATGCCGGTGTTCTTAGCGAGTTGGTTACGAACCTCTGTTTTAACCGAGACGGTGGCCTTCTCATCAGAAACTTCCGGAGTCGTGATGTAGGTTCCCCACTCCGCGACATGCACCGGTCCAGTTACATCCAGCCAGACGTTGCGATAGATACCGGCCCCTGGATACCAGCGCGAAGAGTGCTCCTCCGGCGTCAAGCGAACGGAAAGCACATTTGTTTCGCCGCCGAAGTGCAAATATGGCGTCACGTCGAATGCAAAACTGGAGTAACCATAAGGACGGTGCCCCAACTCGTGCCCGTTTATCCAGACGGTTGCATTCGACATCGCTCCATCGAACACAATTGTGAAATAGCGGCCCTTCGCAGCAGTCTGGAAGAAAAAAAGATTTGCGATACCACCCAGTACCTGAGATAGGCAGTGCGCCGGTGTGAGGATTCAGCTTCGGATCAAATGGACCTTCAATCGCCCAGTCATGTGGCAACTTGAGTTTCTTCCATTGTGAATCGTCGAACCTAGGATCTTCAGCTCCTTTGGCATCGGCTTTATAAAACCGCCAGTCTTCATTGAAGCTGAGACGCCGCTCACTGGATACCGGAATGGTGGTGGCCGGCGGGTTGCTCGCTTGAACTGCAGTGGAAAACAGAAAACTTGTGAGCGCGATAATTCCGATGCGCTGCGCCGTTACTCGAATCATGTTTTCTCCTGAAACGCTTGCGATTTGGTATTTTACGACCCGGAGTTGCTGATTGCATCTTTTGACCGCGAATTGGAACGCAATCCCCTCTCCGTGGCATTACAATATTTTTATTAGTATGAAGCGCTCCGGAATTGCCGATCTTCCGCTTCATGGCGGCAGCGTGCCCCGATGGTTGGCCGATCGAATGACCCTTCTCGGCACCGCAATCGCAGAGAATATCGTCCATCATTATGGCAAATCGGAGTTACTCTCTCGCCTTGCTGATCCCTTCTGGTTTCAGGCTTTGGGATGTGTCATGGGAATGGATTGGCACTCATCCGGAATCACGACCTCGGTACTCGGAGCCCTCAAAAGGGGTTTGAATCCACGCGCTCATGAGCTGGGAATTTATGTTTGCGGTGGCCGAGGACGTCACTCCCGCGAGACACCGAACGAACTGCGTCATTACGCAGAAAAGGTCTGTCTGAACGGCGACTCTTTGGTGCGCACTAGTCGTCTGGCTGCGCGCGTGGACAATAACGCAATTGCTGATGGCTTCCAACTTTATCTTCACGGCTTTGTCGTAACCAACAGCGGCGAGTGGACAATCGTTCAGCAAGGAATGAATGCCGGCAACGCCCTCGCTCGTCGCTACCATTGGCACTCTGCAACTGTCCGAGATTTCACCAACGAACCACACACCGGGATTGTCGGCGACCATCAGGGTACGATTATGAATCTCGTGGATGCTGAATCTAAGCCCGCTCAAAATGCATTGCTGGAAGTAGTAGCTCGAAGCCCCGAAGTGACGTTGCGGGATATTCGTACACTGGTCATGCCGAAACACCATGAAGTTCGAGCCTCGAATGTAGACGTCAAGCGATTAGGTGCAATTCTCGCCGTCGCTTACGAACGCGAGTTCCGCGATTTCGCGTCGTTGCTGCTGCTTGAGAAACTCGGCCCTCGGACTCTGCAAACGCTGGCGCTCGTGGCAGAAGTCGTCCATGGAACTGCAACGCGGTTCTCGGATCCGGCGCGCTTCTCTTTTTCTCTTGGCGGAAAGGATGGTCACCCTTTTCCTGTTCCTCTTAAAACATACGACGAGACTATCGGCGTACTGCGTCGTTCGCTAGACAGCGCGAAGCTCGGACATACTGAGAAAGTGGAAGGATTTCGAAGACTTGATGCATTCGTGCGAACTGTCGAGCGATCAAGCGCACCGCATGCCGATTTTGCTGCCTCCATCTCGCACGAGAAGGCGATCTCCAGTTCTTTAGGCGGCCGCACTGTATTCGATCGCACCCGAGCGCATTCTGCCGATACCCGACCACGGCAATTGTCACTGTTCTAAGAAATTAATAGACATCGACGAGCTAACAACCCTAACCTCACTACTCGCCTCCAAGATTTTGTTCACTACTGCTGTTCGTTACTACGAATGACTGCGACGACCATAACTCCGCTTCGAAGATCACTGAAACCCATCAAGATCGCTCTATTCGCGGTATGCGCCATTTTTCTCATTGGGATAGCCATACTATGCGCACGGTGGCCATTCCGTCGCGAAGCGGTGTTACAAGATTTGCAAGACGCCAGTATGAGTAAAGTCCAATTGAGAAATTTTCACGCCAACTATTTTCCCCGACCCGGTTGCGTGCTCGAACACGTAACATTCCAGCACAATCCGAAGCCGGGTACCGCTCCTCTCATCACCGCTGAAAGGATAACGATACAGGGCAGCTTTTTCGGTCTATTCGCGAAACACGTGAGTCACATTCGCGTTGAAGGCCTGCATATCTTAGCGCCGCCGCGTGGAACGAGTGAACAATTCCAAACGCCAAATAGATCAGCCGTCGTCATCGACGATCTTACTGCGGACGGTGCGATCCTCGAGGTGGCGTCAAAAAATCCGGGTAAGCAGCCGCTTAAATTTAGCTTTCGTGAGTTCGCTCTAAGCAACGCCGGCGCACAGGGACCCGCATCATTTAAGGCAAAATTTTCTAACCCTGAGCCGCCGGGGGAAATAGCGACGGATGGAAAATTCGGTCCATGGAATGCGGACGATGTAGGCAAAACCCCTGTTTCAGGAGAATATCTCTTCCAGCAAGCCGATCTCGGTGTGTTCAAAGCGATCGCGGGCATGTTATCTTCCTCCGGAAAATTCGCTGGCACGCTGGATCATGTCGACGTTCAGGGAACCACCGATACGCCGAACTTCACAGTGACCTCAAGTTCCCATCACCTAGCATTGCGAACCCAGTTCCGAGCCGAAGTTAACGGCAAAAACGGAGACACATTTCTGCAAGATGTCACGGCACACTTCTCGCGAACCACCGTTCGGTCAGCAGGCAGCATCGCGGGAAATGAGACTGAAAAGGGCAAGACGACATCGCTCAATATAGCGACCAACGCAGGGCGCATTGAAGATATCCTGGATCTTTTTACCCGTTCGAAACAAGCAGCAATGTCAGGGATCGTTAACTTTAAGGCGAAGGTCTTAATCCCGCCAGGGAAACGATCATTCTTAGAAAAGGTAGAGCTACAGGGCGATTTTGGAATCGACGATGGCAAATTTACCAAGGCTGACACTCAGCAGGGGGTGAACACTCTCAGCCAGGGTGCCCTCGGAGAAAAAGATCATGCAAAAATGAGCCGGACCAGATCAGACCTGAGACTGTCCTTTCCGATTTGAAAGGCCATGTCGTACTGAAAGATGGCACCGCTAATTTTTCGCTTCTTTCCTTTAGCATTCCAGGTGCGGATGCTCAACTGCACGGGACCTACAACATAATCAATGAGAAGATCGATCTGCATGGGACATTGAGAACGAACTCCGAATTGTCGAAGACCACGCACGGTATGAAAGCTCTTATGCTGAAGGTATTGGATCCCTTCTTCAAGAAGCACCGAGCTGGTTACGCAGCGCCCGTCAAAATCACCGGCACTTACGAGCATCCTTCGTTTGGACTGGATCTTGTGGATCGTGACGACAAACAGCAGAAGACAAAAAAGCCAGTTCGTTCATTCGGGATTTCAGGCAAGCCAAGTTGAATACAATCCTGGGCCATCAAGGCCGATTATGGTTGTAGGCACCTGCCGAAGTTTCGAATGCGTGCCTCAGCATCAGCAGCTTGGCTTCAGTGTTGGCAATGGGCAGCGGGCGAGGTGTGCGCCCGTTCCAACTTTATCGTTACGAAAAAGTTGCTTCGATAGTGGGCGGGATGGTTTGTGACGCGGAATTCATTTGGTTGCGGGCTTCCAAATGCCGCTGCCGAAAATGTGCGCTCGCTCGCTCACCCCAGGCGCGCACGAAGTAATAGTTCAGCCCAGCGCCGATCACGGAGCTCGCCACGGGAATCAACCGCCCTGCCCACTTTTCAACCATCTCCTGACTCGTCTTCACCGCGATACGCTGAATCACCCGCGGCACAAAGCGTTTCACAACCTGCTTCTCGAGGAGGTCACGGCTGATGTCGACTCCCGCAGCAGTGGCGGCAGCGATCCACAACTCCGCCGTTTCCTCTTCGGTGTTGTATTCGAAGCCATACAGCAAACTCAGCTTCTGAATCGTGCGCATTGTCAGACCGGCCAGAATACTTAGATCGGGAACAATCGTGATTAAACCGCCTAGTCCGAAACCGGCTCCCTCCGCCATTGCAACTTTTGCGCCGCTGCGGATCACCTGTTGGGCAAGGTCATCTAGGACGCTCATCTCGACCGAATAAACGCCCTGGAAAGTTGATATCGGCAAACCGTGCGCAATCCGCAATTGTAAAAGAAATTTTGAGGGATCCACCTTAACCGTTTCATAGGCATGTTGGAAGCCGCTCCGCAGAGCGCTCTCAACCCGGCGTCCCAGCCACGATTTGCGGATGTCCTCCACCATAGGCCAGCTTAGATGCAGATTCAGATTATATCGTCGAACGCTTTGCCAAACCCTACCAGCTCTGTACTAGCATTCATGTAGGAAAGTAGCCAAAAATCATGGCACGAATTGTCATTTTGGGTTGCGCTGGCAGCGGAAAGACAACCTTGGCGCGCCAGCTTGGCGAACGGATCAGTGCCCCCGTTATCTGTCTGGATACGATCTGGCAGTCGGATTGGGACGAGAAAGACGTTCCCGCGTTCCGAACCTTGGTGAAGGAAGCGCACGCAGGTGATGAGTGGATCAGCGATGGGAATTTTGCAATCGCGACCTTCGATATCCGATTACCTCGCGCTACTCTTATAATTTGGATCGAGCGCTCAAAGTTGTACTGCGCTTGGCGTGCAATTACGCGAGTGTTCAAGCGTGGCGAGACTCACCGAATAGGCGGACTCAAGAAAGTGCTAACGTTCATTTGGAAATTCGACCGGGTCAACCGTCCTCGCATTGAGGCGGCTAGAGTTTCTCATGCACCGGACGTGCGGGTCCGCAGATTAACCGGTAGCCACGACATTGCGGTCTTTCTGTCCTGTTATGGAGGAAATGCTCACCATCGAACCTCAGAGTGACCAGCATCGGAATTTACACAAGCATGCACCTGGCTGATTTCTGGCGTGCAGCCGGACACCTCGCCAGAATTCACCCTGTGCTACGATCAAAATACTCATAATGCCAACTGGAAAATTGCAAATTGTACCGCTCGGAGGTCTGGGCGAGTTCGGAATGAACTGCATGGCTGTGCGTTGGGGCGATGACATCATCGTCATTGACGCCGGATTAATGTTCCCGGAAGCAGAGCTCCTGGGCGTGGATATTGTTGTCCCAGATATTTCGTATCTCACCGAAAATCGCGAGCGCGTGAAAGGCATTGTCCTCACCCACGGGCACGAAGATCACATCGGTGCGTTGCCGTTTATTCTTTCCGAGCTGAACGTTCCCGTCTGGGGAACCGAATTCACACTTGCTTACGTCGAAGACAAACTCGAAGAGCACGGGCTTCTCGACGATGCAGAACTCAATGAGATCACGCCCGGGGAACGCTTTAAGATTGGCCCCTTCACCATCAATCCTATTCAGGTCACACACAGCCTCGTTAATTGCGTGGCTCTCGCTATCCATACGCCTTTGGGCGTGCTAATTCACACTGGCGATTTCAAAGTTGATCCCACTCCCACCGACAATCGGCTATTTGATCTGCATGCATTCGCGGAGTATGGCAAAGAGGGAGTGCTCGCCCTGTTTCAGGACTCAACCAACGTTGAGCGCAAAGGGTATACGCCGAGCGAGCGGGCCGTGCGTCGCAAGTTCGAGGAAGTTTTTGCCCATACGCAACGACGGTTATTTATCTCCTGCTTTTCTTCTTCGATACACCGAATCAAGCTTGCGGTCGAAATGGCCTGGGAACACGGACGCAAAGTAGCCTTCGTTGGCCGATCGATGAATAATTCGGCGGAGATTGCCGAAGATCTTGGCTACATCGAGATTCCCGAGGGACTGCTGATTCATCCCGGCGAGATGAAGAATTTCGCCCCCGAAAAAGTTTGCGTCCTGATTAGTGGAACCCAGGGCGAACCGATGTCGGCTCTGTCGCGGGCCGCGGTGGACAATCACAAGCACGCGAAAATTGAAAAGGGCGACACGGTGATGCTCTCGTCGCGCATTATCCCCGGGAACGAAAAAGGAATCTACCGCATGGTGGACCACCTTTTCCGGCGCCAAGCTCATGTTATCTATGATGACGGGTCTTCGCCGCCAATTCACGTCAGCGGACATGCCAGTCAGGAAGAGCTACGCCTGATCATCAACCTGGTTAAACCGAAATATTTTATTCCGGTACACGGTGAATATCGGCAGCTCAAGTTGCACGCTGAACTCGCGGGAGCAATGCACGGTTCGGTTGGGAACGTAATGCTGATCGAGAGCGGCGACGTTCTCGAATTCGACGAATTGGGCGCACGCAAAGCTGGACGCATCAACGTGGGCCGAATATGCATCGATTCCGGTTCGCGAACCGACGTGGTCGAGGATTTAATCATTAAAGACCGGCGCCATCTGAGTGAAGATGGCATCGTGCTGCCGATCATTGCCATCAATAAACTGACAGGACGAGTAGAATCTGCCCCTGAAATCGTGACGCGAGGGTTTTCTGCAGGAGAAGATGGATTGATGGACGGTGCCCGTCAAGTCGTAATGAACACGCTGGAACTTTCAAGCGACGAAGAAAAAACAGATTACGGCGTAATCAAAGAAAAAATTCGGACGGACTTGAAGCGGTACATTTCCAAGCAGACACAAAAGCGGCCGCTGATTATGCCGGTGATCTTGGAGATTTAACCATCAAGAAGAGCTGGGTGCGCCCGTCCTATCGCGAAGCGAAGGGCGGGGATTTTGCGATGCGAAGCTAAGCCAAGGGATTGTCCAGCGAAGTCCCGGGAAGCGCGCAAAATCGCGATCTGTAGTGTGTAGCACGCCGCCATATTCAATCGTCAGTGCCGCCAGTTGTGCGTCCGTGATAAGCGGCCCATGAGTTTGCCCCTCAATCATATCTGTCGAAAAAGCGGCCAGTGATCATCTCCAGGGGCCAGTGCCCGGATGTTCGGCTGTTCCAACCACCTGTCCACAATTTGCACCGCTTCCTCCAGGCTGAACCGCTCCCCCGGCAACCTGGGGTTGGTCATGATCCGCAGAAATGCAGCAGCCGTTTGCCATGGCAATCCTATAGGCGCGGTTCCGGAGAATACCTGCTCGATCCAGACGCGAGCCCTCGCATGGTAGGACGAGGCGCTGTCATACGCATGAGTATGTTGGCATCAAGAACAATCACCTGTGAGCCGGGCCTTCCAACGCTTCCACTAGCTGCTCAACATTATCGTAAGTAAGTCCGGAAGGCAGGCCTAGCTTTCGAGGAGCAACCACAAACGGCTTCCGGGCAGGCCGCTTCGATGCCATTAAGCCGAGACGAAGAAAGTGATTGACCACCTCCTTGAAAGAGGAGCCAGATCGCCGGCTTTCTTTGTCGAGAAGTCGGGCAACATCATCATCGAGAGAAAGAGTGGTACGCACATCATGATGCTATCAATTAAGGCATCATGATGTCAATAATGGCAAATCACTAAGTGCAGCCCTAAACGTCTGCGCGAAGGTGGGGGCGACTTGCAAAAAACGCACAGACAAGGCACTCTCGATTATGAGTGACGTTTCAGGCCGGAAGCTTGGATCGGTCGCTTAGCCAGTCAATCGGGAGAATCACAAATCATTACACTCGACGACATCCGCGAAGCTCAAACACGTCTACGCGATATCACCGTGCGCACCGGACTGATCCGCTGCCATGTCCATGAACTCGATTCCGCGAACGACAACCGCGAGCTTTATTTAAAGCCGGAAAACCTTCAGCCTATCGGCGCCTTCAAACTACGTGGGGCTTACAACAAGATTGCTTCACTTACTCCTGAAGAACGAAAACTCGGCGTGATTACATATTCCAGCGGCAATCATGCGCAAGGAGTGGCCTACGCCGCGAGGGCTTTGGGGGCCAAAGCAGTCATCGTTATGCCGAACAACGCTCCGGCAATCAAGCGCGAGGCGACGGCCGCACTGGGAGCGGAAATAGTTCTAGTAGGACCGGGGAGTCTGGAACGACAGCTCAAAGCTGAAGAATTGGCGACACAGCACGGATACGTCATCGTTCCTCCGTATAACGACGAAAAGATTATTGCAGGGCAAGGTACGATCGGCTTCGAAATTCTCGAAGATCTGCCCGACGTGGAGACAGTTTTAGTACCTGTAGGCGGAGGCGGGTTGAGCAGTGGAGTTGCTGCAGCGATCAAACTAAGCAAGCCGAGTGTAAAAGTCATCGGAGTAGAACCGGAACTCGCCGCCGATGCGCAAGCCAGTCTGCGCGCAGGCAAAATCGTCCAGTTCCCTGCTGAACAGGTTTCTCGAACCATTGCGGATGGGCTTCGCACACAGAGTATTGGTCCGATCAATTTTGAGCATATCCAGAAATTTCTAGACGATATCGTGACCGTCACCGAAGATGAAATTCAAGAGACAATGGCGCGCTTGGCGACGAATCCGAAGACAGTGGCGGAACCCAGCGGAGCGGTTGCGACAGCAGCGTTCCTGTTCCATCGCGATCAACTACCAAATACCAAAATAAATGTTGCGGTAATCAGCGGCGGTAATATTGATCCGCAAATGTTGGCCGAACTTCAGCGAAAGACTAAACGTCCAGCATGAAGGTCCTCCTTAAACTGACTGCCGTTGCGCTGCTTTTCTGCTCTATCGCTTTCGCGGACGCCCTTCGTGCAGCCCCCGTGTATGAAGGAGCAATCTATGTCTCCCCGGACAAAAATTCTGTCAAACTCGCTGACATCGCGCGAGGGCGTGAAGTTGTAGTCCTTGGGACCAGTGGTAACTGGATTCAGGTGGAAGCAAACCTTACCGAAGAGCGAACCATTACCGGCTGGATGCAAGACAAAGGCGTAGTTCGAACCACGACTCCGAACGGCGACAAGATTCTCTTCGGTGAAGCCGTGGATTCCGAGGATCAAGCCAGCCGCAGCCACGGACGCAACGGAGCAGCGCAGGACGCCATGCGCCTCTACTATCGCACTGCTGAATATTTCCCCACCTCCGTCCTAGCTGGCGAAGCCATGTATCGCTCTGCAGATATTCGCTGGCAGATCGAAAAGGCCGACGTTATGTCCCGTCCTTCGGCAAAAGAACAGGAGGCATATCTGCGCGAGGGGATGGAAGAGAAGTATATGAAGGAAGTCATGAAGAAGTTTCCGGGCACAAAGTGGGCCGATCTCGCTGCCTTTCATCTGATTGACAATAAGCTGTGCGGCGACTGGCAGGCGCAACCAAAGTGTCCGGATAAAGAAGCCGATATTTACGAAAAGTATGCCAATGACCACCCGCAATCTCCGGCTCTCGCCGAAGCGTTGTTCGACGCAGCTTACCGGCGTTCGGCGCTGATCGAAATTTACAAGAGTGACGATCAGGCGAAGAAATCAGCGGAATCGAAAGTGAAAGCGGTGGCCTTAGCTCAGAAGGTTGTCGTGCAATCCTCGCAATCAGATTGGGGTGCACGAGCCCAGCGGCTCCTCTATCTAATGGAGCAGGAAATCCCCACATACGGCAACGCGACCGAATAGTTCGGAATAAGGCTTCAATAATCCGAATCCCTCAGGAACCAAGTCTACTAGCCGCAACTGCGCCTGATTCTGCGATACTTTCTCTCCACCCCTCTGGAGGAAGCTTGAACGACTATTTGCTCTCTGTAGTTTTGGGTATCATCGAAGGTCTGACTGAATTTTTGCCGGTCAGTTCCACAGCGCATCTACGCATCTCCGAAGCGCTGTTGCACATCAGCCTTTCCGATGGCTATTGGAAGATGTACACGATTGTGATTCAGCTTGGTGCCATTTTATGTCTGCCAATTTACTTTCGCAGCCGGATTGCCAAGTTTCTCTCCACATTTCCGAAAGGAGAGAGTGGAGACCGCACCCCTTTGACGCATCCCCTCGGTCTTACGCTGGTGGCATTTGTTGTGACCGCCGTTCCCGCGTTTCTATTGACTAAGGTGATTGGCAAACATCTGGAAAGTCTTCAGATAATGGGCACGTCCCTTCTTGTCGGTGGCATTGTAATGTGGATCGTCGACGCAATGAATTCACGTGCTGAAGCCGCCGGACCGAATGCAGCCGGAAGTCGCATTCATACCTGGAAGATGGAAGATATGAGCCTCGGCCAGGCGATCTGGATCGGCGCGTGCCAAATTCTTTCCGCCTTATTTCCTGGTACATCCCGCTCTATGTCAACCATTGCCGCAGGACAACTGGTCGGAATGTCGCGTGCGTCCGCATTGGAATTTTCGTTCTTCCTGTCGATCCCGACAATGGCCGCCGCTACCTGCTACGACTTACTCAAATCGCTCCGGGGAAAGAACGCGAATCCAATTGGCGTTGCGCAAATCGATCAACACGGCTGGATCGTTCTGGCTATCGGCTTCGTCGTGTCATTCATCGTCGCCTACGGTTCAGTCGCGTGGTTTATGGCCTGGGTTCGCAAGAGAGGCTTCGCCCCTTTCGCGATCTACCGGATCATTGTCGGTGCACTTGTGCTTGCGTTCGCCGCGAAGCTGGCCGCATAGGTAGTGTTTGTCACTCTGGATACTGGCACCGGAATCCAGCGTTGTAGGGTTTCGTAGTTCTTGGCATAATCAAAGAGCTCTGGCGTAGGGTCTGGCACGTGGGAAGAAGTGTCTTTCCTGCGTCCTGAAACACGCCCATGAAATTTTTCACGAAGATTTTCGCACCGACGAATAACCGCCGGCTCAACGAGCTGGTCGGATTCTTGTTGTGCGTCTCCGCGCTCCTTCTTTTTCTCGCATTAGCTTCGTACTCGCCGCTTGATCCTTCCTTTGACAGCGCGTCAGTGCTGACAGGTTCTCACGCAGCACGTAATTGGATCGGTGTGGTGGGAGCTGTTATCTCCGATATTGTGCTACAGATCTTCGGCATCGGAGCCTTTCTGCTGGCGGTGTTTCCAGCCATGCTCGGCTTGCGATGGTTTCGCTCGCGTAAAGTTGCGTCTCCAATCGCTAAGGCGCTTGGGGGACTCTGGCTTGTGATGTTCGTTCCGGCGATGCTGGCGCTCTTGCCCGGACACACACGCTTGATGCGGACGATTCCCATAGAAGGCCTGCTGGGAAGGGTTGTCGGCGACTTCCTGATTCACTACTTTAATTTGGCCGGAGCTTACATCGTTTGCACCAGTGTGCTGGCCGTCGCGCTTTACCTCTCGACCGCATTTTCCTTTTCATCGCTACAACTGTGGGCTCCCACCCGATTTGCATTTGTCATCGCTCTTTGGGAACGCTATCAAGATTGGCAGGCAGAGCGCAGCAAAGCGAAGGATGCAAAAGGACTTGGAGAAGCGTCGCGCTTCCCCGAAACCGGTGATCGCGACGAAGATGGTGCCCGCGAAATCGGCGTCACCGAGTGTTTCCCCGCGCGCTGCTGAGCCAGTGCGAACCGGTATTGACCGCACTTTCGCTGAAGAGGAGCTCGAACACTCCGGATCTGAGGGCTTACTCGCATCGCAGCCAAAACCAGCAATTATTTCGCCCGAGGTGACTGAACGCGGCGACAGTGAGCATGTGGCGAAGACAACTCTTCCAAAACTAGCCGGAGGCTTCAAACTGCCGCCCAGCAGCCTGTTGCAGCGTCCTGATGAACAGCAGGCGGTGGATGCTGACGAGCTAAAAGTTCTCGCAAAGGTGCTCACAGATAAATACGCCGAGTTCGGAGTGCATGGACAAATCACCCAGATTAACCCTGGGCCAGTGGTTACGACTTTCGAATTCAAACCGGAAGCCGGCATCAAGTACAGCCGCATTACCGGATTGACCGAAGACCTCTGCCTTGCTTTGAAAGCTGAGAGCATTCTGATAGAGCGGATGGCTGGCAAGTCCACTGTGGGCATCGAGGTTCCAAATCGTCAGCGGGAAATTATCTGGCTGCGCGAGAATGTCGAGTCTCACGAATTCTTCGGGACAAAGTCAAAGCTGACTTTGGCTCTGGGCAAAGACATTAACGGGCGCATCGTTACGGCGGATCTGGCGGGCATGCCCCACTTGCTCATCGCAGGATCAACCGGCGCGGGCAAGAGCGTGGCGATCAATGCCATGATCATGTCCATTCTGTACAAAGCAACACCCGATCAGGTTCGATTGATTCTTGTGGATCCGAAGCGGCTGGAACTTGGTAACTATGAGGGCGTGCCGCACTTGTTCACGCCTATCATTACTGAACCTAAATTGGCCGCCAATGCCTTGCGTAACGCGGTACGTGAAATGGAGCGGCGGCTCAAGCTGCTCGCGGCCAAAGGCGTTCGCAACATCGATCAATTCAACAGACTTTTTGACGATGTCCCAACGCCAAGCCTGTTCGGAGAAGACGCCGACGAGCGTCCGATTCCATACATTGTCATCATCATTGATGAGTTAGCGGATCTGATGATGCTCGATTCCGGCAACGTTGAGGAGTCCGTCACTCGACTGGCGCAGATGGCGCGAGCGGTTGGCATTCATCTAATTCTTGCAACTCAGCGGCCTTCCGTAGACGTTATTACCGGACTCATTAAAGCGAACTTCCCGGCACGCGTTTCCTTCCGTGTCGCCACCAAAATCGACTCCCGCACGATTCTCGACGCCAACGGTGCCGAAGCGTTACTCGGGAAGGGCGACATGCTTTATCTGCCATCTGGCTCGGCCCGCGTACATCGCTTGCACGCTCCATTTGTCACGGAAAAGGAAATCGCAGCAGTGGTGGAGTTCTGGCGCGCCCAAGGAACGGCGGAGTACGAACAGCAATTCCTCGAAATTCCAAAGGAAGAACGCGAGGATGGAGCATCTGTCGGCGATGGCGAAACCAGCGGAGCAGAGAACGACCCCTTATTCGAAGATGCGATTCGCCTCGTACTCGAGTTTGGCAAAGCTTCGACTTCCCTGCTACAGCGTCGGTTGCGAATCGGTTATGGCCGCGCCGCGCATCTGATAGACCTAATGGAGCGGGACGGAATTGTCGGAGCCGCCGACGGTCCAAAGCCGCGAGAAGTGCTGAAGCGTCCCGACTGGATCAGCGAAGTAGAAGAGTCGATGCGGTAGCTGCGCGTGAAGCGCAGGTTCGATTAAATACTGAACTGTTGATGAAGCCGTATTATAACCGTCTTGAATCGTCGAAAGTTATCGCTGCGGGATAATTACCTTTACGAACGTTGCAGAGAATAAAAATAAAATAAGCGTTTCCTGTCCGCATTCCGATTCTGAGAATAGGTTTTATGCCGACTTCACCGTCAAGCACCGTTTGAAGGATCGATTTAGCAACCCTGAGTCGCAGACCGCCCGTTCATGTTTGCAGTAGGTTGCTGGACACGATAACCTAAAGGGGACTAGTCGCTGTCTCCATCAGGCAAGAAGACAGGACAGGCCGAATTTGTTTCGGCGCCCGGCAATCTTGGCACGCCCGGAAGGCGTGGTAGGATGCAGGAAGTCAGTGCACACCGATGCAATCGGAAATACCCTCAGAAGCTGACATAAGTTGTCGAGAACAAGTAGTTTCAATGCGGAAGTGGTGGAACTGGCAGACACACCATCTTGAGGGGGTGGCGCCGAAAGGCGTGGGGGTTCAAATCCCCCCTTCCGCACCAATTTTAGTGTTCTAGATTCAGCAATTTAAAAACAGCTACTCAATTTCGTACAATAAACGTACATTGCCACGCGATGGGCTCACCCTTCCGGAGGCATTCATGCTCAGCGTCTACACTCGCCACTACCCTCCTTGCCCTCAGGCCGATTCCCATTACAAACGTTGCCATTGTCCGAAGTGGATCATGGGCACGCTCGAAACGACTGGCAAGTTCATGCGCGAGCGCCCGCACCCGCGGCTGGGAACGCGGAGAGGAAGGCGTGACTGATGGACGCAAACTGCCGCCGATCCGGCGCCGGCACGAGATGGGCAGGTCCGCAAGATTGCGCACGCAGTCAGATGTGAGATTCAATCGAGGACTAGATTGCCACTTCAGGTGCTGAACCGGGAATCTGAAAGACGAAGGTACGCTCGATTGATCACGTTGGAGCTTTAGAGTTTCTGGCTAGTCAGTGCAGTGCTCTGTCGATCGGCTCGACTCCGTTCAATATCCAAGTCACACCCGAAAAATGTACTGCATCATGAATTGCTGATGAGGAGCTCAAAAGTTCGCAACCTTTTATTTTCAGCATCGGTCTGGGGAAATTTCTGATTTATTTAGCGTTGTGAATCTTCCGAAGCTCCTAAAGAATTTCTTCAGAATGACACAGATCAGAGAAGTTTCCGGACCAACGGAATCGCTCGGAAAGTAACCCTCGTCTATTGTGGCTCCCTCGCTTTAACTGAATAAATCAGGTAACGCCTGCGTTGACTTTGTTTCGGTGTGCACCCTAAGATTGCACGATTACAATATCGTCATGGACGCTGAGAGAAGGTAGTTACGAGCGAAATGATCGGCCAATCCGTCTCGCATTACCGAGTCATCGAGAAACTCGGGGGCGGCGGAATGGGCGTGGTTTACAAAGCTGAAGACACGCGTCTAGGCCGCTTCGTTGCGCTTAAGTTTCTTCCCGGTGATATCGTTGCCGATCAACACCTGCTTACTCGCTTCCGTCGCGAGGCTCAGGCAGCTTCCAGCCTGAACCATCCTAATATTTGCACCATTCATGACATCGGTGAGGAAAACGGTCGCGCCTTCATTGTCATGGAATATCTGGAAGGCGAGACGCTAAAGCACCTGATTGGCAGTCGTCCGCTTGATCTCGATCTTCTGATGACAGTTGCGATTGACGTTGCGGATGCGCTGGAAGCGGCTCATTCCAAGGGGATCGTGCATCGCGACATCAAGCCCGCAAATGTTTTTGTGACTGAGCGCGGCCACGCGAAGATTCTCGATTTCGGATTGGCGAAAGTAGAAGCGGGTAAGACATTGCCGCAAATCGGCGCCGATGATCAGACTGCCGGAGTTAGCAATGAGCATCTGACTAGCCCAGGTTCCGCACTCGGTACGGTAGCTTACATGTCGCCGGAACAAGTGCGCGGGAAGCCTCTTGACGTCCGCACCGATCTGTTTTCGTTTGGAGTGGTGCTCTACGAGATGGCTACGGGAGCGCTGCCTTTCCAGGGCGAAACCTCCGGAGTGATTTTTGATGGCATCATGAATCGCACGCCTGTGACTCCGGTGCGATTGAATCCCAGCCTGCCGCCAAAACTTGAAGACATTATCAATCGAGCGCTGGAGAAAGAGCGCGAGCTGCGGTATCAGCATGCGTCGGATATTAAGTCAGAGTTGCTGCGGCTGAAGCGGGATTTGGAAACTGGGAAGAGGAGCACCGGAGAGGAGGTTTCCCGGGCTGTGGTCCAGTCTGACTCTGGTTCGGGACCATCGCAACGGCAAAGTTCTGGCGATTCGGCGAGCAGCTCGGGTAAGGTGCGCGCCGCCAGTTCTTCGGGCAGTTCGGAAGCTGCGGCATCCGCGCATATTCCATCCGGCTCTGACACGACGGTCCGCTCCAAACCAATTTGGACACGCTGGCAGTTGTTCGTGCCCGTAGTTGTCGTCGCGGTTGCTGCCGTACTTGCTGCGCTTCATTACTGGCACGGTCCGAGCGCAGTACAGCTTACCGATAAAGATCAGCTCATCCTGGCCGACTTCACGAATCAAACCGGCGAGCCGGTCTTTGATTCCACACTGAAGGAAGCACTGGCTATCCAGCTTGAGCAGTCGCCACTCATTCAACTTGTAAGTGACGCCGAGCTACATAACAATCTGCAGTACCTGGGACAACCGAAGGATCAGAGAATTACTCCTGAATTGGCGCAGCAGATCGGTCAGCGCCTTGGCGTTAAGGCATATCTCTCGGGGACAATCGCTCCGTTAGGAACGTCGTACGTCATTTCTATCAATGCGGTGAATTGTGCGACCGCCGACATTTTCGGACGCGAGCAGGTCACGGCTACGGACAAGGCGGGAGTACTGGCTGCGGTTTCCAGCGCGGCGACCTCAATGCGGGCTCGCCTGGGCGAATCTTTAGCCTCAATTCAGAAGTTGTCGACTCCCTACACAAATGTCACCACAGCATCGCTGAATGCTTTCCATGCGTTCTCACTGGGAGAAGATGAGCACCGCATGGGCCGCGATTTCCCGCAGGCTTCCTCCTACTACGAACAGGCTATCCAGCTTGATCCTAATTTTGCTATGGCATATGCGCGTTTGGGCGTTGCCTTTGGAAACCAGGGAGCCACGGCTAAGGCGCTGGACAATATGAAAAAGGCCTACGACCTACGCGAGCGGGTTACGGAACGCGAGCGGATGTATATAGAGTCTCAATATGCGTTGCAGCAATTTAATTTGCCGAAGGCGCTGGATTCGTACAAGCTCTACGTTTCAACTTACCCGCGCGACGCGGCAGCGCTCAACAATCTCGGGTCAGCTTATTCTCTTATCGGGGACTTTGAACAAGCGGCGGCCGCATTTCAGAAGACTTGGGAGGTAGCCAAATGGGACAACGTTGCCGCCACCAACTCAGCTGGCGCGCTGCTTGCACTCGATAAACTTCCGGAGGCTGAAAGTTACCTGAAAGAAGCGTTGGCGCAAGGTGGCGGAGACGACGCCTTTTATCACGGCAATCTCATAGTGGACGCTTTCCTACAGGGACGATCTGATTGGGAAAAGGAAGTTGAGTGGGCTGCGTCTCGTCCGGATGGCTTCACGGTGGAAGCCACAGCCGCAAGTATCCACTTCTTTGCCGGGAGAATCCGTCAGGCAGATCAGCGCTGGGAGCATGCCGCGCAGCGCGCCGAACAACAACACTTGCCCGATTCGGCTGGCGGAATGTATTCGCTCAAAGCCGTTAGTGATGCGTTGGTGCACAACTGCGCAACCGCTCGAGATGCTGCTCGACGTGGCTTGGCGCTCGACCACTCCACAGCGACCGTACCAAGCGCGGCGCTTGCACTCGCACTCTGCGGAGAAACAGGTCCTGCTTTGCAGGAGATGGAGCATCTTGCGGCCGCCGAACCAACGAACACGCTGGTCACCGATATTTATCTGCCCCAAGTAAAGGCAGCTGTTGCTTTAGCGCAGCATAAGCCGGAGCGGGTGTCCGGACTGTTGGTATCAGCCAGTCCTTATTTGCTGGCTTCCAAAGGTATACAGATTCTCGGTCGGGCCTCTCTGGAGATGAATCAGTGGCAACAGGCAGTCACGGACTTTGCACCGGGTCTGCGCTACCGCGGTTTGGCCTTACAACAATTAAGCAATGGGATTGGACAGACTCCCGACTATGCTCTCTGCCTCTTGGGCACGGGCCGCGCACAGTCGCATTTTGACAGAGCAGCGGCAAAACGCAGCTATCAGCAGCTGCTCGATCTATGGAAGAACGCCGATCAGGATTTCATTCCGTTGCAGGAAGCCAAGCGGGAGTTTGCGGCGCTGAATTGAACGTTCCCTGTTGGGTAGAACGACCGGGGAGAAAATCAAGGGACGTCGAACATCGTGCCCGAGGCGAATTTCACGTTGTGGCTTTTAGGACGTTCGACGTGTTAAGGGGTTCGGAACTGCGTACGTGGTTTCCGCCGCCAAACATTCCCAAATGCATGCGTCGGGAGCCAGTGTTGGTCCTCTACTGTTCCTTCTCGGAATTTGTTTGAGTGAGTCATGGTCCTGCTTTTGGGGATCGTGCACGCGCGTCCATCTACACGGCAAACGGATATGTCTCTGGAAACTCGCCCGTATCCCATTCCGAGGTTCGCTCAAGGGGTTCGACCGCTCGTGTTTTGTCCAGGTGAATGACGGCGTCGAATTGACCGGCTAAGTGTGCATGAAAGTAGTGACTGACTCGCTCCGATTCGGGCAAATAAATTACCCCGATCGCCCGTTCAAGGCGCTCTTGGTTGAGCACTCCGGAGAACCAATCTTTGTCTCGCAACTCCAGCAGAAAGCTTGGAACGCCCGTCTGGTGGAACATAGCTTCAAAACTGTTTTCCAGGGCAGGTCTCACTCGTTTTCTCTCTGCAGGAGCGTCCCAAGTAGAAGCCGCGGTGACTGTCCCGGTATAAGTCGTAAAGCCCACAAGCACTGCCTCTTTTCCGTAACGTTCGCGCACAAGCTGACCTACATTCAATTCTCCACGAGCGCCCATTTCGGTGGCCCGCGCATCGCCCAGATGAGAGTTATGGGCCCAAACCACAATCTTTGCCGACGAACCGAGATGGCGCTCTAAGGCTTCAAGAGTCTCGACCATATGTCGGTCACGAAGATTCCAGGACTCGACGTGACTTCCAAACATCGAACGGTAATACCGCTCGGCGTTCTTTGACTAGCCGCGCGTTCTGCTCGGCGATGAAGAAAGCGTCGGGATCTAGCTTGCCATCGCGGCTAACCAAATCGGCGGCTCGCTTTTGCATTTCGACAAGTTGGCCTACTACTTGATCCTCACAGGATTCGCTCAGGCCAAAGCTGGCTGCGTATCCGTAGGCTTGTGTGTCCTCGCCGAAGTGTTCGAAACATGAATAGCGATAACGCGCACGTCGAGCTGCGTCAGGATCAACCTGGTCCAGAAATTCGAGGACAGCTCGAGCGGAAGCATGCAAACTATAAAGGTCGAGGCCATAGAAACCGGCTTTCCGCTTGCCTTCTGGCAGCGCATCGTTGTACTCCCTAAGCCAGTCTATGAACTCTACGACATCTGCGTTCCGCCACATCCATGTGGGAAATCGTTTGAATGAATCGAGTGCCTCAACCGCTTCACCATCCCCGCTTCGGTCCTGCACGTAACGGTTAACGCGATGAGCATCTGGCCAGTCTGCCTCAACGGCGACTGCCGAGAAACCCTTTTCCTGAATCAACCATTCTGTAATCTGTGCTCGCGTGTGGTAAAAGTCGTGCGTTCCATGAGAGGCTTCCCCTAAGAGAACGAAACGTGAATTTCCAATAAGATCCATCAGAGGTCGATAGTCTTGCGGGGCTCCAGTCACGACATGAGCATGTTCGCGAATTGCTCGAATCTGTAGTGGGTTGTCTTGTGGCACAGTAGCAACTCCGCTTCTTCGTTCAGGCCGCTCTGGGGACGGGAAGACTTGCTGCTCGCCTAAGCAAGTCGCGTACTTCTTCATCGCTAGTTTGGGAAAAGTCCGTGTACCATTGGCCCACTGCCCAGAACGGCTCTGGAGTAACAGCGCAAATTACCTGGTCGACCTCGGACTCAAATTCGGCGCATGTGGCGGGCGCAGCCACCGGTACCGCAACTATGATTTGGGCGGGATTCTTCTTTCTAAGTGCAAGCACCGCAACGCGCATGGAGGATCCGGTCGCAAGTCCGTCGTCTACCAAAATGACCGTGCGCCCGCGAACCTCAATCGGAGGACGGCCATCGCGATACTCGCGTTCCCGCCGCTCTAGTTCGCGTTCTTCTTCCTCCGCCACCGTTTCAACTACTTCGTTGGGAATGCCCAGTCTTCGTATGACATTCTCGTTCAGCACGCGTACGCCGCCTGAAGCAATTGCTCCCATTGCTAACTCCTTATGTCCAGGCACTCCCAGCTTCCGCACGACGAAGACATCAAGCGGAACATTGAGCGCCTTTGCTACTTCATAGCCAACCGGTACGCCCCCTCGCGGCAAGGCCAAAACCACAACATCAGGCCGATTGGCCAGATAGCTCAGCTTCGAGGCCAGTAACCGACCCGCTTGAAATCGATCCTGAAACAACATTTGTGTGGGCTACGTTTCGAGGTTGTGTGTCACCTACTCATGGCAGGCGACTTTCCTCAAACTTAGCAACTGCTTATGCCAATCACAATTCCACCAGCGAATGAATTGGCGTTCGGAAGGAAGGCGTAACACATAGTAGATAGCAGGCCGGAGACGTCATTACAACTTCAGAGTTAACGACGGCTGTCGTTGATCCGATTGGCCCAGGCTCGCATACATTCGTATAGCTGCTTTCGGATTACCAGTTCTCTCTTACGAGGAATTGTGATCAGCGGTCCGGCTCAATAGCATCGAGAACAATGAACGGTGCACCTACAGTTTATTTTTGGATTGTGTCCGACGAAAAGCCGTGGGCCAGAGGATATTGTTATGACCGAGACAGTTGACAGCTCCAAAAACTCTCGCGAGGCCTCAGCGACTGCAAGAGCCCTCAGCGCACAAGCCCATCCCGCCATCGAGAGACAGCGCGAACAGGTAAGACAACAAGCTGATGAAATTCTCGATAAGGAAGCTATTGCTGCAATTGAAGAGACCCAGAGAGCAATTGATGCTATCAATGCGAACCTGACGAGCGAGGCTCTCTCCGCCCTTGAGCGCGCATCAGGCAAGATCAATGTTCTTCTGGCACGCAACCCAGCAACTGCGCTTATTCCCGTGAGCCAAGAGGTCGTTATCTTCGACACGGCACCCGAGGATATCGACTCCATCGTGGAAATTGCCGATGCAGCCGAAGCGGCGATTGTCTTGGACGACTATCCGGCGGCGCGGGCACTCTTATATGGCCTGATGAGCGAACTTCGCGTCCGCACTTACAACCTGCCGTTGGCAACGTATCCCGCTGCTTTGACAGAGACCGCGCGCCTGCTCGACCAGAAAAAGAACGAAGAAGCGCGAATGGTCCTGACGTCGGCACTGAGCACCTTGGTTGCGATTGATCAAGTCACTCCCATACCGCTGCTATTGGCGCGAGAGGCGATTAACGAAGCGCAGTCCCGGCGCGACAATGACAAGGAGTCGGCACTAGCGCTCTTGGACGCGGCACGATACGAATTAGGAAGAGCCATGGCACTCGGCTATTCAGCCCAGGACCCTGAATATAAAGCCTTGAGGGATGACATTTCCAATATCGAGAAACAGATCAAGAAAAATGAAGACACTTCTTCGCTCTTCTCGAAATTGCAAGACAGATTATCGCGGTTCCTAAAGCGTCAGTCGGAGGGCAAGCAATCCCAACAGGACAAGTCTCAGCAGAAAGAATCAGACCGCGAAAAACGAGCCGCCTGACACGAGGCAGCCTCACAAAAGGAAGATGGGCGAAGTCTGCTAGGCTTCGCCGAGCGTTTGTGCGCTCAGCAATACTTAACACACTAATTCCCAATCTGGTGTGAAGCGCTTCTTCGCCGCCGTACGCCTTCCTGACGGTATGTCCTCGCATCTCGACCAGCTCGCTTAGCAGTTCCCGGTCAACAGCATTGTCCTCAGCAGCTTCTGGTTAAGTGGGCCAGTCACTTAGGCGTGCGTGTGATTGGGGAGAGTATCAACTGAGGAAAAAGCCAGGGCGGCTCGTCAAGCGGCGCGACTTGCTAGCCGCTGAGTTGGCCACTACCTGAACGATGCCCCGAAACGGTCAAGCTAGGGTAGGCTGAAAGTGGTACAAAATCATTTTGTTTTCGTCCGATTGATTCAGCGCACTCTTCATTTGATTATGCTATTAACGTGAACATTAGAGAGAGTTTTGAATGCAGCCATTGACCCGTGGAAGCGATGCTGGAAGCGGGCTGAAACCTGAGAAGAACACATGAATTTGACTAAACGTCCGCTTGGTTTGAGTAGAGCGTCTATTACCGTTACCGGTTTTGGAGCTTGGGCGCTGGGCGGTGGCGGCTGGGCTTACAGTTGGGGACCGCAGGATGACAATGCCTCCATTGCAACTATGCGGCATGCAATAGAGCTGGGCATTAATTGGATCGACACGGCGGCAGTATATGGCCTGGGGCATTCTGAAGAAGTTGTCGGCCGCCTTCTGCGAGAGCTACCCACATCTCAGAGGCCAATGGTTTTCACCAAGTGTGGGCTTATATGGGATGAGCGCAACCCCAAGGCAGAGCCGCGACGGGTACTCAAGCCAGAATCGATCCGCAAAGAATGCGATGCATCCTTGCGGCGGCTCGGCGTGGAGCGAATTGACCTCTATCAATTCCATTGGCCGGATGAAACCGGCACGCCTGTTGAGGATTCCTGGGCAGAAATGGTGCGATTGATCGAGCAAGGCAAGATCCGCATGGCCGGAGTTTCCAACTTCGATGTGCCATTACTCGAAAGGTGTGAGGCAATCCTGCATGTAGATTCGTTGCAACCCCCGTTCTCGCTGATTCATCGCGATGCCGCCGCACGTGAGATTCCATGGTGCGCGGAGCACGGTACAGGCGTGATCTGTTACAGCCCGATGCAATCGGGACTGCTAACCGACAGTTTCAGCAAAGAAAGTGTCGGGAAATTCGCTGAGGATGATTGGAGGCGGCGGTCCCCCGATTTTCAGGAGCCTAATCTAAGTCGTAACTTGGCCTTGAGGGACGCTCTTCGGCCCATTGCACAGCGGCACAGTACGACAGTATCAGCAGTCGCTGTAGCCTGGGTGATCGCTTGGCCGGGCGTCACAGGAGCCATTGTGGGTGCCCGCTCGCCACAACAAGTGGATGGCTGGATCGGTGCGGCTACGCTCGAGTTGAACGCCGCTGACCTGGAAGAAATTGCCAACGCTATTGCACAGACTGGTGCGGGTACAGGCCCCACAATGCCGCAGTTACAGCATGCTTAGTTCATTCACGATGAGTAATTCGAATAAAAGTGACCCAAACAAATGAGTCCGGCTCGCGCTTCGTAGATGATGATCCAACCTTGCGCTATGTCGATCCGAATAACCGCGTTGAATTGGATCGATTTGAGCGCTGGGATGATGCCGAACTCGCCTGTGGCCTGCTACGTTTCAACAGCATCGCGTGCGAACTCAGCCCCATGCCTCTCCCCGGGCTGCCAGCGGACATAATTTTGTGGGTGCATAACCGTGATGCCGAACTTGCATGGGCACTGCTCGCGGACGCAGAGCGCGAGGCCTCAAGAAAACAGGATGATGTAGCTTGAGCATAAGTGCGGAGTATCTTGTCGATGCGCAGTTATTCTGTCTGGCTCGCCTGAATTCGCGAATCACGTGGTGCGTAGGCGCTTGATCGCCTCAATAGGTGGATGGCCGGGGCTGCGACTCTCCAATTAACCGCTAATGACCTTGACGAGATTGCAAATGCAATTGTGCGTACGAAGGCCGGTATGGTCCGACTATGCCCCAATTGCAGCAAAACGAAATCGGCGGAAGCATCCCATGAGGGGAAAAGTTTGGGATAAGCAAACTCCTGGCTGTGATCATCCCGAGATGCGCAGTTGTCGTTAGCGCCTGAGTAGATCGCCGTGGAACCAAAATGTAACAGTGTTTATGGGATCAAAGGCGTAGCCATACCTATTTCCTACATCGCAGAATGCTCTCTCCGTCCTTTCGGAAGGTTGAGTCATTCTCACAGACGATTGTGACGCCTCGGTCCAATCGCTAACTTTGGATAGGACAACAGTTTTCAATCTATGGGAGCCCGGAAGCCCGGTAGCTCGCAACCATTTGCTCCAAAGATAAGCGGGCACGGGTTCATAGCAGAGAAGTACATGAGCAACAAGCGAAATGGCGGAAGATTCGTCTCCGGAGTGATTGCTGGCAGCAGCTTGATGTACCTCCTCGATCCAGATAAATGTGGAAAGCGGCGGCGCGTGTTGGCCCGAGACAAAGCACTGCGCGCGGAACACATCTCTGGTCAATTTCTGGACAAGGCCGTGCGCGACCTGCAGAACCGGGTGCAAGGTACTGTGGCGGAGACTTGGGCGCGTATCCGTGAAAGAGAGGTGCCCAATGATGTGCTGGAGCAGCGTGTCCGCGCCCGCATCGGGCACGTAATCTCGCATCCGCACGCCATCACGGTGAAAGCTCATAAAGGAGTAGTGACACTGGAAGGTCCGATATTGGAGCGCGAAGTGGAGAGGCTGCTGGAAACAGTTCGTTCCGTACGCAGCGTGCGGGACATCGAAAACTGTCTGGAACCGCACGAAAGTGCGGATGGTGTTCCGGATTTGCAAGGTCAACCGAGAAGAGCTAGTACCAGATCTGAGCTCTTACCGGAGAACTGGGCACCTGCGACGCGGGCCCTGGCAGGACTGGGTGGCATAGGGCTGCTGTTGCTGGCACGGCGCTATCGTATGGCTCGGATCCCTTTGGACATCGTGGGCAGCACTCTTTTGCTACGGGCAATCACGAATATGCCACTCGATCGCGCACTGGGTTTGTCGCGCACCCCCGAGGTCATCACTTTACAGAAATCGATCACAATCAACGCACCGCTTGACGAGATCTATCAACTCTTCGCGAATCCGGAGAATTTCCCCCACATTTTCGAGCACGTGAACGATTTGCGCCATCTGAAGGGTGATTTATATCACTGGAGCGTAAGCGGTCCGGGTGGGGTTTCGGTTAGCTGGGAAGCGACGATCACTGACAAGGTTCCAAACCAATTAATAGCCTGGCGTAGCGTGCCGGGCGCGGCGGTGAGTAATGCCGGATTTGTCCGGTTCCAGCAGAACGCCGACGGCAGTACTACGCTGCACATCCAGTTTACCTACAATCCTCCTGCTGGCGTCATCGGCCACGTGATTGCATCTCTATTTGGAGCCGACCCGAAGCACGCTTTGGACGATGACATGGTGCGGCTGAAGTCTCTGTTTGAGTATGGCAAAACCAGGGTGCATGGTCATCGACTGACAAGGGAAGAACTGGAACGTGAAATCAAGCTCCCCCGGGTAGAATCAGGCGTAGTCAGATCTGACGAGCAGCAGTCGACACCAGACAAAGCGGCCTAAATAGAACAAAATGTTACGGGTCTATTTATTCGAGTCGGTTTCCCAGCAGATAATCTCTTCTCGAAGGCATTCTGTTTAACTTCCATGTAGCGATGTCCATGTTTGAGTGCACTGCTGCAGTTTTTCTTTGGAAAGCCATCCCAAATAAGTGCGGACTCATCCGAGCCAGTACCCGCTGAGGATACCCATGCCGCAGAGTCGGAGCGTCCATCTAGGTTACAAACTCTCGAGTGAGGAGTTCCCGGCAACAGAGCTGGTGCGATTCGCTCAAGCAGCCGAGGAGCACGGATTCACATTTGCTTTGATTTCGGATCACTATCACCCCTGGACCAACGGGCAGGGTCAGAGCCCGTTTGCTTGGAGTGTGCTCGGTGCTATCTCGCATGCCACTAAAAAACTGATCGTTGGCACCGGAGTGACGTGTCCTACAACTCGCGTCCATCCCGCTATTGTTGCTCAAGCCGCCGCAACGGTCACGACTATGATGCCGGGACGATTTTTTCTCGGAGTTGGCACGGGCGAAAACCTGAATGAACACATTCTGGGACAAGGCTGGCCTGAAGTGGAAGTGCGCCAAGAAAAGCTTGCCGAAGCGATCGAAATCATCCGCTTGTTGTGGCAGGGTGGACAGCAAAGCCATCGCGGCAAATATTTCGTTATCGAGAAGGCGCGTCTCTACAGCTTACCGGAACAACCTCCTAGGCTCATGATTGCTGCGGCCGGGCCAAAGAGCGCTGGGATGGCTGCCCGGTTGGGAGACGGACTTATCGGTACAGAACCGGATCGCGAGATGCTTCAGCAGTTCAAGGATAAAGGTGGTCAGGGGAAGCCTTGCTATGGCGAAGTGACAGTCTGCTTTGATGAAGATGAGAACGAAGCGAAGGAATTGGCCCATCAGATGTGGCCGATTCCTGGATTGCCCGGACCACTGCTCCAGGAGCTGCGGTTACCATTCCACTTCGAAGAAGCAGCGGGGCTGATCTCCCGAGAAAAGTTGGCTCAGGTAATACCTTGTGGTCCTGATCCTGAGAAGCACCTGCGAACAATTCGAGCGTACGTCGAAGCAGGATACGACCACCTCTTCATTCATCAGATTGGACCGAAACAAGAATCCTTTATGAATTTCTACTCGCGCGAGATTTTCCCGAAGATTCACTGAGTGCTGCAATGGATTTTTGGCTGATCGTAAGAAAGCGATTCATGTGCCGGAGTTATTTGGATCGCGACGTTCCGAAAGAGGTGCTCGACCGCATTCTGGAGGTTGTGGACCATCTTCCCTCGGCCGGACACACTCAACCGCAGGAATTCATTGTTATCCGAAATCAGAACCCAAAGGAGCGCCTCGCGATAGCCGCATTGGGACAGCGTTATGTGACAGAGGCCAATATCCATCAGGTAACGTCAGGTTCGATGACGAGGAAATTCAGCTACAGCTTTCACGGCGTCAAACTTGATGGAGACACTGAATTCACTCACGATTTCCATCATCAAGGATGGAGATACTTGCTATGTATTCTCACCGCTAATGGCCCTGATCGCAGTGGGGAGTAGCCCATCCGTTGCTCGAAGGATCGCATCATTGGAGGCTGCCTTACGTAGCACTGGAGGGCGACCAAAAAACGCTCAAAGTGGCAATATTATTTTTGTCGCGGCGGAAGTTAAACACCGCTTCTCTAAATCGAAGAAGAAGAATCAACGGTCCTGGTATTCTTGGCGCCCGCCGAAACCGAGTAGCGGGTTCCTCGGATGCATCCGACAGAAAGCTACGGTGTCGCCGCTACTTCCTTTGCGGGTATCCAGTAGACCTCTTCGTGCATGAATTCTTTGGTGAATCCAATTCGCTTCAAGATGCCTTTGCCGTGCTCGATCATGTCAGGATGCCCGCATAAATAACCGACGGCGTTGTCTCCACTCAGGCCCCAGAAATCGGAGTACTTGCGCAAAACATCATCGACGCGGCCGGTTTCTCCGATCCACTTCTCGTCGTCCCAGGGACGGCTGATAGTCGGAATGTACTTCAACCAAGGAACTTCCGCTGCGAATTTTTGCAATTCATCGCTATATCCAAACTCCCAGGATTTGCTGGCCCCATTCAGAAGGAATAAATTCTGATCGCCAGCAAATTTTCCTTCTTTCCAGTCTTTAAAAAGGGTGCGAACGTAGCTGACGAAAGGTGCTACGCCGGTTACGGTAGAAACCAATAAATGGTTGGTGCGGCCGCTCTTAACATCCAGAGTGAATCTGCCTTTAGGAACTTTGCGCATCAACAACTCATCACCCGGGTGCAGTTTGTAAAGCTTCGGCGTGAGTTCGCCTTCCGGCACAAGTTCGAAGAAGAATTCAATTTCATCTTCATAAGGGGATGAGACGATAGAGTAAGCGCGCTCGCTGCGTTTCAGCGGACCCTCAACTCCCAAGGTGGCGTACTGGCCAGGTGCGAACTTGAATTCCACTTCTGGCTGAACGCGAATCATCCACAAATCTTCGGCGAAGTCTACGCGCTTGGTAATTTTGGGGTGATAGAACTTGTCGTCGGTAGTACCACTAGCCATGAGGGGCTTACCTCGCAATATTGGTGACGCCTACAGTCTGCCCTAATTTGGCGCAATTTTGGAATAAATCTGTGAGCGGAATCACATCAGTGGTGCGGTGACCTTAACCGCGAATGACTCCAGCAAAGTACGCCGAGAAATCTGCCCGCTCCTCGCCGAAAATATTACAGCCTCTAATGAAGTCCGTCATGGATCACCTCAGCATTTTCGACAACACCCGACTGAGATTTCAAATCTTCAAGTTCCTTTTGCGTCTTTGTCCATTGCTTCATATCTTTTTTCTTTTTACTTGCAGGCGCTTTCGCATTGTCGTAGAAGTCCAAAATATTCTGACGCAGTGAAGGTGTTAGTTTGTCGAATTTGTGTTTCTCTAAATCATCCAGCAAATGGGCGTAGGTTTTGTCCGCCAGCGAGTATTCTCCCGCCTTGCTCGGCTTCCCGGTATCGAAGTCCAGATCCTGCAATTGCAAATGCCCTTCCCTCTGTTCCCGCAATCGAGCGTTATATTGATCGACGGTCGTATTTATGCTTTTGATATACATGTCTTCGGTTTTTGTTGTCGGAATCTTGAAAGCCAGCGCGTTGAAGGGGCCTACTTTCGGGATAATTTTCAAGAAGAACGCCAGCACACGGGATCCAAAACCGGGCCGCCGATATTCCTTACCCCATTCTTTCTGGTAACTCTTGCGAGAGAGATGGTAGAGAAATTTCTTTTCATTTAAGTTCGGAGTATCGCGAATCACTTCCTTCTTGCGGTTGATAAGGGCTACCCGGGTCATTTCTGGGATGATTGTGCTGATGGATCTGCGGAAGCTGCCAATCGCCAGATCTTCCTTTGTCAAAACATCATCCAGTTTCATTCCATAGGTTTGCAGAAAAGCTCTCTCCAGTAGCGGTTTCGATACATTGAAACCAATGAAATCATGGTAACGATCGGATGTGTAGTGTCCCTTCGCAACTTGCACCATGTCAAATCCGAATTCGGTGCGGATGTGTGCCTTAGGATTGTCAGCGTAAGTGACATTATCGCCATATTTTTGCTTCAGTTTAGGAAAATCGATCGCCACAACCTGATTGATGGTGGGATGTCCGCAGTTGTCCGCCGCATAGTGGGCCAAACCTCCGAGCGCAAAGGCGTATTCGTTAATGTCGGAAGATTGCTGAAGCAAGGCGATCACAAAATCGCCGGTGCGTACGTAATGAACTAAATCACTGAAGTACTTGTTCCCAAACGGATAATAACCCATGTCCTGCAGGAGGCTGCCACCGTAGGCGTAGGCATGCGCGGCTTTCAGATCGTCCGGCGTTGCATTCGGAAAGCGAGCCAGTAACATGGGCTGGAGCTGATCCTTCCACAGCAGGTCGACAATTTCCTCATGGGTGAGTACCGAATAACCCACAGAGACTTGCGCCACAAAGATCAGCAAAACAGCCGCCATAAGCGGCCGTATCGAATGGATCAGGGATTTCAAGGTAGTGAGTTTTCTAAGCATATTTTAAAGACGCGTTTTAGAGACGCAAAAAACCAGCTCTGCTTCGATGCTATTTCGGGCAGAGTGGCTGTGGGAAGGTCAGATTAATTGCTGCCCAGGACGCAAGGCAAGAAGATTGCTACACCAACCAAAGCGAGAATTCCAACCAGCAAATGCCACAATTTGAATTTCATCGGACTTCTCTCCAGCTTTAAAGACACTCCGGCGCGGTGCCCAGGTCATCTGCCGGGGTGTTGCTCTCCCACCAACTACATACGGAACGATAGAATTTCACCTACTTGCGCGGCAAAAGTTGATAGCATCCAACTTAAGTGGTGTCGCAGTGACAATGTCGATTATGCAACTGGTAGTGTCCAATGCGAAGCAGAGATGTCCATCGAGAGGTGTCTCTGATGGTCGCGCTTTACGAGAAAAGCCGCGCACAGGAATTCGGAATTTCTCTCGATCAGTTCTGCGCGATTCTCGAAGACATCCAGAAAAAATATTTGCCGCTCGAAACACCGCAAGAAGAGAAAGATCGGCTTTACGAAAGTCTGCGCTTAGAAGAATTGGCGCTTGCCCGGGGATGTGCCGCAGGCAACGAAGCGGCATGGGAAACGTTTCTGCTGCGTTATCGCGCGAAGCTTTACGACGTTGCTGGATACATCGCAAAGGAAAGCTCGGCGGCGCGCGAACTGGCCGATTCGCTTTATGCGGATCTCTATGGCACGAACACTCGCGACGGAACGCGTGTTTCAAAGCTCGCGTCTTACACGGGCCGCGGATCGCTTGAGGGCTGGCTGCGTACCGTCATGGCACAAGAGTATGTAAATCGTTATCGGCGGCAACGACGGCTGGTCAGTCTGGATGAGGAGAGTGAAGAAGGTGTCCAGTTCGCGACGCCTGAACCCGATACTCCGTCTCGCCGTGGATTCGCGAGTGGAAGCGGCCACGGACGAAGTTTTGAGCGTATTACCTTCCGAAGATCGCTTCGTACTGGCCTCCTATTATTTGGACGGCCGTACGTTGGCCGAGATTGCGCGTACACTCGCCGTGCACGAATCAACGATTAGCAGAAAGCTCGATAAATTAGCTAAGTCCATGCGGAAACAGATCTTAGCTTCATTGGGCCGGCGCGGTATGAGCCGCCGTCAGGCGCAAGAAGCCCTGGAAATCGACGTGCGAGACGTGACCCTCAACATTCGCCGCCGTTTGACGCAAGAATCCGTTGTAGAAGCGTTCTCAGAGAAGAAAGCACAGGCCGGGGCTGGTGAATTAAAGTGATCGGGGCAAAGGGCGGGGAAGGCTGGAATCGGGAGAGCATGGAAGGCGTTCCGGGAATCGTACGTCAACGTCTGCAGGATGCGGACGAGGGAATAACACGATCGCACCAACTTCGGCCTGATGGACCTCATCCGGACGCGGAAGTACTCACCGCATTTGCTGAGCAGTCTCTCGCCGAATGCGAACGGGCCCAAGTCTTTGATCACCTGGCGCAATGCGGTGATTGCCGGGATGTGGTTTTCCTGGCTGCTCCGCAGACTGAACCGGTGCAAGTTTTGCAAAAGATTCCTGCACGCGGCGGTTGGTTGAGTTGGCCGGTTTTGCGCTGGGGAGTTTTAGGAACGTGTGGCGTCATCGTAGGCGCGGCGATGATGTTTCACCATGACAGTGGAAAGCTTAGTCGTGCACATCAAGAAACCTCTGCGCCGGTAATTATCGCCAAAGAGATTTCTCCGGTCCTTCCCGAAGATCACCTCGCGACTCGAGCAGATATCAAGATTCCGGAACAGAAGGTTCCAGAACAAAAGGACAAGTTCGCAGCGAAGATGCCGACCACCATTGAGCCTCCGCTGCATGCTAGCAGCGCCGTCCCAAAGTTTCCGATGCAGTTTGATGGACCGCCGCAAGTAGCTGCAAAATCGGTGGGATCTCTGCAAGGTGGAACTGGCGGCGGTGTAGTCAATTCGAAACCATCACTTTCCCCGGGAGCCCGGCTGGCTAAAAGTGGAAACCAAGCCCTGAAGAAAGACAATGAATCTCAAGAGCAAAAGGACGAACTGGAGTACTTGAATCCTGACGACAAGGCCAAAGTCGCTTCTGCCAATTCTCCGCGTTCTTATTCCGAACAAGTCGAAGTTACAGAGTGCGGCGCCGACTGTGGAAACCGACTCCGCCTCAGTTGCACAGGTCGAAAGGTCTGAGACCCCGCAATTGGCGGTTAACGGATGGAATAAGGTCGACCTGTTCCCGCTGGCGTCCTCGCCACGCTGGATGCTAACTTCTGCCGGTGCTTTACAGCGTTCTCTCGATCAAGGCCACACGTGGGAAAGAGTTCCGGTCGCAAGCAATGTTTCTTTTCACGCTTTGTCAGTTGATGGGGCGGAAATCTGGGTTGGTGGCCCCGCCGGAGCGCTTTACCACTCCACGAACTCTGGTCAAAATTGGGTGCAGGTTATTCCTAACTCTAACGGTAACTCCCTCACTGCTGAAATCACAAAGATCGAATTTGCGAGCCCGCAACAAGGGACCATCACTGCCTCCTCTGGTGAAGTTTGGAGCACCTCTGACGCAGGTAAAACCTGGCGCAAAAAATAGGTTCTGGTTCGCTCTCGTCTCCGGACCGACCGCTATAGGCTTGGGTAACTTTCAAGACCTTCGTTTCTAACTGCGCGTTACCAAAGTGACGTTTACAGCCTAAGGTGTTCATCCTACTATCCTGTTGTGGTTTGGCAGTTCTGGGGGAGGGCTGCCGAGGCGTCCTGAGCTGAAAAGTTCAGGGCGTTTTTTATTGCGCCACTCTTTTTTGGCGTTGGGCGTCAAGAGAGCACGCCCGGCGGCATTTGCGTCTTTCCTGATACCGCGAACATCTAATACAAGTGTTAGAATTCAAATCGGTTGCGTGGCCACTCTCGAAGGCTTGTTTGCCACAGCGACAAGATCAACGGAGGAACAATGGCAGGTAATGGAATTATGGAAGTGAACGACGCGAATTTCGATCAGGACGTGCTCAAGTCTGAAACCCCGGTTTTGGTGGACTTCTGGGCTACCTGGTGTGGACCTTGCCGCGCAATCGCACCCATCGTCGAAGAACTCGCGAAGGATTATCAAGGCAAAGTGAAGATCGGAAAGATGGATGTTGACGCGAACAGCGCAACTCCGATGCGCTATGGCGTACGTGGAATTCCCACGCTGCTGGTCTTCAAAGGCGGGCAGGTGAAAGAACAGATCGTTGGCTATGTGCCCAAAGAGACGATTCAGAAGGCTATCGATAAGCACATCGGCTAAGATCGAAATGTAACGTATGGATTAAAAAGCGCTCGGGAAACCGGGCGCTTTTATTTGCGGAAAAAACGACGGGTCAATATTTCCGTAACACTCCAATCACTCTCCCCTGAATCTCAACCGATGCTGCCGGAACGATAATCGGTTTCATGTTCACATTCGACGGCTGCAGGCGGATCTTGTCGCCCTCTTTGTAGAAGCGCTTCAGGGTTGCATCTGTGCTCTCGATAAGTGCGACTACGATGTCTCCATTGTGTGCGGTCTTCGATTTCTCCACTAGAACGTAGTCCCCGCTGAGAATTGCTTCGTCCTGCATTGAATCCCCGCGCACTTCGAGCACGAAGACCTCTTTCGAGCGCACGAAATCCGCGAGTGAAATAGTCTCCGGGGTCTGCACCGCTTCAATCGGCTGCCCGGCCGCGATTCTACCTAGCAGGGGCAAAACCAATCCAGTATTTACCGACATCGCCTGCTTGAGGCGGCCCTTAGGAGGAATCAAATCAATCGAGCGGCTGCGGTTGTAATCACGCGTCAGCAATGCCTTTTTTTCGAGATTCGTAACGTGCTTGTGAACGGTTGCGAGCGAACGCAGGCCAAGTCCCTGGCCGATTTCCTCGAAGGAAGGGGAATGCCCATGCTTCTGCACGAAGTCGGAAATGAAATCATAAACCTGCCGCTGCCGCCGAGTGATCGCCATGCCACGATTGTTGGCGAATGGAAGGCGAATGTCAAGGAGAAGTTGATCGCTGGGGTGCTTATTTTGCCAGTACGTGTCTGCGAAATAGGTCGCGACGGGTCGGATGAAACTTCTTTAGCTTTCAAGGATCAATATAATTGTTATTGATGGATCAAGTTACGACTGAAAGGATCGGATACATGGCGACGAAAATCAGCAAGACCGACGCAGAATGGCAGAAGGAATTGACTCCGGAACAGTACCGCATTACGCGTCAGGCCGGGACTGAGCCGGCTTTTACCGGAAAGTACAACAAAACCAAAGACCCCGGCACCTATGCTTGCGTTTGCTGTGGAGAGCCGCTGTTCAGTTCGGAAACGAAGTTTGATTCTGGGACAGGTTGGCCTAGCTTCTTTAAACCGATTAGCGAAGGCTCAGTGGAAGAAGAGTCGGATCGAAGCTACGGAATGGTGCGAACAGAAGCGCGCTGTGCCAATTGCAACGCTCATCTCGGGCACGTTTTTTCGGATGGTCCAGCGCCCACTGGTTTGCGCTATTGCATGAATTCCGCTTCGCTCGAACTGAAGCCGAACGAAACCAAGAAATAACTCAGCTCTACTGCGAGAAAATCTTGTGGGGGCTTGGCGCCCCCACTTGTATTCCGAACCGCCGTTCAGTTTAACGCTCAGTTACCCGCGGCAGCAGCCATTGACTTGGGCGCTTCTTCCGTGATTGCTTTCACGTTTTCGTTCTTGGATTTTCCGTTCTTTTGTTCGGTCGAACGTACTTGCACGCTGCCGGTTAGAACCGCACCATCTTCTACGCTGATTCGCTGGGTAACAATGTCGCCGGTCAGCGAGCCTTCCGCGCGAATATCAACGCGGTCGCCGCACTGAATATTGCCCTTCACCGTTCCCATAATTACAACTTCGCGTGCATTAATATTTGCTTCCACGCTACCATTGCGTCCAACGGTGACGCGGTGATCTCCAAAATTCAGAGAGCCTTCGATGCGGCCATCGATAAAGAGTGATTCGCTGCCGCTGACTTCGCCTTTAATGACCAGCGAACGGCCAATGCTGGCCTGCTCAATAGGTGTGCTGACAGTTTTTACCGGTGTAAAAGAGTTTTGGTTTGACGTGGATCGTGAATTGAAAGAGTTGTCCGGCGATTGCAACATAGGTGCGACCTTCCTTGGGAATTCCGAGCGGCTGAGCAACTGGATTGCCGCATGCGGTTGGCTCTAGGGCTTTGGACACTATGGCATGAGAAGTAACTAAAAAGGGAGTTACGAAAGGGTATGTACTCCCAAAATGAACTCGGTTCGACGTTTCCAGCACCTGCGATGCAGCTAAGCCTGCAACGCTTGTCCTAGTTCTTCCCATTCTGCCATGCTGCGTTGCAGTTCAGCTTTATGCTGACTCAGTTCTCGCGCTTGCCGCTCGGTTTCCTCGGCGCTCACAAAACTCTGCAACGCCACTTCGCAACTTTCAATCGATGTTTCGAGACGAGAGATATTCCGTTCGAGCTCCTGCAGGCGATCTTCAATCTGTTTCCGCTTAATCGGATTCAATCGTTTGGATTTTCCGTTCCCATCCGATGACACAATTGTCGGCACAACAACTGGAGCAGGCAGGGCCTTGGACGATGCGGTAAGCCGCTCCTGCATTTCAGCAGCGCCGCCCTGCTTGCGCCACAAATAGTCTTCGTAGTTGCCGGGATATATCTCGACCTTTCCATCACCCACTTGAAAAATACGCGTCGCGAGGCGGTCAATAAAATAGCGGTCATGCGAAACCAGAACGACTGTCCCTGTGTACTTGCTCAGCGCATCGAGCAGAACGTCTTTCGCGCGCATGTCGAGATGGTTAGTCGGTTCATCAAGCAGCAAGAAGTTTGCCGGATGCAGCAGCATCTTCAGCAATGCATAGCGATTGCGCTCTCCTCCGGAGAGCACGCCGATTTTCTTGAAGACGTCGTCTGCCGAAAACAAGAAACAGCCCAGAAGACTTCGAAGATCCGTCTCGGTGGAAACCCGCGAAATTTCGCCGAGATCGTCTAGAACACGGGCCTCAGTATCGAGTTCTTTGTACTGATCCTGCGCAAAGTAATCGGCTTGCACATTATGACCGAGACGATATTCCCCGCCACTTAGTTGCTCTTGCTGGGCAAGCAGCTTGATCAAGCGTCGATTTGCCTGCACCGTTTATTCCGACCAGAGCAATGCGGTCGCCGCGCTCGATCATGAAGCTGACATCGCGAAAAACTGTTTTCTCGCCATACGATTTCGCGACTCCGCTGAACTCAGCGACAATCCGTCCACTCGGCTTGGGCTGCGGAAAGGAAAAATGGATTGTCTTCTCCTCTTCCGGAATTTCAATGCGTTCGATCTTCTCCAGTTCCTTGATGCGGCTCTGAACCTGCTTAGCTTTGGTCGCCGTATAACGAAAGCGGTTGATAAAGACTTCGAGTTGCTCGATGCGGTCTCGCTGATTTTTATAAGCGGCTACCAATTGCTCCATTCGCTGCGTCTTCTGCGCCAAATATTTGTCGTAATTCCCGGTATAGAGATGAATGCGCTTGTTCCATATCTCAGCAATTTTGTTGACGGTCACATCCAGGAAATAGCGGTCGTGCGAGATCAAAACAAAAGCATTGGGATAATGCGCAAGATACTCTTCCAGCCAGTTGCGGGCTTCGAGATCAAGATGGTTTGTAGGTTCGTCGAGCAAAAGTAAGTTCGGCTGTTGCAACAGCAGTTTGGCCAAAGCCAATCGCATCTGCCAGCCGCCGGAGAACTCATCGGTCAGGCGATTCCAGTCGTCTTTACCGAAACCGAGCCCCGTGAGCACGCTTCCAACTTGCGCATCGAGAGCGTATCCGTCGCGGGTTTGGAACTCGTGCTGGATCTGATGGTAACGGTCGGCGATCTGCGCATACTCCGCTGAGGCATGGTCGATCTCTGACATGCGCGCGGTCAGGTCTTCCATCTCCTGTTCCATGGCCTGGAGACCGGAAAAAACCGACATGCACTCGGCAAAAACAGTGCGCCCGGAGAGCGTAAGCCCATCTTGCGGAAGATATCCGGCGGTGATGCCTTTGGCGGTGCTAAGGGTGCCGTAGTCGAGGCTCTCCATTCCGCCAAGAACCTTCATCAGCGTGGACTTCCCAGTGCCATTCGCTCCGACTAGGCCGACTCGGTCGCGAGGCGTAATCATCCAATCAGCTCCTTCGAACAGGAGCTTGTGACCAAAACGTTTTCCAGCAGAAGACAACTGAATCATGGCGTTAATTCAATCGTCTCACGATGCGGCAATTTTGGGGAGAGATGCGAGGCCGTGAATAACCCATGATATTGGTCATTTCCGGGATAAAACCAAAGTACCCTTGCGCGAGTCATGCAAAAACGGCAGAATCCCCCAGATGAGACTATTGTTACGCAGTTTAATAGCCAGTACGATTTTTACGCTTGCCATTGCAGGGACACTCTTTGTCCCGGCATTGAGTGGCATAGCCGTACTGATTTCGCCCGCGATTTGGATGGGAGACAAGTGTTTGGGAAGGCTCATCGCGACGAGTCCCAGTGGACTCACGAATGTGCTCAGGTTGTTGCCTTTCGTCCTTCTGCTAAACGTTCTCTTCTACACGATCGTGTTCTTCGTGTTTTCGGAACTTATAAAGATCGTGCGATCGATGCGAACCTCAGCAGAAACTCCCGCGGCGAATTGATCCGTAGCGCCTGGATATTGGCGAACACACCACCTAGCGTGCCGCTACTGCTCTAACCACTCCAATTTCTTCCAAAGCGCGATCCACCACCGCCTGCATCTCTTTTGCGTACTTTACTTCACGGCCCTTCGCCAAGATTTTTCTAGCATTCTCCGGCAGAAACCATGTGGGATTGCGCTCGCGCTCGTGAACATGACCAACTTCCGCAACTTCCATCAGAAATGCTTTAACCACGAACTCGCGCACACCAGGCGGCTTCCAGAAAACGCCTTTTGAATAGAGATACAGATGGAAGTGCCGCGGCTCAATTTCTCCGCGCACGCCAGCTTCTTCGAAGGCTTCTCTTTCGGCTGCCTGGCTGTGGGACATCGAGCGCTCAGGCGCACCTTTTGGAAAGGTCCATTTGCCGCCGCCATTGGTGTTCACCAGGAGGAACTCAACCGACTCGCCGGTTCGCCGGTAGCAAACGGCGGCCACTTGCAGCGGCAAAGCGAATCGTAGAAAGCGTGGCCCAGCCATTCGAATCCTCCGCAGTGGCTAAGTCGTTATCATAAGCCGCGAATGTTTCATAAGTATGAAATTGCAGCAAAAAGGGTGCACCTCAGGTAACTAATGGGAAATGAGAGGAAAAACGAGCAGTGCTCAATGACTAGATTATTGGAAGCAGCTTGAAATCAGACTTTGCCGCTATGCGGGAACTTCCTGGCTCTGACTTAACTGGAAGTCGGTGAGTTTCGCGGCAGATCGCTTATCCAGATCCTGCATGGTGTGCATGATTGCGGAGATGACATTATCATTGCCGATCGCGGTATTCACCATCATGTGGTACAGCGATCGGGTTGGCCAATCGGCGCCGAAATAATGTTTTACGAATGTGATCCGCTCGCGGTCAATGGTGTCGACGAGTCCCTCAATATCTGTGCCCTTAGGACACCGGCCACTCTCTTTAAGACGCCGGATTTTCTCCGCCCGAGGCGCGTATAAGAAAACGTGGAAAGTATCGGGCTGTTGCCGCAATAGGTAAGGAGCGCCGCGTCCAACGATTACGCACTTGCCTTCGCGAACGATATGCTGCATCACTTCTTCACCAC
>CAWBSY010000002.1:0-655266 GCA_963791575.1 Terriglobia bacterium | reverse complement strand
GAAATTAGAACGGGTGCCCCTCGATAAGAGCGAAGGCGGTGTCAAGGACAAAGATATCCTGTCGGTGTTTTGAGCACCGTTTGTTTTGCCAGAGAGGTTGAGGACCAAGGCTCTGGAAATCTCACGCTGAATCACTTCCCGGTGGAAGCTCGTTCCACCAACCATCGATTCGGCCTAAACCTCGACCATGATTCTTCTATGCGAACATCCCGTCGCTACGGGATGCGAGAGCGCCCAATCAATTCCACGGTCTAGCTTGCGCCGACCAGGGGCACCCGCGGGCTGCTCTCGATGCGAACGATCTTTGCTTGCACGATCTCTGGATAGCCGGTCTGGGTGCGCAGCATCCAGTAGAGTCGTACCGCCAACTTGCGCGCCGCTGCCACTTTGGCCACGCCCTTCGGCTTCTGGTGACAGCGATGCAGATACTGCTTGCGAAATCCAGGATCGTAGCGCACCGCGATCTGCGCCGCTTCCACCAGCAGCGAACGCAGCATGCGATTGCCCTGCTTGCTGATCGCGCCCAGCTTCTGCCGCCCTCCCGAACTTTCTTCCCGTGGAATCAGTCCCAGATAGCTGGCGATTTGCTTACTGTGAGCAAAGCGACTCACATCGCCAATGGTCAGCACGAATGCCAGGGCTGTGTTCGGGCCTACTCCGGGTTGCGTCATCAGCAGCCGGGCTTGCGCATGCTGCGCGGCCGATTGCTGCACCGCGCCATCCAACTTTCCGACTTGCTGGTTCAACATGGCCAGCAGCCCCAGCAAGTCCTCCCGCCGGCACGACGCCCAGGGCTTTAAGGACAGCTCGCGCAGCAACTTCTGTCCCGCCTGGCTCCACAGCTTGCGCTTCCGCTGCATCCCCTTATTGAGAGCCAGGTGTTGCAGTTCGTTTTTCACCCGGCTGCGAATCTCCACCAGCTTGTGGCGGTGCAGCACCAGCTGCCGCAGATCGCGCTGCTCGCGGTCCGCTGTCCACAAACCTGGAAAGCGTCCTTCCACCAGCAGCTTCAGAATGTGCGCGGCATCCCGTTTGTCCGTCTTCTGCTTGCGTACGTAACTGGCCCGGATCTGCGCTGCATCTCCGATCCAGATCTCGTGCCCCAGATCTTCCATCTGCTCGATAAACCACTGACTGTTGCCGGTCGCTTCCATGCCGATCAACACCGGCGCCGCCAGTTGTTGATAAAACATCCCGGCCTCGCCGCTGGCATGCACCAGCTTCTGCTCGCCCCTTTCCCCAGTCTCGCTGTCCAGCCAGCTCACTTGTTGCCAGCTGGGATGAAAATCACATCCTATAATCATCATTGCGAAGGCTCCTTCCTTTCCGAGAAGCCTTAGTCCTCAAACCAAGACTACCCCGGTTTTTGATCGAGCCTTCGCTCTTATCCAATCAACTCATTCGCGTTCTTTGCGGATGAGTGGGATTCATTACAAAATTACTGCAACCGTCACGTCCAACTCCAAGATTTATATTTGTCCTGACTTGGCCGGGTGGCCCGTCCTATTGCGAAGCGAAGGGCGGGGCCGTTCACGACTTCCCGCCACAAACGATACGCGCGGACGGCAGCTCCCTTATTGCCCCATCCCCGACATATTCACCATCACGCTCGCGGGCTGCTTGTTCAATCCAAAAGACAGCGTCCCATTCGTCAATCCCGTTCCCACCGGAGTAAACGTCACATCAACCGTGCAACTCGCTCCCACCGCTAACGACGTTCCGCAATTATTTGTCTCTGTGAACACATTCGGCGACGCCGCTATCGATTGGATCGTCATTGCCGCATTCATGGCATTGGCCAATGTCACCGGTAAGGTCGTGTTACTACCAACGTTCTGCGTTCCAAACCTAAGTTGAACCGGGAATACAACTATCGGCTCAACCGCTCCGATGCCATTCAAAGTAACCGACTGCGGACCACCTAACGCATTGTCATTGATACTCAGCATAGCCGTTTCCGCAGTCGGGCTACTTGGATCGAACGTCACTGTGATAATGCAACTGCTGCCTGCCGCTAGTGTTGTCCCGCAATTGTTGGTTGGAGTGAAATCCGCATCGTTGGTTGTTATGCTGCTGATCGCGAGCGGCAGCAGGCTGCCATTCGTGAGAGTAACCTTCTGCGGTACGCTCTGGGTGCCGATCTGGTTCCACCCAAAATTCAGCGTACTGCTTGAAACGGTTGCGCTCGGCTCTCCCGGATACCACTCCAGCGAAGTTCCGCTACTCAGTGAAGGAGTGTTGTAGCTATATTGATTTGCTGTACCTGAATCAATTTGTACGCCAACGGTCGCACCGGCACCATTGTCATACGCAGCTGCCGTGCCTCCAAAAACCGTGTCGGCATAGTTAAAGAGAATCTTGCTGCTGCCTTCGTAGAAAATAACTTGGAACTTCACCGTCTCGGTCGCCGAATAGCGCAAAGTATGCAGGGATATCTCTCCACTCCACGACCAGTTCTCGATTGGGCGCTTTGCCAAGTACTCCGCCAAAAAACATTATTGTCTGTTTGCCTACCGAAAGGTTCCAATGGCATCCAGAATGGCGCAACAATGCTGGCGGTTTGATTTTGTGGCAACTGATAGTTGTAGAAACCGGCATATCCCGAAAACGAAATGGTCCCGCCCGAGCTGACAGTCAATGTCGTGAAGCTGCCTCCACCAAACTGAATGGCGAAAGGTGATGTAACCTGCGCTGAACTACTACCGTTAAGCCTGAGATTTTTCCCAGTGATTTTTTGGTATGTATAAGGAACACTCTGCACCGCATAATTCGCGATCGCGTATATCGAAAGCGTAAGCGCGCTTGATGTTCCTCCTCCCGGCGAAGGATTATAGACTGTGATTTGCGCAGTTCCAGGGTTCGCTAGAGTGTCAAAAGGAACCGTAAACGTAAGCTGATTGTTGCCGTTGTTGTAGGTATAAACCGGAACTCCGTTTATCAAGACCTGCGATCCTCCGAAGAAACCTGTGCCAACTATAGTTACATTTGTATTGGCCGACCCTGCGGCGATGCTTGCAGGAGACAAAGAGGTCAATGCAGGAACAGGTGCTTGGCCTTGTCCCGTTAGACTGACAGACGCACCGCCGACACCATCCCCGCTCACGTTTAAATTCCCAGTCTCTGTTCCTACTTGAGATGGCGCGAAACTCACGTTAATCGTGCAACTCGCCCCTACTGCAAGTACGGTCGGGCAGTTATTCGTGTTCGGGAAATCGTAATATGACCCAACCGAAACATTGCCCAACGGACCAGTTCCCGTGTTTTTCAAAGTTACCACCTGCGCCGCGCTGGTACTGCCAATCAACGTGGCAGGAAACGTCAATGTAGATGGCGTCAATATCGGAACCCCATTGCTATAACTGGACCCGCTCATGTTGAGGTTCTGTGTACTCGGACTTGCGTTATCTGTGATCGTGAGCGTCGCATTCTCATAGCCTGCAATTGCCGGCTTCCAAGTTATGTTGAGCGTGCACGTACCTCCGATAGCGAGCGCGGAAGGCGCCACCGGACAATTGTTCGTTTGGGAAAAATCCGTCGCCCCGCTTAGCCCTATCGACGAAATAGTGAGTGGTGCTTTCCCGCTGTTTGTGAGGGTCGAGGTCTGTGTGACCGAGGTGCCTTCGGCCTGATTCCAGAAAGACAAATATTGTGGATTTAAGGAAACGGCCGATTGCAAGCCGAGGCCACTCAGAACCGCGACAATCGGGTTCGTCGTCGCCCCAGTCATAATCGCTAGAACAGCGACTCTGCTGCCGGAACCGGTTGGCGAGAACTTGACCGACATGTTGCAACTCGCGCCCGGAGCCAGAGAAGCTCCGCATGCGTTCGTCTGCGGGAACTCTGCTCCTGTTCCAATAAGATTTAACGCGACCGCCGTGGTCCCGTGATTAGTCAGCGTGACCATTTGCGCCCCGCTGGTCGTACCCACATTTTGCCCGGTGAAACGAACATCGTATGAAGACAAGGTCAGAGTGGTTTTGCTCGAATATTCATCAGCGCCGATATCCACCGTACTGTTAATGATTCGAGCATCCCCGTCAAAGTCCGTAGCTGGCAATTGAGGTGCAGAGTTATTACCTACATCAATCGCGGCCGATCCCGCTTGCAAATGCACGTTGTCACTCAATAGCGCGGCGAAGGAAGGATCAGCAGAAATGTTTCCATTGGATCCGGTTGTATCAGGACACGCATTACTGTAAGAAAACCAGTTCGCGCTGAAGATGTCATTATGATCGAAAACTGGAGGATTATTGGGATCATAAGTGTCACATGAAAACGCTGAAGCGTCGCCCGTTGCGACCACTAAATTGTTCTCCACTGTAGTTTGATTGTTGACTGTCTGTATCCAAATTTCTGAGGCTTCGTTGTTGTAGTTATTAGTGGGAAAATTGTTGGTTATGGTGTTGTTGATGGCCACAATTACCGGACCAGTAGCAAAAAGCCCGGTCCCTTGATTGTCGGCAATCACATTCTGAATGACCGTCAGTCCCGTGTTGTCATTAACAGAGAAATTAACGCCATAGCCGTTATTTTCGGTGATCGTATTGCCCTGGATGGTCACCGGGCTGGTTGCATAGTTCAGGTATATTCCACCGCCGTTACCCGAGATCGCATTGCCGATGACCTGCATGCCTCCAGACTGACTGTAGATCGCTGACTCATTTTGGCATCCATTTCCGGTAATTATGTTTCCTTGAATGAGGGGGTTCCCTCCGAATCCACCCAAAGCTCCTCCGTAGTAGCAGCCCGGGCTAGAGTTCGACGTGATGATGTTGCTTAGAATGGAAGGAGAAGCGTAACTGTAAGTGACTCCGTTGCCATAATAGTAGTATCCATTACGAATCGTGAACCCACTCAGGATCGAGGTGCGCGCTTCGTTAGTAGCGAAGGTGACCGTCGCGGCGGTTTGCCCGCCGTCAATAATCGTCGCGTTAGCTCCGCTCGCGCTCGTAACCGTAATCGCCTTGCCATTGAAATTAATGTTCTCGGTGTACGTCCCGGCTGCAACCAGCACGGTATCCCCATTCACGGCGGCATTAATTCCTGCCTGAATAGTCGGCTGATCTGCTGGAACATGAATAGTCTTTGCAGCAGATGTAGGTACGACAGCGGCAAGTAAAGCGAATAGAGCGGCAAAGATATACCACTTCGTTGTGGACAGGCAGCCTAACATGAGGTTCCTTTGTTAAAAAAAGAGTTGAATGAGGAAAGGTTCTTACCGCAGGGCCCGAAGCAGAGTACAACGTTTGTAGCTCACCTTCAACAGCAAATTCGAAGCTCGCCTAATCATAGAAAGGAGAAATTCTTTGCACACTGTGAATATCCGCCGAAGAACCCCTTACGCACTTACGAATGTTGCTTCGTGAAATCGATTCCGTCTTGCTATACTTCCCGCCGTCCTCTCACCATCCCGGAGAACTTATTGCTCACTCGAAAATGTCTTGGATTCCTGTTCTTTTCTCTTTCTTGCCTGCCTCTATTTGCCCAACGCGAGCCCGTGCTCAAGCAGATCGATCTACCGCATCCTTATTACTTTCGTGAAATGTATTTGCCCCAGCTCACCACTGGGCCGAGTGCGGCGGCATGGATGCCGGATTCTCGTTCGGTCGTGTACTCGATGGCTGGGTCTCTCTGGCGGCAATCATTAGACGCGACAACGGCAGAAGAACTGACCGCGAGTGCGGGATACGACTATCAACCCGACGTGTCGCCGGATGGGCGTTGGATTGTCTATACACGTTACCTCGACGATGCTGTCGAACTTTGGGCGCTGGACCTCACGAGTAAGCACCCCCGGCAACTCACGAACGGTAGCAATGTAAACCTTGAGCCGCGATTCTCTCCCGACGGCAAGCGCATCGCATTCGTCTCGACTTCATATAACAAACACTTTCATATTTTTGTCGGTGAGTTTGCCAATGGCGAACTGAAGAACGTACAACGCATGACGGGAGAGAATCGAAGCACCTTGCCTCGTTATTACTACAGCGTGTTCGATCACGAAATCAGTCCTGCATGGTCGCCCGATGGATCAGAACTACTCTTTGTCTCGAATCGCGGACATCTCTACGGCACCGGCGGCTTCTGGCGCATGAAAGCCTTGCCAGGATCTGAAGCACATGAGATTCATTACGAAGAAACCGAGTGGAGGGCGCGTCCTGAATTTTCTCCCGATGGCAAACGCATCGTCTACTCATCGTACCTCGGTCAGCAGTGGCAGCAACTCTGGCTGATGCCTTCCGGTCGAGGGGATGCTTTTCCGCTATCGTATGGGGATTTCGACAACATCAATCCGCGATGGTCGCCAGACGGGAAACGGATCGCATTCATCTCCAACCGCGGAGGGAACACGTCTCTGTGGACACAGGAAATTCTCGGCGGAGCACAGACGCAGCTGTTAGTTAAAGACAAGAACTACCTTGTACCGATGGCAAAACTCACCATCAAGGTGCTTGATCCGGCTGGGAAGCTAAGTCCCGCGCGGATATTCGTGACTGGAGAAGATAAGAGGGCCTACGCGCCGGACGACGCGTGGATGCATGCCGACGATAATTTCGTGCGGTCCGAGCGCCCCTTCGAATCCCATTACTTTCATACTCAGGGAACGTCAGAGCTAATGGTGCCCCCAGGCAAAGTCGAAGTCGAAGTGATGAAGGGCTTTGAATATCGGATCGAAAGACGCACAATCCCGGTCACTGCAAATCGAAGCGTTCATTTAACTATACGGTTAATTCCTCTGACCGTGCCGCACGATGCGAATTCCCATTGGGTTTCGGGAGACGTGCACGTTCACATGAACTATGGAGGAACATACCGCAATACGCCAGCGCATCTCGTCACACAAGCCGAAGCCGAGAATCTTTCGATCATTGAAGACTTGGTCGTGAACAAAGAGCAGCGCATTCCTGACATCGCCTATTTCAGCCCCAAGCCTGACTCTGCGTCGAATGCGACTACGCTGCTGCTTCATGGACAAGAATTCCACACCAGCTACTGGGGGCACCTTGGGTTGCTGAATCTCACGCAACATTTCCTGCTCCCCGGCTATGCCGCTTACGCCGGTACTGCGGCGGCGAGTCTCTTCCCTACCGATGCTGACGTAGCTGATCTTGCGCACCAGCAGCAAGCGTTGGTTGGATACGTTCATCCTTACGATGCGATTCCTGACCCGGCAAAGGATTTTTCGCTCACACATGAACTTCCGGTAGATGTTGCGCTTGGCAAGGTGGACTATATCGAAGCACTCGGCTTCAGCGATCACAAAGCCACCGAAAGCGTTTGGTATCGGCTGCTCAATTGCGGATTCCATCTGCCTGCCGCCGCTGGCACCGATGCCATGGCCAATTACGCGTCGTTGCGTGGACCAGTCGGTTTGAATCGCGTGTACGTGAGCGTTCCAGATGGGCCGCTAAATATTTCGCCGTGGCTCAATTCGTTGAAGCAAGGGAAAACTTTCGCGACCAACGGCCCATTGCTTGGCTTCACGCTCGGCCGCGAAAAGCTCGGCGACACGCTACAACTTCCGGCTGGTGAGAACAAATTGAGGCTAACTGCATGGATGCGATCGATTGTCCCCATCGATCATCTGCAACTGATCTGCAATGGTCGTGTGGTGCGTGACCTAAAGTTGAGTAGCGATCGCGAGAGCGCCGACGTGGAGGATACAGTTTCCATTTCGCAGAGCGGATGGTGTTTGCTGCGGGCATCGAGTGACAAGCCCGAGCATCCGATTCTGGATCTCTATCCTTACGCTACGACGAGCCCTATCTACGTCAAGGTTGCTGGTTCGAATCCAAAGCCGATTGATGACGCGACATACTTTATTGCGTGGATCGATCGCATGATGGATGCGGCGAAGTCGAACACTGACTGGAACACTGAGTCGGAAAAGGCTTCGGTTTTCGCCCAACTCAACTCGGCACGGGAAGTTTATGTAAAGTTGCAACGTGAGTAATGTTCCTGCGGGAACATTTCGTGCTTGCTTTTATGTACGTACCGCAATGTATGGTCGGGTTGCATCTATCTGGATGGCCGGATGTTATAGATGGAGGCTGTGGCGTTTATACATCAATCCAAACCATTGACTAGACTACGAGTCATGGCGGACGGGCGAGGACGCCCGTCGCTATGTTGATCTCTTCAACCGTTGGAATGCTCTATCGCTAACAGCTTTTTCTTTCTACCCACTCCCCAGCGATAGCCACCCATTTCTCCGTTTTCTCGCACCACCCGGTGGCAGGGAATCTCCACTCCTATCCGATTGCTCGCGCAGGCCCTCGCTACGGCTCGCGTTGCTGTGGGCTGTCCTATTCCCTTCGCAACTTCTTTATAGGAACGCGTTTCGCCAAACGGAATCGACTGCAAGTACGTCCAGACTTTTCGCTGGAATGCCGTCGATTGAATATCAAGGGGTAGCGTTGCGTTCAATTTCTGTCCCGCGATGTGGCGCAGCAAATCTTCTTTCCACTTCTTCATGGACGCGTCATCCCGCTTCCAGATCGCGAACGGAAACTCACGCTTCAGTCCCTGCTCAAGTTCATCGTCGGAGCTGGCGAAATTGATCGCGCAAATTCCCTTCTCTGTGGCTGCAACTAACATGCGTCCCAGCGGCGACTCCGCACAGGTGTAGCGAATCACCGTGGCAATTGCTCCTCGCCTATATTTGTCCGGCGTCATGCCGAGCTGCGATGCAGTGCGCTCGTACAATCGACTGCTCGAGCTATAGCCTGCGTCATACATCGAACGTGTCACGGAATGTCCCGCCTGCAAGTTCTGTTTCAACTGCCGAGTACGGCACGACTCGGCATAGGCTCGTGGTGAAATTCCAAGAACAGACTTAAACGTGCGCTGCAGATGAAACGGGCTCTGATGAAAGACCTCGCCCAGCGTGGCTAATGTGACAGGCTCATCGAGATGATTCTCGATATAACGGCATATTGCTTTCACCGCGCGCGTGCGAGGATTAGCGTCGACCGTCGGTCGGCAGCGTAGGCATCCGCGGTACCCTGCTTTTTCGGCGTCCAAGGGCGTGCGGTAGAAGGTTACATTCTCGCGGCGTGGACGGCGCGATGGACACGATGGCCGGCAATAGACACCGGTCGAGGAGACGGCGAACACGAATTTGCCATCGGCGTCGCCGTCCCGTGTGAGAACCGCGTGCCAATAAGCGCTGTCGTGATTTGTGTTAGTACGACTCGTGTTAGCGACTCCGTCATTGGTGGATGCCGCTTCCGGATTGTGCGCGCTCGCCATTGCTTCTGTGAGATTGAGTATCGCATTGCTTGTCATGATTCAAAACTGTAAATCGGGACGGATCGCTGGACTATCCGGATCTTGCGGTTAAAGTGAAGTCGCAAATGATTTGCTAGTAGACGGAGCTGATTTGCCCACTCCGGTGTCTATTGACTAGAGATCCGCGAAGAACCGCTCACCTAAGGCTTTATCAGTTTTTGCGCAAGAACCGGGAAAGGGCACGTTCTTCATCCAGAGTAGAAGCAAGCTGTAGCGGCACCGCTGAAAAGATTTTCACGGAGACGCCATGGAAAATTCGGGTGGACACACGGTCCCATCAAGATTCTGGTTGCTTTTCGTTCCCGCGTTATTAGCCATCGCAGCAATCGTTACAGTGCAAAAATTCCAAGCCGCCGGCGGTGAATCAGGCGGGAATGCCGGCCTAAGTGCAACCTATACGCACGGCATCCTTGGGCTGACCATTCCTTACCGAGCTGTCCGCGACGGCGCAGGGCAACTCACCGTAGAAGTTCTCGATCCCGACGACCGCATCCTAGGCAGCGCTGGCTCGGCACATCGACGTTGCTCAGGGCGAGGGACGTTGGCTGGAACAAATTAGGCTCGCGAAGCCCCTTGCCGTCGACGATCTCGTCTGGCATCGCGTGCGCTATCGTTTCGAGTACAACGACGCTAACAATGAAAAGATCGAGGGCACGAAATCGATCTCGCAAATCCTTCGCACTCCCGTAATTCACATTCTGGGTCAACAATCCTACATGGCAGGCGGCGAAGCATCGGTTCGCGTGATTGTCACCGATTCCCGGGACGAAATCATCGCCGGTCGCGGCTCAGTCCGGATCGAATTACTTTCTCCCAATCAGAAATCGCAACTGCTTTATACGGGGCGACTGAATCCGCGCGGAACCATCGAAGCCCAATTCCGATTTCCTGCAATGATTGGCAGTTACCAATTGCACTATCTTGTTGACACGCCGATCGGCTCGACGGAATTCACCCAAGGGGTGCGCCTGGAAGACAAGATTTCGATTCTCCTCACGACCGAGAAACCAATCTACCAACCGGGTCAGACCATTCACGTGCGGGCATTGGCACTTGACCGCGCAAATCATGAAGCCTCAGCAAATCGCAAACTCACATTCGAAGTCGAAGATTCCCGTGGAAATAAAGTTTTCAAAAAAGCCACGCAGACTGACAAATTCGGAATTGCATCGACGGAATTCGGACTGGCCGATGAAGTCAATCTCGGCACGTATCACCTGCGGGCTTTACTAGGTCGAGCAATACAGGATCGAGTGGGAACAGGCGAAGCAACAATCAGTGGAACCGAATCCGATGAAAGCGAAATGCCCACGAATACGGCAGAAATTGCCCTGAACGTGGAACGATACGTTCTTCCTAAATTCAAAGTCGCACTCGATTTCGTAAGCAAGGATAAGCAAACCAAACGTGGTTATCGGCCCGGCGACCATGTAACCGGAACGGTCCACTCCAATTATTTCTTTGGCAAGCCGGTGGACGAAGCTGAGATCACGGTCAAGGCTTCCAGCATGGATGTCTCCATATTTGAAATCGGTTCTTTGCATGGTAAGACCGATCACGAGGGTGACTATCACTTCGACCTGAAGCTTCCCACTTACTTTGCCGGCCGGCCTCTCAGCGAAGGATCAGCGCGTGTCCTGATTGAGGCTACAGTGAAAGATTCCGCTGGCCATGCAGAAAGTCGTGGCGAACCGATCACTGTGAGCGAATCTCCGCTGATCATCACCGCGGTCCCGGAAGGAGGCACGCTGATCCCCAATTTAGAGAACCAGATTTTCGTCCTGACTTCTTATCCGGACGGAACGCCCGCCAGAACCCGACTCAAGGTGCACGCGAAAGGAACATCCGAGCAGCAAGTCACTTCTGACGACGGCGGAGTAGCCGTCGTGCGGATTAACCCAGGCGGTGGGACGGAAGCGGTAAAGATCGAAGCAGAGGACAAAGAAGGTAATCACGCGTCGAGCACAATCCAATTGGAAGCTCGCGAGGGCGAGGACCAAATACTTCTGCGGACGGAGCGCGCTGTTTATCGCGCGGGAGATCGAATCGAACTGAAAGTCTTCTCTACAAAAAAGCGCGGTACAGCGTACGTGGATATCGTCAAAGAAGGGCAGACGGTACTCACGCGCGATCTCGATATCGAGAACGGCCAGGCTGAACTTTCCCTGACCGCGACGCCGGACTTGGCGGGAACCGTGGACTTCAACGCTTACCTTTTCGGACGTAACGCAATTCCGGTTGGCGATCATCGATTGGTCTTCATACAGCCAGCAGACGAACTCAAGATCGAGACGACCGCAGATGCGCGCGCTTACAGGCCCGGTGGTGAGGCCCGCATCCGTTTCCGCGTGACCAACTCACATGGAGAAGGAGTTCATGCCGCACTCGGGCTGCAGGTTGTGGATGAGGCCGTATTTGCCCTGGCCGAAAAGCAGCCCGGTTTTGCCAAAGTCTTTTTTTATCTCGAGCAGGAAGTAATGAAGCCGCGCTACGAAATTCACTCCATTGGAATGCCAGAGGTTGTCGAACCCGTGGAAGAGTCGCAAGTTGAACGACGGAATCAGACGGCGCGAGCTTTATTTTCTGCAACCGAGATGGTGAATACGAATAAGTTTGAAACGGAATTCGGCAGGACCATACCGACGACAAAATATTCGGAATACGCCAGCCGCTATCAGAGATCGATTCTTCTCGCAAGTACACCGGTTGGCGGAGGACCTTACCCGAACTTACCGAAAGGATCCGGAGGGCGGCGACCTGACCAAAGTTTTTTCGAAAATGAACACTAAGAACGACAAAGAAGCCGAGGTTCGCGATTCATGGGGTTCGGAGTTTCGTCTTGAACCGGTCGGATGGTATCGCACTAAAACGCTCTACATGGTTCGTGGTGCGGGGCCGGATCAACAATTCAATACCGCGGATGACATGGCAGCCTATGTGGAAGTTCGCGCGGGCAAAATCTTGGGCGGTCTAAATCCGGGTTTGTCCGGAGGTTCTGTCGACGTCAATATTGAACATGAGCGCGGACCATTCAATGGTCGCGCGGAAATCGTGGGAACAGTTGGCGATCCCTCGGGTGCAATGGTGGCGTCCGCCAGTGTCGAACTTCGCGCGCTCTCAACTGGCAAGACTCGCAAGGCGGAAACAAGCGCGGCAGGAGAATTCAGCTTGTCGGGCCTGCCCGCTGGTGACTACGAAGTTCAAGTTTCTTGCGCTGGGTTCAAAACCGCTTCGGAACAATTCACTCTTCACCAACGCGACCGTGCGGTCCTTGTCGTAAAGCTGGATGTTGGTACGTCCACCGAGACGGTTGAGGTCTCAGCGGCAAGTGTAGTTGTAATGACCGAAAATGCGGCTTCTGCTGGAGTACAGGGCGCGGTGAGGGCTGGGGCAGGTGGTGGCATGGGTGGGGGCGTCTTTCGCCTTGGAGCCGGTGCCGCTGGTGGCTGTTATTGGCGGCATCGTCCAGGACCTGCCGCTCGAAGCTCGCAATTTTGCCGTGCTTGATCAAAAAGCCGCGAATAGTGCGACTCTTGCCAAAGATGAGTCCGCTTCGCCAGCACCCCACGTGCGCTCATACTTCCCGGAGGCACTCTACATCAATCCAGAAATCATCACGGATCAAAACGGTATAGCCAGCATTACGGTTCCTCTTGCGGACTCCATTACCACCTGGCGCATGGCTATGCTTGCTTCTACCGTACACGGCGCGCTGGGCAGCGCCACCTCAAGTCTGAAAGTCTTTCAGGATTTCTTCATCGACCTCGACTTGCCAGTCACGCTTACTCAAGGTGATCGCGTCTCAATTCCAGTCGCGGTGTACAACTACTCGGAGAAGCGCGGAGATGTCAGTCTGAAACTGCAACCGGACGACTGGTATTCATTGGTCGACGACACCTCCGACAAGTCTGTCTCAGTCGATGCCGCTCGCGTCGGCGGATCACAATTCACCTTGGAAGCAAAGCGCATTGGCAAGTTCAAGCTGACGCTTTCCGCGAGCATGACTGGCGCGGCTAGCCGCAAAGATATTGTGGTGCGAGAAATCGAAGTCATTCCCAACGGACGCGAGCAGACCATGGTCTTTAATGGCCGGCTGGAAAACTCCGGTGCATCATGAACTGAATTTCCCCGCGACATCGATTCCCGATGCGAGCAAGATTTTTGTCCGGCTCTATCCCGGTCCGCTCAGCCAGGTTATCGAAGGCATGGACAGCATTCTCAGCATGCCGGGCGGCTGCTTTGAGCAGACCTCCTCCAGCACTTACCCCAATGTGCTGGCGCTCGATTACATGAAGCGCACAAAAAAGCTGACTCCTGAAGTTCACGCCAAAGCCGAGGGATACATCGCCAATGGCTACCAGCGGCTGTTGACATTTGAAGTTCCGGGCGGCGGCTTCTCCTGGTTCGGTCAAGCCCCTGCGAACAAGATCCTCACGGCTTATGGGCTGATGGAATTCAGCGATATGTCGAAGGTCTACGACGTGGACCCAAAGCTCATCGAGCGAACACAACAATGGCTTGCCGGACAACAGCAAGCCGATGGAAGCTGGAAGCCCGACACTTCGTTTATTAACGAAGGCGCAACAAACCGCTACAACTCCGACGTGCTTCGCATTACTGCTTATATTGCGTGGTCGCTGGAGAACACGGACTACCAAGGCCCAGCAGTCGAGAAGGCCAAACAATTCATCGAGAGCCACATGAACGCGAAGATCGACACCTACACCCTGGCCGTGGTCGCTAACTTCGCTACCGACTTCCAAACTGCAGAGCGCGAAAAAGATCGTGGCTTCACGCGGCAGGCAATGCAAGCTTTGCTCGATGCGCGCACCGAAAAGGACGAACAAGCCTGGTGGAGCGCGGACGAGACCGGAGTCTATGCCACGGGCGCGAGCGCGAGCGTTGAAACTACAGGGCTCGCGGTACAAGCGTTACTCAAGTGGGGCGAGGCATCGGGCACTGCTCGCAAGGCCATGAACTATATCGCTTCCAAAAAGGACGCGGCCGGAACTTGGGGAACAACTCAAGCCACCATCATGGCATTGCGAGCACTACTCCTGGCAACGGAAAAGGGCGCAGCCGATGTTCGCGGCACGCTCGAGGTTCTGCTCAACGGCAAGCCCGTCGAGAAGCTTACGCTGACTCCAGAGAATAATGACTTGCTCCATCAGTTTGTGTTCAAGGCTGGCGAGTTAAAGAGTGGCGGGCTGGTAACTGGCGAGTTGAATACCGGCGAGTCAAATGGCTCCACGACGAAAAACACTCGCTCCGAAAATACCAACACCGTCGAGATCCGCTTCGACGGCAAGGGCGGATTGGCCTATCAGGTTGTAGGCAGCTACTTTCTCCCTTGGGACGAGAAGCCTGCGAACGAGGCTCTTTCCATCGATGTTGCCTATGATCGCACGCATCTCTCGCAAGACGATATCGCGACCGCTACGGCGACGATCAAAAATAATCTGCCCAAGTCCGCCAATATGGTCATGGTGGACCTTGGTATTCCTCCCGGGTTCGACTTGCTTAGCGAAGACCTGCAAACTTTTCTCGAGAAGACCGCAGGTGAGAAGAGTGATCGTCTGGAAAAATTCAGCCTGACCGCGACCCAAGCTATTCTCTACTTCAACTCCATCGCTCCGGGTGACACGGTCACGCTGCACTTTCGCTTGCGCGCCAAGTATCCCATCCGCGCTCGCACGTTCCGGTCACGAGTCTATGAATACTATGATCCAGAGGTGAGCTCAGTCGCACGTCCGGTAGAGTTGGAGGTGCGTTCTCACTAGGAATGCCTCCGGTACGCGTTCGAGTCGTGTCCAACTCGCGTCACTCGTTCGCGTATACTCACCCCTTTAATGCCTACAGCTACGCGAACTCGTCCCGAACTCTCCCGCGATCTGGGCGTCAGTCATGCTTCTGCCGTGGTGGTAGGCACCATCATTGGCAGCGGAGTCTTCCTCGTCCCTGCTGAAATGATGCAAGCCGTTGGCTCGGCCAAACTTGTATATCTGGCGTGGATCGTCGGTGGCTTACTTTCATTCTTCGGCGCTCTCACCTATGCGGAACTCGGCGCGATGAAGCCGCAAGCCGGTGGCGAATATGTATACGTGCGCGATGCTTACGGCCCGCTGCCCGGATTTCTCTATGCCTGGACATGGTTCGTCATCGCTAAGCCCGCGTCAATCGCCAGCGTGACCATTGCCATTGTGCGTATTCTGGGAAACTTTTCCGCATTTTCTTTTTTCAGTCACAACGTGATTGACCATCCGTTTGCGATCACCTTCGGACAATGTTTCGCAATCCTGGTCACTGTTCTGATCTCATTTCTGAATTACATCGGAATCAAGCGAGCCGGAGAGTTCCAGCTAATTTTTACGACTCTCAAAGTAGGGATGATTCTCGCTATCGTGGGGATTGGTTTCAGCTACAGCGCCGGAAGCTGGCATCACTTCGCGGAAAGTTATGCTGGCGCGAGAGGAGGAATCGCTGGATTCATGGCCGCGCTGGTGGCGGCGCTCTGGGCTTATGACGGATGGAATGATCTTGAATATGGTCGCGGGCGAAATCCGCCAACCTGAGCGCAACATTCCGATTGCTTTAATTGCAGGCGTAGCCACGGTTGCAGCGTTATATATGCTCGTCAATGCCGCAGTGCAATTCGTAATGCCCGCTGCATCTGTCGCCACAACACCACGCCCGGCATCGGATGCCATCGCTTTAGTGTTGGGTCCAATTGGCGCCAGCATCGTCTCAATCGGCATGGCGATCTCGATGATCGTCACTCTCAATGGCACCATTATGAGCGGAGCCCGCGTGCCCTTCGCGATGGCGCGGGATCGTTATTTCTTCTCGGCGATGGCGGAAGTCCATCCGAGATTTCACACGCCCTCGATCGCCATCATTGTGCAAGCGATTCTTGCCATTCTGCTGCTCCTGCTCGGAGGCAGTTTCCGCCAACTGTTTTCCCTTGCCATCTTCTCCGAATGGCTTTTTTATATGATCGCCAGCAGCACCGTCTTTGTATTTCGCCGGCGCGACCCCGCTGCCCCACGTCCCTATCGTGTGTGGGGATATCCCATCGTTCCCGCCCTATTCGTACTGGCCTCAGCGATCTTGCTTTACTACACCTTCACCGACAATGTTCGCAATTCTGCGCTAGGATCATTGGTCATTCTGTCCGGCGTGCCGATTTTCTACTTCTTCGCACGCCGCCGCAAGCGGCGTGCTGCATATCCTCTTTCCCAAAATTAGACAAGGTCTCAAATTGAAACGTCGGCGGTTACCCTAGTACACGCCCACCAGACACGTTTACCCCGTGTCCATTCTCCCGTACTTTGAAAACTCCACCCGCGTCCTCGCCCCCCGGTCCGGGTTCCTCTTTAGGAGCTGATGGAGATCTATGCCTGACAATTTCGAGATGGGTCTTCTGCCGGAGCAAAAACTGGAGTGGCGCACCATTGCCACCAGTTATGGCATCGAGGCCTTTTTCATTTTGCTATTGCTGTTCGTCGGAGTTTTGTGGCCCGAGCACCTGACATTAAGGCCGAAATATTCTATTACTGAACTTATTCCACCTCCTGCTCCACATCAGAAAGCAGTCAAGCCGCACCAGAAACGTCCCAAGTTAATGGCGAAGCTGTTACCGCCAGTATTTACAGCTCCGAAGTTGGTCGTTCCAAAGGAGTTCCGAAGACCGAAGAAGAAAGAAGAAAAGGTCGAAGCTCCCAAGCTTGAAGCAAAGTTTATGGCGCCAGCGTTGCCAGTGCAGTCGGCAATGCCTGCAAGACTAATCTATACGGGTTCGTTCGGCAGCTCGGCGCCGGTCACCGTAAATGCTCCAACGCAATCTGTCCAGACAGGCGGCTTCGGCGATCCGAGCGGACTGAAAGGCGCGGGCAAAGAAAACGCACATTTGACTGCGACGCAAATGGGCTCATTCGATCTGCCTCCCGGCGGCGGCAAAGGAAATGGCAGCGGAGGTACTAAAGGTATCCAGGGCACCGTTGCAAGCACAGGTTTTGGCAACGGTATTGCTCAATCAGGAGTAAGAAATCAAGGCACGGCGCAGTTGGGCGGATTTGGTGCGCAGCAGGTCGCCACTAACACTCCAAGGCATTTGGTGGAGAATGGCCCCGCTACCACTCCGGTCAACATCACTTATAAACCGAATCCGACTTATACCCAGGAGGCTCGCAGCCTTCAGTTGCAAGGTGAAGTTCTGTTGGAAGTGGTTTTCGGTGCCAATGGACAATTACATGTGAATCGCGTAGTCCGCGGGTTAGGTCATGGACTCGATGAAGCAGCAGTCTCCGCTGCCAACAAGATTCAGTTCAGACCTGCTTTGCGCGAGGGTGCAGCTGTTGATTCCACAGCAGTAGTGCATGTGGTCTTTCAACTGGCTATGTGAGGTTTGAAAGTAAAGCGAAGTGGAGTCACAAGATTAGAAGTTTGATACGAGACTTTGAGATGTGCACAAGAGAGAGGGTAAGAGTCATGGGGACTACGAAGTCGTTACTAACAGCCGTACTGCTCGCCACGCTCACTGCGGCGGCGCAGACTACAAATCAAGCTTCGCCTAGCCAGACACCGGCGACGGTCGCATCTCAACCGGCAGCATCGAACGCCGCTGCCCCAGCTTCGACGACGGCAACCGCGCCTGCTCCACAAACAGCGGCCGCGACGCAATCGCTACCGCCGGTGACCACGATGGAAGATGTCGTGAACCGCGCGATCATGCGCGAGCATGCGTTGATGGACATGCTGAAGACCAGAAATCCACTGGTCGAAACTTATCTGCAAAATTTGAAACCGGATCAACAACTTGGCGCCGTGCCTAAGGAAGATCACTACTTCCTCGGCCGCATGGACCTCGGAGAAAGTGTCGACCGCCGCGACTATCTTACAAAAGACAGCAGCTTTCAGAAGAGCATGCTGGGTGGCGTGACCAAGCTTTTCAAATTCGAATACCAGCCGATGGGCTTCTCCTGGATGATCTTCGCCGATCGTGAAGACTTCGATCGCAATCACTATGAGTTCAAGTACGTCCGCCGCGAATTTCTGGGCGACGTTCGCTGCCTGGTGTTCGACATTACACCGAAGAAAGATGCCGGCAAGGGCCGCTTCGTGGGCCGCGTCTGGGTCGAAGATCAGGACTACAACATCGTGCGCTTGAACGGCACCTACGCGCCGCGTCCGCGGAACGCCTACTTCTTCCATATGGATAGCTGGCGCTTGAACTTGATCCCTGGCTATTGGGTTCCCGCTTACATCTACAGCGAAGAAGGCGACTTCAGCTACGGCGCCAAAGACAAGATGGCGTTCAAAGCCCAGAGTCGCATATGGGGATACGATTTAAAGCAAGCCGCGAAAGAAGACGAACTCACGCAGCTTCGTGTTGACTCAGTAAAGGACGACAGCACGGCGGCTGGCGATGCTTCTCCGCTGGAAGCTCAGCGTGAATGGCAGCAGCAAGCTGAAGACAACGTAGTCGCGCGGTTGCAAGAAGCCGGACTAGTCGCTCCGGAAGGTGAGGTTGATAAAGTTCTGCAAACCGTTATCAACAACCTCGAAGTCACAAACAACATTGATTTGCCCCGTCCGGTTCGCGCTCGCGTCATGTTAACGTCTCCGCTGGAAACCTTCAGCGTGGGCAATACAATTATTGTCAGCCGCGGTTTGGTTGACGTGCTACCCGACGAAGCCAGCCTGGCCATGGTTCTTTCGCATGAACTGGCGCACATCGTACTCGGACATAATCTGGGCAGCAAATTTGCCTTCAACGACCGCATGCTGTTCACCGACGAATCGACATACAACAATTTCGGATTCCGTCATAACCCGGAAGAAGAAACCGCCGCAGATACCAAAGCGCTGGATCTGCTGAAGAATTCGCCGTATGCACAGAAGCTCGATACGGCAAAGTTATTCTTGAAAGAATTGTCTGCACGCTCTCCGCAGCTTTCAGCATTGCTGACCGCTCACCTGGGCAACAGCTTTGTGGACACCAAGTCCGGCCAAGTAACGCGCTTGTCGGCCTTGATGACAGGGGGTCCGGAGCTCGATCAGAACAAGCTGGACCAAATCTCGGCACTTCCTCTTGGCGGACGCGTCAAGTTAAACGCATGGGATGATCATGTTGAACTGGCAAAGTCAGCCCCGGTAGCAATCACCTCGGCACGCGACAAAATGCCATTCGAAGTGACTCCATTCTTCCCACGCTTAACGCGACTGACAAGTGGCGCACCAACGGACAACAGCACAGCCGCAGCCAACACCGCGGCGCCAGCTAGCCCGGCTTCAAGTGCGACGCAGAGTTCCGCAGCAAGCGCAACGCCGAGCAATTAGGTCACATTAACAATGTAGAGACGGGCACCCTCGCCCGTCCGCAAAAAAAGTTGAACCAAACGAAGCCGGGAGCGGAAAAAATTCCGCTTCCGGCTTTGTCTCTCTACCGTCCCTGAGGTTCGGTACAAGATCTACAGCTGATATGACATCAAGCAACTAACACATTAGCCTTTGTATTTTGTCTTCACGATTAAGCCTTAGGAGCCGCGCTGAAGATCTGTAGCAAGCGGTCTGCGATTATCTTGTCCTCGCCATCCTTGAGTTGCCAGACAGCAAAGCCAAAGCTGTGCGGATCGCTAGTATGCCCGTGATGCTCGTGATTGTCACTGGCCGGTGCGTCCGGATCGCGTCCCCGCATGCCGCTCACGCCCGCACCCATGCTGCCAATACCGATAGGCCGGGTGTCGGCTAGCTTCTGCATGACCTCCGGCCCTGTGATGTTGAGCTTGGACGGATCGATCTGCCAGCTATAACGCGGCGTCACGTTTCCGAGACCCTGCGAGTTGAACTGCCGAGGAAGCGCCGTCACTCCGAACTTTCTCACTGCATCGGTGATGACCTGTGCACGCTCGTCGTACATCTTCAGCATGGCGTCGAAGTCCTGATTGACGAACAGCTCGAGCGCTTTCAGCAGCCCAAAAATCGTTTCCTTACCCACCTTGCAGCAACGGCCAATACGATCCTCCTGCGGGCTCATGTTCAGCAAGGCGTAGCGGATTAACTCTTCCTTGCCGATCAGTACGCCGGATGCCTGTGGTCCGCAAATATCCTTGCCGCCGCTGAAGGTGACCATGTCGAATCCAATTGCCGGATACTCCCAGAGCCGCTCTTTTGGCGGCACGTCCGCGGCGGCATCGTTGAAGGTATAGATGTTATGTTCCCTAGCGATGGCGACAGTCTCCGGGCCGCTGACCTTTCCCTTGTCTGACAGAATATTGGTAAAGTGGATCGCCACCGTCTTCGGATTGATGGCCGCGATCATCTCTTCGCGCGTCTCGACTTCGACCAGCTTCGCGCCGGTCTGCCGAATCTGATGGTCGAACGGATAGCGATGACTCTTCTGAATGATGACTTCGTTCCGGGGAAAATTGCTTACGTCGGGAATGTCGCGCATGCGAGGTTCAAGGTCTTCGGTCATCATGCCAGCGTAGCCGACAACCATGGCCGCCGCCGCGCCACCCGTCACCAAACCTGTGTAACCAGCAGGGGACTTACATAATTTCGCGATAAACTTACCCGCGGCGATCTCAAGCTCGTCGATCAAGACGAAGTGCTCGTTGCCTCTCCGGATCAGCTCCATGACCTCCGGCTTCATCACTGAGCCGCCGATGACGGTTATGGTGCCATTGATGTTAATGAGAGGTGTTACTCCGAGTTCCGCGTAGATGTCGCCGGTAGAACCAAGACCGCTTGTGATAGGCACGATGGGGCTGCCGTCGATAGACAACTTGGACGGTTTGTGTTTCTTGCCAAAGATGCCCGCAGCCTTCAACTCAGCTGGAGCAAACAGCCCGCCGGTCATGACCCCAAGCGTGGCTAGAAACGAACGGCGACTCCAACCAAGCTTCAAATTCATACGCAGTTTCCTTTTGACGCCTTTCGCGAATTATTTAGCGGGCGGAGTGACAACTATAGCGCTGCCAACGATTTCGATCAGTGAATCACCGGGAATCCATTCGAGAGCCATGCAAGCGCGGGATGGAGCTTTGCCAGAAGAGAAATAGGTTCCGTAGATTTTGTTCAACGCATCGTACTGCGCTTTATGTGCATCGAACCGCGCCTTCCCAGTTGGCATGGGAATACCATCTGCGAGCGGCAGGCAGAGAAAAACTTGAAGGTGAATAATGTTGTCCATGGTGGATCCCGCACCCTCGACGGACTTCTTGAGCGCGTCCATCGTGCGGGTGACATGTTTCTCGAAGGGGTCAGTTACGAGAACATGATCTTCTTTCGAATAGCCGTCGTTAGAACCTGTACCTGAGAAATAGTAAATACCATCGTGTACATGATTGCTGCCACTGGAGCGACGAGTCCGATCGTTGCCAGCTGCGTTGCCAGTCGTAGATGCGCCCGCGGGAGAACTTTGTTGCGCGAAGAGTTTCGATGCACTGGTCACCAGAGCTGCCATCGCGGTGATCTTGCCTAAGAAATTGCGCCGAGTGTCGATTTTCATAGGATGAAATTTCTCCTTCAGATTTTCAATCGAGAAAACAAAGCAATAATAGCGCATCAGGAATTGGTCCGAGGGATAGGGTAACAATGTAGCGACGGGCGTCCTCGCCGGTTCGCGAAGAAGTTGAACCAAACGAAGCCGGGAGCGGAAGCAATTCCGCTCCCGGCTTTTGCGTTTTATGGTGTGCAGTGATAAATCCTGGCCGGCAATATGTTCCAGAACTGAAAGCGGTGTTTCACTGAACGGAAATTTGATTTCAGATAAGGCAGCGCCACATTAGTAAATTGATACATTAAAAAAACTCCGTCTGCCCCGAGAGCGCGGCGCGACTCCCCGATCACTTCTTGCCTCATGGAAACGGTTAACGTGCTGTAAGGAATGCCGGAAATGATGAAATCCGCGTGGTCCAATCGCAATGATTTCAATACTTCTCGCACCTTGTCAGCCGAAGCGTGCGCAACATGCAACCTCGGATCGCTGATTTCCTCGCTCAAAAAATCGACGAATTCCTGGTTTAATTCAAAAACTATCAACTTCGCATCCGAGCGCATGCGTTTGAGTATTTCTTGCGTAATCGTCCCAACACCTGGCCCGAATTCGACAATGACTCGAGCCTTCTTCCAATCGATTTTGGAAAGCACATCGTCCACAAGGAACCGTGAACTCGGAACGACCGAGCCGAGCATTAGGGGAGCTTTAAAGAAGTTTTGAGCAAAAAGAATTTTGGAAGAACCAGACTTTCGCAACTTTCTAACTAAATCGTGCACTTGAATCCTCAGTCACATGGGTCTTTCAAGACATTACACGGATTGAGAATAGAAGCGGATTTTTTCGGGAGCTGCTGGATGTGGCTCTATGAGACAAGAGAATGCAAAAAGTGCTCTCGCCCCTCAACCCTCTTCCCTGACACAGCCGCCGGATTCCAGAGCCCTCTTCTGGATTCTAGTCGGATCACGTGCTAGGCCTATTGTGCGGGTTGCAGCCAACCGCTGGGAGTGGAACGTGCAATCTTCTGCTCTTCGTCGGTCATGTCAATAGAAATGTCAGCAAAAAGGGGAGTACTCAAATAGCGTTCCCCTGTGTCAGGCAGCATGCACAGAATCGTCGACCCTTTGGGGGCTTCTGCGGCGACACGTACCGCCGCTGCGAAAGTCGCACCCGAGGTGATGCCAACAAAAATTCCCTCTTTACGTGCGAGCTCTCGACTCCAGCGCATTGCTTCTGCGTTTTCGATTCGCAGGATCTGGCTGACAACCTTTGCGTCCACTGCGTCCCTAACAAGCTTCGCGATGAAGTCCGGACTCCAGCCCTGCATTGGATGAGGATGCCATGACGGGTGGCTCGCTGCTGCCGATCCGTCGGGATTTATTTGTTGCTCGATGCCGCTCGAAAGCATGGCCGCTTCGTCGGGCTCGGACACGATGATCTTTGTGTCAGGCCGCTCCTTTGCGAGTACTCGCGCTACGCCCTTCAGCGTGCCGCCAGTGCCAAATCCCGTCACCCAATAATCCAGCCGCTCACCTTTGAAATCTTCCAATATCTCTTTGGCCGTCGTTCGTGAATGCATGTCGGCGTTGGCTTCATTCTCGAACTGACGAGTGAGAAACCAACCATGTGTTTCGGCTAGTTCTATGGCTTTGGCTACCATACCCAAACCTCTACCAGCTGCGGGAGTGAGCACAACCTTCGCCCCTAAAAACCGCATCAGTTTGCGGCGCTCGACGCTAAAGGTCTCTGCCATGGTGACGACCAGCGGATATCCCTTCTGCGCGCACACCATCGCCAGTCCGATTCCCGTATTGCCGCTTGTCGCCTCGATCACTGTCTGGCCCGGCTTGAGTCGTCCCGTTCTCTCTGCATCTTCGATCACACCAAGGGCAAGACGATCCTTGACTGAACCAAGTGGGTTGAAGGCCTCGACTTTAACAAAGAGATTTATATCGGGTGCTGCCAGCTTATTAATCTTGACTACCGGCGTATTACCGATTGTTTCAAGGATGTTGGCATATCTTCGTCCCATTGACTGCCCCCTCCAGATGCAAACGATTGTTTGTTCGTTATCAACGATATCAGCTTGACGATTGCGCCCGAATGACGGGCAATCCCGAAGCTATGATGTGTAGCGTAGCGGATCTGGCCTATCCGACATCAAGATCAAGTCTGGCCTGTTACTAGAAATTTATTTTTGTGCCTTTCTCTTCCCCGGCACCGCTGCAGGATTCTCCTGCGTCCTCTCCCGGAACCCTCCCTTTAACCCCGACGCTAGCGACACACTCGACTCGCCGAATTTATCGCGCAGCTTATCCGCCGCCGACAATGCTTTTTGCCATCGTTCTCGGCGGCCATCTTCAAGCAGATTCCCTTGCTCCGCCTGCGCTTCGAAAGAGGACGATTGCACCCCGAGCAGCCTTACCTGTGCACCCTTCTTCCAGTTCTTGCGAAACAATTTTCGAATCTCTTCGAATATCTCGGTATCGAGCTGTGTCGCAGCCTCTAACGTGTGAGCCCGCGTAATAGTGGTAAAATCTTTGTAGCGTAACTTGAGCTGCAGAGTTTTCGCATGCAGACCACCCTCGCGCAGTCTTCGGCCTACCATCTCCGAAAGTCTCATCAGAGTCGATTCTATTTGGGTAATGTCGGCAGTATCGTCGTTGTAAGTATGCTCGTGACTGATCGACTTAGCTTCGCTCTCCGCTCCCACTTCGCTGTCAAACCATCCGCCAGCGTCTTCTCCGCGCGACTTTCCGGCCAGCGCCAATCCCCATTTTCCAAAGTGATCTTCGAGGAACGCATCATCAAATTTCGTCAGATCGCCCACTCTCCGAATTCCTAGCGCATGTAGATTCTGTTCGGTCGCTTTCCCAACTCCGGGAATGTCGCGAACATCAAGTGGTGCGAGAAACTTTGCCTCTTGTCCAGGAATGACCCAGAGAACACCGTGCGGCTTGGCTTTCGCCGATGACACTTTCGCGATCAGACGCGAGGCTCCGATTCCGATTGAGCAGTTCAGTAGGGTTTCCGCCTTTATCTTCTGGTGCAAACTATGCGCGGCTCGCAAAGGAGGCCCGTGCAGGCGCTCCGTTCCTGTCATATCGAGATAGGCTTCATCGATGGAAGCCATTTCAACCATCGGAGAAAACGAACAAAGAACACGATGCACTTGTTCGGAGCAGTCGCGATAGCGGTCCATGTGTCCATTCACAAAAATAGCGTGTGGACACAGTTTCTCTGCAGTCCTTAAAGGCATGGCAGAATGCACCCCAAATTTTCTAGCTTCGTAGGATGCGGCAGAAACCACGCCGCGTTCGCCGCGTTGCCCGCCGACGACAACCGCTTTGCCCTTTAACGATGGATCGAACAGTTCTTCCACGGACACAAAAAAAGCATCCATGTCTACATGAAAGATGGTTCGAGGGAAAGGCATCAACTACCCAACTCTAGCAGTTTCACCGGCCTCCAGTATGAGCCCCTTTGGCGGTCTGCTTCTGTATCTTACGGAGTTAGTAATTGTTCGACATTTTGACGAGCTTCGGGTAAGTTAGGGGAAAGACTTACTGCCTTCCGGTACGCGGCTTGCGACTCTCCAAATCGTCCGCTCTGCTCTAAGGCCCGTTCAAGAAGAAGATAGCCTACATCGCTGGGCTGGACGGCCACCGCTCGAGAATATTGACGGATAGCCTCGGGTAAGTCTCCGGTCTTTTGCAAAAACAGTCCCATGTCCAGATGGGTCTCCGGTTTATCAGGATTTAACTTCAAAGCGGCATCGAGATTTTTCTTGGCCAAGTCATAGTTTCTCAGCTGAATATATGTCAACCCGAGATTGTCGAATGCCGCCGCTCGGACAGCCGGATCTGAACTATTACGCAGCACTATCTCATACTGCTCAATGGCATCCTGCGGATGGCCATGACTGAATTCGAAGATGCCTAACAGCAGGAGTTGAGAGGCGTCATAGACATGAAGATTCTCTGCCACTTGAAAGTGTTTGATAGCTTCTTGCATGCGGCCCTGCGTTGCTAGCTCTCGCGCCAACTGATCTTCCGCCATGAAGTTGTTGTCCGTAACCGTTAGTGCGTATCTCCAAAGTGTCTCGTTATCGTGCCAGTAACCGATTTGGCGATGGCTGATAACACCAAAAAATAGCAAGGTAATAGCTGCCGTAGCCGCCAGCCATCGTTGCCCGATCTTTGCATGCTGGGCTACATCAGCTAGCCCCCAAACGATCATAATAAATAGCCCTACGAATGGGAGGTATGCATAGCGGTCAGCCATACCCTGATATCCAACCTGGACAATGCCGATCATCGGGAAAATGGAACCCAAAAAAAACAACCATCCGACAATAAAATATCTCCGCCGCATCTTGAAAAAAACCATTGTCGCCGAGGCTAAAATTGCAAGAGCGGTGACTACTTGCCAGGCAGGCAATGATTTCGGAAGAGGATACATTGGGGAAAGATGCAACGGCCAGACAGCATGGCTTAGATATCGTAGACAAGCGATAACCGCATTCTCAAAACGCAGTAAAAACGAAACCTCCGCCGTGGTCCGGATTGCACCGCCCGCATGTTGTGCCCATATCGTAATCAATGCACTTATGAGAGAGAGGACAAAGAATGGAATCTTCTCGCCGACCAACCACAACCATGAGCGAGGTCGCGGTGGTTCAGTAAGTGCGCCCGTTACGGGATGGTCTTGATCGGTTCGGCCTAGCGGCCAGTAATCCCACAGTAGTAGGATAAAAGGGAAAGTTATGATCTGCGGCTTCGCCATTAAGCCAAGCGCATATAAGATGACTACCCAAAGATAGCGTCGCAATTCGGGTCTGCGGACGTACGCTCCATAAGCTTGCATCGCGAGCAAGAAAAAAAACATACTAAGCAAATTCTTGCGCTCGGCAGCCCAGGCAACTGACTCGACGTTGACAGGATGCAATGCAAAAAGAGCCGCGACGACTACGCTACGCCAGGTAAACCCCGTAGCACTCCGTAACAACAGAAACAATAAGATGGCATTTATCGCGTGCAGCATCACACCCACATAGTGGTGGCCAGCCGCATTCGACTTGAACAACTGGTAGTCCAAAGCGTGAGAGAGCCACGTCAGGGGATGCCAATTCGCCGCATCGTGCGTAGTAAAGGCCCATTTCAAGGTCTCCCAACTCAGCCCAGACCGGACGTGGGAATTCTGAGTGATATATTGATCATCGTCGAGATTGATAAAACTGTTATGGATAATCGGATTGTAGACAGCGAGCGTCGCAACCGCCAGAATGAGGCAGAAAATTAGCGGTTGCTTTTCATGCGTGATGACTGAACGTGAACTGCGCCTTGAGAGGCTCTCCGTTTCTGTAGTTGGAACCGAAATCAACGCTGGAATCCCTTCTGTCTACAATTATGCAAAACGATCGAAGTACCAGTAAAGGATGATGAAAGGCGGACGGGTACTTCGGTTACGCGAACATCAAGGTCTACCCAGTTTACGAAATGCTGAGAGTTGGGTCCTGGTCTTGCTCACGTTGGATAGTTTCAGTCCCCGATAGACACCAGCGGTTCCAGCCCAATCTTCCGGAACGGCGTCGGAATTTTTAGATCGGGCATTGGCTTGCCGGCAAACAATCGCCTACACGGTTTCGCGAGCCATCTCGCCCACTTTCCTGACCAGCTAACACGCGCGCTGTCTGTGGCGATTCCGGTGTCAGCGTACATTTGGCGATAGATTTTCGAAATCAAAATAAACGCCAGTCGCCCACGGCTTGACTTAATAAAGCTAGACCGCTTCCAAATCGATTTGAAGCTGTAAAAATTGTCCCAGACACTTTGCGTTCGTGAACGAATTTCCTCGCCCGACATCACCGGATGATCCCAATAAATCTTGGGACGAAGCGCTTGCGGAATCAGCCATCGTCGGGTCAACGGAATTCCTGCAATCATCGGCGGATTGCCCGCAAACCCCTTTTCCCAGCGATTGAAATCCACGGTGCCAGGGATACGGACTCAACATCACGAACTGCGCAAAAGTCACGTCGGCGCTGATCGCAGCAGCAGCCGTTGCGTCGAAAGTTTCCGGACGATCGCTCGGCAACCCGAAGATGAACGAGCCGAGCACATGCACGCCGTGGCGGCGAAAAGTTCTCAACCGCTCGATCAGATTTCTCCCGCAAGATTGAAATCCTTGTAGACATCCTTCAATCCTGCGGGCGTGACCGACTCGACTCCGACCAGTGCACCCTTGATCCGCGCCGCTTTCATGGCATCGAGAAATTCGATATCCTCTGCCGCTTCCATTGTGATTTGTGTGAAGAAAACCATGTCATCGGGAAGCTCAGCCAGCCGCGCCATCAACTCAAACCGCTCTGCACGGATGGCCGTCAATTCATTTACACGCGGAGTGTTGTTTTGTTGAGCAGCAAGCTTAATGTCAGTAATTGTGACCGGGTAGAAATTGTCGTCCGCAAGCGCAATGAAGCGGAAACCCAATCGCCGCAACTCACGATCTCTTCAATCACAACGTCAGAAGCACGTTGCCGCGGCCGCTGTCCATCGGTTCTCCACACTGAACAAAAAGAACAATGCTTGGGACATCCACGTACAGTTTGCACCGAAGCCCACATGTACTTATCGCGTGGTACCAAATCCCATCGCGCCACCATGAACTGGCTCGCCTCAATCTGCCCTCCTGCATACACCGGTTTAGGATCACCTGTGCGGCAGTCTTCCAGCGCTCGCGCCCACGCGACATCGCCATCGCCCTTGACCACGGCATGTGCGCCACCCAACTCAATCGCTTCATCTGGATAAAGCGTGGCGTGAATGCCACCGAAGATCACATAAGCACCACGACTACGCGCAATTTTTCCAATCTCGTATCCGCGAAGAGCGTTGGCTGTATGAATGCCAATCCCAACCATGTCGCCTTTTTGAATGCTCTCCGGATCGACTTGCGCAAGCGTTTCATCCACCAGAATGGGATCTCCAAAGCTGGCAGGTGTCGCGGCGGCCAGTACATACTGCCAACGAGGCGTGATAACGGCGGTACCGAAAGAAACCGTGCTGGGATTGACGAGGTGAACGGTCACGCGAGGAGCTCCTTGGTCGGATGAATGCCCTGTAGCTGGGCGATTTTTCGCCATGCTCTCAGGGGACGAGCCCCGCGTCATCACATGGATCGAATGGCGCGAATCTTAATATTTACTATCAATGGATTAAGTTATGTATTCGCTTGCAACGACTAGGACGGGACAAAACAAGCCAGATAATAATAATCATTCAGCCCTGGAATGCGAGAGAATCCGCACGAAGAAGATCAAAAACCAGGCCAAACCCGTCAGAAGCGCTCACCGCAGCGTAGGCTAAAGCAGCGGTCCTGTCAAGAACGATGACATATCTGGTCAGTTTGCGGTTCCCTAACTGGCACTCCCAGCCCGAGATTGCCGGGCTCGTTCATAGATTCGAATGTACTCTTTTGCCGAATTGCTCCACGAAAAGTCCTTGCTCATACCGTTCCGCATCAACACCTGCCACGATGCCTGGTCGCGAAATGCACGTAGCGCTTCCTTGATAGTAAGCAGCAGAGACTCGCCGCTGTACTCTGTGAATTTGAAGCCGGTTCCCTTCCCCGTGCGGGCGTCCCATGGTTCGATTGTGTCATCGAGCCCTCCCGTTGCGCGCACAATTGGGACCGTTCCGTACTTCAAGCTATAAATCTGATTCAGGCCACAAGGCTCGTATCGCGATGGCATCATGAACATGTCGCTACCAGCCTCTATCTTGTGCGCAACCGCGTTGTCATAGGCAACTTTTACAGCGATCTTCTGCGGGAATTGTTTGTTAAGGCGTAGAAACATTTCTTCGTATCGTCGATCGCCATTCCCCAACGCGACTACAATCATGTCTTCACGCGCTAAGCGATCCATCACTTGCGCAATGAGATCGAATCCCTTTTGCGCCGCGAACCGCGAGACAATACCAATAACGGGCAGCTTTGGATCAGCATCCGCCATTCCAAAAGTCGCCAGCAGATCCTGCTTGCACTTCGCCTTGCCGGTTAGGTCATCAGCCGAATACCGGGTTGCAATGAACTTGTCGACCTCCGGATTCCACTCTTCATAATCCACTCCGTTCAGAATTCCGGTAACGGTTGAAGATCGGTCGCGCAGCACCCCTTCCAGTCCAAAGCCAAATTCAGTGGTCTGGATTTCCTGGCTGTACCTTCGGCTTACCGTCGTCACATAGTCCGAATACACCAGCGCGCCTTTCAGAAAATTTACCTGACCGAAAAATTCCATCTTGGCGATGGTGAAAAGATCCCAGGGCAAAGTTAAGAGCGGCAAAGTATCTGGCGCGAATAGGCCTTGATATCCGATGTTGTGGATGGTAAAGACAGTCGCTACATCCCGAAAAGCAGGATCTTCCGCATATTGCGTTCGCAACAACACTGGAATGAGCGCGCTCTGCCAGTCGTGACAATGAAACACGTGCGGTACGCCAAGCACTTTCGAACTTTCCAGAACAGCTCGCGAGAAAAGCGCGAAACGCTCAGCGTTATCCGGATAATCCCCCGCAGAAGTTCCATAGAGAGCATCTCGATCGAAGTACGGGGGATAATCGACGAAATAAAATCGCACGCCTGCATGGATGCCGTCAGTTACGACAGAGCAGAATCGGTAACGATCGTCAAACGGAACCGTAATGCTGCGCACCACAACTTGGGGATCGTTCAGCTTAGTTTGCCGGTAGCGTGGAATATACACGCTCACCTGGTGTCCAGCCGCCACCAGAGCACGCGGCACGGCGCCGACCACATCGGCCAAGCCACCAGTCTTTGAGTACGGTACACATTCCGAAGCGGCTAAAACGATGTGCATGGACGCGAAATCCTCCAAGATCTGGCTGGCCAGCAACTCGAATCACCAAGCTCAACCCGGCCAAACCCGATGCAAGTTATCATAGAGAGTGCGACATACACGCTAATGCAGTGTAGAAAACCTCGCGGCATGAAAGGCAAGTCTACCTGCGGGAAAGAAAGAGGGTCAATGTGCCAAAGATTTCTGCCGCACGATCGGGTACCCTGAAGCCGAAGTTAGGTCAGCATTTTTTAACCGACGACTCCGCTGTCGTGCAAATTATTGATGCACTCGGCGATGTTTCTCGGACTACCGTGCTCGAAATTGGCCCCGGCCGTGGCGTGCTCACCACGCTGTTGGCAAAACGAACCAGGCGGCTTATCGCCATAGAATTGGATCGGGTTCTCGCCGCACAGCTACGCATGAATTTTTCACTCACTCCCAACGTGGAGATTGTTGAGGGAGACATTCTCGCCATTGACTTTGATTCGCTCTTCGGACCAAAGCCGGGCAGCACGCGTCCCGGCATGGAGCAAACGCCTGAACGGGTACGGGTTGTAGGCAATCTGCCTTATTTCATCACTTCTGACATTCTCTTGCGATTGTTCGAATATCGAAGATATTTCGATGAACTTATTTTGATGGTGCAGCGCGAAGTAGCTGAGCGGCTTGCCGCTAAACCTGGCAAGAGTGATTATGGATTGCTCTCAGCAACCGCCCAGCTTTATGCGCAAGTGGATAACTTATTCACTCTTCCACCGGATTCCTTTTCTCCGCCGCCCAAGGTGCATTCATCCGTGGTTCGCCTGACGATAGATCCGAAGCTGGAGAGCTTGAACGTGCCAGAAACGCCGTTTATCAACTTTCTGAAACTCGCCTTCGGACAGAAGCGAAAAACGCTGATGAACAATCTGAAGGCCCAGTACACGGCAAAAGTTTTGAAAAGCGCCATGGAAGAAGCAAAAGTGAAACCAGAAGTTCGTGCCGAAGCATTATCGCTGGAAAAAAGCGCCGCCCTGTTTCGTGCCCTGACAAACGGGCAATGAGAATGAGTAGGAAGTGTTGTTTGCATGACAGCAACACGCCATCCCGCCGTAGCTGGACGTTTCTATCCGAATGATCCCGCCACGCTGCGGACGGATGTGGATTCGTATCTTTCTCCTAAAAAAAGCACTATGCCAGCCATTGGCTGCATGGTGCCTCACGCCGGATACATCTACTCAGGACAAGTCGCGGGTACCGTCTACGCGAGCCTCACTATTCCGCGAAGCTGCATTATTCTTTGCCCTAATCACACCGGAGTTGGCCATCCACTCTCAATCATGAGCCAAGGAGCCTGGGAAACGCCACTCGGGGGTGCGCTCATCGACTCTGATTTGGCGAAAACTCTGAAGCAGCGCTTCCCTCTGCTTGCCGAAGATTCCAATGCACATGCCCGTGAACATGCCATTGAAGTTGAGTTGCCATTTCTACAAACCTGTCGGCCGGATTTTACTTTTGTTCCCATCGCATTAGGCACTCAACAGTTTGAGATATTGCAAACGCTCGGAGAAACAATCGCTAACGTCATCTCCGACCAAGCTGAACCGATTCTGATTATCGCGTCGAGTGATATGAATCATTACGAGAGTGACGAAATTACGCGAGACAAGGATCGCAAAGCCATAGATCGTATTCTCGCGCTTGATCCGAAAGGCCTCTTCGAAGTCGTAATCAAAGAAGAGATCAGCATGTGCGGTTTAGGACCAGCGGTAAGCATGCTGACAGCAGCTAAGCGTTTGAGTGGAACTATCGTGGAACTAACCAAATACGCAACTTCGGCAGATGTATCCGGAGATCGCGAGATGGTGGTTGGATACGCGGGAATAATCGTAAAGTAAAAGCAAAGGCAGCAGATCACCAGCGATCCGCTGCCCTTAGCACAACCTAATTGCCGGCAAGTTCGCCACTCTCGACCTTCGGGCTTTGAATCGTCACACTGGAAAGAATCTTATCCAGCTTTCCGAATACTTCCTCGTGGTTCACTGGCTTCAAATCCGCGCTGGCTTCCTTAGTTGCCGTGGCCAGAGCCAATTCGAATTCGTAACACGTTCCATTGCTGAAAACATGGTAGTACTTTGAATCTCCCAAACCCGTGTCCGTCGTGCCTTCCAGATGCATTGCACCAACTTTTGCTTCCGATGAAGACACAGTTCCGCCTTCTGAAAGCTCCTTGGTCGATGATGCGAATTGAGCGCACTTATCGACTGTCAGGTTATTGTTGACGCTCACATTGAACATTGCAGACTGAAAATCTGTTCCAGTGTAAGAGCCCGTTGGCAATTGCACAGAGGCCAGAGCCTCTCCGCCTGCCTCGCTAAAGTTCATGTGAACTGGACTGACGCTATCTTCATTTGCTTGCACGGCTTCACCGCTTAGAAGTTCATCCTTCCTCGGATAGCGAAACGAAACTCCATAGTCAGAATTCAAATAACTGACCGTGGAAGCCACTCGTCGGACATGCTTCTTCGCGATTGGCGCTGATGGTACGACGGCCGTGGCTACCACCGGTGAGGCTGCCGGAAGGGAAAGCTCCGGCTGAATCGAATGAGTCGCTACCGTCTGTTGATCATGGCGTTTTGAGGAGTAGAACACTCCTAGAATCAACACCAGCATTAAAATGCCAGCTATCACTCCAGCTCTGTACCTGCCGCTTAGCCCTGCGGGTTCGATTTCCCGTGATTGTTCCGACTTTAAGTTGTACCCAGAAGTTACGTTTGCAGTAGACCTGATTGTTTGTGTCATATTCTCCTCCTATCCCGGTGATTCCGGATTGCGGAGTTATGAATGGCACGAATGCGACCAAGAGAGATGTTGCTGATTTCAGGATATTTATGACGATAAAGTCTGGTAGACAACGTGTCCATCGAGCCACATTCGTTGTTCGCCTGACACGTTTTCGTCGTGCCCCATAGATTGCTCTGATCGACAAATCGCACTGCCGAAAGTCCCGAGAACCTTTTAGAATGTTGCGATGGTCTCGTATTCGGGTTCTCCAACTTCTCTTACGGTGAACGCCCTTTGCAAATATAGAATTTTTTCGATTCTGCCTTTGCTTCTCGCTGTCGCAATAATCCCAAAGACCCTCCGCGCCGATAATGCTGCCTTTGATTTGTCCGGACCTCGCATCGAAGTCAAGGTCACTCGCGCCAACAAGACTCTGCCCATCTCTGAAGTCCCGAATTTGCAGGTTGGCGACAGGCTCTGGTTACATGCGGATCTCCCTGCTACTCAGTCGGTTCACTATCTTTTGATCGCGACTTTTCTGCGAGGGTCCACCAATCCACCACCGGAGAACTGGTTCACCAAGATCGAGACCTGGAACAAACAGGTTCGGCAAGAAGGCGTAGTGGTCACGGTCCCCGACGGAGCGGAACAAGCCTTACTCTTCATGGCTCCCGAGACGGGAGGCGATTTCAATAGTTTGAGAGCTGCGGTAAGAGCGAAACCGGGCGCCTTCGTGAGGGCGTCGCAGGACCTCAATCAGGCAAGTCTCGATCGTTCACGTTTGGAAAAGTACTTGAGCGCCGTGCAGCAGACTTCTGAGAACGATCCCAAAGCGCTTCACGAGCGTTCCACACTTTTGGCGCGCAGTTTGAACATCAAGCTCGATCAGCAATGTTTCGACAAACCTACCGAACAGCAAGTGCCATGCCTCACGCAAAACAGCGAAAACCTCGTGCTGGATGACGGTCACAGTCAGTCGATGGTGGCGGCGCTTACTTCCGGTCCATCGTCGGACCTTATCGGACAACTCAGTGCGACCTCGCTCGCGGGTGGAGGATTTTATAGTCCGTATGTTGGCGCTATTGTCGATCTGGCTCGAATTATGGGCAACTTCCACACCGCCGAGTACCAGTACATTCCCGCGCTTGCGCTGCCTAAGCAAGATGAGTTAAATCTCAAACTCAACAATCCACCTTCGTTTCGGAAGCCGATGTCCGTCTTAGTCGTTGGACTACCCGCCATAGAAGCAGCGCAGCTTCCACCTCTGCGTGCAGTTGATCCCAAACAAGTTTTCTGTTTGCAAAAAACGCCGATGGTTCTTCCGGTTGAAGGAGCGCCTATCGTTTTTTCCAGCGGACTTGCTCATGATTTCGCATTGCAAGTGCCGGTGAAATCCGGTAAGAACATCGAGCTGCCAGCTGCAGCCGACCCCGCAAATGGCGGGTTTGTGATCGATACCCACGCTCTGCAAGCCGGTCATCTGGATCCGGAAACAACCGGAACATTGCATGGCTTTTGGGGATATCAAGCCTTTGATGGCCCAAAGTTTCATTTGATAAGCGCCCACGCCGCCAAGTGGAACGTACCCACGGCTGACCAGAATGGACTAGTTATCGGTCGTGAAGATACGCTTCATTTGCAATCTGACGAGGCGGTTTGTGTTGAAGAAGTAACCCTCAAGAATCATTCTGGAAAAGAAATCAAAACCAGTTGGAAGTTGTTGAAGGCCGATGAACTCGAAGTGCAAGTTCCGTTAAAAGACGAAGCTGCGGGTCCAGTTGCAATGCTGGTTAAGCAAACCGGCCTGAGTGAAGTGGACGATGTACCGCTACACACTTACTCTGAAGCTGGGCATCTGGATCATTTCATGATCAATGCAGGCGACCAGCAAGGCATGTTGAAGGGCACACGACTCGATGAAGTCGCCAGTGTCGAAATGAATGGCATTCATTTCACGCCTGGCGTCCTTTCTCGCGCAGAACAGAAAGATGAGCTTCAACTTTCTGCAGCCAATGACGCAAAGGTTGATTCGTTGCATTCGAATCAGGAACTCGTGGCACAAGTGGCGCTTAAGGACGGCCGGATACTGAATCTGCAAACTACTGTTGAGGCTCCTCGGCCGAAGGTGGCTTTGCTCGGCAAGAGCATCCAAGCGGGCGCAACTCCGTCCGCGATTCGGCTCGGCAATCAAGATGAGCTTCCGCAAGATGGACGCCTATCGTTCTTCGTAAAAAGCGAAGTTCCAGATACGTTTCCGCGAAACGAAAAAATCGAAGTCGCGACTGCGGATAATTCTTTCGACGTGCTCCTAAGTTTGTCGGATGGAAACCTGGTATTGCAGGATTCTCAGACCGTGCTGGCGATGCTTGATCCGCTTAAAAGTTTTGGCCCATCGGCTTTCGGTTCCCTTCATTTCCGCGCTGTCGATGCAAGTGGCGCAAAAGGCGATTGGCAAGCTTTGGCAAATTTAGTTCGCATTCCATCTCTGAAAGAAGTTCGCTGCCCTGACAGTCCGGACAAGCAATGCACATTGAACGGAACGAATCTGTTTCTCATCGAGTCAATATCATCCGATTCGCAATTTAAGCACGAAGTGCCAGTGCCACTAGGCTTCGCAGATCAAACTCTGGATGTTCCTCGTCCCAACGGGACGCTGCTTTACATCAAATTGCGCGACGATCCTTCAGCCGTGAATAAAGCGGCGTTACCGGTGCTGCCCGAGCAGCAATAAAACAACCGCAAGCCCGAATAAAAAAGCGCGACCCATGGGCCGCGCCTTTAGTTTTATCTCTACTTCAATCATAGCTGATTGAGCAGGGTAATTGCGCCACACTTTCGCACTTTATATTGTCCATTGAATGATGAGCTTCGGAGGAATTGAGGCTAAAAGGGGGCTTGACAAGCGATTTTTGGATTTCCCGCATAGGTGTCAGGAAATCAGGCGAAATCAGTTCCGAAATGGGAAGAAGTTCATGCGGAACATCTAATCCTTTGAATCGCCAAGCAACAGGCCTTCATCGGTTTTCCTTACCGGAAGATGCACGTCGGTTCTGTCCATGTAACAAAGCGGGCGAAACTCTAACCAGAGTTGCGCCCGCTCCATTCCCCTTCAATCTTTCTGCTGAATTCTTCTCGTCTTGTCCTACTGCTGGCTCACGTCCCTTGAGCGCAGCGAAAACGCAACGTTCCGCTCGCGATTGAGACGAACAGTCTGTTCAAGATCCAGCATTGCCAGGGGAATCATTTTGTCTCCGGCTTCCTGAGTTACGCAGTGAAGCTGGTCAGCGTCAAGCCAGTAATCCTGCGCGAGATAGGCGCTGCTGTTCTTAAGCACTAGAACCGTAGCTGCCTGATTCGGCGGAGTAACCGGCTGTTCAGTGAGTTGTAGAGTCCGAGCCTGTTGCAAGACCGGAGTTTGAGTTACGTATGCAGAGCGATATACCTGTGGCTGAGGCGACGATGTGTGCAAGGCTGTCCGGAAATCTACAGGCAAGACTTCAGAGTTGTCACGTTGGAGTTGAGGCGCGTAACTCTGTCCTTGCATGCTGCTTGGTCGGACCCATGAAGGCGAAGATGAAGAGGCATGAAGTGCTGGAACCTCGACGTCTTCCATGAGCCGCATGGTTATACGAGTTTCGCCCTTGAGCGTGGGATACGGCCCGCGTCTCGGCAGAAGAATGACCTTCATTGGCCACAAGGGAGGAAGCAGCCACTCGACTGTATCCCGCACTGGATGCCCACGACCGTGAATCTTGCCATCGCGGTCCACTTTGTAATGCGGAGTAGAAATCAACTTTGCTGAAAGCGGCAGCACATCCGCTCCAGGCAAGATAATGCGATCGAAATCGACTTCGATCCAGCCCTTACCCCAGAAGTGTCCCGGATCTTTGTAGTCCTGAAGCCGACCCGACAGATACGCGCCCCGCGGAAATACGGGACGCCCAAATGTCGCGGCGGAGCTGAGATGGCAAAGAACCGGATCCCCGACCTGTGCGGTCTTCGAGGAAAAATTAGGTTCGTCCATGGTGCATTGCAATAGGGTTCCAGCTGGCAGGAAGTTGGGCGCAGGTTGTGCCACAGTGGCAACCGCCACCAAACACAGGATGAGGGCGAAAAACAACATCAAAAACTGGCGACGCATAAGTCCCTTTCCGCCCCAAGCAGCTGTCGGAACCGAGACGATTTCCCGCATTCTGCTACGGGCAGGAAGGTTTGTCAATACAGAATGCGGCTAAGGACGCAAGAATCTTCGGAAACAAAGCCAAACGAGGACGCTGATACCGCTCTAGCGATTGGCGGATTGCGAGTTCCGGTCCAACGACTAGCGGTGTACGCCACCGCCGGAGGAATGCGAGGTAGACGCCGGCGCGCTTGAGTGTACCGGAGCGCTGTAACTCGGCGCAGAACGAGATGCGCCCATGGACGGCTCACCTCTCCCGGTTCCAGCCGACATCGACCGGGGCTGAACCGCGACGGTCTGGATTTTCGTGGCGACCATTCCTCGCTGCACCACGGTCTGCGAGACTTTTGCCGGGTCTTTGATCCCACCTCGTGGGACGCCTAAACCGGCTGAATTATTTGGAATCACCAATTTGTTTGCCGATTTTCCTTGAAGAACGGGCGCAGGTCCGCGATTTACCACAAGCGTTTGTTGCCCGGTTACTGGAGCTCGCGGGATCGAGAAATTCGCCGGAGCATTCAGCACCCGCGGAACAGCATTAAATCCGTTCCAGGTAGAACCCGGTTGCCACGCCCAACCACGGTTTGGAATAAATGCCCAAGAACCGTAGTGATAAGGAGTCCATCCCCATGGATAGGCCGAAACCCATCCATAGCCCATGCCCGGTCCAAATGCCCAAGCTCCATTCATAAATGGATCCCATCCTGCGCTGGCGAAGTAAGGCTGCCACATCATTCCGTAGCCAGGGGCGTTGAAGAAGTTGCCGTAGTAAGAGAGATCGGCGGTTCCGTAGGCGTAGGGCGAGTAGCTGTTATAGGTCGAAGAGGTGTAGCGCTCGTGATATTGATCCTGCTGTTTGTCCCAGGCGTCGTATGGGTCCTCTTCGAGGTTCTTGACCAGCTTATGGCGCTCCTGGTCAGCCAGGTCAAACATTGCGGTTTGATTCTTTTTGACCTCGACTGCGCCTGACTGTCCCTCAACCTGGACGTCGCCTTTGAACACGGCTACTGCGGCGTTGTCTTGGGCAACTTCCAAACGCAGATGTGCGGCATGGGTAAGAACAATCTTCTCCTGGCCAAACGTAACTGTTAGCTGGTCATTCTTCGCGCCGGAGAAATTAACGTAAGCTGTTCCCTGCTTCACGTGAATCTCGGAGACCTTTCCGCCTGAGCTGAGCAGCGACAGCTGAGGAAACTCCACGACCGTATCGGGCGCGACGCGAAGCGTACTTCCGTCCTCGAACTCCACTTCGGCGCGGCTATCGGTTTGGGAGCGCAGCTTTACGCCTTGAGTGATCGGCAGATTTAAGAACGCCTTTTCATAACGCTGGGAAGAGGTGTTGTCGAACTGCACGTTGCCGTCGACTTCACTCAGTCGGACAATTCGTACTTGCGAATCTGCAAAGGCTGAAGCTGTTAAGAAGAGTGAAGCTGCCGAGGTGAGTAGAGCAATTTTGATTGTGCGCGCAAACATAGGGAGAACCCCCATCTGGAAGAACTACTAAGCATTAGAACACCGTTTTGTCTAATTACGTTGCCAAGTGTAAAGATTTTACAACTGGGGTGGAGATGCGGCTTATGTGGAGGGGAATTACTTCCGAGTGGCGACCAACAATCGCTGTGCACGAGCTCGGACCACGTTCATGAGGCTAGGGTCGTCCGCGATCGTTTGCAGGATTGACGCGACTGCGGCAATCTCCTCAAGATTATTCCTGTGGGACATGTCTTCCATGATCTTCAGCTCGTCGTCGAGAGCGAGCTTCTGGTAATGGTGGTAATAGTCGAGGCGGCGTCCAAATTCCAGGGTCGCGGATAGATTTTGTAGCACCGCAGTGAGATCCTCCACCGCCTGAATAGGAGAATAGTTGTAGGTTGCTTGTGTAGTTTTCTGCCCGTCTTTGTAGGCGAGCACTTTGACTCCGCTGGAGGCGATGTTCTTCTTGCCGGAGTCTACCTTTCCTTCGAAGTAGTGGGCGCGTTTCGCGAGGTCGAAAACCCGAGTGCGAGTCTCTTGAGACGTGGTGAAGTCAAGTTGAAAAGGATCAGCGGTGGATTGCTGGTTGAGCTTTCCATCGGACCGGTAATTGGACCGTCCATCGGAGCTGATGGAAACTACATAGTGCTCCGGATCGGCTCCGGGAAAATCGCAGGAAAATGTGACGGTGGCAACTGCGGCGTCCTGCGCGAATATAGGCACGCAAAACAGACCAGCCAGAAAAGTGAAGTAAAGCAGAGTGACCGAGATCCGTCGTGAAAAAGAACAGACCAGGAGAGATAAGATTCCGACTTGCATCAGAGTGAATTATGCCAGATGAGCGGCCTCGTGATTTCTTAAATGCCTTTCGAAACCCGCCCGGTTCTATCTGCCCGCAACTGCCCGTTGCCGTTCCAGTGTAGCCGACGTATGCAGGTGACAAATCGCGATGGCTAAGGCATCGGCTGCATCCGGTGGCTCTGGAATTTCCGCCAGGTTAAGCAGGTGCGTGACCATGTGCTGCACCTGCTGCTTCTCTGCCCGGCCGTATCCAACGACAGCAGACTTGATGGTCAGCGGCGAGTATTCAGAAACCTGCAGTCCTGCTGAAGACGCTGCGAGCATGGCGACACCGCGAACTTGGCCCAATTTCAGCGCAGACTTGACATTCAGTGCATAGAAAACATCTTCAATCGCAACGTTGTCTGGCCGATGCTTCTGGATAATCGCACCTAGCTGGTTAAAGATGGTCGCCAGCCGGCTCGACATGGTGTCACGAGAACTCAGCTTCACTGCGCCACAAGTCAAACAGAGCAGCTTGCCGTCAGGACGGAGTTCCACCACTCCGTAGCCCGTGTACCCCGTGCCGCAATCGATTCCCATGACGCGCATCGCAATGAGTGTACCTCAGCAGCATCGCGGACGACGTGCCTTCGCGAGTTCGTTCTCGCGTGAAAATGCAGCGTAGGATTCCTTCGAGGAACGAGCGTTCTGCCGCTCTAAGAAACGTGCATAGGCAGACTCGTCAAAAATCTCCCGCAGAGCTGCCACGCACAAAGTAAAGAATTTCTGCATTTTTAGTACCTAATTCCGTAGTCTAATTGTCAGTTCCCAGTTGTTAGTTCTCAGTTTTCAGCGCCGAGTCAGCCTCGCTCCTCCGCTGCGAATCTTGTCGCTACGAATGCCGTTTCCTTAACCCTGCTTTGCTTGCGGCCTGAAAGCACGCGAGCCCACTCCAGAATCGATTCCATCAAGATCAGCGCTATCAAACAAATTAGAGCGCTGGTTACGGCAGCATCCAGTCTGTCGTTAAAGATAAATCGCGGCGTAGCTGCGCTAAAAATTCCATGTTCCAGCTGCCGTGCGTGTGCAAGAAAACCAATCCGCGGATTGGGATCGAATATCTTGTGCCACGACGCCGTAAACGTAATCAGCACCAGCCAAGTCAGAGGAATGAGAGTCACTGGAGCATATAAAGTCTTCCCCATTTTTATGATGATCGTAGTCGCGACGCACAAAGCAACCGCTGCCAGCAACTGATTGGAAATTCCAAACAGCGGCCATAGGGAATTGATCCCGCCTAGGGGATCTTTCACTCCCTGCCACAAGAAATAACCCCACGCGCCGACAATGAGAGCACTGGTGGCCAGAATGGAGGGATACCAACTGGTTCGTCCCAGCGGCTTCCATACGTGCCCGAGCGCGTCTTGCACCATAAAACGGCCGACGCGCGTGCCTGCATCAAGAACCGTGAGAATAAATAAAGCTTCGAACATGATGGCGAAGTGATACCAGATTGCCATCAGCGCGTGTCCGCCCAGACTGTTTGAAAAAATATTCGCCATTCCCACCGCAAACGCCGGCGCTCCTCCTGTGCGATTGAAGAGCGTCTGCTCGCCCACGGCTTGCGCCAAAGAATGCATTTCAGCTGCGCTCACGGAGAATCCCCAGTTGCTGATGGTCGCTGCGGCAGCATCCGGAGTTTGGCCCACAATTCCAGCCGGACTATTGATCGCAAAATAAACTCCAGGCTGCAACACGCAAGCGGCAATGGTCGCCATGATCGCGACCATTGACTCGGCGAGCATGGCCCCGTAACCCACCATGCGAGTTTCGGTTTCACGACGAATTAGCTTTGGAGTCGTACCGCTTGATATCAGCGAATGAAAGCCGCTGATGGCTCCGCAGGCGATAGTGATAAAAGCGAAAGGAAAAATATTTCCGGCGAACACCGGTCCCGATCCATCGATGAACCGGGTGAGCGGCGGCATGTGCAACGTGGGATGGAGAGCGATTATTCCGATGGCTAGCAACCCAATCGTCCCCAGCTTGACGAATGTGCTGAGGTAATCACGCGGCGCAAGCAGCAGCCAGACGGGCAAAGCTGAAGCTGCAAATCCGTACAGGATGATTACCAGAGCCAGAGTAGTAGCGCTCAAGGTGAACCATCCCGCGACAGAGGGTGTTTGCGAAACCCACTGCCCGCCCCAGATTGCGAGCATGACCAAAATAAATCCAAGCAGGGACGTTTCCAGGACTTTGCCGGGACGAATACGGCGCAAATAAAGTCCCATCAGCAATGCAATGGGAATTGTCATCGCAATCGTGAAAGCGCCCCACGGACTCGACTTCAAAGCGTTCACTACCACGAGAGCGCAAACGCCGAGAAGAATAACAATGATGCTGATGACGGCCACATAGGCGACGAATCCACCAACTCGCCCCACTTCCTCGCGCGCCATCTCGGTCATGGATTTGCCGTCACGCCGGACTGAGAAAAGTAAAATTACAAAGTCCTGCACGCAGCCGCCGAATACGGCTCCGGCCAAAATCCAAAGCGTTCCGGGTAAGTAGCCGAACTGCGCAGCCAGGACAGGGCCGACTAGCGGCCCGGGTCCGGCAATGGCGGCAAAGTGATGACCAAATACAACCCATTTATTGCTGGGAACAAAATCCCGTCCGTTCTCGAGCCGCTCGGCGGGAGTGGCACGTTGCGGGTCAAGGGCCAGAATTTTTGCCGCGATGAAGCTGCTGTAAAATCGATAGCCCAACGCATAGCAGCAAACAGCAGCGACGACCAGCCACATCGCATTGATCTGCTCTCCGCGATGCAGAGCAATCGTGGCGACAGCGAGCGTTCCCAGTGATGCAATGAAGATCCAACTCACAAATTTCAGCGAACTGCGCATAAGTACCTTGTTCGGCGCTTTAGATTTTGAAATCTTCCAAGGATCACAAAAATGGATCAGTCAAATCCAGAATAGTGATCAGAGGCATTGTCCATTCACACGAATTTCACAAAATTAATGTTAATCTTAGCTGTTCCGTCTCAGATGAAGGCACTCCGTTGTGCTTTGTAACGCGCGTACCCTTCTAACCTGTGCGGCGGATAAAGTTTACACTTACAAGAGGAGCATGCAATGAAGGTAGGAGTTCTTACAGGTGGCGGCGATTGTCCTGGGCTGAATGCGGTGATCCGCGCCGTGGTGCGCAAGGGCAGCTTCCATTATCAGGATGAGTTTGTGGGATTTCTCGAAGGCTGGCGCGGACTTGTAGAAGACAAGAGTATAGTGCTCGATTTCGCGGCCATAGCTGGAATCTTGCCGCGTGGAGGCACGATTCTGCGCACCTCGCGTACCAATCCAGCTAAGAAGCAGGATGGCCTTGACACTTGCATGGCTACTCTCAGAGCCCACGGCGTCGAAGCGCTGGTCGCAATCGGCGGCGACGATACATTGTCAGTTGCGAAGAAACTTTCTGATCGCGGAGTACAGGTGGTTGGCGTTCCTAAAACGATTGACAACGATCTAGCGGGAACCGATTACACCTTCGGTTTTGACACGGCGGTCAACATTGCTACTGAGGCGATTGACCGGGTACATACGACGGCAGAAGCTCACAACCGTGTCATGGTGGTCGAAGTCATGGGACGCGACGCTGGATGGATCGCCATTCACAGCGGTATCGCCGGAGGCGCCGACGTAATTCTGATTCCCGAACAGCCGTTCGATATTGACCGAGTGGCTGACACCATTCGACAGCGGCATTCTCGCGGCCGGTATTTCAGCATTGTGGTCGTTGCCGAGGGAGCAAAGTTTTCCAGCAACGTAAATTCGCAACACGGCGCACCCGTTTTGCAGGACATGGGTAAGGATGAATTTGGACATGCCAGACTCGGCGGGATCGGCAATATTCTGGCTCGCGAAATTGAAAAGCGCACCGGCTTCGAAACAAGAACTGTCGTGCTTGGACACATTCAACGTGGAGGTTCTCCTAGCGCATTTGACCGTGTGCTGGCAACGCGCTACGGTCTGAAAGCAATCGACATGGTGCACAACGGAGACTTCGGATGCATGGCAGCGCTACGCGGCAATAAGCTGATATCCATTCCGTTGGCGGATGCTCTCTCCAAGAACCGCACCGTGGATCAGGAAATGATCGACGTAGCAGAAGGAATCCTTGATAAGCTCAGCGAGGATAAACTCAGGGAAGATAAAGAACCGGTCGCATCCTAAATTTACTGGATTTAATTGATCTCAGTTCAGTTTTGCCCAGCCCGGCATATGCGTGTCGGGCTTTTTCTTTTGCGTGAACTCACGTAGAGTAATTGACCATAATCTTTGCCGGTAATGGCTGCGTTCACCATACCAATTCTCGAGCTACTCCTGGTCGTTGCTGTCCTAAGCATCGTCTTTATTGGACAGCGGACACCGGAAAGAGCCAAGCGCGCCCGACCCGGTTTTTGCTATCTGGAGCGCAAATTTCGGGAACTGGCGCTTAGGAAAAACTTGTCTGTATTACTAGTTGGTCTTTCTGTCCTTAGTCTGCGTACCGCGTTGATCCCAGTTCTAGCCGTTCCTGTTCCTGCTGTGCACGATGAATTCAGCTATCTATTGGCGGCCGATACTTTCGCTCACGGAAAGCTGACGAATCCTACTCCGCCCTTGTGGCAGCACTTCGAGAGTTTCCACATCATCCTACAGCCGACCTACATGTCCATGTATCCCCCGGGACAAGGACTGGTTTTAGCTCTCGGCCAGCGTCTCGGCCATCCATGGATTGGAATTTTGCTCAGCACTGCAATGATGTGCTCCGCGATTTGTTGGATGCTGCAAGGCTGGATCCCACCGGGTTGGTCTCTGCTTGGGGGCGTCCTTGCGGTTCTACGATTGGGCATTTTCAGCTATTGGGTGAACAGTTATTGGGGAGGCTCTGTAGCCGCATTGGGAGGAGCACTTGTCCTCGGGGCGTTACCACGCCTAAAACGACACGGTCGTCCTCGCGATGCAATCTGGATGGCGCTCGGCATCGCTATCTTAGCCAATACCCGACCCTACGAAGGGGTTATTCTCTGCGTAACTGTAGCTGTTGCATTAATCGCGTGGCTGATTCGTTCCGGACGGTCTCATTTCATAATACTCAGATGGAATGTCCTTCTACCGCTTACATTAATCCTCTTGGTCGCAGCCCTGGCTACCGGTTACTACAACCATCGGGTAACCGGGCACGCCTTTCAGATGGCACATCAAGTCAATCGGGATACATATTCACGAGCACGCTACTTCATTTGGCAGTCGCCAAATCCTACTCGCACTCATAACCATGTAGTCATGGATCGTTTTTACGCCAACGAATTCAACTACTACCAAGAAAACCGGACATTGCCAGGCTTCTTTCAGCACATGTTGGTCAAGGTGTTCGTGTTATGGATCTTTTATGTTGGTCCTGCCTTGACTATTCCCGTACTATTTTTCCCATTGATTCTTCGCGACCGTCGCCTGAGGTTTCCTCTCCTAGCAATCGTGATTTGTGTGGCTGGATTGGTCCCGGAAACCTGGGTTTTCCCGCATTATTTTGCCCCCGCCACCAGTCTCCTCTACTTGCTGATCATCCAAAGTATGCGTCATATGTACCAATGGCAGTGGCATGCTCGTCCGAGTGGGAAAGCTCTCTTGCACGCTGTCTTTGTAATTTGCATTGCTATGGTGCTATTCAGAGTGACGGCGGTTATGGCTCGAGCAGACATTGAGCCATCCTGGCCTCGCGGGAATGTGACTCGCGCTGCTATTCTCCGAAAACTGAATAGTCAATCGGGAAAACACGTGATCATCGTGCACTACGACGATAAGCACAATCCAAATGACGAATGGGTCTATAACGTCTCTGATATTGATCACGCCAAAGTAGTCTGGGCGCGTGATATGGGAATTCAACGTAACCAGGAACTCCTTCACTATTTTCAGGACCACCGCGTGTGGCAGCTAGACATTGAAGAAAATGTTCCACCACGCCTATTCTCCTATAACACCTCAGCAATAACTCCGAGCAGGCAGGCGGTGCTTGCAATAACCGCCAGCAGATGAGAGTCAGAAATTAGTTTCTCCCCTACCAAACAATTGCTTGCTTCTGCCCAAATATCTCAGTAGAAAATCGGCGAAGATTACTGCCGCATACGCAGACATAAGCAGCATTACGGGCTCCACGGGATGGCGATATGTCGGCCATGGATGCGTAACATAATAGATTCCAGGAAAAACAATAAGGATAATGATATAAGGCATGGCCTCCATTCCCTTATGCCTCAATGTCAGAGCAGCCCCCAGCCATGCCATCACACTTATTGGCAACCACACGTATGGTTCTGGAGTTGTCCAGTAATAAAAGCATCGTTCTGCTGTCAAATGCATAAATTGTTCTGGATGTTGTCGAATAAATTGTACGGCCTCTTCTCGCCTCAATTCCATAAATCGGAGTTCCCCAATGTGATTGAATTCCGTAGGATCGTGAAGCGGAAAGCTTGCCGGGAAATCATATAGATGCGTTACCCCTTGGTGATTTCCAACCCACAATTCGAGACCAAAGTTATCGCGAACCGGTATCAGCTTGTGTAATGCAATGTAATTACGGACCGTCCACGGCAGAAGTGTAATCAAGCAGGTTGCTATGGAAACGAGCACCCACTTACCATAAAAAAGTCCGCGCTTACGGTAGCTTAACCACAGCCACAGCCAGAAAAACGGGAACAACGAAAGCAACGCCGTGTTTGTAAGCGCGGCAATCCCAGCCAGAAACCCGAACAATATCCACTGCGACATTTTGAGCGATCGCGAAAGCTTAGTAAGCAAAAACACTGAACTGAGAAGCAATAGAGTTGAGAGGCTGCTTTCCCAAAGCCGAATTGAAACTACCGCTTCATAAAGCCATGCAGCCCAAGTCCACGCGGCGAGAACACCGCAAAGTGCGCCGAATTCCTGCTTCCCAAGCTTTAGAATCAGAACAGCGCTTATCGCCGAAAAAACTGCATTCAGTCCTACTGCAATCCATAGCGATGAATAGGAGTAGATACCCGCAATTTTGAAAATACCGGCCAATAGGTAAGGATAAATCGGAGGCAACACCGCCGTTGGCGACATAAGAGTATGCGGCCAAGGGGAGCTGTAACCGAAGCCAGAGATAATGGCCCATGCAACGCGGCTCGGCTCATTTGGAAAATAAAAGCCTGACTTTGCATGCTCGGGCAGCAATTGGGCGATCACCCAGAAGCGAACGAAAAGCGCGAAGAGGAAAACTGCGGCTGGCGAATTGACCAAAGCGACAAGCAGCCGCATTAGCAGAGCGCTCCGCAGCGCAAAAGGATTGAAACGGCAGGTCGACAGGCGAACCTCCTGATTCCAGTCTGCTATGACAGATATTGGGAATCCACGAATAACAACACAGAAAGTCCCGCAATCAGAAAAATCAGCGCTAAGGACGACAGGCACAAAACGCACCAGGTCGCGAGCACAAAGGCCTCTACGTAGGTCAGATATGAAGCGAATACCAATCCGGCTACTGAGGCGATCAGGAGCATGACAGGTGTTTCAGCTTTCGTACGGTAAACGCTCGAGAGGCACAGCAGAACTGCATAGCCTAAAACTCCGATCAGCGCTACCGGAACTCCCGCGACAGTCGAGTAAATACTGCGGTTGACCATGTCGCAATTGAAGCTGTTTCCAAAATCACAAAAAGAAAATTTCGAAGTTCCGTAGTGGTGATAGAGGGAAATAGAGGAAACCACTATGCCGACGGAAGAAAGGAACGCAATCGTAAACGGAATCCATCCTGCACTCTTGCGCTTCGCTCCGTCCTCGTTAGCCACTCTCACGGCAGCTTGCACCCTGTCTTTTCACTCAAAATCTCAAGCGATTGCGCGCCTTCCTTCCTGCTGCCGTCAGGGAATTCCCAGGTTGGAAAGTTTTTAATCTGAGCGGTCTTGCAAACCGGCTCTTCGTCATGCGATCCCTTGATGCCGCATTCGATGTAGTCAACATGTTTAAACGACGAGCCGAACATTTCTTTCTGCTGCGCACAATGCTCACACCAGAACAGTCCGTACATTTTGACCTGTTTGTCGGAGAGACATTGCGCGAAAGCATCAAGGCGCGCATTCCCTTTGCGTACCGCGAAATAGTAGACACCCGCAAACACAATCACAATTGCAATTGCCACGAGAATCGTACGCGCGCGTTCCGATCGTAAAATATTTAGTGTTGAGCTTTCGCTCTGCTCTCGTTTCGCTTGTCGTTTTCTTCGTTGCTGGGACATTGGAAAACTTATACCACGACATTCAGCGCCGAAGGCAGTACCTCTACCGTTTGGCAGTGCAGCGTAAGCACCTCGCCGTCAACCATAACGTCTACCGGACCGTCGAGGTGAAAGTCCACTCGCTTCACTGCGCGTCTTTCCGCGAGCGGATGCTGAAGGTGCGTTCCATCATAGAGAGTCGGCAGGTTGCGAATCAGTCCCGCGCGCCCGATCGGCCCCCAGCGAACAAATTCGATTAAGCCATCATCGATCTCCGCTTTTGGAGCAATCATCATGGTTCCACCCGTGAATTTGCTGTTGTTGAAAGTCAAAAATAGACAAGGACGGCGGTCGATTGCCGCATCCCCATCCAGAGACAAAGGAAAGGGACGGCGCCGGAAACGCGCGAGACAGATGAATATTGACGACTGATACCCCAGCTCTCCCCATCCGCCGAAGCGACGGGCTCGCATGGTGGCCACGTCCGCAGTAAACCCCACGCTTAACAAATTGATGTAATGAACTACGCCGTCTCTATGAGTGAGCCGCAAAACGTCACAAGGGCGCGAACGCCCGGCGAGCAGGCTTTCGATCGCATATTCAACGCCGCGATCAGAAAAATCCCGAAGAAAAGAATTGCCCGTGCCTAGAGGAAGAAACCCCAGAGTGGGCCGCTCGGAACGTGCATCAGATTCGGATGCTGGAAAAAGCCCATTCACAATTTCGTAAGAAGTGCCATCTCCGCCTACAGCGATAAACCGCCGATAGCCTTTAGCGAAACCTTCACGTGCAAGTTCCTCAGCTTGAGCAGGAGTTGTAGTCTGAACCGTGTCGACTTCGACGCCGCCTTTGCGCAAACGCTCCAGCGCAGGACCAACGAGTTTTTGGCATCGTCCGCCACCTGCCGCCGGATTTACGATGGCCAAAAATCGCACGTTCAGCGTACCCTCACTCACAGCGGAGTCACTGCTGTAGCCTGTTCGAGTTTCTGTCCCATCTCTTCGGCAAGAACGGTTGCGTTTGATCTTCATGGAAGCAGTGCGAGGAAAATCTTTATCCCATAGAACATAGCCGCCGACCCGTTTGTAGTCAGCCAATTTCCGATTGCGCTCGCCGATCTCGTCTTTCAAGCTGTAAGTAAACTCCTGGTTCTGCTCCAGACGCATCACCAGAATGAGCGCTTCATTGCCCAGGCTCTTGGCGGCCAAACATAATTTGCCGCAAATACGCAATATTCTTTCACCGCTATTCCGTCGAAGGCCGTCTCGATGTCTTCGGGATAAATATTCTTTCCGCCTTCGGTGACGATCATGTTCTTCTTACGTCCGAACAGTTGCAGATGTCCGTTGTCGTCGAACCGCCCCAGATCGCCGGTCAGGAGCCATCCATCGACGATTGTCTTGCGCGGTCAACTCCGGATCGTCCAGATAGTGCGACATCACCGTCTTGCTGCGGGCCGCGACTTCGCCAATCCCGTCCGTTTCAGGATTCAGAACTCGCAGCTCAACTCCCGGCAGCGGCTTGCCGACCGTGTCCGCACGAAAAGGTTTCAGATCGTTCAACGTAAGCAGCCGTACCCGCTTCGGTCAGCCCATAGCCATTGGCCACCGGAACGCCAAGTCATAGAAAAATTGCAGTGGGCGAAGCTTCCATGAATGCGCCGCCCGTAATCATCGCCAGCAGCTCCCCACCAAATGCGCGATGAACTTGCGGAAGCAGCCTGCGGCTTAGCTTCACATTAGGCCGCTTCTTGGTCAGAGCCTTGTTGAGTGCCAGATCTTGTCGATATCAGCAAAACCGCTTCGATGATGGCAATTCTTCAAGCTTCGCTCTAAGTCCGCGCTCCAGATTCTTCAGCACCATCGGAACCAGGCTGACATAGGTAATTCGGTAGCGCACAAAAGCATCGCGCACAAACTCCGGCCGCAGCGTCCGCAAATGAACGACGCACGCTCCGCATACAAATGGACCAATGAATCCCACCATGAAATCAATCGCATGATTCGTGGGCAGAATACTCAGGTAACGAACGCCCGGCCAGAATGGATACCAGGCAGTCAAAGACTCGGCACTGTTCCAGATAATTTTCGTGGGTCAGCACGCATCCCTTCGGACGGCCGCCGGTTCCGGACGAATAGACGATGCAGGCCGCGTCCTCGCGCTGCCGCATCACAAAAACCGGAGCGCCCTTGCGCCGGAAATCTTCCCAGCGGAACGCCCCGGCCAGGTCCGCGCCCAGCGGCGCTTCCGTCACCAGCACTACTTTGCAGTTTTGATTCTTGAACTCCGGCAGACTGCGAGATCGCGCGCCAAAGGTAGTACTCAACCACCAGCACTTTGGCTTTGGAATGCGCCAGCAATTGCAGTTGCTCGAGCGCGGTCAGCTTGTAATCGAGCGGAACCAGCACGCCGCCGGAATAGAAAATCGCATACGCCGAAATCAGCCATTTCGACTGATTCGTCATCATGATGGCCGCACGGTCCCCGGCTTTGAACTCCGCGTCCTGCAGCGCCCGCGCGAGAGGCAGAGCCGAATTCTTTGAAATCGGAATAAGTGAGCCGCACTTTTTTCGCGTCGCGATCGGCCTCGATCAGGCAGGTCTCATTCGGCCAACGATCGAGCGCGTCCCGCAAGTGCAGCGCCCAGGCAGCTATATTGTTTCAGATCAAGCATAAGAGGTTATTTCATCACAGACATGTAAGATGTGCAGAAAAACCTTGTTAATCAGTTCACTACCTGAACGTGAAGCGCTTCGCACAATTGCTCTCCGTTCTGAGTTCTTCTCTGCGTTCTCTGTGGTGAGTTTTCTTTACAATCGAGACTGTATTCGCCCCGCCAGCGTTCGGAAATCTGAAACCCCTTGCAATTCATAGTCCGGCAATTCGACGTGGAAGTGATTCTCGAGCCTGGTGAGCAGATCGAGAGCCTGCAAGCTGTCGATTCCGAGCGTCTTGAAAAAATCCTCGTCGGGAGCAAGCTTTTCCCGCGGAACCTTGAAATGGGCAGCGGCAAGATTCAAGATTTCGTCAAGTGTCTGTTCAGGCGTAGCCATATTTTCTTGGTTCCTTTACATCCTCACAATCTAAGAGCTTTACGTTCTAGCTTGCTCATGGCAAGTACGGCTGCGCATCCGTGCTCTCGACAAATTTGCGCAATCCTTCTTCGTACCGCAGGCTGCACAATAGAGTTCACAAAAGAGGTCGATCTCCATGTTTCAATTCCTCCTGCGGAATCGGCTTGATAAACTGCTTCGCCGCGATGGCGGTTTGGCGGTCGAACTTTTTCAGCTGAGCAGCTGTCACTCGCGCAGCTCTCAGCGCCTCCCCTTCGCCAACAACCTGGCTCACTAAGTCCAACTTGTTGAGCTTTGGTTGCATTGAAACTGCGCCCGGTCAGCAGCAGATCGCGTACCACCGCATTGCCCAGATCCCGCTTCAGGCGTGGAATTCCACCGAACCCGGGAATCAATCCCAAGCGCAATTCTGGAAAGCAAAATCGAGCCATCTTGTCCGCAATGATCAAATCGCATGCCAGCGCCAGCTCGAATCCGCCGCCGAACGTCACTCCATGAACCGCCGCAATCGTCGTCAGAGGACGCGGCATCGATCATATTCATGACGCGATGAATGCGCTCCAGAAAATCGCGCACGCCTTCGACTGCAGCCTTGCCGTCCATCTCGCTGCGAGCGGCTGATAAAGCTCACGCAAATCCGCACCCGCGCAAAATCCGCTTTCATCTCGCTGTAAATAATCAGCGCGTGGGCTTCGCCTCTCAAGCCTGCAAGCAGGTCGCAAATTTCTCCAATTCCTCGAGGGTGACGCGATCCCATTTCGTTGCATGGAGCGCGGTGCAGCGCCAGTTCAATGACGCCGTCGCGCAAGTCCCACGAAAGCGATTGCCCTTGAAATTCTTGTCATCACTGGTACATTCAAACCTTCAAACTTCTCAGGCACTCCGTGCTCACCTGATACATTTCTTCCACTCTCATCCTTAATCGCGCGCGGCGATCAAGTCCCGCTTCAATTTTCCATTCGCCGTCAACATTCCGTTCTCAATCGAGAACGGCTCCTCCTGAATATAAAATGCGCGGACCTGTTTGTAGTGCGGCAACTCCAGATTCATCTTGTCCAGCACACTCTGCACTTGCTCCGAGGTCACTTTGCCGGTGATGATTGCCGAAAGATAGCCGCGCCCATTTCCCATCAGCACGACCTGCTGTGCTCCGGAAATGTTTTTCAGGATCTCCTCTTCGATTGGCTCGGGAGAAAGTTTGTGTCCCGAACCCAGGATAACCAAATTCTTGATGCGGCCAACGATGCGCCAGTTTCCGGTTGAATCCACCTCTCCCTGATCGCCGGTGTGAAACCAGCCATCGCGCAGCGCTCGAGCCGTCTCTTGCGGGCGGTTCCAGTACCCGGGAAAAACGTTCGGGCCCTTGACGACAATCTCCTCGTTTTCGCCCAGCTTCATTTCGATGCCACGAATCGCCGGACCGACTCGTCCGGGCACGACATGCTCGGGATCGTCCATGGTACAGATACCTGTAGTCTCAGTGAGACCATATACCTGCAGCACCGGAATGCCCAGAGTCATAAAATAAAGCTGAGTCTCGATCGCAAGCGGAGCGGAACCGCTAATCAGAGCCTTTAGATTCGGACCAACCATTTTTTTACGAATTGCGGGAAATATTAGCGTGTTGGCACACGTGAGCCAGACAGAGTCCGCAATGCTCGACTTTCCTGACCTCTTCCGAAGCCAAGCAGCTTTACCTCGGCTGTAGAGAAACAGTGCGATACCGCCCTTCTGCCGGATTTGCTCGTCAACGGCTTTCCGCATGCGTTCGAGTAGCGCTGGAACATTCAAAAAATAATCTGCGGCGACCTTTGGCATCTCACCGGCTATCTTCGTGAGATCCGTGTTCAGCATAACCAGGCTGCCGCGAAGCAAATAAGTAAATAGCGCAATCCGGGAAGCGCCGAAAGCAAACGGAAGATAGTGGTAGACCCGATCTTGTCCGGTCCGGTTTCCCATCAAAGTATCAAGTCGGCTTGAAGTGCATGCGAGCATGTGGGTGATGTTGCCCTTATTCAGCACAACACCTTTGGCATCACCCGAAGTGCCGGACGTATAGATAATTGTTACTGGATCGCCATCTCCCGGGTGCTCCGGTGCTTTCGTGTTTTCCGTAAGGGGTTGATTGGATTTTTTCGGGGCAAATATTTCCTCGAACAGCACTCGTGGAGGCGCATCGTTCCAGTTCTGCAGAATCGCATCGCACAGAGCAGCATCGCCGCAGCAGAGCAGCGCGGGGGACGAGTCTTTCATCATTGCAACCAGCTCGGCGGGAGCTTGCCGGGCATATAGCGGAACTACAATAATGCCTTCGGCCATCATGGCAAGATCCATTGCCGCCCAGCGGATGCTGTTGTGCGCGAGCAGAGCGCAACGGTCGCCTTTTTTCAGACCTCGTTCTTTAAAAAATAGCCGGACTTGAGCGATCAAATCGAGCAACTCGCGACCGGTAACTGAAACCGGCTCCCCATCGCGCAGTTCCTGCAAAATGACGGCATCCCGAGCCGCTTCGATCCGCGCGAAGATATCTTCCAGAAAACTCATAGGTGCATTGTTGGGATATGCAATGACTTACTAACTGTAACTCTCAATTAGCCCGTGCAATCCCGCGCTCATAGGAGGCAAATAATCTTCCCAGCTCCACTCACCCTTGCGCGTCGGAAACTCCGGATAGCGCCGTTGCACTTCTTCCTCAAAGTAAACACCCATTCGCGCCATCACCTTCAAATTCCGTACGACGGTCCGGCCGATCCCAGCAGCAACGCTCTCCCCCTCGGTCGCCAACTTCTCCAGCGCGAATAGCAGCCGTGCTTCGAGGTCAGGATCGTCCACATTCATCAGCAAGTCTTCATGCCCGCGTTCCCGCATAAGGTTGCGAATACGTTCGTCCATGGTGATTCCAGCCGACGGCACCAACCCGGGCATCGATGTAACAATCCCGTGATAACGCGAAGAAGCCATCATGTGACACGAACGCAAAATACTGACGAGTTGATAAATGTTGTAGTCGTCTGAAGTCAGCACCGGAACTCCGCCCAGTCTTTCTGAAATCCGTCGAGCTGGACGCGCATCCAGACGTTCGGTCGCAACCATAATTACGAACACATTGTGCTTCTTACGAAAAGCATCAACGGCGTTGCCAATCGAAGTTAAATAGTGGGCGTATGCGCGATCGGCGGCCGGGCCGGAATTATGGAAATAAACTGATCGATAATGGCTGTCTTTGTAAGCACCAGTGACGCTTCGCAACATGAACTTTCCAATTGCAGCTTTAACCGGCCACTCAAAAGGATTAATGGGACATACCACCAGCACCGGCGTACTCCCGTCCCAACCTACTTTGCGGAGAGCTTCTTCGCCGTACTCGGCGGGAAGCGGCTCGAAAGTCCAAGCTGTGTCCGTACCCAACTCAGTTGGGACACCAAGCTCGCGTAGAACCGTACGCGATTCTTCGTTGCGTGTGATCACCAGCGAATTTCGACAATAACGAGCGCACATCTTCCGAATCGGAGGATCCATGTGCCCAGCTTCCCCACCGTATCCGACAGAAAGTTTATTCTGCGCGGCTGCAATTCCCAGTGAACCGATCATCATCGTGGTCAGAGCATTGGCAAATTTGCTCTTAAACATTGAGCCTTCACACGCAACCACGCCATGGTGTTTGGGAACTTCCTTGGATAGAAACGGCGGAAAAATGTCTGGGAGATAAACTTGCGCTGTGCCTTCGAAGTATCCTTCTGATCGTTGGAAGTTCTGCGACATTACGCTGAAGTCGACGTTTTCCGCCCCCAAAATGTGGCGCAGCTGCCGCAACATTTCATCGACTCGCACATCCGAACCCATATTGCGCGTGCCGTTATATCCGGCAAATAAAAGCTTCAGCTTCTCGCCGGGTTGCCACGCGTTTCCTTTGCCGAGCATCCATCTGGCCTTGGAGCGTTCAATGGCGCTGCTCACCCACGCTTCGAGGATCAAGTCCATCATGCGGCAGATCCTCCCACCTTTGACGGCCAATCCTGGTAGGGATAAACGAAGTTTGTATCGCGGCTGAACTTCAGCAAAGGGTAACTGTACTGCGAAAACGGAACCGGCTCTCGCTTCAGTTCTGAAGTCACTCGGGTGTTATCGAAAACAGTATTCCAAACCAGATAGGGCATGAACACTTTCATCAACGCGGCCCCGTGTGCCACCGAACCTCTACGGTTGGCCAAAGTGCTTACCGTTCCCGCAAATGGCTTTTCGAGAACTGGTAGAAAAATTGGCCCGCGTTTCTGCTGTGCTGCCGCCAGTGCTGTGGTCAGTTCACGGAATGTCTGGGAGTCTGTTCCCGAAGAAAGATGGTAGGTGTCGTACAGTGGACTTGCTTTCTGATGCAATGTTGCAATTGCATCGGCAACGAAATCCACATTCACAATGTCGATTTTGTCAGTGGGACGAAACGGCAATACGGGCAGCCCCGCCAAAAAGACGAAAGCCTTCACCATATCGAATTGCGTGGTCTCAGCACGGCGGCTGTCTCCCAGCACAATGCTTGGACGAAAAATGGTGATGGGAACTTCCGGTAGAAGTTCGCGAATCATGTGCTCGCAAAATTTCTTAGTCCGCGCATATGGATCGTAATCTGAGCGCGTCCAATCAATTGAATTTTCTTCTCTAACGATTTCGTTCTGCCGCATTCCCGCAACCGCTACCGTGCTCACATGGCTGAAGCGCCGCAATCCGTGATAATGATGCACGCGCATGCCAAGTTGCAAAACTTCAAGCGTGCCTCGCAGATTCACATTCAGGCAGCTCTTTTCTGACTTGCGGTTGAGCGAAGCCGCGCAGTGAATAATTGAATCCGTAGAATGGATCAAGCGATCGTATTCGTCTCGCGAAAGGCCGAACTGGGGTTCTGTGAGATCCCCGCGAAAAACGCGCACTCGCGTCTCTAGATACTCGTGGAAGCGCGGGAAATCCATGTGCAACTGCACCGCCTGCCACAAGCGAACTTCTGCTTCGTGCACGTCGCGGGCGCGAATCAGCACATTTAGAGCGGCCCCATGTGCATCCAGTAAATTAGCGGCGACATGTGCGCCGATGTAGCCAGTTGAACCCGTCAGGAATATCGCCACGTTGCTCCATTTGTGCCAGTCTTTGCGGTTTCGCCATTTTCGGTGGTGATTTCACTGCGAGCCGCATCTTCATTCTGAGCGGAAACGTTAAGCCCAGAGGCGCCCACCGCAAGATGTAACTTTCGTGAAGAGCGCGCCTCGAGCGGACGTCCCTCGATCAATGGATAAGTCCATCGTCGTAGCGCGGGAATGTGGATGTTAATCCAGTACTCCCACCAGTCAACGCAGCGCGCGTCGTAAGCGAAATCAATCTTCTCTTCTGGTATCAAGGCGTAAGAAAGCTTTTCTACGTTATCTGCTACGAAATCATGTTCATTCAGCAAAATGAAAGGTTCGAACAGTTCTACCAATTTTTCCACTCGCTCAAGATTACGCTCAGCACGGGCCAGTGGGGTTTTACGCAAGGGCAGCGGAGCCATCACTCGCTGAATGGATTTTATGATCGCCTTTTGCGCCGGAGCCGACATGCGCTGATAGCGCTCTTTTGATACTGGAATCGCGTCGAGGCGCAATCGCAGCCAATACTCCAGCCCTTCTTGGGCGCGATAATGCTTGCGGTGGGCGAGCGATGTGAGTTCAATCGACCGCCGCATATCACACGGATTCGAAACTGAAGTAGCAAGCTGGTACACCTGATCATTTCGCCGCTCAATAATTGCTGCTGCAATCAGCGTCATGCCGCGGCAAACTGAATCAACCGGGATAATGTCCAATCGCTTGCGTTCATTCGTTGGCAGCTGGCGAAACGACGTTCCCAGTAAATAGGAAAGCGATGCCGAAGTATTGATTCCTTCGTTCCAGCCCAGAAAAGGCTTCTCTACAGAAGTCTCAACGATCGCCGGACGAACCACGGCAATCGGCAGACCCTCTCCATATTTGCAAATCAGAGATTCGGCCAGGCTTTTCGTCAGAGTATAAGTATTCGGCCAGCCCAACTCGACTGCGCGTTTCTTGCCCGCATCCGTCAAATAATTTCGTAGCCAGCGAACCCTATTCTTGCGAACCTGAATCTCCAGCGCCGATCCATGCAAATCCTTTGCTGCGTGTTCTTTTCCTCGAGCCAGTTGCTGAAGCTCGTTCGTGACTTCCGTGCTTTCCGCTTTGCGCTCTGCCTGCTCAACAAACTCGTGCAGTGACCGCCATTCGTGGTCCGCATCAAAGTCAGCCACGCCCGCGGGAGTGTAGTTCGGACGCAGCTTCTCCGTGACCCGTCCATCTTTCGCGCCGGCGACATAGCACGTCGAAAGATGCAACAACCCGGCATGATCGGACTGACGGACAAATTCCAAAATATTCAGAGCCGCATCGACGTTGGTTGCCAGAGCATCCCGCAGATCGGGATTAAAGTCGGTGAGCCCCGAGCTATTGATAATCAAATCCAGATTCTTGCGCAGATGTTCAGCAATGGCGGGAGCGAAACCGAGATCCGGTAGCGAGACATCGCCTTCCACCACCTGCACGCGCTCGCGAATGAAGCGCGAAAACTCGGCCCCGTACTTCTCATAGAGAGGATCAAATACAGGCGACTCCTCCACCATCTTTTCAAAGCGCTTCTGCGCTGGATTCGATTTCTGACGCCGAATCAGAAGGTAAATCTGTCCAATTTCCGGCAAGTCCATCAGCGTATTCACCAGCCAGACTTTGCCGATAAAGCCGGTGACGCCAATCAACATGACATGCCTGTCTGCCAATGTCTTTCGGACCGAAAGAGGTCTAGAGCGAGAGGTCTCGTCGAAATGAACGACGGGGCGTTCGAGCGAGGGAAGCTTTCGTTCTGCAGGGACTACCGCAGATTGCAATGCCCTCAGACCTCGCAATGCCAGATCGAAAACCAGTCGCGAAGTGGATCGCTGGCCATCAGCCCCTGCGCCTGTGACCCTCGCAAAAATTCCGCGTGGCCGGATCACCGGATCAAGCAGCCGTCCGGTGGCAATGCCGTCTCGGAAGTCCAGCCGATTGGCAATAATCCACTTCACTCCTAAATGCCGTGCTAAAGGACGCATCACATGATCGAGGCCCTGGCTGACCAAAATCACCTTCGCGCCCGAATCAACCAGAGCTTTAAGCTGTTTGACTCCTTCTGGCTTCAGCTGCGGCTTTAGTTCGTACTCGAAGTGTTCTTCCCCCAGCAGATCAAGCCGGTCCCGGCTCACGCCCCGCAAAACCGTGTGCATGACGCGTGTGGCAAACTGGCGGTGAATGGCATAGAGAAAAGGGCGCAGAGCCGCCATCAGCAGAACCAAGCCGCGCCGCTCCCAGCGTCCAGAAAATGTCTGCGAATTCCATGTGAAAAAGGCGATTGGCCGGACAGTGGTTAGTTCCAGCAGACTGCCTTCGACCCGCCAGTACACGGTGGGGGCGGCTGTGTTGTGATTTGGCTGTTCCAAATGTCTTCTTTACTCAGGGGCTCTTCTCTAAGCAATGTCAGAAGAGAGTCCCTATTGTAATCAATTAGTTGCAAAAGGGCGACGCAAAGACGCTGTGTGTGAGAGAAGAATACCTAGCCGGCAAAGAGTGTCTGCTGGGCAAAATAGACATGCCACTTACCGTGCTCCCAAACGTAATAATCTACAAAACGCTTGCGGCGGGGCCTGACGTCAGATCGTTTCGATTCCGAAATTCCATGGGCAGCGGCAACATTGCCGTGTAGCAACACAGTGCTGGTTGGAAGATCAGGAATGGCGAGATCTTTCCCCTTGTTGTTCCTCGCGAGGGTCAGTTCGTCCTCCAAATGCTTGATGCTACCGTCTCCGAGAATTTCCGTGAAATCGGAGGTTAAGAGACACTTTTCCAAATCAGCATCTCCTTTTAGATACGCTACAGACCATGCATTCTCCAGGCGCTGAACCGTGGCAACATCTCTGGCTTGGTGTTGTAGTTCTGCTCTGTTGCAATTGGCAGTCGCATGGGCAGCGAGGCTGAAAAGACACGCTATAAAAATAAGAGACGTACGATACGACATCATGCGGTATTTCTCCAGTTTGGGAGAGTACACAAGAGAAGAGACTTTAAATTACTTGATCATGCTAAATGCTATAGCAACCACGCTTGGTTGGTGAGTGCAAATCCATGCTCTACTTCCCAATTCTCTTTCGGATCTCCGCAACAATCTCCTCCGGCGAGCTACCCACATCGACGACTATGGCATTCTCCGGCTCTTCTAAAATCGCAAACTGATCCGCCAAAATTGATTCTCCCGCAAAATGTCCATGCCTCGACGCTAGACGCCGGGAAATCAAGTCGTAGCTTCCCTTCAGATAAACAAGCCTGACTTCTGGTCCATCGTAGAGTTTTTCACGATAAGTTCGTTTCAGAGCAGAGCACGCCAGTACGGCGTTCTGTCCTTCTGTAACCCAACGAACCATCGCATCATGAATGGACTTCAGCCACGGATCGCGATCCGCATCATCGAGCGGAACACCGTGGCTCATCTTCTGAATGTTGGCGGCAGAATGGAAACTATCGCCATCCGCAAATGTCCAATTCAGTTGCTGGGCTAGAAGACTGCCAATCGTCGTCTTGCCCGATCCGGTAGGCCCCATTATGAGAACGATCATAAGAAGGAACAATCATAGATGATCGTTGTCATTCCGGAGGGCTGCAGGAGCGGCCAAGAGCACTTGTAAATTGCAAAATATCTACTTCTTGTAAGTTTTCAACTCGTGATTTCTTGGATTTAATACTGTAAAGCTTCCGTCCGTCTCAGCCGTCGCCTTGATAAAGTTTCCGGCATCGTTCTTCTCATCCGGATTTGCGATGAACTCTTCGGCGACATTATGATCTTTCCCAGCATCGACCGCATAGTCCACCTGCCAAAAACCTTGCAGCCCGGGTGAATCGTGCACTGTCTGCCATACTCCTGGACTTCCGCCTTTGTGCGCACCATTGTCCATGATCGCAACTCGCGGACGCAGCGCCCAGACCAAAGGCTTCGAATTCGATTGCTCCCATCCGTGGTGCGAAACCAGAAAGAGGTCCACGGTGCCGATCATGTTATTGGGACACATCAGATCTATTTCTTTGTCTTTCGTTAAATCGCCCAAGTCCAGAAACTTGAAATTCCCATAGCTCACCAGTATTCCAAGCGAGCGGGCATTTTCGGTCGTGTCCGCAGGGTGCTTATCCTCCGCAGCACAATACGGATTGGCTTCGCCTGCTCCCGGTAGCGGGGAATCTATGTGCGCCCCCGCCGCTGTCAGCACGCGCACCGTAATATCTTTTATCGGTAGTCCGTCGCCCGGCTTCACCGTCAAATGCTTATGTGCGGAGACGACCGTCTGATAAGCAGCATAGTCCTGGCGAGGATCTGCCGCGTCCTCCTGATTAGGCCCGTGATCGACAAAGGTTCCAATCTTGAATCGCTTGGCCAAATCAGGCGCGCCCCCCACGTGATCGCGATGATAATGAGTAATCAATACGTAATCGATCTGCTGCAATCCTGCCGCTTTGGCAGCAGCCACAATGCGATCCGCGTCCCTGCCGCCCGGCCATCCCGTATCGACCAATAGCGACTGACCGGAAGGTGACACGATGAGCGTAGCCTGGCCGCCTTCGACATCGACGAAAGTAGATTTGTAGAGGAGCCGGTTTGGCCTTACCTGCCGCAACGAGAGGCATGAGGACACAAAAAAAAAGACTAACGAAACTTCCGCATATCCAATCTCCTGACGCAATCATCGCACATTGAAATGATTCGAACGCCCATGACCTTGACCTTTTGAGGTACGGAATTTGCCACAAATGACGACTTAATTTCCGCTGCAACAGTTTAGTAAAAGCCAGGTCCTTGTTCCAGTTGCACTTACCATTAACCAAGTTAGACGTAGGAAACGGCATCTTACCTGCGGTACACATAGTCGGCAGGCACGTGCTGCCGATAAAAGTAACCAGCGGTAATACGTTACCTGGTGAACCGTAAGTAACCACAAACGAAATTATTGATGGTTACCTTGGGTGTCTCTGGATTAGACTAACCGCCTGCGCTGATGCAGGTCGACACAGCAACTTAGGAGCAAGGCCACTTGGTGATTAGAGGAACGCAGCGCGGATCCTTAATTTCGTTTTTGCTTCTGCTGGCGATGTGCAGCCCGGCTTTCGGACTGCATCGTTACATCGCTCCTCGTCATGTGCACCACACATACGGCAAGCGGTCGCGTTTTCGCCGAGTCCTGTGGAACCCTCTGTTTCGGCCTTCACACGAATCTTTGCTACGGCAGAACGAAGAGATTGACCGGCTTGAACTGCCACGCATTCAGGATGACGCTGAACTCGAACAATTGAAGGCGAGCGGAGACTTGGTTCCCATCGTTGCTGGCCAGACCATCCGCATTGATCCCCGGCTTGATCCCGATCGACGCTATTGCCGTCCGTGGACTCTCGAGTTTGTACAGGATCTGAGCGAGGCTTATTACAAAGAGTTCCATGATCAGATTCAAGTCAACTCGGCCGTGCGTACCGTGCTGGTACAGAAGAAATTGCGCCGGCACAATCGCAATGCCGCGCCGGAGACCGGAGATACAGCGTCGTCTCATTTGGCGGGCATCACTGTTGATTTGCAACGCCGGGGCATGAGCAAGAAGCAAGTCAAATGGGTTGAGCAATATATTTTGCCAATGAAAAACTTAGGACTAGTCGAACCCGAAGAAGAACGCCATCAGTGGGTTTTCCACGTGGCCGTCTCGGGACGCTACAGCGAGTGGAAAGAATCGAAGACGCTTCGCGAAGATCAGCCTGACGAAAGCTCTCCTGCGATAGATTCTCCGGCTGATGACCCTATAAGCAAGAACCTACCAGCCGAGATCTTATCGAGCGACAACAGCGAATTCTTCAAACTGTACTGAGCGCATCGTAGATTCCCTCCTGTATTCTTGCAGTAATGATCGTCATCATGGCCGGGCTTCCCGCGACCGGCAAAAGCACTCTGTGCGGCGAACTGGCCAAGCGTCTGTCTGGAACCGTACTGGATAAAGACCAGATTCGTTCAACTCTTTTCTCGCCAAACGACATCGAATATTCGACCGATCAGGATGACTTCTGCATGAGCATCATGCTGCAAACAGCGGCATATATCCTGAAAAGAAATCCGCAACGCACCGTGTTCCTTGACGGTCGACCATTCTCTCGCCGTTATCAGATTGAACAAGTCATTCATAAAGCTGAAGAGATCGATCAGCCGTGGCAAATCTTGGAATGCGTTTGTTCAGATGAGTCCGCAAAAAAGCGATTGGAAAAGCAGGTTAAATACAAAAGGCATCCCGCAGCCGATCGCGATTACAAATTGTATTTGCGGGTGAAGGCAAATTTTGAAGAAATCACAGTGCCAAAAACGGTCATCGATACCGACCAGCCGCTTGAAGATTGCGTCCATTACGCGTTGAGTTCGCTCAGCTAAAATTCCACTTCTCGACAGCTGGCACCGGTATACAATCCTTCCCTTACCTCCTATGACAACGTTCAAATTTTCTTTTTTCAAACTCTCGGTTGTCGCTTCTGTTTTATTGGCACTAAGTTACTCTTCGGCCGCTGCTCAGAAAACTGCGCCTAACGACGATCCCAACAATCCTGTTATTAGCGAGCGCGCCCGAGCCATTCACAATTCAGCTATTGTCGTCGATACTCACGCCGACACGCCCCAGCGTTTCCTCGATGAAAATTTCGACATTGGCAACACTGATCCCAAAGACATTGGACACATCACCCTCGACAAAGCGCGCGCGGGAAATCTAGGCGCAGAGTTCTTCTCCATCTGGGTCGATCCTGGCACCATAGCCAAAGAGCACTTTGCGCAGCACACCCTCGATCTCATCGACTCTGTATACGAGCAAGCCGCACGGCATCCCGATCGCATGATGATGGCCTATTCAGTCGAAGATATCGAGCGGGCTCACAAGCAAAAGAAACTCGCCGCATTGATGGGCATTGAAGGCGGACATTCCATCGAGAACGACATTCACCTTCTACGCGACTTCTATCGCCTCGGCGTGCGCTATATGACGCTCTCGTGGTCGAACACAAATGAGTGGGCCGATTCTTCCGGCGATATCAATGACCCTAAAATCGAGCATCACAATGGATTGACCGATTTCGGCAAACAAGTTGTGCTGGAAATGAACCGGCTGGGAATGATGATCGACATCTCGCACGTGGCGGACAAAACTTTTTGGGACGCGATTGCGACAAGCAAAGCGCCGGTGATTGCTTCCCATTCCTCAGCTCGTGCCCTAACCAACGCGCCGCGAAATATGACCGACGATATGCTGCGTGCCATAACTAAGAATGGCGGTGTCGTTCAGGTCAATTTTTATGATGGCTTCATTGACGAGAACTATCGCAAAGCGGCCGAGGCGCAAGCGAAAGATCAGGCGGCGGCGGTTCAAAGTTATCTTGATAAGAACAAGGCCGAAGGCAAATCGGTGTCGTTCGTGGAAGTCGATCGAATCGAGCGGGAGTGGATCGCGAAAATTCCGCGCCCTCCATTAAAATCGCTGATCGACCACATCGATCACGTCGCAAAAGTTGCTGGCGTCGATCATGTTGGGACTCGGCTCAGATTTCGATGGGGTGAGCGGCGCTACACCTTTGGGAATCGATTCTGCCGCTGACCTTCCAAAGATCACGCAATTGTTGCTTGATCGCGGATATAGCGCAGAGGATATTCATAAGATCCTCGGCGGGAACCTGCTGCGCGTTTTTCGTGAGGTAGAGAAAGTCAGTCATCAGCTTCAGGCTGTTCAAATGTCATCTTCTCCTAGGCAGAATCTTATTTCCGCAGGACTAGTAAGTTCTAACTGAACCATGATTCGCGCTGATGTCGTAAAATCATTTGTTTGCACCTTGGTCTCGCGAGTACGGGTGCAATAAGCCACGAAGCTTAATTCAACACGAGGAGTTCTTGATGCGTAGACTCGTTATTCTTCTCTTGGCAACGTTTCTTGTTGCAATGATTTCGTTATGTTCTCTGCTAACTTGGTCGCAAACTGCAGCGACGCATGCAACACCCGCGAAGAAGGCTTCTGCGGCAACGAAACCGGCTGCTCCCGCAGGTCCGCCCACAGCCGTCATTGATACAACTTCTGGCAAGCTGACCTGCACTCTGTTTCCGGACAAGGCTCCAATCGGAGTAGCGAATTTTGTGGGTCTCGCGCGCGGGACCAAAGCATGGACTGATCCCGCCACAGGCAAAAAAGTCACCGGCAAGCCGCTCTACAACGGCACCATATTTCATCGAGTGATTCCCAATTTTATGATTCAGGGCGGCGACCCCAAAGGCGACGGCACCGGTGATCCGGGCTACAAATTCAAGAACGAAACTTCGCCAGACTTGGGCTTTGATCAGCCTGGACGTCTCGCCTATGCCAATGCCGGTCCCGACACAAACGGCTCGCAGTTCTTTGTGACCGAAACACCGTATCCCAGCTTGAATGGCGGCTATACGATTTTCGGGCAGTGCGACGAACCGAGCGTGGAACTTGTAAAGAAAATCGCGCGTGAATCGCGTGATTCGAATGATCGTCCTTATGTTCCGGTGAAGATCGTCAAAATCACGGTTACAGGAATTCCGAATCCTGCACACAAAGCGGCTACGAGAACTGGAACTGCATCCAAGAAACCCGCGACTGCTCCGAAAGCACAATAATCTGTGTAGTTGATTTTGACCAATGACCTGCGACTCGCGATCAAGGACTTTTTTGAAAGGAATTTATGACTCGTCAGCCCGGCACTTATGCTGTTTTTGATACCTCGGAAGGAACTATTGTTTGCCGTCTTTTTGAAAAGGACGCACCTAAGACGGTACAAAACTTTGTCGAACTCGCGGAAGGCAAGCGCGAATGGTCTCATCCCGTCAGCCGCAAGAAGAGCAAAGATCGTCTTTACGATGGAACGATCTTCCATCGTGTGATCCCCAACTTCATGATTCAAGGTGGAGACCCGGCCGGAACCGGCTTTGGCGGTCCTGGCTATCAATTCGAGGACGAAACCAAGGGCTCACCCCACAAATTCGATAAGCCAGGAAAACTGGCGATGGCGAACGCGGGACCAAATACAAACGGCTCGCAGTTCTTTATAACCATTGCACCAACCGAGTGGTTGACGGGAAAGCACACAATTTTTGGCGAAATCGTGGAAGGCGAAAAAGTTGTAGAGAAGATTGTGAATGCGCCAAGGAATAAGCAGGACAAACCGACGAAGGATTTGGTGGTGAAGACGGTGACGATCGAGCGCGTGTAGTAAACGAAAATCCCGCCCAATTTTTCGCCGGGCGGGATTTCCTGAAACCCGAAAACCTGACTTTTGTTTCTAGACCCCGATCACCCCTACTAACTCCTTCACCGCCTCAGCACTTCTATCCAATGCCGCCTGCTCCTCTGGAGTCAGCTTGATCTCGATGATTTGCTCTATTCCCGCCCAGCCCAGCTTGACTGGCACTCCAACGTAAAGACCATGCACGCCATACTCACCTTCCAGATAGGCCGCGCATGGCAGAATCTTCTTCTTGTCTTTCAAGATGGCTTCGACCATTTCGGTTGCCGCCGCTGATGGAGCATAGTAGGCGCTGCCCGTCTTCAGATATTTCACAATTTCGGCTCCGCCGTCGCGCGTGCGCTGCACCAACCGCCCCAATGTTTCCGCATCCATCAGTTCTGTGATTGGAATTCCTGCCACAGTCGAATAGCGCGGCAGCGGCACCATAGTGTCGCCGTGTCCGCCGAGCACAAATGCGGTTACGTTCTCCACGCTTACATTCAATTCCTGCGCGATAAATGCGCGGAACCGCGCAGAATCGAGCACGCCCGCCATGCCAATCACGCGCTGCCGGGAGAAGCCACTCAACTTAAATGCAGCCTGAGCCATGGCATCCAGCGGATTCGAAACAATGATCAGAATGCAATTGGGAGAATGCTCGACAACTTTGCTGACCACATCTTTCATGATCTTATAGTTGGTGTTGAGCAAATCGTCGCGGCTCATTCCCGGCTTACGAGGAATTCCGGCGGTGATCACAACGATGTCTGAGTTCGCGGTATCGGCGTAATCGTTCGTGCCGATCACGTATGAATCTCGTTTCTCAATCGGCATCGCCTCGAGCAGATCAAGGCCTTTGCCTTGGGGCACGCCTTCAACGATGTCGATCAACACGACATCGGCGAGTTCCTTGGCAGCAATCCAATGGGCAGCGGTGGCGCCCACGTTCCCTGAACCTACAATTGTTACTTTCTTACGCATGAAACCGTTCCTTTCTGAATTCAGATTCTTTTATGAATATTTACTTCGCTGCCGAGAGCACACTTGCGTCCATGTTTTCGATGATGTGAGTCGCAAACTCGCTGGTCTTCACCTTAGTCGCGCCTCCATCAGCCGCTCGAAATCGTAGGTAACTTTCTTTTGCTCGATGGTGCGTTCAAGGCCATGCTCAATAAGGTCGGCCGCTTCGCTCCAGCCGAGAAACCGAAACAGCATCACGCCGGAAAGAATCACCGAGCCGGGGTTAATCACATCCTTGTCCGCATATTTCGGAGCAGTGCCGTGAGTCGCCTCGAAGCAGGCGTAACCGTCTCCAATGTTCGCGCCGGGAGCAATTCCGAGTCCGCCCACTTGCGCCGCACAGGCATCGGAAATGTAATCACCATTCAAGTTGGGAGCCGCGATGACGGAATACTCCTCAGGACGGGTGACCACCTGCTGAAAAATAGAATCGGCAATACGGTCATTGATCATGAGCTTCTTCTTCCACGCGCCTTTGCCGTGTGTGCTGTAGATTGCGTCCAGCACCTTCTTTACTTCTTTATAGACAGACTGCCGGAACTCTTCCGGCGCATACTCAAGGCCGGGCTCAACCGACGCGGCGTTTTCTTCAACGGTGATGCTTGGATTCTTATCTTTATTGTCAATGATCCAGCTCTCGCGTTCCGTAACTACTTTGTCGCGAAATTCCTCGCTGGCCAGTTCATAACCCCACTTACGAAAAGAGCCTTCTGTAAATTTCTGAATGTTGCCCTTGTGCATGAGCGTCACGCTTTTCCGCCCACTTTCCAGAGCATACTGAATCGCCATGCGAACCAGCCGTTTCGTTCCGGTGATGGAGATCGGTTTAACGCCAACTCCGGAGTCGAGTCGAATCTGCTTCTTCCCACTCTTGAGCATGTCTTTGTTAATGAATTCGATTAGCTTGGCCGCTTCGGGTGTGCCCTGCTCCCATTCAATGCCAGCGTAAACATCTTCAGTGTTCTCGCGATAGATCATGATATCGAGGCGCTCGGGATGCTTCACCGGCGAAGGAGTTCCCTTGTAATACCGCACCGGCCGTACGCAGGAATAAAGATCGAGAATCTGTCGCAAAGCAACGTTGATGGACCGAATGCCGCCACCGACGGGCGTAGTCAGTGGACCTTTAATCGCGACGCGAAAATCACGAATCGCGTCAACCGTTTCATCGGGCAACCATGTGTCAAATTTTGCCTTGGATTTTTCTCCTGCAAACACTTCGTACCAGGCAACGCGGCGCTTGCCTTTATAAGCTTTCTCAACGGCTGCATCAAACACACGTACAGACGCCTTCCAGATATCACGACCCGTGCCGTCACCTTCGATAAAAGGAATAATCGGATTGTCGGGCACCTGATATTTGCCATTGCTGTATTGAATCTTTGCGCCACTCGCTGGTACTGGAATACCGTTGTATGATTCCGCCATTACTCGTCCTCGCTTAAATTTGTAAACGCCCGGATTGGAAAACTAACAAGTATAAACGTTTTTTAGATCAAGCCACTCATTAGCCTCATCCCGAGGCCCATGCGCTAGCCAAAGAACGCGATCTATCCGGAAGTAACTCGGCAACTTTCGCCGCTCTCTTTACAATGCATCATGCGCATTTGTTGGGATCTTTTGCCGGCATTGCTTTTTACGATGGTCGGAATTTTGCTTGTCCCAATGGCTTCTGCGCAAAATAAGTTGCAGCAACCCGAGCCCGTGCGGGAATTTCTTCTCATCGACGAGCAGCCGTTAGCGCCTTCCGCGGCAATCGCCCGGCCCGCGCCTCTGCCTCACCACTTCTGGGATCGCACGAACATTCTGCTATTTTCCGCGGTAGCTGCCTCTCGTGCCCTGGATTATGCGTCCACTAAAAACATGCTGGCACGGGGACGGCAAGAAATTCTGATTCCTGACGATATCGTTTACAGTTCAGCGGGTTTTCCGAGTCTCGAAGCCGCCGCTACGGCGACGTCGATCGGCTTCTCTTACTTACTGCATCGAAGCGGGCATCACAAACTGGAACGCTGGTTATCCGTAGGACACATCGGCATCACTGATTTTGGCGCAGCCCGGAATTACTCGCTCAAGTCACGGCGTCGATGAAGCGGAACCCAAGTCACTGCGGCTGCGACGCAATACTTTTGTCCCGCAAGGTATAAACAAACTGCTGTATCTCGCGGCGTTCGCGCTCGGCTTGCTCTGCCGCGCTCTTTGAAGTCTGCTGATAAATTTGCAATTCTCTCTGAGCTTTCGTGTTTTCTCCAATTCGTTTGTAGGCTTGCGCGAGACGATAATGCGCCTCTACCAATTGCGAATTCCTCGCTCGCCTTTTGATAGGCCAGGATTGCGTCGGTAAAATCCTGACGCTCAGCGTAGAGACCACCCAACTCCAAATACGCGACACCGAGTTTCGGATCGAGACTGACGGCCTTCTTTAATAACACTTCTGATTGCGTCGAATATTCCGTCTCCTCCGGACTCTTCCGCCGCTGCCGAAGGCTCACCGCGTAGTAGTAATTGGCCAACGCATTTTCTGGCTGCAGTCGGACAAATCGCGCCAACTTCTCTCCAGAATTATCGGTTCGCGCGCCATCCACACTTTGCATTTTGCCTAAATACAAATAGGGATTCGGATCGTCGGGATTCAGATCCGAAGCTTCGCAAAGACGGTTGGCAGCTTGATCGTAAGAACCTCGGGCATAGAGAGCCACGCCAAGGCCGACCAGCATTCGGACGGAACGCGGGAAGAGCCGATTCCCTTTTGTGAAAACCTCCAAAGCGGGCTCAGCTGCGTGATGCAGCAACAGTTCGGCTCCCCAATCGAACAAATTGGTTTCGCTCGGATCTAGTTCGGCCGCGCGCTGGAACTCGCGAACCGCATCGAGGGAATCGCTTAGCTTTTCATCGACAGTGCCGAGCGAATGATGCAACTCGGCTTTTTCCTGCGTTGTTTTTTCCGGGACCGCAAGCAGCCGGCGAATATTTGTTCGCGCGGATTCAAATTCGGATGACGTCGGCTCGGCACTCTTAGGCATGTTCGCTGTAGAAGAGTTAGTGTCCAGCGAACGAACATCTCTGGTAAGTGCGTCGGTGGTCGGAGCTATTGTGTTGGAGCCGTGCCCTCCGAGATTGGTGGGATCCGTAACTCCCGCCACGGTGAATTCGGGCTCGTCGTGAAACTCCGGAGTCGCTGAAATAGAGCTTTGTGATGCAGCAGCCTTAACAGGTTGGAGTATTAGATCAATCCGCTTCGCCTCATTTTGTCCAACAACACACGGGTCAAACTTTTCGTCTCCATATCCAATCATCGCTGCACGAAATTTATAAACTCCCGGGCTTAGCGCCACAAATTTGTAAGAGCCGGTCGAATCTGTTCTAACTATCAGGCTCTGTGTGCCGACCTTATTCTGAAGGTATATAGTGGCGTCGACAATTGGCTGGCCGCGCGAATCTCGCACTGATCCCTGCAAAGTCGCCGAACCTTTCGGTTCCTGAGATTGGGAGGAGACTGTAAATGGGACGAGAAGACAACACGCTGCTATGCCGAAAAGAGGTATGCGAATTCCAAAACATTGCATAGCGAGAGTCATAAACCGGAAAAATTGACGCGACCACATTCTAATCTCTTGCAGACAGAGCAACAATTTTGTTGTACCTGAATGTTCGAATCGTGTTTTCGCGTGATGCAAGCCATAATCCTTCCTCAAAAATCGTTTGCGTTAATAGAACTGGCTGATCTAAAGAATAGGGTTTACAATTCTCGGGCTTCGTACTCTGATCGCCAGGGATCACCATTTGTGGAGTTCGATTCGTTGTACGAAGCAGACCAACGGGCCCAAGAGGTATCACGATAGATGAGGGTAAGAGATTTTGTTTTCCTGACTGACCACACTTCTGCTACTTACTACGGCAACACTGCAAGCACAAAAAATCAAAATCATCGTTGATCAGGACGCACGCGGACCGGCCACGACCGACATGCAGGCAATTCTGATTTTTCTGCAGTCGGATAAGTTCGATGTCCTAGGCATCACCACGGTCAGCGGCGACCAATGGGTAAAAGAAGAAACACAGCGCACGCTACGGCTTCTTGAGATTGCTGGCCGCACCGACGTTCCAGTTATAGAAGGCGCCGAGTTCCCGCTGCTTAACTCGAAAGCAGAAACCGAGCGATGGGAAGGTCTGTACGGAAAAATTCCCTACAAAGGCTGTTGGAGCGACTTTTCCAAACAGTCCGGAGAAGTTCCAGCCGCTTTTCGCGCCGGGTATCACGATCCCGATGTTGTTCCTGAGCTGGTCGAGGGCACTCCGCATACCAAGGCGCTGGACGAAACCGCCGCGCATTTTATTATCCGTATGGTGCACAAGTATCCCGGCGAAGTTGTTATCTGGGCAGGCGGTCCCATGACTAACATTGCGCTTGCCTTGCGCCTTGATCCGCAAGTAGCAACCCTCGCAAAAGAGCTTGTCCTTATGGGGAGCGGCATGTACGCCGATAACGGCGGCATCAATAGGATCGACGGACGACGGGAATTTAACTGGTGGTTCGACCCTGAAGCCGTCCGCATTGCGATGCGCGCGCCTTGGAAAAAAATTACTATCACTCCCATCGATATCTCTGTTAAGACAACCGTTAATCCAGCTGTCAAAGCCGCTATCGCCAAAGCGGATACCCCAATCGCTCACTACCTCACCGAATACTCGATGGAAAGTTTTATGTGGGACGAGCTCTCTGCCGCTGCCATGATCGACCCCTCAATCGTCACCGGCGAGAAACAGCTCTACGTGGACATCGATATTGACCACGGGCCTAGTTACGGTGAAACCCTCTTCTGGGACCCGGGAGCAGAGCTTCCTCCTTACGAACGGCTGGCAACAGTACAGTTCGATGTGGACACGAAAAAGCTATACGATCTCTACATCAAATTGATGACTCAGCCCGCTCGTCACGCACAATAGCTGTTCCACAGTACACTCTCAAGGAGCAAAGAGAATGGATTTGCAACAAAAAGCTTTTGGCATGACACGTCGGCAATTTGTGACTTCCTCCGCCGTTACATTAGCCGCCGGAAATCTAGTGCGGGAGGCAGGAGCTGCCACCCTGGCGAGCCAGGGATCTTCTAATGAGCAGGCTCATCGCGGCGCACACCGGGTCATCATCGACACGGATCCCGGCGTGGACGATGCGCTGGCGCTGCTCCTCGCAATGAGTTCGCCTGAGCTAAAAATCGAAGGACTTACTCCAGTGGCCGGAAATGTGCCACTTTCACTGACGCTGCCAAACGCATTACGAATGGTGGAGATCGCCGGACGGACGGACATTCCAGTTGCGGCAGGCGCGAAAGCCCCGCTGATGCGCCGGTTGGTAACAGCCGAATATGCTCATGGCGAGAACGGGCTTGGAGGCGCCGTTTTTCCAGAGCCAAAGGCCAAGCCCATTGCGGCGCCGGCTGCAGTGTTCATCCGCGACACTGTGCGCAAATACCCCGGCGAAGTCACTCTAATCGCCGTAGGCCCGTTGACGAATGTGGCGACCGCGTTGAACCTTGATCCCGAACTTGCAGGCATGATTAAGGGTCTGACTATCATGGGCGGTTCCCTCTCTGGAGGAAACATCACCCCTGCGGCTGAATTCAATATTTATGTTGATCCCGAGGCGGCCCGCATAGTATTTCAATCGGGCATTCCCGTTAACATGGTGGGTCTCGATGTCACCCGCAAAACATCTCTGACCGACGAACATGTGCGTACACTCGAAGCCGCGAACAATCCCATTAGCCAAGGCGCGGCCAAGATCGCCCGTAGTGCGATTAATCACAACCGCGAACAGGGCTTCCTTGTCGGACCGAACATGCACGATTCGCTCGCCCTTGCGTCTTTCCTCGATCCGTCACTCGTCACTTGGAAAGACTATTACGTCGATGTTGAAACCACAGGCGAATTGACTGCTGGTGAAACCCTAGGCTACAGCCCCGATATGGGAGACTTGCGGCGCAGCCCTGAAAAAGAAAAGCAAGCAGCCTCGAACATGTCAATCAGAGGATCGGCACCCACGCTCTCAACTTTGAAATCGTCGCCAGTCTTGCGAGATAAATATGTACCCAACACCAAAGTGGCAGTGGAAGTGGATTCCGCAAGGTTCTTCGACCTGTTGATCGGTCGCTTATCGGGCAAGAAGTGACATCGAATCTCTCGTTTATTGAAACATCTTGTCATGCTGAACAAATGCTGAGCTTCGCTTGCGAGGCTCAGTCGCAGCTGAAGCATCCCTACCCGCAGCACGCATGCTGGTAGTTGATTGTCGCTCTCGCTTTCCCACGCACCCGTTTTAATGGCTTTTAAACTTTTTTCGAGGTGGAATGATGAAGATAGGCCAGATCCGGTTTGTGACCGCAGTATTGTTGCTGTCGTGCTTCACGTGCTGGGCCCAAGGTACTCATCAAGGCAAACGCAAGATCATCATCGATCAGGACGCAGCCGGCCCCGCCGGAACTGATCAGCAATCCATGCTGCTGCTGATCCAGTCTCCGCAAACCGATGTCCTCGGTATCACCGTCGTCACCGGCGATGGATGGCTCAAGTCGGAGGTCGCGCACACCTTGCGCATGCTGGAAATTGTCGGTCGAACCGACATCCCCGTCGCCTCGGGTGCAGAGTATCCTCTGGTCCGCCGAAAACTGGACACCGAACTTTGGGAGCAGCGCTATGGCTCGGTAACGTGGCTGGGAGCCTGGACTCCGAAGTTCTATCACCCACCAGATCAACTGGGGGACATGCCGGAAGGTAAGCCCACCACCAAACCAATCGACGAAGACGCCGCCCACTTTCTAGTTCGCATGGTCCATAAATATCCGAACGAGGTGACCATCTACGCGGGCGGCCCGATGACCAATATCGCTCTCGCTATCTCTATCGATCCCGAATTTGTCAGCCTCGCCAAAGAATTAGTCTTCATGGGAGCTAGTCTGAATCCGCAGACCACAGATCCCGAGTTCGTCAACGCTCCGCGCCACGAATTCAACATTTGGTTCGATCCCGAAGCGGCTCACATCGTCTTGCGCGCTCCCTGGAAAAAAATCGTCTGCACTCCCGTGGACATTTCAGTGAAGACGCGAATGACCAATGACTTAATCAACCGGATCAAAACGTCCAACACGCCATCAGCGCAGTACATCGGCAAATACTCCCACCTGTACGGTAATTTCAATTATTTGTGGGACGAGCTGGCATCATTGGCATGGCTTGATCCCAGCATCATCACAAAGAAGGAGACGCGCTATCTGGATGTAGATCTCGATCGCGGAGCCGACTATGGAAACATGCTGACGTGGACAGATACCGACAAGCCGAAAGTCGAAGTGCAGCCAGTAGAGATACAGGTCGATTTGGACACGGAGAAGTTCTACAAAATGTTCGTGGATCTATTGAGTGCGCCGACGCCTAAGAAGGATTGACGAGCTGATTCATTGTTTAAAGGCTATCCGCGAACATGGACTTGTAATGTCTGTACCAATCACTTTGGAACCGCTCTTCGGGATCGTATTTCTTCTTCAACTTCAGGAATTCCGCGAACTGCGGATAGCAGCTTTCGACTTGTTTTCGGTTTGCGTAGCGATGATATGTCAGATAATAGGTGCCTCCGCGACGTACCGCCATGTCAATGAGTCTGCGAAAAATTTCGGCCGAACGTTGCAGCCCTTCGGGGCTGTGAACGGTATGCAGGTTGAAAATAGTACATGCATAGGATTGCTTTGCCCAAGGCATGAAGCTTTCCTCATCACGTTCAATGATTCGGACTGTGCCATAAATCAGATCGACTTTATTTTTACGAAAGTCCTCGCGTACCTCATCCAAAAACTCCTTTAGCAGCGATCTTGGAACATTGATTTCAGTGATGATTTCCGTTGCAGGGAATGGAGCGTGAAGCCTAGCATCGATCTCGCGGTGATAATTATCCGGGTAGATGCTCAGTTGGTGAGTATCTGACCAATACACTTGGCCATTGGTCGAGAGGTAATACTCAACATACTTCTCGAATGCCTTAGAGCCATTGGTGTGGGCGAGGTATAAAAGCTGTCTCCAATTTTCGTCGGACAATTCCTTCTGTGCCGATGGCATCTGTGTTTCCATCGGAACGGGACGGTAGCACGAAAAAACTCCTTTATGAAGGAACTCCTCCGTGTCCCGCTCAATGGCAAATTGAAAATCTCCATATAGGAATCCGCCCGCGATGCGTTTGTCGAATGAAGGAATCAAATCATCAACGGTCCGAATTTCCACAACCCGCTCTACCTTCTTTCTTGGAACGAGGCGCAACTTAACAGATGCGATAATGCCAAAAAGACCATAGCCACCGTGAACTAGCCGAAATAGCTCTTGGTTCTCGGTTCGGCTGCAAGTGTGCGCGGTCCCGGTGGCATCAACTAACACAAAAGACTCGACATCGCTTACAAATGGCTTCATTTGTAAACCACGGCCGTGCGCATTTGCGGCTATGGTTCCTGCAATTGTCAGGCGATCAGCGCCGGTTTGTTTTTGCGCTATTCCCCAAGCCTGCCGGTCATCGGTTTGCAATGCGAGATAGCGGTCAATCAGTTCTGGCCATTCAATTCCAGATCCGACTTCAATAACCCCGTGCTCTCGATCCAAATTGAGCACTTGATTTAGCTTTCTGATATCGATGAGCAAGGTATCAGTCGCAAATTGCTGGCCTCCCATTGCATGCCGGCCTCCGGCAACTGAGATTGCCTTATGGTCTTTCCGCGCTCTGCGAACGATGCTTTGCACATCCTCCAAGGACCGCGGCTCTAAAATTTTCAAAACGCGAGTGGAGTTGAGTTGGGAATGGATATCATTTACGAGGATCGGTGGAGTCTTTGACGCGAGATGTTTTGAACCGCTCGCAGTAACGGCAAGTGCAACTGAGCCAGCGATGAACTCGCGTCTTGAGATCATGTGTTCACGTCAAACAAATGAGTAAGCCGAGCACTTAGTTCTAGAACAAGAACGGCACCAAACGCCACGTGCGGCTTACATAGGTCTTATAGCTGTCACCGAGGGCTGCGTTGAGTGCAGCTTCCTCGACCGGAATTCGATAAGCATAAGCAAGTCCCAGACAGGAGAGACACGCAACAAGTCCCGCCCAATTTCCGAGCGCGAAACCAAACCCAAGTAGCGTCAATAGAGCGCCAGTGTAGGAAGGATGACGGACATAGCGATAGGGGCCATCCTCAATTACGATTTGACCAGCATGTGTTGTGACATCAAATGTAAAGTATTTCCCTAACACCCTAACGGAATACCAGCGAAGCGCTATCCCAGCTAACATCAGGCATATGCCGACGAAAAAAGAACGCAGTTTGTTTCCGCGTCATGGAGGCTTGCGGAAGGAGGAGGGAGAGTGCAAAATCCATTCCTATCCCAGTGCACCAAAGAACTGCGATGAGATTAAGAGAACCCCGGTCATTTGCCCGCGAAGAATCGGATGACCGCTTAAGTTTTCCAGCTATGATTTCTGGCAACACCCACAACGCGAACGTTGCCCAAAAGATCAGAGCGTAAACCGGTCCTCCGGAAAATGGCAACGGCCGCATGCAGATCTCCCGCTTTACCGACTACTTATAGCGGAATATTTGAGTCGCGGCTATGTACTAGATAGACGCCGATGCCACTCTCGGCGTACGCTTTTATCCCAGCACGCGACCTCTCAGAATCCCGGCGGCCTCTCCCCCATCACGCCAAAGCTGCGCTCCAACGCCAGCCCCGCACTAGCCAGCGTTCCCTCGTCAAACAGCCTCCCGATCAATGTCACTCCATGAGGCACTCGGCGCGGCGGATTGAACGATGGCAGCGGCATGCTTGGGTCCGGTGCCCAGTCGCTGCGCGCTCTCGACACCTCAACGAAGCCGGCGCGAAGCGTTAGCGACGGATGTCCGGTGAAGTTCGTAATGGTGAGCATTTCATCGCGCAGCGATGGCACGAGAAGCAGATCGACTTGCGAGAAGATGCGCGCCATCTCATTGGCCACTTTGCGGCGCAACCGGTCGGCCTGCACGAAATCGACTGCGGAAAGAAAACGCGCTTCACGAAAAATATTCGGCCATGCGTCCGGCGTCTGCATTCGGAGCTGGCTCATTCCGCCATTGAGCTCAAGCTCCTCAAACGCCGCGGCGCCCTCAGCAAACAGAATCAGACTGAGCGAACCATACGGCCAATCGGGAATTGAGACCTCTACCGGAACCATTCCCAACTTCTTCACTGCATCGAGAGCCGCACGATCTACGCCGGTTGCGGGTGCCTCGTTCATCCACCCAGGAAAGTACCCGACGCGCAGCCCCTCGACACTTGCGCCCGCATCGAAGTCAAGCTTGCTGGGCACGCTGGCGAGATCCCCAGCGTCTGGCCCAGAGATCGCTTGCAGCACCAGCATCGCATCCTCAACGCTGCGCGTCATGGGGCCGAGCTTGTCGAGCGACCAGCATAATGTCATTGCGCCAGTGCGCGGCACGCGCCCATATGTCGGACGCAGCCCGGTAATCCCGCAACGCATGGATGGGCTCACAATGCTGCCGCCTGTCTCGCTACCGATGGCGAAGCCGACCAAGCCCGCAGCTGTGGCAGCGCCAGGGCCCGCGCTCGATCCCGATGCTCCTTCTTCCGGCAGCCACGGATTCATAGTTTGACCGCCGAACCAAACGTCATTGAGCGCCAGCGCACCTAAGCTCAACTTAGCTACGAGCACGGCCCCTGCATCGTGCAGACGCTTCACTACCACGCCGTCAGCGGCAGGAACCCGATTTCGGAAAGGCTCAGCACCGTACGTAGTAGGGATTCCAGCCGTGTCGAGAAGATCCTTGGTGCCCCAAGGAATGCCGTGCAGCGGTCCGCGGTACTTGCCCGCCGCAATTTCTTCGTCCGCTTGTTTGGCTTGGGCAAGCGCCAACTCAGGCGTGAGCGTGATGACACATCGCAGCTTGGGATTGAATCGCTGCAATCGCGCGAGATAAATATTCGTTAGCCGTTCCGAGGTCAGCTTTCGTGTCTCGATCCAGCGGGAAAGCTGAGTAACTGGAGCGAAGGCAATATCGTTATCATTCGCCGGCAATGGACCAGGATCTGCGTTGCTGCGAACAAATCGGTCACGCTGGGGGACCGTCTTCTGACCCGGCAGCACGGGATCCCAACGGGATGCCGGAGCAAGTGTGGGCTCGAGCGCAAGCTTTCGAGGTCCCGTCCGCCGCTCATACAGCCCTGCCATCGTCTTGCGCCAGCTAGCCGCCGCCATCGCGCGTTCGCTGTCACTCAAAGGAAACTGCACTAATTTCTCGGCTTCGGCAAAGGTTGAAATCGTAACCTTAGGTCCAACCTCAGGGCTGGTGCCGAACGCAGAGGGAGATCCCGGCGGCAAATCTGTGGACACCTGAGCCTTGCTGAGAGACGCAGCAGCCGCGCCCAATAAACTGAGAGAAGTAGCCGCTAGAAACTGCCTGCGCGATTTCGACATTTATCCTCCGCCTCGAATTGTAACTTCCCGCTTATTGCGGCAACTGTTCCAGCATCGTCTGTGCCGCGGCATGATCAGGATGCTGCTTAAGTAGTTCCTGAAGAACTGCCTTAGCTTTTTCCGGCGTGTTCTCGAGCGCGTAAACTCGAGCTAAGTTCAGGTAGGCTTGATCGAAGGCAGGAGCGACGCGAATGCACTCTTCAAAACTAGCGACCGCGTCGTCACGCCGCTGGGTTCGCAGGTACAACACGCCAACATTGTTCAATGCCTCGGGATAACCGGGACGAAACTTCAAAGCCTTCTGCAGATATTCGTACGCTCGGTCGCTGTCATCGAGTTGAGCAAAGACCATGCCGAGACTGTAGTTCGCTTCCGGATCCTGCGGGCTGACTTGAACCGCCCGCTCCAGCACCTTGCGCGCTTCATCCCACTGCTTTTGCTGTCGGTAAGCGTTCCCAAGATTATTGAGCGCGATCAGGTGATTGGGATTCTTTTGCAGAGCCTCTTGGAAATAGTGAATCGCATCGGCCGTACGCCCTTCCCGAGTAGAGAGAAGGCCAAGATTATTCCATGCATTCGGCAGTGTCTCAGGATAGCTCGCGCGAACTTTCGTGGCACGTTCAAAACTTTCCCATGCCTTGGCCGTCTTCTGTTGTTTCAGATAGACACTTCCCAAGCCGTAAAGGGCCTCAGCGCTCGAGGGATCATTATCCAAAGCCAGCCGGAATGAAGCTTCAGCTTGATCAAAGTATTCTCGCTGAAAATAAACCGCTCCAAAGGAAAGATAATTACGCTGAAACTCGGCCGTATCCGTCACACCTGGAAACGGCAGCGCCTTCGCAAGCCTTTCAGCAGGAGTGCGAGGCATGTTCCGGAAGTCATACTCGACGTGCTCTGGGTTGATTGGTCCTTGATACACCTTAACGATCTCGCCTGTTGGGCTAACTAAAAACGATGTCGGAAGGCTCATGTCCCGGTGCCGGTCAAATAAGTAGCGATAAAGAATGTTGTAGATGCCGGCTACATCATCCGTTCCGCGCAGGATTGGAAACGAAAATTGACGGCCAGGGACAAACGCGCTCACTTTGTCTGCGTCGTGAGACTCGTCTACATTTACTGCCAATACCTGTAAACCCTGTTCTGACCAGCGCTTGTGAAATAGGCTGAAACTTTTCAAGTCTTCCCGACAACTCGGCGACACTGTGGTCCACAAATTAAGCAGCACCGACTGGCCACGAAGCGCTGCGAGAGATCGCATCTGTCCATCACAAGTCGGGAAGAGAAAAATCCGGGGCAGAAATTGGCGCGAGCAACCAGGTTTCGAATGCTGCAGGAAGACTCGATTCTGCGCCTGACTTTGGGTGGCGCAGTGCTTCAGCAGTGCGATAAATGCTCGACTCTGGATTGGCTTTAGCCTCTGAGGTCGGCGAGCCTGTCGTGAACGGCTCTAATCTTGGCGTCCCGCTTCCCTCTTCAACCAAGACTCTGTGATTAGCAGGCAAATTCTGAAATTCCTGAACCAACCCGCTCGGCCATCGAATCGACGCCTTCACAGGACCTTTCGCATCTCCAAGTCCAAAAAAGATTTCTTTGCTATGCTGCGAAAGAAATCCCGACCCGGCTTGCAGCATTCTCGTCTGCTTTAGCGATCCACATTCCACGGTTACGGCCGCGCCGATCGCGTCCCGATTACTTTTAGTTCCACGAAGACGGAACGCAATCGACGGCGGAAGATCCTCAATCACATTTTGCAAAATCCGCAACTGCGGACCATTGCGGTTTTTCAGAAACACTTCCAAACGGCCATCATGATTGAAATCAGCGAGAGCGAATGCCCTGCCATCCTCAAGAAAGTCCAAGCCAATTGCGCCGGAAACATCAGAAAATGTTCCGTCCCGATTGTTTGCATAGAAGACGTTGCGCTCAAAGCCGCTCCAGGTATGGTCAGAGCGGATGAGCTCATTGATTGCACTCCAACCCTGTTCATAATCGTGCGACGGTCCGGCTTTCACGGGAGAATTAGCAACGACCTGCCGCCAGAAGAAACTGTTCAAGTCATCTGCTTGTGATGGACGCGAAGGGCCAGAGACCATGCCATTGGTCACGTAGAGGTCGGGAAACCCATCGTGATCAAAATCCCAAGCATCGCTCGACCAGGACCAGCGCCCCATCCCAACCTCCAGCCGAGCCGCTCGTGTCCTGAAACTCGCCGCTCCCATTGTTATGAAACAGCGAATTCCCCATGGCGTGTTTGCGAAACAGCGCACGGATCTCTTCAGGAGCGTCCTGCTGAAACACATCTTGCGTCGCGATGCGATTCCCCGCAGCAGTCCACATGTTTGCAACATAGAGGTCTTCCGCGCCGTCATTGTCGTAATCAAAGCAACACACGCTCATGCCCGCGCCGACGTCTTCCACCCCCAACTGAGGGGCTACATCGGTAAAGGTTCCATCACCATTATTTCGGTAGAGGTTTTTTCGTCCGAAGTCGTTCACTACGTAAAGATCTGGCCAACCGTCGCGATTGAAATCACTCCACCCGCAACAGAAGCTGTATCGCGTATTGTTCTTGTTAAGGCCGGTTTCCGCAGTGGCATCGCGAAAAGTTCCGTCCCGGTTGTTGCGCATCAAAAAGTTCGGCGGCCCGTTCTCCGCGTCGTAATAAGGAGAGGGATAGTTGTACTGCTCAGTTCCCTGATAATAAAGATAAAGGCAGAAATAAATATCCAACCAGCCGTCGCGATCATAATCAGCAACCGCCGCGCCAGTGAAAGTCCCTTGCGGAGGCGTGGCGAACTGAAAGGCGTCCGGCTTTCGCCGAAACTTTCCGCCACCTTCGTTTAGAAACAACAAGGGGCCATTGGTGCAGACGACAATTAAATCTTGCCGGCCATCGTTATCGAAGTCCGCGAAGAGCGCGCACGAGGTGTTATCGAGAATACCCAGCCCCGACTTTTCGGTGATGTCCTCGAACGTACCATCTCCCCGGTTTCGATAGAGCCGGTTCGGAAGGCCCGCAGGCTGGCAAACATAAAGATCATCGAAACCGTCTCCATCGATGTCCCCGACCGAGACTCCATTGTTCCCGTAAATATCGATACCGCACGCACCGTCGAGAACCGTCCGCCAATAATCAGCGCCATGAAGCAGCTGAGAAGAGTAGGACGCATTTCCGCCGAGCGCCTGGGCGGCTATATCTACATAGGAAGGTGCGAAGGCGCGACTCTGCGTTTCATCAAGCACCTGCCATTTTCGAATACGAAATTCACCAGTGCGAGGATGACGGCATCCATTCGAGATCCCACTCTCCCACTCGCTGTTCGCGATAGAAGTCGTGACCTGAACCAACCAATTCGTATCGCACCCGAGACTTCAACTGTTCCAGGGGCCCAGAACGCTGCAGGGGACTTCGCGTCAATACTCGTCACTTGGAATTCGGCAGTCACGATGTTCGAAAAGGCGCCGAGGACCGTTCGCAATTCGGCGAGGAAGGCGTCCCTGCTAAGAGCAGCCTCGCTTGCGAATTTATTGCGACGAACTTCAAGCGTCTTGTCAGAACGCACAATCCCGGAGTCCACAGGGCGGAGAGAACACCCCAAAAAATCCGTTGCAAGGGCTTCTCCGAATGCTTTCATATTCGAAGGGGAGTTCAACCAAGCTCGAACTCCATCGCGCGAGAATCTCCGCGATTTGGTCGTGATATTTTTCCGTGACGAAACTGTCGAAGCCCGCCTTCGTCTTTAGGAGTGTTGCATCGAGCGGTAACTGCGCCCGATAGTGAGGATGAAGGTGAAATCCAACATCGCTTCCTGTTGAAGACGACGCTTGAGACTCGAAACAATAGGAAAGAGCGCATAAGCTTGTCGGAAAAGCCGCTACCGAAACGCTCTGGCAGCACCGAATGAGAAACTCGCGCCTAGTTTGGTTCGCTGTTGCGAGATCGACGGGGAATAAGTCCGAGGGAAGAACACAGACGAAAGATCACCGGCAGGTTGTCGCTTCTTCCCTCCCCGACTCAGACGATGCCCCCTCGATGTTTAAGCGTGGAACAGAAATTAACACCCGCATCTCGACCGGTCAAGGCGAGGAGCCCAGCCGGGCCTATATCCTTGAGATTTCGCGAATACCGAGAATGCCTGCCCGCTGAGCGGGAGTCTGAGAGGAGCATAAGACCGGGCATTCCAAATTCGATCGGCATCGCCCGTGTCTGCCAAGCCGAAAAGGCTGAGTTGCCTCAGCTATAATGTGTGTAGCGCGGTTGGTTTCCTGCCTATTTTGGCTTGACGAGACGCTCCGGCCTCGCTACAGACAACCGGGTTGCGACTTAACGACCCAAAGGAGTTCCGATGGCTTTACAAAAAACCGAGAAAATCTGGCATAACGGTAAGCTCATTCGCTGGGAAGATGCGACCATCCATGTTATGTCGCATGTGGTGCACTATGGCTCCTCGGTGTTCGAGGGCGTGCGCTGCTACCAACTGCCGAGTGGCCCCGCCATCTTCCGCGCACAGGAACATATGCAGCGGCTACTGGACTCCGCCAAGATTTATCGGATCGACGTTGATCACACACGCGAAGAACTCATCACCGCGATGATTGATGTCGTAAAGAATAATGGGGTTTCGCCGTGCTACATCCGTCCCATCATTCTCCGTGGATATGGTGAGGCGGGAGTGAATCCATTCAACTCGCCGACCGAGGTTTACGTAATTAATTACCCGTGGGGCAAGTATCTCGGTGTCGAAGGCGAAGGAGTCGACGTGTGTGTTTCCTCCTGGACGCGCCTCGCGCCAAACACTCTCCCTGCGATGGCGAAATCCGGCGCGAATTACATGAACTCGCAACTCATCAAAATGGAAGCGATCATCAATGGATATGTGGAGGGCATTGCGCTCGATGCGAATGGTTACGTCAGCGAAGGTTCGGGCGAAAATCTATTTGTAGTGCGCAATGGGGTTCTTCAAACCGCTCCGCTGGGCAATTCTGTTTTGCCGGGTATTACTCGGGACTCGGTTCTGCAGCTGGCACGCGATCTTGGAATTCCGGTGCTGGAAGCGGGTATTCCGCGCGAGATGCTGTACATCTCCGATGAAGTATTTTTCACAGGTACGGCGGCGGAGGTCACTCCGATCCGATCGGTCGACAAGATCACTGTGGGCAATGGAGTGATGGGCCCGCTTACGAAAGCGATCCAGAAGGAGTTCTACGCAATCGTTCGCGGCGAGAAGTCAGATAAGTTCAACTGGCTGACCCCGGTTCCGGTAAGCAGCAAGCAGCCGGTGCACGCCTAAATAGATATCGGTTAATGGGATGATGCCGCCTTTGCGGGCGGCATTTTTCATGCAGGCTACTTCCCGCACCACAAAATTTCAACCGGATATTTTTGGAATGCACGGTCCGAGGTGAGAATCACCATCTCCTCGACTATGGCTTGAGCCATGATTAAACGATCAAAGGGATCTTGATGGTGAGGCGGGAGGTCATAAATCCTAAGACTGTGATCTTGAGTTATTGAAAGTGGCAGAATATTTTGTTCGGCTAATCTCTTAGGGATATAGCGCCCCGGCACTTCAGGCAGCACGAACTTTCCTAAACTTGTCTTGATTGCAATTTCCCAAGAGCTCGCAACTGATAAATAGATTTCCTCGTCCCCACTTTCAAGTACTTCAAGTCCAGCGTTCGCCGATCTTCTCAGTGGGGCCCACGCTCCACAGCCAAACCATAGTATCGAGCAGGTACTTCACTTTCGCTTCCGGCGCTTCGGCTTCGGCACCTCTTCTTTACCATGAAAAAGCGCTAGTAAGTCGTCAGGCAATGGGGCATCGAAATCGTCCGCAATCCAAATCCGCCCACGATCCATGCCCAAAGGGCGAACATGTTTTTGTGATTTTACCGCCACGAGACGCGCCACGGGCACTCCCGCGCGCGCGATCGTGACCTCTTCGCCCTGAGCCACTCGCTGCAGCAAGCGCGAGAGATGCGTTTTCGCTTCGTGGATATTAACTTCCATATGGGAATAATAGACTAACCGTGTGGACTAAGTCGACAGATTATGTTTCCCAAACGCCCATCTTCTCTGTTCCCCGAACGGCCAGTAACTTAGGTCATCTTGGGGCACGCGGCTTTTCGGTTCATCATGAAAGAGTTCTCTTGGGGGAGTTTCGTCCGCATGAATATCGATGACCTGCTGCGAATTGCCATGGAGCGCCGCGCATCCGACTTACACCTGAAGGTCGGTAATTACCCGCACTTGCGCATCGATGGCGAATTGCATCCCTTGACCGACCAGCCTCGCATCAGCGCCGAAGACATGCTCACCATGGCCTTCAGCATGATGTCGGCGCGGCAGAAGCAAAAATTCAAAGAGACTACCGAAATCGATATGGCTTACGGCGTAGCTGGCCTTGGCCGCTTCCGCGTAAACGTATTTCAGCAGCGCGGGAACGTAGGGCTGGTTCTTCGTATGATTCCCACGAAGATTCGCGCCCTCGACGAACTTTACCTGCCCAAGATCGTCGAACAGGTTTGCGACATGCCCCGCGGATTGATCCTGGTAACGGGCGTCACCGGCTCTGGCAAATCAACCACTCTGGCCGCGATGATCGACCGCATCAATTCCACTCGCGCCGAACACATCATCACCATTGAAGACCCTATTGAATTTCTGCATCGCGATAAGAAGGGTTATGTAAATCAACGCGAAATTGAAGTAGACACACCAACCTTTTCAGCCGCCCTGCGAGCATCGCTCCGTCAGGATCCAGATGTCATCCTAGTCGGTGAAATGCGTGACATGGAAACTATCGGTACCGCCCTGCACGCTGCGGAAACCGGCCACATGGTGTTCTCGACTCTCCACACTTTGGATGCGGTCGAAACCATCAACCGAATCATTGCGGTCTTCCCGCCGCCTGAACAAAAGCAAATTCGCTTGCAGCTTGCGGCCGTGTTGCGCGCTGTTATTAGCCAACGTTTGGTTAGGCGTTGCGATGGAGACGGCCGAGTTCCGGCTGTCGAAGTCATGATCAATACTGCTTATATTCGCGAATGTATTCTGGTGCCGGAAAAAACACGCGCGGTTCGCGACGCAATTGCCGCCGGAACCTCGCAATATGGCATGCAGACTTTCGATCAATCGCTCTGGGATCTATTTCAGGCGGGACTGGTCAACTACGATACGGCGCTCGAAAACGCATCCAACGCAGACGACTTCAAGCTGCGCATGCAGGGTATTTCTTCAACCAGCGACATTTCCAAGAATTCAATGCAGTCAGCTGGATTCGGCGGACGCTAGAAACACCGGTCACCGCGGCTTCGTCATTCGACACGACGAACGGGAAACCACCCTTAGCGTCCACCCGCTGCCATTTCAGCTCTCGCACAATTGCTGCCACTCAAGACGTATAGTGCGTGCCGGAACGACGAAATATCGAACACACGATCCAATCCCGTCCGGGCGAACATCTCAAAAACGAAGCGCGACGGATTCACCAGTTGCAACTGCGCGTTATGTGCTCTCGTCCATTGATGCAAGAGAACAAGCTCCGCCAAGCCCCCGGCATCGATTGATTCCAGCTCGGATAAATCGAGCACGATGATTCGAGAATTCTCCGCTGCGACAACCGCGTTTCGTAAACTGTCTGCCTCTTGTCCGTGAACGATGCGGCCTGTGCATCGCAGAACGGTTACATTGCCCGATTTTTCGCTTCGTAATTCCAGCATAACTTGCTCCTGATCTTTACTGCCGGACCCATACCACCTGATCCTTGTTATCTGACCTCGATTGCCTGACCTTGTTACGTATATAGACGCAAAAAGGTTCCCAATGTCATCAAGGAAGGAGTAATTAAACGGCCAAACTTCTGCACAGATTTGTCAAGGTAGGCTAAGGTTATGTAGTCATGCCATTTCCTCGTCCGCAAAAGACTGATTCTGAAGACGTGCTTTACGAATACGCTGTGGGCGCGCTGAGCCGTCGCATGCGGTCAGTTGCCGAACTCAAGCGTTTGCTGCGGCCCCGGGTAGAAGCGGATACGGAATATGGTCAGACCTTGATCGAACTTGTGATCCGGCGATTGAAAGATCAGGGATATCTCAATGATGCAAAGTACGCCGCCGCATATTCTTCGTTCCGGCGGGACAATGAGAAATTCGGACGCAGGCGCGTGATCACTGAGTTGAAAATAAAGGGTGTACATGGCGAGGTGATAGAGAAGGCGGTCGACTCCGTTTACGATGAGGTGAGTGACGAGAAACAAGCTCGCGAGTACCTTCGTCGCAAGCGCCTGGCGAAGCCGGCCAATCAAAAAGAAGCAGCTCGCGTGTTTCGTCAGCTGACGCGTGCAGGATTTGCGTCCAAGACGATTTTTATCATCTTGAAGAAGTGGGATGTAGATGAAGACACGCTTACAGCGCTGGAAAGTGAACTCAATGACTAACGGTATGCCACCAGTAAAAGCGGATCGCGGACGAGCGACAAGCCTTTCCGCGATCCGTTAACCTTACCTTAATAATCTTACAAAGACCGCAGGAAATTCAGAATATCCTGCACTTGCGATGAGTTCAGGTTATTGAAGTTATTAATTACGTTGTTTGCCTCCGATCCACAGAACTGGCTCTGAGTCTCGGGTTCAAAGACGCTGTTCGTCGTCAAAACATAAAACAGCTGAGCTGTCGAACTCTGCGCACAGTATTGCGTCGAGCCCGCGTGCGCTTGAATGGCCTGTAGTAAGTTCGACGTTCGGCCATCATGCATAAAGAACAGCCGTTGCCCGAGACCCCACAAAGGAGCCGTGCGGAACTGGTCCGGTCCGGCTGCCCCTTGATTAACGCCATCCGCCAAACTCGGCCCCATATGATGTAAGGCAAAATCCGAATACGGATGATATGTGACATTCGACATGCCAGTGAAAGGCGATGATCCAGTTGTAAGCGATGGAGAATGGCACAGCGCGCAACCAATACTGCTGAATAAGCTGGCGCCGTTCTGGGTAGAGGGCGTTGGAGACGCAGGAGTGGCAGGCGCCGAAAGCCGCATGAAAGCAGCGAAATTAACGGTATCAGACGACATCTCCGAAACTGTGCCCAAGCTTGAGCCGAAGTTCGGACTGTTATGGTTCCCATTCACCAAATTGCTTGCATCTTCCGGCGAAGAATTGAATATGCAGCCTGCAACCGCCGAGCGCTCGTTCGGGAACTCCTCATTGGACACGCCTTGCTCAACGTTATAAGCCTCACCCGCAAAAATCAGCAACGACTTGTTCTGAGCCTTCCAGCCGAACCGAGTGATGGTTCCATCGTTCCCGCTGGTATTGAAGCTGCCTCCGATACCGAGTTGGTTTCTGGCAGATTTAGTAGCCGCCAGGTTCGCCAGCAGAGTAGCGTCCGGAGTACTTTCGACCAAGCCAAGACCGAACACTGGAGTCGGAATCCGGAAAATCACATTGCCGAGCGATATTTGCTGGGCAAATGGGGGTTGAGCCAAAGTGCAACCCGGCGCGTCGGAGCGCCCCTGAATGGTGTACAGGGCGTGGACACCACCATCCAGCGGAGCATAAACATTATTCACGTTGCTGGAAATAAAGCGAGCTTCACGCACCGGACCATTCGTAGTGATGAATGAAGGAACGGCATTGGTGGCGCCATCGCGCGTGGCCAACGCCACTTGCGGGTTCGGAATCGGGTTTTGCGGACTCGCCAGGCCCGGGCTGCTCCCACCCACTGTCGGCTGCGCATGACACTGTGCGCAGCTATTGCCATTAAAAGTCGGGCCCAGGCCGACGCCCGCTTCTCCGGTAATGTTTCCCGACACTGAATCAATTTCTTGAAAACGCAATTGCGACTGAGTAAAGAAGAACTGCTCATTGGAATTCAGAGAGGAAAAGAAGCTGCCGGCTGCCGCCGCACCGCTGCGTGGTCCGGGATCATTTTGCGCCGAAAGCATTCCGCTGCTGAGAATTGTGGCTGCGCACAAACACAGGGTCAGCCCCCGTGCCTGCTTGAACACTCTTGAGATCGCTCTGGGAAAGAACGTTTTCATCTTGGTTGTCCTTTTTTGTGGGATGGGCCGAGGGAACTCTCTTACCGTGCGTCTTCCAAAACTGGGTAAACCGCTTGGGTGGGAATCTACTTTCAGGAACACTGGAAAGCAATCAGCAAGGGGTAGCGTATGTTGCTATTCAGTGGCGGAAGTTGCTGGATTTACGCGGAGCTTTCTTCTTTCCGTCTCTAAACCGGGATGGCGCCTGGCCACTGATTTTCTTGAACTCGCGGCTGAAGTGACTTCGATCTCCGAATCCGACGTTCGCGGCGATCTCCTTCACGCTTAGAAAGGATTCTCCCAGTAGTTCTTCAGCCTGTTTCAGTTTCCCCGAGCGAATGAATTGTTTGGGAGTAACCGAGGTCTCAGCCTTAAACAAATGGATGAAGTGCCACTGCGAAAGATGAACCTTCCGCGCCAGTTCGCGGACCGGAAGATTGCGGTTCTTCTCGGAATGCATCAGGTGGATCGCAGTTTCGATGCGTCGATCCATCACATGCCCCCTTCGAAGCAAGATTCGAGATTCGCGAGGTTAAAAGATTGAAGATGGCGAGATATTACATTCAGGAACTCTGCCGCGCAAGAATAGTTGGTTCTGTTCCGAAAGTAGAACAGGCACTATGGCCGTCCGAACGGTGGCGACCCTCTGTCGATGGATGCGGCTGCAAATATGCTTTCGAGCGGTCCTAGCCTAAGGTCCGGCCCGCCGAGCGGCCTGAGTTTGTTTTGAAGAAGCAACTAATAGACTTTTTGATCCAGCAGTTTCGCAATTTTCTTCATGTCATTGATAAAGCGGGCGGTCTCAGCGTGGCGTTCTTTCTCATCCTGTATATGAAGCAGCGAGGAAGGATGGACAGTCGCTATCACCTTGCGAGCCAAATCTGATTCCACGAGCTTCCCTCTTTGACGAGTGACGCTGAAATCTTTCCCGAGAAGCGCCTTTGCCGCAGTCGCTCCAAGGCAGACCAGCACCCGCGGCTTGATACGATCAATTTCCGCGAAGAGCCAAGGCTTGCAGGCACGGATTTCGGAGGCTCGCGGCGTTTGATGAATGCGACGTTTCCCTCTCGGAACCCACTTAAAATGTTTGACCACGTTGGTGACGTACACCTTGTTGCGATCTATGCCAGCTTCCTCCAGAGCGCGGTCAAGGAAAAGTCCCGCCGGACCTACGAAAGGATGGCCCGCAATGTCTTCTTTATCGCCAGGCTGTTCGCCTACAAACATCACCTTCGCACGAGCCGGACCTTCGCCGAAAACGGTCTGAGTCGCGTTTCGCCACAGATCGCAAGCTTTGCAATTGGCCGCACTCTCACGGAGCTGATCAATGCTGGCATTTGGTGGGATAAGATCTGCGGCAGTGCCTTCCTCGGTTTTCGGTTGACGAGGCAGCCTCTCAGGTTGAGCTTCTTTGAGCACTGTTGCTCAGATGTGTAAAGCAAATCTCCCGGTTGTCGTCATCCCAGATGCAAACCATGAACTTGCTAACTATGTTAATCCGAAGCCCGAGCGGCGAGACCGTACATGTCGCGGAAGATAAGCCTGCGTCGCGCTTAAAAAATATAAGGACAGGCCGCTATTCCCGGCGACCTGTCCCGTAGCTTGATTTTTCGTGTTTAGGCTGCCTTGTCTGCCTTCGTATTGGCCGTATCGGAGATGCCGGTCAGAACCTCGTCCGCGTGCTTCTCTTCATCAAGAGTCTGCTCGAGCAACTCAGCGTGATTTTCCTCGCCCAAAATCTCAGCGAAGGTCCTTACCGTTCCGTAGGCAGCAATCTCGTAGTGCTCTACTTTTTGGGCCGCGGCGATAATGCCGGCATCCCTCACCGAGTCATCCGTCGCGTCTTTTATGACATCCTCACCTTCGGTAATCAGTGCGGCCATTCCTTTGCACCTCTTGGTATCCACTGAGCCAGTGGCATCCCGAAGAATTTGCTCCACTCGAGTAACATGACTTTCGGTCTCTCGCAAATGAGTTTGCAATGCTTTTTTCAAGTCGGGCTCGGTTGCGGCATCGATCATCTTTGGTAGAGCCTCGGTAATCTGAGTCTCTGCCGAATGTAGCTGTTGGATTTGGTCAACATACAACTTTCGAAGATTGTCGAGATTGGCAGAAAAGAACTTCACGATTTAACCTCCCAGGAAGTTTTCAATTCGCGGTTATGATGTGGTAACAAACTCGCACGTTGCCCTGTGCACTGCTCGGTGTTGCAGGGCTGAGATCGACAACTGAGTTTCTGCACATCCGGGAATTCTGGACAGCGCCAATTGTGAAGGAAGTGTTAAAAACCTTACCTGTTTCTGAATGTGTCGTCGCACGGCTGGTCTTGGTTGCGATCACCACTAGAGAGACAATCGAACGCATTCCATCTACATTCCAGGTCGAATGTGGTTGGAGTGAGTAGCGACACCAGTTCACTGCTCAAATTGAATTTCTTAAAAGCTTCTCCTGCCGGGCAATCGAGCCACAAGCGCTAACTCCAAAGCCAGATAAAGTTTTATGTCGAAAAGATAGACGTTTTTGTCACGATCAGAAAGAAGACAACTCGTTCTTGTGTCCTTCATCCAAGCCCGCAAGCATCAAGCAAAAGGGAAAGAGAGCACGTTATGCGAGTTCGTCTTGCAACATTAGCCACATGTACAGTTCTGTTGTGTTGCATTTCTTCTGCACAGATCCAGGAGCGATTCAATTTCGGAGGCGGAGCTGGATTTACCGTTCCCACCGAGAGAGCGGGAAATAGCCTGAATACAGGGTGGAACATTAATCTGCGAGGCGGGGTGAACATTTTTCCGCAGGTAGCTGCTGATCTGGATTTCACCTACAACCATTCCAATCTCAATAATGCAACCCTGGCGCGCTTCAACGAACCGAATGGCGACGTTGGCATTTGGTCACTCACTTTTAATCCAGTGGTGAAGCTAGCGCACAAAGAAAGCAAAATACAACCATATGTCACCGCAGGATACGGTCTTTATCATCGCAACCTCACTTTGACTCGACCTGCCGTCGTGGGAACTCTGGTTTGCGATCCGTTCTTTGGATTCTGTTTTCCCGCAACCATCGGCGTAGACCAGGTTGTGGCCTCGAATAGTACGTTGAAGACAGGCTTCAATGCAGGCGGAGGTTTCGACTTTCGTCTTGGTCACTTCCCAGTCAAGGTATTTGCGGAAGCCCGATACCATCGCATGTTCACCACACATGGGGAGGACTTTACGTTCGTGCCAGTGACGTTCGGATTGCACTGGTGACCATCACTGCATTCGTTGGAGACCGAGCGAACGGTTCTGCAGAAAATCATGGATGCTCGGGCTCTCGAATCTCTAGAAACTGATCGCAATGAATCGCGTTCAATGTCTGATGAATTCCCGAAGGCCACACAATATCTATTTTCGCAGTGTCTGCAGATCCCAATCCGAAGTGAAGTCTCTTATCATTCGATGAAAGATAGCTCCCGGTAGCGGTCGCGAATCGAGTCTGCCCATTTACTTGTACACGAGCGCCATAGCCATCACGATTGCTGCGAGTTCCACGCAACGTGATGGTAATCCAGTGCTCTTTTCCGCCATTGTTGACAAATACCTGCGGATGTTCACCGAGCACCGTAGTTACGCCATCGATCCAACCATCATTGTTCAGATCCCCAAACGCGGCTCCACGCCCTGCGACTGGAGTGTCGCTGCCAGGATCGGCCCGCTCGAAGTGGCCATGATGATTCAATGCCAGCAACGGCGGTTCAAGGTAATGCAGAGAAGAATCGAATTTCTCCACATTATCGATCACATGGCTCTGCGTGACAAAGACATCTTTCCAACCATCGTTGTCGAAATCTTCCAGCCCGATGCCCCAGCCGGATGTACTGCCGGAAAGCGGGCCAAAGCCGCTTTCCAAGCCTTGTTCGCTGAAAGACCCGTGACCGTCGTTGTGAAAAGCCGCGTAACGCTGATGCGGAAGTTCCGTCACCAGAATGTCGGGTTGGCCGTCATTGTCGTAGTCCTGAAAAGCCACACCCATGCCGGAAAGCTTCTTGCCGTCAGCGTTGAGAGCAGCGCCCGCCTCGATCCCTAGCTCAGTAAAGGTGCCGTTGCCATTGTTATGAAATAGAAATTGTTCCACCACGTCATTGGCGACAAAGATGTCGGTGAATCCATCGCCATCATAATCGGCGAACGCCACTCCCAGACCATGGCCCTTCTTGGCTGCAATTCCAGACTTGATGCTGACATCTTCAAAAGTACCGTCGCCGCGATTGTGATAAAGGATGTTTGTAGTTCCCTGAAACTCCCCCGGCGGACAATACATATGAATGTCTCCGCCGCAGAATTTACTGCGCTTTATATCCCAATCGAGATAGCGAGTCACAAAAAGATCAAGCTTGCCATCATTGTCATAGTCGACAAATCCTGCCGAAGCGGACCAGCCACCAGCCGCTACTCCCGCCTTCGCCGTGACATCAGTGAAAGTGCCGTCGCCGTTGTTGTGATAGAGAATGTTCTTGCCATAATTGGTGACGTAAATATCCGGATAGCCATCGTTGTCGTAGTCGCCAACCGCTACCCCCATTCCATAATTTCCATTTCCGGCCTGCGCCAGTCCTGCCTGCTCGGTCACGTCGGTGAAGGTGCCATCTTTATTCTGACGATAAAGCCGATTCCAATAGCGCGGATTATCACGATCAAAGTTTTCAGGCTGCCGCATCGGATCAGTAATCCGGCCGCCATTTACCAGAAAGATGTCGAGCAATCCGTCATTGTTGTAATCGAGAAGAGCCACGCCTCCCGGCATGGTTTCGATCAGATACTTCTGCTGAGTGGGGGAGTTCTGAAGGATGAAATCTAATCCGCGGGGTAGAGTGACATGAAAAATCGGCGCTGAGGCTGAGGCCGCAAGACATACGACGGTAACAATTCCGCAAAGAGCTAGTAGAGCTAATGTCCGCAAGATGTTTCTTGTGCTCTCACCAATTCTGCTCCTACTAGGCATCAATTTCCAGAGAGGTGAAGGGAAACGACTTTCACGGATGTGGCCTAATTTCCAAGTCGGTTCCGTGACCATCGTCAGGAATGACAATGGTCAAAGTATGATGCTCACGATCTTCAACTCCGGCCTGCGATTGGAGTTGACCTTTAGCAGTCACGGAAGAAGTGTCATAGTTCCAGCCGTGCACTTCAACTTTCAGCTGACTCCACCACGGCTTATAGGGACCCTCGTGCGAGCCGACGTGCAGCTTGATGGAACTCTCTTCAGCCTCGCAGGTGAATTGCATACGCAGATACTCCCCGCGTTTGTACGCCAACGTTTTGCCATCATCCTGATACAGCGACCCCCGACAATCTTTTCCTGGATACACGCGCAGGGTCATCGGTCCTTGTGGCACCTCCTCAGTGCTCTGCGTGAGCGGTTGCATGGGGATGATCGATCCCTCCCGTACATATACCGGAAGCGTGTCCAGCGCGGGATGCACGAATTCAAATTTGGCATTCTCAACAAAATCACCCGTCCAATAGCGATACCATTTTCCCGGCGGCAGCTTTACTTGATAAGCGTCTAATTCATCGGGATACTTCGGTGGCGCAACAAGCAGATCCGGTCCGAAGAAGAACTCACTCGGAGCGTCAAGGTCAAGCGGATGCGCGTCAGCAGTTGCATTCGGAAATTCGAGAAACAGCGGACGCACCACTGGCAACCCAGTGCGCGACATCTCTTCAACCGTGGTGTAGAAGTACGGCATCAACCGATACCGCTCTTCGATATAACGACGGCGAATGGCTTCCTGTTCCGGCCCGTGTACCCAAGGTTCCTGAGGCGCAGAGCCTTTCTCCGTGTGATCACGATCAATGGGCTGGAAGGCCGCGAGCTCAATCCACTTAGTTAGAAGATCGGGTTGCGGCGTGCCCACAAAGCCGCCCACGTCCGCTCCGCTCATGCCAAACCCGCTGAGTCCCAAATTCAGCAACATGGGAGTTGTCAGCCGCAAATGGTTCCACGTACTGCTGTTGTCACCCGTCCATGTGGCCGCGTACCTCTGACCTCCAGCGTAAGTGGCGCGGGTAAGTACGAACGGGCGACTGTCCGGAGAGAGTTTCAATAATCCTTCGTAAGTAGCCCGCGAATTCTCCATGCCATATACATCGTGGATCTCGCGATGACCTGCCGTGCGCTTCTGAAAGCCAGGCTCATCGATCCGATGCTGAGCGCTATCCGGCATAGTCTTATTCGGAGTATTGAAGACCGAAGGCTCATTCATATCGTTCCAGAAACCTGCGAGCCCATCGGCAACAAATTTCGTGTAAAGCTCACCCCACCATTCGCGCGTGTCTTGCCGAGTAAAGTCAGGAAACACAGACGGTCCGGGCCATACCGTACCCACAAAAATCGAGCCATCCAGGTTCTTCACAAAGTGGTCGCCGGCGATCCCCGTGTCATATGGCGCGTAGCCTTCATTTTCCGCCTTCGCAATGTGCAGATCGGTAATGGCAACGACATGGAAGTTCTGCTTCTTCAGATCGCCGAGCATCTGTACGAAGTTAGGGAATTTCTCCGGATCAACCGTGAATGGCCGGTTCTTCTTCTGATAATCGATGTCGAGATAGAGTGCATCGGCCGGAATCTTGTCCTCGCGAAGCTTCGCTGCCACTTCTCTCAGTTGAGATTCGGTCTCATAGCTGTATCGCGACTGCTGAAATCCAAGCGACCAAAGCGGAGGGAGCGGCGGCAGACCAGTGAGCCATGCATACGTCTCCACAACATGCTTTGGGTCCGGCCCAGCGAATACGTAATAATCTACGGGGCCGCCTTCAGCGCCGAACGAATAAACCCCGTCAATGCTCTTGCCAAAATCAAAATTGCTGCACCACGTATTATCGAGAAGAACGCCAGTCGCGCTCCCCGCGCGCATTGTAATAAAGAACGGAATGCTCTTATAGATGGGATCTGTGGACTCCTGAAATCCGTAAGCGTCAGTGTTCCACAGCGTAAATGCCTGGCTACGCCGATCTAGCGGACCCACCTTATCGCCCAATCCGAAGTAGTGCTCATCGATAGGCATCTCTTTATAAAATCGAAAAGCCTTATCGTGAAACTCTATAGGTAGGGCATCCTCTTGCAGAACATTCCCGTTAAGATCGGAAATTCGCAGCTTTAACGTCGAACGCTCGATCTGAACCCGAACCGCTGTTGTTCGAAATCCCACGCTGGCAGAATTATCCTCCCGAGTGACGTCTACCGTATGCCCGCGTGCCTCTTGCAGCACTGCCCATGAAGCGTCTTCCGGCAATTGGCCATTCAGGCCGATGCGAACACGCAGCACATCATCGCGCAGAGCCGTGATGTGGACAACAGCGTTGCCACTGTGAAGTTCGACGCCATTGCGCAGTGGCTTGCTGCTAGTCAAGACGTTCAGCACCACCGGAATTTCGCGGCCTGCTTTATCGCGCGTTGCAGGGGATTCACTGCCCCTGGCAACCGATACAGCGATGAAAACAATGCCCAGGCCAATGAACCAACGCGCGTTTTGAATCATCTCTCTTCTCTAGGGAAGTATTTTTGCATGAGCTGAAAACGGCCCGGCGGACGCAGTCAGATCAGTATTTCACAGAGATCTTACTGCATCCGCAGGGCGCATTGTCCGGCGGGAATGGCTGCCTAGAAGTAAAATTTCATGGCCGCTTGGACGTCTCGTGATGGATAAGCCTGGGATATTTTCCCAAACGATGAGTCTCCCAGATTTGTGTCCGGCGCGAAAAAGTTGGGATGATTGAGCGCATTGAACATTTCGATCCGGAATTGCAGCCGCTTCGATTCGCTGAAGTCCCACCACTTTTGAATACCCATGTCCCAATCGTTGTAATGAGGAGCCCTCAAGTCAGCTAGATTCCTCGGCGCGTTGCCGAAAGTAAATGCCGTGGGCTGCGCAAAAGCGGCAGGATTGATCCAGTTGTTAATAGTTTGATTGGCAGGTTTTGGATTTCCCACCAGGTTCGGCCGCTGGTTTCCACCAAACGAATTCGTGTTGTTAGAAACCGGTGACACTGACAACGGGAACCCGCTCTTCGCATATACGATTCCTGTAAGCTGCCAACCCCCAAGAACCGCATTCACCGGACCTTTCCAGTCTCCACCGAATTGCTTTCCATGACCAAATGGCAGTTCATAGATGTAATTGACCACGAGGCTGTGCGGGATGTCGCTACTGTCGACAGACCGCTCCGCACCAAGATTGTAAGCGTCGCGAACTGAACTTCCCGAACCCGGGAACGCCCAGCCTGACGAGCCTTGCACGTCATCCGTGAACCTCGAGTAGGTGTAAGACACATTCACGTTCAGCCCTGAATGCCAACGATGGTTATATGTAATTTGCAGTGCGTTGTAGTTGGAAGCTCCAACTGCAGGCGGCGCTTCAGTGACGCTGCAATACTCTGGGAATGGGCGCAGGAGTTGACCCTGGATGATTGTCGGCTGGTCGAGCCCGCAACCGCTCCCGGATATGTGACCGAAGAATGGGTTCGGAACTTGGGCGAGGAGTTGGCTCCCTAAAGCTAGATCTTTAGTGGGAAGCTGATTCCATTCGAGATACTGAGCCAGCACATGGACGCCGTGATTGCCCACGTACGTGATATCGATCAAATCGTTGTTGGTCAGTGAATACTGGGCTCCGGCCATCCACTGCTGCACGTAAGCGGAGTGGCGGACCGGGTTGACGACCGGATTGAGACCAAAACCAACATCCGTTAACCCACCCTGTGCGCTTCCTTGAGGCAGTACTTCGCCATTTGGAAAAGCATTGCTGAGGGTATTGTTCGGGGTGAGTTGGTTATCGAGCGTCGTCACCCAGGGAGTACTTTGCGAATAGCCGGTGAGCGGACCATTCCCATTGTAGTTAGGCACGAAAAATATTCCGTATCCCGTCCTAAAAACCAGCTTAGGCATGAACTGGTAAGCCAAGCCAATTCGCGGCGCAAAATTTTTGTATTGCGTGTTATAGAGTCCGCGATTCTTGTCGGTATTGAAGACGAGCTCTCCAGGGACATTAAATCCTATGGCAGAGCTGATTGGGTTCACTGCCTTGAAATCGAAATACTGTTGCCGGTTGTACCGCTCCGTTGGCGCGGTTTGAATTTCATATCGCAGGCCCAGATTCACTGTAAGCTTCTGGGTCGCCTTCCAATCGTCCTGCAGATACCAGCCGAGTTGCTTCTTTTCGGTGGCCGGGAAAGCGTTATACCCCGTCTGAGTGCCGAGTCCGTTGACAGATCCACCGACTCCCAAAAGGAAGGAAGCGAATCCAGCACCGGTGTTCGCGAGTTTCGTTTTGAGGATCTGGCCCCGCTGTGAATGACGTGGGGAACGGCAAACTGGTGTTGGCGTAGTGTCCGCCATAAAGCTGGTTCAACACACCCATAAAGCCGAACGCATAGTTGTGACGGCCTCGCACTTTGGTGAAATCAATAGATCCGGTCCACAAAGTCCTCGGAACGATGTAGTCATCCTGATTGATATTTGGTCCCAGCCCGGATACACCTTGAGGTTGGATCTGCGGGAAGACCGGCGAAATCGCGTCAATAAACGTGGGCAGGCCAAGCTGCGACGCCTTATAGCCGAGACTCTGCACTTGCGAACCTTCAACCCACCGGTTCACGCCGATATTCGCACTCATCACTAACGTCGGATTGAAGACGTGGTTGTAGCCAAGATCAAAGCTGTAACGGTTATTGGGATTTGTTGCACCGGGACCGGCGATATCCGAAGATCCGTAATAGTCCGGCACGTTGACCTTGCTCTCAAACTTCTGCGACCAGCGCGCGAACAGGCGGGAGCTGTCAGAAATGTTATGGTCGATACGAATCGAGTATTCGTTCGAGTGGGCGGCGGCCGCTGCTGACCGGGTGAAATTGTTTGAAAGGGCCGACGTATCCGCATTCGGCCAGAAATTACCCTGCAAAATATTCTTTGAGATCGCATCCCATCGAGCACTCGGCACAATGTTTCCAGAGAAGGGATCGCGAATATATCCGGTTTGCGTCGCAGTCAAGCCTGTAACTGGATCAACTTGACCAGCTGTGATGGTACGAGTGCTGAATGGATCATAAATTGCGCCCGCAAGGATCGGCCGTCCCAGTGCGTCGGTACCGAACTTGTCCGCCTAGTTGAGATGAAAAGTCTCCAGTTCGAAACGCCGCAATCGGCATGGTTCCGGTGAAAGTTACGGGCGTTTGTTGCCGCAAACCTTCGAAGTATCCGAAGAAATAAGTCTTGTTCTTGCGGATCGGTCCGCCAATCGTAGCGCCAAACTGTTGGCGATGGAAAAGCGGTTCAGCCTTGTTATTGAAGTAATTCCTCGCATCGAGCGCGCTGTTGCGGAAAAACTCGTATACATCCCCATGTAGGGCGTTTGTTCCGGACTTAGTCACGACGTTGATGACGTTTCCGCTGCTCCATCCATATTGAGCGGTGAAAGCGTTGGTTTGAATCTTGAATTCCTGAACGTCGTCTACCGCAGGAACGTAGGTGACACCACCCCAGTCTGCGCCCGTGTCCCACGTGCCATCGAGGAGGTACGCGGCCGTATTGAAGAAGGTACCGCCGAAGTTGAAGAAGGAAATGTCCTGATCGGCGCTTCCCGAGATCCCATTGCCACCAACAATTTGGAATTCGGCGGTGTTGTTGACTGACGAATTCAAGAACGCCAATCCGTACACGTTCCGCAGATTTAGCGGCAGTTCAACAACTTGCTGGGCCGATATGTCAGAAGAAATGTTGGCATTGTCCGCGTTGAGAAGCGGAGCCTGAGCCGTCACCTCAACCTTCTCTGAAACCGAGCCGACCGTTAGGACAATCGGCTGTTGCGCAGTCTGTCCAGCGGCCAGGCTGATGCCATTTTGTACGTAACTCTTAAATCCTGAGGCCTCCGCACGGATGGAATACACCGCAGGTGGCAATAAAGGAAACACGTATGTTCCGGTCGCATCCGTAGTGAAGGTCCTCGTGATGCCGCGGTCTGCACTCGTTAAGGTAATTTTCCCACCTTGCAGGGAGGCTCCCGAGGAGTCAGACAGACTGCCACTCAGTGTGGCTGTGACCTGGGATTGGGCGTGCAGGTAAGCAGAGGGTAACAACAAGAATGTTGCGACGATGGCAACAGCAATGACAACCGACCGGAACAGAGGGTTACTCGACATAGAGATCCAAGCCTCCAAGTTGTGCAGACTTTCACCGGCTTCCCACCGTCCAGCTACAATCCTGGGGTAGTTCACCGCCCCAAATTACGATTGAACGGCTCTTTAGACGTGGAAAAGTGAGTGAGTCTGTTGGTTCAGGCCACACTGCCTGAACTTGAGGAGCTTTATAGTGGGATAGCTTTGGCTCCTAAAAGCTCTTTACGGTAAGGGTGCGGGCTCGGAATCAGACAAAGTGCTTGAAAGACGCCATCTCTTTAATCTATACAGGTCGAGGGAGAAACGAGATCGGGCGCCGACTTCCCTTACTCTTTACGGTAAAGAACCTGTTAAGTCGGCAAATTTAAGCCATGCAGCGGCTATTCGGCATCGGCCCCGGGTCAAGTTCTTGATCGATCGAAGTTTTCCCTGCGTGTAATTTGACTCGGCGTCAATGGAGGAGCTACGCGATGTTGGAGCAGTTGGAGGTAGGAACACCGTTAACCGAAGAGGAAAAGACGGCGATCCTGTTGCAACTCGAACGCCTCCTGCTGAATTCGCATTTTCATAAGAGCAAGCGCTTCCCAATTTTCTTGAGATTTGTCGTCACCGAAACGTTGGCCGGGAGAGCCGACCAACTCAAGGAACGCACTTTAGGAATTGAAGTATTCGGCAAGGATCCTAATTACGACACCACTGACGACCCGATTGTTCGGGTCACAGCGGGAGAAATTCGCAAACGGATAGCGCAATACTATCAAGAACCGGGACATGAGCATGAGATCAAACTGCTCTTGCCACCCGGATCTTATGTGCCGCAATTTTGTTTTCCTGATGCCGCTGCCAATATTGTTCCGAGCGATCTCAAATCCATTCCGACCCCCGTGGCGGTGCCTCAACCCTTAGTCCTAGCATCCGCTAAGTACGCGGATTGCCTTGGAGGAGAAGTTTGCTCTTGCAGCCCTCTTACTGTTGCTAATAGCCGGCTTGATCCTTCTGTGGCCGGTACTCCATGTCACGGCCATTCAAGAATTCTGGGGACCGTTCGTAAAATCGGCTGACCCGGTATTGTTCTGTATCGCCGACCAGAGTCAATATTCGACGATCACCCTACGAGATGCCGCCGACCCTCTTCACCAGACCACACTCAACGATCACATGATCACCGTGATTATCGATGACGTGAGTCCTTTGGTGAATATCGCAGGGCTGCTGCAAACCTACGGCAAGACCTACCGGGTGCAAGGCGAAACCGCGACCACGTTGACTGATTTGCGCCGGAGCCCGTCCGTCTTTATCGGAGCCTTCGACAATAGCTGGACCTTGCGTCTGACATCGCCGTTACGATTTCACTTTGCCAACAATCCGGATATGACGCGCTTCTGGATCGAGGACCGTAACAATCCGACTAAGAGAGACTGGCTCCTCGATCGATCCCAGCAAGAGACCGGAACTTACAAAGATTACGCCCTCGTCGCACGCTTAGTGGATTCCAACACAGATCGATTTGTCGTGGTAGCGGCAGGCGTTGCCCGCGGAGGAACGACGGCAGCGGGAGAATTTCTAGTTGACACGCGTCATATGGCGGAACTCGTGAGCCAAGCTCCCAAAGACTGGAGCCACAAGAACATGGAGATCGTGTTAGAAACGCAAGTGATCGACGGCCGCTCCGGTCCCCCGCGAATAGACGCAGTCCACGTCTGGTAGTGATAAGTTTTAATCCGTCCCGCGGGTAAGATTTATGGCGCCCATGCTCACGTAGTAACAGCCGCCTCGGCTGTCCCGGTTCTCCTAAACCTGCCGCCTAAAGCCTGTTCTGGTACCCAAGTTGTAGGCTTGAGCGAATCGCCATTATTTTACTAGTATGAAAACGCAGGCCACGCCCAAGAGTGCTGACGAATATCTCGCAAGAGTCCCTGAACCCGCTCGCGACAGCTTGAATAGTGCGTACGTGACTCGGACCGCAGTGCCGTCGGAGGACACCGAAGCCATCAGCTACGGAATTCCAGTGTTCAAATACGAAGGATCTCTGATAGGCTTCGCCGCATTTTCAAAGCATTGCAGTTTATTTCCGACCAGCATGGCAGTGATGAAAACATTTAAGAAGGAATTCAATGCCTTCCAGACATCCAAAGGTACGATCCACTTTCCCGTCAGACACGAAATGCTTCGTTATTCTCGGGAGGAGAGCTCTAGATGAACCGTCAAACCTCAAACTGCGATGTCTTGTGCAACTTGCGCGGGGTCACCGCACAATGATGCGATAGTCCGCGCGATAGACCAAATTGTGCAAATCGCTTGACGCAATAGCTCGGAGGATAGGAAACGGGGCTGCGAGATCGCTCAGAAGTCCCGCAATCATGGTTCCCGTCTCACGCGCTTTTCCAGACCGAACTTGTGCAGGATGTCCAGCGCGAATTCGCTCACGAAATTGTAGCCACTACCGATTCCTGCCTGGGACAAGACGTTATATGCACCACCCGTCCAAACATTGTGTCGTCCCGGTAACCATGTGTTGTACAGTGAGCCGGCTGCGAAGGCTCCGGCATACATCGGAACTTGTGGCCGGAGTTCGCGCTCGCTTCCGTCATAGGCTACGAAATTTCGTGATATTGCGTGGAGAGTGCGGGGCCAGAACCCATCGCAACGGCAAAAGTCGTAGCGCGGCTCATATCCGAGCAGAGCGTTCCCTCCAGAAAGTATGCTGTTCTGGACTACAAACTCTCCGTACCGGGCTGCGTAGCGTTTGCCATAGCCACCAAACCCGCCACCCCAATCGTGAGGTTCACCACGGGCCTGATCAATTCCGGCTGAAAACGCTCTCGCTATATAAGATCCCGCGGTGAGGAAAGTCTGCCGTATATAAATCTGCTCGCGCTGCGCATTCGTTAAAGGCTCGAGCCGCTCCTGCACCGGAATATATGGACCAATAATCCACTCAATCGGCAGCCGGCCCAGCCTGGCAGATCTCGATAGGGTGGTGCTTTGCTTGGTAGGATTCTCTGGATATTTATCAGCGGGACTCGTGCCATTCTGCTGTGCCGCTCCGGGAAGCATCAACAGACCAAATCCGAGCCAAAGCGCAAAAGAGAAACGCGTACCGACACGAGCATTCCTGCGTGCTGTCATCATTCTGATCTCCTGATTCCTAGTGAAAGATCTGTAGACGCGCCGTCCTGGCAGAACGTGAGTGCGGCAAGTTTATGTCGCGCGACTTCGGTGGGCAAGAGCGATCGCAACTGGGTGCTCTTGCCATTGCTATCATTGAAGCCAAAAGGCGTACCCATGATTGACAGCGCAAATTGGTGCTCCGATGGCTCTATAGGGAACGGCGACAAAAACCAGCAAAGGTTTAATTGCGTTATTGAATAGAATCAGCAACGCTAAATAAATGCCGACCACAGAAATCAGAAGCACGCCGGCAAGAATTTAGGAATCCGTCAACCTGTTTCGCTTTTCGCCGTCGATCTCCAGTTGATAGCCTGGAGGAAGATTGCTCTCTAGAGCATGAAAGTCGGGGTCGGATTTCCTGGGTCGCTAACCGGCACGTGCAACTCATTCGCAGTTACGACGTTCAGTCCCGGATAGCGATATTCCCACCAAAACTGATGGCCGATGGCAATAACCTCAATGGCATTCTCGGAAGGGGAGGTCTTCTGGATATCAGCGACCACTCGCGCTGTTGCCATAAACAGCGCCACAACGATGAGAATCGGTATAACGTTCCAAGCAACTTCAACTTGGTTGCTGCCGTACACCTGAGGAGGCTCGCGGCCATCGTCGAGGGAGCGCTTTCTGAACTTCACGACAGAATACGCCAGCGAAGTAAAGACGACGACGAAAATCGCCGCTGTGACCGAGAGTACAAAGATAGACAATCCAAAGATCGACTGAGCTGGTGTCGAAGTGGGCGCGAAGATGTGGTGGGACTAAGAGGCGGCGCCACCGCAGCGGCCGGTATAGCTGCGGACGAGAGCACTAATACGAACATCTGGAGTATGCCCATCGTGTCCGGGCTTTTCTCGCCCCACGTTTACATTGGTCGTTTTCTCTGGAGCGAACGGGTTTCTCTATGCCGAATGCCAAAACCTGTTAATCGGTTTACATGTTCACTGCGACTTTGTCGTTGTCTGCAGGCCTCACAACGGAAGCAAGCTCTTCATTGAAGTTGAAGTAAGTGGCCGTAGTTCCGGCAATTAGCGCCCTCCACAACTAAAGGTAAGGCCTTGGATCTGCCCAGCGTATAAAAACCACAATGCGACTCTGGAACTGGACTATGTAGGTCCGATGGATGAACGCCCAAACGAGCGAAGGTATAAGCATCCGACGTTCCATACCGTGTAAAACGATATGATCGCAAACTGCTCCGAATCGCTAACAGGGTGTACGAATCCTGATCCTGTCTCATCTGACTCTGGCGGCCTCGTTTGCGAATTGGAGACTTGGCGTTCGGAAGGGCAATTCTTAGGCTCAATTGCGATTGCCTGAACACAATCGCGAACTTCTAAATGGAAGAAGAAAACAGTCCGGGCACTAAAAATTAAGCCGTTGTGTTAGTTCCGCAAATCGTGGGTCGGAATGGAGGCTGGCGAAGGCGGGGTCCATCTTTAAAAAGACCATGGAAGCCGAACGATCTTCAAAAGCTTTTTTCAGGGACGCTAAAGCGGGCTCCGTCTCGCCTAGTCCCGCGTAGACGGCTGCGATCGCATAGGCAGGCACATGTTCTCTTCCATTGCGCTTTTGGAGAAGATCAAGGACTTTATGCGCTTCTCCGATGTCACCCGAGACGGCATAAGAATGCCCAAGGGATCCTTCATAGTAGGAGTTACCGTCGGAAAGTTGAACCGCCTTTTGCAGCTCAGCAATTGCCTTATCGTACATACCCATCTGTTCGTAAACGCTACCCAGGCGGAAGTGGGCGCGAGGGAAAGTAGGGTCAATCTCAATAGCTTTTTTCAGAGTTTCGATCGCCTGGTCGCGATGTCCCGCTAAGAATTGCGTCCAACCGGCATTGGTATTGATGATCAGAGAAAGAGGATCGTCCTCTTGCGCAAAGCTAGCCTCCTGCAGAGCTTCGGGAAACCGCCCCATGGCCACGAGGTTTTCGCCGTTCCAAGAGTGCGCCATCGCGTAATTGGCATTTCCATCAAATGCTTTGCGGAATTCGTTTTCGGCAGCAAGACCGTTCCAGTCGTAATAGAAGTAAATCAGGCCGAGAGTTGCGTGTGCTTCAGCCAGCCCGTCATCCATCTCCAACGCTTTTCTGGCTGCGTTCTTGGCTGCTGGGAAGGCATCTTTCGGAGCGCGAAGAGAGTATAGGCCCAGCGTTGCATAAGAATCGGCGATCCCTACGTATGCCTCGGCAAAATTTGGATCCAAGGCAATCGCCTGTTGAAAATAATTCAAACCCTTTGCGATCCCATCTTCCGTCCGCTTATTCCAGAAGTAGCGTCCTTTTATGTAGGCTTGGTATGCATCCCGGTTTCCGGTGGAATGTTTGGAGAACCTTTTCTTCTCCTCGCCAGTGAGCTTTAAGCGGATTGACTGCGCTACTTGTTCAGAGACTTCATCTTCTACGGCGAAGATGTTAGTAAACTTCTCGTCGATGCTGTCGGCCCAAAGTTGCGCACCGTCCCGCACTCTGATCAACTGCACCGTCAAGCGGATGCGATCGCCTTCCCGCTGAATTCTGCCTCCGAGCACAGCATCGACCGCCTGCTCACGCCCGGCGACTAGAGGATCCTGATTTGCGCCTGCGTATTTTTGAATGGCGCTCGTGGGACGAACGACGATTTTTCCGCTGTTCGCAAGTTTGGTTATCACGGCATCCGCTACACCTAGCCCCAGATATTCGTCGTCGTTTTTCGCTCCCAGCGTTTGAAATGGAAGAATCGCGAATGATCTCACGGCAACCGAGGGCTGGACCGTAGCTTTCACCCTGGTCAGCAAGACGCGTGAGGAAATAAGCGCGGCAATGATTAATCCTGCTGCCAAGAAGAGAACCCTCCACCGAGATGCGAGTGGGCGAGTAGGAGGCGCGACAAACGGCGGCGTAGGGAGCGCATTGGGAGTGTTCCCTTTAACTTCGATTATGGCTGTTTCATCGACTTGCAGAACTTGAGCCGACGGGAAACTCTCGCTTGAAAGTTGTTTTACGCCTGCCGAAAAACGATATCCGCGCTTCGAAACCGTCTCAATGTACTTATGTTCATCTGGATCAACGCTGAGGGCTTTCCTTAACAAAGAGACCGTAACGCATAGATTCCCTTCCTCCACAAAAGAGTTAGGCCATACAACACTCATCAATTCTTCCTTGTCCACCAAGTGGCCGTTGCGCTCGACGAATACGACTAGCATGTCGAAGGCTTTCGGAGTTACCGGGACGGGACGACCTTTGTGGAGGAGAAGACGCTCGGCTGGATCTAATTGGAAGGGCCCAAATTCGTATAAAGTCCTGACCAGACTATCCATAGTTGATCGAAAGGTTTTTTTAAGATTTTCTTTGGTCTGACTACAGGACTTTGGAACACTAAGCCGTGCATTGTCAACTCCTGATTCTGCACCTAGCAGCTGAGCAGCCTAAAGTCGCGTTGGAACCGCGCGGGAGGCAGAATTAAGGTTCTCTTAATTTAGACTTCTTAGCGCCATTCTGATGCTTTGCAGTACGACAAAGAGACGTAGTGCCAAGTTCAGTTAAATGCAGGAAAATCTGTTCGTGTCCTCGTTGACCTTGCTGATTTCGTTGGAGGGTGCCATGTCGCGCTTTGGTTCGATGTTGAAGTGGCTAGCGGTGGGTTTTTCGACGTTTCTGTTGTTGAGCAGCCTTCTAATTTGTATAAGAGTCCAAGCTCAGGTGAGTGCCGCTAAATTGTCCGGCACCGTGACAGACCCGTCTGGGGCAACCATTGTTGGGGCAGCGGTCGAGATAACCAACGTGCAGACCGGGATAAAGCGGGATGTACAGACCAACAATAGTGGAATCTTCACCGCTCCGAGTTTGCCGCCAGGAACTTATACGTTGAAGATTTCGCAACCGGGTTTTTCGACGGAGACCAGGACCGGCATAATTCTTGATGTCGGCAGCGACCAAATATTGAATGTCACGGTGAAAGTTGGCAGCCTTAGCCAAGAAGTTGCCGTCAGCGATACCGCTCAGAGCATAGACCTCACATCCTCGACTCTCAATGATGTCGTTGATGGTAAGAACGTGCGGGAACTACCTCTGAATGGGCGCTCATGGACAGATTTAGCCTCACTGACAACTGGTGTCACAGTAATTCAGACCCAGCCTCCGGTAAGCGCGAGCGATCGGCCCAAACGAGGTTTAGGAGCACAGTTAAGTATTTCGGGCGGAAGGCCGCAGCAAAACAGTTATTTGCTGGATGGAATTAACATCAATGACTACTCCAACGCTGGACCGGGAAGCGTGCTCGGAGGGAATCTTGGCGTCGACGCCATTCAAGAATTCACAGTCATTACGACCAATCCAGTGGCGCAGTATGGTCGAACATCGGGCGGCGTCATAAGCGCCATTACGCGTTCTGGGACCAACGAATTTCACGGAAGCGCATACGAGTTTGTCCGAGACAGCTCGCTGGATGCACGGAACTACTTTGACACGACCCTTCCCCCGTTCCGCCGCAACCAATTCGGAGGATCGTTGGGCGGTCCTATACAGAAAAATAAGACCTTCATCTTTGGCGATTACGAAGGAGTCCGCCAAAATCTTGGGATTACTGCGGTACAGCAGGTACCGACTGCGGCGGCTCGCGCAGGGAATCTAACTACCGGCCAAGTGACTCCTGATCCTGCGGTGACCCGCTTCATCAACGCGTTTTACCCATTGCCAAATGGACCGATCAGTGGAGACACGGGCGTCTACAGCTTCGCGGGCACGCAGCTTACTACAGAGAACTTTTTCACAGTCAAGGCCGATCACACCTTCTCCGCGAAAGACAGTGCAGCCGTAACCTACATGTACGATAACAATCCCAGCAGCCAGAATGATGAGCTCAACAACAAAATTATTCTCAGCAAAACGCGCAGGCAAATGGTATCGATTCTGGAAACCCACATTATCAATCCCTCAACGCTCAATTCCGCTCATATAGGATTCAATCGCGATAACGCGGGTTCACCCTACTCGGCAACCGCAATTAATAAAGCCGCGGCAGATCCGTCTTACGGATTTGTTCCCGGCGATTCGGCGGGAGCGGTGCAGGTCCCAGGATTAGTGACTTTTTCAGGAGGCCTGAGTGCGGCCAATCCGCTGTTGTTTCGCTGGAATTCCTGGCAAGGCTATGACGATATTTCACATACGGTGGGAATTCATAGCCTTACTTTCGGGGCGAATATCGAGCGCATCCAGGACAACCAGTTTTCCGCAGACACACCCGGCGGCTTTTATCAATTCAACACTCTGCCCGACTTTATTACGAACCGTCCACTTTCTCTGCTGGCGACGGAACCCGGCACGATTACAACTCGCAATTTGCGGCAAACCATCTTCGGGGCATATTTCGAGGACGACATGCGCCTGCGCTCAAATCTAACGGTAAACTTGGCCCTGCGTTACGAAGGAGCAAGCATTCCGTCGGAGATACACGGGAAGCTGGCCAATCTCCGCGTTTTACAAGGCAATACTCCGTTCTTGGGCGATCCTTATCTTGCGAATCCAACTCACAAGAACTTTGAGCCGCGAGTCGGTTTCGCCTGGGATCCGTTTAAGGATGGCAAGACTTCCATTCGTTCGGGATTCGGAGTCTATGATATTTTGCCGTTGATTGTAGAGATGGGCAGCGGCGTAGACGCATCGTTTCCCTTCGCTCAGAATGTTACTGGCACTAATCTTCCAATCGGTAGCTTTCCCGCACAGGCCTACCAGACGATCGCCAACAATCCCAGCGATCATCGGCTTTACGTTATCCAGTTCAATCCTCCTCGCAATTACGTGTTGCAGTGGAATCTCAATGTCCAACGGGAAATCGTGCCAGGCACCACACTGATGGTCGCATACGTAGGTTCGCGTGGGATTCACATGTGGTACCAAACAGACGATGGGAATATCGTGCTGCCAATTGCGCATACTACTCAAGGGTACTTGTGGCCCGTTAAGAATCCGGACGGAACCGGAAGCGGCACTGTAGTCGATCCCTTAGCTGGACGGACGCAAATCGCTAATTGGAGTTCAGACTCTTACTTCCATGGACTCGAGACGCAATTGTCGCAGAAAGTTACGCACAATTTGCAAGGACAGCTGTCCTACACCTGGTCGCGATGCATTGACACGAGTTCGGGTTCAGCGGCTTCGGACCAATATCGCAATTCGCTCGCCGCGACCCTTTACATTGATCCTCGCACTCACCGTGGACCTTGCGATACAAACGTTACTCAAAACTTGGTCGTCAATACGGTTTGGGACGTGCCGCGTTTCACTGGGTTGTCGGGCTTTGCTGGAGCATTGGTCAACGGATGGCAGCTTAGCGGGATCTTTCATGCTGCTACAGGTCAGCCTTTCAGCGTGACTATCGGAGGCGATCCGCTCGGACTTAACAGTGTCGTGCCCTTTGATTTCCCCGATCGGCTAACAGGAGGCGGCTGCAGCTCCCCGGTGAACGCGGGCAATCCGCTCGGTTATATAAAAACTCAATGCTTTGTTTTTCCTGCTCTTGTAAATGGTCACCCCCGTATGGGAAACGGCGGACGAAACGAATTAACCGGTCCAGGCTTGGTGAATATGGACTTCTCCATCTTCAAAAGTTTCCCGATCAAGCGCATTTCGGAAAACGCCAATCTACAGTTCCGGGCCGAAACCTATAATCTGTTCAACCATGCAGATTTTGCGCCTCCAAACGACAACAACACGATGTTTGACGGAACCGGGAATCCCATCTCTAGCGCAGGATTGATCGACCAGACAACGCTAGCAAGCAGAGAGATTCAACTCGCGCTGAAGTTCACCTTCTGACTCGTTGGGCAGATGGCCATCCGCACTGGATTGCAATCGACCGCGCGTAACTATAGGTAAGAAACCGCCTCAACACAACAAAACGTTTGGAAGAGTTACCGCTGAAACGACCATGTCCGAGACCTTAGTCGAAGCCGAGGTGCCTAAGCAGAGTTCGGGCAAGCAGCCCGTGTACGCCACGTTGTGGGTGCAGGTTCTCGTAGCGATTGGCCTTGCGGTATTACTCGGGCACTTCAGCCCGGTTACGGCAGTTGCGCTCAAGCCGCTTGGCGACGGCTTCATCAAGTTGATCACGATGATCATCACCTTGGTCATCTTCTGCACTGTTGTGTCCGGCATCGCGGGAATGCAGGACATCAAGAAAGTTGGCCGAGTCGGGGGCAAGGCGCTACTCTACTTCGAAATCGTTTCTACACTGGCCCTGTTGATTGGACTGATCGTAGGAAACGTGGTTCGGCCTGGGGGCGGTCTCAATATAAATCCCGCAAGCCTCGACGCGAGGGCGGTCGCTGACTATGCAGGTCAGGCCAAGGCTCAGAACGCGACTGAGTTCTTACTGCATATCATCCCGACCACTGCGGTTGACGCCTTTGCCAAAGGTGACATCCTGCAAGTTTTATTGGTCGCCATCCTGTTTGGTTTTGCTCTTTCCATGATGGGGCCGCGTTGCCAGGCCTTAGTCAAACTGTTTGAAGCTTTGACCCAGGCCATTTTTGGAGTCGTGAATATCGTAATGCGTTTTGCTCCCATAGGTGCTTTCGGCGCCATGGCCTTCACCGTGGGGAAATACGGCATTGCGTCCCTCGGACCGTTAGCCAAGTTAATCGGAACTTTCTATTTGGCTTGCGCTCTGTTCGTGATAATTGTCCTGGGCGCGATTGGATTGGCGGCTGGATTTAATATCTTCAAGTTTCTGTTTTATATCAAAGAAGAGATACTGGTGGTGTTGGCGACCAGCTCTTCAGAGACAGCACTGGCCACACTGATGGAGAAGCTCGAAAGTCTCGGTTGCTCCAAAGCTTTGGTGGGATTGGTGGTGCCTACCGGCTACACGTTTAATACTGATGGCAGCAGCTTGTACATGACCCTTGCAGCCCTCTTTGTGGCGCAAGCAACTAATACTCACCTATCCTTGGTGCAGCAGTTGACTATTTTTGCGGTCGCGATCCTTACGTCGAAAGGTGCGAGCGGCGTTCAGGGAGCTGGTTTTATCGCATTGGTCGGGACATTGATCGTGGTTCCGACCATTCCAGTTGCCGGTATGGCCTTGATCTTAGGCATTGATAGATTCATGAGTATGTTTCGGGCACTAGTGAACATGATTGGCAATGGTGTAGCCACGATCGTCGTGGCGCGATGGGAACACGAGCTTGATCGGGAAACTTTAAAGCACAATCTTGCCTGACAAACGGGTATTGCGAGAAGACTATGGCAATCGAGGATACTCATCTTTCACGACGTTCTTTAATTCGGGCTGCCGCACCGGCCATTGCGTGCGGATTAATAACTGTGGGTGCGAAGAACGCCTTCGCGAGCAACACAGTTTCAAATGCTGCGACGGGTTCCGATTCGAGAAAAATATGGAGCGCAGAATACTGGGCGAAACGAGGAGACACTTCGCTCTATCTCTTCCGCAAGCGAATGGGAGCTCCGGAAGCCGGGCAGCCGCAGCTACCAGTGCTGTTTTTGGCGCACGGATCTTCCGTTTCCTCCCGACCCAGTTTCGATTTGAGTGTTCCCGGACACGGCGAATACTCGCTCATGGATCAATTCGCGGGATATGGCTTCGATGTCTGGACAATGGATTTCGAAGGATATGGACGATCGTCGCAGGGGGCGGGAAATTCAGATATCCCAAGTGGGGCAGAAGATTTACTAGGCCGCGACGACGATTGTTTTTCGGGAGACTGGGCAGGAGCAGTTTCACCTGTACGGCGAGTCCGGAGGAGCATTGCGAGCTGGGGCGTTCGCAATGGCGACATCCAGAAATGGTCAGCGTCTAATTTTACTGTCGTTCACCTGGACCGGCGAGGGATCACCTACTCTTTCGAAGCGAGCAGAATCCATCGAGTATTTCCGCACGCACAACCGGCGCCCGCGGGATCGGAATATGATTCGAAGTATCTTTACGCGAGATAAACCAGGAACATCGGATCCCGCCGTGGCCGATGCGATGGCCGACGCTGAGTTGCACTTCGGCAATACGGTGCCCACCGGCACGTATCTGGACATGACTACTAAGCTACCAATCGTCGATCCATCAAAGTTGCACGTGCCAGTTCTGATTGCGCGTGGTGAATATGATGGGATTGCAACTGAGCAAGACCTGCTCAACTTTTACCAAAAACTCCCATTGGCCGACCGTGAGTTTGTAGTTCTTCCCGGCGCCTCTCACTCGGTCGCCCTTGGATTGAATCGCCATCAGTTCTGGCATGTTATGCGATCGTTCCTCGAAATGCCTCCGCGACGCGATCAAGAAAAGCAATAACCGATTTTCATTCAGAGACGCCTGCGAATTTTTGTTTAGGAAAAGAGAGATAGCGAGGGTATGACATTGCGAGGAACCATCTCGACATTACCAGTCGTTTGCGATATCTCAGTTTTGCCATCGGTGAGACGAAAACTTGAATCCGCCACCATGATTCCACTAGCTAGCGTCCAATTTGAATACCGGATTCGACCAGGCGCTGTCCCCATCATAGATAATGGTTTTTCTCGAATTCCAACTTCACTGGAAAGCAGTCTTTGGGTCCTGAAATAGTCGCTGCTCACCGTTCGTCGTCCTACGTACCAGGATAGTCCTGACGTAGCCACGATAGAGCTGGCGGTCTTCAACTCGAACGCTCTCATCGACCTCCTCATCAGCGATTACTGCCCATGGATTCTGGTCACGAAACTGCAGGACGTACGTGGGAGTGGTTCTAAATGTTCTTTCGATAGTATTTGTGTAACTCGCGTGCATCTACACCGTCAGAGACATGCGAGCCGTAATTCCCGTCAGGTTTGAGGCGTTGTATGTAGTTGGTTTTCACGCAAAGTCTTACCGGACTCAGCTCTGATCGAGGCAATAGACAAAGGTGTTCAGTTCTGTCTAACTCCAGAGGCGGTCCCAGGAGCGCTCGTGGTCCCATTGCGGAGTTGGCTCAAAATAACCTGTGCCCGGAGCCAGATGTTGCCGCATCACGTCTTCGTTCAGGGTCACACCGAGACCTGGCCTATCTGGTACGTCGATCCAGCCATGATTGACGATCGGTGTCTTGACTCCTTCTTCCACAATCGATGACCACCAAGGTACGTCAAGGGAGTGGTGTTCGAGGGCCAAAAAATTCTGCGTCGCTGCCGCGCAATGTACGTTCGCCATACAACAAATCGGGGTGCCCGCGAAGTGAAGTGCCATTGGTACGCCGTATTCTTCAGCCATGTCTCCGATCTTGTGAGTTTCCAAAATGCCCCCAGCCGTGGCGAGGTCTGGCTGAATCTTGCTCACTGCATGTCTCTCGCACAACACCTGGAACGGCTCTTTCAAATAGATATCCTCACCGGTGAGGATCGGAGTCGGACTTTGATCGGAGATTTCCCTGAGCAGATCTGTGTAGGTCCAGGGAATCACATCTTCCATCCACGACAAGTTGTATTTTTCGTAAGCCTTGCCTAGCCGTATGATCGACTTCACGCCGAGATGGCCGAGGTGATCCATGGAAAGGGGAATTTCCATGCCCACCGCATCGCGCACGGCCGCGACATACTGTTCTAACATCGCAATCCCCTTATCCGTGACCTCCATTGCTATTAAAGGATGCGGTAGCTGATTCGCTTCCCATTGATTCAAATCCGTCGCGTTAGTGACTGTGCCCGGCGTGTCCGCGACCATTTCGATTCCCAAATCCATTTTGAGCCAGGTCAGCCCCATGCCATCCTTACGTTCTTTCATTCGCTGCGCATAAATCTTGGGATCCTTCGATTCGGTAGTATCGGCATAGAGGCGAATTTTGTCACGGAACTTTCCGCCGCCAAGCATCGCATAAACGGGGACGTTGTAAACTTTTCCAGCGATATCCCACAGCGCCATTTCGATTGCGCAAACTCCGCCGCCCTGCCGTGCAGGTCCGCCAAACTGCTTAATCTTGCGGAAAATCTTGTCGAGTTGCAGCGGGTCTTCGCCTAAAATACGGCTCTTAAGAAAAAGAGCATAAGTCGCACTGGCACCGTCGCGAACTTCGCCGAGCCCGTACACTCCTTGATCTGTATCAATCCGAATGATGGGACAAGGACTTGGTCCCGGCTTCACGAGTGTCGCCACGCGCAGGTCTGTAATCTTCAGCTTCGAGGGACGCGAGTTAGTGTTCACGTTCTTGGGATAAGCCTCAGCAGGCTCACTGATCAGCAGAGCGCTTCCAAGTGCCATGGCGGAAGTTTTCAGAATGTCGCGACGATCAAAGACGCGTCTGCCGTTACTGCTCATGCTTTTGTCCTTCCAAGCTACCGATAAAGTTTTATATTCCCTGCTTCGAAATCATCTGTCGGAATTCTTTGCTGCGTTCGCAAAAACGACCTGAGTTTCTCAAAGATTGTAAGCCTAGACAAGATTGACTCTTTGACAAATTGCTACCAATTTGAGAATTTCAGTTCGCGGTGAATAGTGATCAAGTGGATGGTCAAGCCGCTATCTTTAGACCTGTTGGAGATAACGATGAAAAAGACCGCATCTTCCTTACTGTCCAGACTATTTACAAACATTTTTTTGTGGTTTTTAGCCCTTGCGTTGTTCGCACCAAGCTTCACATATGCGCAACTCTGGACTTTTTCCAAGCAGGACCTGGTCGATTACACGGCACAAAATCCATTTGAACGTTTCTCGGACGGCAGGCCAAAAGTGCCGAACGATTTAGTGGAGAGAGCACGCGCCCTATCCTCGGAGGAAGTCTGGGCGGTTCTTCAGGAGAAGGGATTCAACAACCAGTATGCCGATGGATTTCAAATTTTACATCCCGCAAAGCCGTTGGTTGGAAGGGCGTTTACCGTCCAATTCATGCCACAACGCGCTGACTTCGATAGTGCTGAGAGAGCTAAGGCGAAGGACCATGGCATCCCGCATCTCACGAATCAAACTGCAATCGATATGCTGCAACCCGGCGATGTGCTCATCGTTGATCTCTTTGGCAAGAAAGTGAACGGAACGATTGTTGGGGACAATCTCTTCTACTACGTAATGAAGGCTACCAATGGAGGAGGCTTGGTGGTTGATGGGAGCATTCGAGATCTCAACGGAATTTCGGAGATTGATATGCCTGCCTACTTCCGCGCAGTCGATCCGACTCCAATTGGGAATGTAATGCTGACGGGAATCAATGTTCCAGTACGAATCGGGGACGTCACCGTGATGCCAGGCGACCTCGTAGTGGGCGACCGTGAAGGTGTATATTTCATTCCGCCGCAGTTCGTTCAGGAGGTCCTCGACCGGGCCGATGAAATCCGTATTCACGATGAGTGGACGAAGAAGAAATTTGATGAGAACAAATACAAATCCACCGAAATCTACCCCACTCCGGCGGATCCAGCTGTGAAGCAGGAATATCAGGAGTACTTAAAGAAGCGGCTTGAGGAAATTCGCAAGCAACGAAATTCGAAGTGATGATGGAGGCAAATTATGAGTGACTACTTCGGCAAAGAGATCACACGCCGTGGGTTTCTCACGAAGGTCGGCCAGGGCTTGGCTGTGGCTAACGTTGCCGGAACATTATTTGGTGAGGCAGCAGCGAAGCAGGTTGTCGTTCCCGATACACCTGGCAAGAAGTTGGGATGGGCCATTGTTGGTCTAGGCAGTCTCTCCATGCACCAGATATTGCCCGCCTTTGCACAATGCGAGAAATCCAAAGTGGTGGCTTTGGTGAGCGGCCATCCAGAGAAAGCAAACAAGCTGGCTTTGCGCTACGGTGTCAATCCAAAGAACATTTACAACTATCAGAACTATGATTCGATCAGGGACAACCCCGAAGTCGACGTCATCTATATTGTTTTGCCAAACGGGATGCACGCTGAATACACGGTTCGGGGACTTCAAGCAGGTAAGCATGTCCTCAGCGAGAAACCCATGGCCAATACTCCTGCTGAGTGCCAACAGATGATCGATGCGGCGCATAAAGCCAACCGGAAGTTAATGGTTGCTTATCGCTGCCGCTATGAACCGTACAACCGGGAAGCTATCCGGATTGCGCACTCCGGAGAACTCGGACCTACGAAAGTTATCTTGGCGGACGCTGGATGGAAGATCGGTGACCCGAGCCAGTGGAGATTAAATAAAGGCCTCGCAGGTGGAGGCTCACTGATGGACATTGGCATTTATTCTCTCCAAGCTGCACGCTACCTTTCCGGCGAAGAGCCTACCGAAGTGAACGCATTCATGTACACCACCCCCGGCGACCCCCGTTTCAAAGAAGTAGAGGAGACGATCAACTTTCAATTGCGTTTCCCAAGCGGAGTTCTCGCGAACTGCACGTCCAGCTATGGATACGCTTCGCAGAGTCACTACCGGGTCGTAGGAACGGAAGGCTGGTTGGAAATGGACCCCGCGACCATCTATAGCGGTTTGCGTATGAGGGTCCATCGCGGGGAAGCTACCGAGGAAAGGTCCCTTCCCGTGAAAGATCACTTCGCGCTCGAGATGGACCACATGTCCGGATGCGTTATGGAAAACAAAGAGCCGCTCACGCCTGGAGAAGAAGGATTACGCGACCTGAAAATAATGATGGCCATCTACGAAGCTGCAAGAACAGAGAAGATAGTGAAACTATAGCCCTGCCGCAGCTTATAGAGCATCGGCTTTTTGGAATCAGTAATATCTTCCCGGCCCAACATTTAGGCGCGAGTATTACCAATGACTCTATTAGAACTGCAACTTCAAGGCGAACTGAATCTGTCGTGACGAACCGAAATCTCCGGTCGGAAAGCGTGTGCTACGAATCACTCCGAAGGTCGTGCTGCCGGGTACAAATGTAAGATTTGGATTCCCGAAGTTTGCCTGGTTGAAAAGGTCGAACAATTCGGCGCGGAACTGAAGATTCAATCGTTCCGTTATCTTGGTGTCCTTGACAGTCGAAAAATCTGTGTTCAGAAAGCCCGGCCCGGTGAGTGAATTTCGGCCAAGATTGCCGAAGTGGCACGTCGTCGGATTGCTGGAATTGGTACACGGCACAGCAAAGTTGTTCAAGTTGCTGAACCATTCGGCGGGATTTCCAGTCGCCGAAACCGGTCCCAAAAGATCGGGCCGCAAAGCGCCTAAGTTGGTTGTTCCAGTGAATCTGGTGATCGCCGTTACGACGTTGAGCGGATTACCGGACTGGATCTGAGTGACCAATCCCAACTGCCACCCGTCCGTCAACCGGTTCTTATGAAATGGCAATTGGTAGAACCCGCTGATGACAACACGATGCCGAACATCGAAATCTGATAAGCCGCGATTGCTCTCTACATTGAGGCTGTTCTGCAAAACGATTCCCTGAGAGTTCAGAGAGTTGTCGTCGATCGACTTGGAGTACGCGTATGACGTTAAGAACTGCAAACCATGCGAGAGTCGCTTGTCGACAGTTACCCAGAGTCCGTTGTAGTTGGAGCCTGCAGCGCTGTCCACCTCTGTGATATTCGCCAGCGGGCAAGTGGGCTGCCCGACGCAAGCAGCCGGCGTAATCGGGCTGCTCGGAGACAGATTCGCAAAGGGCCGCACCAAGGCGCCATTCACGAGTTCCAGCTGATTCAAATTTCGTGCGATCCGAAGATTAGTACCTTTGGAACCCACATACGCGACCTTCAATACCATGGTGTTTGAAAGTTGTTGTTCTATGTTCAGGTTCCATGACTGAACATACGGATTCTCAAAGTTGCGATTAATCGCGTTGGGAGCAAGTCCCGTTGGCCCTGCAACGGCCGCTGCATTTATGAGCGCGAGCCCAGCAGCAGTCGAGGTGAGCGGTTGCGTGAAGGGTGGATTGCTATTGAGTCCCGTCACGATTCCCGTCACGGGCTGATCGCTCAGGATCGCATATCCTCCGCGAAGCACAGTTTTTCCGTTGTTGCGCGGATCCCAAATGATGCCCAGGCGTGGCTGGAAATTCTTGTTGTCTGTTTGGAACGGCTGGCCAAATCCTGGCGTTCCAATCTGATGCAGCGTAACAGTTGCGGGATCAAAGACGACAAACCGATTGTCGGCTTCGCTTGGGGTCGAGTTCCAGTCATAACGGAATCCGAGTTGGAGTGTTAGGTTCGATCTCACTTTGAAGGTGTCTTCGATGAAACCGCCATACGACGGGTCAAGAATGCGATTGGCGGATGTTCCTAGAAACGTGAACGAGGTCACCTGATCCGCAATAAAACTCGATATACTCGCGAAGCGGAAGATGGTCGTATCCTGCGAAAAATTGTTATTGTAGGCGCGCCGCATTTCTCCGCCGATAGCCAAGGCGTGGCGTCCGTGCAGGTAGTTCACCGTATCGCTCAGAACCGCTGTGGTGTCTCCGCGACCTTGGGGAAATCCGCTCGGACCACCAAAGTCGAGAGCGAAACCTCCCACATCTATTTGTGGCAAACCGATGGACGCATTGACGCCGCTATCGATTCCGAAATTCGCCGCATTCAGTTGCTGATTCGGCTGGAACGTAATGTGGATGCGATTGTAGCCAAGCCGGATGGTGTTCGTCAGAGTGTTACTGAAAATGTGGTCCTCATTGATGGTTCCGATCTGCCGCCGCGACTGCCGCGTGTCGCCCCATCCCGGCAGCGTATTACCCTGCAGAGTCGGCTCCTGACGCAAGTCCTGCTGGATTGCGAGATAACCATGCAGCCGGTCATTCTTGCTCAGATCGAAGTCCACGTCCGCAGTTCCCTGGTCGATGTTGACCGGCGCACTGGCAGAACCTAGAAAGATAGCATTCCCTTTGGCGTCGACAGCATTCGCCGTTTGAATGAGTGGAACCAGTTTCTGGATCGCGGCATCTCCCGTTGCCAGAGCCTGAGCGCGTTGCGCATCGCTCAGCACCGGACTATCGATGGTCAGTCCCTGCCGCTGACGCACTCCCTCGTAGCTCAGGAAAAAGTGCGCGCGATTCGTCTTAATCGGACCGCCCAGCGCGGCTCCAAAGTTGTTCCGCTTGAATGGAGCCTTAGTCACGGCGAAGTAGTTCTTGGCATCAAGAGTTTCGTTACGGAGCCAATCGAATATCTCGCCATGGAACGAATTCGTGCCCGACCGAGTCGCAATATTTACGATCGCTCCCGAGTTCCGTCCGTACTGCGCGCTGTAGGTGGAGTTATCCACCTTGAACTCAGAAACCGTGTTGATCGAAGGTTGGAACGTAATCTGATTTTGAACAATGTCGTTCAGGTTAATTCCATTGATCATGAAGTTGACGGTATCTTCCCGCTGGCCTGCGGTGTTGAACGCAAAAGATCCTTGTCCTCGCAGGGGCGCCGTGAGAAAGCCATTCGCTGGAGGCGTCACGGTGCCCGGCGTCAACAGGCTCAAATCGACGAAATGTCGTCCGTTGAGCGGAATCTCCTGCACCGTCTTCTGATCGATGACCTGACCCAGTGTCGCGCTACCGGTGTCTACCAAGGCTGCTTCACCCGATACATTAACCTCCGTCGTGGAGGCGCCGAGAACCAACTGGAAATTTCTTTCGACGGTCTGGCCTACGTCCAGAGCCAATCCTTTCGCAACGACTGGCCGCATTCCTGTGGCGCTTACCCGAATCGTATAAATGCCCACAGGTAGCGAGGGCATCTCGTAGCTGCCTATACTGTTGGTCTTCGCAGTATATTGAAGGCCCGTTGCCTCATTATTTACGGTGACGTCTGCTCCCGCCACGACGGCTCCGCTCGGGTCGGTTACCGTTCCACGCAACTTAGAATTTGATTGGGCAAAGACGCGAGAAGCGAAAGAAAGAGCGACAAAGATTGTGAGAAGAAGCACAATCGTTCTGGTCAGAACGAGTCTAGGCATGAACAACCTCCTGCGCAAAAGCGCTTGCGACGAGAGTCAAAATGCCCCTTGACCAGAAAGCGGAAATCGTCTGCCAACAGCTAGGGGCGTGCTGGGAAGGCGGGCCCTAGAACCTCATTGCCCAACCTGTTTGCAAGTGAATCGCCACCGTGCGTTCCCCGTGTTCTCGGCTATTCGAGCATCGAGATTCCCGTGTTATTCCATGTCTTGTACAAACGCCAGCCTCTCTACAAAATTTGGAAGACGAGATTTTTTCCCAGCGTCCATTTTGTGAGTTCCTTGCTCAGAACGGGATCACGAAGTCACGGATTATCTCCATTAGCATTAACCCCAGTGAATTTGCTACGCTCCAAGTAATGGCTACTCGCGAAAAGGCCGCCCGAGCGATGCCGAACGAAGTGAAACCGTGAGCTTATTTGAACTTCCATTTAATTCGCAGGGACAATCCATCGAGCCCGATGTGCCCGCCTCCCATCAACCGCTTGCGGAGCGCATGCGTCCTCGCACGCTCGACGAATTCATCGGACAGGAAAAGCTCCTTGGTCCGGGGAAACCGCTCCGCATCCAAATCGAGAACGACGATCTGAGCTCAATGCTTTTCTGGGGCCCGCCGGGTTGCGGCAAGACGACACTCGCCCGCTTGATCGCCCGCCTCACTCGCTCCGAATTCATCGCCTTCAGCGCGGTTCTCACCGGTATTAAAGAGATCAAAGAAGTGATGGCCGCCGCCGAACGCAAATCCCATTCCGGCCAGCGCACCATCGTCTTTGTGGACGAAGTCCACCGCTTCAACAAATCCCAGCAGGACGCATTTCTCCCTCACGTCGAGGCGGGTCATATCACGTTCATTGGCGCGACGACGGAGAATCCCTCGTTCGAAGTGATCTCGCCACTTCTTTCGCGCACCAAGGTTTACATTCTGGAGCCGCTCGCGACGCCGCTCATCTCGGAACTTCTTCGCCGCGCCCTCAACGACAAAGAGCGCGGTCTGGCTATCGATCGTGCTGCCGTCGCGCCCGGGAATAACCAGATCGAAGCGCCAGACGATGTTTTATTCCGCATCGCCTCGTTCGCCAATGGAGACGCGCGCTCTGCCTACAACACGCTCGAACTGGCGGTCCGAGGTGCGCAACCTGACAAGAACGGCGTCCGGCACCTCACTCCCGAGCTGCTCGAAGACGTCCTCCAACGCAAACTGCTGCGTTACGATAAATCCGGTGAAGAGCATTACAATCTCATCTCCGCGTTGCACAAATCAGTTCGCAACTCCGATCCCGACGCCGCTCTCTATTGGCTCGCACGTATGCTCGAATCCGGCGAGGATCCGCTCTACCTCGCCCGCCGTATGGTTCGTATGGCGAGCGAAGATATCGGCCTAGCCGAGCCCGGCGCTCTCGCGGTAACTCTCGCTGCCAAAGAATCCTTTGAGTTCATTGGGCCGCCCGAAGGGTTCCTCGCGCTAGCGCAAGCCGCCGTCTATCTTTCACTCGCGCCGAAATCCAACGCGCTCTATACCGCCTACGGTGCAGTGATGGAAGATGTCCGCAGGACTGAAGCCGACCCGGTCCCGCTTCACCTGCGCAACGCGGTCACTGGTCTAATGAAGAACGTCGGGTACGGCAAGGATTACAAATACGCGCACGATTATGAGGAAAAAATTACAGACATGAGCTGCCTGCCGGACAATCTCGCCGACCGCGCCTACTACAAGCCGACGGATCAGGGCTTCGAGCAGCGTCTGCGCCAGCGGCTTGAGGACATTCGTAAGATAAAGATCCGCATGGCACCGAAATCATAAGTGCCCTGAAGTAAGCTGGGATTCCTATTATCGCTGCTCGGCAGCTCTGAGTGCCAAACCCTTTGCCACTGAGGTAAACTCGCTGCCGCCTCGTAATTTCTCCAATCCGAAACGTGAAACGAATATTTCGCGAACCGCAGGCACAAAGGCCGATCCGCCGGTGAGAAAAACACGATTGATTTCGGCTGCACGAATCCCGGAGGAGTTCAAAAGGTCATCCACCGTTTGCTCTATGGCTTTAAGGTGCGGCGCAATCCAACGCTCAAAGGCAGACCGCTGCACCTGCTGACGGATGTTTATGTCTCCATTTACAAAAGTGAACTGAGTTTGGTCACTTTCGGAAAGCGCAATTTTGACTGCCTGCACTGCTTGATGCAGTTGATAACCGAGGTCATTATCAACCAGCTCGATTAACGCGGCAATCTTCTGTGGTTCTACTGCGGTTACTCTCAGAGAGCGCAGCAAGCGCATTGTGTCCGGAGCCTTAAGAAATGAAAGATAGTGCCATCTCTCCAAATTGCGATAAAGCCATGCCGGGACTGGCATCAGCTTGTCCATGGATCGATAGTCAGTTCCGGCGCCAAGATGTGGGGATATTAGGTTGCGGATAATTGCGGCATCAAATGTGTCGCCAGCAATTGGCAGCCCTGCATTTGCCACAATCTTCCGTCCCGTGCTGTGCTGGGCACGTGAACCCGGACCAACTCGCACAATCGAAAAATCGCTTGTGCCTCCGCCGAAATCCGCTACCAGCACCAGCTCTTCCTGAGTAAGCCCTCTCTCATAGAAGTAGGCAGCGCCGACTGGTTCGTATTCAAATTGAATGTGCTTAAATCCGCAGTCATTCAAGGCGGAGGTCAATCTCTCGACGCCAAACTTGTCATCTTCAATGCTCTCGGCTCCAGCAAATCGAACCGGGCGTCCGACGGTGATCCTGTCTCCGAGCTTACCGATCTGTTGTTCTGCTTCTCTGACCAGTTCGTTAACGATGATTGAAACCAGGTTCCCAAAAGTGTATGGCCGTCCTGAAATGACGGTTGACGTGAATGTGCGATTTGCGGCAAAGGACTTAACGGATTGAACGAGCCTTCCCTTGGGTTCCTCATCTTCCAGATAGCTGGCGATGGCAGAGGGTCCAGCAAGGACACGACGTCTACGCGGTTGAACAGATTCTTGCCGAGGAAAATACGAAACTGACCTGAAGCTTTCGGTTAACCCCCATGAAGATGGAAACACCGCAACCGTTACGTTTCCATCAGAACCGTGTATAGCGAGGCTGCTGTTAGTAGTCCCAAAATCGAGTCCTATGTGCTTTCCCAGCGATCTCCTCCAACTCGTATGTTCTAGTTCTGCCGCCTCGCTATCGTCGCATACCAGCCCCGAAGCTGTCGCACTCGAGCAGGAGGCGATCCCACGTGCCGCCATACCTAATTGCACGAACCATTTCCCTGTCGTAAATACTCTGGGGAAGTTCGGGTTCGATTCGGCTTTGCGGGCTCTACCTTCGCGAAGAACGGCTGCGCGCTCTGCTACCGCTGCGAACCGAGCTGATCTAATCGGGGAACCTTGAAGAGTGCTTCGGTATATCAGGTCGGCATTTCCCTATCACGTATTGACCACACAACAAGTCGGGCGCGCGGCCATGTTGAACGTTGCCAATGCTCTCCTGATTCATGACCACCCAAAACGAAATGCCGAACGCGCTATTGCGGCGCGCCGGCATTGTTAGCTTCGACTCCCGGATGAATTGCACCAGCCGATCTCAGAACTGTGATTTACTTTGGAGCTAGTATGGTCTCGTCGACTGACTCCGCAACCTGATGGCCTAGCCGTTTGCCAGCTACGTGATCGGAGCGGAAATGCTGACCGGCATAAATCCGGCTCAATCCTGCCTCCTGCGCCGCAGCTGAAAAGCTGGTGAAGTGCCTCGTCACTCCCGCCAAGGATTCAGACGTAACATCAAAAGTGAACTGCCGACCGAAGTAGAACTCCAACACCTCCGCCCCTGCGGCACTAATTGCGCTATGGGCGCCCGGGTACGCGGGGTCTGGAGCGGTTTTCGTGGTTAGCGGAAGCCACGTCAGATTGGGCTCCGTATTGGGATTGCCGTCAGTGCCGGCCATTTGAATGGCAGTGACTGGCCGCCAGAACTGGTAAGTGTACTTAGCGTCAAAGAAAGCGATCACGGTATCAGCAAGACTGATGTTCAGCAATGCAAACAAGGGCGCACTTTGTGCCAGATTAAGGTGTTGTTTCAAAGCTGCGGTCTGCGCGATCTCGTTCCAGAAGTCCTGAATGTTTCCATTCCAGAACATTCCAATCTGGGTCTGCTCCGGAGTGCGAGATGTGCTGTTGATGAATCCCAGATTTTTGACTTCGTCAAAAACCTTGGTGTATTCGTCGCTCGTCAATGCGGGCGGCGGTCCTGGACGAAATTCATCGGCACGCGCTAAGGCAAACGGAGTGACCTGAGGCCATTGCGTAAAATCCGCTGCTGCAAAATTCGGTGGTGTCAGTTGGTAGCCGCCAGGCTGATTTCCGGGCACGAACGGTGGAGGAGTGACTCCCGATCCGTCATTGCTTCGCAAAGACAAAATCTGAGCCGCAACGGTTTGTCCTACGGCGATACCATCAGCCTTATTCTGGCCATCCGGAATTTTCGCCAGGTTTTGCTGAAGCTCAGCATCAAGTGTCACCTGAAAAGCTGGATAGAGCGCAACCAGCACGTCATGGGCGGCTTGGTTTCCCGCAGCTGGTTGAAAAGCAAGACGCGAAACATCTGGGACGCGTACAAGGTACGGACTGAAGGTTCCTTCAATGTTGTTGATGGCATCGTAAATAGCGGCGTGCAGGATGGCGAAGTTGCGAGTCGAATGAATAGTGGGTAGCTGGGCACCAGGAGTTCGTACGATGACAGAAGAATTTTATTCCACTCGATGACTGGGTTGATCGACTGAGCAGACGAAGCTCCTGAATTATCTTCTGCGTCGGGCGTGACACTGGCCGACACGACGACACGAGCCGACATGCTGGCGAAAAGGAGTACGAGTGTGACTAAGTTTTTTGCCATGGAATTTATCCTTAATGTTTAAGTAGGAGAGAATGGCAGCGCCGATTCACTTACAAAACCGGCAATGTTAGACAGCCTCGCCATGATCGAAAACTTAGGATTGTGACAAATATTCCCGGTCGACGTGTAATCGCGTAAATAATCGCGAGAGGCGAACCGATATCGCCATTCAGAAAGATCTTACGAATGCGCCCCCCTGATAACCCAGCCGCATGAAAGTTTTGTTCTTGAGTAAGGCTGGCCGGCGGGTTCGCTGTTCCAACACCGAGGATCCATGGGAGGTTTATCGGTCGCCAGGTGATTCATTCACGCAATCGGTTTTGCCGTCCGGAGCCGCAGCGTCGATTTGCGCCGCGAGCTGGGACTTAATACCGCGCGTAGCATTCTCGAGTTCAGCCTTGGCACGTGCTATGTGACCCAGCATTGATTGCATCCGCTTTGGTCCCAATACCACGAGAGCGAGCATAAGAATGAAGAGAAATTCTGAGCCAAAACCCACGATTACTCCTTGATAAGGCTTTGATCGTTAGCCATCGTGGTGGGTGTGTGAACCGGCTTTTCTTCGTCAGCTTTCATGGCCGACTTGAAGCCGCGGATACCTTCCCCGATTCCTTTGCCCAGCTCTGGAAACTTTTTTGGCCCGAATACAAGCAGGGCAATTCCGAAAATTACCAGCAGATGTGTAGGTTGAAACAGTCCTTCAAACATACGGACTCCTTAGGTCGATCAAGAATTAAAACCGTGTTAACAAAAACGCAGGCGCTGCAATCGCTAATCTGATACAGCCCCCATCCAGCGGGGGAGGCACTTGCAATAATTAGAAGCCGCGTCGCACCGTATCAGCTTCGACAGCCAGCCGGTTAACTACGCTAAAGAATGCAGGCGATTGGCCCAGGAATAAAAGGTCATCTTTAAAAGCCTTGATGGTCGCGACCGCTCCACCGTTCTGAGTTGACGTCGGCCGAATCACCGAGCACGCAGGCAGACTCTTGCTAATAAATTCGCAAGGCTCAGCCAGGATCAGGTTCGTCTGATCGAGTTCTGAGTTAAGGTCGTTGAGATCCGGGAAAGTCAGACCGGTTTCTGGATCAATCACGCCTGCCAAAGGCTGAGCTACTGCGTTGCCAGCCTTGTCGTGCCAGAGCCCGAAGTGGTCAATCTCGACTCCGCCGATGCTCACCAAAATTCGTAGGACTTCAGCGTCGGTCGCCTTGAAGGCCAGCGTAGGATAAAGACTCGCCCCACCCTGTTCGATAAAAGCAAAGTGAAATCCCGCCGTATTCGCAATCGCTTGCATGCGAGCTTGTTGCGGGGTCGCAGGAGGAACCGGTTGCGTTTGGTCGGGAGGTGTGTCGTTGTCGTTGAGTGGTATGGCGGGCTGGTTCTCAATGGTAAAAGGTCCCTTGAACCTCGCTCCGAAATCCGGGTTCTTCGTACTGCGGTATCGCGTATACCAACTAAGATCGACGTTGAGTTTCAGCAGATTGGTTAGCCGTCCGATGTCTTTGGCACCACTCGCTTGACTGCTGGGTAAGGTTCGGAATGCATCCAAATCAACTGGCGCTTCCCCTTTAGAGATCAAGTACGCATTTAGAAAAGCTGCGTGGCTCAATTCATCATCGGTGTTATCAGAAATGTATTGAGCCATATCGCCATCCAGATTGCTGAGTGCGGCTATGTAGGCCGGATTGCCTCCTTGGACTCCTCCCAGTTCGTTATATTGCTGCCACAGATCGGCCTCTATTAATTCCGCTGCCGCCGCGAAACGCAGCAGTGCAGCGTCGCCTTTGGAAAGCTTGCCCGAACTCGGCTTGGACTGCGCACGGCCCTCGGTGCTCAATAAGGCTCCAGCAGACAGCGTTGCACCCGCAAGACCCACGCTTTTAAGGAATGAACGTCTCTTGACCACGCCTTGCCAGTGACGTTGAACAATTTCTTCCGTGGAAAATTGATTTGTTTCAGATGAGTTTGCCTCGGATACCACAGCAGATGGAGAATTCTCTTCTTTCATGATCTACGCTCCAATTCCTGTTACTTATGATTTTGTTCCAGCACTGTGTGAAACTGTGCTAGTGGAGCGATATTCCATGATTCCAAAAATATTTCTCGCGACTAATGCGTATGGACGCGACACTACCGGAACGGCGCCACATACCATGCGCAATACGTCCCTACACCACTGAGAAGAACAATTCCCCAAAGCACCAGCTCCGTGCGCATCCACCACTTCCAATGTTTGAAGCGCAGCCACTCTGGAAGAACATTGGTACCAGCAACGATGACGATATAGAGTCCCAGAAGCTCAGCCGTCATCCCTAGAACCGCGTGAATTGTCGCAGCCTCGTAGTACCACTTATGAAGAACCTTAGACAGCGCTGGCTTCACTTGTTGCTGGAACGACGGCCACATCACCAATGCGATCATCAACAAGTTCAGAAGTAGCACCATCGTTTGGCAGATACCGTGAGCCCTGTAGCGTTTTTGTTTCGCGAGACGTGCGCCCACAATCAACGCTGTTCCCATAATGAGCTGCACGATGAGGTTGAGATCTGCTCCGAACGGAGCACCGGTGCCCAGAAAGCCTTTTATCGGAAAGAAAGACGACACTAATCATTCACTCCACGGATTCGTGATGCTCAATATCCGGAAAATTCTTCCGAGTATTCGGTATGGCGCTGCAAGCATCGTTGGCGGCCAGATATGTAATAGATGGACCTTGTAGAACGTCGTCCCCGTGCTGAAGAATTTGTGACCGTCGCATAATGTCGAGCACGAAGACCATGGCAAGGCGCACCAGAATGCGCTCTTGCCATGGCTGTATGGTTTTAGTTGACGGTGATAGTTACAGGTGAGGTGTGGCTTAGTGTGCCGGATGTACCCGTCACCATTACGGTAGCCTGGGATGCGGGCGTTTGGCCTTTTGCGGAGCTGCCACCGCCGCATCCGAGAGCAACCATTGAGATGAGAAGTAACAATCCCAGTACGCTCATGGACAGAATGCTCTTACGCGTAAGCGGGTTCCGTTTGCGAGTTGTAAGGACGGTTCCGAACAGGCCCAGCCCCGGAAGCAAGGCGACCATTCCGACCATGCCATACCCAGTGGGAGGCGGGGTTGAAGTCGCAGAGATGGACAAGGTCGACGATGCAGCGCTCGATCCGGGAGAGATCGTCGTCGGATTGAATGCACAGGTCAGACCAGCGGCTGGAGCGCAGGAAAGCGTGATCTGACCATTGAATCCTCCTACCGCGCTGGCGCCAATCATGAGGTTAGCCGAGGCCCCTCGCATGACATTGATGCTTTGCGCCGACAGACTCAAAGAAAAATCTGGGCTGCCCACAGCGGCCGCAGGCACAACGCTAGAGAAGACACTAGTAGTGGTGCCACCAGCCGGGAAGTTGGGTTGATTGCTACCTCCAGCCGTGAGATAGAGAGTGCCGGGATCGCCAGATAGACTGCCTCCGCCAAATGCAACATCCCACAAGCCGGGATTCACCAATGCCTTGCCAGAAGAGTCGGTGAGCTGGCCCAAGAACTTCCCGGTTGTGTCGAACGCGTTAATCGTGCCATCGCCAAAATTTCCTACCAGAATCGCGTTCGAGAATGCTCCAAAACTAGCCGGAGCGGCCACTACGCCCCACGGTGCGTTGAGTTTGCCACCGGCAGCCACGAAGGTGCTCACGAAATTGCCATTCACGTCGAAGATATCCACCTGCCCCAAACCAGCGCCAGGTTGAGCGTCATGCTTCGCAGCATCCTGCATTGCGTAAGCGACGTAAATCTGATTACCGACGACGTGAACACCGTGGGGAGCGTACCCCGCGGGAAGTTTTGGATCGGTGAACGAGCCGCCCAGTGAAGTGAGCCCGAAATTGCTGTCGATGACATCAACTTTGCCGCTATTGAAATTCGCCGCCAAGAGAAAGGTGCTGTTGAGCAACGCCAAACCCTTGTAAACCGCGCCGCTCGTGGAGTTATTCAAGGCCACTGTTGCTGTGTTGCTTGCGCCAGTCCAGCTCGCGATGAGCCCGTCTTCCGTGTCAAAGATGAATTGTCCGCCGCCGAAGGAGCTACCGCTGGTGTTTGCAACGGTGCCTGTCGGGCAACCCGGACTGCAGTTACCGTTTGGGTTGCTCGTAGCCCCGGGTATGGTCACTACGAGGCCAGTGTCCTTGTTACCCTGGTTGTCATAGAGCGTTGAGGTTCCGCTGTTATTGTTGGCGATCCAGAAGTCTTGCCCGGGAACGAAAGAGATTCCCCATGGGTTCAATAGTTGAGGATCGGTAGTTTTAGCTATGCCCGCAGTATTGGAGACCAGGTTGGTCTCGGAATAGCCGGCCTGCTGGGCCGATAGCCCTGAAGGAATCGCCATTGTCATGAGTAGCGCGAATGATAGAAGTGCTTTTTTCAAGTTGTCTTCCCCTAACCTTTTTATGATTTTGACTCTGAGCCCGGCAGTCCTTTTCCACCGCGAACCTGCCGATGATTTTTGTTCATCCCCGGATGTTGTGACGTACTCGCGATTGATACCTACGCCCGCGAGAATTTATTCCAGCGATGTCCTCAGGCTCATTTATCAACGTTTTCGAACGTCTAAGGATTAGATACAGCGGCGCATGCACAGATACGGGCAGAATGTCATTTGATTGTTAACTCTCGTTTGAGGCTGCGTTATGAATGCGCAGTTGCAACATGACGCAATGTGTATTGGTAGATAGAAAGAGGGTGCTGCGTTGTACAATTCTGCCGATTACTCCGAATCATGCATGCTTGAGTTCATGTTCCCTGTGGTCCGTGGCCTCTGTTGTCGAGGATACATACGGTAACTCGGCAGTAGTAATCAAGCCTGTCTGAGACATCGAGTGATTCAGACATTCGGCGACGAGGCCAAGAATTCGGCCTGTCCGCCTATTTAAAGGAACTAACTGTGCTCGTGCAAATGCTGTCTGCTTGCCGAAATACTTGTTCAGGCGTTCGCGAAGCTGCAACCGTGCCCGCCACAACCGCGCCTTTATCGCCGCATGACTCAGGTTCAATACCTCTGCTGTACGTTCCGTGGAAAGACCTTCAATATCTCGCAGGATGAAGACTGCCCGCAAGATTGGCCGCAGCTCTTTTAGGGTATTGACCAGGATGTCTCTCAATTCAGATGACCAGTAGAGCTGTTCAGGATTAGGAGCCCAATCGATGACTTCCATTGGGAGCACGTCTCCGTACGACTGAAAATCCTCATCCAGTGATACCTCATTTATTGTCCGCTGTTTTCTCAGCTTCATCAGCGACTGATTCACAGTAATGCGAATCAACCAAGTTGAGAATTGGGAATCCTCTCGAAATTGACTCAAGTTTTGGAATGCCTTGAAAAAAGCTTCCTGAACCGCGTCTTGGGAATCTTCCCTATTGTGCGTGACGCCTTGAGCGATTCGGAGAAGTTTGCGATCGTATCGCTTTACGAGTTGCTCGAAAGCAGCAACGTCCCCGTGCTTGCTGGCGTGTACAAGATCCAGATCATTATTGGTCATTGTCATCACCAGAGGTCTGACTCTTACTGCACCACAATTTGGCCAGTCATCTTGGGATGGACCGAACAGTAGTAGGAATAAGTTCCTGCTTTAGTAAAGGTGTATGAGAACTTTTCATCCGTGTCCCGCACCTTAGACTTGAACACTCCGTCGGTGCTGACCACCGTGTGAGGAATATCATCACGGTTGGTCCAGGTCACCGTTGCGCCGAGTGGTACCGTGACTGTTTGCGGCCCAAAACTGAAATTATCAATTTTCACCTCTACGTTGGCCGCAGAGGGCTGGTCATTCGCTTTGACTCTCGATGATCCTGCCATTAGCAGCAGCATCACCACTATTACCGGCACTGCTAAACTTGCTACCCATACACTGTTTTTCCTCATTGTTCTCTTTCCTTTCCAGGTTTGATTTTGCTTATTCTTCTTTCGTTTTAATCGGTTTGTTGAACCGGATACTTGGAGTTAACCAGGGCTAACTTAATAACTGCTTGTGTTGACTTCATTCGCTGTAGCTGAAGACTCGGAGGCATTGAGCGGCGAATCGACGATTGCAAGACTGCGACCGCTGACCTTGTACTTCACATCGGTGATACCCAGCACCTGCTGCAACTTATCTGCAGGCACCTTCATTGGCCCGGCTGAAGGAGCTGTTCCCGGTGCCGGTTGAGGGAAAGCAGTCGACATCGCGGTGTGGAATGAGACTTTACCTTCAACCTTCTGCATGATCTGGTGAATATGGCCGTTTAACACAGTCACGGAACCAAAACGCTTGACGTAAGACAGTGCTTGTTCGCTGTCGTCGGTTCCCCAGCCCCAATCGGGATAGACCGTCCACAGTGGAATGTGTGCGTAGAGCACAACGGGCGTGCTGGCAGAGCGTCCCCTGAGATCGTCTTCCAGCCACTCCAGTTGCTCATGACCGAGCGAACCCATGCCTCCCGCTTTCAAATTGGCGACATTCACTAGACCAACGAAATGCACGCCCTTGTGATCGAAGCTTGACCATCCGCTGCCCTTTGTACCTTTCCCATAGCGTTGAAGAAATTGCTCGCCATTGTCGCTGAGCATGTCATGCTCACCCGGCACAAAGTAGATCTGTTTCGCAGACGCTCCTTTTAAAACTTGGTCCAGCGTATCGAACTCACTAGGCTTCGAGAGCTGACTCAGATCACCGGTGTGAATGATGAAATCCGGTTTGTGGTGCATCGCATTGATCTTGTCAATTGCAGTTTGTAGAGTCGCCGTGACGTCCGGGTTTGCCGGCTTGTTAAAGCCGATGTGGCTGTCGCTGATTTGCACAAAGCTGAAGTCCGCGCCTTTGCTGGCATCCTTGCTATTTTTGGCGAATGCTTGAGATGACGGAATACCACCGCTCAAGCCCCAGACCAGTCCTGTCCCTGCCCACGCCATACATTTCAGGAACCCGCGACGATCGACGCCATCGTTGTTGAGGTCTTGCAAATTCTGATCGATAAGATCTTGTTTCTTGTCCGGCATTTCTCCTCCGTGGTTTGTAACGTTCTGAGTGGATAACTGGCATAGGCCAGCTTTTATTCCCGGCAAGTTTTCAGGCGTGGTTAACCCGGCCGGTTGACCTAGTTATTCAGGCGCTAACTTTGTGGTGGCAGAAGGAGAAGGTGATAGAGTGCGGCTATTCAAACTTTTGAGGTCAGAAGATCCTTGGGCTCTGTAGCAACGATCATCCGTGTTGGGCATGCACCTCGGAGAGTTGTAAGCGGAGCTTATGTGTCGCCCGGAAGAGTGTGTTCTTGATGGTGCCTTCCGTCGTCTTGAGAATTCCGGCTACCGTTTTCAGTCGCAAGCCATGATAGTGTCTCAACTCGAAAACCATACGCTCGCGAGGCGAGAGCCTGCCTAGGGCACCTACAAGGTGCTTCCGCAGTACTAGACCTGCCAGGTTGCGCTCGGGGCTGGCGCCCACGCTGTGATCGGGCAGCTGGTCCAAAAGTTCCTGCTCCTCACCGTCACTGATTGTGATCGTCAATTCGCGGCCTCGGGAGCGCTTTTTGCGAAGATGATCGAGGCAGAGATTAGTGACAATGCGATAGATCCAGGTATAAAACGAGCACTCGAAACGAAAACGTGGCAAGTGCGTATAGGCGCGCAGAAAAGCTTCCTGATAGATATCCTGACCATCCTCCTGCGAGCCCGTGAGATGAACCGCGAGGCGAAGAACTAATCGATCGTATTGCTGGACGAGTTGCTCGAAGGCCGCGGCATCGCCCTGCTGCGCTGCCCGAATCAGCGGCGTGTCGTCCACGCGAGTCGGGCGGTTTTCTCCCACGGCAGACATGGAGGGCAAGTAACCAATGCCATTCATGTGGTCAGGTACGTGGCGAATTTGGTCTGTCTCAGGCAACATATGCGTCCCATCAATCGCTTTTGCAACTGTCCAGCCGGTGCAACACGATCAGCGCGACATCATCTTCGCGTTGCTGATGCCCCACGAAGTTCTCGACTGCGGCCAGCATGGAAAAGAGCATGTCAGCGGAGTTGGAACCCGAAAATGCGCGAGCAGCTTTCAACAACCCCTCGTCTCCGAATTCAGCCCCCAATTCATTTCTGCACTCCGCAATTCCATCGGAATAAGCGAGCAGCGTATTGCCGCGACCTAAGGTGACGCTGCCATTCAAAAACGTGGCGTCGGAAACCGCTCCTAGAATCGGTCCGCCAATGCGAAGCTCGTGGACGTCGCTCTTCTCTCCAATCAACAAAGCGGGAGGATGCCCGGCGTTGCAATAGGTAAGCTCGCCGGTTTCCGGATTGAGGCGAGCCAGGAACAGCGTGGTCAGCGGGAATTCCAGACCACTTAGCAGCAGATTGCGATTGACCACAGATAAAGCAGCGGCAGGATCGCCGAGTTCCGAAATTTGCTGGCGGACCATTCCGACCACATGGGTAAACCACATCGCGGCCGTAACTCCTTTGCCAGCGATATCACCGATTGCAAATACGAGATCGCCCTCCAACTGCAACAAGCTGATGAAATCGCCTGAGAGATGACGCATTGGAAAAATCTCGCCTGCGATGTCATAGGAACCCGCGCGGAGATAACGCGGACCACAGAGTCTTCTCTGCACATGAGCGGCTTCGTACATCGCCCTGCGAAGATCCTCGTGCTCGTGCTGTAAGGTGGCGAGGCGATCTTCCAGCGCACGTTGGTAAGACTGGCTGGCCGATCGAGTAGCGGCAGCAACCGAGCGAACACGCTTCCTGTTCGGGTACCGGCCTCGAATTTGTGCGACGCTCGCCAAGGTGATCTCCCACGAAATTGCTAAGTCAACTTACGAACTTATAACCAGTGCCATGCACCGTGAGAATGAAACGAGGTTCTTCTGGCTTGGGCTCAATCTTTTGCCGCAAGTGGACGATGTGCGCGTCAACCGTACGGGTAGTGGGAAATCGCTCGTAGCCCCAGACTTCCTCAAGCAGGCGATCGCGACTCAAGGTCTCGCCCTGATGGCAAAGAAAATATTTCAGCAGCTCGAATTCCTTCGATGAAAAATCCAGTGCTTTGCCGGCGCGCAAGGCTTGGCAACTACGCAAATTTATTTCGATGTCGCCGAACGAAAAGCGTTCGCGCTCCTTGGGGTCGGTCCGTGAGCGACGCAGCACAGCTTTGACTCGCGCGAGCAACTCGCGAATGGAAAACGGCTTGGTAACGTAATCGTCGGCGCCAAGTTCGAGTCCTACAACCTTGTCTACTTCTTGTCCTCGCGCGGTTAACATAATGATCGGTACGGAGGGTCGCTTGCTCTTAAGGTGTTTGCAAACGTCTAGCCCGCTCATGCGCGGCATCATTACGTCAAGAATCACCAAGTCGGGAGCCTCGCCGAGCGCGCGCTCCAAACCTGCGACACCGTCGGAAGCGGTGATGACTTCATAGCCTTCGAATTCGAAGTTGTCACGTAATCCCGCCACCATATTGGGTTCGTCTTCGACAATCAGAATTCTGGCCATATCAGATTCCCCTAACTTTGTACGTCTTGCCTGAAACCGGATTGCTGTATTATTGCGTGTCACTGCAACTCCTACATCACGCTTCATGCCGAAGCCGCTTTGCTGCTGCTCTCTGCCGGATGAAGAGGAAGAGTAATTGTGAACTTGCTGCCTGCGCCGGGGGCGCTGTCCACTGCGATATCTCCACCGTGTGCCTTGGCAATATGCTGTACCAATGAAAGTCCCAACCCGCTCCCCTTGGTGTTGTGAACCAGCGGGTCACCGACGCGATAGAACTTCTCAAAAATCTTGGTCTGCTCGTGAGGTGGTATGCCTATCCCATGATCAATCACTTCCAGCTTCACGGATCCGTTTTCGCGATATAGGTTGACTCCGATGTATTTGCGGTCTTGAGAATATTTGAGAGCGTTGTTCACGAGGTTGACGAGGGAGCGCGCCATAGCCTCGCGATCCACCCGCAGCATTGGCACGTCGCCAATTTTCTCTTCAAAAGTGAAACCGTGCTGCTCGATCTGATAACGATAGGACTCCAGCGTATTGCACACCAGTTCGCGCATATCGGTCTCACGGAAGTCATATTCCTTACGTCCAGCCTCAATGCGCGAAAAATCAAGAATGTTATTGATCAGGGCTGTTAGCCGTTCACTCTCTTTGCGGATGATGCAGTAATACTCCTGGTGCTTCTCCGGGCTGGTAAGGCGTCCTAATTCCAGCGTTTCGGCGTACAACCGAATCAATGAAAGTGGTGTGCGCAATTCGTGCGAGACGTTGGAAACGAAATCGGACTTCAAGCGGGCTAATGCCATTTCTTTACTCACGTTGCGATAGGTAAAGAAAATCCCCCCAGCGAGAAGAAACGAAAGTCCTCCCAGGGTTAAGAAGTTGGTATGCATGAAATGTCGTCCCATGGCCGCCAAAGTAGTGCCACGCAATTTCATGCCGAGGACCAACCCCGGGAACGCACCCTCCATGGTCCGCTCCATCTCCGGCTCGCCACCATCCCAGCCAGTGCCGAAGGCAAGCGGAGTGGAGTCGCTCTTAGGACGAACCATGATTACAGCGTTCCTGTCAGTTTGCGATTCAGCCACGTTGCGGCTCATCACTTGGTCGAGCGTCTGTGGGAAAAATTGATCCCGCAAATAGTCGGCGTCGAAGACGATGGCGGCTAAGGCGTGGCCACCTGTCTTATCGTCGGTCTTGAGAAAAATCGCAATGGACGTATAGACATGTTTGTCGCCTCGCATCACCCATTCGCCATCGAAGTAATAAGGAGTACCCTTTTCTTCCATTTTCGCCAATTTCTTCGACAAGTCGTCATATTCGAGCTTCCACCAACCCTCCATCATCTTGGACATGTGATCAGCCTCGTCGCGAAAGCCCTGATCATCTCTGAGCCGATAAGGTTGGGAGCGCATCACGAATCCTTGATTGGGGTCGTAGAGCATTACATGGGCAACATAGGGATGAGCGCCGAGGATTCGATCCAGATTCACTGTGCAAGCATTGCCGGGCATGGGAAATTCATTGCGAACATCGTCCACCAGTTCAGACGCTTTGTGGTTAATCTGCTTTTCGGAGATGGCAAGGACTTGGCTGAAGTCCCGTTGGATCGCGGCTTCTACTGCCCGGTCGCGCTGGATGGTTTTCAAATGAATTGCGCTCAGGACGACCAGGGTGGCGGCCGGCAAGATGACGGCTAACTCCAATGTCAGCAACAGCCGGGTTGAAGCGTTTCTTGGCCGTCTGCTTTTCATCCTGGACTCCTGATCCGGGCGTTTATTTAGATCAGCCCGGAACAAACATAGTTCAACGAGGTAGAGCAGGTGTCAAACGGCCGTAAAAATACGTAAAAAGTTGTGAATTGGCTACACCTGAACCTTCCCCGTAAGCTCCACTGGATCCTTGCCGCCATCAGATACTCGACAGGGCTTTGTTGCGTTGAATGTTCTAGAGGGACAAGTGACTGGTAGAGTCGCTACCGAATCATCTTGGCTTATATTTCACATTATGGTCGTTGGTAAACTCTAGGCGCAATCGCTCGCTGAGTTCTATTTTTCCTTTAGCCGACAACCGGACGGCACGCGGTACCCGCGACTTCACAATCCAATTCAGTTCGATCATTCGTTCGAGCAACGCGGCACCGAGAGCACCGGAAAGATGATGGCGACGTTCCGTAAAGTCCAGGCATCGAGTAGCAAATAGCCGCCTCCCCGACTGCAGGTCTTGCCAGTCGATTCCCATCTCGTTCAGCCAGTCGGAGCCACTCGCAGTGACTTCGTAACTCTCTCCCGAGGTACGAATGATATTCTCGCGCTGAATAGCGGTGACGATCGCGACTCCGAGTTTGCCTGCCAAATGGTCGTAGCATGTACGAGCGAAGGCGAAGGGATTCAAGGAAGAGCGCGCAGTGGTTTGAATCACCGCTCCGGGTGAAGCGACGATTGACAATGCTTCGACTGCGTGGGCCACGGCGGCAGTCGCGATGCGGTAATACTTTACTCTTCCCTGTTTGACCACCGTGAGGATGCGTGCACCTACCAACTTAGAAAGATGCATGCTCGCAGAGGAAGCAGAGACATTGGCGGAGATCTGAAGCTCTCCCGTCGGCTGGGAGCTGCCATCCATGAGGCTTACGACGATCGCAGCCCGCACTGGATCGGCGAGCTGCGCACTGAGCTTAGCCAACTGATTTGCTTCGTCCATAGTTTGAGCTTAGATGAACTATGCGAGTGGACGCAACTGCTATATTCCCTTTTGCAAGACAAGAGTGAGTTCGGTTCGCTCGCTTACAAATTCCCTCTCTTGACGATTTCCAACCGTCGCAAAGGAGACTAGCAGCAGATGAAATTACTTACGCTTTACCGCGTGTTTTTTTTGATCGCCGTTACTCTCGGGTCAGCAACAGCGTCCTTTCCGCAAAGCAACGACTCGAAAACAGCACCTTCTGAGGACAAGACGTCCATCGAGGGCTTGGTACGAGATGTCGCGTGTCCGGTTCAGAACCATAAATCAACCGCTACGAATTTCAGTCTCGAGTGTGCGTTGGCCTGCGCAAAAAGCGGATCGCCATTGATCATCCTCACGAAGGCTGGGGATATGTACTTCCCAATCTCCAATGAGATGCCCGATCCAAGTCAACGAGAGAAGTTGATGCCATTCGTCGGAAAATATGTGCGCGCCACGGGAACGGTTAACCAAAGAAATGGGACACGCACAATCGCCATAAAGGAGATCAAAGAGATGCCGGAGGTAAAGCTGAATAGCGGCGCATTTAGTAATGAATAGGATTTCGTTTAGGAATGCGAGCTAACCGGAGCTCTCGGATATACATCGATCGTGGTTTCGAGTTATTGCTTAATGGGAGAAATGGTCCGAATTCGATAAATAAGATATATCACTACGGCAATATTAATAATGAGCACCAAGACCTTAATCAGCGTGGGATGACGGTATATCTCATAAACCTCTACCGGGAGGAGCGAACCGGTGATGATTACCGTGAACCACTCAGCCCAGCGTTTCTCCAGCCAGAGACCAATCCCTTCGGTAAGAAATAGTCCCGCATAGATTAAGCTACCGATTCCGAGGCCTTTGATCTTATTCGGAGTCAGGTTAGCCGTTTTCCGAAGCGCGCGGTAGACGTACTGATTGCCCGGATCCAAACCAAGCATTGCGACCCAATGTTCCACGGCGCTCGCCACATCCTTGTGCAGCAATGTGAGAGCGCCTACCCCGGCGCCGATCAGCAAAACCGCCTTTAGGAATTTGAATAATGCGATTAGCCTGAGCAGTCTGCTATCCGAGGAGTTCATGTGTGGGCATGATCGTAACCCATATTACGTTGTTTCTAATTCAAAGAGTTATTTTGTCGGAAGGGGCAGAAATCAATTGAGTCTTGCACTAGAAAATCCGAGGCGTACTACTCCCCTGGAAAAGTGGAGAGCGGTCGACGACCGGGCCGCTCTCCGATCTGATGAGATTACGCAGCTTGCCTCAACTTTTTGGCTCGCTCTTCTAGCTCTTTCGGAGCGACATCTTCGACGTGAGTTGCGATGCCCCATAGGTGCCCGAAGGGATCCTGGATAAAACCGGAGCGATCGCCATAAAACTGGTCTTCGACCGGCTTCAGAACTTTTGCACCGGCAGCCACCGCGCGCTCGACCACGTTATCGACATCGGGAATATACAAATACAAGCTCACCGGGCTGGTCCCAATAGTGGCAGCACTCGTGTGTCCTTGGCCCATGCTTGGGTTTTCGTCGGAAAGCATGATTCGTGAATCGCCGATTTTCAGCTCAGCGTGACCAACTTTTCCATCCGGCCCGTCCATGCGAAAAACTTCTTCGGCCCCGAAGACATTCTTATAGTAGTCGATTGCTTTGGCGGCACCTTGGACGATCAGATAAGGGGTGATTGAGTTGTATCCTTTGGGAACGTGCGAGATTTTGCTCATGATTTTCTCCTCCAGGAAATGCAAGGTTGAAGGTTGAGAGTTTCAGTTGCGGAGAGCGGACTACCTCTCACAACAAGTATTGCGCTATGAGAACACAAGTTGTGGAGACGCTCAAGCGGGCTTGATTGCCAGCCGTGCTGCCGGGCACTGCGGGTATCGGTTATTGAGGAGATTCGGTGGCGACCCCGAGTCGCCCATAGTCCACTTTTTAGGTCTGCTGGACTGCAATCAAAACAAACGACTCAGGATGCGCACCTTAACGCGAGGTCGCGATCAATGCCGCCGGAACGCTGCTGATCTCTTGGCTTTCGAGCACGGACTTAGGAGCGCCTCGCTTTGCGACGTTCAGCAAGGCACGCGTCCGTCCCGCAATCAGATCCCGACGGGAACAGCCGAGGAGAACCGAACACTCGTGATCGGAGTAGCCTTCGAGAACTGACATCACGAAGGCAAAGCGCTCGAACGGGGCGAGCTGAAGAATTGCGTCCATCTCTGCCGAATTGTTTCCTGAATGGTTGGCGCTGCGATCCGAGGCAAAATCTAAATTGCCATTGCTCTCCGTGGGACGCGGATTAATTACACGTATTGCATTCTGAATGATCGTCCGCCGAGCCCAGGAGCGGGCCCATTCCTTAAAAACTGGATTGCCTTCTAAGGAATCTTCCAAGCCGCGGACGAAGCATTTTTCGGCTGTCTCATGATTTGCCGTCAACAAGAACGCAAGCTGATATAGGCTGCACACTTCTTCGTTGAAAACTTGGCAGAAGTCTGCGTTAGTCGCATACGGCGTGGGTATCGGTTTCGTAATTTGCTTTACCCCAAGCATTTTTCGCCTCCGTCGGGCTTTGATTTTTTACTCGACTACGTGGGCTTCAAAACTTCTAGGACTATCGGCATCTGCGCGCCAGCCGCTTGACGACATGTTTCGTGAGCACACCACCACACGAGAACCTCGCACCATCTTTCATTAATTCGAAGAGCATGTTCTCTCCATCCTGGCCAATGACAGTTATGTTCGTTAAATCGATCACTAATTTCCGGCCCTGAAGTTCCTGTCCGGCACTCTTCCAGGCGCTCTGCAGTTCCCCCGTCCAAGGGGCAACGAGTTTCCCCTCCAGAACCAGCCTTCGCTGAACTCGCGTATCGATGATGGAGATTTTGAACATCGACTTCTTGGAACGAATTGGATAAGGGCAATCCGTCGGCCAAAGCGATGCGCGTTCGGAATTCTTGTAAGTCGCTGAATTTGATAGATATATGAAATCGCTGTTACGAATAAGTCGAGAAGTGTCGAAGACAATTTCGACAGTTGTCGATCTTCGCGAATATCCGAAGAAGCTTTCAAACGAGGACTGCATTAGGAGAAGTACCGAGGGAGTTGCTCAGAGAGTCTTCACCGGCAAACACTCAATCGCACTAGTGCAAGCTTACCGAGGTGTTTCGACATTGCGCGGATTAGGCCGCACGGTCCGAGCGCGAAGCGCGTGCCGCTAAAACCACGGTCGTGCTTACCCGCTCATGTACTTCAGTCAATCGAGCACGATGCCGTGGTGCTTCTCTCAGAATTGCGCGGAGAAATACCAACATGAAGAAAACGGCTGCGACGGAGATGCTGGTTAGTGCAAAGAATGCAATCACACCGAGAGTGAAGAGCAAGCCAAGTGCCAATGCGAAGAAAGGAATAGTTGACGCAAGTTAAACATATTGAAGAAGTGCGTATCGAAACTTGTTTGAAAAGAGACGAGAACATCGTCGCAAGCTTCGACAGTTGTCGAAGTTACGACACTTTGCGCGGATCGATTCCCAACTTCTTCATGCGCGAGATCAAGGTTGTGCGTTTGATTCCCATGCGATCGGCAGCACCTTCCGGACCGGCCACACGTCCTTTTGTGGCCTTCAGGATGCGCAAAATCTCATCGCGTTCGTTGGCGTCGTGTGTGCCTGCCACTGGAAAGGTCTTCCCGTTGTTACCCAGCTCGGCAGTCGGTACCTGAAGCGCAGAACCATGCGTCAAAATGACGGAGCGTTCGATGAAGTTCTCCAACTCACGAATATTTCCCGGCCAGTGCCAACTCGCAAGCTTCTTCATGGCCGTAGCGGGAATGGATTCGATCTGCTTCTCCATCCGGCGACCGTACTTTTGCGCGAAGTAGCGCACCAGCAGCGGAATATCCTCGGGTCGCTCCCGCAAAGGCGGAATGCGAATCGGGAAGACGTTCAACCGATAATACAAATCGCTGCGAAACTCCCGGTTTTCGATCATCGTCTCGAGATCGCGATTCGTTGCAGCCACCAAACGTATATCCACCTTCTTCGTGCGGGTACTGCCCAGGCGTTCAAATTCGCGCTCCTGCAGAGCGCGCAGCAGCTTCGGCTGTATCTCGATGGGAATGTCCCCGACCTCGTCCAAGAACAGCGAACCCTGATCGGCCAGCTCAAGCCGCCCGGTCTTCTGTGAAATCGCGCCAGTGAATGCGCCGCGTTCATGTCCGAAGAGCTCGCTCTCAAGCAGGCCAGTCGGGATGGCCGCGCAATTGAGCTTTACAAACGTGCGGTCCTTCCGCCGACTGCGATCATGAATCGCACGTGCGATCAATTCTTTTCCGGTGCCAGTCTCTCCTAATAGCAACACCGTGGAGTCACTGGGAGCCACGGTTTCCACTAGGTTCAGGACGTGGCGTAGCGCCGAACTCTGACCGACAATTCCTTCGAAGTCCATCTCTCCGCGGATTTCTTCTTCCAGATACAGCTTCTCTTGCGCGAGCTTATCTTTCAGGTCGGCAATCTCGCCGTACGCGAGCGCATTCTCTACGCCGATGGCAACCTGGGTTGCGACTTGAGACAGAAAGGCTAGTTCACCCGAATCAAAAGCATTTTCTTCGCGCCTCGCTACAGCCAGAACCCCGAGCATACGATCGCGACTGATCAGAGCGACATCGCATAAGGAATTCAATCCTTCTCCAGCGGCTTTCGCATACATCTCCGGCGGAATCTCCGCTGGATCCAGCCGGTTTACAACCATGGGCTTTCCGGTGCGGAAAGTTTCGCCGGGCATCGTTCCTTCAATAGGGATCAACGCTGTCTTTGTGAACAATCCCCTGCTTTCAGGAAAGTCGAGCGCGTGCACACGTAAGTGCTTGCCATCAGATTCCGGCAGCATGATCGCCGCTGCGTCACACTTCATCACTTGTCGAACGTTTGCGGAAATAACTCGGAGGAGCTCATCGAAGTCCAAATTGGAGACGACTCGATTGGTGAGATCGAGAATGAGCTTGAGCTGCTCCTGCGCACGCTGAGAGGAATAGAAATTGACGGCGGCATCGATTGCCAGCGCAATCTGGTCTGCAACTAGGGAGAGAAAATGTGCCTCGTCTTCAGGATATGCGTTCGCAGTGGAGTGTCCAAAGCTTAGTACCCCAAGCCTTCGAGAACCGCGGATAAGAGGTAGGACACATGTGGATGCGATGTTCATGTCGAGCATCAGTTGCCTCTGCTCGGGGAACTGCGTCTCGCGGCTCCAGTCATTGATCACGAGCGGCTGTCTCCGTTCGTGCACCCAAAGAATTGGATCATCGTTAGACGCGGACATGCGCGCCGAGCAATTTTTTCGGCTCCCTCTCACATCCGTGAGCTGCCACTCCACAATGGTTGTGCCGCTCTCGTAGGCGACAACGTGGAGATAATCAAAGGCAACAATATTATGAAGCTCGTCAGTAAGGCGGTCGCCGGTAGAGTCGCAATCGCTGCAGGCAGCAATTGCATTCGCCGCCCGCAGCAGACCCTCATAGCGGGCGAATTGCAGTTCTGGTGTTATTTCGGCAATGACACTCATCGACCCATCAACTTTAAAGTTCCAGCCCCAAGAAAACTGTTGACCTGCTATTTAATAACCGCGCTACGACGCAGCTATTCACCAAGACTTGCTTCATCTGATGAGGCGTAACGAAATAAAGATGCGATTAAAGATGTCGTAACTGATCGACATTTGTCGAAAACCTGTCGAAAGCGGATGACAAGTTTTCCAGCTCACTGTTGGCCGCGTCATGGCAAGCATCTCTGAACTCAGCGAGTTATGCGCGCGTGTCATTCCTCTCTTCGATTTGGCGAAGCAGATGCAATTCAATGGGAGCGGGAGCGGCAAGTGAACATCACGATGGCCGCGATTCGACCCGCAACTTAGGTAGGAGGAATGTCATGTGGCATAAAACAATTATTACGCTGGGCGTCGTCCTTTTGGCGGCTGTTGCTGTAGTGGCTCAGGAGAGTCGTTCAGAAATCAGCTTGCAGGGCGCTGGATTTTTCACGAAGGACTCTAGCGGCAATGGGACTTTGCAGCGCGGAACCGAGACTGGCGGTTTTCTAGTTGGCTACCGATACCATTTCAATCGCTGGCTCGCGGCGGAGGCGGTTTACGGTTATGACCGGAATAGTCAGCAGTACTTTGCACCCGCTGGCTTTTCCAGAGTTCAGGCCAATGTTCACCAGGCGACTGGCGGCTTGGTGTTCAATTTGCCAGCGCCTCGCAGGCTGGGGTTCAGCCCTTACGTTCTCGCAGAGGGCGGAGCGTTAGTGTTCGACCCAACCAACAACAACTTCGGGAGTGTACCGGGCGCTCAGCGGCAAACCACTGGCGTGTTCTCGTACGGAGCTGGTGCTGACTTCCCGATAATCAGGCACGTCTCCTTGCGAGCGGAGTACCGGGGCCTGGTCTACAGCACGCCGGACTTTGGACTCAGGAACCTGAACACGAACACCATTACACACACGGCGCAGCCATCGGCCGGTCTTGTGTTCCGATTCTGAGCGAAGAAGCTCAGAGTTCGGGCTTGCGCAAACGGAAGGTGCCTGTCTCGCGGGGCGAATGCTTTGTAGCATTCGCTCCATTTGTTTTTAACGTTTGTTCCGAGCTCTGGTGCTAAGCAAAGAGGTCGGCGGCAGAGACTCCGGGGATGGACCTGGTGCGTGGTTGACTTTGACAAGCAGCGGGCTGCTTCGTCGGCGCGATAAATGCGACTCGGTTGAAACCATGCCAGAATTTGGTGGAGCTGACCGGGATCGAACCGGTGGCCTCGTCGTTGCGAACGACGCGCTCTCCCAGCTGAGCTACAGCCCCACGTAACAGAGCACTGGCGTGTTGGTATCGATTTTAGCAGCGTTTGCAAAGCTCACCAAGTGCAGACGTTCTATTTCAGCCGATACTAGCCATCGATTCCAAAATAAATGTTGTTCTCGAGCAAAGTACCTGTTCGTCACCTTTGCCTCTTATCTCCGTTAGGTTTATATTCACAGGCCGGTCTATACGGAGGATTTATGGCGACGCTAACCAGACCCGAAAATAAAGCCCGCACTTTTGGTGAAAATCTAGAGAGTGATCTTGCGGCGAAATTCCTGCGTGTAGTCGAAAATGCAGCGATAGCCTCGGCGCGCACCATGGGACAGGGCGACCGCCCTCTTTCGGACAAAGTCGCAACAGAATCAATGCGGCAAAGCATGGATTCTCTGCCCATGCGAGGAGTGATTGTTATCGGAGAGGGTGAGCGCGACCAGGCTCCCATGCTTTACATCGGTGAAAAAGTAGGATCGGATTTTCCGACCGGTCCGGAGGTGCCCGAAGTCGATATTGCTGTCGACCCGCTTGAAGGCACCAATTTGTGCGCAACCGGCGCTCCTGGATCAATTACCGTGCTGGCCGCTTCAGAACGCGGCGGTTTGCTACATGCACCGGATTGTTACATGGAGAAAATTGTCGTTGGTCCGTCATGCAAAGATGCCGTGGAACTCGATGCTCCCGTGGCGCATAATCTGAAAAATATTGCCAAACGTTTACGCCGAGGCGTTGAGGACTTGGTAGTGATGGTCCTAGATCGGCCCCGACATGAGCAGCTGATCACAGACATTCGGAAAGCTGGAGCACGGATCAAACTCATCGGCGATGGTGATCTTTCAGCAGGCATAGCTGCCGCCGTCATCGGTACCGGAGTACATGCTGTGATGGGATCTGGTGGGGCGCCTGAAGGAGTAATCACAGCGGCGGCAATTCGATGCTTAAACGGTTTCATGCTAGGTCGTTTGATCATTGACAAACCGGAACTGGAAGAGCGCATCGCCAAAATGGGGATCAAGGATAAAGACAAGATTTATGAAGCGGAAGATCTGGCGCCTGGCAAACAATTGATATTTGCTGCCACCGGCGTTACAGATGGCGCGCTGCTGAAGGGTGTCCGCTTCTTTGGAGAGGGTACGCGAACCTCATCTGCGATCATGACGTTGAAGACGCGGAAGGTACGCTTCATTGACAGCATCCACTTGGACAAAGGGCCTGATGTTAAGGTGCGGTTCGCCTGATTCATTTCCCGAACCGAACGGCGTGCTCGAGAATTGCCTTGCGCTGCAAGTGATGCAAGAGCACCTGTTGAACATGAGTTTGGAAATGATTTCTTAAATAAACCAGACCAATCCGCCGGACAGAACGTTCGTCGTTGATTCGTAGGAACCGGCACCCCGGACGTCTCTCAATTGCCATTTCTGGCACGATTGAAACACCCATCCCCGTCGCAACCATGGCGAGTATGGTTGAGAAGTGGCCGCTTTCGAAGACGACATTCGGACGGATCCGCGTTCGCCGACATGCCGCGATTGCCGTATCCCTGAAACAGTGCCCGTCTTTTAAAAGGAGAAATGGTTCATCTTCGATTTCCCGCAGCTCGATTGCCCTCTTTCTTGCCAACCGATGTTTTTCGGGTAAAACCACGTAGAGCGGTTCGCGCATCAGCTCCGAAGATACGAGTTCGTCTCCCGAAACAGGGAGTGCGAGCACGGCTAAGTCGATTTTCCCTTCATGCAGGCGGGCAATTAGAACGGATGTGATCTCTTCAACTACGCTCACCTGAACAGCAGGATAGTGCTTGGCGAAGCTTGATAAGCGGGATGGCAAAAAGTAGGGGGCAATTGTCGGGATTGTGCCAAGCACAATCTTTCCGCTGTTTCCGCCGGCCATCTCCTGAATTTCTTTTCTGGCTTCAGTGACTTCATTCAATACGCGCTGCGCCCGCAACAGAAAGGATTCTCCACACTGCGTCAAGCTCGCTTTGCGTCCCAGGCGATCAAACAGACGAGAGCCCAATTCATCTTCTAGCTTCAATATTTGTTGGGAAAGAGAGGGCTGCGCCACATGCTCCTGTTCCGCAGCGCGCGTGAAATTGCCTGTGCGCGCCACTGCGCAGAAATAGCGTAGTTGGTGGAGTTCCATTTTTTATTGTTTCTCCTATAGCCCGACCCTATCGTCGTATAGCCATCGATATGATACGCCTATCTAAACTCAGTCCAAGGCTGCGCCTATGTCTTCCATAGAACATAAGTCTTAGACCATCATCTTAGGGAGTAGTAATGTTTTAAAGAACCTCACTATTTCTCTCGATATGTGCGAAGACGTCCCCAAGTTCCGCGTTTCCTCCATTTACGTTTCCTTTAGGAGAAAAGCATGACAAGAAAACGAATGTTAGTAATATCCGGCGCATTGATTACGATTTTGTCGATTTTTGGAGTCCTTCATGCTCAGCTACCCGATCAAGGACAGACAAAGACGCAGCAAGAAACGGCTCCTTTACGAGGCAAAAGCAGCTACATGCCTGTCGTAGAGCAGGATTTCCCGGACGTCATGCAGAAGATGAGCGCCGCAAAGCCTACAATCATGCAAAGGCAGCAAGATCTGCTTAATGAACGCTACGATTTAAGCGACCATCCGGCTACGGGTGTAACCATGAGTCGTGGCAAACCCGTTCAGGGCGGAGTTCGGGTCAAATTGCCATCAGGTGTGACATGGCAGCAACTTGCTACGATGAGCCCTGATCAGATTCGTGAGAAGGGCATTTTCCCTAAGGGATTTCTGCCTCTTCCCCATCCTAACCACCCCGAAGGTGGCATGGTTTTCCCGCACTTTCATATCGAGGAAGTAAAGCAACAAGAAGGACGGGATCTTACGCGATTCGATCTGGATTTCGATATTCCGGATCCATTCCTTCCAGAGTTCCCCGCCCCGATTTATCTGACCACCCGGCCCGACCTCGGCGATGTCTCTCAGGGCAAGCTGGTCACAAATCAAAATTTTTATGAGCTCTTTAACGGGATTTTGAATCCGAAGCAACTGGAAGGTCTTCGCCTACTCGTGACTCCTTTCGCACAGCAGCAATTCAACCTCACTGCAGATCGCCGATCCGCAAAACCGAGCATGGGAGTGACCTGTTTCGACTGCCATGCTAACGGACACACTAATGGTGCGACTCACTTGGTAGGTGACATTCGTCCTCAGGAATTTCGCCATAGGATTGAAACCCCGACGCTGCGTGGCGTGAACAATGAACGGTTGTTCGGGTCACAGCGAGCCTTGAAAACGGTGGAAGATTTCACCGAATTCGAGCAGCGCGCCGCGTATTTCGACGGTGATCCCGTCATAGCTCAAAAGAAGGGAGTCAACATTTTGGATAGGGGAAGCCAAGTCCATGCCATGGCTGAGTTTGAAGAATTGCTCGATTTTCCTCCGGCCCCGAAGCTAAATGTATTTGGCAAACTCGATGCAGCGAAAGCCACTCCTGCCGAACTTCATGGGCAGGAAATCTTTTACGGCAAGGGACAATGCTCGAGCTGCCATCAACCTCCGTACTATACGGATAACTACATGCACAATCTGCAAGCCGAACGCTTCTATAAGGCTCAGATGATTAATGGAATGATGGCGACAGCGGATGGTCCGATTAAGACTTTCCCACTGCGAGGAATCAAGGATTCGCCGCCTATATATGCATGATGGAAGACTGATGACGTTGGACGATACAGTGGAATTCTTCAATCTGATTCTAGGGACGAAATTAACGGATCAAGAGAAGAAGGATCTGACCGCATTTCTACAAACCTTGTAGACGTTGTAAACAAGATGGGGCGAAGCTTTCTGGTGATGAGGAGCTTCGCCCCACTACTTTAACGCTCATTCATCTGTTCTCGCGTGTAGGGCCCTGAAGAACGCACGTGGCTGAGACTGCGCATGAGAGCTTCCACGACGGCTCCGCGTCCCTCCTGCCCGGCGTCGCTCGAGCCACTGCCGGAATGCCGTAAGAATTTGTCCTAATGAAGTTTTCATTGCCCTCAAAGCAACCCTTAAACAATTACGTCCACTATTCAGTGTAACCAGTTACTTTGAAATATTCATGCCGCCGGAGTTGGTGGCCACTCTTCTGACACACCGGGGAATAGATTCACAGTCTTTTCGGCTCGTTTCGTTCCATCGTGCACCACAATCTTGTGTGGCTTGCCTGCGTCGTACCCCTCCCACAAAGAAACTCCCGCGTAAGCTCCGTCTTTACGGAGAATGTAATAGGTCATGTCCATGAACTTCAAGCGTTCCATGTCTCCGTTGTAATTGCGGACAATACGTTTGAGAGCGTCCATGCCGGCGTCGAGCGGAGACATTCCATGTCGCATGTTCTCGATAATGGTGTGTGCTCCTGCGACCTTGATGTTCTCTTCCCCGCTGCCCGTCGCTCCCGCAGAGCCCACGTCCTGATCGGTGTAGCAACCTGCGCCGATTATTGGAGAATCTCCAACACGTCCAGGAAGCTTCCATGCCAATCCGCTGGTCGTCGTGCAGCCTGACATCTCTCCTTTTTCGTTCAATGCCGAGCAATGAATGGTGCCCGTGGGCGGAAAAAGAACTTTGCGGATGGCTGGCATGCGGTCTTCAGGAGCAATGCCGAGGCTAGCAGCAACGACTTCCATATGTTTGATTCGGAGTTGCCACTCATTTTCTAATTGCTGATTGTTTGCGGCTTTTTGCGCAAGACTTCGCGACAGCCGTCTCTTCCAGTTTGGGTCGGCTAACCCCGGCCCCCACCAATCGGAGTGCGTTTCCTTCCACAACAACCAAATCTTGCGCGTGCTATCGGTGAGCAGGTTCTCGCGCGGGAAGCCTTCGTCGACTGCAAATTTTTCCGCGCCTTCCCCTACCAGCATCACATGGCCCGTATGCTCCATCACCGCCTTCGACACCAATGAAACATTTTTTATATTGCGAACTCCTCCGACGGATCCTGCTCGCCGGTAGGTCCATGCATGCAACAGGCGTCGAGTTCGACGACACCTTCTTCGTTGGGGAGTCCACCGAGTCCCACGCTGGTGTCATGGGGATCGTCCTCCGGTCCTTTCACGACTCGCAGCGCAGCATCGAGTGTGTCTCCGCCGCTTCTTAAAAAGCTGTAGGCATCGTCGATGTAGGGAAATCCATTCGCTGCGGAGATAATGATTGGCGGTTTGCCACTGCCCGTTCCAGAATTCGGTTTATCGGAATTTCGTTCTTGGTTTTTTGAATCAGAACTCTGCTCGGCGTGCAGGCCCAGTGAAAGTGAACCAACCACGGCGGTAGCAATGAAATCACGGCGCGAGAAACTCATTTCTTCTCCAAACTAGTCAGTCGATCATTCGAGAACAAGAAGCGCGTAACAGAATAGCACGCGGACAGATCCGCGTAGGCCCGCGGTTGATTGACAAGCCGGGATGTTGATTGGCAAGCCGGGATAAGGAAATTAATTACCGTCTAGTCCGTACCTGTGCGGAGCAATTCGTCTTTGAAGCGATTAGCGATGGGCGGAGATTTGCGTAACTTATCACGTGCGGCAACAATTGATAGTCGAATTTGTTCGGGTTTCCGGTCCGTGATACCGGCAATCTCGTCAACCGAGAAACCCTCGATAGCGTGCAGGATAAAAGCTTCGCGATCCAAACGTTTAGCAGCACCGAGAGCCAGCTGTACCAGTGCCACCATTTCATCGTTATACGCAATGTCTTCCGGAGTATTCGTTCCTCGATCAGGAATAACATTCTCTTCGGTTAAGTTCTCATCGGGCTGGTGAAACTGCAACTCGGGCTCATCGCTGCCTTGAACGTTTGGAGTCCGCGCAGGCTCCTCAAGACGTACCGATACCCCGTCGCCATCAGCCGGCGCGGAGAATTCGTTGATCGTATAAATAGCCAGCCGGTACAGCCACGGCTCCAGCGCAACTTTATCGGGCTTCTCGATTCCATCACCCAAGGCTCGCGCGACCACTTCGTCAATTACTTCTTCCTTACTAATGGAGTTTGGACGAATGTCTCCGGAAGCTTGACGAAAAGCGATCTCACGCTCAACGAAACGTTCCAATCGCAACAAATTCGCGTTCACGTAAGAGCGGACGTCGTCGGAGCAGATTGTGAGCGGAGGCAACGCCGCAAGAGTGTTTTCAAAGGGCACCTGCTTCTCTGAAGCGGTGCCAGGCAAGCGACGCCCGCGCCATTTATGTGAACTCCTCAACAGGTCCTTGTGTTTGCTGAATTGTTGCAACAGATCGGCGAATGCAGCCTTCACCACGGCAAGTTCCGTCGCCGCGGACTCACTCACCGCCATTTGGCCGGAAGGCAAACGCAGGTTGAGCGAAAAAGTAAACCCCTCTTGCACTGAGCGGTGGTCGAAGGATCCTTTCAAATGCACCAGCTCGGGACGGAAGGCCTGAAGCCTCTTTTGCAGCTTTTCTATTTGATGGTTGATTTCTTTTTCAACGACGGCGAATTTATGAATTCTGTAACTGATATGGACATTCATCAAAAGGCCTCGGAGTACGGGAGCAGATCCCGTGAGATATCCGGTTCCGACAAAATAATTCTACACCCAGCTTGCAAAAGGAACTCTCGTTCTATACATCGTTACAGAAAGTCTTAAACTGCAACTGTCACCGACGTTTCTGTGCGAGATACTGACCGATAGAGAGTGTCTCGCTCAATCGGCTCCCGGCCTGCTTCGCGAATCAGGCGAATCAAATCTTTCCGCTGCATTCCTTGTGGCGTTGTAGCTCCGGCGTCGTGGTAAATTTTTTCCTCAACGACCGTTCCATCAAGGTCGTCCGCACCAAAGCGCAATGCAATTTGAGCGATCTTCGGAGTCATCATCTGCCAATAAGCTTTGATGTGCGGAAAGTTGTCGAGCACCAGGCGACTGACCGCAATTTGTTTGATGTCAAGCATCCCAGTGGTTTTCGGGAGGTGTTCCAAGGCAGTATTCTCCGGATGAAACGCGAGCGGAATGAACGTTTGAAAGCCGCTGGTTTCATCCTGCACAGCGCGCAGCTTGAGAAGATGGTCGACTCGATCTTCGTCGTTCTCCACATGTCCGTAAACATGGTGGCATTGGATTTCAGGCCGATCTGGTGAGCGAGTTTCGCCGTGTCGAGCCATTCGTTGCCGTCGATTTTATGATCACAAATGATATGGCGAACTCGATCAGCGAAAATTTCCGCTCCACCACCGGGAAGCGAATCCACTCCCGCAGCTTTCAAGGCTTCAAGGGTCTCTCTAATGGATAGTTTTGCGCGCTTCGACAGGTAGGCGACCTCCACCATAGTGAAGGCCTTCAGATGAACCTGCGGGAAACGCTGCTTGAGTCCGGAAATCAAATCGAGAAAATATTGAAACGGCAGATCAGGATGAAGCCCGCCAACAATGTGAAACTCGGTAACCGCTTCGCTGTATCCTGAAGCGGCAGTCTCGAATGCTTCTTCCAACGCCATTGTGTAAGAACCGGGGGCGTCTTTTTTCCGACCGAAAGCGCAAAGCCGGCAAGCTGCTACACAAACATTCGTGGGATTAATGTGGCGATTGACATTGAAGTAAGTTTTGTCGCCATGAAGGCGTTCCCGCACCGAGTTCGCCAACCAGCCTACAGCTAAAATGTCGCCGGTACGGTACAAAGCAAGAGCGTCATCGCCGTTCAGTCGCTCGCCAGCAGTAACTTTGTCACAAATAGAACGTAGGCGGGGGTCGTCGGTTTGAAATGGATGCGGCATTAGCTTTGATGATACCGCAGGCGGCTGGGGGACGTCACAGTATCTATCGCCGCAGCAGCAAATCTCCTGCCACGAATACGAAGAACACCACCGCGATCACGCCGTTCATTGTGAAGAATGCAGCGTTCAATTTACTGAGGTCATCCGCCCTCACCAGGGAATGCTCATAGAGTAGCAGCACGGCCACGGCGAGAACGCCTAGAATTGCCAGCTTTCCAAGTCCAAAAACAAGCACTAGACTCACAAGCAAAAACAGCATGACAAGATGAAACCCTCGAGAAACCCAGAGGGAATTGCTGATTCCAAAGTAACGAGGAATCGAGTGCAGACCTGATTGGCAATCGAATTCGTAATCCTGGCAAGCATAGAGCACATCAAAACCACCCACCCAAAATGTGACCGCAGCCGTAAGCAGCAAAATGCGGAGATCAAGAGTTCCACGTATCGCAATCCATGCAGCTGCGGGCGCAATTCCCAGAGCGAATCCGAGCACAAGATGAGACCAACGCGTAAAACGCTTAGTGTAGGAGTAAAGCAACAGGACGGCCAATGCTATCGGAGAAAGTAGAAATGCAAGATGATTTAGCTGCCACGCCGCAAAGACCAACACACTACTCGACACGACCACAAAAACAGCCACGAAACTCGTAGTTAAAGTACCGGCGGGAAGAGCTCGAGTTCGCGTTCGTGGATTCGCGGCGTCTATCGATGCGTCGGCCAGGCGATTAAACGCCATGGCAGCGGAGCGAGCCGACACCATTGCAACAATAATCCATATCAGTTGATGAGCGGTGGGAAGACCGTGAGCCGCGAGCATTGCGCCGCAAAGAGCGAAGGGGAGAGCGAAGATCGAATGCTCCCACTTAATCATTTCGAGCGTTACACGCAGATTGTGGGACAGAGTCACACTACGATTGTAAAGCAGGCAAGTATGCGAAGGCTTCGACCAGCCTACCAACCAGAAGAATATCCTTCCGCGCCGATCAACGGAACAAAACGGCATTTATCGAGTTCTGTAACGATCGCTTTTCCATTCTGCTTTCGAACAAGCTGTAGTTCTTGGACGCTTGCGGGACCAACCGGAATGACCATGCGCCCACCTTCGGTGAGTTGATCGACTAATGTCTTGGGAATTTGCGGCGCGGCAGCGGAGGCCAGAATGCAGTTAAATGGCGCATGCTCGGGCAGTCCTTCACTCCCATCGCCAATGATCACATCGATGTTCTGATAGCCCAGGCTTGCCAGTTTAACTTCGGCAGCCTTAGCCAGAGCAGGATGGCGTTCGACTGAGTAAATCCTCTGGCAAAGCTCCGCCAATATTGCGGTTAAGTATCCCGACCCGGTGCCGACCTCCAGCACAACATCATTGGGCATCACGCGCAGTACTTGGAGCATGAAAGCCACAATGTAAGGTTGCGAGATGGTCTGGCCCTCGCCGATGGCGATCGGATGATCTTCGTAAGCTTGCGCCTGAAATTCTTGCGGCACAAATTCATGGCGCGGCACGCGAGTCATCGCGGCGAGTACGCGCTCATCAACAATGCCGCGATCTCGAAGCTGCGTCTCCACCATGGAAAGACGAGCTGTTTCGAAGAATTCACCAACGCCGGAAGTCATGCGTGACTCAGAAAGGATTCTCTGCAATCCCACAACTATTCTATCTACTTTTTCCGACGCCGGATTCTCACGTAGAAGCTCACAATCCCGTTCTGGTCGCGCAATCCGACAATAGAGACATTGCTGGAAACGTTGTACACCCCCTGAATGATCTGCTGCGAAGTTTGCGAAATGTCAGTGCTATACGTCAGTGTCAGATTGTCCTTAACTTGCTCTTCAATGGTCACTGCCGGGGAATTGGTGATGGGCGAGGTCGCTGTCTGAAGTCCATGCGGATCGAACCTTATGTGACTCACTCCAAAAATTCGTTCCGCGCGGTTGCTTACCGTCGCGTTTAACGCGGCAGACAAGATAGCGTTTGACGTGTCCTGGCTAAAGCCTGATTGTCCGCCCTGCTGTTGGGCCGCAGTCTGCGCCGCTTGGGTAGTTTGGCCAAAAGCCAGAAGCGCAATAATATCTGCGGTGGGCAGAGGCGGCTCGGAACGATATGTCAGGCTAAGTGTGTCAACTTTTCCATTCAGATTAAGCGTTACGTCGTAGTCGCGGACATGTGTAGAGGCTTGCAGATCGACCACGGGCGTCGTCGCAACCGGATTCGTAAATGTCACATCGCCGCGCTCCAAATGGTATTTTGTGCCATTGAAATAGACCTCGCCTTCGATGACATCCGCTCTGCCGAGTAGAACTGCTTTTGCTGCTGTACCGCGAACTTGGAGATCGGCGTCTCCCGAAAGCCGGACGACGGCTGTTTGCATCTGCAACTCTGGCGTCGTAACAACGTGCACATCGAGCCTGATTCGATTTAATAGAGGATTTGTCTGCGGCAAGCTGGATGTCTGCGCAGTGCGCTCCAGATATGCTCCAAAATCGAAGCCGGGAGTGATTGCCAATTTGTTGATCGTGATGTCGCCGGAAAGCGTTGACCCATTTGAGGTGCCGAGCCAATGCAGATTTGCGTCGGCAGTTGAACTAACGCCTGGTGGGTAGCGCATCCGCACGCCGCGACCTTGTACCGAAAGATCAAAGCTGAGTTGGCGATTATAGGCAGTAGCGTTTCCACCGAACGTTACCAGCCCGCCGCCCGTTCTCGCCGTCAGTGTCTCGATCTGCAACCGGTTCTGATTGAAGATGAGTGTTCCATTGATGTCGCTCAATGCACTGGGAAGATCAATGTATGCGATAGATCCATTCGCAATTTGCAGCTTTCCCTGAGTTGTCGGATTCGAAATCGTTCCAGTTATCGCCGTATCGACTGTGACTACTCCGGAAGAAGTGAACTGTGAATTGAAACCTTGGATAACTTGCAGGTTCACACTGCCGTGCGCATGAAGATCGAGCGGCTGCTCCCCAGTCAGTTGCACGGAACCATTAGCCGAAAGATCAGTATTCTCGCCTATTAAGTGGAATTGATCGAGATGAAAATACTGCTCAGACATCGAAAACCGCACTGGCCCATTATTGCGGACTTTTACGTTTTCAATGTCAGCAAAAAGATCACTTAGGTTTCCGACTATATTGAGTTCTCGCGGCCGGCGAAGCGGCCCTTGTAGCCGCAAGTCTCCGGCGACCGCTGAATGGCCGGTTACTTTCCTCTTGAGATAGGTCCTAAGCAAATAATCCATGTTTAAGTGATTGAAGTGGAGATCAAGAGTAGATGGCCAGTCTCCTCGCAGCAGGACATCTCCGTCCGCCGTGAGTTCGGAATCTTTGAATTGGGAACGTCCGGTCAGATGAAGTTTTGCGCCTTCCGTGACACCGTTGATCAAGAAGTCTCCAGCGACGTCATGGTCGAGAGAAAGGTTTCGTAACCTTACTTCGGTATTAATAATCGGTTCGTCCAGAGTGCCGGAAGTGTGCAGTGTAAAATCCATACGACCTTCCACCTTTACCCGGGTAGTCTGCAGTTGGGGCATGTGGCTGAGGTCGAAATTGTTTCCGGTCAGATCGATTCGGAAAGCTCGAGTTGCCGGAACATAAGTGGCAGCGCCGTCAATGCGCACGTCACCGCGTGCGAGCGATGTATCAGTTAGCGAGACCTGCCCACCACCGAGCGCAATTCTGGCATTGAAGTGGTCGATGTCGTAGCCCCCAAGTGTTGCGTTAGTGAGCTGCACCGTGCCTTGAGCATGCGGACTCGCTCTGGTCCCCGTCGCATGCAGGGAGATATCCATTCCCCCGCTTACGGGATAGTCATAGCCGAGGAGTCCAATTTCGCTTACGTCTCCTCCGTGCTCAGTTAAGTTGGCGTTGAATGAGCTGTCGTCAACAAAATTCCATTTATCTAGATCCGCACTCAAATCAAAATTCACGATTTCTTTGTCACGGTGCACGATGCCGTTTCGCACGACTAACTCATGCTGCGAAAGTTGGATCTGCGCGGAGAGAGAATCCCAGTGAAGCTGCGTAGCAGTTCCTGAACGTACTGGAACAAACGAGTCGAAGCTTTGTGCCTGAATATTGCCAGCTAACGTTAAGTCTGGAAATTTACCTGTAGCAGTGCCATCGAATGACGCGGGACCATGCAGTCTTGCGGGAATCCGCAGGGAGCTTCCATACGCATTTAGAACTTGTTGCAACTCTCCCAGATCGGTTGTGTTGATCGATAGCCGCAAAGGGGTCCGCGCCGAGAACGTACCGGATGCACGGACTTGTGTAGCTCGTGCATTAGCGACCAGGTCGCTTACGTCAATTTCACCTGAGGTTGCATGATAAATCGCATGCGCTGACCCGCCAACTGGCAACTGGTCTGGCAAAAGATGGGAAGGGGCAGTCGCATCCAGCATCACCCCAGCGTCGGCCATGCGGTACGATCGTTTCCAAGTCGACTCCACTGTGCCATTCGCACTGCCGACCAAGTTCAAGCGCTTGAAGGAGTGCTTATCGTTCGACACCGCTGCGGCAATTTCCGCTACGGAGACATCTTTTATCCGCAGACGAACGAGTCCATTCTGCTCTTCTAATTTTTTGCCTTTCTGCTGCTTCGAAGCCACCGCTGAAGTTCGCCAATTATTGATATTCGCATCCCCGGTTATTATCCCTCCGAGCACTCTTCCCTCAATTTGGGAGAGGCTCAGCTGGTGTGGTGTCAGGACGAATTGCGCGCTCATATCCGAATTACGCGAATTGATATCCGCATTCTGCCAATCAAGATCTTGTACCTGGAGTTTGCCACTAGACTTAAAATCTTGTTCAGACCAGGAACCGCTCCCGGTTGCTTGCAACATGCCCCGCCGCACTTCGCGGCGTCGAGCAATTGCCCAGGCTTGAGCGATATCGATATACGCGTCGTAGTTTCCGTCAATCTTAGGATCTTCGAAATTCTGCAACCTTCCACTGGCTTCGAGGTGTGACTTTTCCGAAGATGCCTTCAGAGATTGGACCGCAATGCCATTGCGACTAAGAACAAAATGGGCCTCCGCCATCCAATCAATTGGGCGCGAGTTTGAAACTTTGGTTTCAGCCTTTCCAATTGCGATATTGCCGACGTAATGAGTATGCAGAAGCGAATAGCTCATGTCCGCTGAGATGTCATTGGCTGTGAAGTCAAAAGGAACCTTTTCGTTGTTCCAGAGCAACTCCCCGCGGCGAACTTCCAAGCGGCCAACTGCAAAAGAAAATAGTTGCTGGATGGAAGCTTTCGCGGAGGCTGGTTTCAACTTGAGATCGGGCTGGTTCGTGCTCCCGTCAGGATAAAACACGATATGAACCACGGGATGGTCCAAGAGAATGGACCGGAATCCAAATTCGGCACCGAAAGCGGAGATTAGTTTGATCTGCGCAACAAGGTGATCCACGTGAGCATAAGGAACTTCATTCGCGGCCTCCCGGCCATGAATGGTAAGATCACGAACTTCTGCCTGGAAATGGAATGGAACGGTATGAATGCTACCCAGTTCAACCTTTCCGCCAGTCACACGTTCAAGTTCCTCGACTAGCCGACGGCGCACCATCAACTGAAAGGAATCGGTATTGGCGTACCAGGTTAAACCAGCAACAATCAACAGTCCCGCAACAATGAACCCTAATAGGTATCTCCAAAGTTTTCGCCGACGCGGCTTGGCGCCGGTCTCGTTCATTGCACCCGATCCGCGGCTGACGGCGAGGATTCCGTCCGAATCTGGCTTCCAGCACGCAGGTCCTGCAACCAAGCCACCAACAACTGATTCATCTTCTCTTGTGTGAGTAGCTCTTTGATCTTAGGAGTGACATCGGTCAGCGAAACTTCCTTTGCTCCCGACCGTCGCAATTGCGGCAACAACTCCTGATTGTAATAACTTTCGATAGTCTTCGGATCAATGTCGATTGAGGGACGCAGGTGAGCATCGATCAATCGCATGACATCAAGTTCCGTTGCAAGACGCCTTCTGAGTTCATCTTCACTTAGACCACAGAGAGTGAGAGCCGATTGCCAACTTTGACCGGAATCGTTTGAATATTGTTTTCTAATCTCGTCCATTCGCGTTTGCACGTCTGCACTCGTTGCATGCTGAAACTCTGAAGAATGCATTTGCTCGCGCAACAATTCCTGATCCACCAGCCGATCGAGAGCAGCCTTCCGGTCTTCTGGCTCGAGCTGGTTTAGCGATTTACCCGAAGCGAAGGCGTCGAAGCGAACCGCGTCATCCCAATCACTCTGCAGGATGATGTGGCCGTTCACAGTCGCCACAATACGGTCGAGGATCTCGCCAGCTGAGACAGAGCGGCTCTGCGCACAAAACAGTAACCCAGCCACAAGAGAAAATAGGATTTTCCTGATCATCAAAAGCTCTGCCCGATACTGAAGTAAACATTGAAGTGAGTCAATTGTTTCGTTCCCGCGAAAATTTCCGTCGGATTCGAAGGATCCGCCGGGTTTGCAACTGAATTGAAAGTCGGATACACCGGTGGATTCAGGTTGTATCCGAAGTCGAAACGGATCGGGCCAACCGGAGTTTTGTAGCGTACACCAACTCCGACCGCATGAGAAAGATAGTTATAACTGCAATGCAGCGCTGTCGCTGGTTGTTCGCATGTCCTGGTGTCCTGATGCCAACGCAAAAGGCTATGGTACATGTCGGTACCATCGGTGAAAACATTTCCTGCATCATGAAAAATGGCGAAACTAATATTGTTCTGAACAAATGGTAGTGTGGATGGCGGGAACCGGAGTTCTATGTTATTGAGAAATAGCGCGCTACCGCCGAGAGGAAAGCCAGTGAGTGGGTCGCGGGGGCCAGCCTGATTTAGTCCGAATCCACGATCAGAGTTGCCGCCTCCGGAGAAGAAACGTTCCGCGAGCGGCAGACAGTTCAGTGGCCCAGTGCTCGGGCACGCTCCTCCAGGCTCGGGGAGGATCGTGTTCGCAAATAGGTTTTCTACTCCGATTCGGACGGAACGAGCTAAAACGAACTTCTTTTCAGTTGGACGATTCTTACCGAAAGCATAGTAGGTGGAATTTTGCATGAGAATGCGGCTGAAATCTGCTTGCGATCCGAAGTAGCTCGAGGCGACTCCGGCGTCGATGGTGTTGTAGGTACCTTTGGTCGTTTCTAAATCATTGTCCCTCGTATTGCGGATGTAAGCAAAGCCCGGTTCACCAACTCGCACCGGAAGTGAAAGGATTGGGATCAAGTCAGTACTGATAGCGATATTGCTGGCCTTCACACGACGATAGGTAAAACGGTAGTCCATCGAACTAGCTTTGCTTATCTTTTGTTCCGCCTGGAAAGTCCCTTCGAGTCGTTGCGAGGTGAAGGTGGTCACGTCTACTGAGTTGTCGTAAAACGCTGTGACGGACAATTTCCAATCCGGGCTGTTAAACCAACGCGGAGCGTCATAGCTAATTAGCCCACGCTGCTGCAGACTACCTACACGCGAATCAAAAGTAATCGTGTGATCGCGTCCACGAAAATTCAACCGCGTTATCTGCAGTGACACAAGAGGACTTACTCCGGTTGATCCTTGTGGTGTACCACCACCGCCAGTCTGTGGTTGCCCGGTCTGGAACTCCAAACCGCCGCCGTAGTTAAAGGTGTATCTCTTAGCTTCTTGCACTTGCACTAATACATTCTTTGCGGGCTCAATGCCGTTCGGATTTTGCACCGCTGTATCCACTTGGCTGAAGATTCCTAAGTCGTAAAGCTGCTGCTGCGTTTTTAGCATGTCCACTTGGCTTAGCGGATCTCCCGCTTTCGTTTGCAATTCGCGCTGCACCACAAAAGGACGCGTAAAATTGAGTCCCGACACTAATACATTGTCGACGGAAACCTGTTTACCTTCATGGATCGTGAAAGTTACGTCCATGCGGTTCGCTTCTCCGGCAATTGGTTTCGCTGCCGCCTCAAAGGTCGCGTTGGGAAACCCCCGATTGAAGTAGTAGTTGAGGATTGATTCCCGATCCTGCGAAATATTGAACTCCGAAAAGATCTGTCCTTTGGCGGTACTCACGTAAGGACTGAGTTGCGCTTCAGAGAACGCCTTGTTTCCGATGAGATGAAAATCACCTACCAGGGTTTGCGGGCCTTCCTCCACTTTTAAAGTAACAGCGAGATAGTTTTTCTTTCCGCGATAGTCATCTTCGACCTCGGTAGTAACCTTTACCTGATCGAAACCGTTCGCGCGATAGAGATTCTCAATCCCTCGGGCATCGGCATTCAACAGACCTTGACTATATTTTCCCAAAGAAAAGAATCTATCGGCTGGTTGCACCTGCATTCGTGAGCGCAGCAGCTCATCGCGAAAGTATTTATTCCCAGTAATCTCAACTTTCACAAGTTTGTGTCGCGCGCCCGCGTCGACATCGTAGATGACTTGCAACAGGTTCTTCGATGGATCGGAGTGTCGTTTGAGCGTGACCTGCGCCTCGAAATATCCACGATCCTGAATATAATTGAGGAGATTCCGCCGGCCCTCGTTTAATAAATCGTCGTCTAGCGCATCTTCCTCATACACCGGAATGTTCTGCTTCAGCGCGCTTCGCTTCAAATGAAAGCCCTCGACGATAATGTCTACTGTGGGTCCGGGATCGACCTGAAGGCTGTAGTCCACCGCGTTCACATCGGGCCGATACGACCGTCCAAGCAGGGTCACCTGCGCCAGCCAGCGATTATGTTTCTGGTATTTCTTGCGTAGCCGATCTAAGGCAGTAGTCGCCCTTTGGGCAGTGACCAGGTCCCCGGCGTGCAAACCCGCTATGTCTTGGATTTGCCCCTCGGAATACATGCGATTGCCGGTGACTGTAACCTTTCCGATTTGTGCCTGGGGACCGGGACGCAGATGGAATTTGATTCCGATTTGCTGGGTATCAGGATACTTTTCTTCTTCCACACTGACCATAGAGCGGTAATAGCCATTCTCTTCCATCAATTGCTTGATATTCGCCAAAGCGCGATCGAGTCGCTGCTGCGTGAAGGGTTCTCCTAATTGCAGTTTGGACGTGTTCGCAACCTGAGTCGGCGTGGGACGCGCAGGTGTACCGTCTACCGTGACCTCCCCGATAAAATAATTCGGTGACGTAAGGAAAGAAATAATTACCCCGCCATCTGCGGTTCGATCAGCTTCGGCGCGAATGTCGACAAAACGGCCGGTGGCATACAGGGTCTGTATGCTTTGGCGAAGATGTTCCCGGTCGAGTGGCTCACCAACCTTCTGAGGAATAAGATTGCGTAGAGCAGCTTGGTCTCGCTCGGTGGCGGAGTTAGGAAACTTTATGTCTTTCACAATGAGGCCCTGATAGACAGATTCGTTGTTGTCGGAGGACTCGGCGGCAGGAGTTCCAGAGTTCGACTGTTGCGGAATTGGCGACGCTTCGCTGTTTGCGAACGCCACCCTCTCAAATGCGCCCGTGAGTACCACAGCGGCTAAGATCGAACACAATACTCGCTTTAGACCCAATCGGGCTCCTCAGTAAGCGCATGGGCGTTTAATGGGTTCGATGACCGCATGTTCAGCATTGTTGCATTGGCATTGCCCGACCGGACGCACTCTATAATAGCGGTTTACAGGCGCAAAATTGATGACCTCTTTGGAACCGAGCTTGACAGTAGACGGCAGATATTCCAGACAAGTGCTTTTTTCGGAAATTGGGGCGGACGGACAGCGCCGACTGATCGCCTCGCGAATTGCTATTGTGGGATGCGGCGCGACCGGCTCGGCGATCGCTTCCCTTCTTGCCCGTGCCGGGGTTGGAACGATCCGCATTATTGATCGTGACTATGTCGAATCCAGCAATCTTCAGAGGCAATTGCTTTTTGACGAAGTGGACGCCGCGGAATCATTGCCAAAAGCAATCGCCGCAAGTCGAAAAATCGCAGCTTTCAACTCTCAAATAGCGGTCGAGTCAAAGGTATCGGATCTGGTCCCTTCTAACATTGAAGAGCTCCTGGATGGAATGCAGTTAATTCTCGATGGAACCGATAATTTTGAAACCCGCTATTTGCTGAATGACTACGCAGTTAAGCATTCCGTCCCCTGGATCTATACCGCGGCTGTGGGTAGTTATGGGATCACTCTGAATTTTCTGCCTAACCGGACAGCGTGTCTCGCCTGCATTTTCCCGGACTCGCCTCGCGGAGCGATGGAAACTTGCGAAACGGCGGGCATTCTAAACTCTGCCGTTAACCTCGTTGCATCAATCGCTTCCACTGAAGCTTTGAAGATCCTGATCGGAGCCGAAGAAAAAATACGGCGAACCCTGCTTTCGTTCGATGTCTGGGAAAATGAGCGGACGGAAATTTCGGCCGCCCAACCGAGCCCTGAATGCCGAGTTTGCAAAAACCGGGAGTTTGTTCACCTTGCAGGCGAGGGACGTCCGCACATCACCCTTTGCGGACGCAATTCAGTGCAGATTCACGAGCGAAGTCGCCCAATCGATCTAGCAGAGATGAATGATCGCCTCACACCTCATGGAAAAGTGAGACGAAACGACTTCGTCCTGAAATTCTGGCGCGAACCTTATGAGATGACTTTGTTTCCTGATGGACGAGCCATCATTAAGGGAACTACCGACAAGGCAACGGCTAGAAGTTTGTATGCCAAATATGTGGGAAACTAAAATGGACGCTCATCGGCATCTCTTCGAACAAGTCCGCGTGCTATCGGACTTTTGGTACAAACACAAATTCGAACCCGCCGTTTACGCTTCTACCCTGCATGGCAACTCCTGGAATTTCTTGATATGTCGCATCACTCAAGTTCGACAATTGCAGGAATGGGCGAATCATCCCATTGCTCCGACTAACGGCAAAATCCCAAAGCGCATATGGCCCCTGATCCACTCTCTGGGTCAAACCGACTCGAGTACGCAAGCTCACGACATCCTTGAACTGACCTGACCATGAAACCGAAGCATTGTGAGTAGGATAATTGAATACATATTTCGAGGTCAGGCCGGGCTGGATCTGCTGGCTTGCTTCGAGCGCAGTGTATGCCAACTGTGCAGTTTGGCTTTTCGGTAACTTCAGCCGCACCGCCGTTTCTACACCGACGAAGTTGATTTGAGGGACGTTGGTGGCTTGCCAAGGAAGATTCGGCGACCCACGAACATAGTCGATGTCATCTCTATCCCGTCGATCGAATACAGTTAGTTCTGCGGAGACATTCGTTCCCAGGTTCCATTCGGGCCCTGCTTCAAAACTCCATGCGGACTCCGGTTTCAGCAAGAGGATTCCCTACGTTCGCTGGATCGCTGTAATAGAGGTCAGTATAGGTCGGTAAACGAAATGCACGGCTGGCGCTAGCTCGCAACTTCAAGCCGCGCCCAATCCTTACGCCTCCCGCTAGTGTAGGAGCAAACTCGCTGCGTCCTCCGCTAAAGATTTCTTCGCGTATACCTATAGACAAAAACAAACGCCGCAGCGATTGAATGATCAAAGTTCAGATATCCGGAACCGCGGTTTCGGGCATGGTGACCGAGATTATTGCTATCGATCTGGTCGCCATCGGAGTCCAGACCATAAGCAGCAATAAGATTCTTACCCAGCGTTGACTTCCGACGGATGGCTGCCTGCCAACTCTGGCTGATGTGGTTATTTTCGTAGAGGGATGGATTGTCGCGCACCAGCACAAATACATCCGAGTGTCGCCTATATCCGAAAGTGGCGTCTGTGTCCTTTCCGATGGCCTGCGAAATTGAAGCAAACCAGCTCTTCGTGCGTTCCCAGGAATTGAAATTTCCGTAGAACTGATTCGCTCCGAAGGGCCGATCACTACCCGCGAACAGAAGATCGGTTGCCCCCAATGCGGTTTTAAATCGTGTCTCCGACGAAGCTGCACTGCTTTGATAATCTCGATCGGGTTGAAATCCTTCCGATGCATCGCGGCTTCCCGTCAGTTGCTCGGAAAACCATCGTCCAAGGTACGAGACATCTGCGTGTTGCTGATTGAAGCCGAAATTGCCAAAGCCGATTCGACTGCGGATCTCCGTTCGAGTTGGTTCAGCCGTGATGAAATTAACCGCCCCCCCAATGCATCGGCCCCGTATAACGTAGACCCAGCTCCGTGGAGCACTTCGATTCGCGCGATAGCTTCCATGGGCAACGGGATATCCATGTCGTGATGTCCGCTCTGGGCATCATTAATTCTCAGGCCATTTACCAGCACGAGAGACTGTTCGAAAGTAGCTCCACGAATTGAGAGGTCGGCTTGCACGCCATCCTGTGCCCTTTGCTGCAGATCGACCGAGGGATCGAGGCTTAAATAATCAATAACCGAGTTGTAGAGCAGAGGCCGTTCCTGTGTGTCGAATGAGGTTACCGCCCTATTGGCTTCGGACAAAGGAATGGGTTCGAATGTTCCAGTCACAATGACCATCTGCGGATCGGTCGTGATGGTCTGGGTTGTGCCTCCCGGCGCCTGTTGCGAAAAGAGCCTGAGACAAATAAGGAACGGAGAGAATAATAGCAACAGAGGTGCAATGACTAGGCGAGTAGCTATCAACTATTTGTTTAACCTCGTGAGGAATTAACGACTAACAGTTAGTTCTGGGTTGATCAACTCTATCGTAGTTGTCCACGGAAAATGACGGATTTTGGATTTTAGCAACTTAGAGCGATACCTCGCTCTGGGCGCGAAAGCACACAGCCCGATGAATCCGTGATCAGTTGGCAGGCAGGCATTGGAGCGAGATTCTGGTCTGACTCCGAAGTGTTCGCCCCCCCGGCAAACATTTCAAAGTGAAAACCGAATCACCGCTCCATACACCCGTTCTAAAAGGCGCACCCTTACCGAGGCTGCGGATGAGTGCGCCGTCAAGCACCAGCAAAAACATTGGTAGAGGATTTGTCGAGTATTCGAGTCAATCTCACTAACCAATGTCATTGGCATAGTGCGCAAAAGGTAGATTTCGTTTCGCCGTTTTTGACATTTATTTTTGCCGAGAAAACAACTCTGGATTCCGGCCTTCCGCTACGAGCACTTGGTGAAAAAAATCAGCTTAGTCCAAAGGGCGGTGTAAAATACGTGACACTTAGCTGGCTCCGAGGCTGCGGCTTTGCAATTCTTTGCTTTCGATGATTCCTATCTGGAACGGCTACGTTCGGGCGACTTCCGAGCCGAGGAACATTTCGTGTCTTATTTCAGCCAGCTTATCCAGCTCAAATTGCGGTCTCGTGTGCGCTCTCCGGACGCAATCGAGGATTTGAGACAGGAGATATTCGTCCGAGTCTTTGCCGTCCTGCGAAGCAAAGAGGGAGTGCGCCAGGCAGACCGCCTCGGAGCCTTTGTGAATTCCGTATGCAACAACGTCTTACTCGAGCATTATCGTTCCGCTTCTCGTGACAATGCTTCCTTTGGTGACGCTTCTACCGAAGATGACAGGGATGACGCCGACGTACCCGACCTTAAGACGGATGTACTTGGAGAAGTCATGAACCGCCAGACCGCACAGACCGTTCGGGAGATTCTTGAAGACTTAACTGAGCGGGACCGTCGCATTCTGAAGGAAGTTTTTCTCGAAGATCGAGATAAAGACGAGGTTTGCCGGGATTTTGGGGTCGATCGCGGCTATCTGCGAGTATTGCTTCACCGTGCTAAACAGACCTTTAAATCCCATTATGTGAAGAGTTTAGGAGGAGTTGCGCGTGGCGGCGCGGCAGACTAGGAATGACCGCTGAAACGTTTAGTCGGTGCGCTGCACTATCAATAGGAGGCGATGCGCGATGATGATGGATCATGAGGAAGCAATCCGCCTGATGAGCGCCGAAAAGTATCTGCTCGATGAACTTCCGCCTGAAACACGCGACCAGTTTGAGGAGCATTTTTTTGATTGTGCGGAGTGCGCGTCCGATCTGCGCGCCGGCGCGACCTTCATTGAGCAGAGCAAAGTAGTCTTGTCGGAGCGTCCGGTTGCGGCTCCGATGCCAAAGCCAGGGCCGGTTCCTGCCTCGGCGAGATCGGGATGGTTCGCGGGTTGGCGTCCAGTTTTTGCTATGTCGGTTTTCGCCGTCCTCTTGGCGGTGGTCGCATATCAAAATCTCGTAACGTACCCGCAGTTGAAAATGGCGGCAAACGTGCCCCAGGTCTTGCCTTGGGTATCAGTTAATATCGGCGCTCGCGGCACCAACGCCCCCGTTATTGCAGCGCATGAAGGCGAAGGATTCCTCCTATTTGTCAACATCCCCCGGGATAGTCGCTTTTCCTCGTATACCGCGGAGCTGCACGATCCCGCCGGAAAACTGGAGTGGTCGCTTACAATTCCCGCAGGTACTGCCGATGACAGTTGGCCGGTTCGGGTTCCTCCTGCTCATCGGAACGAAGGCGTCTATATACTCACGGTTCGCGGCGTCACCCCTGCTGGCGAAATTTCAGAGATCGGCCGCAATCCTTTTGAATTACAGTTTCAGAAATAAATAAGTGAACGGAGCAAGCCATGGCAACTCAGGTCGAGCGGTATCACCATTTCCATGCAGAAGCAGATATTCTCAGCGCAGAACTCCAACGCCCTTTGCAGCAAAATATCAAGCCACAAGCCTTTGTGAAACTGCCCGAAGAGGGGGGCTATCTTTCACAACGAGCGGAGAACTTCCGTTTGGAAGGAGTCATATCCTTCCACTCTGCCTACACCCAAGTGGCGGGGAACAAGAGCCTGAAACCGGGCCATGGATGGACAACCCTCGTGACTTCCGTAGTCGAAGGGCTCAACGTTCTGGATGTCGTCACGGCAGATCGTGTAGTGGCGCAGATTTCCACCGATCACCCTCTCACAGGCTACGTGCCCGTCTGTGACATTTCTGGGCACGCGCTTCGAGAATCTGAAGATTGCGGGGCACGATGTAAATCCAGAGCTCAATCCCGAACTTTGCGGACCTAAGCCGCCAAACGACACGCCATACATCGAAGATCCCGCGTTTCTTAACCGCGTCGCTCAGCAATACGCAGAGATCAATCGCGCGAAGGACCTTCCCGATTGGAGCCGGGAGAAGTACCATAAGGACCTCTTAGATGTCGGCAAAATCAAGCAGCAGGACGAGGCAGCTAAGAAGGGGCAGGGCGAGCGGGCTAAGGTCGAATGTTCATTGGTAAACAGCGTGGCACAGGGTCTCCTGGGGAGCACGTTCGGTCACGTCCTCGATGTACCCGACTTCGGAAAGATATTCCTGGCGGAGCTGGAAGTGGATCGCGATTCGTTCCATCTGACGATGATCCGGCTGGATCTAGGGTGTGTGGCGCACGGGAATGGCAAGATTGTGAAGGGCGTGGTCAATGGTCACACGAAACCTTAGGAATAGGTTCGCTGCTCCTGACTCTAATCTGCCTACTTTCCTGCACTCGTACTCACGAGCCACAACAAACGTTTGAGCAGGTACGCCAAACATTTGTGCATGGCGATCTGATTCGCAGCCAGAAAGAGGCCGAGAAGTACTACAACAAATTTATACATTCAAGCCCCGAGTGGGCCTGGAAATTTAGAGTCCTCGAAGGCGAGACTCTGATGTGGCAAGGAATGAGCGAGAAGGTTTTGGCGCTTCTGGGCTCTGAGCGGCCGCCCAGCAATTGGCGAGATTTGACAATCCTAACACTCACCTTGGAGGGGTTGGCTCATGCTCACTTACACGAATTTGGGAAGGCGGAAATAGAACTCGTCACAGCAGAACAACTCTGTGCCACCTCCACAGAGGCGACCTGCGGAGAAGTGATTCGGGCACAAGGCATCTTGGCGTGGGAACGGGGTCAGATTGGGGTAGCACACCATGACTTTGACCGAACGCTGGCCTTTGCTCTGACTAGAAAGGATCGATTTCTTGAAGCGACGGCATTGCTCAACCTCGGTGCTGCCAATCTTTACGAACAGCATTTTGATGAAGCGATTAACATGTTGGGCGCTGCAAGCCAACTCTCCACAACTTTGGATGCAGGCAATATCCAGCTTAATGCTCTAGGCAATCTCGGTTGGGCACATTACAAACTAGGCGATTCAGAAAAGGCTTTGGGCTTTTTTGTCGACGCGGAGAAACAAGCTGCGCAGCTAGGCTCTTTCATAGATGAAGTCGTATGGTTGACGACCACCGGATATGTGTATCTTGACGCGAAGAATTTTCCTATCGCAGAGCAGTTCTATCAGAAGGCCCTAAATCTCGCGACGCAAATCAACAGCAAGGAAGACATAATCAATGCGTCGATCTCCCTAGCATTGCTCTCCGAAGAAACAGGGAAATTCGATCAGGCCATTGAATACGCGGATCGAGCTATTACCAGGGGAGGATCAGATGGCAATCGGCTCGATGAACTCTATCCGTTACTGGTCAAAGGTAGGGTCTATGCCGACCGATACGATTCTACCAATGCGGAACGAGTGTTTCTCGAGGTCGCCCAGGATCCGAAAAGTGATGTTTCTCTTAAGTGGGAAGCTGAGCATGAACTCGCGCGGCTCTACGAAACTGAAAACCAGACCACTCCTGCGGAACGAGAATATCGCGAATCTCTGTCCACCTTCGAAACGGCTCGCTCTTCACTCCAGCACGAAGAATCCGAGCTTCCCTTCCTCACCAATGCTTCTCGTATTTACGACGACTACATTCATTTCCTCGTGACACAGGGGAAGACCGATCGCGCCCTGCAAGTCGCCGACTATAGTCGTGCACGAACGCTGGCCGAAGGGCTGGGATTTTTGCAAAAAGGAACCTCATTCTCCCCGTCTGCACTCAATGCGCAAGATGTGGCGCGAAGAGCGGGAGGCACGATCCTTTTCTATTCGCTTGGCGAGAAGCAATCGTATCTATGGGCCATTACTTCGCAGAAAACCAGCTTATATCCACTTCCTCCCAGCAGCTGAAATCGATGCCGTCGTGCAACGCTATCGCAAAGCTTTGCTGGGACCACAAGATGTACTCGAAACCGCCAACAACGACGGAACCGCGCTTTATCGGATGCTCGTCGCACCAGCAAAGTCGATGTTGAAGAAAAATGAAAGAGTCTTGATCATTCCCGACGGCAGCCTTAACGGTCTGAATTTCGAGACACTGCTGGCTCCAGAACCAAAACCGCACTACTGGATCGAAGACGCAACCATCAGCAATGCGAACTCGCTCAGGCTTCTATCGCAATCTAGGAAATTCTCAGGCGAGAAAACAAATAAATTACTATTGATCGGGGACCCAGTTTCTCCCAATAGCGAGTTTGGCGAACTTCCCAAAGCCGCGTCAGAGATGGAAAACATTGAAAAGCACTTTGCGCCAGCCGAGCGGACAAGTTATGCGCGAAACCAAGCCACGGCATCTGCCTACCTGGAGAGTAAGCCCGAACAATTCTCCTACATTCATTTTGTGGCGCACGGTACGGCCAGCCGCCTAAGCCCGCTAGATTCCGCGGTCGTATTGTCTCAATCTCCGGATCGTTCTCCGGCTCAAACCGATTCGTTACAAGCTTTATGCGCGCGACATTGTTCGTCACCCATTGCACGCGAACTTAGTGACGGTTTCCACTTGCCTCAGCGCTGGTACTCGCTCTTATACCGGAGAAGGATTAGTCGGGCTTTCGTGGGCATTTCTTCGCGCAGGCGCGCATAACGTAATCGGAGCGCTGTGGGAAGTCAACGACACGTCGACCCCACCATTGATGGACGCATTTTATGCCGAGCTAAAAAAGGGACGCAGCCCCGATGTCGCGCTGCGTTCCGCAAAACTCTCTTTGCTTAACTCCACCGGCAGCTTCCGCAGACCATTTTATTGGGCGCCCTTCCAACTTTATTCAGGTTCCTAAGACCTTATTCAGGCTCTTAGTTGGACTAATCTCGATCGCCTTCGACGGCCTCGAGACTTGCCCGAACTGCCGCGATAGGAAGGTCCTTCCAGAAGCGGGTCAGATTATCCACATTCATGAACGTCCGGCTGTACATTCGGTCGACGTAGAGCGTCCCATGCAAATGATCGATTTCGTGCTGCAGGATTCGCGCGTACCAACCGGAAGCCTCGACTACTCTCGGTTGAGCCGTTTCATCCAAATACTCGACTTTCACCGCGCTAGCCCTCGGCACAATGGCGGAGAACCCTTCCACGCTGAGACAGCCTTCGAAGAATTCCACTGAAGAAGAGTCGGCAAAACATAATCTTTGGATTGATAAGAACATGAAACGGCACCGGCCGCCTCTCGCGTTCCGCCAGCCGCGCAGGATCGACTTGAGCATGGTACTCTTCGCGATCTTCAATGACGGCTAACTGTATGGGAAGGCCGATTTGCGGAGCGGCCAAGCCCAACTCCGGGCGCCCCTCGCATAGTTTCGCGCATGTATTCGATCAGTTGCTGAGTTTCTTGGCTGAGAATCTCGTCACGTGTCAATGCCCGGGCGCGTTTACGTAAAACTTCTTCGCCGACCTGCACAATCTTCAGGAGCAAACCTACACCTCTCTAGAAAACATTAGCACGGGGCTCGGCGCGATTGACCGCCAGGTAAGGCGAACAGAAAGGCAATTCTGGTAGGCGCGGCAGGAATCGAACCTGCAACCCTCAGATTAGAAATCTGATGCTCTATCCGATTGAGCTACGCGCCCACTGTAAAAAATCTATCACGAAGCACGTGCTATGCACGAGCCAGAATAACTCGCCGGGATTGTCGTAAATTCCGCGCTCAGCAAGTTCTCTATCGCAGGCTTTGCGAATTGTGATTCCTCTTTTGACAACGCCATCTCACGGATGTGAAGTCATTTATTCATTAACCTACTGTATGTCCCTGATCGATTTCATGCAGCCCTCCTTCTATTCTGAAAAGCTTAAACAAGTTATGGAGTTGTGTTACGGATTTAATAGGAGCCGAGAATGCTTTGGACAATTTTTGTGATTCTACTGGTCTTGTGGCTGCTGGGACTGGTCAGTTCTTACACCTTGGGCGGATATATACACATTCTGCTAGTGATTGCAGTTGTAGTACTGGTTATACGTCTCATCCAAGGCAGGCCCGTAGCCTGAGGCAAACCTAACGGTTAAACGACGCATTGCAAGCAAAGGCCAACTCGGCCAGAGGTGATTAATGATGAACTATATGAGAATAGCGAAGCATTCGATCGCCGTCCTGCTTAGTTTGGGCGCATGCAGTCTGCCAATGATCGCTTGGCAGAATTCAAACGTAAGCGGAGATCAAGAATCCGGTTTTAAAATGCGTGTGGTCACGCGCAGCACGCAAGCTGTCGATTACCGCCGGAAAGGCAACACGAGAGTCGATCTCAAGGGCACCGACCTTATGCCTACCGCAACCGGCGAGGCCAAGATTGAAAGCAAGTCTGGCCGTATTCAGATCAACGCTGAACTCAGTCATGTGCGGCCTGCTAACAGCTTCGGGTTAATGTATCTGACGTATGTACTTTGGGCGATTACCCCAGAGGGACGTCCTCGAAATCTTGGGGAGCTCTTGCTCCACGACGGAAAGGGATCGCTGCAGGTTACTGCTGATTTACAGGCTTTTGGTTTGATCGTTACTGCCGAACCTTATTATGCGGTCTCGCAACCCAGCGATTTAGTGGTGGCTCAGAATGAAATTCGTAAAGAGACCACCGGCCGAGTTGAAGCTATCAATGTGAATTACGAACTGGTTTCTCATGATATGTATGCTTCGCAAGTAGCGCCGATTCCAGAACCAATTTACGGAGTAGACAACAAGATTCCTATTGATCTTCTGGAAGCTCGTAATGCGCTCCGGATCGCCAAGGATTCGCAGGCAGACAAATATGCGTCTGCGACATTCCAGAAAGCGCAAGCCGATCTGGACAAGGCCGAAGAGTATTACCGCCGCAAGCAAGGTATTGGACCAATCGGCACGGTCGCTCGTGAAGCGACTCAGACAGCAGAAGAAGCTCGCCTGATGACGATCAAAGCCATCCAAGACGAGCGCGCTCAAGCTCAGCGTGACGCTGCGCGCAAGCGAGCTGAGGATGCCGAGGCAAGCGCTGAAGCTCAACGCCGTGCCGCGGAGGAGCAGCAGGCTGCGGCGACTCGGGCGCAAGCCGAGGCTCAGCAGGCCCAAGCTCAGCAGCAGGCGGAAGCGCAACAGCGTCAAGCTGCGGAGCTAGCTCAGCAACAAGCGGAGCAGGCCAGAAAGCAAGCTGAGTTGGCTCAACAGCAGGCAAATCAGCAGGCGCAAGCGTCCGAACAAGCTCGCCAACAAGCCGAAAACGACAAAAATCAGATGCGGGCTCGTTTGCTGCAACAATTAAATCAGGTGTTGCAGACGCGCGACACCGCTCGCGGATTGATAGTGAGCATGCCTGACGTACTCTTCGACACCGGCAAGTCACAACTGAAGCCGGCGGCGCGCGAGCGGTTGGCGAGAGTCGGAGGAATTCTGCTGGCTTATCCTGATATCAAAGTTGAAATTGACGGATACACCGACAGCACTGGCAGCCAGGAGTTTAATCAGAAGCTCTCCATGCAGCGTGCAGGCTCAGTCGAGTCGTACCTAGCCCAGCAAGGTGTCGCGGGCACTTCAATGACAACGCAAGGCTTCGGACCAAGCGATCCGATCGCATCGAACGACACTGCGGCTGGCCGTCAGCAAAATCGTCGCGTTGAGCTAGTTGTTTCGGGCGAATCGATCGGAGGCGCTACCAGCCGGAATGGACAAGGCATGTCGCCAGGGCAAACGAGCATGCCGGGGCAGGGTGTTCCTCAGCAAGCAGTTCCGGCGCAGAATACCGCTCCTGGGCAAGCAAGCCCCGTGCCGGACCAGAGATAACTTTTGAATATAATTTTTTGAGCCGGCGGATCGATTCTGCCGGCTTTTTTGTTGTGCTCCCGGCGAAATTCAGAGCGAATCAGCAGCTATTCTTGCCTTATACTGCCCGGTGCCGCTCCTAAACGCGGTGTCTAATGCCTCCAGCCTCTTCATCTCGGCTAGCTTATATCGACTGGTTGCGTGGACTCGCATGCCTGTTGATGTTCCAGACCCACTGTTATGACGCATGGCTGAGTGGTAGCGCGAAGAAGTCTACTTTTTTTATGTGGTCGCAGCTAGGCGGGACTCTGCCTGCACCCTTATTTCTCTTCCTAGCGGGGATCTCAGTCGCTCTGGTGGTCGACAAGCTAAGACAGAAAGGGACATCTCCAGCTTCCATCGCGAGAACCACGATTCGCCGAGGTGCAGAGATTCTCGCGCTGGGATTCCTGTTTCGTTTGCAGGAATACGTGATTGCCTGGGGATGGGCGCCGTGGACCGATTTATTACGCGTCGATGTTTTGAACACCATCGGCATATCGATGATGTTGTTGGGACTAGTCTGCTGGATGTACGCTAGCCCTCAGCGGGACTAAGCGAGCGCGACTTTTCATTTGCATTTTTGCGTCTGCCACAGCCCTGTCAATTTCGCTACTCACTCCGCTTCTGTGGACTACATGGGCTCCACGCTGGCTGCCTTGGCCAATCGAATCGTATATCAATGGTGTCCACAATCTCGGCCATCCACAAACATGGCTGTTCCCGATTTTTCCCTGGGCTGGCTTTGCATTTGCGGGATTGGCGGTCGGAGTTTTCCTGCAGACAGATTTTGCAAAGAACCTTGGCGGCGGCCTTTTTGCTCTAGTCGCTTTCGCAGGAGTCTTGTTTATAGGACTTGGACGCTGGCTGGATTCGATGTCACCAAAACTCTACGCGGTCTACGACTATTGGCACACCAGTCCTGAGTTTTTTCTAGCTCGGGTGGGCATACTTTTAATAGTTCTGGCGCTGGGCTATGGATGGTGCCGCTGGGGCGCAGGACAATGGGGATTCAGTCCGCTGGTCCAGTTAGGTCAGACTTCCCTGCTGGTTTATTGGGTACATCTGGAATTCGTCTATGGGCGACTGTCAATCTTGCCGAAAAAAGCAACGGACGTGCGCGCTGCCTCGATTGGGCTACTGACTATTTTCTTGTCGATGCTGGTGCTCTCGATTTTACGAACTAAGCTGAAAGGTCGAAGAGGAAAAGTTCCGCAGCCGGATTCGCGCCCTATAGTTCTCAAGGCGCCGACAGTTGCTGGATAGCTTGCAGAGCAAGTTTCAATCCGGTATTCCATCGCTGCCTCGCCTCATTCTCGTCGTCCCCGTATCCGAATAAGTAGAACGTGATGTAGAAACCTTCCTTAACTTCTTTCTCGACGTTGTAATAGCAGCGGCGAACGAGGAACTCGGCGGCAGCCTTAAGCTCAGGCCCTCCCTTCAAAATGTCGGCAAGCTGCCTTGCGATTTTTTCGTGCTGGCCAAATGAAAAGCGGAAGTGCTCTTCCGAAAATAACAAGTCGACGTAACATCCGAATTTTATCTTTGCTCCGAATATTTCTTCTTCGAAATTGATTTGGTCAGTCGACCAGACATCACACTTGGCAGTTTCAAAAATACCGGACGATGAGTTTACTGCTGCCAGAAAATCTCCGATTTCCGGCACTCGTTGAACTTCTTGGATTTCACGCAAGAGTTCCGGGTTTCGCTTCAGGTCGTAATACCGCAGGCTGCCATCTGGCGCAGCCCACGGCATTTCCAGTACTTCGTCGTCCGCTCCAAGTTCGATTGCGAAATCCGCTTCCACCCTATTTCGCGGGAGCGGGCTGAGGTGTTGGTTGAGCAGGTTGAGCAGGAGCGAAGTTCACCTTGGGCGTTGCTCGCGATCCTTCAGAAGCCGTGAAGTACGCTTCATTCGGCTTGAATCCCGGCCCATCCCGCATAGATGTTGTTAGGGAAGCTTTGGACGTAGGTGTTGTAATCCTGCAACGTGTCGTTATAACGCTTCCGTTCTATCGGCAATGCGATTTTCAGTTCCAGCCAATTCATCTTGCAAGCGAAGAAAGTTTTCGTTTGACTTTAACTGCGGATAGTTTTCCACCACAACCAGCAGTCGACCGAGTGCGCCATCCAGTTGCTGGTTGGCTGCAATCTTCTGCTGAGGAGTGCCCGCAGAGAGCAATGCAGAGCGGGCCTTGGCAATGTCGCCAAACACGGTTTGCTCTTGCTGGGCATATCCCTTCACGGTTTCAACTAAATTCGGGATCAAGTCGGCACGCCGCTGCAACACAATATCCACTTGCGACCAAGATGACTTGACCGCCTCGTTCTTCGTCACGAGAGAATTGCGGACACCCACGTATTGTCCGAAGGCCATCAGAACGATCAACACCAGAACTATGACCACAATTAATCCCTTGCTCATTTTTCTCTCCTATTTACCCTGTCAATCCAGCATTGTATCTACTGCGGCAGTCACTTGCTGCACACCGCTCAGGTAGCGCGTGAATACATCCTTCACATCGAATTGCTTAGTTTCAGCCTTGTGCTCGCGAATGTCGAGCAATTGCAGAAATGCAGAAGAATCGAATTTGACGCGAGCTGAGAGGGCCTGAATTGTATCTCGCTTGGACTTATGCACGTCGTCTCCCAATGCAATCAGCGCATGCCGGAAGAGGGTCGCGAAGGATGAGAACGAGCGAAGCAGAAGATCCCACATCTGCTTTTCATTGTCCGCTGATGCCATCAGGTGCTGTCTCAGAAGTATCAGTTTTTCGCGTAGTTCGTACTCCACTTGTGCGCGATGGAACTGCATTGGAACTTGCAGTTGACTTAGCACATCATCCCCAAAAAGCACGCGATGCCGTCTTTTGATATCGAGCATTTCGATTGAAAAAACATCGGCGGAGCGAACAATCTCGTCTTGAGTCAAGATCATCGGCGCATGATGCTTTTGCTTGGTCCACCATTTCACTACTGGAACAATGGATGTCAGCGTAGCAAACGAAGTTTCGCGCAGAACACATAGAAGATTCACATTGGAAAAATCGGGATGGAACTCGCCGGTAGCAGCAGAACCATAGAGGATCACACTCTGCAGGTTTGCCCCGGCTTGCTCACGCATACGGCTGATGAAATCGTTGATCTGCTTTTCGGGAACCATCGTTATTAAACACCTCGTAACCTAACTGGCGAGCTAACGCGAACACATCACCAACTGCCGCTTGCTCCTCCGCCGCCCGAGCTTCCTCCGCCGAAACCACCAAATCCTCCGCCACCACCACTACCCCCGCCAAACCCTCCGCCGCCGCCCCAACCGCCACCTCCGCCGGACAGAAGAAACCAGAAAAGAAGGCCGCGTAGCGGGGTGAGGAGAACAATCAAAACGACAACGATGAAAATAAGTATCGAACCCGCCGATAACTGATGTGGCCGTTCTCGATATTCAGTAGGCGCTCTGGGCCGCGCTCCGGTGAGTTGTATGCCTGCATCCTGGGCAATGACTTCGGCCACCCGTTCGGTTATTAGAGATACCGCCCCATTGAAATCATTCTGCCGAAGTAGCGGGACCGCTTCGCGTCCGAATCCCCCCACTTTGCCGTCTGGCAGGATCGGCTCCAATCCGTATCCAACCTCTATCCGGTATTTGTGATCTTTGGGCGCAAGAAGAATCAGCACTCCATGGTCGGTAGATTTGCTTCCAATACCCCACTTTTTGTAGAGATCTGCGGCGTAACTCTCAATATCGGAGCCATCCAGCGAATTTATTGTGACGACTGCGATCTGAGCGTGAGCCTTTGTATCGAGTTGTTGAGCCAGATCGTCGAGCTGTGCAATGGTATTGGCATCAAGCACATGAGCAAAGTCGTTGACATAATCGGTAGGTTTGAGGCTCGAAACAGGTTCCGCGCAGGTTACGCAAACAAGAACAAAGAGCGACAGCGCGAGAAGAGCGATTTTCCTGCCTAAATGCATCCGAGCTGATTGTATAGGAGTTGCCGTTTCAAACTCGGCGTTCGCGATCCCGAGACATGCCAATTTCTCAATGTGCGGCTCGAAACGATCGATTGCCATCAAAACTTCTTCAGGAATTCGACCACCTGGCGCTCGGCCCAATAGCCATCGTATCCATCACGATCTGCGACGAAGGAACAATGGCCGCCGTCTTCAGTTTCAACAAATGTGATATGGGAATTGGAACGAATCTTCTCTCGCGTTTCGGGAATGATGCGAATGAAGGGATCGTTGGCGGCATGAAGAATAAATGTAGGCACAGCAATCTGATCGACCACATTCGCCGCAGCCGCTCGCGCGTAATAATCAACTGCGCCTTCAAAACCGCAATAGTAGGCGGTTATCTTGTCGTCGAAATCACGCATTGTCTTTACCCCACGTAAGCGTGATATGTCGAACTTTCCCGGAAATAGGCGCGCCTTTTCTCTCAGAGTGCGGCGCAGCTTCCACATAAAATAAATCTCATAAAGGCGATTGCCGCGGAGGTGCAATGAATCCGATGATGCCGCGAGATCCATGGCCGGACAAACTGCCGCAACCGCACGGAACTGCGGAGGACCTTCTTTCCCCCATTCTCCCGCAAGCTTCAACACAAGGTTTCCGCCCATGGAGAATCCCACCAGCGCCAGGCGAGAGATTCGGTCGTCATCAATCAGATGTTGGGCAACGGCGGCGATATCCGCGGAAAGGCCTGAGTGATAGAGAGTGGGAGCAAGCGCCTCGGTTCCACCGCAATTGCGCTGGTTCATACGGACCACGTTCATCCCCGCGGCCATTCCCTTTTCCACAATGCCCAACATGTACTGCGATTCACTCGAGCCTTCGAGTCCGTGAATGATGATTACAGTTAGAGCGTTTTGACGATCAGGCTGCCAGTGGCAATGACATAGGGTCTTTACGCCGGGCTCAACTTCGACGAGCCGCTCTTCGGCTCGGGGCACTACGATTTTTCGCTTCAAGAAAAAACTCGCCAAGGTTTGGACGTGTCCTCCACGCAGGCGGCGGCGTGCCAGGAACTCGGAAGGCGTTTGATGGGAAGAATCGGTTTGCGAAGCCACTCCTTTTGATTTTAAATGGGATCAAGCATCAGGGTTCGTCAGTCAGGAGTAAATCATGCCGATTTTCGAATACAGCTGTAAAGAATGTAATCATGAATTTGAAGCACTAATATTTGGTGACCAAAAAGCTCAGTGCCCGAAATGTCACAGCAAAAAGCTCGCACCGCAACTTTCCGTCTTCGCGGTGTCGGCGAAAGGCTCTTCTAGCTCTTCCTCCCATTCACCATCCCCGTCAGGCGGCGCCTGCGGAAGTTGTGGAGACCCGCGCGGTCCGGGTGCGTGCTCAATGGGGGATCTGGATTAATTTCCCTGGTCTCATTGGCACGAGACGTCCGCACCTCGCGAGATGGTCGCTGCACAATTGATCGCGATATCCACCACAACACCTACCAGAAGGTGCCATGACTTCGGGTACCTACTGGCTGTAACCGGGGTTAGTTTCCTTGGCGCCGCATCTTTCGTAATATCAGGCAGCGAACATCAGAGTGGACACCAGAAGGAGCGGCCTCATGGACCGTCGTCGAAATCCCCGAATTGCTGCACGCTTACCGGTTCGGATCTGGGGTATGGACGTTTATTCCTGCCCATTCATGCAATTAGCCACTGCCATGAACATCAGCCGTAGCGGAGCCTTGATTCAGGGAATGCGTCGGCAAGTCCGTCCTGGGGAAGTGTTGGAAGTACAGCTCGGCCATGAAAAGGCCCAGTTTCGCGTCACTTGGGTGGGCAAGCGAGGTTCGCAAAGAGACGGCGAAATAGGCATAGAAATGCTGCCGTCCGAGCCTTGTATTTGGGATGTAAATCTCTCCCAATGTATCCAGTATGCAATACAGCCACTACCCGCTAGTACTGCTGTTTACAGTGACTAAGCAACATTCTCTAAATCCATCGCAATTCGCCGCCTGTGACTCAATCCTGCTATTTACCAGAAAGTAATCCGTGGCGATAGCTTTGAACACGGTATATACTTTCCGCACCTCCCCGAATCAATTCCCGAATACCATTTTGTTGGCTGGCTTCGCGCGTTGATTCCCGGCGGGAACTTTGGGAATTGTCCTGATTTCCACAATCGAAGTTCCGCATGAACAAGGACGGGAAAATACCGGATTCCGACGCTGCTACAGTCTTCGGCGAAAGCGAAGCCTTGCGCATGGAGAAAGTCGGGGTTGGAACGCAAACGCCACCGCCCGAATCGAATCCTTCCGACGCGGCGACCATCCTTGACCTGATTCCGGTTTCACCTTTCAAGAGTCCTGCTTCATCTAAGCTGCTCGATAATCAAACTTCGCTTCCTGGCAAGCTGCTCGGTGGCCGCTATCAAATATTGCGAGTGCTTGGGGAAGGGGGCATGGGCGCTGTTTATCAGGCCCGTGATCTGGAACTTGAGCGGATAATCGCGCTAAAGGTAATTCGGCCTGAACTAGCAAGCAATGCTGGCATCCTGCAACGCTTCAAGCAAGAACTCATTCTTGCCCGCAATGTCACCCACAAAAACGTAATTCGTATTTACGATCTCGGGGAAGCGGACGGAATCAAGTTCATCACCATGGAGTATGTGGAGGGCGACGATTTGCGCTCTCTCCTGCGCTCCAAAGGCAAGCTTCCGCCGGGCGAAGCGGTCGTCATCATCCAGCAGATTTGTCGAGCGCTGGAAGTCGCCCATGGTGAAGGCGTCATTCACCGCGATCTCAAGCCGCAGAATGTGATGCTCGATCCGCAGGGCCGCATCGTGGTCATGGACTTCGGATTGGCACGGTCGTTCGAATCCCACGGCATGACCCAGACGGGCGCTCTCGTAGGCACTCTCGAGTACATGTCACCCGAGCAGGCCATGGGAGCGGATCTGGATCAGCGTTCAGATCTATTTGCTGTAGGGCTTATTTTTTACGAACTGCTTACCGGGAAGGTTCCGTACAAAGCGGACACGGCAATCGCAAGTTTAATGCGGCGGACGCAAGAGCGTGCGATACCGGCTTCGGACACCGACAGCACCGTTCCCAAGCCGTTATGTGCGATCGTCAGCAAGTGTCTGGAGCGCAATCCTAAGGAACGCTTTCACAGCTCCCGTGAAATTCTGCAAGCTCTGGAAGTCTGGGAGGGGAATCCCAGCCCCAGTCCGTCTGTAGTGCAACGCGTCACCTCTTCTCAAGCGCCGAGGAGCGTGCAGATTTCGCTGAATCTTCCCACACAGCGCGGAGGACTCTGGCTGGCAGGTGTTGTTGCGTTGGTAGTCCTATTTTTTGCAATCCCGGCGAGTAGACATCTGGTCTTCCACCCCACGTCCTCATCGGACGTTGCGAGTACTGGTTCTGTTGACCCGGACATTCCCGCTCTGAGTAAAGGCAAGTACCTGGCCGTATTGCCGATGCGAGTCGTGGGAGATGAGAAGAGTCTCGGCTATGTGGCGGAGGGTCTGGTGGACGCTCTCTCCGCAAAGATGTTTCAGCTTCAGGAAGTACACGTAGCGTCGTCGTCTGCCGTAGAAAAGGCTGCCGCAAAGCAAGAATCTCCGGAAAAAATGGCGCAAGCGCTAGGCGTAAATCTGATTTTGCAGGGCACAGTACAGGGAGCCGCGGACAAGATCCGTATAGTTCTGAATCTCGAAGATGTGGCCAGTGGCCGCCGCCTATGGAGCCAGGAGTTTTCTGGAGTGCCTCAGGATCTGCTGACGCTGGAAGACCACATCTATGGAAATTTGGTAGAGGCTCTCGATCTAAAACCCAGCAACGAAGAGATGGCTCGCAGCGGCGTTCATCCCACAGAGAACACCACAGCATACGATTTGTACTTAAAGGGACGAGACGCTCTACGAGGGAGTCAGGGAGCTCGGGATACTCAAGCTGCGATCAAGTACCTCGAGAGTGCATTGCAAGAAGATCGAAACTTCGCACTCGCGTATGCAGGACTAGCAGACGCCAACTTACGGCTTTATGGCGACACAAAAGACACGCTGTTCGCAGAGAAAGCACTTTCATCGGCTCAAAAATCAGAAAGCATCAATCCAAGTCTTCCGGAAGTTCACTTGTCTTTGGGTAGCGTGTACAACGCTACAGGCAGGACAACGGAAGCGATTGCTGAACTTAAGCGAGCGCTAGTTTTGGCGCCAAATTCCGATGATGCATACCGAAGACTAGGTGATGCATACCGGGCGAGCGGTCGCAAGCAAGACGCGCTCAATGCTTACCAGAGTGCGGTGGCTGCCAACCCCTATTACTGGAACAATCACAACACACTGGGCGGAGCATTTTTTCAATTCGGAGAGAACGAGAAGGCATTGCAGGAGTACCAGCGCGTCTCCGAATTGGCCTCCGATAATTCGATCGGTTACCAAAATCTTGGAGCCGTCTACATACGGATGGGCAAATGGAATGACGCGATTCCAGTATTGCAGAAAGCCAATGAACTCCAACCCGACGCGGATACCTATTCAAACCTCGGAACGGCTTATTTCATTCTGAAGCGCTATGACGACGCGATCAAGATGAACGAAAAAGCTGTTGAGATGAGTCCTAAGGATGAGCAACTCGAGGGGAATTTGGCGGACGCTTATCGCTCGTCGGGGCACTCTGAGGAAGCAATTCGCGCATACGACACCGCAATCAAGCTGGCATTCCAGCAGCTTCAGGTCAATCCTAAATCCGCAAGCGTCACCGGCGATCTAGCTTTGTACTACATGAAGAAAGCAGACGCGTCGCACGCGCTTCAATACATCCGTCAGGCCCGCACACTCGATCCCTCGGACTTACAATTGATCTACACTGAAGCGCAGATTTACGCGTTGGCAGATAAGCCAAAAGAGGCGTTGACGAATCTCAAGGATGCCTTGCAGAAGGGCTACTCACCCGGTGAGGCCCTTAATGACCCAGAGTTGGCCAAGCTTAAGGACCTCCCCGAATTCACGAAACTGCTAAACGACTACTCCAAGAAAAACTAATTAGCACGCTTCCAAAGCTTGCGGCGAGTTGCCATTGCTCCAATGCCAGTAAACAGGAATGCGATAGTGCTCGGTTCAGGAACGGCAGCCGTGGCAACCGCAGTAAAATTCGTGCCGCTCGGCCAGGAATGCGGACCGCTTCCCTTGCTGAAACCAAGAGCGAAAATCTCGCCGGGCAAAATGCCTGTTCCGAGTTTTCCGAATCCCACCGTGTTAGAGAACAGTATTTCAGTCAGCGACGGATTCTTCGCATCGATGAAGACCATGCAATGATTAAAGAAACTGTTTGCTCCGCAGCTAACGTTGGCAGCAGCAACCGTGCTCTCAAACAACGCCAGCGTAGTCCAGGTCTTAGATGTGCCGTTGCTGAAACTTAAGTCGCCGGTGAAATATGGGCCTTGGTTGGTTGGCAGCGAAAATTGGAAATTAAGCCCTTCTCCTTCACCTTGGTGACTAGAGAAGCCCGCGCCTTTGATGATCACCCGCGGATCGTGGCTGGAATCGGCGAAAGCCGCAACGCTACACATGGCAAAAATCGTGCCAGCAGCGAGAATGCGCAGAAATTTGTTAGGCAGTTTCATGAAAAGGCTCCTAGGCGCTGAGTTTGGGGAGGTGCGCGCCTTAAGGCGTGCAGGAAGCGCGATCAGGCGATAGTATGAACCCTCAGAATTGAATGTCAAGGTGAAACTCCGTATCGGCACGGTGGAAATTCATAAATCTTTCTCTGTGTGCAAAAGCCTACAACTTTTAGGACTTCTTGTTCCTGTTGTCGCAACTTCTTGCATTCGGGGCCGTCGGTTTGCGCATTCGTATGCAGTTCCACTATCCTGCCGAGTTGCTTGCAATCGATCTCGGAAAGATAGCAGAGGCCCAATGATTCGAATCGTAATCTTGTTGTGTGCGCTTATGGTGGCAAGTTTCTCAACCTTTGGTCAGGCTCAACAGCTCCCACTAAACCTAATGCCAGTGCCGGCGAATGTGCAGATGGGCACGGGGCAGTTCATCATTGATCCATCATTTTCGGTTGGCATCTCCGGTTCTGAGGACAAGCAATTACAAAAGGCTGTGGACCGCTTCTTGGACGACCTTCGCAAGCAGACCGGCATGCTTCCCCTCGACATGAAAGTCGGAGATCCCGCAACGGCGACACTCGTAATTACCTCGGAGCATGCGAGCAAGCCGGTTCAGGAAGTCGGGGAAGACGAATCCTACACTCTGGAAATCAGTGCTTCACGCGCGAAGCTGAACGCTCCGACAACTTTGGGAGTGATGCATGGACTGCAGACATTCCTGCAATTGGTCGTTACGGCTCCACAAGGATTCGCGGTTCCCGCACTCACAATCCAAGACAAACCTCGGTTTCCGTGGCGCGGATTGATGATCGATGTAAGTCGACACTTCATCCCCATGGATATTTTGAAACGAAATCTTGATGGGATGGCCGCGGTCAAGCTCAACGTATTCCACTGGCATCTTTCAGATAATCAGGGATTCCGAGTAGAAAGCAAGAAGTTCCCCAAGCTGCAGGAAATGGGCTCCGATGGAATGTATTACTCCCAAACCGAAGTTCGCGAAATAATCGCCTACGCTCATGACCGCGGCATTAGGGTCATTCCTGAATTCGATATCCCAGGACACGCGACAGCATGGTTTGTAGGCTATCCCGAACTAGCCAGCGGTCCGGGGCCTTATCAGATCGGGCGCAAGTGGGGAGTTTTCGATCCGGCAGTCGATCCGACAAACGAACACACGTATAAGTTTCTCGATGAACTGATAGGCGAGATGACGAAACTTTTTCCCGATCAGTTCTTTCATATAGGCGGCGATGAAGTAAATGGGAAGCAGTGGGATGGGAATCCGAAGATTCAGGAGTTCAAGCGGGCCCATGACATAAAAGATAACGCCGGATTGCAAGCCTACTTTACCGGGCGCGTGCAAAAGCTTGTGAGCAAGCACGGAAAAACAACAATGGGATGGGACGAAATTCTACAGCCAGGATTTCCGAAAGATGTCGTAATTCAGTCGTGGCGTGGTCAGGCATCCTTAGCTCAAGCGGCAAAGCTCGGCTATCGCGGAATACTGTCTTCCGGCTATTACATCGACCTCATACAGTCGGCCGGACAGCACTACAGCGTGGATCCAATGTCGGGGGATGCGGCGAAATTAGATCCGGAAGAAACTTCGAGAATTCTTGGCGGCGAAGCGGCCATGTGGTCCGAACACGTTTCGCCGGAGAATATTGATTCGCGCATCTGGCCTCGCACGGCCGCAATTGCAGAGCGGCTATGGTCACCCCAGAACGTGACAGATATTAATTCGATGTATCAACGCTTGAGTGAAATTAGCCTACGTTTGGAATGGCTAGGACTGACTCACAATTCCAGTTATGCTCCGATGTTGCGCCGGATCGCAGGAACGAACGACATCTCTGCTCTAAAAACTCTCGCTGACGTGGTTGAGCCAGTCAAAGGTTACGCTTGGGAGCGAACCAGTCCGGTAGAGCCGACCAGTCTGATGCCGCTAAATCGCCTGATCGATACGGCTCGCCCAGAGAGCACGACTGGGCGTCAATTTGCAGAGCTGGTGAATGCGTACATCGCGGGAAAGGCTGGCTCTGAAACTAAATTACAAATTAGACAATGGCTAGTTCTTTGGCGAGACAATCACGCAAAACTGCAGCCTCTCGAGGCACAGTCTTTCTTAATGAAAGAGGTCATGCCTGTTTCCCAAAACCTTTCGACGTTAGCGGCCGCGGGACTGGAAGCTATGGATTATCTTGACCATGGCGAGCGTACGCCCGACACGTTGAAGGCGGCACAGCTTGCGCTGATCCAGGAAACGGAAAAACCACAGGCACAGGTATTGATCGCGGTCGCCCCTTCCATCCAAAAGCTAGTTGAATTCAGCGCTGGGCAGGTGCCAACTGAAACTCCGGCACCAGCTTCGGATTAGGGGCGTCGCTCACAAAATGAAGCCTGTATAGGCTGAATAGTGTCTAATTGGGAGAGTGCCACCACATTACAGAACTATTGATCGGCCCGCGCCGAAGCCCCAGAACTTGCGAGTGGTTCTCCCCTTAGTTTGGGATTTGATTCGTCCCCGCCGCGGATTGCTTGCCATTGGTTTTGTGCTGATGGTGATCAATCGCGTCTCTGGTCTGGCACTTCCCTATTCGACAAAGTTCCTCTTCGACAACGTTATCTCGCAACGCCACATACAACTTCTTAAGCCGATTGTTCTATCCGTGTTGGTTGCCACAGCCATTCAAGGCGTAACCTCTTTTGCGCTTATGCAATTACTATCGAAGGCTGCCCAACGCCTGATTACCGAACTTCGTCAGCGAGTTCAGGCACATATCGGACGATTATCAGTTACATTTCACGACTCGACTAAGAGTGGCGTTCTTGTGTCGAGAATTATGAGCGATGTCGAAGGCGTGCGTAATTTGATCGGCACTGGCTTGGTCGATTTAGTTGGAGGACTGCTGACCGCTAGCATCGCGCTGGTTCTCCTATTTCGAATTAGCACGCAGATGACGCTTCTGGCATTTGGCTTTCTCTTGTGTTTTGGATTCTTTCTTAAAAAAGCTTTCGGCACAATCCGTCCGATTTTTCGCGAACGGGGAAAAATCAATGCGGAGGTCACAGGCCGACTATCGGAATCTCTTGGAGGCGTTCGTGTCATCAAGGGTTATCACGCTGAGGACCGTGAAGAAAAAGTTTTTGCGGCTGGAGTTCACCGCCTATTGGTTAACGTGCTGCGCAGTTTAACGGCTACATCCGTCATGAGTCTTTCGGCAAGTTTGCTGCTTGGAGTTGTTGGGGCCACGATCGAGTATCTGGGGGCACGACAGATCTTTGCAGGCAAGCTGACTATTGGAGGCTTAGTTATGTACAACGCCTTCATGGCCTTCCTGATCGCACCTATCATGCAGATCGTCCAAATCGGTACCCAACTTAACCGAGGCACTTGCGGGACTGGAACGCACCCATGAAATTCTGAGTGAACGCCAGGAGGATAAAGATCCGCGGCGCACGGTTGCCTTGAAGGAAATTGAGGGCCATGTTGATTTCGAAGACGTAAGCTTTAGCTACGATGGCGAGCGCACTGTGCTGCACAATGTTTCCTTCCATGCTGCACCAGGAACTGTAACCGCTCTGGTTGGCTCTTCCGGCTCAGGAAAATCCACAACTATCGGATTGATTTCTGCATTTTACGTTCCGACCCAAGGCAAAATCTTAGTGGATGGAATCGATCTCAGCACAGTAAGGCTCGATTCTTATCGCACGCGCCTGGGAGTCGTATTGCAGGAGTCGTTTCTGTTCGATGGCACAATTCGCGAGAATGTAGCGTTTTCCCGGCCTGATGCGAGTGAAGAGGAGATCATGCGAGCCTGCAAGATTGCGCGAGTTGATGAATTTGCTGAAAGCTTCGCCGAGAAATATGACACGATCGTCGGTGAGCGCGGCGTGAAACTCTCGGGGGGACAGCGCCAGCGAATCTCCATCGCACGCGCCATCCTTGCCGAGCCGCGGATTTTGATTCTTGATGAGGCGACTTCGAGCCTGGATTCGGAATCGGAAGCGTTGATTCAGGAAGGTCTTTCATATCTTATGCAGGGCCGTACTACATTTGTTATCGCTCACCGCCTATCCACTATTCGCCGCGCAGATCAGATTCTTGTAATGGAACAGGGACAAATCGTAGAACGTGGAACTCACGAACAGCTATATGCGTCGCGCGGACGCTATTACGACCTCTACACGAAACAGCATGGAGTGGAAACCAATCTGTTCCTCGCCCCGGGTGAAGGCGACACGGTTGGGGATCGGGAAGATGATTCCAAAAAGAACGGCAGCACGGATGCCGATCTGACAGATGCTCTGAACTTAGTGAGAGGAGACATCCGCTAAGTTATGAGCACACCCAGAACCGAAGGAAATCCCGGTACTCAAATTGCAGTTCTGACCGACAACGTTTGCCGCCACTATCAGATGGGCGAAGCTCTTATTCGAGCGGTCGACGGTATCTCACTGGAAATCCGCTCAGGCGAATTTGTCGCGCTTCTGGGCACATCAGGCTCGGGGAAATCCTCACTGCTCAATCTGATTGCCGGGTTGGATCGCCCAACATCCGGGAAAGTAATTGTTCATGGCAGCAATCTAGCTGACCTCTCGCGTGCGGAACTGGCGAAATACCGATTGCATACCGTCGGAATGGTTTTTCAATCTTTCAACTTAATACCCAGCATGACGCTGCTGGAAAATGTCGAGTTACCAATGCGTTTCGCGGAAGTGGACAGGAATAAGCGCGAGGCTCTGGCCTTAAAGGCTTTAGAACGCGTCGGCCTAGCGAAGAGGAAGAAGCATCGTCCTGTGGAGCTTTCGGGCGGTGAGCAGCAACGTGCTTCTTTGGCCAGAGCTCTAATTAATCAGCCGCGGCTGCTGCTCGCGGACGAGCCAACGGGCAATCTCGACAGCCGCACGGGCACGGAGATCATGAATTTTATTCGCGAGTTCAATGAGTCACTCGGGATGACAATAGTGATGGTCACCCATGAACGCGCACTGGCTGAGCAATATGCGGGACGAATGATCTCTCTTGCGGATGGCAAGTTGATTGATGATCGTGTGACTGCTTCCGCAGCTACGGCCGTTCTCCGCCGAGGTGAGTCATGAAATTGTACGATTCGACTGAGCTGGCCTTGCGCAACCTACGGGAGTCGTTTCTGCGTAATTCGCTAACTACGATTGGGATCTCGGTTGGAGTCGCTTCGCTAGTTGCCATGCTTTCATTAGGAATTGGCTTACAAAAACTCGCGGGACGCCGCTTACAGAGTTCAGGATTGTTCGACACTGTCATAGTTACATCCCGCCGGGATTTGCGCGGCTTCAATCGTGAACAGGAAGATAACGGACCAGCTCCCGCCGACAGCCCCGCACTGGACGAACCTGCGCGGCAGAAATTGGAACAGCTGCCAAATGTAGTAGAGGCCTACCCTGATGTTCGTTTCATCACTGAGCTTCGTTTCGAAGGAAGTCCTCACCTGACTATGGTGGCGGGCCTTCCCTTCTCAAGCAAAAGTAACGATGCTTTCGACGGCATGCAGGGCAGTTTCTTCTCATCAGATTCCGCGCCGGAAGCGATTCTGCAAAAGGCATTTGCGGAAGAATTGCTGGGCAAGACTCCGAAACGTGGTGCTGACGACGTGAACGTCAAAGAGCTCGCCACCCCTCTCCTAGGAAAAGAGCTCGTGCTCAGTTATACAGAACGCACCCCAACGCCAAGCGCATCTCCTGAAGCGGACACAGGCTCGGATGCGGCGGCGTATTCTGTGGTCAGGCACCGGCAGACGCTCAAGATTGTCGGGATTTCCGATCTGGATCCAGACAGTATGCGCGGACAAGCCAGGGCACGCGTATTCCTACCATTGAAGTTTGCTCAAAGCCTTCATGTGATGCAAGCCTCCGATGTGCGCGATAGCACACGCTTACCAGGCAGCGCGCCAACTTATAGTAACGTGAGCGTTCGGTTGAAGAGCCCGAAGAATGTGCAGGCAGTCGAGGACGCTATCAAGAAGATGGGCTTCAATACTTTCTCGATAACGGACGCTACTCGCAGTATGCGGCAGTTCTTCGCCGTGCTGGACCTGTTCCTTGGAATTTTCGGAAGCCTTGCTCTGGCGGTTGCGTCAATCGGAATTGTGAATACTCTGGTGATGGCAATTCTCGAACGGCGGCGGGAGATCGGTATTATGAAAGCGCTTGGGGCAAGCGATGCTGACGTGAAAGGCCTTTTTTTCGCTGAGGCAGGGGCCATGGGAGTCTTCGGTGGAGCGGTCGGGGTGGCTCTCGGCTGGACCATCGGGCGCATCATCAATATAGGAACCAACGTTTATCTCAGGCGCCAGAACTTCCCTCCCGAACAAATATGGTTCGTGCCATGGTGGTTGATAGCGGGGGCCATAGTCTTTTCGATTATTGTCAGCTTGTTATCGGGCCTATATCCTGCCAGCCGTGCAGCGCGCTTGGATCCTGTGCAGGCTTTGCGTTACGAATAGATATCTACGGCTGCGGACACAAACATCCGGGGAATTTTAATGCTAAGCAGCGAAAAACTTGTGGCATTCGTGCCCACTAGAGACCAAAAGCAGGCAAGAGCTTTTTACGAAGGGGTCTTGGGATTGACCTTTGTCAGTGAGGACTCGTTCGCACTTGTCCTCGATGCCAATGGCACGAAGATTCGGATAGCCAATGCGCCAGAATTCAAACCTGCCCAATTTACAATCTTAGGATGGATGGTTTCAGATATAGAAACAACTGTTACGGAATTGCAGACAAAGGGCATTGCCTTCGAGAAATTCGGACTCAATGGTCAGGACGAACGCGGCATCTGGTCCGCTCCCGGTGGCGACAAAGTAGCCTGGTTCAAAGATCCGGACGGCAATATTCTGTCGGTCTCGCAACACATCTAAAATTGTCCCGCCTGATTTCTTTACCGCTGCTCTGTTTCTTTCTTTGGTCAGCAGTTCAGTTTTCACCTGCTCAGAATTCCACGGCTCAGGCAGAAAGCCGCATCGATTGTAACGGTTTAAACAGCCGCATCCTTAAACAGCCCGTTCACTATTGCGTACTGATACCCCCAAGTTACGATTCAGCTGCGGCATCTTCCGTCCAATATCCGGTGCTCTATTTCCTTCATGGTCTCGGAGAAAATGAGCAGGCGCTATTCAAGAGCGGTGGATGGGATTTGATCGAAGATCTCCGGCAACAACATAAAATCAGCGACTTCCTGATCGTGACGCCGGAAGCGAAAGGCAGCTTTTACATTAATTCCGCTGACGGAAAAGTGCTTTACAGCGACTTCTTTACCAAAGAATTCATGCCCTACATCGAGAGCAAATACCGCATTAAGCACGAACGCTCGGCGCGAGCAATTAGTGGCATTTCGATGGGAGGGTACGGTGCGCTGCGGTTTGCGTTCGCTTATCCGGAACTGTTTTCATCAGTAAGTGCGCAGAGTGCCGCGCTGATTACTGAATCACCGGAAGAATTAGAATCGGCGTTGGATTCCGATGGGAGGGCAGATCGAGTGATTGGATCGGTTTTTGGAAATCCGATCAACATGCCGCATTGGAAGCAAAACGATCCGCTTTTTCTTGCAAAACAAAACAAGGCCCAACTTGCCAAGCTGGCGATCTATTTCAATTGCGGAGAAGATGATGACTTTGATTTCGAAGTTGGGGCACAAGCACTAGATAAGGAATTGAAGTCGGAAAAAATTAAGCACGAGTTCCATCTGTATCCAGGCACGCACAGCCCGCAGTATTTCCTCAAACATTTGGGTGAAACGATGGAGTTTCATTCCAAGGTTTTCGCGGCGGAAAAGTAAGCCCGACTCGGCACTGCCCGAATAATTCTCATTTGATATCGTGGTACATGACTCAGATTACCTGCCGCGCCCTCCTTTTCGATTTGGATGGCGTGCTGATTGATTCGACCCCTGCGGTTGCTCGCGTTTGGAAACGATGGGCAACTGAACATGGATTTGATCCCGAAGAGGTTACCTACAACGCGCATGGACGTCCCAGCATTGAGACCATTCGGGAGTATCTGCCTGATTCTGACTATGAAATCGAGAATCGTGAAGTCGAACGTCGTGAAATTGAAGATCTAGAGGGCGTCGTGGTCCTGCCGGGCGCGCGTGAATTGCTTGATTCTCTTCCATCGGACAAGTGGACAATTGTGACTTCCTGCACACGTCCTTTGGCACAGGCTCGGTTAGCAGCAGCAGGTCTGCCTGTTCCGAAACTTATGGTGACCTCCAATGACATTAAGAATGGCAAACCACATCCGGAGCCATATCTGAAAGGCGCATCGCTGTTAGGATTTCCGGCTAGAGACTGCATTGTGCTCGAAGATGTTCCTGCTGGAATTCGGGCAGGCAAAAGCTCTGGCGCAAAAGTAATCGCATTTCGCACAACAATGGTAGAGTCCGAACTGAGAAACGCTGGAGCAGATTGGGTCGTGAATGATTGCAGTGCGGTTACTTTGGATGGCGCTAATGGAATGGACGGATCTCTCACTCTAAATCTCAGAGGCTAAGAAAAAAGGCACGGTCCGAAGACCGTGCCCTTTCATTTACAGTACTCAGTTCTAATGCTTAGCCTTGGTTTGCTTCCGGCGCATGCAACACGCGGAACGAGTTTCCACCATTCGACCAGACAAGCACCAAGGCGTCTTGCCCTTGGGCAACGCTGGAAAGAGCTTGCTGAACGTCCGATGCACTTTGTACCGGCTTGCGGTTGACGCTAACAATCACGTCTCCCTGCTGCAGGCCAGCGTTGTCCGCTGAGCTGCCCGGCACTACGCGTTCGACCACTGCACCTTTGACATCGCTTGGCGCCTGAATCTGCTGACGCAAATCCGGAGTGATGTCTCCGAGTCCTAGACCCCAGCGAGCTTTTCCGTGCTCAGACTCGCCGCTTCCGTTTGCTTCTTTGTCATGGCTGCCCATGGCTTCGAGAGTCACCGGAACATTTACGTTCTTCCCCTCGCGCAAAACATCGAGCTTGATTGTGGTGCCCGGACTCTTCTGTCCTACTTCCATCTGAAGCTGTCCAGCATCGTTAACGGTCTTTCCATCAAGCTGAGTGACTACGTCGCCGACTTTGAGTCCAGCCTTCGCACCTGGCGTGTTCGGTTCGACTTGAGTGACCACCGCACCGACGTTCTCTTTCATATCGAAGAACTTCGAGTTTTCAGGAGTCACGTCGCTGATGCCGATTCCCATGTAACCGTGAGTGACTTTGCCGTCACGCACTAGCTTGTCCACGGTAGGCTTTACGATCTGCTCGGGAATCGCGAATCCCATACCAGAGAAGGTACCCGACGGCGACACGAGGAACGTGTTGATGCCGATCACTTCTCCGCGAGCATTGACCAACGGACCACCAGAGTTGCCTGGATTGATGGCCGCATCCGTCTGAATGAACTCGCCTGGTTTGCGACGATCATCCGCAAATGGATTGGGACGATTCAAAGCACTGACGATTCCGCGAGTCACAGTGAAACGGAATCCGTAAGGATTTCCGAATGCCAGGACAGTTGCTCCGGGACGAAGCGTTGCGGAGTCTCCCCAAGGAACGCTGGGGAAATTCGAGCCGTCGATCTTGATAACCGCGAGGTCGGTGAGTGGATCAGTTCCGACCAACTTGGCCTTGAGAATTCGGCGATCGTGCATCGTTACCCGGATGTCCATCGCGCCATCAACTACGTGGTTGTTGGTAACAATGTATCCATCGGGAGAAATCAGAACGCCGCTGCCGATTCCGTGTTCGATCTGCTGTTGTTGCGGCTGCGTTTGCATATGAGGGCCGTGCTGACCAAAGAACTGTCCGAAGAATTGCTGCATATCTTCCGGAGCATCGCCTTGTGCCTGTTCCCCTTTTGCATGCGAAGTTACTGCGACGTTAACGATGGCTGGTGTAACTCTTGCAGCCAGGGTTTCCATTGCATTGTCGAGCGACAACAACGCGCTAACACTGTTGTCATCGAGCGGCGCTGGCGCAGGTGCCATCGCAGCAGCCTTCACCAGGGTTGGTTTTGCTAGTTCGTACGTGCCCGCTGAAATTGCGAGGGCAAGTGCGATTCCCGACGCAACCACCGGACGTGTAATTTTCGTTTTCAAATTACCGAAACTACTCATTGTGTTTTTACCTCTCCTTGTTTGTTGAAACTAATTATTTAGTTTTTAAGAGCGTACTTCTGATGCCGTTTTGCTAAGAAACCATTAAATTGACTTTGCTGGAATTCCTGCGTTATTGCCGATGTTTCCGGAGCGCGAATTGAAGACCGTCACGCGCCATACGCAAATTGTCCAATAAGCTGACCCTGATTCGCCGACTGTTTGACCTTGCATGACAACAAAGACTGCCTCAGTAGGAACTATATTTGTCCTCACGCTCGAAGCGTTGGTTGGAACCATGCTCGAATTAGCAGAGCTCTGCTCGAACTTCGCCAAGGTTGGCTTCACGGAGGAAACTTCCTGACGCTGAATAGATCTCTGAGCTAGAACAGTGCGGCGAACGGGAGTTGTTACCTTCTGAACGTGATGTTTTGTCTCTCCCAGACGACTCTTGCTCTGCGCCGGAACGACAAATGAAGCATTGATAGGGCGCAGAACGGAATTCGCGACAACCGGATGAATGCTGGACGGGTGAACGGCGGAAGCTGAAATTTCCGGAGCCTTGTCTTTGAAGGCCACAAGTTCTGGCGCTTGTGAAATCGAAACAACAGTGACGACCGAGAAAGCGGCTAATAAGCCGACTGCCGGCTTCCACACTCCAGTAGTACTCGGACGGTTCCCGTCCAAGATTTGCGAAACACGCAACGTAGTCTGCTGCATACGACTAACCGCCGCTTGAGCAAGCGCCAATCCTCGATGCAAAAAGCTCTTCTCCGCCAGCGACACCAGACACTCGGCATAAGCTCTTGGACTTGAGGTGGCGGCTAAGACGACGTCGTCACACGCCATCTCGCGTTCCAGCGACAGCTTGCTCTCGACCAACCACACTGCGGGATGGAAAAAGAAAACTGCTCGCAGTAATTTTTGAGCTAGGTTTGTCCAATCGTCCCAGCGCTGCAGGTGCGCTAGCTCATGAAGCAAAACGGCGTTTAATTCCTCGGGGGAAAGCTCTTGCAACGACCAGGTCGGGACCACAACTGCTGGCTTAAAAAATCCAATGGCAGCAGGCACGGACAGGCGATCCGACTTAAGAAGCCGCACTTGTCTTTTTTTGCCAATCTGCTGTCCAAAACTGTCCAAAGTCTTTTGCAGCAAGGAATCCAAGCTAGCTGCATCAACCGCCACGCAGCTTCTACGCAACTGGCGGAGGCGGCATAGCCCAATGCCAACTTTTATTAGACCAATACCCGCAATGAATGCCCAAGCTACGAAAAGATCCAGCGCCCAAGAACTTGGTAAAGTGATCGCCGAGTGCGAGTTTCCAATCGGTATTGCAACGCTTGTCAATGAACCGAGATTGAGCAGGCTCACGACAGGCAACAAAGCAATCGCGAGTAACGAAACAAACCACACTGCAAACCGAGTCCCGGAATTTTGACGTCCTACAAATCGCACAACGCCCCATGCGAACAAAGCGACGAGAATTCCTTCTGCCACCCAGTTCAGCATCCTTCCAGCAGCACCTTCAGCTAAAGCGTGAATGTTGACCAATGCAGTCAGTGCCAAGGCTATTGTCATTGCCGTACTCCCCGACTCTGCTTAACAAGCTCCTGCAAACGCTTTAACTCGTCGGCGTCGATGCTTTGATCTTCAATAATGTTCAGCACTAGAGCTTCGTGGGAATCTTTGAAAAATCGGCTTACCAGATGGCGAATTTCAAACTGCGATGCCTCCTTACGTTCAATCAGAGGCTTATAAACGTGAGCGCGACCATCCTTAACGTGCTCAACATATGCTTTCTTTTCGAGGATACGCATCGTTGTGAGCACGGAGTTATAGGCCAGCGGCTGCTTCTCAGGCAATGCATCGACTACCTGCTGAACGGTAGATGGTCCCTTCTGCCACAAAATATCCATCAGCCTTAGTTCGGCTTCGGTCAGTGTTGCTGATTTCCTTGGCGGCAATTCCTCTCTCCTAGTGCTTAACTGGTTAGACGCACCAGATCTGAAAAGGTAACTAATTATTTAGTTGCTTCTGGAGCACTGATTGGTTGCACCTCTATGTCTCACATTTTAGGCTGGTTGTGTGCTGACCGTAGGTGTTGCGGTACCAATCAATCTTAACCTAGGCTCGTGATCGACCGCATCCAGCAGTTCACGCATGACTCGGTCGTCGATCTCCCCCGCCTTGTGCAGCTCGACCGGAAACCGGACCGTAACCTCAATCCCTGAAGCGGTGAAATGCAATCGCACCTGGGGCTTCAAGGCTGCAGCTGAGATTGAAGTGAGGCTGTACTCCATTTGCCTCCGCTGCCGCTCCATATTTTCGCTGTAATCTCTAAACGCGGCATCAGCTGCGGCAGTGATTCGCTGCTGGATCAGGTGATAATCCATCTCCGGTGCGAACGTTAGATTTACTTCATGCCACAAAAAGCTTGTACCGGGAATCTGCTTGAACAATCCGGAGCTGGGCTGAAAGACAATCGAATTCGAAAAGGCCACTACGCGTCCGGTCGGCTGCAGATCGGCGGAACCGCTGCCTAACTCCATAAGATGAAATCGTACGAGTCCAATGTCCACAACTTCACCGGTCACGCCGGAGACCTGCACACGATCCCCTACCCGAATCCCAAATTTTCCGATCAAAAAGAAATAACCAACAATCGACACGATCACATTTTGCAGGGCGACTGCGACGCCAGCTGTGATGAGACCGGCAAAAGTGACGACGGAACCCAGCTCTGACGCAAACGTAAAAGCGATAACTATCGCAATCACGATCCAGAGCACGATTCTGCGCAGCAATAAGAATTGATACCGGCGACGAGTTTCCTGTATGTACCGGTAGATTGCCCTGCGCCAGACTTCCCCAACAGCGAACACAACGAAGATAAGGATTGCCAGCCCGCCGAGCTTTGTGAGCAGAGTTCGCAGTTCTTGCCGCGATTCGGCTTTGATCGCGTCCTGCCAGTTGCCCAAACTTCTTTTATATAGATCGAGCAAGATTCCCTGCTTGCTCAGGGGCAGTAGTGATGCCGTGATCTGTTTGAATTGGTTTGTGAGTGCATCCAATTGCTGCTTTTGTTGTAATAGTGTGGCGGGATCAGCCGTATCTGCGGCCTTTGCCAATTCATCCCCGCTTTGCATCAGGCCTTTGAGAGTGGTGACCAATGGCGTTCGAATTTCTTTCGAGGCCTGCAACAACGCATCGGTGTTTTGAATTTCCTGTTTAAGCGTCCGTTTTTTCTCAGAAAGTTTAAATAGATCGCCGATCAGCCCCCAAATTCCAGACGGAGTTTCTTTGTTTAAAGCGGCGGAAGTCTTTGCCTGTACCGCTTGGATGGAAGCTTGATCCTGCTGATTGGTTACCGTCGGATCACTCAAAGCCGAGGGCACGGACCGCGCCAACTCTTCAACTTGTGCTCGAAGCCCGGTCGCTCCCATGCCATTGGCGCTGGCTCCACTGACAAAATCGACCATGCCATGCAGCGCATCCCGACGTGCTTGCTGGAGAGAAAGCTCACTTTGCGTCTCCGCCGATCAGCGACTGCAAGTCAGCACGCTTTTTTCCCGAAGCTGTTTCGAGCTTTTGTTTTAAGGGCTGCAACTCACCCTGCAGTTGCAGTACCTGCTGATCTGCATTCTGTGCCGCTTGCACCAGGGACTGGTACTGAGACAGATTATTATTTTGAGCTTGGCCTGCTTTGGGTTGTTTTGCCTCAAATTGCGCCTGTTGCCGCGCAAAATCAAAGGCAAGTTGAACGATCTGATTCGCGGTACGGCGATTGTCGTCGACGAAAGTTACATCGGTGGGCTCACTTACGATCTGCTGTTCAACAGCCGTGCCGTGGTACCAAGCGATGGTCTTGCCAAGGAATTGAACTATATCCCCAGATTTCGGACCATTCGGAGGATTCGGGGTGTTCGCAGGATTGGTCTGACAAAGCCCGATCCCGAGCCCCATCATAAAAACGAAAAATCCAACTCGAACGGAAGAAGACGGTAATAAAAACTGGGAGGTTCGCTGCATCGGTGAGGAGTTATTTTAAACGATTTCTACGAGCAGTTCACGATCACAAGACTTAATCCCAGTTGCGGGATCAACAGCTCGCCCTATGACACATGGGCCAGGAACCATCAACACAGAACGCGCCGTTTGCGATATTATTCGCGTGCATTCTTAAAGACCATTGAGGCGGCGTCCATGTTCTTGAAATGTTCTTTCTTGCTTGCTGTCTTATCGCTACAAGCTTGGGGACAAGCTCCCACGAGTAGCATGGCAATACCAGCTACAACTTCTGCTATCAATTCCCCGCAACCCCTGTCCCAGCGAGTCGTCGCCTACAACATTGACGCGAAGTATGATGCGAAAAATCACTCTCTCGATGGTGCTGAGACGCTTACGTACCACAATCTCACCGGACAACCGCTTGATACATTTCCTTTTCATCTTTACTTAAATGGATTTCAGCCGAAAGCCACGTGGTTACGAGAGGCCAAGCGGGACGGCACGCGCGATGAAACCTTGGATAAGTGGCAAGATAAGTTTTACGGAGCCGATGACATCAAAAGTTTTGAAGTTGTGGGACAAGGCGACCTCACTTCGCAACTTCAATTTATTCAACCTGATGACGGGAACAAAGATGACCATACGGTAGCCCAGGTTCACTTACTGAAGCCGATCCCACCGAACGGATTTGTGCAATTCAAGATTAAATTTCACGATCAATTTCCTGAGACTCTTGCTCGTACCGGATGGAAACGTGATTTCTTGCTGGCAGGACAATGGTTTCCGAAGGTGGGCGTTTGGTGGCATGGAGCGTGGAACTGTCACCAATTCCACGCCACGACCGAGTTCTTTGCGGATTTCGGCGTGTATGACGTGAAGGTCACAGTACCGCAGGACGAAGTCGTCGGAGCAACCGGAGTTGAAGTTAGCAACGTAAACAACCCCGATGGAACAAAAACTCTTACTTATCATGGCGACGATATTCACGACTTCGCGTGGACGGCGAGCCCGCACTACAAAATATTAGACGACGAATTCCAAGGCAGTATGGGGCCAGTGAAGTTGGACATCATGATGCAGCCCGCCCACTGGAGCCAGGCCGAACGCCATGCTCGTGTTCTGAAAGAAACCCTCGATCATTTTGAGCGCTGGTACGGGCCCTACCCTTACAAGACTTTGACGCTGGTCGATCCAGAAGTGGGCTCCGCGGCAGGGGGAATGGAGTATCCAACGTTTATCACCGGCGAGACAAACTGGTGGATGCCGGGCGGATTGCTCTTGCCAGAGCTTGTAGTGGAACACGAATTCGGGCACCAATATTGGTATGGGATGGTGGCGACCAACGAATTTGAAGATGCCTGGCTGGACGAAGGAATCAACAGCTATACCGAAGTGAAGGTACTGGATTCCATTGCCGGACCGAATACGTCCATCCTGAACCAGTGGGGAATCACCGCCGGAGAACGGCAACTGCAGAGGCTAGGATATATCGGAGCAGCGGACCTGGATGCAATCGCGCAAGATGCGTGGAAGTATGTCAATTTCAATTCCTACGGAGGCATCACCTACGGCAAGACGGCTATTACTTTGTTGACACTCGAAAGCATCATCGGGGAAGACACGATGCAGAAGGCGATGCATACCTACTTCATGCGATATCGCTTTACTCATCCCACGAAAGAAGATTTTCTGAAAACGATAGAAGAAGTTTCCGGCAAGGATTTACGCTGGTACTTCAATCAGGCAATTTATGGGACGCAGGTGTTGGATTACGAAGTGTTGCGCATGGACTCTACCCCAGTTGATTGGTACAAAAAAGACTTCAAGGAAAAGAAAGGCGAAACCGAGTACACCTCGAACGTCTGGATTCATCGTAAAGAGGATTTCATTTTTCCGATTGACATTGAAGTTAAATTCGACAATGGTGAAAAAGTCACGCGAGCGCTGGGACGGTCAGAGCCGCTGGATTCGATATGCCTATCAAAAGAAAGCCAAGCTGGATTCTGTCGCAATCGATCCGGACAGTAAGATCCACCTCGACCGAAACAACTTCAACAACAGCCATACCGAGAAAGCAAACTCTGCTCCAGTGCGCAAACTGGCAAATTACTGGACATTCGTAACCCAGTTTTTTGCTCAGATGCTTGCCTGGTGGATGGTTTAAGGAAAACACAATGAATGAAAAGAAAAGTTTGCTTTCGGCCGGAGCTCAAATCGCCAGACGTAATAAACGCTATGTGATCTGGTTTTATTTGCTGAATTTAACCTTGGCTTCCTTCGGCGCGGCCGCTTTTCGCAATCGGGCACATGCGATTCTCGATCACAGTCTTTACGCCGACAAACTGCTTCACGGTTTCCACCTAATCGTTTTGCTAGAAATGCTGAACCGGCCGGAGTTCGGGCCTACAAACGCCTCTACCATGCCGGCGTTTTATTTCGCATTTTTATTCTTTTTGGCGACGATGCTTTTTCTGCCTGGTGTTTTGCTGGGATACGCGTCAGATCACCGGCTTCCCCGCTCCGAGTTTTATCGTACCTGCGGGCATAATATTTGGCGTTTCGTTCGATTATTATTGTTTTTCTTAATCATCGCCGGTCCTGTCTCCGGCATTCTCGGGGCGGCGCAAAACGCTCTGACGAAAGCGGCAGACCAAACCTCAAACGAGAGGCTTCCCTTCTTCACGCAGCTATTGTGTCTGCTGATTATCTTCCTGGTGCTCACGGCTATGCGCATCTGGTTCGACCTTGCGCAAATCCAAGTTGTTATTCGCGATCAAGGCAAAGTCCGCAAGTCGATCGCAATGGCATATCGCAGTATGAAACATCATCGAGCACGGTTGCTCGGAAGCTACGTCTTTATTGCTTTCTTGGCGATGATCGTTCTTGTAGTCGGAATATGGATTTGGATCAAAATTGTACCGGCACCGAGCGTCCTAGCAGCATTCATTGTGAGCCAAGCAATATTGCTCGCCTGGCTGGCGGCGCGTTTTTGGCAGCGCGCCTGTGCTGTGGCGTTTTACCTGGAGCGGGAGAATGAGACTCCCGTGGAAACGTTGCCCGTACCCGAAGCGGTCGCACCAATTATGCCGGGCGCGCAACCCAACCCGGCGATTTAGAAATTCCTTGCGCGCAACACTGTCCTTCCGAGCGTAGTTTGCGAGGAATCCCTACGTTGGCATATGCGAAGATAAGGGTGCTTCGACTCGCCGTTGCCTTTCGTGAACGAAAGCCGCGCCTTCGCTCAGCATGACAATGAGCATTTGGTCTTTCACCGCCAATATTGTGTTTCCGAGCGCTATGCGAGAAATCCCAGATGGGCAATGCAGCACCACGAAGTGCATTGGGACTTTGTCATCCCTAATTTGCCACGCATTGGTTGATCCACGATCAGATCACATGTTATCAGCGGTGCACGTCGCTGGTGAGATCGGGTATGGCTGCGGCACGCCGCTGGGTGGCGTTAGCCACGGCACTTTACTGAAATCGAAGAAGTCAAGCAGGTTGGGCTGCGCGGCATCCCGGCGGTGAGCGATGCTTCCCCAGAAATCTTGTTCTCTACCAATTTAATAATGGCCGTGTGATCCATTGGAGTGTGAGAAACATAATGCTTACGAGTGAACGGCGAAAGAATAATGTTCGGAAGTCGGAATCCAAGTTGCGCGGCAAATCCCTGTTGAGCAGGCGGCATCGGTTGAATTTATGCCAGGATCCGTTGGCCGCAGATCGCAATGTAAACTGCCAGCCACCAGTGGGCACGGCAAATACGTATCCGGATTGACTGAAATGCTTGAAATATCCGTTGGATAATCGCCACAAACCTGGATCTGTGTTGTCATTGGTAATGGCCGGCACTGGCGGCACGTGGTCATAAGGACCGCCACCCTCGTCGTAGCTCCAGAAGAATATCGAATCATTCCACGACGGACTTCCCATGAAAGCATTGAAGAGACTTGCTACTTGGGCCTGCCCGAACAGGATCGACTGGCCTGACCCGGGATGTTCGTCATTATGGCTGTATACCAGGCTCGACCCATGCAAAGCTAGGCAAGGTTTTATTGGTTAGGTCCGTTGTAAATTGCGGTATTGGAGTAATGTGGCTAGTGTCTATGCAGAAATCATTGTTCGGATCGCCTACCGCAGTGTCCCGAATTTTGTGTCGGCGGTGTGCATGCGCCTTTGCTCTTATTTGGATACACATATTTTGTCGAGTAAGTGAAAGCTGTGAACGTGGTTGAAGGCATTTTCCTAACGACACGCCCGCTCCGCAGGTGTTATCGCCTACATTGCAGTTGTCTTGCGTCGTACTGTAATAGATCTTCCACGAAACGGCCGATCCGTCGAGCTCTTCAAAGATCGTCTTAATCGAGAGCTGCCCGAGACCATCATCGTGTCCCGGATCCCAAACCAGTCCCTGCGTTGTGCCACCAGTCATCGTTGCGATGCGGTTCGGAGTGCTTTCGCTCGGATACTGGCGAAAACCATCTATCCGAAACAGCAAACTGTGACGCCATGTAGTAGTAATAATTCAGATAATCCTGGTCGTAGTAGCCCATGGCCCGCTGGCCTACCAGATCAGTAAATTGTCCGCCAGTGCACTTGCTCGCAGGATTGGCACAAAATTTCGCATAACCTTCCGCCGTATGTACGAATCCATCCATGTCAATAGTTCGCTGTGGGGTGAAGTCATAGAGATTGACGTCGCCATAGCTCGGCAACCATGCCGATGAATCATCGTCAATGCATGTGCTCTTAAGTTTGAATAAACTAAAACTCTGGCCTTCATCATCGACGTTGGATGTACTCAATTTGTCATCGATGCCATCCACGCTGTAGGTCACGCCGTCATCCCCCACGCTATATCCATTCGCGGCGCGGTAAGGATTCAGCATTCCGAAATAATGATCGAACGTGCGATTCTCCTGCATCATGAAGATGATGTGATTGACTGAAAGATTGAGGCTCCCAGGAGTAACGGTGACCGTTACGGTTGCTGTAGCGGGTGGATTCACTGCGCCCGTCGCGGTCGCGGTGTAGATGGTCGTAGCAGTCGGAGTTACGATCTGCGTTCCACCGGTCGCAGATACGGGATAGCTCTTTGCGTCCACATTATCGGTAATTATCACTTGATTCGCATGAGTCGCGACCACCGTCAGCGTAGTCGGCTGGCCGGCAATAACCGAGGTGGGATTCGCGCTGATTGTCACGGTCGGCGCATTTAGCGGGAGCACAGTAACTGTGATCTGTGCTGTAGCCGTCTCGGTGCCTGAGCCCTGCACGGTGATGACATAAGTCGTAGTTTGTGTAGGAGAAACTTTCATTGTGCCGCTAGGCGGCACAGTTCCCACTCCACTGTTAATAGTTGCCCCTGCAGCATTGGCGGAGGTCCATGTTAACGTCGTGCTCGCGCCGACCGTGATCGTCGTAGGCGCAGCCGCAAATGTAACCGTGGGTGCAGCCGGTGTCGCCGCTAGGCCAACACAGCCAGTTAATATACCTGTGATAACACTCAAAATAAGAGTCAGCAGCAATAAACGAGGAGTGCCGGGGAAAGACCTTTTCATGTCTGTATTGCGACGCAAAAGGCGCGGTGAGAGTTGCTTCTCCTTGCCGGATTGTTAGGCCCTTCGCCTGAACCCGATTGTTTCTATAGGCTGTTTTCAAACCAGAAAGTAGCAGGCGAGAGCAGCAGCCGAACCGGGTATCTCATGGAAAACTTCAAGCTGCAGCTGTTGAGGTACTCGCAATCGGCAACTGGGCGACTATTACTGTACCTTTGCCACCGCCATTCGAGTTAATCTCCAAAGTGCCGCCCAGTTGACGTAGCCTTTCTCGCATTCCTCGAATACCCACGCCGGGCGTGCCACCGGAGCTCATTTCATGTCGTTTTTCTAAAGGGATACCCCTGCCTTTGTCTTGTACCTCCACTCGAACCGAAGCCTCGAGGCGGGTAATCCGAATCCTCGCCACGGGGCTTTCCGAATGACGATGAATGTTCGTAAGGCATTCCTGCACAGTGCGGAAAATGGCAGTTTCCAATTCACGCGAGAGTCGTCCAAAATCCTGGGGGAACTCTAGATCAACTTTAATTTTGCTGCGCTGCGAGAATCCGTCTACATACCAACGAATAGCAGACGAAAGGCCCGCTTCGTCCAGCAATGGCGGATGTAACAAATGGGAAATGGTGCGAACCTCTTTGCTCATCTCATGAACCAAAGCTTCGCTATCCACTAAGGCGCTCGCGGTTTTCGAAAGTCGTTCGATGTCACTTCGCACAGCTGACAGGTTCATAATTAGGGCTGTCAGCGTTTGGCCCACGCTGTCGTGCAATTCGCGGGCGATTCGCCGTCTCTCTTCATCTTGCAATTGCAGCAAGCGTCCGCTGAGTTCTCGCAAACTATGATTGGCAGTATCGAGGTCTGCTGTACGTTCTTTAACTCGCTCTTCCAGTTCTCCTTGCGCAGTTCGCAGTTTTTCGTTATCGCGTCGCCGTGCTTCTCCCATAACTACAATGAGGCTGCTGGCCGCCAGGAACGTTAGAACTTCGATGATTTGTTCCTTGGCCGACGACCGAGGTCGCGAAGTCAACCAGTATTCCACTCCGGCTACTCCAAGCGCGACAGTTAAGATCGACGGAACAACCCCGCAATACCAGGAAGCAAACGCTACTGCAGGAAGGAGGATTATGTACGGAAGTTGATCTGCGAGAAAAGCCTTCAGCGCGAAGCAAAATAACAGAGCAATTGCAATCGCTCCAAACGCGACTGCGTAACGCAGCAGAGTTTTCTTCGAAAGCCGCGCGGAGAGTGGAGTGTGAAACTGCATGTCCTAAAACTCAAGCGGAAGAACCGAGTCGCACGAGACACCCCTCACCTTGCACTATGACTATGAAGAATGTCTGAGTCCTCTGGATGGCGGCACTGCGAGTGAGACTTGGTTTGCCAAGCTGTGCCGAAGGCACGCAAAGCAAACAGCGTGTTCTCCACCGCCTCCTTCTCCTCAAGAGAGCCGGTTTTTACATTGAACAATTCCCGCCCCCGATTTATCAGAGCCTTCTCCGCCTCCGCAATGCGAGCAGGGAGTTTGGTACGATCTACTTCGAAGAGAGCTGCTTTGTACAAAGCTCTCCAAGGTGCGGCTTCCAGGGATGAGAGAACATAGGAGCTCATGATTCATCCACTCCGAACTTTGAAGTTATAACGATACAGTTTTCTTTCTACAGCAAATTTCGCAACAGGATTATCAGGTATTTTTTGTATTAACTCTCGGGTTAATAGACATAAGTTCCTCAGCTTAAACGATTAACTGGGATGCAAGATGCTGGTGTGCACGGTCTTGGCAACGCGAGCTGTAATCGGCGCGGAAGAAAGCACCGCAGCCGACTCAGTTCGGCAGAATAGGGCTGGGATTGCGGTTCCAAAAATATCAAGAAGAGTTGCGCGAAGATCGCAGACGCGAAGGTGTTTGTCTGCTGCCGTCCGAAGAAGCCGATGTACAAGTTAAGAAAGTTTAGGTTTGGGGTGGGAAACGGGACTTGAACCCGCAACGTCCGGAGCCACAGTCCGGTGCTCTACCGATTGAGCTATTCCCACCGCGTCGCGTTAATTATAACAACACGTAGGGAAGCTGTCAGAGTAGAGCTGGTAAGGTCGTTGCGAAATATTAGGGGAGGGCTGAGTCCAACACTTATTTGTAAGAGTTTTAGCCGCGACCTACTCCGACATATTCAAATCCCATTGCACGCAGACGCACGGAATCGAGCAGGTTCTTGGTATCCACGATCAAAGGACGTTTTAGCAACTGCTTAATGCGATCAAAGTCGAGTCCGCGAAACTCTGGCCAGCCGGTACCTACAACCAAAGCATCAACTCCTTCAGCCGCTGCATACGCCGACTCGCAATAATGCACCGAGCCGTTCAACTGTAACTTCGCTTCTTTGAGCGCCACCGGGTCATAAGCTCGCACCCGGGCACCCTTGGCAATCAGATTCTGCGCCAATCGCACAGATGACGAACCCGCCACGGAGTTCGTGTTCGGCTTGAATGCCAAGCCAAGAATTCCTACGTCTTTATTCTCGACCGACTGCACGAAACTTGAAATCTTATCGACCACGGCTTCGGTCATGTTCTGATTCACTTCGCGCGCAGCGCTAAGGACCTTCAGTGATACGCCGTTGGATTGTGCGAGCGCGGCAAGTGAGTCCATGTCTGATTCTGCGAAAATTCCGCCCATGGAAGCGCCGGGCTGCAAGCATCGCGGCGCTATCTTCTTATCCAGCCCGAGCGCAAGAGCGAGGTTCACTGCATCCGCATTGACTCGCTCGCACAGAGTGGCAAGCTCATTGATAAAAGAAATTTTGGTTGCAACGAAAGCCGTAGCCGATTCGCGCACAAGCTCAGCCGTCTCGTGATTGGTCACAATCACGGGAACTCCTCGCATCACCAACGGATGAAAAATCTGTTTAATTGCCAGCACCGCATCATTAGAATTCGTTCCTAAAATAATACGGTCAGGCCAATTGAAATCTTCCACCGCACAGCCAGGAGTGAAAAACACAGGCTGCGAAACGATCGTGGCACTTAGACCAGCCTCCGCCAGCCGCTTCTCGATCTCAGAAGCTGTCCCAACGGAGACCGGGGTAGCCAAAGAAAGAATCGGCGGCTTCGGGCAAGCCCGAGCGATTCTGAGCGCCAGATCGCTGAGGTGTTCCGGGGTGTCCTGAGCCAAAAAAATTACTTGAGCTTTGCGGGAAAACGATTCGATATCTGTGGAGTAAACCAATCGTCCCGAGCGCACGTTGCGCTTAATTACTTCATTAAGATTCTTTTCGTGAAAAGGGACATTGCCCTGCGCCATTTCGACCATGCGCGAGCTATCGGGATGGCAGCAGGTCACCGGGGTGCCGAAGTCCGCTAAACAGGCCGAAATCACTGTTCCCAGGTATCCAGCTCCGTAAACCCCTATCTGCATAGTTCCTCCACTGCCTTAGTTTTGATAGTCCTCTGGGGAGGGGTTTGCGTCTTGCCGTGCAGCGATTCAACCTATTGTTTATGCTGGAACTAGGGTTGGCAACACACGAGAGGGACGTGCACTGTCGGAAAAGGATTACGTTCCAGAGAGGAATTTGGAAGGACTATGGTAACTTTCAACCAACTGCTGTACCGCGATTAGCCAGGTCAAAGAAATCAGCGCCCTACGAGCCGCCGGCCAAGTGGAACCGGTGCCAAATCTACCCAACAGTTTTGTTCTTCTTCGCGTACAAAAGTCAAATTGGTAACGTGAATGCAACGGCTACCCTTGAATTCGGACCAGCGTTGACGGGCTGTAAGATAGGCATTCTGCGCCTGACTTTCAGCTCCCAATTTTGCAATTGTCAGGTGGGGCATATAAGGCCACTGCTCTTGGAAAACGAGCGCACCGGTATTCAACCGATCATGTAATTCCCGCATACGATAGGCGGCATGCGCGACGCGAATGAAAACGGTAGGGGTAACGGGGATAAAAGTTTCGACTTCTCCCAGGCTCACTTCAAATGGCTCGATTTCGCTGCAAACTTGCTCCAAAGTCTCAATGGCATTGGCTTCGCTGCCTTGCAAGCATCGCGGAGGTAGCAAACTCAGGTGGGCCGCTAAGTGCGGAAGATCGGGATGTAAGTCCCGCCGGAGCTGTTCGACAAATTCTCCGACCGGATCCGAAACGTAGGCTACCAAACCGTAGCGGGGAGGCTGCATCATTCAACCCAAAATTATACTCTGCCCTGGGCAGATCGTCTTATTCAATGGATGCGAAGCCGATTAACTTAACAGAAAGTCAGCATTGTCGGGGCGTAGCGTAACTGGGTAACGCACCTGACTTTGCGCAGTGGATCGTAGGTTCAAGTCCTATAGGCCGCGACCAACACAAACCTCACCTTAGTCTCAGGTATTTACAAGCAAACTCATTCACCACTTTTGAACCGAGAAAAGGTAGTTAGTGTAATCGGCTGATTTCGACAGGCATGATTTGAATCCTGTACTCGAACAATTTCCGAACTTTGCACCTCTGCCCTCGCGGTTCCGCACACAAGGGCTAACCATCTCCTACTTAGTTCGTCGCGCCTAGTCCGTGTTTTGTCCGGCACTGCTTGCAGTAGGTAGGAGGCTCAGTGTTGTCCACGTGATGGCACACCGGCTTCAGCGAGCGCAGGTAGGCGAAGATCGCTTTCAGATCATCATCCGTCAGGTTTCGAAAGAACGCCCAGGGCATAATGTTCGAGAGTGGCCGCGCCTTAAAGCCTCCATTTCGGATGACCTCGATAAACATTGCTTCGTCGAAATATGAGATCGCAGACGCATCCGAGGTCAGGTTGAGGGCGTTTACGGTTATGATCTTCTTCCCGCCCTCCCAGTTTCCAACTAATGGCTGGCCACCCGCAAGATACATCCCTGGGATGGGATTGCCCTTCTCGTCCGTAGGCGTGTGGCAAGCATCGCAGTGTCCTCCGGTCACCAAGTACTTGCCGTACTTCACCCGGTCGGAGCGGTCCGGTTCGGGAACATGCGCCAGCGGCGGCAAGGGCTGGAAGGCCTTCTGGAGTTCCTCGCTCAGCCGAGTCTTCGGACGCTTGATGTGCACTGGCGCCGCCGACCTTTCATACACAATCACCGATGCCAGATCTTCGTCCGACAGGTTGCGAAAATAGGAATATGGCATCAACGGGAATAGGGTCCGCCCGTCGTGCCCGATTCCTTGTCGCAGGGCGCGAACAAAATCGGCGTCCTTCCATGTGCCGGCACCGTACTCGGTATCCGGTGAAATATTAGACGCGACTATTCGGGTGGACTTGGGCAAACCAAATCCTGTGTTGGGGAAGACGAAACCACCTAATTTCGTGCCCGGAACTACTTCGGCCGGACGCTTCGAGAAATCGTAGTCCGAATGGCACGCCGGGCATTGCAGAAGTCCTTCTACCAGATATTTGCCGCGCGCCAGCCGCTCCGGTGTACGCGGAATCGGCTCCATGCCGAGTACCGATCCGTTCGTCCCAACCGGCGATTCCGTCTCCGCCTTCGATGCCGCCGAAGATCTCATCCCAAGTAACACCAGCACCGCAGCCACAACCGCCATCGCTCTGCGAGCTTTAACGGTGAGTTGTCGATTCACTGTGGCCCTCGTTGTTGAGATTTCACTTTCAAGAAACAACGCACCGATGCACACGAATTGCCGGATGTGTCCTTCAACCGCAACAAATCTTCAGATTGGCGCGTTACGAAAACCTAAAGCCATGCAGAAGGAACTGAGAAATGGGAGGAGATTCCAGCCCCACACGACCGCTGCGAATGCTACACCTGCCGAAGTCGGGGGTCAAGCGGATTGAGGAATAGCTTGTTGCCAATGGCAAGGGAATAGTTGGCGCAATATTGCCGAAACACCAACAATCCAAACAGGTCCGACTAGCGCTGGCCGCGCGCCGGAAAGCAGAAAAGTTCGAAAATCGTATGCTGGGGCCGACCCAATAAAAATCGCACCTGAGTTTCAGCATTAACAAGCAGATCCCTCAGCACTTTTGAATCGATACAAGGTAGTTGGTGTAGTCGCCTGTTAACAATAGTTACTGCAAGCCGGTTTCCCGATACTATCCCGTCATCGCCGGACCGGATTACTTCCAGGTTGCCGACTATACATGCTCGATCAGCACACTTCTGCTTGGTACCTGTTAGTTTGCGGGTCCAGCAAACAGCAGCAGATTCCCATCCGGATCCTTGACGACGAAATTCTTGGCGCCCCAAGGCTGCTTTTTCAGCGTCTGGTGAAAGGCAACACCAGCGGACTGAAACTCAAGAAACAGCAGCTTGATCTCGTCCGCTGTAGCGACGGTCATAGATACCGACAACAGTTCCTCCCGATCGCGGACCGTCGACTCGATTACTGGTCGCTCGACGCACCTTAGATTGAGACGCGCCGCGTCGCGACCCACCTGTGCATAGTAGGGAGGTTTGCCGTAACTGAATACAAGCGTAAAGCCTAACTGGTCACGGAAAAATTCGCATGATCTCTTGATATCGGTGACGAACAGTTGCGGCTCTGCACTGACAATCGTTGCTTTGGATGGCGATGATTTCACCTTGAGCGACGTGGTCGAAAGTCCAGTTTTCAGGGCTTGCCAACTATCGAAGCCTTGCTGTCTTGCGACCATTTCTTGCGCATCGCTGAGCTTAAAGCTCGCCGCAAGAATCTCGGAGTCGGGCATATTCAGGAAACGAGGCAAATGCTCGCGGATTTGTGCGGCGACGGGATAGTGGCGTTCGCGATGCCACCGCAATATGAGCTTGGCTTGCTTTTTGAGGTTCTCTAGATTGGGCATGTAGGCCTCCACGATGAGATCGTAGGTGGGCATTGCCCTTCGGCGAGCTGCCGTTGCATCCTACATGCGCAGATTGCAGTATCTGCGACGGTGTCAGTAGGTGTCAATTGAGAACGACGCCACGCGATACGTTGTTGGCCGCACTTACGCATTTTGTCGTATTACGGGCAAACTTTTCATAATCCGGTAAGGTGAGGTTTGCCGACTAACCAGAAGATTTGAGGTCAGCCTTCGTGTTGCCCCTCATTCGCACAGAATTCTAAAAGTTGGATCGGTGCCGGCGCGAGCCGCGGTCGAGAGACCCCGCGAGCTCGCCATTCATGTACCACAGCCGCACAATCAGCAGACCGCAGGACACGAATGGCGAGTCGCTCTGGAACTGAGCCCTCAGTCGTCATCGTGCATGCGACGTAAGTTGTTCTTATACACGGCCTTTCCTATCGCCTTTCCCAAGCGCTCGCCTGCGACCTGATCGGTTCGAAAATGTATCCCACCGTAAACGCGCGCGTCGGAGATGTCGTCGGTAATCTGCTTGAACGTCGTGTATTGCAAGACGATGTTGGGCACCGCAGGATTTGTCAACGTGATCGAATGTCCACTCTTCGCCGTACATGCGTCTAAGGATCTGCGGCTGCGCTGTTGCCTGCACTGCCGTGGTTTGAGGGATAGCTCGGAAAGCATGGTGTCACGATGAATGGGGTCCAGTTGGGATCACCAACGGTTTTCGGGTTGCCGTCCGTGTCACCCGCATGGATTGCCGTTTCGGGGCGCCAGAAGTTGTAGTGATACTTGTTGAGGAATGACGCCACCAAGCTGTCATTCATCGCCATGTTGATCAGGGCTAGAGCGCGGGCATTTTCGCGACAGCGAATGGCCCTGTTCCATGGCGACCTGCTCCGCGGCCTGATTGAACACCTGAGTTGGCGAGGAAGCCGCATAGAAAAGCGCGACATTCGCCCGATCTGGTGGCCGCTGAGTGCTGTTAAGGCTCCCGACCGTCATTACCTCGTTGTAGGTTTTCGTGTATTGGTTGCTGGCGAGCACCGGAGGCGGAGCGAGCAGAAAGTCACCGAGCACTCGGGATACCGAACGGAGTCACGTTCTGCCATTGAAATCGCGACTCCGACCGCGACTCCGTTCACAATTGGACAACTCGCTGTCGCCTGCCATTCTCCCGGAACAGGCGGGCCGGGTATCTTGAATTGCGGAGGTGACGAGCCGTCGTTCGCGCGCAGAGCGGTCATGGCCGCAGCTGCGGCGTCACCAGTATAGATGCCGTCAGTCTTGGCTTGTCCGTCCGGTATGGACGCGAGCGAGTTGGTGCGATCGGTCTCGAGAGTCGGTTGGCTCTTTGGAAAATATGTGCTGAGTACCAGATATGCAGCCTCTATAGCTGCTGCATCGGGCGAGGCATCCGCCGGCGCAGTTATAGTCCCAAGATACGGCTGGTATTCATGTGTAATGGAGTTGACGGCCTCAAACACAGCGAGTTGTACGATCGCGGCATAGCGCGCTTGGGCGAATGGGTTCTGATTGTTGGCGACGGCCGTGTTTACCGCGATTGCATTCCAGTCCAAAACGACATCAGCTCTTGCGCCTACCGATCCAGCCGAGAGACCTAGTATCAACCCGCATAGAAACCTAGAAATTCTTCTTATAACCCTGTAATCCTCCTTTTCATTGTTGCCACCCGACTTTCGGTGGCGTGGTGAACGGCATGATTGCGGCGAAAGAACTTGATTGTCCATAGCGGAGCGTGTGTCGGGGCGTTATGGTTTGTGTCGGCCCAAGCGTAAGCACTGTTTGCGCTTACGTCTGTCTGTGATTCGGTGTAGAATCGCTTCAACTTCCCCGGGGCGTCCCATGGCCTCCCAGCCAGTTGGACTGCAGCAATCGATCCGGTTCGGCGAAGACTACGAGCTTGAGCTTCGTCCCCGAAGGCTGCGCCGTGGCAACTCATGTGCTGAAGCTGGAGCGTATCCCCTTCGAACTTCTTGTCCTTCTCCTTGAGCGCAGGGACGAGATTGTCACTCGGGACCAAATCGTTTCCAGGGTTTGGGGCCACGGTGTTTTTCTGGATACTGACAACAGCATTCGGGGTGCCGATCCGCAAACTGCGCCAGGTCCTGAAGGATGATGCCGAGGCCCCGCGATTTATTCAGACAATAACCGGGCAGGGATATCGCTTCATCGCGCCCGTTATTAATCCCACGGAAGCAAGCGGCGGGGAGGCTCCCGAGCCGGATCCATCGGCCGTCACCACCAGCGACCGGAATTTCGTGTCGGAACTCGATGGCTGGTTGCAAGCCCGAAGACTGCGTTTAGTGGAGGCAGATCAAGATCGCACGGCGGACAAGGCGGCGCATGCCGAAACCGCTCATGGACCGGGGAATCGGAAGGCTCCTACGATGGCTTTTTGTCGGAACATTGGCATTGCTCTCAGTCGTGTGTCTTCTGTCATTCTTGGGCCTGGCGACGAGCATCGAGCCCACCCACACATTCGCCAGGGCAAGATCGTCCTCGCTGTCCTGCCGTTCGAGAACTTGAGCCGCGATCCCGATCAGGAATTCTTCAGTGATGGCCTGACTGAAGAAATGATCGCCCAAGTCGGAAAGCTGAATCGGGATCAAATGACCGTAATAGCCCGCAGTTCTGTTGCAAAATACAAAGGCAGCACGCTGGCCGCAAAGGAGATCGGTAAAGAGCTGAACGCGGACTATCTTGTCCAAGGCAGCGTTCGTCGCTGGTCGGACCGTGTGCGAATCACCGTTCAGCTCATCCAGGCACAAAATCAGACGGACCTCTGGACCGAGAGTTACGACCGAGAACTCAAAGATCTGCTAGCTGTGCAGGACTCCGTCGTGCAAAGCATCGCAAGCCAAATACACATCGCTCTCACCGAAGAGCAGAAAACACGTTTAGCAAATCCGCGGCAAATAAGGCCTGAAGCATACGAGGCGTATTTGAAAGGTCGCTACTACTGGAACAAGCGAACCGCCGACGGCATGCAAAAGGCGGAGCATTATTTTCAGCAGGCGATTGACAGCGATCCAACCTATGCCGCGGCATATTCCGGGCTGGCCGACTGCAACAGCGGACTTTCGTGGCACGGGTTTAAATCCCCGGCCGACGCGCTTCCGAAGGCTTACGCGGCTGCTCGCAAAGCGATTGAGATCGATCCACAATCGGCGGAAGCCCACGCCTCCCTGGGGCTGGTGCTTAGCCATGGTTGGGATTGGGCCGGCGCCGAGGCTGAGTTCAGGCGTGCTCTGGAGTTGGATCCTCAATATGCAAATGCGCACCACTGGTACGGAGACTATCTTTCCATTAAGCGTCGCCATGACGAAGCACTTGCCGAAGCCAAGCACGCGTTGGAACTCGATCCACTTAATCTCATGATCGGCACATGGGTGGCACTCCGCCATTACCAGGCACATGACTACTCCCGGGCAATCGAACAAGCTCGAAACTCGGTTGAACTGGATTCGAACTTCGCAGCTGCGCACCTTCTGCTCGGCGAGGGCTACGTTCAGGCAGGCTTGCACAGCGAGGGTGTTAGTGAACTGAAGAGGGCTGCGAGTCTGTCAGGGGATAGCCCAATCTATACGGCGCAGATCGCGGTTGCCCTCGCAACGGCAGGGCGGAAGCGTGAAGCACTCCGAATCGCGCACGAACTGGAAACAATCTCGAGGAAGCGTTACGTTTCGCCCTACGGGTTGGCTCAGATCTACGCAGCGCTGAACAGCAAAGAAGACACATTCAAATGGCTCCAATCCGCGTATGGCGATCACGCCGTTTGGATGGGATACCTCGCCGTCGACCCGATCTTTGATCGCTATCGCTCCGACCAACGTTTTCAAGAGCTTCTCCGGCGGATCGGCCTACTCTGACTTCGACTGTGAAATCCCCGAAGTTTCTACAGCCAAGCGGAGCTGGGCATCCAGCTTGAAAAAAAACAAGCCCAGGAAAAAAGCCTTTCACGTGATAAATAGATTGCGAGAACAGCCCTGGTAGTTCTCGTCACAGACTCCCTTATCTCTGGATGACGGGCAAGGCGGAAGTAGCCGAATTAGTTCCGGTTTGCCGACAATCTTCGGCATCGATGCGTTCGAGGATACATTGAGCGGTCTAGTTCTGGCGGAAGCGGAGTTCGACTCCGATGCGGAAGCGTCCGAACTGACTCTTCCGTCGTTCATCGTCCAAGAGGTATCCGACGACCATCGATTCACCGGGGGACGTCTCGTCGCAGCGTCAAGACGGGATCTCCAAAATTGGTTAGCCGAGTATGGAATCAGATTGAATCCCTATTGAAAATATATGACTGCTTTCCTGGTGAGTGACGGGCAACTCTGATGTAATCCAAGGAAGGGTTGCCGACAATCCGCGAATTTGAATGCGAACAATCCTCTCCCGAGTGCCAAGCTGCGTTTTAGTGTCCGAATTTGCCATAGCGGTGTCCGGGAGCGGACAGCCCGGACCACCTATCGCATATTAAGTCGCTTACAATGTGGCGCTTAATATTGGCACGTGTGATGCTGATACCCGGCTGGGAGACTAAGAACATGTCCTTCGTTCGCGATCTGAGAGTTGCAGCTCACTCGTTAATCCGGACTCCAGGGCTGGCGATCGCCGTGATTCTCACGCTGGCGCTCGGCATCGGCGCGAACGCTGCCATTTTCACGCTAGTGCGCGGAGTCCTGCTTAAGCCTCTTGTCAATCGCGACGAGGACCGGCTGATCTATATCCGCCAGAGCGCTCCCGGCATCGGCGACGAAAACGCTTCGTTTTCCGTACCCGAGATACAGGACATGCGCGCGAGCGTGAAAACCCTGAGCGCGTTTGGCGACTTCTCCGCCATAAATTTCACCATGATCGGCCTCGGTGAGCCTCGTTCGATTCGAGGCGGAGTCGTTGGCGGCACGTATTTCGATGTAATGGGCCTTCATCCCGTGCTCGGTCGCCTCATCGGACCTCAAGACGACGGTGCTAAAGCTGCCGGCGTCGTCGTTCTCACCTACCGTTTCTGGACGACCGCTCTTCACAAGGACCCTTCGGTCATCGGCAAAACCATTCGCCTCGGCAGCCTCGGTGATCGCTCTGCGACAGTCATTGGCGTTCTCGAACCCTGCGTACCATATCCGGAAGATACCGAAATCATCGCCAACGTCGTCACCAGCCCGCATCATCTTTCCGCAACCATGGTCACTGGCCGCATCCATCGCATGACTGAGCTTTTCGGCCGTCTGGCTCCCGGAGTCACTCTCGATCAGGCTCGCGCCGAGTTGCGCTCCGCCTACTCCGCGATGAAGAAGGACCATCCCGAAGCCTATGCGCAGGAAGCGGACTTCCAGATCGGGGTGAAGCTGCTTCGCGACGAGATCACGTCGGGCGCCCGGACCGTGCTGCTGGTGCTGCTGGCAGCGTCAGGGCTGGTCTTCATCATCGCGTGTTCTAATGTCGCCAATCTGATTCTGGCACGGACGGTTCGCCGCGAAGGCGAACTGGCGGTCCGCGTGGCGCTGGGCGCAAGCAGAGGCGCGTTGCGCCGCATGCTGTTGGCCGAAAGTCTTCTGCTCTGCGGCGCCGGCGCTGCCATCGGTGTAATCAGCGCGCAGCCGATGGTGGCCATCCTGGCCCGCTACGCCTCGCGCTTCTCTGTCCGTGCGCTCGATTTCAGAGTCGATTCGAGCTTGCTTTGGGTCGGAGCAGCGCTGGCTATCGTCGCCGCGGTGATTCTCGCATTTGTCCCGCGCCTGCCGTCTTCCGGACGCTCCAATGGACTGAGCCTATCCAGCGGAAGTGTGCGGATCACCGGCAGCACGAGCCGCCGCCAGCGGATCTTCGCGGTGACACAAATCGCCGCGTCTTTCGTGTTGCTGGCCGGCGCAAGTACGTTGATCACTACGCTGATCGCACTACAAAGGACGCAGACAGGACTGGACACGCAGCACGTCCTCGCTATCGATGTTCCTGCTATGTCCTATGGAAAGACACCTCAGCAGGTCGTCGATTTCTACAAGGAAACGATACGTCGCATTGACGCCCTGCCGGGCGTGAGTGAGACCGCGTTCGGCGACGTCGTTCCCTGGCGCGATGGCAGCTTCGGCACTCTGCAGTTTTCCGGTGACGGACACGTCCATACGGTCGGCGTGGAGGATCCCCGGGCGCAGTCGCGTTCCATCTCTCCCGGATTTTTTGCGGCGCTTGGTGTTCCTATCATTGCCGGCCGCGATTTCAATGCGCTTGATGACAATAACGATAATAATAATAAAGAGCCTGTCGTTATCGTCAGCCAGAGTCTCGCACAGCGCATGTTCCCGAACCAGGATGCGGTCAACCGGCATGTCTATTGGACCGATCCCGTTCTGCAATTCGCCACCGGGACCGATGTCGAAAAGGCGCGCCTGATGGCGCCGCACCGCATCATCGGCGTCACCGCCGACGTTGACGATCTGCACGTCGTTCCTGAACCGATGGTCACTATTTACAGCCCTTTTAACGAAGGTACACTTTTTGGCGGTCGTCTCTTCATTCACACGAGTGCAAATCCGTATGCGCTCGTCGCGCCGGTCACGCGCGTCATTCGCGAGATGTCCGCCGATCAGCCCGTTGAACACGCTGCCACTCTGGCAGACGTCCGCGCCGAGGTGCTCACGCCGGACCGTTTAAATTCGCTGGTGTTTGGCGTATTCGCGGCTGTCGCGTTGGCGATTGCCGTGGTGGGCGTCGCGGGAGTGCTGGCGTTTTCGGTGAGCGCGCGGACGCGGGAATTCGGCATCCGGCTGGCTCTGGGATCGGAGCCGCAGCGACTCCTCAAAGGCGTGATCACAGAGGGCACGGTGATGGCTGCGGCAGGCGTCCTCGCAGGCGCGGCATTCGGATTCGTACTGGCGCGCTTGGCGAGCAGGTATCTCTTAGAGGTCAAGATGCCGGGCGCATTGCCTGTGTTTGTCTCTGCGTTCGTGCTGATGGCGGTCGCAGTTATCGCGTCGGTGCTGCCCGCGGCACGCGCCGCGCGCGTTGATGTGATGCAAGCCCTGCGCTCCGAGTGACCGTCGGATCAATGACGTATTCAGCCCGCCGCGATTCGCCTACAGCAAATAAAAGAGGGGCTTGCGCCCCTCGGGTCAGAAGTACGTGAAGTTGAGGTCGTCTATCCAGACATCATAGCCTTGCTGCGATGAGTTACCGTCAATCTGATAATTGATGGTGATCCCATACCAGCTGGTTCCGATAGGGCTGTCATAGTGATTCAGCGTGCTTGTTTGCCCATTCAAGGTGATGGTGTTGAACAGTAAGTGATTGTCTGTGGTCCGTTGCACATGCAGGACGAGATGATTCCAGGCATTTGCAATGGGATTGCATGGGATGCCAGTTGGCGTCCAGTGCTGGTGGACGTTGTCCCAGATATCCCACTGGTGCCCACCTGCTACGCGACATTCGTGTCCCCAAATAAACGCCTTGCCGTTGATGAATTGGTTGATGTCGAACTCTAAGGCCTGTGAAGCTCCTACATTTGGCGCGAAGAACCATACATCATAGGTAAAATCGTGCAGGCTCGGTGCCAGCGTGTGGTTAGTGTCGGGTAACCCCTGAGTAGAGAAGTCCCCGATCAGGTGGTTATTCCAGAAGGCGTCGTTATAAGGCTGGTTGCCCCCAATGGTGGTCTTCGTGGCATTTCCACTACGCGAGGGACTGCTCCACCCTGTGCCCATCCACCAAGTAACCGGCCCCCAGCAATTTCTGCATGGCATGTAGTTAGGTTTGAGCATGCCATACCCCTGCCACTGATTGCCGTAACGCTGAAGCTCGGAGAAGGTCTTACCTTGGCCCCCGCCTCCTCCACCACCGACAGTAATATCAATCGGAGTGCTGGATGACCCGCCGCATTTGTCCCACTCCTGAACGACTGTGTGATAGGTGCCAGCGCTGAGGGTTATTAAGGTATTGAGGTTGGCTCCGCTAGAGGTCGCGGCCAGCTTGCCGGGGGCAGTGTATACCCCCATCGCAGAGACGCCGCAGGCGGCGTTAGCGGTAGCTACATACTGAATTGTCGTGCTGACGGTTGCACCATTTGACGGAGCAGAGACAAAGACGCCCGCGTGTGCGAGTGCTCCTAGAAATAGAAATGTACCTGCTAGTCTAAGATGGAATCGTGATTGTAACTGGGACAAGATCAGCCTCCTGCATAAAGTTGGGTTCTTCTTGGTCGTACCCGGAACCAAAGCAACTTCAGTGGCAGGAGCAGCTTCGGGTTGCGGTTGAGTTTCTTCTTTGGTTGCTTTGAAAGGAATAAAGACACCGGCAGCATCTTCTATTCTTTTCAAAGGCAGGGCGAGCCGACAGTAATGGTTAGACGATGACCATTAAAGCCGTCCAGCGTATCCCCAGTTAAATTGCGGTACCGGCGGGAGTGCTCCAGCAACCCACAAATAATTCCGAGAGCGTTATCGGCCAATTCATTTCTGAATGTAACGATCTCTCGACCTACAAAACTTAATCTGGATTTTATACAGTGTCATCTGTATGTCAACGCAAAATCCAACTTACCTTACTCACTAGTGCTAATGTAAACACCCTAGGAACGGCGCCATTTATCTGGGTTTACGGGTAGGAAGTCCGCGTAAAAAAAGCGCCCCGCTGGAGAGAGGAGCGCGTAGCAAAACTAATTGATTGAACTCTACAGGCAACAGCAGAGTTGTTCAATGGGGCGTTTACCTTACGACTCTCAAAACAGCACCTGCAGCAATGGAGTCCCGCAACACGCCCCAAAGACTTTTCCGACTACCAGGGCCCACTTAGCAATGCTTTAATGTGCATATAATAACGTACATACGCAATAAACGCGATCCGGAGACATTTGTGAGCCGAGAAGACTCCTGCCATCCCCAAAACGTTTCTAGTCCCTCTTGCGCGGCCACGACTCAGGAAACGTGATTACGAACGATCCCACAGAGAGGTTCTAGCCGGAGTACGATGCGCAACGCGGTTATTGCCTGAGATTGAGCGTACGCATCATTCCCTTTCTGGGAGTATCATCTCTGGACTTGAGTGGCTAACTTCCGGTGACTATATCGAAACGCACGCAAGTCGGAATCGTAGGCGCCGGGCCGGCTGGACTGGTGCTCTCGCACCTTCTTCACTTGAGCGGAATTGAATCCGTCGTTGTTGAGAACCGCAGCCGTCAGTATGTAGAGGAGCGGGTCCGCGCAGGCGTGCTGGAACAAGGAACAGTCGACTTGCTTACTGAGATGGGAGTAGGCGAGCGCATGAAGCGGCAGGGACTCGTCCATTATGGGATCGAGTTGCGCTTCAATGGACGTGGACATCGGATTGACTTCAAAGACTTGGCCGACGGTAAAGGGATCACCATCTATTCCCAGCATGAAGTGGTGAAAGACCTCACCAGTGCCCGCCTTGCCGATGGTGGCGAAGTGTTGTTTGAAGTAGAAGATGTCAGCGTCAGGGAGTTAGACAGCACAAAGCCGAAAATTCTCTACCGCGATAAAGGCGAGGCCCATGAACTGACTTGCGATTTCATCGCCGGATGCGACGGCTTCCACGGAATCTGCCGTCCGAGTATTCCTTCCGGAGTGCTCACCGAGTACGAGCGGATCTATCCCTTCGGCTGGCTCGGGATTCTCGCTGAAGCGCCTCCGTCATCTCATGAACTCATCTACACCAATCATGATCGAGGCTTCGCTTTGCTCAGTATGCGGACGCCGCAAATCAGTCGGCTATATCTTCAATGCACTCCGGACGAGGACATTGCAGAATGGCCGGACAAAAGAATTTGGCAGGAGTTGCACACGAGACTGGCTGCAGATAATTGGCGGTTAACCGAAGGCCCGATTATTCAAAAGGGCGTTACTGGAATGCGCAGCTTTGTGGTTGAGCCGATGCAGTATGGCAAGCTTTTCTTAGCGGGAGATTCCGCCCACATCGTTCCTCCGACTGGCGCTAAGGGATTGAATCTGGCGGTAGCGGATGTTCGAGTTTTGGCGCGGGCTCTTGAAGCTTTTTACAAAAATGGCCGAAAAGATCTGCTGGAGAATTATTCGCAAACCTGTTTGCGGCGTGTCTGGAAGGTGCAGCGATTTTCCTGGTGGATGACTTCGATGCTGCACCGCTTTCACGATGAAAGTCCGTTCGACTATCGGCGTCAGCTCGCCGAACTCGACTACGTCACCAGTTCTCGTGCAGCTTCGCAGAGCTTGGCGGAGAACTATGTGGGATTGCCAATGGAATGGGAGTGATATCACGTCCCAAAGAAAAAGCCCCTGCCGTATAGCAGAGGCTCCCTGGAACACTGCGTTTGAACTTACTTCACTTTGGCGAAAATGATGACCAGCGTATAGAGCGCGAGAGACTCGATCAGCGCGAGGCCAAGAATCAGAGCCAGCTGAATTCCAGGACGCGCTGCAGGATTCCGTGCTAAAGCTTCTGTCGCAGAAGCTGTCGCTTTGCCTTGGGCGATGCCGCATCCGGCGGAAGCGATTGCCATCGAAAGTCCCGCGCTGATGGCGACCCAGTTCACCGCATTGCCAGCTTCCCCGCCCTGCGCAAACATGGGGACTGCGAAGCACAAAAATGCCATAACCATAAACAACTTACTGAGCAAACGCATTGTGTTTCTCCTCGTTATGAATGGCCGTCAGTGGGTGGTTGACGAACACCGTACAGTCGCCCTCACGCTAAACGGCAGGAAACATATTCAGTTTCCAGTTTCATGTTTCAAGTTCTCGGAATGCGGTCTCCACCTAAAGCAAACCCACTTGAAACCCGAAACTCGAAACTGCTTTTAGTGCTCTTCCGCGACCGCTCCCGCCAGATAAACCGTCGCCAGCAGCACGAAAATGTAAGCCTGCAATAACGAGACCGCAAGATGCAGACCCAAAAAGATCACTGGAATTCCGATCGGCACCAGAGAAAAGAAGACCAGTGTGACCAAATCGCCGGCAAACATATTTGCGTAAAGACGAATAGTGAGCGACATCACGCGCGCTAAGTGGCTAATAATTTCGATAGGCAACATCAAAAGCGAAAGCGGAACGCGCATAAAATCGACATACTCGCGTCCGAGGACCAAAAAATGCTTTAAATACGCAATCCCCGCATGCTTGAATCCCTGCGCTTGGTAGTAAACGAATGTGCAAAGAGCACATCCCAGCGGAACCACCGGATTCGCGGTCGGTGATTCAAATCCCGGAATCAGCCCTAGTAAATTCCCGAACAGGATAAACAAAGCCAGCGTCACCAGAAACGGCGTGAACCCCTCGCTGTGATGCCCGATGACCTCTTCACTTTGTCCTTGAATAAATCCGTGAACTCCTTCGAATACATGTTGCAACGCTCCGGGCTTATCGACAGACAAGCTGGCCCGCACAGCAGCGAATAGAATCACCAAAAATCCAAAGACCAGAACCTGCATCGCCACAGCATTGCTGATAGGAGCTTGCGGATATTGCGGATTAATGTGAAGCGACCGCAGCAGAGCCGTAACAGGTCCGGCGAAAAAGCGATTCAGGATTTCCGTAAACCAAAGTTGTTCAGGCATATTTCAGCGTGCTTTTATGCAATCCATCTTAGAATTTCTGGAAGCGCGATTCAAAACAGGACCACTCAGGCACCGTGCGCCAGGGCATGAAATACCTCGTAAGCGGCTTCGCATCCTATCGCCGCAACCGGCAAAAACAGCCCCGCAAAAAACCCGTAAAGGCTCACGGGAGAACCACTTAATATAGCATAGGCGGCTGCGGCCATCAAAAAATAACGCAGCATAAAGCGGAGCACCACGCCAGTACCGGAGCCGCCACGTCCGGTCTGCGTGGCCTTGTCAGCCAGAGCATTTACGACTCGTTTGAGTGAATAAAAATTGAGATAAGAAATGCCGCATCCAACGACAAATCCCAGCGCGATCTTCCATCCGAACCGAATCCACGCAGCCAGCGCGAAAAGAACCGCAAGAACGATCATGTACCGTTGAATACGCCGGAATGCGCCTGACGCGAAACTCTCGTCGCTCAGATCCTCATTCGTCACACCCATGGCCGAAGATCATCCGATCCGGCGCTGCTGTCGAAACTGAGCCCGCTATTTCCTGTCGCGATGCCGTACTTTTCTGCAAGGAAGCTCTGCAACTCCTCTGGCAAAGCTTCGGCCAGTTCCTGCCACGTAATCATTTTGCAGCGCAGCCGTAAGTCAAAAATTCGGACACACCGCATGACCGCAAACCATGCCTCCTGCAAATCAGGCCGCCGTGCATCGGCCATCACGCAAAACGAACATTGCATCGCATGAGCCGCCAGCACATTGCGAATCAGCTGATAAGAAACATACCGCTTACCATCTCGCGGAAGACTTCGACGCTCGAACACCTCCGCGAAATCGCGATAACTCTCCACGACCTCCGCATCGCTGCACTGAAAATCCGACTCGGTTAACTTAGCCTCAGCCAGCAAGTCTCCGATACGCATATCGATTTCCGTACGATCTACGCGACCATTTGCCAGCGGAACACGCGCTCTCACTCCGAACTCCGGCAGCAAGCCGTTTTCTACTCCGAGCAGATCAAAAACTCGCGATTCGTTCAAAGTTCCAGGGAAACAAAAAATGTTCATCAATAAAGCATCCGAGCTGTTGCAGGAATCCAGCTCCCGCCATCTTCGATCTTCCCGCGGCAACGAATGACGCGCCTGAGTGTGAACCTTGTTCAAGCGCTTTGCCCAGGCATCATTCCCAAGGATGGCCCTGTAGCTTTCAGGTAAGAAATTTCCGTGACATTCACTATCTTCGGAAGGCAAATAGCAAATCACCGGCTGCGCCCCATAGCTCTCGCGCATTGCTAACTTGTAACGGGCCGCATAGTCACGATTGCGAGCGCCAAGCTCCTGCCGGAGACGATTAGCGAATGGCGAGGATTTTAGCGACGATGTCACACGGCTCATACGCTGGGAGAATACAACGCCTGCGGATCGAGTAGGAATAGTAAGATCACTTCGAATTTGAAACTGCGGCCCGGATCAATTCTACAAACCCGGCGATGATTCCTAGAATAAGCCCGACCAGATATAGCCATGTGGTGTGCAGCCAATGATCCAGTGCCACGCCGACCAACCAGCCAGCAACTGTGGCGGCTGGAAAAATAAAAGCCAACTGGCTGTACTTGGCGAGTTGCACCCATACACTCTGCTGGTCCTTATCCTGCGGATTGTTGTTTGACGAGTCGCGGTCAGGAGACAAATGAGACCTCGGAAACATTCTAGTCTTTACGGTCGAGACGGAGAACCTGCTTCACAAGAACACGTGCATTCGAGGCTGACGTTTTTAAAGTCTCGGTCGCTCGCTAGAGGAACCGTTCACCTACGGCCGAATCTGCGCGAACGCGGCATCCACAATGCGAGTTGCTATCTGACTAAATAGGGGCGGTATGGATTTCGAGCACACACCCGTTCCCGTCCGCCTTTACGATATGTTACATTTGCTTTCGTTGTCATTCGTTTAAGGGAAAACAAAGCACGACCGGAGGTTCCATGTATCGAAAATGGCAGCAGTTGAGCCTGTTGATTTTTTTCGTCGTGCTAGGGCTTCGTTGTTCGGCTCAAGATGCTGGCCAAAATAAAGCGAAGCCCGGTAACTCTCCGCAAGACTCGGCTCCGATCGGCTACACCGCCGCGCCCAATGCCGACCAAAAGAAGACTCTCCTGCTAAAGGATTTTCATCCTGCTTCGATGTTGCACGCTCCCGCCCATCCGGTGGATAAGGCCAAGTTCTATGTCATCGATGTGCATAGTCATGTGAATGATGCGGCGGGAATTGACGCGCACATGCCGCCGGAGCGCGTTGTCGAGGTCATGAACAACACCAATGTAAAGACCATCGTTATTCTCACCGGAATGTGGGGTGAGAAACTCCAAAGAGTCCTCAACGAAATGGTGAAGGCCTACCCTGGTAGATTTATCGTCTTCTCTCAGATCGATTGGAGCAAGATCGATGATCCTAATTTCAGCAAGGAAATGGTGGCGCAGCTCGATGATGCGGTTGGCCGAGGCGCACGAGGGCTGAAAGTCCTGAAAGACTTGGGACTCGGAGTGAAAGATAAAACCGGAAAGCTGATTACCGTGGACGATCCCCGGCTTGATCCTGTTTGGGAGGAATGTGGTCGGCTGGGCATTCCTGTGTCGATTCATGTAACCGATCCCGAAGCGTTCTTCCATCCAATTGACAATACTAACGAACGCTATGAGGAATTAACCGAGCACCCGGATTGGGGATTCTATGGCCCTCAGTTCCCTACCAAAGAATCCATCCTTGCCGCACGAGACCGAGTGTTCGCCCGGCATCCGCATACGAGGTTCGTTGCGCTGCATATGGCAAATTGGCCGGAGAATCTGGACTACGTCGCCAGTGTGCTCGATAAGTATCCCAATGTAATGGTGGAGTTCGGGGCCCGTGAAGCTGAACTTGGACGGCAGCCAAGGCGCTCCCGCGAATTCTTTTTGAAGTATCAAGATCGAATTATGTTCGGCACCGATAATGAAGTGACCGAAGAAATGTATCGCAACCATTTCCGCTGGCTAGAAACCGGTGACGAATACTTCGACTACTGGGGATATCCAGGACAAGGGCGCTGGAAAATCTATGGGATGGAATTGCCGGACGAAGTTCTGGAAAAGATCTATCACTTGAATGCGGAACGAATGTTTGGGCAGTTTAAGACTGCGAACGCGAAAGGGACACAATGAGAGCGAACAGATTGTTCTTTCGGCAACGGGTTACACAGGCGATTGGCGTGCTTGTCTTTGGAATTGGATTAATCGGTACGGGGTGCAATAAATCTGCTCCCGTCTCTTCGCAGTCTCCTTCGCAAAGCACCGCAGCTTCTCAACCGTCTGCCATCAAGGTCGTCGTGAGCCCCAGTGGACCGGCCGTTTTGACTACCAGCACAGCCGAGTTCCAAATACTGCCTTCGGGATACGTACAGGCATTTCTGACCGACAACGGCCAGCGTCTTAGCTTGGATGATCCCCGAATAGGCGCGCCCGGCGACAGCGACTACCTCGTACACGATGGAAAAGAAATTCACTTCGCCCTCGACTTTCAGCAGGCTAAAGTTTCGGAGGCAATTGGGAAATTGGGCAGAGGCAAGCACATAGAAATTCCAGCCCGCGTACTTGGCTCATCTGGCACAGATGTCCTGCGTACGCTTTCCCTTGAGGCTTACGATGATTTTCCCAACCTTCTGCTGAGCAGCGTTGAGTACAAAAACGCTGGCAGGCTTCGGACTTTCAGATCGATCGCGTTGTAGAGCAGCAGCATCGGTTCAATGCCAAGCTCGCCGACGCTAAAGTTCAGCCTTATGACATGTGGGCGTACCAAGGATCAAGTTACAACTGGGGTGAAAATGATGTTCTTAAACTAAAACGCACATCCGCACAGACCAATGTTATGGGAGAAACCGTGAAAGGCGGCTATGGCGGCGGCATTCCGATTGTCGCGTTCTGGACTGCCTCGGTTGGAGAAGCGGTTGGGCATGTCGAGACACTTCCATTGTCACTGTCGTTGCCGGTGAAAGTTGAAGACGATGGACGGGTAAGCGCATCAGTAGACATTCCTGCAAAAACAGTTCTGAAGGCGGGCGAAAGCTACTCTACACCGCGCAGTTTCATAGCTGTCTACGCCGGCGATTTTTACCAGCCGTTGCGTATATGGTCCAGCGTTTTGCAAAAAGAAGGTTGGAATATACCGAAACCATCGAACGAAGCCTACAACGTGAGTTGGTGTGGATGGGGCTATGACGCCGATGTCACTCCCGCGCAGATGACTGGGACAATTCCCAAGCTGAAAGAATTCAATATCAAGTGGGCCACACTCGATGACCGATGGTTCGATACATATGGCGATTGGAACCCTCGGACTGATACCTTCCCTGGCGATTCGATCAAAAAGATGGTCGATGATTTTCACAATCAGGGAGAACTGGTTCAGCTCTGGTGGCTGCCTTTAGCGGTTGAAGACGGAAAGGGCAAATGGGAATCGCATAAATATTCCGTGTCAGACGTCGTCAAGGAACATCCGGAATGGTTGATCCTCAACAAAGACGGAAGTCATGGCCGTATAACTCGTGACTTGGCAAGCTTGTGTCCGGCTGTGCCCGAAGTGCAGGCTTTCTACAAGCGGCTTACCGAAAAATTTATTCGTGATTGGGGTTTTGATGGATCGAAGCTCGATAACATCTATACGGTTCCGGCCTGTTACAACCCCGCGCATCATCACAAATCACCGCAAGATTCGGTGAACGCGATGGGCGAGGTTTACAAGACTATCTTTCAGACAACGCGCGCGCTGAAACCGGAAAGCGTCACTCAGAGCTGTCCTTGCGGAACTCCGCCTTCGCTCGCATGGCTGCCATACATGGATCAAGCTGTAACCGCTGATCCGGTGGGAGCGGTGCAGGTACGGTGGCGAATCAAAATGTATAAAGCATTGCTCGGACCGGAATCGGCCGTCTATGGCGATCACGTAGAGCTTTCCGCGATGACACGTATGGGGAACGATTGGCTCGAGCATGGGAACGACTTCGCGTCGACAATTGGCACGGGAGGAGTGGTGGGCACGAAGTTTGTCTGGCCCGATCCCGGCCCGAAGTTCAAGAACGTGATGCTGACGCAGCAAAAAGAAGACCACTGGAAAAAGTGGATCGGAATCTACAACGAAAAAATGCTTTCAAAGGGCACTTTTCTTGATCTGTACGTCTACGGCTACGATTCACCCGAGGCGTACGCAATTTCAAAAGACGGAAAAATGTATTACGCGTTTTTTGCGCCGAACGAAAATGCTCCTTGGAAGGGAGAAGTGGAACTGCGAGGTCTGAAGCCAGGAACCTATCACGTCGCGGATTATGCGGATGGTAAGGATTTGGGCTCAGTCCAAGCGGTTGCGGGAACGAATCCCAAACTGAAGACGGAATTCAAGCAGAATCTTCTGTTGGAAGTGAGCCAGCAATAGCTGGCTCACTTTGCGTTAGTTTAGCCGGAGACTTATCCGTTCAGAACTACGGCTCGGCTCAGATTCCGTGGCGAATCGGGATCTAGTCCTTTCTTCAGGCCGGAGTAGAGTCCTACAAGTTGTCCCGCGAATAGGTAGGCCGCCAGACGGGCTAGTTCCGTAACATCCAGATTGAGTTCCACAACGAGGTCGGAAGCCGCGCGTACCCTTGCGTCCGATTTATTCACAATTGCAATCGTTGTGCCGCCCAAGGACTTCATTTCTTCCAGTACTTCGCATTCGGACTGATAACCACTTTCAGAGACCAAGAATACAAGCAGAGTTTCGGGACCTACGATAGATTTGGGTCCATGCCGGAATTCAAGCGTGTGGAAGGCCTGCGCGTATGACACAGACATTTCGGTAACCTTGAGGGCACCTTCACACGTCAAGCCATAAAACGGACCTTGTCCTAAATAGACGTAGTCGGCAAAGTCGTGTGTTGCGACGAAGTCGCGGACGATCGACGGCAAATCCTTCATCGTTATTGCGGCGGAAGCCGGCAATTGCGAAATAGAATTAAGGAAACCAGAGTTTCCGGCCAGAGTGGCGGCAAGAGCCTGTAACGTGAGTAGCATTGAGCTAAACGACCGCGTCATCACAGTACTCTGCTCGTCGGCTGCCGGAAGAAGGATCGTATTCGTGGCGAGCTGTTCCAACCTTTGACCCTGAGCACAACTGATGGCTAGTGTCCGAATATTTCGCACTTTCAATAATTCCGCAGCTTGAAGCACCTCTGAAGTGCGGCCTGACCGCGAGATAAGCACCGGCACAAAATCTGTTGCGGCTGCAAGAACTTGATCCGGGTAAAGCAGTAACTCCGAGGCCGGAATCGCCCGTGCGCGAAGGCCGGTCAGCGCGCTCATAGTTGCCGCCGCGGAAAGCCCCACGTAGTAACTTGATCCGCAACCGATGAACAGCCACTCCTTGGCTTCGGCAAACTGTTCACTTACCTGCTCCAGCTTTTTACTCTGGCGAAGATCCTCTATGCACGTACGCCAACAATCCGGTTGCGAAAGGATTTCAGTCAGGCTATGCGCCCCTGCTTTATTTGTGGATTGATGGTTGCCGTCGGTAGTTACGACAGATGACGAATGAGAACTCGACTGATTAGACAAGAGTAACCTCGATACCGGCTTTCTTTAGGTTTTTTAAATCTGACTTGGCGATGTCACGATCCGTAATGACTTCATGAATCGCCGAAGGAGGGGCAATCAGCGCCAAACTGCGACGTCCGAACTTGCTCGAATCGCACACTGCGACCGCTCGCTTCGCTATCTCTAACATCACGCGGTTTACTTTGGACTCCGGCAGGTTGGGCGTACTGAGGCCGTAATGAACGTCAAAACCGTCCACGCCGATGAATAAAAGATCCGCACTCAAATGGCGCAGCGCATCCTCTGCAATCGGTCCCACAAGTGAAAAAGAATTCCTTCGGAGTGTTCCGCCCGTAAGAATTACGTCAATCGTCGTTCCGGCCAGTTCCGTCACGATGTTAACCGCATTCGTCACAATCGTAAGCGCGTGGAAATGGCGTAGTGCCCTTGCGATAGCAGTGGTAGTGGTGCCGGAATCCAAAATGATGACTTGGCCTTCCTTCACCATGCGAGCTGCGGCTTCGGCAATACGCAACTTCTCTTTACGATGTAACTGTTCTTTCTCCCGCAGCGTGGGATCCTCGAGCGCCCCTTCGCGCGCAGGCAAAGCTCCGCCATGGGTACGATGGACTTGCCTTTCCTCGTGCAACACTTCCAAGTCTTTGCGAATTGTGACCTGTGAGGTGTCAAACCGTTCTGCTAGTTCGGTGACGAGAACCCGGCCGTCGCGGTTCAGCAGTTCGAGAATGGCGCGCCTACGTTCTTCGTTAAGCACAATTTCCTTGTTCTTTCTGTTTCGTGTCCGAGAGCAACGACGCAAACAGGTTGTGTTTGCTATTTCCTTTTATAGCGTTTTGTTTCGTTTGTCCATTGCTTACTATCAATAATTTTCACTTGACTTCCGCTATCTTCGTAACTAATAGTATCAAATCGAAAGAATGTGAAAGTTGTTAGTTCAGGGGAAACTCTATGAATTCATTGCGTCTGCGGCATCGCCTTGAAATGTTCCGTTGTCTTGCTGTGCTCCCGGTCGTAATTGTCTTTTTGATCTCCTCGGCCAGTGCGCAAAAGGATTCCGGCGGAATTGCTGGGGTCGTAAGAGACTCAAGCAGTGCATTGATCTCTGGCGCGAAGGTCACAATCATAGATGTCGATCGCGGAACAACGTTCAATACAACAACGAATGCTCAGGGCGAATTTGTGGCCAGCCCGTTAAAGATCGGCAGCTACACAGTTTCGGTCGAGAAAGAAGGTTTTAAGAAAACCGCCGTCGGTCCGATAACTGTGGACGTGCAGGAACGGCCCGCCGTGGATGTGATCCTGCATGTTGGCAGTTTTGCTGAAACAGTTAGCGTGACTTCTGAGGGATCGCAACTGGAAACCGAGAATTCCGAGCTCGGACAGGTCGTCAACAGCCGCACCATCAACACGCTCCCACTGAACGGTAGAAATTATGCACAACTCGCTCTACTCGGCGCCGGAATCGCACCAGCAGAGCCGGGTTCTCGGACCGAAGGGACCTTTGGATTTAGTTCGAACGGGGCGAGGTCACTGCAAAATAATTACCTACTTGACGGAGTTGATAACAATTCGAACCTTGGAGACGTGCTCAACGGAAGCGCTTATGTCATCCAGCCTTCCGTCGATGCCTTGGGAGAATTTAAAGTCCAAACCAACGCGTATAGCGCGGAGTTTGGCCGAGGCAACGGGGCCATTCTGAATGCGGTGATCAAATCCGGTACCAACAAGTTTCACGGGGACGCCTACGAATTTTTCCGCAATGAGGCACTCGACGGCCGAAATGCGTTCGATGCATTCGGACGGCAGCCTTACAAACAGAATCAATTCGGATTCACTTTTGGCGGACCCATTATTAAGAATCGGACGTTCTTTTTCGGAGACTTCGAAGGTCTGCGTATTCGACAAGCGTTGCCACAACTTGCGAACATCCCAACTCCAGCCATGATCGGCGGAGATTTCTCTTCTTTTTTGACAAATATTCCTGTGATGGCGAGCGATCCGAATACCGGACTGCCTACCAGTCAACCGGCCTTAGATTGCAATGGCAATCAGACTTTCCAGGGAGAGCTCTTCAATTCGCGACTTGCGCAGGCCCGGCCAAACGATGCTTCTTATCCAACTGGATATTGCGGCGTACCCATTAACGGATCGGGGATGCCCACCAATATCATTCCCGGAAACTTAATCGATCCGCTTGCGGCCCGTTTGGCTGCATTATTCCCTGCCCCGAATGCAAATATTTCCGGCAATAACTATCTCTCGGACCCGAAGAAGAGCGAGAGCCAAAACAATTTCGATATTCGCGTAGATCACACATTTTCCGATAAAGACAATTTCTTCGCTCGATTCAGCTATGAAGATCAACCCAGTTTTATCCCTTCCCCATTCAACAATGCTCTGGATGGCGGCAATTTCGCCGACGGATATCAAGACGATTCCTATCGAAGCGTGGCAATCAGCGAAGTTCACACGTTCCGGTCTACGCTGATTAACGAATTTCGGCTCGGCTACAACCGCATTAACTCGCATCGCTTTAATCTCAACTATAACCAGGACGTGTCCGCGCAACTCGGATTTCCCGGCGTTCCGTTTGGCCCAGAGATCGGAGGTCTGCCTTCACTGAGTTTCAGTGACGGCACCGTTGGTATTGGAAGTTCTGGATATCTGCCATCAATCGAGAAACAAAACAGCTTTGTGCTGAATGAAAACATGAATTGGACGCACGGCCGTCACGCCTGGAAATTCGGCACGGAAATTCGCCACGAACAATTCACCATCTTTCAGCCAGCGGCTCCTCGGGGGTCCATGGGGTTTGGCAATGATTTTACTGACAATCCCGCCGCTCCCGGTACTGGGGGAGAGGCAATTGCCACATTCCTGGTGGGCATTCCCGATAGCGGGACCATCACCAGCTTGCACAATGTGGATTATCGCCGACAGATTTACGCGTTCTTCGCGCAAGATGATTTCAAAGTCAGCCAGCGGCTCACACTCAACCTTGGACTTCGCTATGAACTATTCACCACGATCAAGGAAGCGCACAACCAGCTGGCCAATTATGATTTCGCCACGCAATCATTGATAGTGCCTGCGGGGCAGAATGCTCAGCTCACGCCTTATCTTGCGACCCAAATTCCAATCAACCGCAATGGCACTCCGGGATTGATTTCCCCAGATCTGAATAATTTTGCGCCGCGCATTGGAATGGCTTACCAGATAAACCCCAAGCTCGTTATGCGCGCTGGCTTCGGAATTTTCTACGGCGGCCAGGAAAACGGTCCGTATTCGAACCCCAGCCCAGGATTCAATCCGCCGTTTTTTGTAACGCAATCGTTCAGCACGCCGTGTACCTCTCCTACGGCAAATCCCGCAGCACTCGATTGTTCGGTGCCTGGCTTGAATGTACTGTCACAAGGTTTCCCGGCAACTTCGCTCACCGACCCCAATACGCCGCTCCTATATTCGCAGGATCCTCATCTCCGCACGCCATACACGCAGCAGTGGCACTTCGGGTTTGAATATCAACTGCCATCGCAGAGTCTGCTGGAAGTTTCTTACGCCGCTTCACGGGGACAAGATCTTTACGGCTTTTATAATGGCAACCAGGCTGTTCCTACTGCGGACGCGTCAATCCCGACTGCGCAAAGACGTCCGGTTCCGTCTATCGATGCTGGAATCGCCACGCTTCGTTCGAACGCGATCTCGAACTACAATTCTTTGCAAGTCCGGCTTCAAAAACGGCCAACACGCGATTTGCAATTCGAGGCTTCCTATACTTACAGCCATGCGCTCGATGACGCTTCGAGCGCTAGCCTGGGGTCGGTGAACAATGGTGACTTCCAAGACCAGCGCTTTCCGCTGCAGGAGTATGGAAACGCCGACTTCGACGTGCGTCATCGCTTTGTGCTCAGTTACGCCTACCAACTTCCCTTCGGACACGGCAAGACTTTCGGCGGAAACCTCACGGGAGTAGCGAATCAAATTGCCGGCAACTGGGAAGTTGCGGGAATCACCAGTGCGTCCACGGGCAACCACTACACGGCTAGCGACATAACGAGCGTATTCAACGGGGATTGCGGTGGCACAGTCGGTTATTACTGCTCACGACCCAATATCGTGGGCGATCCGAACGGTCATCCTTGCATTGCGGGCACACTCTTTAATACGTGCGCTTTCGCTCAAAACAATATTCAAGGCACGTTCGGAACGGCGGGAAGAAACATTATCAACGGCCCCGGCCTGCAAGAATGGGATATATCAATCTTCAAAACTTTCCCTATTCGCGAGCAAATGCGCTTTGAATTCCGCTCCGAATTCTTCAATGCCTTTAACCATGTTAATCCTCTCTTCGCGTCACTGGGAGGTATAAGCGCAGAGCCGACCGCGCTGGAATTCGGAACGTCGCAATTTGGACAGGCTGCTGGGGCTCGCGCACCTCGAAATATCCAGTTTGCGCTAAAGTTTTATTTCTAATGGCACGGTCGGCGTTCAATCCGATCGCCTAGAGATATCCTGTGCGCCGCTAACCACCTCCGCAGTGGTCACTATTCTTCCCAGTCCGACGAGTGAAGCCGGGGCTGGGTTGGGAAAGCGGCCACCCGCGACATCTCCTTGTAAAAGAAATCGCCAGCGAATTTGGATACACGATATTGCCATTAAGCATTGCGTCGAAGGCCGAACAGACTGTGAATTCTATCCAATAAATCGATCACACGAGACAGAAGAACAGGAAAAGAAGACTGCAGATCTCGGCCTGTAAAATCCTTAGTCCTTCCAGCTATAACAATTTTGTTGTGTAAGGCAGCTAACCGACAAACCCATCTTTCCTCTGCTATGTTCACACTTCGCTTAATTCGGGAATCAAACAGTTCAACAAGGACGCCGATGGACATCGAACAGCAGCCATGGACGGATCTATATCGGGCGGCGTTGCTGGAACTCGATCCTGAAAAACTCCATCAACGGATTGCAGATGCAACTACTGCAATCCACATGCGAGTCGAAGTCTTGATGCTGGACAGTGGAGGAACACCGGAAGAGCGTCAAGCGCTCTCAGACGCTTTGCGCGCGCTTAATACACTACGAAGGATGGCTTCGGAGGATAAGGATGGGAACTAACACGCCTTCTCTATGCCTGGCATGCCGATCCACCACAACACCTTACCCACGATTCTCCAGTCATGGTTCAAGGATACGGGTTCATGTTCACGATTTTCGGGGATCAGCATATCGGCAGCCCCACCCGCCGTAACCTCGAAACAACCAGTCCATACCGGTGGCAAAAAGCGACAATGACTTTGCCTTTTAGCTTCGCCCGATCGGTCTGTCCTCGGTCGACGACAATAATGTAGCCATCGTGCAACAAAGGCTCCATCGAGGTGCCTTTGACTCGCAGCGAACTGGTAAGTGTCGGATTCGGACACCAAACACTCGGTGCTGCCAGCATGCTTTCCGGCTCGATCAAATTAAAATCAAAATGCGGCGATCCCCCTTCGGTGTCCGCAGCCGCGACCAAGGGCAGAAGTGGAATGGCGATTAAGGAAGGTTTCTTCTCTCCATTTGCGTGCACGCCCGCCGCTACTACCTCCAAGATGGGGAGCGGAATGTTTGGCAGACCTTTCCGGGCTTTCGGGAGAACTCGAAGAATGTCATCGCTGCTGAGTCCGGCTTTCCCCCAAAAATACCAGCACCCCGCCCGGCCCGCCAAGCTCCCCAGCAGCACGCATATATCGGCCGATGGAGCTTGAACTCCACGCTCCCATCGCGAGACAGCCATTGCCGAGGCATTGAGCCGGTGGCCCAATTCTGATTGGCTGAGCTTCAACAGTCTTCGCAGCTGGAAAACACGACTAGCCAATTCAAGAGAAGGTTTCTTCGCCAATGGACCTCCAAGCACTTACGCATTTTCGTCAGAGTGCGCATAGGACCATCGCCAAGGACGCGGCGGAAGAGTGCGAAAGGAGACTTGTATCGAGTATAGGCGTGATCTAAGCAATTGTCACGAAAGTGCCATGCAAACAGATTGCGGAATGACACAGGCTGTCGTGAGTGAGTGCGGGCAAATCGTTCATTAAGTGCAGCGCGCGCGATAGCGTCATTTGAGACTTGTTTACGAATGGCCTTCTTCTGGTGTATACCTTTCATCCCAACACAAACTCTATGCCGCCTAAACGTTTGCTTTCCTTCGCACTCTGTTTTTTCTTTTCCATATCGACCTTTGCAGCCGAGAAACCCAAGATCACGCTCGATGAATTCTTCAATGCGGTTAGCTTTCCGAGCGCAAAAATCTCTCCTGACGGGCGTGCAGTCGTAATCGAAACCGACCGTGCCGATTGGGACCAGAACATCTTCCGCAAGGATCTTTGGCTTTATCGCGACGAAAACGGCGGAACTCTTACCCAGCTCACGCAATCTGGGCACGACAGCTCTCCCCAGTGGTCTCCCGACGGCCACTGGATCGCCTTTCTGTCCGAACGGAAGTCAGCTGCCAAGGACGATTCCAGCGAAGACTCCAAGGATAAGGAAGACACCGCGCAGCTTTATTTGATTTCGCCTGCGGGCGGCGAAGCCTTCCCGGTCACCCGTGGCGACGAGGAAGTTCACGCCTTCGCCTGGGCTATGGACTCGCATGTGCTCTACTTCGCGACCCGCACACCTTGGACCAAGGCGCAAAAGGACGCTTACAAAAAAGACTGGAAAGATGTGAACCAGTATCGTGCCGCCGAGCGCGGAGATCAAATCTTCAGCATCAATATGGACGACGCGATTCAGCGCCTTCAAACAGCCTCAGCGAAGAATGCCGACAATGACGATAGTAGCGACAAAGAATCCGACGCTACTCCCGGTTCTCGCGAGATGGCGAAAACGCCCTGGCACGTCGAGCAACTCGAAGCTTCACCCGATGGCCACCAGCTCGCATTTGTGACTGAGTCAGTTTCTGAACGCCAAGAAAAAATCGACGAGTTTGAAATCTATTTGTTAGATCTGACAAATACTTCTCCGGAACAGCTGCCGCGGCAACTCACCCACAACCAAGCCCAGGAACGCGACATACGCTGGGACAATGAAAGCAAGCATGTCTTCTTCAATGTGGAGATCGGATCCGTCGAGGGTAAGTACGTTGACAACCAGCCGCGTATGTACTCGGTCGACGCGGGAACGGGAGCAACTAAGCGTTGGGCCTCGGACTTTGGCGGAGAAATTACGCATTATGCTTTCTTAAACAATGGGGATTTGCTGGCAACCGGCCGTTTGGGAACAGAAGTTCAGCTCTATTCGCAGGCGAAAACCAATGCTCCATTTTCCAAGAAACCAGGATGGGCGGGAACATACGACCAGATCGACACGGCTCAACATTCCTCGCGAGTGGTTTTCATTCACTCGACACTTGAAAAGCCAACCGAAGTCTACTTGGCCGAAAACGTCGACAAACTGCAGGACGCAAAGCCGATCACTTCATTCAATAAATTATTCACCGAACGCGATCTGCCGAAAGGCAAGCCTTACCGCTGGACTGCCGACGACGGTACAAGCATTGAAGGCATGCTGATTTATCCTCCGGGAAAATTTGAGGCAAGAAATTTGCCGATGTTCACTCTCATTCATGGCGGCCCGGTCGATGCCGACGGCAATCATTTCGAAGCCGATTGGTATCAGTGGGACCGGCTGGCTGCGAACCAGGGATGGCTGGTCTTTGAACCGAACTATCGCGGCTCCAGCGGCTATGGAGATGATTTCGTGAAAGGGATTGTTCCGCAATTAGTCTCGCGTCCCGGCAAAGACATTCTCGAGGGTGTTGACGCTCTTATAAAGGACGGCGTCGCCGATCGAAATCATCTTGCAATCGGCGGATACAGTTATGGCGGCTACATGACGAATTGGCTAATCACTCAATCCACCCAGTGGAAGGTCGCCGTCACCGGAGCTGGAGCAGTCGAGCATGTTGCCAATTGGGGCAATGACGATACGACTTTCGACGATGCGTATTATCTTGGCGGGCTTCCCTGGGAAGCGGCACAACGTTATCGCGATGAAGCCGCTATTTTCCAGATGAACAAAGTTCGGACTCCCACACATTTAGTTGCTGGCGCCGATGACATCCGGGTCGCCGTTGCTGAAGATTATCTGCTCGACCATGCGCTTCATAATCTGGGCGTGCCCAGCACGCTGCTGGTATTTCCCGGCGAAGGTCATTCGCTGGATAAGAATCCATGGCACGGCAAGATCAAAGTCAGAGAAGAATTGAAGTGGCTGAAGCAGTATGGAGGCATCCAGTCAGAGCAGTAGCAAGCAGTATCTTCAGTTTGCAATTACAGCAGACCATATATCTCGAATCCCGCCAGTTTTTTATGTAGGGATGGGCGTCCTTCGCCCGTCCAGGCCGAGCATCGCTCGGCTAGATCTCCCACTAGCAGCCGAGGCCGATTCGGGAGTGCGCCGATTCGTCGCTACATGAACGGTTCTTATGAGCAATTCGGCCCCGTTGTCTGTAAATTCGTCGATGGTTCTACTGTGCTAGTCTGAGCCCAGATGAGCGATATCGCTGCAGTACCCAAACAATTCCTCAGCGACAAAGTTGGTTTGTTTACCGAGTCAGTTATCCGCGACATGACCCGGCAGGCCAATCTTTATGGGGCGGTCAATCTCGCGCAAGGGTTCCCGGACTTCCCTGCCCCGGCAGAAATCAAGCGCGCCGCACAGGAAGCGATTGCTTCCGATGTGAATCAGTACGCCATCACGTGGGGCGCGAAGAATCTCCGGGAGGCGATTGCTCGGCAGATGCAGGTCTGGCAAGGGATCACGGTCGATCCGCAGACACAGGTTACGGTTTGCTGCGGTTCGACGGAAGCGATGATTGCGACGCTGCTGGCGGTCTGCGACAAGGGCGACGAGGTCATAATCTTCGAGCCTTACTACGAGAACTATGGTCCGGATGCGGTTCTGTCCGGAGCCAAGCCGCGCTTTGTCAAACTGCGTCCGCCGACCACTTCTGATGGTGAGTGGACTTTTGACGAAGGCGAGCTGCGAGCCGCTTTTCATTCGCAAACGAAAGCTATCATCGTAAACACGCCGAACAATCCCACCGGCAAAGTCTTTACTCGGACCGAACTCGAATTAATTCGGGATCTTTGCGTTGAATTTAACGTCCTCGCGATTACCGATGAGATTTACGAGCACATTCTTTACGACGGCACCGAACACATTTCGATTGCGAGTTTGGACGGCATGTCCGAGCGAACAGTGACGATCAATGGGATGTCGAAGACCTACAGCGTAACTGGATGGCGCGTAGGCTGGACGGTGGCACCTCCGGCGATTACGAATGGAATCCGCAAAGTCCACGATTTTCTTACGGTAGGAGCACCTGCGCCATTGCAGGAAGCCGGGGCCGCGGCTTTGAGCCTGCCCACCAGCTATTACGAAAATCTGGCGAACGGATACCGAGCGCGGCGGGATCGTTTAATTCCCGCTCTGCAGAGAGCCGGGTTCAAATGCTTTCGTCCGCGGGGCGCTTATTACGTGATGACAGATATTAGTGCCTTTGGCTTCGCGAATGATCTGGAGTTTGCCAAATACTTAGTGAAAGAAATTGGAGTCGCGGCAGTTCCGGGATCGAGTTTCTATCGCGATCCGAAAGATGGAGCGCAGCAGGTAAGGTTCGCGTTCTGCAAAAAAGATGCAACGCTGGACGAGGCGGCGAAGAGGCTGAGGAAATTGAAGAAGCGATGACACTGCTGGGCGTGCCAGCCTTTTTATCAAGATTTAACATTCTGATAGTAGGTTTATGCTGGGAGCACGGTCGGCGGTTCCCGAACAGCGTCGAATCGCGAGCCCCGCGCGACTTTCTGGCGATCTTCGTGTTTCTTAGCCATGTAGCAAGAGACGCGGTACGGATGCGTCTTCCAACTCTGCTGGCGCCCATTGATCTGGATTCGAGGACATTATGCTCTTCTACTCGCCCCTAACCTCTGTTTCTCTGTCGGCTGCACTGCTCGCCAGCTTCCTGCAACTATCATCCGGCGTTAGCGCGGCGCAGGTTGCCACACAAGTCTGCCAGCCCTCGGTGACCACGCCGATCGTCGTCGCCTCACCAGCGCAGCGTCTCCTCGCCGGACAAAAAGCGCAGCCGCCGATCACGGACACTATTAGCGGCTTTGCGTGGCCCGACACACCTATAGGTGTGATCAAGACGGGTAATGGTTACGAATTCTTTGCCAGCGATGGAGGGACCCACGCCCGGCAAATGTGGCAAGGTCATTGGATCGGCAACAACAAATCCGGCTCCGTGGTCACCGTAATGGGAACACTGGATAACCCATTGGGATCGGGCGCTCCGCAAGATGTCAGTGTCTCTCTGAATCCCGATCTTGCCGTAAACCCAAACTATCCCAGCTATGGCTACATCGGCGGAGGACCGGTCTATCAGGTGCCCGCAGGCATGACCGGTGCGGGAAACCTGCTGGCGACTTATCACGCCGAACTCCCGGTTGACGCGCTATACGCCGCTCTTGGCCTTGCAGCATCCTCGGATAACGGGATGCACTGGATCGATCTCGGAGAAATCATTCGCCTCAACCAGGCTTACGCTCGTGGACTCGACGGTTTCGAAATAGGCGACGGGCCGCTCGTTCTGTCACCCGACGGCAAGTATTTCTATTTGTATTTTCCGGACTGGATTGCAAATGGCACGCTTCACACGACGACCCCGGCGGGAGTTTCGACTACGACGAACGTTTCCGTCGCGCGTGCACTGGTCACCTCTGTTCTCGATGCCGCGTTCGGGTCGGCCCGTCCGCACGCCGTCCCCTTTGAGAAGTTCTACGATGGTCAATGGCGCCTGCAACCTGCAATTGGCGGAGCCTCGACCGACCTCTTGCCCGCATCCCAGTATCAGGGATATCTAGATATTCACTACAACAGCGCGCTGCAACGCTATGTGTTGATCATCTCTAACGACACCACATTCGCTTACGCCGAATCCGTCGACGGGCTTAACTGGACAACGCCGATATTGCTTGGCACTTACGGTCCAATTGCGGCGTATCCAACGGCGGTCGGGTTAGGCGACGACCCACATATCTTGGGAAAGATGTTTTATGTTTATTTCACCCATTTGCCGACCGATGGCACGGGGTGGGAAAACGGGGACCTGCGGCGAATCACGCTGAGCTGTCCCTAGCAAACTCCTGGTGTAAGACGGCGATGAGTGGGGGTCGGCGCAAAGAATGAAGGTGTCGACGGAATGAGAGGTACGCCTGTTCAAATGTCCACAGGTTTCTGCGGTATACTGCGGCTCAAGTTCTCAATTCTCCCGACGAAAGTGGCAATTATGGCTTTGAAATTGGCTGAAGAGGTATCCACGCAGGTTCCTGCCGACGATTTTCAGGCGCTGGAAGACAAGGTTTATCGCACTATTGATATGTACAAGACGGCCCGCGAGGCGCGGGTGGTCGCCGAGCGTGATTTACAGCGGGTTCGCACCCAACTCGAGGAACGTGAAGAGGAGGTCGAAACTCTTCGTCGTGAAATGGTACAGCTGCGCCGGGAACGCGAAGAGATTCGCGGACGCGTCGAGAAAATGCTGCATCAAATCGATACTTTGTCGGAAGAGCAAGCCGCCAGCTAACGGAAAAACGCTGGTGATTATTTCAATGGGAGAGGAGCAATAGAATTATGGCAACCGCCGCGAAACATCCCCCCGTGAAAGATGCTAGTAATGGCAGCGTTCGTGTAGAGATCTTCGACCAGGGCTACAATCTGCGCGGTTCCGATCCAGAGTACATCCTGAAGCTTGCGGAATACGTAGATTCAAAAATGCGAGCAGTGGCCGAGCAGACACATACCGTCGATACTGCGCGACTCGCGGTTCTAGCCGCACTGAATATTGCCGACGAATTCCATTTGATAAAGCGAAGAATCGAGGGCGGGCCGTCGGACTATCGGCAGCGGAGTAAGCATCTCTCGAATGCCCTCGACGAAGTGTTGCAAGATCAGCGTCGTCTCGGATAATTCGTTCCCCTTCCGGAGTTGCGGGCAAGCTGAGTGCCAACTTTTTACATCCAGCCTCTTGCCAATCTGGTGGGAAATGCCTAGCATCCAACATGAAAGCCGGCCTACGGAGTTGGTGTTGGCGGTAACCGTTTTTTGAACCAATACTGAATGAACGGGGGCCTGACTCGTAAATTACGATCCGGTGTGCAGTGCTCCGCCACGCGGAGATGCCTAATGGGTCGCGGCGGGTTCCCAACGTCTACCGACGGGTTCATTCTCGGCCCGCCACACGGTTCAGTGGGTCGGCTTTTATTGTAATTATCGGCGACGCTTCTCTGTCGGCGGTTGTGGTTCTCTCCTGCTAGACTACTCACGTAGCTAATCCTGAACCTGCTGCATCTAACAAAATAGTGTTCCCTCAATTAGTTCACATCGGCAGATTTAGTTTGCCTACCTACGGCTTCCTCGTCTCTTTGGGAGTGCTGATTGGGCTTTGGATCAGCGTACGTAACTCCGAAAAACTTGGGATCGATCCCGACAATGCATGGAATCTGGGTATTTTAGTTGTGCTTTGCGGTATTGTCGGCGCCAAAGCTCTCTACATAATCAATGATTGGAGCAGCTACGCAGCGCATCCCGGCGATATTTTCACGCTCTCGACTTTACAGGCTGGCGGCGTTTTTTCCGGCGGACTAATTGGCGGCTTTGCGGCCGCAGCATGGTACGTCCGCAAGCATCACATGCCTGCGTTGCGAACCTGCGACGCTTTTGCTCCGGGACTGGCTCTGGGACACGCATTCGGACGAATTGGGTGTTTTGCCGCGGGCTGTTGTTACGGGAAGCCAACCGATCATTTTTGGGGAGTGACCTTCACGAATCCATTAGCGGCTCAGATCACCGAGACTCCTCTGAATGTGAAGCTTCAGCCGACCCAACTCTTTGAGTTTGCGGTGGAACTGGCAAACTTTTTCCTGCTGACCTGGATGCTCAAGCACAGGAAATTTGATGGCCAGATTCTTGGGGCGTATTTTTTCCTGTATGGAATTGCGAGATATTTTTTGGAGTTTCTGCGGGGAGATCCCGGGCGCGGCGAAGTTTTTGGCGGAATCATGACTGGGACGCAGTTGATTTCCCTTTGCCTGGTGATTGTGGGCGGATTTATCTGGTGGTTAAGGCCGGGGACGAAGGCAGTTCCGGCAACAGCAACGCGGTAGGGTTAACCACAGAGGTCACAGAGAAGCACAGGGGTGAAGGGAAAAACTTCGCGTACGGCGAGAGCCTACCCTGAGCGAAGCCGAAGGGATTCCCCGTCACTACATGGGAATATAGGATTCCAAGTTCCCCTGAGTTATCCTGTCTGTCACTCTCGTCATCATCTCAGTGACCGAATTTCCTAAAATCCTTTTAGCTCGCCCGGAAGATACTGGGAAACGTATCGATCAATTTCTTGCCGCCGAACTTGTTGACACCAGCCGCGCTCGCATTCAACAACTTATCTCTGAAGAAAAAGTACTAGTCAATGATGAACTGCCCAAACCTTCTCTGCGACTTAGAGGCGGAGAACGGATCGCGATTCTGGGAACGGTTCAACTTCCCCCTTTGCGAGCCATGGCAGAGGAAATTCCGCTGGACATCGTTTACGAAGATGACGATCTCGCCGTCGTCAACAAACCTGCCGGAATGATGGTACATGCCGGAGCAGGAGCAACGGACGCCGAGCGCAACCGTGGCACGCTGGTGAATGCCCTGCTGCATCGCTTTGGATCGCTTTCCGAGGTCGGCGGAGATTTGCGTCCGGGAATTGTCCATCGGCTCGATAAGCTGACCAGCGGGCTGATTGTGGTTGCAAAGAATGACGAGTCGCACCGCCGGCTGGCGACACAATTTTCGAAACGGGTCGTTAAGAAAACCTACATCGCATTAGTGCACGGATGGATAAAGCAGGACAGCGGAACGATCAATACAGCAATCAGCCGGGATGTCGTGCGGCGCACTCGCATGACTACTCGAGGACGGGGCGGGAGACAGGCTATTACCCACTATAAGGTGAAGCGGCGAATCGAATCAGCTTTTGGGAAGTTCAGCCTACTTGACGTCCAGATCGATACTGGACGCACGCACCAAATTCGCGTGCATCTTTCGTCCCTCGGACACCCGGTGGTGGGAGACACGCTTTATGGAGCAGCGGCTGAGATACGCGCAAGAGACGAGAGTAGCATCTCGTTGGCCCGGAATTTTTTGCATGCGGCGGCGCTACGGCTAGAGCATCCCCGGACCGGCGTAGAGATGGCGTTCTCGAAAGAGCTTCCAGCAGAGTTGGAGAGTTTTTTAGGGAAGATCGACGGGACAATAAAGGCGTGAGCCTTCATTTTGGGCCTTTCGCGATTGGGTCAAAGGACATACTAAGTCCCGGCAGCGGATTGCTCTTTCGATGGAACTGAGAGCATGGTCTCCGCTGAAACGCTGTTGGTTGCGGAAACGAGAAAAGTACCTGAGAACGCGCCACTGTCTTGGAAGTTCTTCAACTTCAAAATAAGCGGAGCCGTTACATCTTGCCCTTTCGCCGCAAGTAACGATCCTTTTGCCGAAAAAACATCTTCTCGCACAATCATTCCAGGGGCGAGTTCCGCGACCGTTCGGGAGCGAACCTTTGAGTGTTCGGATTCTTGATCGGTATCTATCAAAGCATCAAGAATTTTCGTGTCTAAGTTCTTGAAACGGCGGTTCAGTATGGTCCAGGCTGCCCCTCGGCATTCGCCTTTTTGCATCAGTTCATCAAATTGAAGGGCGACGCGCAGGATTTCAGCGCCCGCGCGCATCTCCACTAATTCCCGCTCAGGAAAATTCATGGCCACGGGAGCCGATTTGGTTTGATGTGCGATGATCCAGGCAATCTGTTTCATGCGCGGGATGTTCTCGAGCAAACGCTGCGCAATTATAGGGTGGTGGTCGTAGGTGGCTCTATCTTCATCCGACAGAAGTTGGCTGGTATGCACTGCCAGAATGATCTCCGGAGCAATAGTGACGCAGCCCAGCTGTGACATCATTGCCGCAACTTCAAACTTCCATGGATTGGACAGTCCAAGTGCTTTCACTACTTGGACCATATACCGCCGAAGCCGCATAGCTCGGCTGAACGCCGCCGGATTTACCACACTCAGAACTTCGGTTACGACTTGAACACACGCTGTGAGGGTCCTGCCGAGAATTTCCTTTTCCGAAGTATTCAAGCGAGCCTGCGCCAAGCCTGCTGTGAGAGTTTTCTTCATGGTTTCCTTGTTGCAAGGTTTGGTCAGGAAGCGAAAAATACTGCCATTGTTGATAGCTCCAATCGCGGCAGGCATCGAAGCTTGTCCGGTCAGAACGATGCGAACTGTATCGGGCGAAATGCTTTTGATTTTGCAGATTAGCTCCAGGCCATCCATCTCGGGCATGCGCATGTCGGAAACCACCACAGCATAGGGACCTTTGGTTTCCATTGCTATCAACGCACCTTTGCCGCTCACCGCTGTATCAATGGGAAAATCGGTGCGCAGCAAACGCTGGTAGCCTTGCAAGATGGCAGGCTCGTCATCTACGAAGAGAATTTTGGCAGTCATAGCTCAGGTTGTTGGTTGCGCCGGGGTGCCTTGGTAAGGAGTTCTGTTCGCCGCGAGATCGCAGAGCTTTCTCGTTCACTTAAAAATCGGCAGATGTAAATGACAACTTTAGAATTATCGGTTTTAGAATTTCATTGGTGAGTCTGCCGCGATCTACTCGGCGAGATCGAATTCGCAATAAAATCCCGTTTTGGGAAATACTTGTCAAGCCCTCGGCGGGGCTTGATTTGTTGTATTGCATTGATTCCAACGGAGAAATAAACCTCGGCAGTGTGGCGCAAATACCCTGCTCAATATGCTACGCTTGAAGTAGAAGGTTAAAGAAAAAGGCGCAGCTCAAAAGCTGTGCCTTTTGTGTTTTGGTGCGATTCAATACCGGCTAATTCAAGACGAGCTAGTCGAGTCCCAGATCTTTCCACTTCTTATCGACTAGGGTTTTTGTTTTTTCATCCATCAAAATTTCATCGGGCCACGGACGGTTAAAGCCTTCGCTGGGCCATTTACGCGTCGCGTCGATGCCCATCTTCGATCCGTAGTTTGGCAGGCGGGAGGCGTGATCGAGTGAATCGATAGGACCAAGCATGAACTGGATGTCGCGCTCAGGGTCGATATGGTTGAGAACTTTAAGCGTGACATCGGCGACGTCCTGCACGTTCACGTCTTCATCGACGACGATGATGCACTTGGTGAACATGGCTTGTCCCAGCGACCAGACGGCGTTCATTACTTTGCGGGCCTGGCCGGGATAAGACTTCTTGATCGAGACGAGCATGAGATTGTGAAAGACGCCTTCGACGGGAAGATTGATGTCCACGATCTCGGGAATAGTTAGTTTCATGAGCGGCAGGAAGATGCGCTCGACGGCTTTGCCCATGTAAGCGTCTTCCATGGGTGGCTTGCCCACGATAGTGGTGGAGTAAATCGGATCCTTGCGATGCGTGACGCAGGTCACGTGGAAGACGGGATAGAGATCTTCGAGTGAATAGAATCCGGTGTGATCGCCGAACGGGCCCTCGGTGCGGAGTTCGTCGAGTTCAACATAGCCTTCGAGAACAATTTCGGAAGCGGCGGGAACTTCGAGGTCGACAGTTTCGCATTTGACCAGTTCGACCGGCTTCTGGCGAAGGAATCCGGCGATGAGATATTCCTCGACATCGGGAGGCGCGGGCACGATAGCGGAAAAAGTGATGGCGGGATCGGTGCCGATGGCGACCGCAACTTCCATCGCGACCGGCGGGGCGATTCCCTTCTGCGATTATCGAGCCGCCGGACGATCGCGCCATGATGTCAACCGCAGCGGCGCTTTGATGGGCGGGAACGCCCGGCTCTCCATCGGGCCCTGATTGTGCTGCTTGGCGCATGCGCTCGCGATAATGTTCAGCCCCGATCTTCTGGCGCTGCCAGTGCATCCCGGCGGTCCGCTCGTCGAAGATCTGCATCCGGTACATGCCAACATTGCGCTTGCCGGTTTTCGGATCGCGAGTGGTTACACAAGGCAGGGTGATGAAGCGTCCGGCATCTTTGGGCCAGCATTTTAAGATTGGGAAATCGAGCAGCGAAAAGTTGTCGCGCTTGATCACTTCTTTGCAGGGACCAGTGGCTACAGTCTTGGGGAAGAATTTTCCCATCTCGGCGAGCATGGGCAGCATTTTTACTTTGTCGAGAAAACCTTGCGGAGACTTCACGTCCATGAAGTGGCGGATGCGGTCGGCTACTTCGTCGAGCGAGTCCACCTCGAGCGCGAGTTTCATTCGGCGGGCAGAGCCGAATTGGTTGATCAAGACTTGTGATCCGGGATGGCCTTTTATGTTTTGAAAGAGCAGAGCGGGACCGCCAGCCCCCCCGCCCTTCGCTACGCGATAGGACGGGGCACCCGATTTCGAGACGCGGTCGGCTATCTCCGTGATTTCGAGAATGGGATCGACTTCGGTTTTGATCTTCTTCAGTTCGCCAGCGCGGTCGAGCGCTTTGATCCATTCGCGTAGGTCGTCGTAAGCCAAGAGTCCTCTTTATGTTCGCTCCACAAATGCCAGCTGGATGAGCGCTCATTATAATGGCAGCGATCTGGTTCTCGCTTGAACGTGAATCCATAGGAGAGCAATGAACGACTTTCCACGATTTGATTTGAATGGACAGGTGGCGCTCGTAACCGGCGCGGCGCGGGGCTTGGGACGAGCGATCTCCCTTGCTCTGGCAAATGCAGGAGCGGATGTCGCGCTGGGACTTCGCGACGTGAAGACTGGACAAGACTTGGTCGGCGAGATCGAAGCTATGGGACGGAAGGCGCTGTCCCTGCAGATGGATATGACGCGAATGGATCAGATTGCCGCGGCTGTCGATCAAGCCGCTCGACATTTTGGTCGACTCGACATTCTGGTGAATAATGCAGGCATTGCGCCGGAGAATTTGGCTGAAGATGTGAATGAGAAAGATTTTGATGCGACACTCGCCGTCAACTTAAAAGGAACATTTTTTGCGAGCCAGGCGGCGGGGAGGGTGATGATCCGGCAGAAGAGCGGGCGAATTATCAATATGAGTTCGCAAGCAGGCTTTGCTGCACTGCCCGGCGAATCGATTTATTGCATGACCAAGGCAGGGATAACGCATTTGACGAAGTGCCTGGCGGTCGAGTGGGGCAAGTACAACATCAACGTGAATGCGGTGGCTCCAACGTTTATTCACACTCCAGGAACCGAGGAGTTTCTGGCTAATCCGACCAATCGCGCTGATGTGGTGGACCGAATTGCGGCACTACATAGAATCGGCGAACCGATGGAGGTGGCAGGGGCTATAGTGTTTTTGGCTTCTCCGGCTGCTTCGCTTATTACCGGCGAGACCATTCTGATCGATGGCGGTTGGACTGCGCGGTAAACGGTAAGGCTGCTTACTGCAAGCCGATCTTCGGGCTAACGTCACTTTTCTATTGCGCAGCTGTACTCTCCACGATATTGTTCTCCGCGAAATTGATCGAGGGCTAAATGTCTATCAGTGAGAGACTAATCGGGTTCAGCCGGTTGTGGACAATTGTCCTCTTAGGTTTAATTTTTATCATCAGCGCGAGCCGTATGGCGCTGGCAGCAGATACTAATTGCGAAGAAGGTAATGGACCACTGGATTCGGCTCAGCCGCAGGCTATAACTCTGCAGGCGATCATCAGCAAATTCACTGCGGCTGAAGCGGCGATGAGAGAGGCGCGAAACCACTACACCTATACGCAGGACGTACTCATACAGACCTTGGACGGTACGATGGCTGAGGGCGACTTCAGAGAGGTTACGAACATTTCTTACGACAATAAGGGGAAACGTTTGGAAAATGTGACTTATGCGACGCAATCAACTCTGAGAGGCATTGAGGTCACTCAGGAAGACTTGGAAGATATTCGAGTTTTTATGCCGTTCACCCTCGGTACCGCTGAGCTTCCGCAGTACAAGTTGCTTTATGCCGGGCAGCAGCGCATCGACGAACTCAACACTTACGTCTTTCATGTCGAACCACAAAAACTCGAACGAGATAAACGCTATTTTCAAGGGCGGATTTGGGTGGACAGCAGCGATTTTCAAATCGTCAAGACTTGCGGCAAGAGCCTTCCCGATCGCATTCATACGAAGAAGCGGGAGGTCCAGGATATTCAACCGATGTTTGTAACCTATCGCCAACAGGTTGACGGTCATAATTGGTTTCCTGCTTACACGCGCGTCGACAGCACGATTCACTTCAAATTCAGAAACGTGGTCATGCGAGAGATCATTAAATACACCGACTACAAACGGTCCGACTCGAAGTCGATGGCCGCAGCGGCTCATCCCTAGTGACAAATTCGAGCATGACAAATTCTTAACAATGTAAAGGGGCGTTCTCATCCAGAGCGCTCCACCGTTCGTATATAGTTTGGGCTTAAGGCTTTTGACGCAATCGGGAGGCAGAGTGCAACGAAGAGTCGTGATCACAGGCATGGGCGTTGTGAGTCCTAATGGTGTGGGGAACGCGGCGTTCTCTGAGGCCATTCTAGAAGGGCGCAGCGGGGTTAGGCGCATCTCGCGATTCGATCCGGCTGAGATTCCGGTGCAGATTGCTGGCGAGGTTCCCAACTTTGACGAGTTGGCATGGGTCGAGAAAAAAGAACGTAAGCACGTCTCTCGTGTTTTGCCGCTGGCTTTGGCCGCGGCAACCGAGGCATTGAGTGGAGCAGGTTTGGATGCCGCTTCCCTGCCAATGAAAGAAAAGCAGCGTTTCGGAGTGATTCTCGGCTCCGGCGGCGGATCACAGGAATTCACCGAAGAACAGTACCGATTATTTTTTCATCAGCAATATTCGAAGATGAGTTTGTTTTGCGTGCCAACTGGCGTGATGGGAACTCTTTCGAGCGAACTTAGTGTGCGATTTGGGTTGCGCGGCACCAGCAACGTGATTACGACTGGCTGCACATCTTCGACGGATGCCTTTGGATATTCCATGCGGCAAATTCAGTCGGGGCGGCTCGACATGGTGTTAAGCGGCGGGGCCGACGCACCGATTGCGCTGGGGATTGTTAAGGGCTTTATCCTGATGAAGATTCTTACGGATTCGTGGAACGAAGAGCCTTCGCGTGGCTCGCGTCCTTTCTCCGTGAATCGTGACGGATTCGTGGTGGCCGAAGGCGCTTGGATGTTCGTGCTCGAGGAATACGAACATGCACGTGCACGCGGAGCGAAGATGCTGGCGGAGATTGCAGGATATGGTTCAACGTGTGAGGCCTTTCATCGGGTGCGATTGCAAGAATGCGGCGAAGAGCCAGCACGGGCAATCGGATTGGCGATGAAGGGTGCAGGCATTGCTCCCGAAGGCGTTCAATACGTGAATCTGCATGGAACTTCAACACAATTAAATGATCGTATCGAAACGCGGGCTCTGAAATTGGTACTGGGAGAACATGCGCGCGAGATTCCGATGTCGGCGTTGAAGTCGCAAATCGGACATCCTCAGGGAGCTTGCGGCGCGGCGGGTGTGGCGGCAACTATTGTTGCCATGCAGAATGGGCAGATTCCTCCGACGATTAATTTGGAGTCGCCTGATCCGGAGTGCGATTTGGATTACGTCCCGACGGCGGGACGAAAGAAAGCGATTGAGCATGCGGTATGCAATTGCATTGCTTTTGGATCGAAGAATTCGGCGCTGGTGTTGCGGAATTGTGCGTAGTCAGAATGCAATCGGAATAAAGGAACAGCAGGTCCCTCGACTTGTCTTCGTCGCGTTGCGACGCAGCCTGCGCTCGGGATGACAATGTAAAAAGGTGAAGGAATAGGAATGGACAGTCTCAACAACACCGTTTCATCCGGTTTGGCGAACCGCTTCACGCTTCTTGCCAACAAGGTCCACGAACTAGCAGCGCCCCTCACCGACGAGCAGTTCTGGGGCAAGCCGTTTGGCTTTGGAAACAGCTTTGGCCATCTTGTGTTGCATTTGACGGGCAACTTGAACTACTACATAGGCGCACAAATTGCGGAAACCGGTTATGTGCGGGATCGTCCCCGGGAGTTCGCAGAAACGAATCATTTCAAGAAAGAGGAGGCGCTTCAGCGTTTCAACCAAGCAGTTGATATTGTTGTGCGAACGGTCGCTGTCCAATCTGACGGCGACTGGGCTCTACCCTATACGGCGGAGGGTGCCGAGCAGATCGGAAATCGCTTTAACATGGTTTTGCAATGTGTGACTCATCTCGATCATCATGTCGGGCAGATGATTTATTTATCTTTCGAGTTGAAGCGCGAAACCGCCTCCCTCCGTTAGGTCAGCAAGTGCAGCACTGTGCTTTCCACCTTCGGCCATGCTATTGAATGCGGGTCTACCAAGTCGGAGTGACTTGCGGTCGCGATTTCCAGGTAGTGAACGTCTTCGCCTTGCGCCTTTTTCTTCTCCGCATAACTTCGGCTCAGGGAAGCCGGCACCGTGTCGTCGGGAGCTCCGTGAATGAGCCATTGGACCGCAGCAATCTTGAGACGCATTGGGTCGGCTTCGTGATAGTGCTCGGGCACTGCTTTAGGCGCTCCACCCAGAAATTCGACGACCGCGTTGTCACCTAAATGAAGTTCGTAAGCTTGTTGCAAGTCAACTACCCCCGCCAGAGAAACCACTTTCTTAACCGATGATTCGTGGCCAGCCAGACACAGTGCAAGTTGCCCTCCGGCGGAATGGCCCATCACCAAGCTTCGAGCGAGATCCAGATTATTCTTCTGGGCGATTTGCGAAATAAAGCGGTAGGCGCTGCGAATGTCTTCGAATGTGCCTGGCCATCCACCTCCGCGGTTGCCGACGCGGCGGTATTCGACGTTCCAAGTAGCGAGTCCTTTGGCGGTGAGCGCGGCACAGAGGGTATCGGCCTCTGCCAGGCTGTACTTGGCTCGCCAGTAACCTCCATGAATGTTCATGACTACCGGGAATGGGCCCTTGGTATTGGGAACACGGAGTTCGCCGAACTGATTGGGATCGGCTCCGTAGGCGAGACGTGCACTCGGGGGAGGCAGCGGAGTGTCTTGGAAAGGCATGCGAATTAAGAAAATCAGTTGCCAGTTCTTAGATATTAGTTCCCAGTCGACATGAAGCTTTAGAACTGACTGGCTTTCTCAAAAACTGCGAATTAGAGTTGCCAGTTCTTAGATGTTAGTTCCCGGTAAAATACTTATTAGATTGGTATTCCCATCGTAAAGCATGCATCCTCTCGACAACGTTATCTGGACAGCTCTCAATACCCGACAGGCACGTTTCGCCGAAGCTAACGAGTTTGCCCGTAGATTCCCGGTTGATATCGGTCCACTTGCGGGACTGAAGGAACCGACAGAGCGGGGATTTAGCTCGCTTGCAGCCTTGCTCAATCCCGGAGAACCTGCCGCGCTTTTCCTCGATCAGCCGCAAGATCCTCCAGCAAATCTAAATGTCATTGCCAGAGCAACTCTCTTACAGATGGTACAAGAGAAGCCGGTGGATTTTTCTGGAGCGTCGTCATCAGCACCCGAGTTGATTGAGCTAGGCGCCGATGACATACCGGAAATGCTTGCTTTAACCGAACTGACCAAGCCTGGGCCATTTGGTACTCGCACGCGTGAGTTCGGAACTTATTTGGGCATCCGGCAGTCGGGAAATCTTGTGGCTATGGCGGGAGAGCGACTGGCCGTTCCGGGATATACGGAAGTGAGCGCAGTGTGTACCCATCCCGACCACATCGGTCATGGATACGCTGCAACTTTGATGAAGGCAGTATTAGCGGGAATTAGAGATCGGGGAGAAATTCCCTTCCTCCACTCACGAGCAGACAATGATCGAGCGGTGAGGTTGTACGAACGATTAGGCTTTAGGACACGGGTAGAGTTGCATCTTGCCGTTGTGCGGAAAGCATAGACCTACGGAGCGATAGGCAATAAAAAACGGCCACGACTCGCGTGACCGTACTTTTCCTTGGAACTCTTATAGTTTAGTACAAGCGGAACTGCACTTCTACGTTGATGGCTACTGATACTGGCTTGCCGTCTTTCATGGCAGGCTCAAACTTCCAGTTCTTCACCGCTTCCATTGCTTTTTCATCCAGGCCCAGACCTAAGCTGCGCGCGACAGCGATGTCACGCGGGTGTCCGTCTGGTCCGACGATCAGCTTCAAAACGCAAACGCCCTGATACTTCGCTTTGCGAGCTTCTTCCGAGTATTCCGGATCAGGCGCATATAGAGCTTTGGGGGCTGAAACGCCGCCGCCTACGCGAAATACTCCGCCTCCAGTTCCGCCGCCGCGTCCTTCACCGACACCTGGGCCGGTACCAACGCCTACTCCACCACCTGAACCGGAACCTATACCGCCGCCGGAACCAGTCCCATTAGACGGAGGGCCTGAAGGCATGATCGTCGATGTAGGCACACCGAAGTTCGGAAGATTATTTGACGCCATCTTGACCTGCGGCGGGACTACTACTGTAGGCGTTACGGCAAGTTTCGGATGATCGTTACGAACCACAACTGCGGGAGGAGTAATCTGCTCCATCGCGAACTTGGGAAGTTTGCCCTTGGGAGCCTGGAACTTGTCGCGGTCACCGCCACCGCCACCGCCAGCTACTACCTTCTTTGACGGAGCCATTGCGGGAATATCATCGGTCGGGGCAATTAACGTCACGTGTTCCGGCTGGATAGCCGTTTTCACCGCTCGTCCGGCCAGGATCGTACCAACAATGATTGCGGCCACTATAATCACGTGAACGATCGTTGAGCCTACCGCGCCGCTTTTCTTATTGTCGTAAAAACCCCAGATATCTTTTACCGGAATCGGTTTGGAGGTGAGCACGAGAGGAGGCTGCTTCTTGGGAAAGAAGAAGTCGTTGACGTTCCGAAACAGCGACTTCCAAATCGGCTCCTCGAAAGTAGAGCTCGGGAGTAGAAGGTGCAGTTCGGGTTCACTCGAGGCAGTGCGTGGCTTGATTTCTGCTAATGTCATCTCTTCTAGTGTCGGCATATTCGACCCGAAATGGTGCGCGTTATAGACGATCCTCCGTCCAGCTCTCTTCTAAGACTTGATGAGCACATTCACTGCCAAGTTGCTTCGTAAGTCCTGGTTCCTCATAATTCGTGCCAGGAATCCTCTCGACCAAACCAGATTAATATTCTATCTGGTTTCATCCGATTAGATGCTTACCCTGAGGAAAGGTCACTCGGGTAAAAATTGTACTCTTGTTTACTCTATCTATCACAGTCAAGATTGTTGTCTGCAAATCGTCAATAGATCGGCAATCCTCAGAGAAGCGTCAATGGACAGTCTCTTTCATATCTCCCTATAATGAAAGAAATCAGCTATTTGGGAGATCTCAACCGAGTGCCACTCGACCTAAAATCCACGATTAATCTGCCGAAAACCGACTTCCCGATGAAGGCCAATTTGCCCCAAAATGAGCCTAAAATCCTGGCCCGTTGGGAGCAAATGAAGATTTACGAGCAGATTCGCGAGTCGCGACGGGAGGCTCCCACGTACGTCCTGCACGACGGGCCGCCGTATGCCAATGGGCCGATCCATTTGGGACACGCGCTCAATAAATGTCTAAAGGATTTCATCGTTAAGTCTAAAACGATGGCAGGATTCGACGCTCCCTATATCCCTGGATGGGATTGTCACGGGCTACCTATCGAGATCAAAGTAGACCAGCAACTTGGTGGCAAGAAGTTGCAGATGAATCCTACGGATGTGCGCCTGGCTTGCCGCAAATATGCAGATAAGTTTCTCGAATTGCAGAGGGAACAATTCAAACGAATCGGGGTTTTTGGCCGCTGGGACGATCCGTATTCGACCATGAACCCGCAATATGAGTCGGTAGTACTAGCGACTTTTTACGCTTTCTTCGAGAAAAATTTCGTGTACAAGGGCCTGCGATCGGTCTATTGGTGCATTCATGATCGGACTGCGCTTGCGGAAGCTGAGGTCGAGTACGAAAACCATACCAGTCCCACGATCTGGGTAAAGTACCGTCTGCAATCTGATCCGAGGACCATCGATCCTGCTCTGGCGGATGTTCGCATTCACGGCAATAAACCGATTTTCACGATTATCTGGACAACGACGCCGTGGACCATACCGGCTTCCATGGCGGTCGCGTTTCACCCGACTGACGAATACGTGGCGCTGGAGACCGAAGACGCAATCTATATTGTGGCGGAGAAGCTGGCTAGGACAGTTGCCGAGAAATGTGGCTTTGTTAATGCGAAGCCGATTGCGCATTTTCAAGGCAAAGTGATGGAGCATGCCTGGTTTTATCATCCATTTCTGCCGTGGGAGCAGCGGAAAGTTCTCGGTGTGATCGCTGATTACGTGACAATGGACCAGGGAACCGGCGTGGTACATACTGCTCCCGCACACGGAGCCGAGGACTTCATCACTGGCACAAAGTACAAGCTTGATCCCACATGCGACGTTGATGCCGGTGGGCGTCTTCGTAACGGATTGCCCGAGTACGACGGCCTGCAGGTGTTCAAAGCGAATGGACCGATTATTGATTTGCTAAGAAGTCGCGGCGTGTTGCTGCATACCGAGCCGCTGCAACATTCGTATCCGCATTGCTGGCGCTGTCACAATCCGATTATTTTTCGGGCGACGGAGCAATGGTTTATTTCCATGGAAACGCCCATGGGCAGTAGATGGACGGCACCCTCCGCAGCAAGACTTTAGACGAGATCAAGAAAGTGAAGTGGGATCCAGCGTGGGGAGAGGAGCGCATTTCGAACATGATCGCGACCCGTCCCGATTGGTGCATCTCGCGTCAGCGTATCTGGGGAGTTCCGATTGCCGTGTTCCTGTGCGAAGGCTGCGGCAAGCCGATGAATGAACCGTCACTCAATCGCAAAGTCATCGAGTTATTCGCGAAGTCCGGAGCCGATGCGTGGTATACACCGGAAGCCGACGCATTGCTACCTCCCGGCACAAAGTGCCCGCATTGCGAGTGGGAGTGGGTTTAAGAAAGAAACTGACATTCTCGACGTGTGGTTCGAGTCCGGATCGAGCTATTTGGCGGTACGCGGCAATGAGCCTGAATTCCATTGGCCCGCTGATCTTTATCTGGAGGGCGGCGATCAATATCGCGGATGGTTTCACTCTTCGCTGTTGTGCGCCATGGGTACGCAAGGGCAGCGCTCCCTACGCAATGGTGGCGACCAATGGATGGACGCTCGACGAACAGGGACGCGCCATGTCGAAGTCGCTCAACAATGGCGTGGATCCGGTGGACATCGCGAATCGGATGGGCGGAGAGATCGTCCGACTATGGGTTGCCTCGGTTGATTTTCGAGAAGATGTCGCCTGCTCGGAAAACCTGATGCAGAGGGTGGCGGAGAATTACAGGAAAATTCGCAATACCATTAAGAACATTCTTGGGAATTTGTATGACTTTCGACCGGATCGCGATGCCGTGCCGTTTGAAAAGATGGAAGCGCTCGATCAATACATGCTGCGACAAACAGTGGCAATGTCCGCTGATGTAACGCGTTGGTACGATGAATTCGCCTTTCACAAAATTTATCAACGGGTGAATCACTTCTGCGTCGTCGAACTTAGCGCGTTTTACTTTGATGTGCTCAAGGATCGGCTGTATACGTACGCTCCAAATTCGCTTGCGAGACGTTCTGCTCAGACAGCCATGTGGCGAATCGGAGAAGCGCTGGTGCGCCTCTTAGCACCGATTACAAGCTTCACAAGCGAAGAAGCTTGGGGATACATGCCAAAGTTGGAGGAACGTCCCGCAACCGTGCACTTGACCAAGTTCCCCGCGGCGGAAGAAATCCTGGGCACAAACACTGCTATCAACGATGCCAAGCAATTGGAGGATTGGAGTATTTTGCGTTCGGTCCGCGAGCAAGTGTTGAAAGCACTCGAAGAGGCCCGGAACGCCAAGCAAATCGGCGTCGGGTTGGAGGCTCAAGTCACGCTTACTGCTCCAGAGTCAATCTATTCTGTACTGGCGCGATACAAAGAACAGCTTCGATATCTTTTTATCGTATCGGCAGTAAAGCTTGAACAGAGCGCGTCAGGAAATGGATCTTCGCCTGGCGTGAGCATCCAAATCAGTAAGGCTGAAGGTAAGAAATGCGAGCGCTGCTGGAATTATTCGACTCGCGTCGGGGAAGATCCTGAGTATCCGACAGTGTGCGAACGTTGCAGTGCGGTACTTAAAGAGATCGAAGCCGCAGCCGCACACAAGTAATCTAAAGAGCAGAAGATCTGACCATATTTTCTAATGACTAATCTTTACGCCATGCGCAAATTTCACTTCGTGATCGCGCTTTTTATTGTGCTGCTCGACCGGGTAGCGAAGTGGACGATTGCCAAGGATATCCCGCTCCACGAGAGCATCAAGCTGATTCCGCACTTTTTTTATCTCACGCATGTCGAGAATCGCGGCGCGGCTTTCGGACTCTTTGCCGACTCTCCTTCGCAATGGAAAATCGCATTGCTGGTGCTGTTTTCGATTGTCGCTTTGGTGATTGTTTCCGCCCTGCTTTGGCGAAGCAGCCATACCATGACTAGCACGGGTATCGGCCTGTCGCTCATTTTAGGAGGAGCGATAGGAAATTTATGGGATCGGTTGCTGCATGGCCAGGTTGTGGATTTTCTGCTGTTCTACCTCGGCTCCTATCAATGGCCGGCGTTCAACGTGGCGGACAGCGCAATCGTAGTCGGAGCAGGATTGCTGGTCGTGGAGATACTGTTTGCCAGCGCGCCAGCTGAAAAATCAGCCTAAAAACTCGTACCTGTGCGGATGTTCCCTCTAGATTTGTTCGCCGATTCAACAATCAGAACAATTACTTTGCTGTAAAGTTCGCCGGTCTCTTTTCGACGTAGGCGGCTAAGCCTTCTTTGGCGTCGTCGCTCTGGAATAATATCTGCTGGTTCTCGCGTTCCACCGCAAGTGCCGACTCCATTGGAATCTCCCAGCCGGTCTGCACCGCGCGCTTGATTCTTCCCACGGCTTTCGCGGCTTTATTTGGCGGGCAGAACTGGCGCGCGTATTCCATTATATTTTCCATGAAGTTTTCACGATCAAAGATGTCATTGATAATTCCCAGCTCTTTCGCTTCTTCGAATGAGAACGTATTTCCGGTGACCATGAGCTCGATGGCTTTGCTTTTACCAACTATCCTGGAAAGCCTTTGGGTTCCGCCGGTTCCGGGCAATACTCCAAGATTGACTTCAGGCAGACCGATCTTGCCAGCATCCTGGCGAGCTATGCGAATGTCGGCAGCCATCGCGATCTCAAGGCCGCCTCCGACGGTGTGGCCGTTCAATGCGGCGATCACGAGTTTGGGCGTGTGTTCGAGGCGCAAGAGCGTTTCGTTGGCGTGCAGGCAAAAGTAATACTTAAAGGTCGGATCGACGCTGGCCAGCATTTTGATATTGGCGCCTGCGGAAAAAAATTTGTCGCCAGACCCGGTCAGCACGATGACGTAAACGTCATTGTCCATACGAGCTTTGAGGATGGCTTCATCGAGCTGACGATTCATTTCGTAGGTGTAAGTATTAGCGGGCGGATCGAACATTTCGATCACGCCTACGCCAGCGTCGTCGCGATAATTGATCAGCGTCTTGCTGGTTGCTGTGCTCGAGGCGGGTTGCAATGTCGTTGACATAGTTACGCTCCGTTTTCGATCTTACGGCGCGGCACACCTGCCCTGCAAGCAGGCGAGTCCCTGGCGCATTGTATTGTGGGAACTATTTAGCGGCTTCGTAAGCTTGGTTGAGCCAGTCGAGCGCCGCGCGAAGGTCTGCATCCGAGTTGATCTCGAAAGTAAACCAGCGGACCTTCGCCATTTGGGAGGAGGAAATCCGAGCATCACGCTGGACTCGCGTCAGGACACGCGACACCGGAGCATCGAGCTTAAAACCAAACGAATTGGCCGTATTCATTCCACGCGTACGTGGGAGTGCTGCGAATATCTGGCCTCCTCGATAAACGGCCGTTAATCCGAACATCGACCGCGTGCTGATTTCCTGCCACGTGGCCAGCTCGGTCGCCAGTGCTGCCGACCATGCCTTCATCTCCTCAGAAACTTTAGGCAAGTTGGGACGAGCCCGGCGCGGGCGACTCGCCTTCTTTCGTGGTTCGAGTTTGTCGCGTTGCGTCACTAAAACTCTTCAGTTGCGAATGTCGGCTATGAGGCGCTCGACTTCGATCTTCAAGTCAGCGGTGAGCGGCAGGAGTGGCAGACGCACCGGGCCTCCGTAGTATCCGTTTAGATCCATGGCGTACTTGGCGCCAGCCACTCCGAAGTCCCCAACGACTTTCTTTGCGGCAGCTACGATTTTTTCCTGCTTAAGGGCGGCGAGTTCAGTGTCGCCTTCTTTCCATGCGGCATAGATTTCGTAGCAGGCTGTTGGAGCGAAATTGGCAACGCCGAGAATGGCTCCGACAGCTCCCGCTTCCAGGGATGGTTTGAGCAGGTGTGCTGCGCCGACGAGCACCTGGAATCCGACTTCTTTTTGGCGAGTCTTTAGGACAGGGGCTGCAATGACTGGCGCGGAAGACGGAGCATTGCCGGTCGTACTTCCGCCGATTGAAACCAGCTGACCGCCATTCCCGTTCTCTTGCGCTGCAGGTTTGAGCATGCGAGGGGTAACTGCATCGAAGGTTGCGGTGACTGTCGCACCGCGCTTTATGTGCCGAGTACCTTCGACCATGCGGCGGACTTTTTCAACGTCTCCGCCGGATTCTTTTATGCCGATGATATTGGGATGCTCAGATAATGTCGTTACAATTTCGACGGGGATGTCATAGCCGGTGCAGCCGGGAAAGTTGTAGAGAAGCACGGGGAGCGGCGAACGGTCGGCCACGGTGCGGTAGAAGGCAAGGATATTTGCAGGCTGCATCTGCCTTTTGTAAAAGTGTGGCGTGCGGATCATGGCGACGTCGTATCCGAGTTCGGCTGCATATTCCGTTAAACGAAGCGTCTCGATCGCCGACTCGACTCCAGTGCCGGCGATAAGGACTTTGTGAGGAGCGGCTGCATCGCGAACCGTCTTGAGCACGTCCCGACGCTCCTGATCGGAGAGCATGATGGCTTCTCCGTTAGAGCCAAGGGCAACGATGCCGGAGACGGGTGTGCGGGAATAATGCTCGACATTGTGCTCGAGCTTTTTGAAATAGACGTTGCCGTCGGGATAGAAGGGTGTGGTGATGGGAGGGAGAATGCCGGAAAGTAACATGTCTCTAAGAATAAGGCATTGCTAGTTATAGTTGTCCTAAAAGATGGTGCGCTCCCCCAGTCAATTATCGAACGACTCAAATCGTCGATTCGATCCCGTGGTAGGAGTTCCCGATTAGCCTTTTGAGTGTGGCTCCCCCGACACACTGTCTTCTGCTTGCCACAATTCTTCCCCGGCGGCGAACTGCTAAACTACGCAGTTTCAGCTACATAGCCTACGGCTCCTGACCTGCCACTTCGTTATAGCGCAAGCATGACGGAGGAACCGATGCAACGCATTCGAAGTAAAGCAAGGGTAGTGCTGGTCAGCGGATTGATTGCACTTGCAGTTACCCTGAGCAGCGGGGCGATTGCACAAGATGCATCCGCCCAGAGCACCGTTTCCAACGCGAGAATTCGTCGACAAATCATAGTCAGCCTTACTGATCGCAAACTCGCGGTCCTCGAAGGCGGAAAAATTCTACGCATCTTTCCGGTCGCGGTCGGCGCTGCCATAAGCCCCAGTCCTGAAGGCGCGTTTGAAATTGTCAGCCGAGTCGCGAATCCGACCTACTACCACCCTGGCACCGTGATTCCAGCCGGAAACGACAACCCCATCGGGCCTCGTTGGATAGGCCTGAACCAAAAGGGCTACGGAATACACGGAACCAACCAGCCATATTCGGTGGGGCACGCCGCGTCGCACGGCTGCATTCGTCTTCGCAATAGCGACGTCGTGAAGTTATTCGAGATGGTTCGGACCGGAGACACCGTAGAGATCCGAGCAGAACGCGACGAACATATCGCGCAGATATTTGGCGGCTTTGCAGCTACCGATGCCTCTGCTATGGCACAAGCTCAGCGCGAAGAATCGGCGACCACTGCTAGTGGTCAGTAACAGCATTTAACAATTCGTGACGCTTCGAGGAGGAATTATGCAACTCGCAATGACAGCACTCGCAGTTACCGCAGGAATGGCTTTCTCACTCGCAATCGCATTGTTAGTAGAGGAACTCATTTTCGGAAAAGTTTTACGCGTATTCTTTGTCCGGCAAACGGCCCAAGTCAAACCAGGTCTCGAACGGTAGGCGTAAGGCGGTTTGGTAAAAAAAGGAGAAATGTATGTTGCTGCTGAAATATTTGCTTATGTCGGGCGGCGTTGGGATGATCCTTATAGCCGCAGGTATCCTCACTTACGATGTTTACGTTGAATTGAAATATAGACGCGCCATGGCGGTTGCGGGAACGGCTCCGCTGCCTCCAGTGCCGCATGTCCGTTGGCGCGCAGCGTTGGCTCTGGCGCTACTTGCTTGGGGTCCTTTGCTTCTGGCTGCGGGAATCATCGTGGTTCCTAGCGGCATGGCCGGAGTTCGCGTCAGCCAAACCAGCGGCACATTGCCAGGAACTCTTTACCCAGGTGCACATTTTGTGACACCGATGGCGGAGAGTGTCGCGTTATTCGACACGCGGGATCAGCTATTCACTACTGGTGCAATGGAAGACACCGCGATCAAGCTTTCATCCTCGCCAAACACAAAATCGGAACCGCTGCGGGTCCAAGCCAAGGAAGGACTCACGCTCGGTCTCGCCATTACTGTGCGCTATAGGCTCGATCCGAAGCGACTCGATTACATCCAGAGCAATTTGCCGCAACCAATCGAGAAGGAAATTGTCCCTGCCGTAGTCGCGAGTGCATGGCGCGAGCTTGTACCGAACTACACGGTGCGGGAAGTCTTCGCAACCAAACGAGAAGAGATCCGCAAGCGAGCGTCGGATGTGATAACGCAAGAACTAGCCTTCGACGGAATCATCGTGAAAGAAGTCATGCTGCGAGACATTCAACTTCCTCCAGAATATGCAAAAGGGCTCGAAACACTGCTTCTCAAGGAGCAAGAGAACGATCGTATGGGAGTCGAGACGGAAATGCAGCAGAAGCAAGTGAGGATTGCCGAACTCCAGGCGGAGGCCACGAAAGCCCAACAGGTAAAACAAGCCGAAGGAGAAGCTCAGGTGAAGGTTCTGCAGGCGAAAGCCGAGTCGGATGCCATGCAATACACCTTGCCACTGAAACAAAAGCAGATCGAGCAATCGAAATTGGAAGCTGAAGCTCGCAAGGAGACCACGGTAAAGAACGCTGAGGCAATGGCGGAAGCCAAGGTAATCGACAGCAAAGCGGAGATGGAACGGCGGAAGTTATTGGCCGACGCTGAGGCCGACCGTATCCGGGTCACCGCCGCCGCCGATGCCGTGCGCATGACGAGTGAGGGAGCCATCCTTAAACAGAATCCGCTGCTGATTAACAAAATTGTCGCCGAACGGCTGTCCGACAAGCTGCAGATCATGATGGTGCCTGCGGACGGAAAATTCTTCTTCGCCAACGACGTGCTGCACAGCATGAACATGGCGAACCATAGCAGCCAGGTCCAAGACTCGGAGGAGCCTCAACAAAAGTGAAGTCAGTGAGGCGCGCCCTGGGCGGCTCTTTGGGGATATCTCAAATCCGCCAGCCCAGTACGGATGACCGTAGACGGGAACATTTGACGAAGGCAACGACTCTAACCAGTACAGAGCGTCATGGTAAAAACCAACAACAACGCGGGCTATAATGCACGGAATCCTTGCATGCCTATTCGGTCCTCACGCATCGTTTGCGCCAGCGGTTCCCTTCTGCTCATTTTACTGCACGTGACGTTTTTGTCCGCAACGGATTGGAAAAGCTCAGAACAAGAAATGGCTGGCAAAATAGCCTCAGTCACCGGACCGGGAGCAGTCGCCCTGGAGGTCACGAACCGCTGTTCGCTCGGTCATCCCGACGTAGATCAAATTCATCGTGGACTTCTCACCGAACTCGCTACGTTGGGAGTTCGTGCGGTGAATCCCGATCAGGCAGCCGCTACGGTCCAAATCTCACTCTCTGAAGATCTGCAACATTATATTTGGGTTGCGGAGATTCGTCAGGGCCCGAATCAGAGTTCCGTAGTAATGGTCTCCATGTCGCGTCCGCCGAGAAGTCTAGAGACTGCTCAAACAGCGGCAATGACAATTCACAAATCGTTCTTATGGAGCCAATCAACTCGCATACTTGATATAGGCATGGTGAGCGGCAATCCTCAGCACATGATTGTTCTCGATCCCAACACCGTTACGATCTACAGCTCCCAAGGTGGACATTGGCAACAGGAGCAAACATTCGCGATCGAGCATTCCCATCCATGGCCGCGTGATCTGCGAGGACGATTGGTTTTGCACAAAGATCGTTTGTTCGACGCGTTCCTTCCGGGAGTCTTCTGCCGAAGTACGACAACCGCACCTCTGGCGATGAATTGTTATGCGAGTGACGATCCTTGGCCATTAACATCCGGTATGTTGGACCAACCAACACTAAACGCATTCTTCGCTTCCATGCGAAATTTCTTCACAGGCGCACTGTCACCTGGAGTTGGAAAGCAAACAGCAACTTCGGCGTTTTACTCAGCGGCGGCGCTACCGCGAGACAGATATATTCTTTGGCTCTTCTCTACACTGGATGGACAGGTCCATTTCCTCGACGGTATTACGGATCAGACTGCACCTCAGCTTCATTGGGGCAGTGACGTCGCCAGTATTCATAGCAGCTGCGGATCGGGTTGGCAGGTGCTGGCTTCGGGCAATGTTGATTCAACAAGTGACACCGCGCAGGCCTTCGAAGTTCCAGATCGCGAACCTGTGGCCGTAAGCGCGCCTGCCGAATTTAGCGGCAACATTACCGCATTGTGGACAAGCTCAGATAATAACGGGGCAATCGCGGTTTTGCACAATGTAGAAACGGGAACTTATGAAGCGTTTCTTCTCACTATTACTTGTAGTTAATAGCTTATTGCCAGGAACAGTCACGTTGGCAGCGACGCGTCCTCGCTATGGAGGAACGCTTCAGGTGGCCATGCGAGCTAGCCTAACCTCGATTGATCCCATAGATTCAAGTCAGACCGACGGGTTCGCGAGAGCTAATTTGGCGCATCTTCTATTCGACTCACTGGTATCGCTCGACGATCACGGAATTGTGCAACCGGCCCTCGCGACCTCATGGCACGCCGACCCTGGTAATCAACGATGGCAATTCAGATTGCGCGGCGGCGTGACGTTTAGCGACGGAAGCCCCGTTACCGCTGAAGTTGTGGCTGGATCTCTACGCGGCTCGAATCCCCATTGGAAAATCTTTCCTGAAAACGAAGCAATCGTAGTTGAATCCGACTCCTCCGATCCAAATCTCGCAGCGGAGCTGGCGATGCCTCGAAATAGCATTGTCAAACGACAAGGCAGCCAAATGAGTGGCACGGGGCCTTTTGTGGTTTCTGATTGGGATCCAGGGAAGAAACTTATTGTTGCCGCCAGAAATGATTACTGGAATGGCCGGCCATTCGTTGACTCTATCGAGATTGAGCTGGGGCAGAGTTTACGTGAGCAGGCAATCTCCCTTGATCTGCGGAGAGCACACATTATCGAGGCCGCTCCCGTGGGGCATCCGACTTCGACCGAGAATTATAGAATCGGGATTTCTGCTCCTGTCGAATTGGTAGCGCTAGTCTTTAACGCTGATCGCCCATCCCCGGAAGATTCGCGGCTACGAGAGGTTCTCGCATTGAGCATCGATCGCAACGCCTTGAACAACGTGGTGCTCCAAGGGGGAGGCGAGTCCTCAGCTGCCCTCTTACCAAACTGGATGACGGGATATGGTTTTATTTTTCCAACTGACTTAGACTTGGCTCGCGCACGACAGGAGTTCGCGGAGGCCCATCCGAAAAAGTCCTGGACTCTGAGCTACGATGTTGTTGACCCAATTGCGCGGGTCGTTGCCGAAAGAATCGCTCTCAACGTCAGGGACGCTGGATTTCTTTTGCAACTCACAACCAGCACTGCCGACGTGCGACTTGCTCGCCTCCCAATAGTTTCTCTGGATCCCCATGTTGCCATGATATGCCTCGCCGAGATGCTCAGGCTTCCGCAACCAAAGTTCTCCAGCGACTCCATCGATGATCTCTACGCAACGGAAAGCAGCCTGTTGCAATCTCGCCAGGTAATCCCGCTCCTGCATTTGCGGACTGCCTTCGAAGTGCGGCCTAGCGTCCACGACTGGGCGCAAACACATGATGGAAGTTGGCGGTTGCAGGATGTATGGCTCGGCTCCGAAAAAATTGACACGGAAAAACCATGAAGTACCGTCGCAAACTGTTAGCGGTCTTTGCTGTAACAGTACTCGTATCAGTCACGGCGGTCGCCTGGATCACGTCAATTCTCACTCGCCATACATTTGAGGAAGCAGATGAACTTCGCACCGCAGCTTTACTAACAGAATTCCGCAATGAGTTCGACCGTCGCGGAGAAGAAGTCGCCCGCCGCGTTGAAGCAATCGCAAAAGGAGATGCTGCCACACGCATGGCGTTGGCTCTGAATCACGGCGCTCCCGACTACGGCACATATCTGAATGAGGCGAAAACTATTGCAGAAAATCAGCGGCTAGACTTTCTCGAATTCCTCGATAGCGAAGGCAAGGTTGTGTCCTCAGCGCAATCCCCTGCAAAATTTGGTTATAAAGAGGCTGTGCCTAGCCTTGCATCGACCCACAACGACATATTTCTCCGGCAAGAAGACTTACCTGATGGCGCGGCGTTGAGCCTATCCGCTGTGCGCATTGTTAGTCTCGGCGATTCACCGCTGTACGTAGTTGGTGGTCAGAGACTCGACAGGGATTTTCTTGCGAGTCTCGGCCTATCCGGTGGCATGCGCGCCATGCTTTACCAAAATGTTGGAGATATTTTCTCCCCGCAACTGCTGATCGACAGCTCAGGCATAGTCCAAAATTCCGGACCCATTGTTCCGTTGATAGAGCAGGTGCGGCAAAGTGGACGGGAGGCGAATGCCATCGTTCACTGGTCATCTAACTCCGAAGGAGATGAAGCTGTCTATGCTATTCCTCTCACCGGTCAACACAATCAGCTGCTTGGCGTTCTTTTAGTGGGAAACTCGCGCCGGACTTATGTGCTGTTGCAACAACACATACGCTCCGCTGCTCTGTTAGCCGGCGGCGCGGGAATGGTGCTGGCAATTTTACTCAGTGGTTGGGCTGCAGCCAGAGTGACTCGTCCCGTCGAGCAGCTTGCCGACGCAGCGCGAGAAGTCACTGCCGGAAACTGGACGGCACAGGTGGCCATCAATTCGTCGGATGAGCTCGGCGAACTGGCCGGAGCTTTCAACCATATGACTCGCGAACTGCTGGATCAGAGAGAAAGTCTCGTGCAATCCGAAAGAGTAGCCGCGTGGCGCGAACTCGCCAGACGGCTCGCGCACGAATTGAAAAATCCACTATTCCCTCTTCAGTTGACCGTCGAAAACTTACTACGAGCGCATCAACAGAGCCCCGAGCTCTTCGAAGAAATTTTCCAGGAGAGCTCGTCAACTCTACTTGCCGAGATAGCGAATTTAAAGACAATCATCTCGCGGTTCGGCGAGTTTTCCAGAATGCCGCAACCGCAATGGCAGCCGGTGGATCTGAACGATATCCTGCGAAATTTAGATCGACTATTTCATGCACAATTGAATATGCCGGATCGTAACTCTATCGAATGTAAACTGGAACTCACGGATCCTATGACACCGATAGCCGCCGATCCGGACTTACTGCATCGGGCATTGTCGAACCTAGTGTTGAATGCAATGGACGCGATGCCTGAAGGCGGGACCCTCGTACTACGTACACGGCAAGGCAGTGACCGGGCATACATAGAAGTGTCCGATACTGGATCGGGACTTACGCAAGAAGAATGCGAACGTCTGTTTACGCCCTACTACACCAGCAAAACGCAAGGCACAGGGCTGGGATTAGCGATCGTTCAGTCGATTATTAGCGATCATGGTGGGAAAATCAGCGTACGCAGCACCCGGAACCGTGGGACTACTTTCGTGATCGAACTGCCAACAAATATGGACAAGCTGGCGACACACAATGAGGCAGCAGCAACTTCCAGCGCTGTCCACTGAGGAAACAATTGGCGCAAAAAGCAAACCTGCTCATTGTGGACGACGAGGTAAACACGCTGGCCTCATTGTCGCGTGCATTTCGTTTGGGAGGACATGAAGCGACCGTGTGCGATAACGCCACAAAAGCGCTCGAACTTTCGAAATCACAACATTTCGATCTCATTTTTTCTGACGTGGTAATGCCTGGAAAGGACGGCCTTGCATTCCTTGCGGACCTAAGAACTCAAGGCATCAACACTCCTGTAGTGATGATGTCCGGGCAAGCGCACATCGAAATGGCGGTCCGCGCGACCAAGCTCGGGGCGCTCGACTTCCTTGAAAAACCGGTCTCTACAGAAAAACTATTGCTGACAGTTGAGAACGTCCTCAAAGTGCAACGCCTCGAAACCGAGAACCAACAGCTTCGGCAAAGAGTCGGCAAACACGAAATCATCTGGACGGGCAACGCCATGCAAAAGATCATGGCGCAGGTTGAACGCGTGGCCGCCAGCGAGTCTAGAGTTTGCATTCTCGGCGAGACGGGAACTGGCAAAGAACTGATAGCTCGCACTCTGCATGAAAAGAGCCCTCGCTCATCTGGCCCGTTTGTCGCGATCAATTGCGCTGCAGTTCCGGCTGAGCTGATTGAATCCGAACTGTTTGGTCACGAGAAGGGTTCGTTTACCGGCGCAGCCGGGCGACACCTCGGAAAATTCGAACAAGCCGACCGTGGAACAATTTTCCTCGACGAAATCGGCGACATGCCCTTGTCAATGCAAGCCAAGCTACTGCGCGTGCTGGAAGAGGGTGAAGTAGAACGGATTGGCGGAGACAAACCGATTTCGGTGAACGTACGCGTCATAGTTGCGACTCACAGGAGTCTTGACACGCTGGTTAAGCGAGGGCAAATTTCGCCAGGATTTGTTCCATCGCATCTATGTGTTTCCTATAATGCTCCCGCCATTGCGCGAACGCCGGGACGATATACCGGCGCTGGTGAAACATTTCGCTGATCAAGTATGCACGCAGAATAATTGGAAGCCGATTCCCTTCACTGCTGAAGTCGATTAAGACACTGCAGGAATATTCATGGGCGGGAAATATTCGTGAATTGCGCAACGCTGTGGAGCGTGTGATGCTTCTAGCCACTGACGGCGAAGTTAGCTCCGAAACGGTGCGCACCGCTTTGCCCATCTCTTCCGTAACGCACGTAACCTCGAACGGCACAGGACCCCTTTCGGAACGCGTGCAAAACTTCGAACGCGAGATGATCCTTGCAGAGCTAAAAGCTCACGAATTTCATATCACAAACGTAGCGAAGGCTCTTGGTTTAGAGCGAAGTCACCTCTACAAAAAAGCTGAGCAACTCGGAATCGACATCTCCAAACAGCGCCGCTCAGAAGAATAACCAATCGACACAGCACCGACTAAACCAAGTTATGATGACATCAGCCTGGCAGCGCACAAAGCCATTGGGAGAATATCTACGGCACGAAGGCCGGGGACGCGGTCAGCTGGTACCGTCCGCATCTTGAAACCTCCCTCGAGCTCATAGAGCGGGCAGCGCCTGTGTACTCCGCGTCGATCATCGACATTGGCGGCGGCAAATCCACCCTCATCGACGATCTGCTTGCTCGCGGGTACCAGAACATCAGTCTCCTTGATGTTTCGCAAACCGCCGTCGATGTGTACAAGACACGGCGGGTCAGCCTCGGAACATATCCGTTGGCTCGTCGCCGACATCACCAAAAGCGAAGCTGGAGAGCCCTGTGCCTACGATGTGTGGCATGATCGCGCAGTGTTCCACTTTCTGACCGCGGCAGAAGAGCGCGTTGCATATGCGCCAAGTGTCAAGCCGGGAGCGCACGCAATTGTCCGCACCTTCGGGCCCGAAGACCCCACGAAATGCAGCGGTCTGGACGTGGTTCGCTATGACGCTGAATCGTTGCACCAGGAGTTTGGCGTGCGTTTTCGCTTGATGGGAAGCTCCAAAGAACTGCATCGCACACCGTTCAACACAACCCAGTAGTTTCTTTACTGTTTCTTCATGTATGAAAGAAGTCTCTGAATCAAACTAATAGGATTATTTTTAAGAAATTCCTTCGTGCCGGCGCGTCGCTCTTACGCTAGCGGACTCCAGGCTCTGCCTGATTGATCATAAAGCTAGACATTTCATCGAGAAATTTCCGAAGGACTTGCTCGGCCTCTCCCGGCAGCGCAGCTTCCACAAAAGCACTATTCATCAAGCGCATCCACCGGTCGCGGGCTGTCTGATTTATAGGAAACGGAGAATGCCGCGCGCGGAGGCGAGGATGACCTCTTTGTTCGATGTAAGTCTGCGGCCCGCCGAACCGACCAATTAGGAAATCTCGGAGACGCTGCTCAGCACCCGAGAGATCCTGTGCCGGATACATTGGTCCCAAAAGATCATCTTGCGGGACTTGCCGATAGAATGCGGCAACCAAGCGCGTGAAACCTTCCGCACCAATCACGGAATAAACTTCGAGTTCCTGCATATTCTCAGATCTCCTTATCGAACTCTTCGCTATCGTTCTTGAAGTCGTCGAGCGTGTGCAACGCATCTTCGATCTTGGAGGTGGCCCCTTCAAATTGCGAATGATCCATTAGGCGAATCGAAGGGCCATCCATATCCTTTCTATCCTAGGAGAATTCGCAGCTGAGGACTGGCCATTGTCGGACATCATGCAGTGATTGGGGCAGAAAAGCCATAGCTCGCCCTGGATTGGTTCCGTTACCTATTTCGCATCTCTTTTTCCTCAATCGAAAGGAGATGTCAGGAGAAACGAAAGACGATCTATGCCGATCGTCTGCTTTGTTTCCCCTGCAACGGTTACTTGGTCATTTTCTTCGCAGCGGCAACCGAGTCAACTATCACCATCTCTTCCATCAGGCTGCCCTTCACTGCCGCCCTCTCACCAGCGAACTTGTCCAGTTCAGCCTCGTGCCCATCAAGCGTGTAAACCTTCTTCCCTACCACCAACGCGTACTTCGTGCCGTTCTTTACGCAGTCTCGAACGCACTAGCCGCGCTCTTGCCCTTTCCATGTGGTGAGCGCCACACATGAGTCGCTGACAGTTCCGGTTAGCGTTTTTGGCGCTGCTGAAGCCTTAGCTGGCTTGCTCGTCCCAGGAGTGCTCGCCGACATTTGCATTTGAGCCGCCATGAACATCGTGGAAAACGTGAAAAACGCAATGGCATTTACGACTGTTCGTGTTGACTTCATTAGTATTCCCTTTTTTTGGTTTGGTTGAAGTTGTACTGCGGTTGTCCAATCATTTGGCATCGGTGCCCTTTACCTCCTTAACTCCGCCGGTTCCGGCCGCAACGTGCCCCGCCGCAGTGCCCGTTCTTTCATCAACACGAAGAACACCGGTACCAGAGTCAAAACGTGAATCGTGGATGTAATCATTCCGCCGACCATCGGAGCGGCAATCGGTTTCATCACGTCAGGAGCCGATGCCGCTCGCCCAGAGAATCGGAATCAAGCCGGCGAGAACTGCGAATACGGTCATCAGCTTTGGCCGGAGCCGTTGCACAGCACCCTCAATAGCGGCCTCGTGAATATCGGCTTCTGTAAGCCAGCGATTTGACGCAATGCGCTTGTCGAGCGATTCATGTAGGTACCTGCCCCTGCTGCTCGGCAAGATGCCGATATCCGTTCTCGACCATGACGATGGCAGCATCCACTAAAACACCAATCGCCAATGCCAACCCGCCCAGCGACATGATGTTCGAGCTGACATTGAGGTAGTACATCGGAATAAAAGAAATTGCGAGCGCGATCGGTAAGGTGAGAATCGGGATCAGCGCTGAGCGGAAGTGAAACAAGAAAACGATAATGACCAGGGAAACGATGATCGCTTCCTCGATGAGGCTTCGTTTCAAAGTGCTTATCGATGCGCTGATGAGCCCCGCGCGGTCATAACCGGCCACGACCTCGACTCCAGGCGGCAGCGACCCTTTGATCTCAGCCAGTTTTTCTTGACGCCATTAATCACATTGAGAGCGTTGAGGCCGTAGCGCATCACTACAATGCCCGCCTACGGTCTCACCTTCACCGTTCCACTCGGCGACGCCTTCCCGGATGTCCGGTCCAAATGAAACGGTGCCAAGGTCCTTGATCAGTACAGGCGTTCCGTTCTTTGCCATGACAGGCATGTTCGCCAAGTCATCGAGCGACTTGAGATAGCCCAGCCCGCGAATCATGTATCGCGTACCGCTCAGTTCCAGTACCCGACCACCGACTTCATTCGTGCTCGACTTCACGCGGTCAATAATGGTCGAGAGGGGTATGCCATAAGCGAGCAGTTTGTTCGGATCAAGCTGCACCTGGTACTGGCGCACGAACCCACCGATACTCGCCACTTCGGCCACACCCGGAACAGTTGCCAGCTGATAACGAAGGTGCCAGTCCTGAATGCTTCGCAGATCGGCGAGGCTCTGCTTGTGACTGTGATCGACGAGAACATACTCATAAACCCAATTTGGGACGCTGTTGAACGCGAACGGCGAGAATCCGGAGGTCGTACAGGAACTGCTGCGTCATGCAAGTCTGAAAGTCACGACCGACGTTTACATGCAGGCAGTTGGCCCGCAGAAGCGCGAAGCTCAAAGCAATTTGGTCAAACTGGTGAGGAAGGGCGCAGTTTTGAAGATCGAGCCGGCCTAAGTGGATCAAACTGGATCATGAAGAAAAGCGGGGATTGCGCGGAAGTGACGTATTTTGTTGGCGTCCCCGACGGGATTTGAACCCGTGTTACCGCCGTGAAAGTCGTCCTAGAGTTCGTAACCGATTGAAACTAAACGGTACGGATAGCGCTCTAGGGCACTTATCGGACTGTGGAGACGGGTTATCGGACTGTTAACGGACTGTGATGGCCAGGTGCTAAGGAGCCTGAAAATCATGGACCCGACCCTTCTTTCCCTGCTGGATTCGATCCCGCAGAAACCACCTCGCTCCAAACTCGAAACTCACCGCGAACTGATTCGCCAGTTGCGACGCAAAGGCTGCACGTATCGCGACATCGTTCGCATTCTTCACGAGCGTGTCGGCCTCGACGTGGCCGTCAGCACGATTCACTCCTTCATCAAGGTTCGCGCCAAACACCGAAAGCAGGTGCAGTACGAACTGCCACCGCTCGAACCGGAATCGTCCGTGAAGCGCCCGCATGAGTCCCGACGACGTTGCCTCCCGAATTGCGGCGCTCAAAGCAAAGCCAGTCGAGCAGAAGGCAAAACCCAAGCACTTTCACTTCGAAGAAAGCGAACCGTTGAAGCTCGTCAGCCAAGGAGGATCGCGATGAACGCCGAAGCAAAGAACAAACGAGTCGTCTTCACCATGGGTGGCAAAGGCGGAGTTGGCAAGACTGGCCTGATGGTCGCCCTGGCTGAGTGGTTCGAAGCCAATGAGATTCCGTTCACGCTGCTCGACCTCGATACGGAAAACAAGGCACGGGGATCGCTCAAGCACTTCTTCAACGGGTCGGTGGCCAAGGTGAATATTCACACTCCTGCCGGTCTGGATACGTTCGTTGATCATCTCGAATCCGGCGCGGCGATCATCCTCGCCGACATGGGAGCCGGTTCGGGGCAGGTAGCGAGTGATTGGTTCGACGCGATGTATGAGGATGTCTCGGCCACCGGCGCGCGTTTCACTGCTGTGGGCGTTGTCACGCCAGACCCGGCAAGCGTTGAGAGTGTCCTCGCATGGGCAAACCGACTGCAAGAGCGGGCCCAGTATGTTGTCGTCCAGAACGCCACAAGTCCCCAGTCAGACTTCAGCTACTGGGACTCGGCTGAGCAAGCCATTCGTTTCCGCGAAGCGCTGTCGCCGATCGTGATTCGGATGGAATTTCGTTTGGCAGAACTGGAGAACCCGGCCCGGCAACACGGTATCCGCCTTGGCCAGGTTGCGACAAGGCAGAATGCAATCAACGAACTGAAGCGTGCCTCGATCGTGATGCGTGCCGAAAGCTACCGGCGGCGGCTCTTCTCCGAGTTCGACCGCGCAAAGGAGATGTTCCTACCATGAGCCCCGATCAGGAACTCCTCAATCTGGCAGGCACTGAGTCCGAGACCCAAACTCTGTTCGATGAACTGGCAGGACTGGTGCCCGCTGAACGACAGGCGGAATACTACAGGGTCATCGCACACACTCGCACGCTCAGCCCAAACGACGAGATGCTCCGCGTATTGGAGGCGATGGGTATCCTGGCGCTTCTCACGAGAGAAACGCCTGCGGCGATCGCGGTAGAACGGAAGTCTTTGCAGAAGATTCTAGAAAATGCTCTATCTAAGGCTGATGAAGTCGAGAAGCGAATGGCAGCATACACGTCGCGGCTTGAGTCACGCATTGCGCAATTGCCGAAGGAATTGGAAACAGGTTTGGACCCGCCGCGCATAGCGAAGCTTCTGGGCGAGAGCCTGCGACAGTGCTTCCAGCAATCCGGTTTGCCGGATACCGCAAGAGCGCTTGACCAGTCCTGTTCTGAAATGAACTCCGTGCAAAAGCAACTTGTGAACGTGCTCCGGGAAGTAGCTCACCCTGACATCGGAGTGATTGCCAAAGTCCGAAGCGCCAATGAGTCGCTCTTCCGGAGCATGACTAGCAAGAGCACAACAGATCGACGATTTACTTGGTAGGCTGGAAAGACAGGTCTGGGCGATTTGGCTGCCTGTAGTTGCCAGTGCTGCCCTCGCATTGGGCTTCGTCTTGGGTACTTGGTTTGCCAGCGAACGGCAACCAACACCGGAGACACCAAGCTGCGGCTCAGTCACAACAGGTGCATGGCGTCTCCTGACGTACCGGCCCGAGCGCTTCCGCAGCGAAGTGCAAAGCACCATTGATGAGGTCACATCGCCAGAGGTCTCAAAGGACGTTATGCCGAACACATGGTTCACAGCAGATTTTCATTTTGGACACAACAACATAATCCGCTACTGCAATCGCCCGTTTCGAAGTGTCGAGGAGATGGATCAGACGATCCTTGAACGTCTGAATGCTTCGGTGAAGCCGAATGACACTCTCTATTTCCTGGGAGATTTCTGCATCGGAAGCAAGGCGCGGGTTCTGGAGCACCGCAAGCACATTCGTTGCAGGAAGGTCTTTGCGCTCGCCGGCAATCACGACAAAGAAGCTCGCAAGTTGACTGAAGAGTTTTCTTGGCTCAACAACCTTGCAGAAATCTCCATGCATGGCCAACCGATCGTGCTCTGCCACTATGCCATGCGCGTCTGGAATCGGTCACATCACGGATCGTGGCATTTGTACGGGCATTCACATGGGCGACTACCGGAACCGCCGACTTTGCTATCGATGGACGTTGGTGTCGACACACATGACTTTCGTCCATGGCACTATGATGAAATTAGCGGACTGATGACAGCGAGAGCAAAGGTTCGAAGCGAACAAAACGCCTCGCCGGACGTCGAATAGTCAACGTGGCATGGCCCGGTTGCTATTTTTCCGCGACCGTTTTCACCGGCTCTGAATGTGGAATCGCTTTAACGTTGAAATCAGCTGGTGGCAGTGCGACCAGTGCCTCGGGATTGTAGTAGTCATACAGGACCGAGGGAGCGGTTCGAGCTTTCAGCCCGTATCGAGGACGAAACTTGAACGTCAGCTTGGTACCACCGGCGTTGGGCCAAAGATAAAACACAAGACGGTCGGGGAGAATGTCGTAGTGCGACACAGTCCAGCCTGAGTTGTTGGCTACGTCGTCCAGCACGCGGCGGTCAACGTCGGCACCGGGTGGTAGGCCAATTTCGGCAATCATCATGCCCCATCCACGGCTTCCAATTCGTTCAGCCTCGATAGAGCAACGAACGTCCTCTCCGGCGCGGGCTTCCGTCTTGTCAAACCTAACCGCAAGCCGGAGGGCGTCAGAATCGCTGGGGCGTGTCGCCTCGCTGACGGCGGCGCCAGTCCAAGGGATGTAATACTCGGCGACAGCCTGGGTACTAGCCGTCGAGAGCGTGCTTCCGTTCTGGACAACTATGGTGTTATCGCCTGGACGGATTAAGTCCGAGATGTCGATAATTGCCGGAGCGTCTGAGGTCGGAGACCAGTCCCCACCTATCGGTACGGTCTTGCCATTAACTACAGCTGCGAGTCTTGCGTCGGGGCTTCTGGAAGGGTTAGTGTCGATCCCTTTGAGTAGCGCAGATAGAACATCTACGGTCGCCTGACCGGAGTACCACACTCCGTAGCGATCTTTCTGCTGCAGCAACCATAGCGTACCGGCATCCACGAGGCGGCGGGTCTCGATAGTTGGGTCGACGGTCGCCAGCGCTAAGACTGCCATCGCGGTACTCTCGACGCGGCCTGCATGTCCCCAGCCGTAGAACGGAGTGTTGTGTTCAAGCACCCAGTACATGCCACCATGTTCCAGAGTTGCCAGTTTGATAATTTTCGAAATTGCGTCAGAAGCGTGTTGTTTATCGCCGAAGCTAGAAGTTGCGATGGCAAACTCTGCGAGCGTATACGGTTCACTCAGATCACGATGAGGATCGGACAAGTAAGCGAGAGCGCGTGAGACCGACTCACGAAGAATCTTCTTCAGTGGGTCGTTCGTCTTATTGACGGATTCCGCCAGAGTGACGGTGATGTAAGCGGTAAGCCCGCTGTCATCGTATCCATACTTCGGCTGCCAGTGGCCATCCTTATCCTGTTGTCCAACGAGCCATTTCTCGGCACCGTTGATGAGCTCGGGATCAACATCGGTGAAAGCTGAGACGTCCGACAGGAAGCGCACGGCATAGGCAGTGAGCGCTGCATCCGGCGAACCGTGGCCCCAATAACTGAACCCGCCGCCAGACTCGCGGTAGTTAAGCAAACGGTGGTAGCCGAGGCTGACGTAGCGACTGGCCTTGCCCTGCATCGGAGCACTCGTGACGCCGGCGGCTTTGTAGTATTTCAGCAACATGACACTGGGATATGTCGAAGATAAAGTTTGCTCACCGCAACCGTAAGGACGCTCAAGTCCGGCCTCGATGCTCTCCGTGACATGCGCCAACAGGTTGGGGTATATCTTCAGCCGTGCCCGCACGCTGCCCGGAATTAATTCGGCCGGTATGTTCAGCGAGAGCGTAGAGCCGCCGTGGAGAATGCCTGCTACGGTTGAGCTTTGGTCCCGGCCGTTGGGGTGAACGGTGACTGTCTTCTCAACAGCATCGCCAGTGGTTCGGTTGGCGCCATAGACCCGCTGCTTGCCGGCCTTCACCATCGCAGTTGCGAGGAACGGGAATATCGCAGTCGTGGATTCTCCAGCTCCGACTGAGATCTCCTGTTTGCCGGGATGCTCCAGCTCGAACCAATTCGCAGGCTTCATTTCCACGCTGAGTTGCTGGGCTTGTGGAAGATAGTTGCGGACCACAACCGGAAGGTCGATCAAGTCGCCAATAGTGAGAACCTTTGGAGGGTCGTGCTCAAGAAAAAACGGCTGGAAGGCTTGGATTTCGCGGTCTGCGACACCGATCTCGCCAGTTTTCGTTGACGCCAGCACAGTCATCTTCCAAGTTGTGATGTTGTCTGCAAGTTTGAATTTTAGCCGTGCACGACCGTTGGCATCGGTGATTATGGAAGGCGACCAGAACAAGGTTTCGGGAAAGTAGTCACGCAGCCTCGGCGTAAATGTCTCTTCGTGAACCTGAACCTTAGTTCCTTCGGCGGACTTGCTAACCGCCACGGATGAGCTCGTTGTCTCGACGTTGGCTACCGCTGCTGAAACCTCGACTGTCTCAGACACCGAGCCAACATTGAGCATCGCATTCACAGCCGTCATGCTCGTTGAGTGAACTGGCACAGTGCGTATCTGTGTCGCTCGGAATCCAGGAGCAGAAATGCTCATGTCATATGTACCAGGCGGGATGTTACGAATGATGTAGGCGCCGTCGGAGCCCGTGATCCCAGAGAATTTCTGGCCTGTCTGGCGGAGCGTTGCAACCACACTGGCGTTCGAAACGACAGCGCCTGTCGGATCTGTAACAACGCCGTTGATAGCACCTGTGTTGCCGTTTAGAGGCTCGGAACTAACGGACTGAGGAATGAGGTCTTTACCGCCTTGTTCGGCGATGTCGCGGGAGAAGCTGGCTACGGGAAAATCATCCGGGGTGTTCAGTTTACCGTCTGGACCAGGACTCATGATGCGAACCCACGCGAGCTTCCGAGTCACGGGAGTGCCGGTTTGGACCCTTGCGTCAGGCTGATACGTGATCCGCGTGGCATCGCCGTATTCCGACTCGAAGCTGTATTTGACGTAATACGGATGCCCCCAAGGATCAACAAGCTGGCGGAAGTTGACGCCGCTATCAACCATCGCTTTGTCGAACGTATCATCGTCCTGAGGAAATGCCCCCGTGGAGCGAGAGAGTTTGTAAATCGCGGAATCGATCTTCCCGCGAGCTTGCTCAAAATAGTCAATTGCGCTGGTCCATATCGCGAACGGTGCGTAGAATTCACGCGGTATGTTGTGGCCAGTGCTCTGGACAATGACCTGATAGAGCGAGTCGCTGGGCTGGAAACTGAACGCGTACGGATTACCCCAGGGATCCCGAAGCGTTTTGAGATCGAGTCCACGCGAAAGCACAGCAGCGCTAAGGGCATCAAAGTCGCGGATGTACGCGCCAGAAGATGCGTAGGTCTCTTTAACAACTCGGTCGATGATTTTACCGACCGGCTGGAAATATGGCCAGCTCACCGTAAGCGCCTCAACGTCATCCGCCGTTCCCAACTGCTTGTCAGGACCGGCGGATACAACATTCAGCGTTCGGTTACGGTAATCGATCCCGAAATTGTAGTGATAAGGCGTCCCCCAGGGATCGACGATGCTTCCAGGGTCAAGCCCCACTTTTCGCAGGACGGACGCCACTTCATCACTGTTCGTCGCGAACTTCCACCCGATCAAGTCTTCGTTTAGAAGAGCTTTGCGAAAGGGTTCAAGTTCACTCCGCATCTTCTCAGAGAACAGCACGCGGGTTTCATATCCGTAGTTGTTGCCTTCGATTTCTGGCAGTCCGGCCGAGTAGTAACTGCGTCCGTGCAAAAGCATCTCGGCGACAAGATCCATACCGTCGGGGAGCGGCTTAGACAGGTCCAGTCCATCAAGGTCCTTGACTGTGATTCCGCCGACGGACTCAGGTGGATACCACCAACTCCAGTCCCAGAAACCGTAGTGCCCTTCCCCAAACTCTTGGTCGACGCGAATACGTTCTTCTACCGCCTTGTCGACCACGACGACTCCCAAGGGCGCTGGCCGAAGTCGAGCCAGATGGCAGGCTGACGTTGAGAGCGGCTGATACGTCATCCCCTGGCTTGTAGGTGCTACGGTCAGTCTTGACTTTCACAGTCAGGGTTGACGGGCTCGGAAACAGAATGGCGCGGGCACCAGAGGGGATTTCATAGCGCTCTTCACGGTCTGTTTCCAGCGAATACGCTGCAAGCGTCAGGTCGCCTTTGAACTCGGGGGCGTACGGGATGACCGTGAACCCTCGATGATTGTGCAGACCTATGCCACCGGTCCACAGGACGGCCCCGTCGCGTGAGAGGTCGACAATAACGTGTCCGGAGAGAGTGCTGGGAACGCGAACAGAGACTGTAATCTGATCTTTTGCCTGATACAGAGACTTGTCCGTTGTGACTTGAATTAGCCTGTCGGAGTCGCTCCAAAACACCTCGTCATAAGAAACGGTAGCCCCGGTCTTGTCGTGAACGTCGAAGACAAGCTGATAGCCGCGGTTGCGGTTAGAGTCGTCGTCGCCTTCAGTCAACAGCTGTAGATCGGAAACTTTGGCCACGCCGAATCGGTTGGTCTTGATGGCGTGAAGAAAATCCCTGACACCGGACGAGTTCTCCTCGCCGTAGTTTCTGTAGTGGTTCCGATCTTCGCTGACATTGACATGGCACTCCGCTGGGGTGCCGTCCGGATAATAGGTGGACACGTAGAAGGAGGCCCGATCACCACTGAGATTCATGCCAGAAACATAGACGTGGATCGGCTGGTGACTGAGACGGACCTGGAATCGGCGCTGCTCGGTCTTCCCCGTGCTGGGATCGGTCACATATGCGGCATAGTTGAGGTCTTTGAATCGTCTGTACGTCTCCTCTTCGAGCTCGCCGTGCAGCTGCGTAAAGTCGAGCATAAACGTCGCTCGTCCAGAATGGTCGAGTTCTCCCGACTGACGATCAGCTTCGTCAACTACCCATTTGTGTTGTGCGGAGTCCCAGTGGCCCTGCTCTTCACGAACCAGTTTCACCACCCCGTGGGTCAATTCTTTCCCAAATAGGTACTTGGCGGATATCGCAATCGATGCGTTCTGACCAGGCAAATAGTAAGAGCGATCCGGCTGGGCTGCGACTGTAAAGTTAGGGAGATCGTAGCGGCTGACGCGAACGTTCGTCATCTCCTGGGCACTACCGTATCGATCACTGTTTGAGAGCGAGACCTGGAGCCCATAAGGTCCGAGTTCTGTTGAGTCGGGGAGCTCCCAGTCGATGCTGGCAATGCCGAAGTCGTTTGTTTTTGCCGTGCCGCTAAACACGGTATTCGACTCTGGATCGACGAGCTTGAACTCAGCGTCTTCGTTTGCGACGGCGTGCTTATCCACACTGAGCACAATTGCGCGGGCATGTAGTGATTGTCCGGGTTGATAAAGCCGTTTGTCCGTATTGATGATGATGCGAGCCCGCGGGTCGAGCTCGAAGTCGAAATCCTCCTTCCTCGTTTGATCGCGTTTCCGAGCCTCAACGTTGATTGAGCCACCGTCAGTGACTGCTCCTGGGATACGGAAGAGAAGAACAGCATCGCCAGATGAGTTCGTAGTGTGCGTTATGACGGCGCGCTTGTCGACCGAATCGAATTCTAGCTCGCCTCGAACCTCCACGCCGCTCACTGGCTTCCGCGTAACCGGGTTGGCTGCGTGTATTCGCACGCGATAGGACTGGTCGGGCAGGGCTTTGTCAGCGTGCGCGATGCGGAGTTCGAACATGTCGGGGGCGATAGCTCCCAGGGCAACGACGCCACTGGCCGCTTGCTTGTCATTCAACAGAAGCCGGTACTTCACGCGATACCACAGCACCGGATCATTGTCGCCCACCAGGGGGATCGCGGGTCGTGGCAAGGACAACTTGATTAAACTGCGACCGGGTTTGAGGTGCTCAGTAGTTTTGGATGACGCTACGACCGCGTCTTTGGGATCGAGCAGATCAACGTAAAGAGTGCCGGAGACGGTTGTTTCGGACTCGTTCGAAACGGGTGCGATCAATGCGATTTCCCGTTCGGAAATGACAGCGCTCATCTCCGATTCATTGACCCGGAGAGGCGCGGAACTCGCGAGAAGACGCGTCGAGATTGCGACGAGCAGAATGGCCAGCAAACGAATGCGTTGCGCAGATCGCATATTTCAACCGTCGAGCACAAGATTTACGCGAATAGTAGCACGGGAGAGGACTTACTTCTGTGCGTGAGGGTTCGCCAGTCCAAACAGTGGCCGTTTCTACTCATTTCTACTTCTTCAGTGAAGGGTGATTTTTCGTAATCCAGCCTTCGACTTCGCTGTAAAACTGGGATGCCTGGATGAGGATCTCCTTTGCTTCCGTCTCCGTCGCAACGTTGGAGAAGGTGTAGTCGATCGTATTTCGCTTTCGCCGACAGGTTTCGAAATAATCGGCGTACTTGTGAACGGGTTTGCCCAACACAAGTTTCGTGCTCTCTAACGACACCCGGTGATGTCCAACCTTGCTCATGATCCGATATCCCGCACAGGCAATCGCCATGTTGGCGGCCTGGAGTGCTGCGTTGTAAGCAGTGGCGAATCTCCGATCTGCTGAGAGGCCAGCAAGACTCGCGTCCGCTAGGTCGCGGGCGATCAGGGCCCGCATATTGTCTAATTCCTTCTTGGAGGTTTTGTGTTTCTGGGCTTCCTTATTTGCCAACAAGCTCGTCCAAGTCACTCTGGCCTCCTTTCACAAACTGTTTCCGTCCTCGTAAAACGGCGGCAAGGAAATGGTCGCCCGACTTGATTTTCTCCCGAAACTCCTCTGGGGAATAGGCCGTGACGTTGACCTCTCTTCCCAGCCGCGCCTCCGCCTTGCGAAGCGCTGGAGACAGGTCAGCGAGACCTGCTCTGCCAATGACCATCACATCCACGTCACTCATCGCATGTTCCCGGCTTCGTGCCACGGAACCATAGATAAAGGCACTCTGAATCTTGTTCCCAAACGGCTTTAGTATCTGCTCCAAGATCGGAGCCAGCCCTGCAGTTTTTTCGAAGAGCTGCTGCAGGTCTCGGAACACTGGGGACTGGGTCTCCGCCTTGAAATAAGCCCTTGTGCCTTCCCGACGATGCACTAATATTCCGCTTGCCACCAGAGATGATAACTCCCGCTGAAGGCTCGACGGGCTGGTGCCCAAACGGCCGGCGAGTTCCGAAAGATACCACCACTTATCTGGCTGGCCGAGCGTAGCCGCGAGCACGCCCTGCCGTACTTGTGGGAACAGCGCAGTCAGCACGGAAGAGTTACGCATAATGCGTATATTATTACGCATATTGCGTAAGCGTGTCAAGCGGCCAACGAACCAGCGTTCGTCTGCGGCAGAGCGTTGAGTAATCTAAATCGGCAGTTCAGATTACTCATATCCGTTCGAATGAGAATCGGACGCAATTCGAACGGACTCGAATACTGTTCGACTTCGTGCGAGCGGCGTTCGCTAGTCCCCAGACGGCCTGCACCGTTCTAAGCCGAAGGCTTAGGGATGGTGTCTCTTTGGAAAACGAACTGGTTTCTGCACGCACGGCCCATGCTGCGCCAAATCTGCATCAGTCGTGGCTAGCCTGCAGTTCCAAGGCTGGCCGCCGAAAAACGCGTGCACTGCCAACGGTTTCATGCTAAATTGACTTTGTGAAGCGCCTGCTTCAATTTCGATCGTCATTACGACTCAGTCCATCCCGACTGAGTTATTAACTCCTGCACAATTTCTAGCTTCAGGCCCGTGGCGGAACTGGCATACGCAGCTGCCTCAAGAGCAGCTCTTTTGTGGGTTCAACTCCCACCGGGCCTACCAGAATTTTGTCGTTCTTTGACAATTTCAACGGAGAGTGGGCCGGACGGTAAGGCACTTGTCTGCTAAACAAGGGTTCTCGCAAGAGGCTAACGGGTTCAACTCCCGTACTCTCCGCCACGCGGAAGGTACTGCTGAATGGCCGGCAACTGGTCCTGAAAACCAGGGCATCGTGATGAGCGATGGGCGTTCGATTCGTCTACCTTCCGCCAAGTTTGCACAGGTGCGTGAGCCCGGCCGAAACGGACCGGCTGTAACCCGGTTTCCCCGAGTGGGACGCGGAGGTTCAAATCCTCCCCTGTGCACCAGAGTGCCAGCGTGCGCGAATTGGAATAGCGGCCTGTCTTAGAAACAGGTGTTTGAGAGTTCGAATCTCTCCGCTGGCACCAGATTTTCAGAAAGAGAATTAACTTAAAATGAACCAATCATTAGAATCTAGACTTGCCCGAGTCAGATTTTCGTCCTTAACTCCTGGCGCGGATCGAATCCACTATGTAAACGCGGAAGACGTGCGCACCGTCTTGGGCCGCCTTCACATCGAAGTATGGCATCGCGTGCGCGCAGTTCACTTCAATGATCGGAGCCGCGGTGCCTGCACTCTCGGCTATGTCAACCAGGGACTACGGGAAATCGCTCTCTGTGCTCTCCCTCCCCGCATGAGCCTGAAAGCTGCTCTCGCGAAGGGCCAGACACCGGAGCAGTTCGGAGCCAAACGTGGCCAGAAGTGGCCAGCACTGGCCGTTCGCCGATTCATGCTCTACGACGTGCTTCTGCACGAGCTCGGCCACCTGCAGTTGATTGATCGAGACGCACCTTCGAAGCGCCTCAGATTTGCTCGCGAGAAAATTGCTCAGATGTTCGCGGCACAATGGTGCAGCACGCTATGGTCAGTGCGATTTCCCCATCCCGACCCGGTTCATAACCCACCGAGCTCGGAGGAGCTACGGGTGTGTTCTTCGGAAGTGGACAAACAGCTATTGTAATGAGGCTACAACCCTCGTAACGCAAAAAGAAATGGTCCGGGTGGCAGGAGTTGAACCTGCGTGGACATGTGCCCAAGACATGTGGGTGGCCGCTACCCTACACCCGGATCTGGTGGCTCGGCACGGAATTGAACCGTATCCACTGGCTTTTCAGACCAGCACTCTGCCGTCGAGTTCCCGAGCCAAACTTTGGTGGACGGTGCGAGACTTGAACTCGCATTTCACGGTTGCAGGCCGTGGGTAATCCCCTTATACGAACCGCCCATTTGGGGCGAGATGAGAGAATCGAACTCTCGTGACTGGAGCCACAATCCAGTGCCTAAGCCATTCGGCCAATCCCGCCATCGAAAATCTGGAGCTGGTCGAGTGAATCGAACACTCGTCGGAGAGGTACAAGCTCTCTGCACTCCCACTGTGCTAGACCAGCAAACTTTGGAGCTGGCACGCAGCCTCGAACTGCGGTCGGGCGCTTACCATGCGCCTGCTCTTCCCGTTGAGCTATACCAGCGGAGCTGGCGCGGCGATTCGAACGCCGATCACGGACTTACGAGGCCCGCGCTCTTCCCACTGAGCTACACCAGCAAACTTAAAACTCTGGAGGCGGTGGGGAGAATTGCACTCCCGATGATCTCCTTTGCAGGGAGACGCCTTGCTGTCTTGGCTACACCGCCTCGAACTACTTACTAACTTGGAGCGGAAGGCGGGACTCGAACCCGCGCTCTCGACGTTGGCAACGTCGCGTCTTGGCCACTAGACGACTTCCGCCCTCACAAAATCTATGGAGCGAGCAGCGAGAGTTGAACTCGCGTCATCGGGTTGGAAGCCCGAGGCACCAGCCGCTATACCATGCTCGCCCTTCAAACTGGCAGGGGTGACAGGATTCGAACCTGCTTGAACTCGTTTTGGAGACGAGCGCCCTTCCCGTCGGGTCATCACCCCTGTGGCGGTCGCAACGGGAGTTGAACCCGTCCCTCCTGATAGACAGTCAGGCATCCTGCCGCTAGACTCTGCGACCACTTTCGACACTTGGCTGCGAGGGCACGATTCGAACGTGCATGAACCGGGTCAGAGCCGGTTATCCTAGCCAATTGGATGACCTCGCAATTTTGAGGAGGGAATTTGCGGATACGGTGTGTTTTCTGGACAAGAAAAGTAACCGTAGCCTTCACCACTCCTCGAATTTGCCTTCAATGCTCGTCAATGAGCTTCCTCCTTTGCTGACTTTTCAAACTGGCTGCCGGGGAGCGATTCGAACGCCCGTACCCGGATTCAAAGTCCAGGGTCCTGCCACTAGACGACCCGGCATCACACTTTCAGCGCGATTGCTTTCATGCACCGGACACACAACACCGCCGATTCATCGACGTTATGGCCGAGCCTCTGGCGATCCGTACGCGCGCGATCCACCAATTCGCGGTGATCTCCGCCGCGCTCGCAATAGAGCTCCGATGCAAGCTCGATTTCAAAGCCTTCGAGTTCAATTATTTGTGTACTCATAACTTGGTAGCAGCGAGGAGAATCGAACTCCCATCTCAGCCTTGAAAGGGCCGCATCCTGGCCGTTAGACGACGCCGCCTCCTATCTGCGCATTCGCTGAAATACGCCGTAAAAAGCAAAAGCCCCCGATTTGTATCGGAGGCTCAGAAAAACTACGCGCTATGGATCGCCCCCGTTACATGAACGTACCTTCCCCCGCTCCTTGCCACGTAAAGGTGGCTGGTGTCGGGAAGCAATCGGTATGGGGTTTGCGCATCATTGCTGGAACTCAGTTATCACTCTGGCATCACTCCGCGAATCCGTCAATACCCAAAAGTGACTGTTACCATCCTTCATCTGCAACATTATTAGGGCGAGTGCGGAGAGTTGGCAGAATCTCTCGTCTCGCCTCTCGGAAGTGTCTCTTCGCGGCAGCCTGCCTTTCGCCAAGGTTTATGCCCGCAGATGATCGGCCAATTTGCTAACCCTCATTCCCGGTCCCAGAACCATTGCCCAAACGATCAACCCTCTGCCAAATTGAGCTATTTACATGAAGAAATCGTCTATTTCCTTCCAGCCGGATCTATAGCCAAACCTCTCGCCCATAATTCTTCACATTTGATCGGCCGCCAATTGTCTGGTCGGGAAGTAGCCCTACCAGATATTTTGTCAGAACGTCGGAGCTCCTTGAGGTTGGTAGAACGTCACTGAGGAACAAGTGGCTGTTGGTTAGAGTCCTGCCAGTTCTCTCGGTAATACAATGGCATGCGTGAGTTTCCTTTGAAAGTCTCAATCGGCTCACGAAATAGGTTAGGGGTACGCACCACGATTGGGAGTGGACTTGGCGTAATGACAGAACCGACGTTATAAATGGGTCGTGCGGTTGAGGCATCAGGCAATGCATCTGGAAAATTGTGGGCGATCGAATCTTGCAACTTCGTAATCTTCGCAAGATCCGCAGGTGTTGATTCGATTCGTTGAAATCCACTAGCTGGTCCGTCAAGTAGACACCGGCAGCCCTCCTCGGGGTATTGCTTCTCACCATTTGCCCAACGCGTTCCATAAGATCATCGACGTCCCACTCCCAGTCCACCCCTTCAACGTCCTGCCCCCGGCGAGTACCCCCGCCACTACTTGTCCCCCCCGTAAACCCGTGGTCTGGCGTCTGCTCCACGGTTTCAATCTCCACCCAGTAACTCGAACTCTTCTGGACAGAACCGTCAGGAAACATGCCTTCGGTGAACGTCTTGTGTTGGCTCTGCGCCACCGCAGAAGCTATACAGTAAGGATGGCGCAGAAGAAACTCGTTTCGTCAAGGCGCTTCGCTGAGTTGTCTTGATAATGCGGCGCGCCACATTGCCACACAGGGGCGCATCATCGCCAAAGACCTTGATCCTTGCTCGCATCATTGCAGCATCCCAGTTCTGCCTGAGTGGACAATATTACATCCACTTAACCGCTGCTGAAAAATACCCGCTTCAGGACTGGTGGGCGGGCCGGGAGTCAAACCCGGATTTGCAGCTTCGGACGCTGCCGTGTTGTTCGGTTACACTACCCACCCATCTGGAACTCGCGCCGGGAATCCAACCCGGATCTCTTCGTTAGGACCGAAGCGTCATCATGCCTTAGACCACGCGAGCCTAATTAATGTGGAGGGGATGCAGAGAATTGAACTCTGATCTCAAGGTTCGTAGCCTTGCGCCCTCATCCGTTGGACCACATCCCCACATTGGAAGCGGCAGAGAGATTTGAACTCTCATCATCCGAGGTAGAAGCTCGGAGCATTGATCCGTTATGCTATGCCGCCTCTTTGTAGCGTAACTTGGTGCGGGATGTGGGAATCGAACCCACTTCGTCTCGCTTAAAAGGCGAGTGCATATCCCTATCTGCCAATCCCGCAAACTAACCGCTCTGGTGGGTGACGCTGGAATCGAACCAGCCTGGTCTCGCTTAAGAGGCGAGTGCATCTGCCATCTCTGCCAGTCACCCATGTTCAACATCAAAATGGTGCAGGATGTTGGAATCGAACCAACGCCTCGCGGTTATCGACCGCGGGCTCGACCTTCGAGCTAATCCTGCTCTGGTGCGCCGTTCGGGAGTTGAACCCGCATCTGTTGGGTGTAGGCCAACTATTCTGGTCCGTTGAACTACCGGCGCGAAAATATTGGTAGAGGGTACAGGAGTCGAACCTGCCTGGCCGCGCTAATCTGGCGCCGAAGTGGGTATAAGCCACTGCCCCTCGCCGGAGGCCCCTCCACTGGTGGCTCGCGATGGATTCGAACCATCCGCGACGGCTTTATGAGAGCCGCGTTCTTCCTACTGAACTAGCGAGCCTTGTTTTCACCTCAAATCTGGCTGGCCGGGCAGGATTCGAACCTGCGCATGGCGTGAGTAACAGTCACGTGCCTTTCCAGCTTGGCTACCGGCCAAAAACCTCCGTAAAAACCAAAAGGCCCCGACTTTTGTCGGAGCCTCGGAAATCGAATCTGAACTTGGAAATCTAACGAATAATCAGACCAATCCCGAGGGCCGAGCGCGATTGACGCGCCGTCTCATCATGGATTTGGTCTGTATCGTCATCTTCGAAAGCTGAGTATAGCACGGACATTTCGCAACCGAAACGCCCGTATCGCATGCCTTCGGGTTCTGCAGATTGTGTGAAACTCACAGGCCCGGCGGGACGCCGGGCCCGTGAATTTAGTTGACCCATTTCGTCTGTTCTAGCGCACGGATGTATTCGATGACCGAATCGCTCCAGCCATCGATGTTCATCCACTGGCCGTAACCGACGCCGTTCTTGTAGCTGGCCACATTGACCATGTACGCCTGCTTCGTGAGTGGCGCCGGCGCGACAGTTTGCGGATCGCCCTCACCGTAGCCCTGCACAGTGGTGGTATCCGAGTAGTGCCACTGGCCGTCCGTGATGACGATGATCCGATCATAGCCGTCACGGTTTGCGGCGGCGACACCGAGTCCACCTCGGCTCCAGTTGTTCTTGGTGGTGGCCAGCGCATCCCGCAGTGCAAACCCGCGTCGCGGAGGAACCTCATACGCCTTCTCGTTGAATGCGTAAACGTTCACCCGTTCGGCAGTTTCGCGGAGCAGAATAGCGAGCCCCGCCGCAGCCTCAAAGCGATCCATGTCGCTGTTTCTGCTGAGTCGCGCCATCCACATTGAGGGGCTGGTGTCCACAACCATCGCAGTCGTTCCCGGCAGCGCAGGCTGCTTCTTGAGCAAACGGAACATCGCCTGCTCAAGTTCGGCCTCGTGCTTCGGAGTGTACCGCGCAGCGGCGATGAAGCGAAACGGCAGAATGCGGTCCGTCTTCATATCACCCAGAGCACTAGCGACCAGCTTGTCGCTGACTCCGGCTTCATGCATGTTGCGCAGGTTACGGAGCAATGCTAGTGCGCCCAGCTTGTGTTCGCGAAGCAGTCGCTCCCAGGCCTCGCGCTTGTCAGTTCCGGCCGAGAGAGCAACTTCCCACGTGTCGGGCGTGGTCAGGGTTCCAGCAATCAGCTTCTTCCACATTGCTGCCTGAGCCCCATTACGGGGCTTGGCATGGCAGAGGAAGAGTACATCCCGCAGCTTGATGCGCCCGCCACGGTCATACTTGGCGAGCTGATACTCGTCAAACTTCGGGAAGGCCGCAGCCAGCCCCTTCTTCACCTGGCCCGAGAGCGGCACACGTCCTTCCTTCCAGTAGATGGCGACAAACTCTGCAAGTTCGTCGGCACGCTGGAGAATGCTTGCGAGCGTCTCCGACACCGGCGCACGGTGTGTCTTATGACGCGCCATCTCGCGAACGAGCAGAAGCGGCGCGTGACGTAGCTTCATCTGCTCGCGAGCCTCAATGGCAAGGGCGGCCACCTTCTCGGCCGCGACCTTTGGCAACAGCTCGGCTATGCGGCCGGCGATCTCGATCCCGTCCTCGTAGAACTGGCTCTCCCAAAGCAGGCACGCAAGCACCGAGCGCCGTAGCTGCATCTCCGGAGAGACGTGACGTGTGGGCGTGCCCTCGTGTGTGCGAGGCGCAGTGTTGAGATTCAGTGTGTTCAGTCGGGCCATGTTTTCCTCACTTTCAATGCGCGTCGTTTAAGACATCAACGCCGCAGAATGAACTCCTCATCTTCGGTTTTTATGTATGCCAGCCTTCCTGGGATACAGGACAGAACAAATCCGTCCCCCGACTCTCGAAGGGCCTGCAACAGTTCTTTCTCCCGCCCATCAAATCGGCCGCCCATCGCCCAGCATGTTTCTGGAGCTCCCATCTTCCGGAGCGCAGCAAAGACATTCGGTGGCAAAGATCCCGCGCCGCGAAGCGGAATCATGAACTCGCGATCGAGAGAACCGTACTTCAGATGGTCAAACTCGCCGATCAACTTACGACGCTTCTTCGCATCGCCAAGGAAACCAAGAAATCTTTCCTTACTGTTGACTTCGACGAATCCTTTTACAAATGCTTCCTCGTGATTCATAGTTCCATCCGAAAACACAACCCGTGCCGTCCTGCTCTTCTCGCCGGGGAATTAGGCGACGACGGTATTTGTCCGATGCTCTACCTTTGAGCTACACGGCTCGAAGCCATGGCAGGAATCGAACCCGCAACCGTCGGATTACGAAGTAACCCTCGTCTTCACCACCGGCGAACGTCTTTCCAAAATTCAAGTGCCAATTTCGTCGAGAAAAGCTCTTGCTAGTTTCGGCTCGCCAGGTACATTTGCAGCGCCCAATGAGCAGTAGTGCAGAAAGCGTTCAACCCCGGAGTTCGGCTGGCCAAACTCTGCGCGCAGAACATGTATCTGTTGCGCTCGACGCCTCAGATCATCGGCTGCCGGCCAATGAAGATACCTGCGTTCTTCCAAGTGCTCATTTTGCCCGAACAACCCCCATCGCCCTGCTGCGCATTCCTTCAGCAACGGAATAAGAGCTTGCTGAAACGCCGCTTCCATCTCATCAAGACGGCTCTGTTGGATTCGCAAGCGCTTACTTCCACCACCCGATCCCTCCGCGCAAACTTCAACCGGACAACCTTCTGCCGCGAGTTCGTGTATTAGATCGATGAAATCGTCGGCCATTCCTTTCGCCTCGCCACGGATCTTGTCATAGTTCCTGATCACGAGCTTGTACGGCAGTTCGAGCTTGTTGATCTCACCTCCGGCGATGCTGTCACGCAATGCATCGAAATTGCGCCCGTGCCATTCAGGCGCGCCTACCGCACGGAAGAATGCATCGTACACATCGTCCTTCGTAGACCAGCCTGCCCCGTCCAAAACAACATCTTTCATGACGCTCTCCAAATCGATCGCGCGCACGCATCACCCCTTAGCACACCCGCCGGGGAATTGTCGGCAACGGTCTTGCTCTGCCAATTGAGCTACGCAGCCATAGACTGTGGCAGGACTCGAACCTGCGCCCTTCGAAGGAACCGTCGCACATCACCACCGGCGAATGCTCTACACCAGGATTCCGTGACTCGCTGCCACATGATCCAAGCGACTTTCTCCTCGCTCTAAAGCCAATAGCAAACCTTGAAACTCAGCCATCGTTTCAGCGGACCGAGATGCTTGGACAAACTCTCGCGCTTCTCGTTCCAATGCATCGGGAAAGAATCTGCGATAGAGCTCCACTTTCTGCCGATCGCTTGCCTTTCCCAGGAAAAGCCTGTAGTCGATCCTTCCTGGACGCAGCAACGCCGGGTCCAATTTCTCGAGGTGATTCGTTGTCATTACGAACAGCACGCCGCTCGGAGCATGAAAGCCGTCAAGTACATTCAGCAACCCAGAAAGAGTGACGACATTCGTGGATGCATTCTCTTTTGTGACTATCGTCGACTTTTCATTCCTTCCGCTTCGCAACTCTGGTTCTTCGCGAGACTGACTCCCACGCATGCAATCAATGTCCTCAAACAATAGGACAGAGTTCGCCGGTACCTGATTCACTGCTCTCATCAAGCTACGATCGCTGAACTCCGCAAGATTGATGACATAAATCGACAAACTACAATTCGCTGCCAGCGCCGAGACCAACGAGGTCTTTCCGGTTCCGGGAGGGCCATAGAACAGATAGCCTCTGTGGTAAGGAACCCCCAGCTGCTCGTACCGTCGTTTCGATCTTCGAAAGTGTGCAACATCGTCCAGCAAGTGTTCCTTCTCACCAGGCTGCAGAACTACCGACGTCAATCCACGCGGCGAGTAGCCCTCCACGTAATCCCACCCATCGTCGTATATGTACAGGTACGACTGCACACCTTGTCGGTCGACATGGCAACGGACAACGTCCTCGACAAATCTATCGAGGAAAACTCGATTCCGTCCAAGAGTCCTAAATGTCAGGGACTCAACGCGCCTGCCGCTCCGTTCGTGGGTGTTCTCAGTGCGAGAGAACCACACTTCGAAAGGCCTGCCGCCATACCAAAACCAATGCTTGCCAGGGGCTGGGATCATGGCAATCCGCTCGTTGCGCACTGTTGTATCGAGATCCACGCGGCGGATTCGCTTCAGAAATCTCTGTTCAAGAAACCACTCCTTCACCCACGAGAACGCCGCATCATCGTCCTTCACAGTGACTATCATGGTGGTCTGGCTCACGATCCACTCCCAGATACTTTCGGGAACGGCCCGCAGCCAGACACTTATTCCGCCGATGATCATGAGTAGCAGACCGCCCGATGCAAACTCGCTCCGGCCGGTCAGCATACTTTTCAGAATTTGCCACATATTTTCTTTCTAACCGACACAAGGTCGGACAACTTAGACATACGTTCCGTTAAACTCATTGACCGGGGAACGAGCGACAACGGAACATTAGGTGTCCTTCCGTTTAGACCACGCGGGCACAATTCCCGCGGCAGGATTCGAACCTGCATCTCCCGCGTTCGAGGCGAAGTAACCGTAGTCTTCACCACCGGCCAATCTTGCGTACTTTGATTAAACAATCTAGTCAGGGAACAGGCGGTCACGGAAGGGCTTTCGCCCAAGAGGATTCGAACCTCCCAGCCCGAAGGCTGTTTCTACCAGAGAAGTATCCGTAACCAATCACCACTGACCGACGAGTCAAGCTGGGGGAATTTACGGGAGCGGTATAGTCGATTTACAGTCGAAGGAACCGCGACCTACGCCACCCAGCGAAGTTTTCTGTTGTGCGGAAAGAGCGCCTGGTTGAACCGATAGGATCGGTTAGCGCGACCGGAGCGACGCCCTATAGCAACTCAGTCGAGTTATCCGGCCGATGTTGCCCGCTTAGCGATTTGTTTTCGAAATCCACCAATTTGGGCGTCCTTTCGTAAGAAGATGACCTAACATGCCACGACTTCGCGTCTTTTGCAATAGGAAAATTCGTCAGATTGCATCTTCTGAAGCGCCCAATTTGAGCATTGTCCTCCTTGTGTCGAGTAAGTCTCGCGTTGACCGTATACCAAACCTATCGAAAGCCTTGTGCCCTCACGTCTATTGACCCTCACTCGGGCTGAACTGAAACGCGACTGCGCCCTTGTGCTTCGACCACCTCGAAGCGCACCGGCAAGAACTCGCGGATTACTTCCATGTTCGTTTTTGCATGCATGTTGAGGCTTATCGCGGTAAATGAACCCCCTCCGGCCAATGCGATGGGCAGCAGAAGCTGATCGGCTAGGTGCTCATCCACCGCCGCAGTCGAACGCATGTACGCATGTGCCTGTTCGGCTGCGTCTTTCGCAACGTCTTCTGCACTCACACCGAGCTTCCCAAATGCGGTGAAGATCTGTGTCACACTAGAGCTCGCCAATTCAATCATCACCAGGTTGCCGGGACTAACTGAATTCTTTGTGTCCTCGCAGCGCAATAACTCGGCGTCCCAGCTCAGTAACTTTCCAACCGTATCCAGTTCCCGCTTAGCGATGTGATAGGGCAAGTTCGCCACAAGGGCCGTGGCTCGTTTCGCCGTGATCTCGCCCCGCTCCTCCAGATTCATTGGTTTCAAGACATCCGCCGGAGTGATCTCAACCACAAACCGCCCTCCACCCGCCGGATAAAAGCCGTACCGTTCGAGCTCAATCTTCACTTTCGGCCCCATGCTCTCGATGAGCGGTATGAAACTCCGCTGAAGGAAATCGAAGGGCGGAGCAGCTGGATTATGTGTTCCACCCTCGATCTCAACCCGGCTTGGTCCGGCGGCCGTGATCAGCGCTGGCAAAATCGTCTGAAGCACAAGAGTTCCGCTGCCCGCAGTACCAATCGCGAAACGAAAGTCCCCCGCGCGAATCTTGCCCGGCACAAACGTAAGCGCTTTGGAACCCAGCTAATCCCCCTCGACTTCAGCAGCGCCAACTTCTGCCGCCGCCTGGACTGCTGTTAGGTGCTGCCGCAGCAGTCCAGGCTTCTGCCGATTTGCGCGGATGTTCTCGATTCGGAAAGGTCTTCCGGTTACAAGGGACAAGCTGAGTGAGCTGCGCAGAATCTGCCCGCCGCCTTCACCGAAAGACCCATCGATCCGAACCATCATTTCTGCCTTCGCAACTTCCGTTTTAGGCATGAATCATCCTTTCACGCAAACAACCTGACGCAGTGTGTGGACGATCTCCACCAGGTCGGCCTGCGCCGCCATCACTGCATCGATCGGCTTGTAAGCCGCTGGCGTCTCATCGATCACATCTGCGTCCTTGCGGCATTCCACGCCCTCGGTCATGCGGATGTGATCCGCCACCGTGAAGCGCTTCTTTGCTTCGTTGCGAGACATCGCACGACCTGCGCCGTGGCTGCAGCTATGGAAGCTCTCCGGGTTGCCTTTCCCGCGCACAATGAAAGACGTGCGCCCATGCTGCCAGGAATAATCCCCATATCCCCCTCGCGCGCACGAACCGCACCCTTACGAGTCACGAGTACGTTCTGGCCATAGTGCGATCTCGCGTGCCACATAGTTGTGGTGGCAATTGATCGCCTTCAGCTCGGCTGTGAACTCCGGCACGTGTCCGCTACCGCGAACCGCATCCACGATCTGGTGCATCATCAGATCCCGGTTCGCGCGAGCATAGTCCTGCGCCCACTCGACTGCTTCGACATAGTCATCAAAGTGTTCCGTGTGCTCGGGGAAGTACGCAAGATCACGATCCGGCAAATTGACAAAGAATCTCTCCATATCCTTCTTTGCCAGTTCGATGAAGTACGATCCGATGCGGTTTCCCACGCCGCGCGACCCGCTGTGAAGCATGAACCAGACCTGCTCGCTTTCGTCCAGGCAGACCTCGATAAAGTGGTTTCCCGTTCCCAGCGTGCCAAGGTGGTTCACATGATTTCCGCGATCCAACTTAGGGTGCTTCGCCAGGATGGCGTCGTATCGGGGCTTCAGACCTCCCCATGCCTCCTGGTTGTCAGCGGGAATTTCGTGCCACGCACCTCGATCTCCCGCCCCGCCGTGATTGGTACGGCCATGCGGAACGGCTTGCTCGATCGCTTCGCGGATGCCATGCAGGTTATCCGGCAGATCACGAGCATTCAGTGAGTCTGGACCGCCATCATTCCGCAACCAATATCCACACCCACCGCTGCCGGAATGATTGCGCCTTTGGTCGGAATCACGCTTCCAACAGTCGCGCCAATTCCCCAGTGCACGTCAGGCATGGCGGCGATCCAACGAAAACGAACGGCAACTGGGCGACATTCAGCAACTGCCCTTTCGCCTGATCCTCCAACTGCACACCTTTAGTCCACGCCTTGATCGGAACACCCTGCCCGCCGTGGATAACGTTGTAGGTTTCGCCTGACATTTTGATTCTCCTTCCGTACTAGAGAAAAGCAAGTGCTGGGCCATAAAGGGCTTTTCTGCAAGTTGCTGAAGTATCGAGTGTTGCACGAAATGGCTCTTGCTTCGATATTCGAGTGTTTATATTGTAAGATAAGATCATATTCCAATGGATAAGACTCAGCGCGGTGTTGTCGTGATCGGCTTGCTTGGCACTACCCTCGACATGGGCAAACACCCCGATCGTTGGCAGAATTGGCGCCCTTCCGTTTCTCTCTGCCGACAGCCAGACCTTATTGTGCGTCGCTTTGAACTGCTGCATGGGAAGCGCGACTCGTCCTTGGCAAAAACAGTGCGTGCTGACATGCGAACTGTTTCGCCGGAAACGGAGGTCCGCCAACACGAGATGGAGTTCCGCGACCCTTGGGATTTTGAGGAAGTCTACGAGACTCTTTTCAAATTCTCTCGCCAGTACCCGTTCGATACGGAATCGGAAGACTACCTCATCCACATCACGACAGGTACTCACGTCGCGCAGATCTGCTTGTTTCTCTTGACCGAGTCGCGGTATATGCCGGGCCGGTTGGTGCAGTGTTCGCCAGAACGAGATCGGAGTTCGCCAGGAACGATCAAGATCATCGATCTCGATCTGTCCAAGTATGACCGGATCGCCTCGCGCTTTCGACAAGAGCAACGGGAGGCAGTTTCCTATCTCAAGGGCGGCATTGATACCCGGAACAGCGCATTCAACCATCTGATAGATCGAATTGAGCAGGTTGCCATCGCGACCCGCGATCCTCTGCTACTCATGGGCCCGACGGGTGCCGGCAAATCGCTCTTGGCAAAACGAATCTACGAATTGAAAAAGAACCGCCGGGCCGTAGAGGGAGCTTTTGTCGAAGTGAATTGCGCGACGGTGCGTGGGGACGCCGCCATGTCTGCGTTATTCGGTCACGTGAAAGGAGCGTTCACCGGAGCTCAGAAGGATCGCCCCGGTTTGCTTCGCGCTGCGGATAAGGGAGTATTGTTTCTGGACGAAGTTGGAGAACTGGGTCTTGATGAACAAGCAATGCTGCTTCGGGCCCTGGAGGAAAAGACATTTCTTCCTTTAGGTTCGGATGATGAAGCTCACAGCGATTTTCAGCTAATCGCAGGGACGAATCGGGATCTACTTGCTGCTGTGCGCCAAGGCAGATTCCGTGAGGATCTGCTGGCACGCATCAACCTCTGGACATTCTCGCTCCCGGGGCTCAGGAATCGTTCCGAAGATATAGAACCAAACCTCGATTTCGAACTAGATCGTTTCGCCGAGAAAGCTGGGCGACGAGTCACTTTCAGCAGAGAAGCTCGGGACACATTCCTGGCGTTTGCGCTTTCTCCCACCGCCAATTGGTCCGGGAATTTCCGCGACCTGAACGCGGCGGTCGCTCGGATGGCCACGCTAGCACCAGGCGGTCGAATTTCTACTGTCATCGTAGAAGAAGAGACTAAAAGGCTACTGGCATCGTGGAGCGCCACCGGCGAGTCGCCTTCTCCAGCCGCTCTTCAAGAATTCCTTGATGACAGGCAGTTGGAAGAACTGGACCTCTTCGATCGCGCCCAACTGGCCTTCGTCGTGGATGTGTGCAAGCGGAGTCGCTCTCTGTCGGACGCCGGCCGTACATTGTTCGGCGCATCGCGAACGCGCAAGACCTTCTCAAATGATGCAGACCGGCTCCGCAAGTATCTGGCACGATTTGGGGTTGAGTTTTCAAGAATCCAGCAACTCCCCTTGAACCCAAAATTCGAACAGAGCTAGCGTCGGGCCGTGCTGACGATTCGTGCCATGACCGGCGGTGAAGGCTACGCTCAGCGCCATCTCCAGCAGAGCGACTACTACGACCAGAATCGGACTGTCGAAGGTCAAGTGGCACGGACGCGGCGCTGAACTGCTTGGGTCTGAAAGGAGAGGTTACCTCCGAGGATTTCGAGGCAGTGCGTCAGGGCCTCGACCCACAAACGGGAGAATTCCTCCGGCAACGTCACGGGGCAGATCGCATTGCCAGCAATGGTGAAGAGCAAAGTAAGGCACGTTCTCTCTATGACATGACATTTTCGGCGCCGAAGTCCGTCTCTGTCATGGCCATTGTTGGCGGTGATGAGAGACTGGTCGCCGCGCACGAAACCGCCGTGCGCGAGGCATTGGAAGAAGCGGAGAAATACTCGGCCACCAGGGTTCGCCTCGCCGGCCTGAACGAAAATCGAGCCACCGGAAACTGGATCGTAGCTTCCTACACTCACGACACGAGTCGTCAGCTAGATCCTCAGCTCCACACTCATGCCGTCGCTGCCAATCTGACCTACGATGGGACTGAAGGACGTTGGAAGGCGCTGCAGGCTTCCGGTCTGTACGAGCGTCGCAGCTACCTGACCGAGGTCTATCGCAATTCCCTTGCTCGCGAAGTACGCGCCCTTGGTTACGAGATTGAAAATCGTCACGATGTTCGTGGTCGTGACAAGGGATTCGAGATCGCAGGATTCTCCCAGGACCTCCTCGACAAGTACAGCCAACGCAGTGCCCAGCGGGATGCGGCCATTCAGGAGTTCACCAATTCACGTGGTCGTGCGCCAACAGACAACGAGGTTGCGGTACTCGTCCGGGAAACGCGGGCTGACAAGCTTCAGGAGATATCGACCGAGCGAGTCCGTAACCTTCAGCAAGACCGACTGTACCCCGGATGAGAGGCAAAGACTTCGTGAGGTTTTGAACGAAGCTCAGACAAAATCCTATTCACCTCAAATCAATCGCGGTGTGCATGAGGCTTCGCTTGCATACTCCCAGGAGCACATCTTCGAGCGTCTCTCAGTCGCCAGGGAACATGAGGTTCTAACCGAAGCTCTTCGTCACGGGCGCGGCAACGTCGAACTCAGCGACCTTCAGGGCTCTCTCTCCCTTGAACGTGCGAAAGGGGCTCTCATCTCCTCTGGGGATGAAATTGCGACACACGCGAGCCTCCAACGCGAGCGCGACATGATCGCGGTAGTTAACCGAGGGATTGGACCGCTACGACCACCTCGGCAAGGGCCGTGACTTTGAGCTTTCGGGCCACCTCCGTCCCGAACAGAAGCGCGCCGTCGAAGCTGTACTCGACTCTCGCGATCTGGCGATCAATGTTCGAGGCGCTGCCGGTACTGGCAAGACGGCGACACTGCGTGAAATTGACCGTGGCCTCAGAGAGGCCGGACACGAAGTTCTTGCGGTGGCTCCCACCCGGAGTGCGGTGGACGAACTGGAAAAGGTCGGCTTCCGTGATGCGATGACTGTCTCCCGACTTCTGGAGGCTCAGGAACCACAGGGCGCGCTGCGCGGGAGGGTCTTGATTGTTGATGAAGCAGGCATGGTCTCTGGCCGGCAAATGCAAAGCTTGCTGCACCTCGCCGAGGATCAGGGAGCCAGAATCGTCTTTTCCGGTGACACGCGACAAATTCCCAGCGTCGAGGCCTCGGATGCTTTGCGTATCTTGGAACGGGAGTCTGGCCTGAAGAGTGTTTCCCTTACTGAAGTACAGCGGCAGACGAACTCCCTCTATCGCGAGGCCGTAAAGACCATGAGACATTCACCGGAGGAAGGGTTCGCACAATTGGAAAAGCTCGGAGCTTCCTCAAGGGGAACGGCGAGGACGTGAAGGTTGTGCAAGAGCTAATGCGGCACGCAAACATCTCGGTCACTCTGAACGTCTACGCGCAAGCAATCACGCAAACCAAGCGAGACGCGCAGAGCCGAGTTGTGAGCTTGCTGCTCGACAAAAACGAAGAAAAACCAAGCACCGAGGCTTATCGGACGTTAACGGACGTACAAAATTCTGGAGGGGATTTGCAAGTGGTTGATAAGGTTGGCGTCCCCGACGGGATTTGAACCCGTGTTACCGCCGTGAAAGGGCGATGTCCTAGGCCAGGCTAGACGACGGGGACACTGAAGTAAAGGTGGGAGCTGGTCGCTAAGTAATTGATGGTAGCAGCGCCAATGTCCACTGTCAAAGGACACCCGCGGGAACTACTGAGTAGCGTACGTCAATTAGGAAACCTCCCATGTGCATGGTATCCCTTCAAATTCCGAGTAGCTTAATCGCCCAAATGACTCCCATTTAAGTCGCGATGCTAGTTAAGACTCTGCTCCCAGTGTGCAACGGGAACGCAATGTAGCGTGCGATTCCCATCCCCGTTCTTCAACATTTACAATATTGGAAGCAAACGAAAGCGAAATACTTATTGCCATGGCAGATCCACTTTTTTTGAGTCTCTGGTTTCCGAATTTCGAGCTTCAGGAAATGTTGCCGCGCGCTCTCGGCGCGATTCGTCAGTTCCCATTTTCCGCACACCAGCCTGGAATTACTTACATTGCGGTGCAGCCGGTTTCGTGGAATGAACCTACTATTTCTGAGCAGCGATTTAATCCCGGCACCACTCCTGAGGAAGCCGTATTGATCGCGTCCGATCTACTGCACGAAGATTACGCTTATGTCTTCGAGGCATATTGGGATTTGTGGGTGTCTGCACCGGATAGCCAGTCTTCTCTTCAGCCTGTCGCTCGTGAGATTTCTGGTTCACGGAGCCGACTTCGACGAAGGCACTTCCAAGCAACAAGGGGACATTCAAATAGATTTCGGGCTCGATTCCCATTTCTTGCAAGATCAAATTCAGCTAACCCCTGAGGCGGAGGAACGCGTCAGGGCCAATGTGCAGAAGCTCGTGGATTTCATCAATAAAGTCGCAGCAACATTCAGGCGCGAATGCGCGATTGCTCTGGTCGGAATCAGAAGAAAACTTCGCGCAAAAGCTGATTGGGCGCTTGCAAAAGGTTCAATAAGGAAAAGGGCACGGAATTTCCGAAGAGATCTGCTGCCCTCCCTGAGTTCCGTGCCCTTGTTTCAAACCGCTTCAGTGCTTCTACTTCGTTCTACCGCCTTCTACGCCTAACTTATCCGCCGCTGCTGCTTGCGCCGCTGCCAGTCGGGCCGTCAGCACCCGGAATGGCGAACAGGAAACGTAGTTCAATCCAATCTGATGGCAGAACTCGACCGAGGATGGATCTCCGCCGTGCTCGCCGCAGATTCCTACCTTTAGATCGGAGCGGGTTTTGCGGCCGCGCTCGGTCGCCATTTTCACCAGCTGTCCGACGCCTTCGCGGTCGAGCACTGCGAACGGATCCTGCTTCAGAATGCCTTCCGACAGGTAAGTCGGCAGCACCTTGTTGATGTCGTCGCGCGAGAAGCCGAAAGTCGTCTGCGTCAGGTCATTGGTTCCGAATGAGAAGAATTGCGCTTCTTGCGCGATCTCGTCGGCCACCAGGGCGGCTCGCGGCAGTTCGATCATGGTGCCGACCAGATATTCGACTTTCGTTCTCCTTCTCTTTGAAAACTTCTTCCGCGACGCGCCGGACGATCGCAGCCTGATTCGCCATTTCTTTCAAAGTCGCCGTAAGCGGAATCATGACTTCCGGCTTCACTTTCACGCCTTCTTTCGCGACCGCGACTGCCGCCTCAAAAATAGCGCGCGCTTGCATCTCGGTGATTTCCGGATAAGTGATCCCGAGACGGCATCCGCGATGTCCGAGCATGGGGTTGAACTCGTGCAGCTCTTCCACGCGAGCGAAGCGAAGTGATTTCAGATCTGCGCTTCAATTTTCGGAGAACGCGGCTTGCGTGGCTTCGAGCACCGCGATCTCGACCATCAGATCTTCGCGGCGTGGCAGGAATTCATGCAGTGGCGGATCGAGAGTGCGAATCGTGACCGGCAATCCGTCCATTGCGCGGAAGACTCCGATGAAGTCGCGACGCTGCATTGGCAGCAACTTCTTCAACGCTGCGCGCCGATCTTTTTCGGTATTCGCGAGAATCATGGCTCGCATGTGCGGCAGCTTCTCTTCGCCAAAGAACATGTGCTCGGTGCGGCACAGGCCGATGCCTTCCGCACCGAATGCGCGCGCCTGAATCGCATCGCGCGGAATATCCGCGTTGGCGCGAACTCCAATCTTGCGGAAGGGCTCGGCCCATCCCATGATCTTCATCAGTTCAGGATCATCGGGTCTGGCGGCCAGCGTGTTGAGCTTTCCCTTGATCACGCGGCCGGTTGTGCCGTCGAGCGAAATCCAGTCGCCAGCTTTGAATGTCTGACCTTTGACGCGCATCTCGCGTTTCTTCTCATCGACGCGAATATCGCCGGCGCCAGCCACGCAGCACTTGCCCATGCCACGCGTAACGACCGCAGCGTGGCTGGTCATGCCGCCGCGCGAGGTCAAAATGCCGGCCGCGACTTCCATCCCGTGAATATCTTCCGGAGTGGTTTCAGCGCGAACCAGAATCACGGGATTCTTCGTCGCGCCGTGTCCGGCTTTCTCCACCGCTTCGTCGGCGGTAAAAACGATCTGGCCAACCGCCGCCCCTGGAGATGCAGGCAGACCAGTCGCCAGAACTTCAACCTTCACACTCTTTTCGTCCAGCCCCGGAACCAGGAAGTCATAAAGCTGATTCGGCTCGACGCGGAAGATTGCTTCTTCCTTGGTGATCAGTCCTTCTTCCACCATCTGAATCGCGACTCGCACCGCTGCGCGTCCGGTGCGTTTGCCGTTACGAGTTTGCAGCATGTAGAGCTTGCCATCTTGAATGGTGAACTCGAAATCCTGCATGTCGCGGTAGTGTTTTTCCAGACGCGTCGTGATGTCGCGAAGCTGGTCGTACACCTCAGGCATGACCTTCTGCAGTTCAAGAATTGGAACCGGAGTACGAATGCCGGAGACCACATCTTCACCCTGAGCATTCATTAGGAACTCGCCGTAAAACTCTTTCACGCCAGTTGCCGGATTACGCGTGAAGCCAACGCCCGTGCCGCTGGTGTCGCCGAGGTTGCCGTAAACCATTGCTTGCACGTTTACGGCGGTGCCCAGAGCGTCAGAGATGTTGTTGATGCGGCGATAATGCTTGGCGCGGTCGTTCTGCCAGGAGCGAAACACCGCGTCCCTCGCCATCACCAGCTGGTCGTGCGGATCTTGCGGGAAGTCGCGCTTGGTGTGCTTCTTAACGACCTTCTTGTACTCTTCGATGACTTCCTTCAGCGCCTTGGCATCGAGATCGGTATCCAGCTTGGCTTTCTTCTGTTTCTTCTTGGCGTCGAATACTTCGTCGAATGCGTGCTTGGGGATTTCCAGCACCACGCTGCCGAACATCTGAATCGAGCCGACGATAAGAGTCGTAAGCAAAACGTGGATTGTTGCTGCGCTTGGCCAGAGCTTCGACACTCTGATCGTTCAAGCCAAGATTGAGAATGGTATCCATCATGCCCGGCATGGAAAACTTCGCGCCGGAGCGAACGCTGACCAGCAGAGGGTTGTCTCCCTTGCCCAGCTTCTGTCCCTGCAATTCTTCGAGCTTCTTCAGCGCCTCGTCCATCTGCCGATTCACTTCTTTGGAAACCGAATTGTTCCGCATGTACTCACGGCAAGCTTCGGTCTGAATGGTGAAGCCGGGAGGCACGGGAAGTCCGGCATTCGTCATCTCGGCCAGGCCGGCGCCTTTGCCGCCAAGATCATCTTTCATCTTGCCGTTGCCGTCGGCCTTGCCGCCGCCGAAGGAATACACGTACTTGGTTGCGTTGGTCTTTTTCTCGCCGTTCTTATTTTCTTGCGTCGCAGTGTCTGGGAGTGTTGCAGTTGCCATCGTTTGGTCCTTTATTGTTTCTGGGATTCTTTAGATTCTTTGCCTTCGGTCACGATTTCGGAGAAATCGGCGATCGTGGAAAATTCTTTGAGCAATGTTCTGCAGAAGAGCGAGGCGGTTCGCGCGTATGCCTGTCGTCGTCTACCATGACCATCACCTTTTCGAAAAACGTATCCACGCGCTCACGAGCGGTGGAGAGCAATAAGCAGTGCATCGACCGTATTCTTTCTTTTGACGATGTACTTCGACTTCTAGGGCTATCGGTCTCGATGTAGGCGCCAGATTCTTTTTCTTCTTGCGCGCGATTCCGGCAGGTATTCGAACTCCGGTGCTGGCTTAATACCTTTTTCTTCGCGCCTGTCGCAGAATGTTTCTCATCCGCTTGCATGCCGCGGCGATCGCCTGGAACTCGGGCATATGCAAAACTCTGCTTGACCGCCTCCGCCCGCGCCACCACATCGACAACATCGTCGGAATCCGCCGCGAGCACTGCGTTCACTATATCGTATTTGAAACCTACGAACATCACGGAGATAAAACTCCAGCGCTCGCGAAAGAATCCTCGCACCGCGCCCGAATAATCGAAACCAGCTTGTAAATTTCTTCTCCGCCTCAGAGCCTCGATAGGTTTCTCGCGCGTCATGCAATATTTGACTCAGAGGCAAGCGGCAGTTTGTGCTCAGCGATTATCTTTACGATTCCGTTCGCCTGACGGCGCAGCGCAAATGGATCTTTCGATCCTGTCGGCTGCAGGCCCAAGGCGAACATTCCCGCGATGCTGTCCGCCTTGTCGGCAATCGAGAGCACCGCGCCCTCCATCGTTCGCGGAACAGAATCTTCCATCGACTCTGGCTTGTACTGATCGTAAATCGCGTCGGCGATGGCTTGGCGCGTGCTGTCGGGCATGCCAGTGTCGAGTTCCTGCAGCGCAGCGCATAGAGTCCGCCAACGATTCCCTGTAGCTCCGTGAATTCTTTTACCAGTTCGGTTGTGAGATCGGCCTTCGCGAGACAGGCCGCTTTGTGCACAACTCCGGGTCGCACGGCGATTCCACCCTGACGTATGTTTCGCAGAGCCAACTGCTAAGCGCTGCACTCGCAGAGTTTTTTCGTGGTAACTGCCCAAATCTTTTTGGAAAGTTACATTCCTCAGCCATTCCGTCCGTTCGCGTAAAGAATGTTTTTGATCAGTTTGCCAGAAGAAGCGGGCATCGTTGAAGCGGGCTCGCAGCACGCGTTCATGTGCCGTGACGAATCAGTGCCTTGGGGATCGCCATCGGTGTTCAGCACTGCGAGAAAATGCGGCAGCAGCTTTCCGTCCGCATCTTCGACAGCAAAATATTTCTGGTGGTCACGCATCACGGTGACCAGAACTTCTTCCGGCAACTCAGAAATTCGGGATCAAAGCTACCGAGAATCGCCGAAGGAAATTCCGTCAGATTCACCACTGTGTCGAGCAGTTCCTTGTCTTCACGCCAGCGCGCACCGGGAATGGTACGAGTGGCCGCGTCAAGCTGCTTTACGAATCTGCTTTTCGCGCTCAGTCGCGGCTCAATACCTTTGCGTCACGCAGAGCTTCCACGTAGCCGTCGCCAGCTCGCGGAATCTCGATCGTGCGATTCGCTAGGATCCGTGCCCGCGAGAATGATTTCCGGACGAAACTCCGTCGAATTCAAGCGGAATCACCTGCTTGTCGAGCATCGCCACCAGCCAGCGCACCGGACGCACAAAGAGTTCGCCGCGCTTGCGCCAATACATGTTCTTCGGCCAGTAAATCGAATTGATTTCTTTGGAAAGCGTCTCAGAAAGGACTTCGCTAGCGGCTCGGCCTTTTTTGGTTACAGTCGCGCCGACATACTCGCCCTTGGAGTGGTCACTTTTTGCAGCTGAGATACCTCGACTCCGGACTTTCTTGGCAAACGCTTGTGCCGCAGGCGTCGGTTGACCATCTTTAAATGCGACGCTCGCGGACGGGCCGGTGACTTGCTCGGTGATATCCGGTTGAGAAGCAGGAATTCCAGTGGCGAGCACCGAAAGACGGCGCGGCGTATCGAAGCGAAGATATTTCCCGCTGGCTGAGAGCCGCTCACGTTCCAGCAGAGTTCTGAACGCGCTCCCGCAATTCCTGCGACGCAGCATCGATCATCCGCGCGGGAATCTCTTCGCAACCGATCTCTAGTAGAAAATCAGGCATTGAGGCGAACCTTCTATCTTCGCACATTTAGAAGGATTCGAGATTACAGCGAGGATCAAAAAATATGATGAACGAAAACTTAAGGAATCGACTTGTCGTTACGAAACAACTGACACTGCTTCCGGCGTAGGTGAAGCCTTGCGCTGCTTTCCCGGCGCAGCGTTCTTCTTCAGGTGCTGCGGGTGGCTCGCTCTGCTGATCCACATATGCTCTCGCGATTCCACCGCCAGCGCTCGCACCCGCGCAATCACGCCCACGCGCTCGGTCACCGAAATCGCACCACGAGCATCCAGAATATTGAACAGATGCGAACACTTTAGGCAAAGATCGTAAGCCGGAAGTAGCGGAAAGCGCTTTTTATCCGATCACTCGCGCCTTCGACTCAGTACTCTCTTTCTTGCACAGCGCGTTCATATTGCGTCAATCAGCGCTTTGCATTCCGATTCATACAATTCGAAGTGCTTCCACGCTTTCTCCACGTCCGCCATCTCGAAGTTGTAAACGGAGAATTGCAACTCGTCCGCCAGCCGCACGTCGCCGTATGTCACTTCCCTCACCTGTTTTCGGATCACGCGCCCACACGATGTCATAAATCGATCCACATCTTGAAGAAATGCTGCGATGCGCTCCAGGCCATAAGTCAGTTCGGCGGAAATCGGATCCAGATCAACACCCGCCGCATTGCTGGAAATAAGTGAACTGCGTGATCTCCAAGCCGTCGAGCATCACCTGCCAGCCGACGCCCCACGCGCCCAGCGTCGGCGATTCCCAGTTGTCTTCTTCGAACTTGATATCGTGCTGGCGCAAGTCGATGCCGATCGCGGCCAACGACTCCAGATATAGCTCCTGCACGTTCTCCGGCGGCGGCTTCAGGATCACCTGCAGCTGCAGTGTGCTTGATAAAGCCGATTGGGATTTTCGCCATAGCGGCCGTCCGCCGGACGCCGCGAAGGCTGCACATACGCCACTTTGTAAGGCTTCGGGCCGAGCACGCGCAGGAATGTCTCCGGAGCCATCGTGCCCGCTCCGACTTCGACGTCGTAAGGCTGCTGCAGCACGCATCCGCGCTCCGCCCAGAACGCCTGGAGACGAAGGATGAGTTCCTGAAAGGTCAGCGAATTGGGTTTGGATGAAGTCACAAAATAGCTCTTAGCTTTTAGCTCCTAGCTAGTATCTTTCAGCTTCTAACTGCAATCAAAACACCCTTGCGGAAGTTAGCAATTGAGATAAGTGCTAGAAGCTAGCAGCTAAAAGCTTCTCTCTAACATTCCCGCCGTCACCAATTTCTTTTCAATATGTCTTTGCAAAATCTGCAGCAAGAGCTTTCTCAAATCTTCGGCAAGCACTTTCGGCCACGGAGTACCGGCGAAACTTTCGAGCGGCGCGCGAAACATATGAGACGCCAGTATTCTCGACTCAGCCGAAATCTCGGACGACGCGAGCCGCTTGTCCTCAGCGCACATCAACCCATCAGCCAATACGTGAAAGAATGCCCGGCTTCCATTTAACGTCCTGCTACACACGATGCACTCTGATAAATCCGGCAAATAACCCATCAGCCGGGTCATCCATAGTTCGAAGTACGTGACCGGCATCCATATTTCCGAGCCTCGTAAACCTGCCAAGGTTGAGAGCGCAAGCCGGAACACTGCGTCATTTGCTTCGCGATCTGGCAGCAACTCATCCAACAGTTCGGCAACATGCCCCAGAGCAACCGCGCGCGGATAGCTCACTTTATAGGCTAAGGGTGACTCCAGCACCTCGCAATAATCCAGACGGGTGAGTTCCTGGCCCTCTTTTGCGTCGTAATGCAATCTCACGTGAGTCAAAGGTTCAAGCGCACCGCTGAACCGCCGCTTGGACTTCTTGGCCGAACGCGCCACCCCACGCACCTTGCCTTCCGAGCGCGTAAAGAGCGTGACCAAAAGGTCAGCCTCGCGAAAAGGGTATGTGCGCAGAACAATCGCCTCCGATTCCTTTACCGCCATGGAAGCCTGTCCTGACGCTTTGCGGACAAGTTTGCCTCGCTACTCTGCGCGCCACTCTAGAAAGTTAATCAAAGATTGTAATTGAGGGATCGATTGGTGGAAAGAAGAGGCACCATCTGAGCTATCACGACCCAGTTTTCTGCTCCTTCATGCCGCAATCAGCACTGGCACATTTGCAGAGAACCTGAAGGCGCACTTTAGACACAAACGTACGCCGGAATTACTCGGTGCAAGCTAGCGCCCGAAATACTTGGCGTTAATCTCGGTGTATTGCTTCCACTTCTCCGGGAGGTCGTCCTCAGCGAAGATGGCGGAAACTGGGCACACCGGCACACAAGCACCGCAATCGATACACTCAACGGGATCAATGTAAAGCATCTGCTCGGTCTCAAAAGCAGGTTCGTCCTTCTTCGGATGAATGCAATCCACCGGGCAGGCATCCACGCACGCCGCGTCCTTTGTGCCGATGCACGGTTCAGCAATTACGTAGGTCATAGTCTTTCTGTCTCCCTGATTGGTGCGAGAACGGAATCGCACATTCTAGCAAGAATACTAGCAACCGTATAGCATAACCGGAATTGCTTGTTGCTTCACTAACGGAGCAGCGAAACGCGCTAGATGGAGCATTACCAGCAACTTCGGTCATTATTTGGATCACGATAGGCCGCGTTTACGGTTATCAGATCCAGTACAGGATTGCTGCTTACGCTTGAGCCCCGGCCAGCTCTCGTTCCGTCGTCGGTTCGTATTCAACGATGTACCCTGCGACCGCGCTCGCTGCCACGGTCAACGGGCTCGCCAGGTACATTTGTCCCGGACCACTGCGGCCGGGGAAGTTGCGATTTTGCGCGCTGATCACAACCTGGTCCGGACGCGTTGTCACTCCCGGGCCGGCATTGATGCACGCTCCACAGCTCGGCTCAATTAAATGAGCGCCAGCTTTCTGAAACACTTCGATATAGCCTTTGCGAACACAGTAGTCTCGCGTCTCTTGCGAGCCGAATTGTATATAGAACTGGACTGAATCAGCCACCCGCTTGCCTTGCTTCAACGCATCGGAGAGCACCTCAGCGTACATATCCATGTCTTCATTCTTGCCCGCGGTACAGGTTCCTCCATATGCAAGTTCGACGGGTACGGGTGTATTCAGTTCGCGGATAAATTTGCCATTGCCCGGATCTCCGGGTGTAGCCACCATGGGAGTGATCTCGGCTGCGTCTATTTCAATTACGTGCGCATATTGTGCTTGCGGATCGCTGTAGAGTCCTTCGATCATGGACTCAGCTTTCTTGCGGTCCATGCCGCGGCGGTTCATTAGGAATTCGACTGCTTTTTGATCGGGAGCGACGATGCCTGTGAAGCCACCTATCTCAGCCGCCATGTTCGTCATCGTAGCGCGCTCGTCCACGCTGAGCTGCTCGATTGCTTCTCCGGAGTACTCGATCACCTTGGCGAGGGCTTTGCCGGATTTGATGTAATCCATGCGAAGCAGCGCGAGGATGAAATCCTTCGCAGTCACATTCGGATGTTTGCGTCCACGAATAATTACTTTTACCGACTCAGGTATGCGTACGCGAACATCTTTTGTGATCCACGAATTGAACACGTCAGTGGTGCCGATGCCGAATGCGATGCAACCGATCGCGCCCGAGTGAGGCGTGTGCGAATCGGAGCCGACGATCACTTGACCAGGCAGCGCATAGCTTTCGAGTACTACGGAATGACAGATACCTTCTGAACCCTTGCGATCCTTCAACTCTCCATGCAGCCGGATGCCGCGCTGCTTCGCAAAGTCTTCCTGTTTCAGCTTCAGCTGTGTAGCGAGGTCGAGCAGACCCATCTTGCGTTTTTGCTCTGATAGGACCTCGTCCAAGAAAGGTCAGATGGTCGCGGAAGAACAGTACGGTGGAAGCGTCATTTACCGGAGCATCGCGGCCTACGAGTTGATCGAAGAAAATGGCCGCCATCGGCGTAACGTATTCATGGCTAAAACGTAGATCGGTACGCGCGAAACCTGCATCACCGGGCTTTACAGCTTCGACGCCAACCTTTCCGTTCTCGCCAATCATGTGCCTGGCAAAAATCTTCTCCGCCAGCGTCATGGGGCGAGACTTAGTTTCAATTGGCGGCAAGAAGACTTTTCCCTGTAGACGCGCCACATTGAAGTTGAACAGCCCGCCGTGCTCAATAATTTGGCGAGTAATTTCGTCCTCACCTTGGGTGAACTCGGAGAGCGGGATCTGTTTCTCACCTCGAATTTGATCGATCAGGGAAAAGTTAGTCGACGTGAGCACGCCCAAGTTCTGGCAGTTCTGCTTGTAAATCCGCTCGATGTTCTCGGCGATGACTAACTGAATTCCTGCGCATAATTCTGCATAGGGAGATTGCTCGCGGCTGGAACCCTTTCCCCGTCGTTTTCCACTTACTGCAGCTACGAAGCCGCCACGCTTAACGTCTCCGCGGCCGATCGGCGTTTGATCGCCACATTTCAAACCTGTGTACGGAAATTCGCCCAGTGTTTCATCGAAGAAGAAACAAATATGGGCTGGCGTTATTTCATCGGTCGAAATGTCATCGCGCAGTTTCGGATTGTTCGCTGGATTTTGCGTGTCCCAAGGCAGATCTTCGCCAGCCAGTTGACGCTTGATTAGTTCAGGATCTTCGGTGAGAAATAAGATTCGTCCTTTCAGAAGAACCTGATCTGGACGCTTTTCGATTTTCCGTTCGAGCAGTGAATTGATCACGAATTCATCCCAAATGTCGCGCGAGAAGCCGCTTCTATTGTAACTCCTGCTATGCACCTTGCTAGGACTTCGAGGTTAGCTGACGAACATTTTGAGAGACTCTCGACATCTAGTGATACGCGTGACTTCGGTCGTACTTCTCTCCGGCTGGAATGGCTACGGCAAGCCGATTCTCTTTCGGTGCGAGCGGGCAGGTGGCGTAAGGCGTAACGGCACAAGGCGGATTGTGAGCACGGTTGAAATCAAGCACGACCCTTCCGTCTGCAACGGGATCGGTTTCTAGGAAGCGTCCTCCCGGATACGTTTCGGTCTTGCTGGTCAGATCGTTGAAGACGATAAACAATCCCTTTGAAGGATCGCCGCCCAAATCCGTTAGCTGGACATCCTGTCCGTTGAGCTTGAACCGGACTTCGCCTGCGACCGGCGTTGGCGTCGTGTCGCCCAGAACATTCGGGACATCGACCGTCTTCTTGCCATCCGACGGCACCCATGTTGCGATAACTCTATACGCGAGATTGAGGTCAAAGAATGTTGGGCCGTGATAGTTCCGCGCTGCGGCGCTGTTTAGATCTTTTACGCGAATACCGGTCCGCTGTCCTCGCTTGATAACGTGCATGCGCAGGCTTCCAAGTTCTACTACAGTTGGCGTTCCTGAAGTGTCCGGTTGAAGAGCGGACGTAGCTGATGGCTTTCCGCCAATGACTGCGGGAACTCCGGGCAGAAATTTAATCGTTACGTCGTTACCGCTGAATTCAAACGTACCGGCGTGTGCTGGCGCAGATCCCTGCGGAAGAATGATAGCGTTGCCGGGATCACTCCCAAAGCTGTTCGCTCCCGGCTTGAGCCAGAACAGTCCTGCAAGCGGGATCCAGTTTTGTTTGAGATCGTCGACTTCTTCGGCCTTCCATTTCTCAAAGGATGCCCGGTAAGCGGGATCAACGTCTGCCGCAGAGACCGGCGACGTAGTTCCAACGCCAAAAAGGAAAACGAGGCTAGAAACAGCCAAACTGATCGTTAACGCAGACTTCACACTGCGGTTCATGTCCCATACTCTATCATTTTGATCGAGTATTGTACTCATTCACGTTCGGTAACGGCTCGAGTCCCTCGCCGGAAAAAATCTGCTCAAATTCATGCATGAGGGCGGTGTGAACCAACCCGTTTGAAGCCAACGTCTCCCGGCCCTGCAGCTGAAATGGACCGCCCAGCAAAGTCTGTCACCGTCCCTCCCGCCTCTTCCACTAAGCAATACCCCGGCAGCGGTGTCCCAGGGATTGAGGTTGAACTCCCAAAACCCATCCAGACGCCCGCTGGCTACGTTGCACAGGTCGAGAGCTGCTGATCCGGCGCGGCGCACTCCGTGAGTTCGCAGCGTGAGGTGGTGATAGAAAAAGATATTGGGATTCTTGTGGCGCTTCTTGCTGGGAAATCCGGTACCGACAAGACATTCAGAAAGCTTGGCAATCTTCGAGACATGCATGCGGTCTTGGTTGAGATAAGCGCCACTTCCCTGCTCGGCGGCAAACAATTCATCGCGGGTGGGATCATAGATGACGCCTGCAATCATCTTTCCTTTATGCTCGAGACCCATCGAAACGCAGAACACCGGGAACCCATGCGCGAAATTCGTCGTGCCATCTAGCGGGTCCACGTACCAGCGATAGTCGCTGCCGGTATCGACCAGTCCGCCTTCTTCGCCAAGAATGGCGTGAGTAGGCCAGAGGCTTAAAATGCGTTCGCGAATCAATGTCTCGGTATTGCGATCCGCGATCGTGACCAGGTCCGCGTCGCCTTTATATTCAATCGTGACGCGCTGGCGAAAGTAATCCATCAGGAGAGCGCCAGCTTCACGCGCTATGTCGGAGGCAGCGGGAACGAAATCGAGCGTGCGACTAGAAGAAGTCAGAGATTAGAACTCCTGTTTGGGTGCTTATTAAGCAACATAATATTCGGATTGTACGTGGTTGGGATCTATACCCAAACAATTGTCATTCCGAACCTGTGCCAACAGGTGAGGAATCTGCTTTTCACAGACTGGGGGTGAAATGTCTGGATGCTTACTTCTTACCGCCCTCTTCCGCAATATACAGAATCTCATGCTTGAAGATGAACAGATTGGGCTTGTCCTCGCGCGTCAGACGGACCATATTGCGGTCATAGTATTCAATCCAGCCACGGACGACTTCGCCATCCGCTAATTTAATCGAAACCGGCTTCTGCTTCTCCCCAAGAAGTTTGAGGTAAGAAGCCTCTTCGGAAGTCTCATCCGGAGGAGGAGTCTTGGCCTTGCGAGGAGCGCCGTTCGGTTGAGCTTGGAATGGCATAACGCATTCTACACGGGCGTCGCGCACCAAAATCAGAATTCTGCAAGAGCATAAAAAAAGCCACCAGCAAAAAGCTGGTGGCCGATGAAATATGCTTCAGTTTAGAACGTAACCTTCATACCCCACTCGATCTGTCGTGCCGCACCTAAAGCATAAACGCCGGTACCATTACCCAGTCGAAATGCCTCGTTGCTGACCGCGTTAGTTCCATTGACCGCACCAGGCTGGCCGCTCAACAATGAGCTAAGCGTGTTTGGAGGAAGGTTAAAGTTCCCAAAATTGAAGACGTTAAAGACAGCGATGCTAGGCTCAATCGTGAATCGCTCTTTAATCGTATACCTCCAACCTAAGTTAACATCCATGTTATGTAACCAAGTGAAATTGACTTCACCAGGTACTGGCGGAGCAAGTATAGGCGCTACACCACCCAAGGCTTGAAGTTCAGCCAGGGTCATCAACCCTTGCTGGATTAGCACCTGACCTGCTGGTGTCGCTTGATTGGCTACCGTGTTGTTGTAGTTATTGATGAGTGCCGCCAGCCCCGATGCATTGGTTCCCCGGTCGAACTGCCCGAGGTGAGTTCCTGGGACAGGATCGGAAACTGTTCCGTCACCGGTAAAGTCTGTACGGAAGATTTCGCCTGGCCCATTCCCTGTATTGGGGACGACCAGTGATTGCGAGAGGGGGCTGTAAAAGTGACCAATCAAACCCAGCCGGAACTTCGCGGGTAAGTCCGCAAAGCCACCGAATGAAATTTGATGTGTACGATCCAGCAACGAAGGGCCAAAATATCTGCCTGGGTTATTGTTGTCGGCAGCTGCGATTACGAAATCTTGGTCGTTATCACCAGCCTGTCCAGTTGCCGCCGAACCCCCGGAATTTTCAAATCGAGAAAGGCTGTAAGCAATTTGGAAATTCAATGTTTTTATGCCGCGCATCGGATTGGCAACGTTTTGTACCAACTTCATTTGCAATGCATTGTAGACGGACCGACCTTCTGGGAAGAGGAACGTTCCGGCAGCCTGATTCGGATTGCTGCCTGGAAACGCGCAATTCACACCGATCGCGTCGGATGCATGCTTGTCCGAAGTCGCCATCAGACGTAAGGCCGTTGCTGGCAAAATCGACCATAGTTGCGCCATTCGGCTTTCCAGTGTTTGGATTGGTGCCATCCAGGGGTGCACAGCCAGCAATCGCCAGATCTATGCTTGCTGCCCCACAAGCCTTCAGCGTAGCTGCCACTGCCGCTTGCGCATTGGTAAGATTGAAATGTTTCACATCCCCTACATGATTCACATCAATCCCTACTAGCGAACGGGTTTCTACGTTTCTAAGATAGTCTGCGCTGAATATCATTCCGGGTCGAATTTCGCGTTGAATGCCGAAATTTATTTGTACCGAACGGGGAGTCTTATAGTCGGGTCCGAACGGACCCAAGGGAACACCTTGACCATTATTTAAAAAATTCGCGATGTAATTAGGGTTGGGTGCCTGCAGGTTGAGAGGGTTTCCAGCTTCGTATTGATGCCAGAAAGCGACATCGGAAGAGATCGCATTACCCGCGGCCACATAGTCCTTCGAGAAAAAAGCATTGGGCGTGGAACCGACGCAAACGTTCGCCACTCCATTTTGGCCAGCCTCAAGAATGCCGCCGCCGCTAACTGGAAGAGGCTGCGGAACACCTGATGCACAGGCAAAGGGTACTTGGTTGAAAGCACCAGTTTGCAACCGGAAAGGCCGATCAAACAGGACGTTGTTGTAAATGACGTTTTCGTAATATAACCCGATACCCCCGCGGATCACGGTTTTACCATTCTTAGTTGGATCCCAGGCAAAACCTAATTGAGGAGCGAAATTAAGATTTGATTGCTTTACTTGGTTGCCATATCCCGGAAATGCTGCATTGATATTTGGATCGGCAGGTAAATCACTATCAGTGCGTCCGGTATCGCGATCATAGCGTAGTCCAAGGCTAAAGGTGAAATTGGACTTGATTTTCCAATCGTCGCCAAAGTAGAGGCCGAGACGGTTGTCGGGACCAAGTCCGCCAGCAGGAAAACCCAAAGCGGGTTGAATCGTGTTAAATCCCAATCCATTGCCAATCCTCAAGTTTTCTGCAGGGTAATTCTCAGGATTGCTTGCGCCACCCGGAAAGCAGGGAGTCAGTGGGCCTCCGCCATTGTTACCAGCGCCGTTGGGATCGCAAGAGTCGGCAGCAAACGCCTGTGCATTCCCGGCTGCATCGTTAGTCCACGAAATGCGTGGCGCTAGGCCAAAGAAGTCAGCAAAGCCGCCGCCCTGAATATGATTGAGCGAAAATCCGTAGCGCAAAATGTGAGAGTGAATAGACTTGCTGCCATCATACTTAACCTGACGATCGGCTTGTGGAGTGCTTTGCGGGGCTTCGATGTTCGGCCCGAAATATTGTCCGCTACCGTCAAGTGTAGCGCCAGTATTAGCAAAAGGAAGGCTAGTGCCGATAGTGGCATCTACAATCTGATTTTGGAATTTCAGATACGAGAAGCGAATGGTGTGGGTGAATGACCCTGTGTTGAAATCCACTCCGACGACGTTCTGACGGGTGTAGTTTTTGCTGTCGAATACTGAATATCCTAAACCGAAATCCGAAGGCAGAGTAGTTTGCGAAATAGCTGTAGCGATAAAACAAACGCATGTTATGGCCAAGATTGTAATCGACGCGCCCTAACAATTCGGAGTCGCGAAAAGGCACGCCAAATCCTCCACTCAAACCGCTAAAGGGGGGAGCGAATTGAACCGGGGCAAATGAATCTTGCTTGATGCGCTCTCCGTCGGCGAAGAAGAAGAGCTTATCCTTGATGATAGCTCCGCCCACATCTCCGCCGAATTGGGACCGCTGAAATGGCAGAGCTCCGCCACCTGGGCTGAGGCCCCTCCCACGAGCTTGATCACGAAACAAGCCAAAAGCCTCTCCGTGGTAAGAGTTCGCACCAGATTTGGTAGTGACATTTACGGCACCCGAAGATGTCAGATCATTTGAAAGATCCAACGAGGACTGGCTAACTGAAATTCGGCGATCGCACTTGCCGGAATGTTTTCAGTGGTCGTTCCAACGGTTTCGTCGCTGACGTCCACGCCATCAACAAAAATTCGCGCTGTACGACCAAAACGACCACCGAACGAAATACCTGAATAACCTGCTTTTGTTGGGTCAAACGTCTGGCCATCAGAAATCTGAACGCCAGGTTCAAGTTGTGCAAGATCCAGAAAATTACGACCATTGACTGGCAAGTTTTCGATCTGCTCCGATGTTAATACACCTTGGACCTCTGACTGCTCAGTATTTACAGCTGAGCCGCTACCTTGCACCTCGACAACTTGGCTCTCCTGCCCTAGTTGCAACTTGGCATTTGCGGTGGCGGTGTTCCCAACCTGCACCACAACTGGAGTCTCCATCGTAGAAAAGCCCTTTTGGCTGACTTTGACCTTGTAGTTGCCCGGATTCAGAGCACCTGAATTATAAGTTCCAGCAGAGTTCGTGCTCACATTGATAGCTTGTCCGGTATCGATATTGGTAATTACGACCTTTCGCCCGGTTACCACAGCTCCCGCAGGATCGGAAACGGTGCCCACAATACTACCAGTAGAAACCGTGGTTTGCGCCATCGTCGTTGCGGAGGAAACAACGTAAACTTAGAGCGGTCGTGAGCGGCGAAATCATTAATTTCCCGATCCAGCGGGGGGACGAAGCGTTTTGCAACATGAATTTACCTTCCTTTAGAGCTAGCGTTATCCAATTCAAAGCCAGTAGTCGGAGCCGAGACCTCGAGATGCAAATCGTGCCTACGGACGAAGCAATATGCAATCAGCTCACCAACAGCATCTCTGCATGAGTAAACTCATGTTTTCAGCTACATAGCGATTTCCGTAAAGATCGACTGGGACAGCTCTCTACAATTTATGGAATTCCTAAATTGGGACTATTCCAAAATTACGTAGCAACACAGGAACTTTCGGCTGTAAAGGAATTGTAAACAAAGTGGATGACCGCGAATGAACCCAGCTGTACAGGTCTGAAACATCCTCTCAATGCGACTTGGAAGTGTAATATCCAGTTCTATTTCTGACTTTGAAATCTGTTCCGTCAGGGAGGCCGTTCACTGAAACCTGGATACGTCTGAATTCGGAGTCTGACATTCTTTGTGAGGGGTAGTAGGCGAGTAGGTATTGAGTCCTTAGTTCGTCGCTGATTTTTTGGAAGGCATCGTCTAATTGAGGGACTGATGTCGCATAGAAATATTTGCCCCCGGTATCTTCGGAAAGCTGGATCAGGGCATGCTCTCCCCCGATGTCCCGTCCAGCGCTTGCCTCGATCGGCACCACGATGATGCTGTAGACAATTGCCTCGGCCTCCTGAGCGGCGCGCAAGGCTTCTTTGTAGTCGACTTTGCTGACTGTGTCGCCGCCATCGGTGATCACGACCATCACCTTTCGTCCTTGTCGCGGCTCTAAGGCGTGCGCCCCGAGATAGAGGGCGTCATACATTGCCGTGGCCGAACCGAGACGAATGCGATCGATTCCGCGGTCGATAGATCTTGCGTCAGAGGTAAAGGGCACGACTTCGCTGACGATTTCGCTGAATCCGTAGAGCGAGATTGCGTCAACGGGACGCAATATGGCGTGCGAGAAACGGCGTGCAGAGCTCAGCTCTAGGGGCAGATCCTTGCGAGTGCTTAAGCTGGTATCGATGTCGAGGACGATATTAAGAGGAAGCGCCGATTCCTTTGCAAAAACTGCTATTTTTTGCGGCTTTCCATCTTCGAGCAACTGAAAATTGTCCTTCGTAAGATTCGCGATGGGCGCGCCGTGATCATCAGTAACGGTCACGAACACGTTCACCAGCTTTACGTCGACTTTGAAAGTCGTATCCGAATTTTGTGCGTCGCTCGGTTCGGTGGGCTGGTGCGCAGCAGGCTTGGTCGTCGCAGCTCCGCCGCTGGCCCACGGTGGTTTGGGGACTTGGGCATGAGTGATCGTGGTTGCAATAACCAACAAAAAAAGGAGGATTCGCATTAAGAAACTTGGAAGTTAGATGGTAAGCCTCTCTGAATGGGTGCCTTCGGCTTTCTGGATCTCGGGAGGAAATGGTTCGCCATCGGCCCAAACCGCGCCATCTTCGAAGTATTCTTTCTTCCAGATCGGAACGGTCTTTTTCAGTGTATCAATCAGCCAGCGGCATGCGTCGAAAGCCGCTCCACGGTGTGCGGATGCCACGACAATGAGCACGCTGGTTTCGCCGATTTCGATCCGCCCAAGCCTATGGACGATCGCCAAGTCGCGGATTTTGAACTCGGAAAGAGCTCGTGAAGATAGCCCTTCCAGCTGCTTCAGCGCCATCTCTTCATAGGCTTCATAGTCAAGATACAGAGTGCGACGGCCGCGCGTGTTGTTTCTTACCACGCCTTCAAAGACAACGGCAGCTCCGTCTTCGGGATGTTTGAGGTTGTCTAGAATCTGTTGAGTGTTAATCTTTTCGCGAACAATCGCCGCGTGGCTTGGCGAAGTTTGGCTGGCATAGTTTTTGGCGTCCGATCCTCCGCTCACCGGTGGGAGCATTGCGACTTCATCGCCGTCGCTTAAATTTGTCTCAAGACTGGCATATTCCTGATTAACCGACATCGCAATGGAAGCTTTGAGGTTCAACAACGACGGTATCCGCTGCTCGTAATGGGTAAACACATCGCGCACTGTAGCACCTGAGGACAGCGACAAGGAGTCGGTTGCCTGTCCAGCAAGGTCCTTTAATATGCCGAAGAATAGGACGCGCACTTGCATAGCGTTCCGCACCGAGACGCGGATACGTACCAGTCTATCGCGTGAATGCAACATTCGCGGGAACTGACGAACTTCACGTGCCTACCGCGTTGTCCAAGAACGAGTTTGCCCGCTACACTTTTCCTGACGTGAACACCTTGGAATCTATAGAACTTCGTATTCGCCTGGCTGGCGTTGCTGACATAACAGTTTTGCGCGAATTGATCGACACTTCCGTTCGAGGATTGCAGGCCAAAGATTACACTCCATCTCAGATTGAAGGCGCTCTGGCTACGGTATACGGGGTCGACACCCAACTGATCGCCGATGGAACTTATTTCGTCGTCGAGGCAAATTCAACAATTGTCGCTTGTGGGGGTTGGAGCAAGCGCAAGACGCTCTACGGAGCCGACCATTGTGCAGGGCGCGAAGACTCCCTGCTTGACCCTCTACAAGATGCCGCAAAGATTCGCGCCTTCTTCGTGCATCCAGCATGGACGCGGCGCGGAATTGGCAGCATGATACTTGAAGCCTGCGAAACTGCGGCGATGACTGCAGGCTTCAGACGATTTGAAATGGGAGCCACGCTAACTGGAGTTCAGCTCTACAAAGCCCGAGGATATGTAGCCTTGGAAAATCTGGCAGTTCGGTTACCGGGCGGAGAGTCACTGCCAATTGTTCGTATGGAAAAGCGAGTATGAAAACGTGGGAGTAAATCGATTGCTCTACTCCACTTCCCGAATTCGATTCTGCCAGTGCGACCACACGAACCAAATGATGCCCGCCAGCAAGATTAGGATGATCACTCGATCGAACTGGTGAAAGTACTTGCCAAGCTCGCGCCAATTTTGTCCCATCTTCATACCGAAATAGGCAAGCGCAAGACACCACGGCCATGATCCAAGAAAGGTGTAAATGTGAAATCGTCCACGGGGCATGCGCGCAATACCCGCCGGGAGTGCGATAAATGTTCTGACAACCGGCAGCAAGCGTCCAATAAATACGGCAAGGTATCCCCAGCGATGAAAGAAGCGATCCGCCCAATCGAGCTCACGCCTCCCCATTAATATCCAGCGACCATATTTCTCGACTAACGGACGTCCGCCATAGGAGCCGATCTCGTATGCGATCAATGATCCGATATTGCACCCGATCGCTCCGGCCGTCGCAACCCATAAGAGCTTCATCGTGCCCTCATAGACCAGGTATCCGGCAAATGGCATGATCAGTTCGGAAGGCAGTGGGATACAAGCCGACTCAATCGCCATAAGAATCGCAATGCCGCTATAGCCTGTCGTAGCCACCACAGACGTGATGAATATAAAAAGTATGCCGAGAATTTTTTCGGTCATGGAGAAGTTAGGATTCGGAGGCCGCTAACGGCTCTGAGAGAAAACTAGAAGGACCCTTCCTGTGTAAAAGTGAACCCAGGCAATGTGGCGCCGCTCGCGGTTTTGGTCACCTTCACCTTCACAGTGGGAGCATCTGGGGCCGTCACTTCTGCTAGACGTAAGACGGCATACTGCGTGAAGACTTCGCTGTAAATTTTGGTGACAAGGTGATCCTGACCGTTGTCATCCTTGCGCCAGACTTGCCCGAGTTGAATGGACTTTACGGCCAAAAGCAGCTCCTAGAACTCAGAGTAAGTTTCAGACTACCGGGATGCGTAGTATGCGTCAATTCCGGTATGAGTTACTTTGGCATCATTAAGAGCGGCCGAGTCGGCATGGAAACTCCATAATTTCGCATCTGCTAACATTCACAAAAAGGTCTTAAAGGAGCACGCATGGCACGCGGAATCACCCCTCGCCAGCCTTCAAGAAGCGGGCGTCACGAAGGCATTGGCGTTTCGTCCAGTTCGAAGAGAGGTATGCCGAAAGGCGGCGTACGTGTATCAAAGAAAAAGCGGGCCGCTGAACCTAAAGCCAGCAGAAAAGGCTACGATCCCGTCGCGCCCGGACGCGTGCATGAAATTTTGAACCGCCTAGATCAACTCTATCCAGCAGTCACTTGCGCGTTAACCCACAAGACTGCATGGGAATTGCTGGTCGCAACGATTCTGTCGGCTCAATCGACTGACGTACGCGTGAATATCGTAACGCCGATCATCTTCAAAAAGTATCCGACCGTTGAACATTTTGCAGCTTTGAACCCGGAAGAGCTTGAGCCTGATATTCGGTCGACCGGGTTTTTTCGAAATAAATCGAAATCAGTCGTGGGCGCCGCAAAGAAAATCGTTGAGGAGTTCGGCGGCAACGTGCCCGATAACATGGACGACCTTCTCACGCTGCCGGGCGTCGCGCGCAAGACGGCCAACGTAGTTCTCGGGACATGGTTTGGCAAAGGCGTCGGCGTTGTAGTCGATACGCATGTTCACCGAATCTCCCGCAGACTCGAACTGACGCAGCACGATGATCCGAAAAACATCGAGCAAGACTTGATGCGCGTCATTCCGCCGAATAAATGGATACTGTTTGCCCACCAGACAATCTGGCATGGACGAAAATTGTGCATTGCACGACGGCCGAAGTGTGTGGAATGTCCGCTAGAAAATATCTGTCACGCTGCGGATAAGACGTGGACGACGGTAGAGATTCACAAAAACGCCAGGTCGTGATTCGGAGCTCGATAACAATAACAAAGCTTATTTTTTCTGTTCGTACCACTTCTTCAAAACAAAGAATGCTTTTTTCTTGTCGCCTTGTTTAGATACAAGCCCCTTGCGGTTGTAGTAGTCCTGAATGCCAGGCAACAACCGGCGCGGTGAGCGGAAATCCATTAGAACCCAAGGGGTAGTACCGCGCAGAAACGAAATGCGATCGAGCATCGCGGTCTGATGTTGGTAGAGTTTTTCCTGGTATTCCTCGCTGAAACGCGTGTCTGCATCGGCGTGGAATCCGCTGAGTGCCCCGCCGCCGAATTCGCTCATAATGAGAGGCTTGTCATACGGAGTCTGCCAATTTGCAGCGTCAGCGTCTTCTATAGTTCCCTCATACCAACCGATGTACTCATTGCAGCCCAGAACGTCAAGTTCAGCGCCCAGGGGATCATCGAGAACGCGCGTTGCCCCCTCATGTTTGTGTATTTGAAGAGCTGCGCTGACTAGTCTGGTCGAATCGAGACTACGGGCGGTCTGAACCATACTTCCCAAAAATTTATTTCGCGCATCAGATACGGGGGTTTCGTTTCCGACCGACCAGATCACGATGCTGGCGCGATTCTTATCGCGAGTGATGCTCTCAGTAAGCTGATTTTCGGCGTTCGCCAAAGTCCCGGCGTTTTCCCATTCGATACCCCAATATACCGGCACCTCGGACCACACCATGAGCCCCATACGGTCGGCCATTCGCAGCATATGTTCGTTATGCGGATAATGGGCAAGCCGCACGAAATTCGCGCCTAGATCTTTCGCCCAGCCGAGTAAAGTCTTAGCGTCGTCTTCGCTATACGCCCGCCCGGGACGATATGGAGCCTCCTCATGAATCGACACTCCACGCAAAAATACCGGAGAGCCGTTGAGCAGGATGTCCCGTCCATGAACCTCTATGCTGCGGAATCCTATATCGTCCTGCAATTTGTCGGCGCCTGATTCGATTTCTACGGCGTACAGCTTTGGTTGCTCAGGTGACCAGAGCTTTAGCCCTTGGGCAGGGAACGAAACGTCTGCCACGCCGTTGTTGCCGGTAATGAACGTCTTCTCGATTGAGAGCTCTGGAATTCGTACCGTGACGCGCTGCCCTGACATAGCGTCGCTCAGCTTCACCCATCCAGCAATTTGATCATGCGTACCGCGTCGAAGCTGAATGAAGTAATCCTGAACAAAGCGTTGCGGAACTTCTATAAGCGATACGTCACGCGTAAGTCCGCCATAATTCCACCAATCGGTATTAACTGTGGGAACGGCATCTCGTCTACGAGAGTTGTTGACGTAAATCACGGCAAAATTTTCGCCGTCATGCAGGGCGGAAGTGATTTCGCAATTGAAAGGAGTGAATCCACCTTCGTGCGAGCAGAGCACCGTGCCATTCACTCCGACACGTGAAATGTAGTTTGCGGCACCGATATACAGGAACACACGGGTGTTGGGCTTTTTCTGGTAGGAAAATGACTTCTCATACCAGACCGTACTCTCATAAAACAACAAAGACTCGCGTTGAGAATTCCAGTCGCCGGGAACGGTTAGAGATTCACTTTTATCGAAGTCGTACTCAATCAGGTCGCTTTTGTTTTTCTGCTTAGCGTTGCGGAAGAACCCCGTGTCTGAGGGCTTGAGGGTCTGATACTCGCGGTAACCGGTATCGTACGGATCGACAATCGCGTGCCACTGTCCGTTGAGCGAAATGGTGCTGCGATGTTCAACATTCGTGATAAGAGGCGCGGGCTGTTGCGCCAGGCACAAGCACGCCGTCATCATTAGCAGGAGGAGGAATATTGTTCGGATCGACTGACGGGCAGAGAGGATCATCACATTGTGTTGAGTATTCATTGAGAAACGAGTTTACGTCGGCACTTTGAGGATTAAATAGCCGCCGACCAAAGCGAAAATTAAATCGGGCGACCACGCCGCCAACACCGGCGGTAATTGGCTAATATTTCCCATAGCTTCAAACAGGCCGGAGGTGACCGAATAGACCACCGCAATTCCGACCGCAACCGCGACTCCAGCAATTGCGCCCCGCTTCCCTGCCGAAAGCGCAAATGGAATAGCCAGCACGGCCATGACGAACGTGATCACAGGAAACGCCAGTTTTTTCTGAAGCTGCACTTTGAATCGCACGACATCGAATCCGCTCTGTTGTAACTCGTGGATGTAGCGTCGCAGCTCCTCGTAATTCATTTCGGAGGACTGTTTAACCTCTTTCTTAAAATATTCGGGAACCTCTCCGATCGAAGCAAAGGTCGAGACGTCGTAGGTGCGGTAGTCCTCAATAGCGGCACCGCGAAATACCCGCTCCCATCCTTGTGTACACACCCATTTATTCAACTGCTCGTCCCAATGTGCTCGGTCGGCGTAAACGCGGTGCGTAAGATCGAATGTTGAGGGATTGAACTGAAACACGGACAGATTGCCAAACTGATTGCGGTCTGAGTCGAAGAGCTGATAGTAAAAAATGGTGGAGTGTTGCCCAAGAATCCACTTCCGGCTCGGATTCAAATATGTTTGCGCCGGTTTTCCCTTGATCACATTGCGTAATGCGTCCTGGCGCTTGTTGGCGTGCGGCAAATAAAACTGATCGAAGAAAAACAAGCCCCCGGCAAGAAGAATTGCAGAAACCAGTACAGGCACAATGATGCGGTAGATACTAATCCCGGAAGCCTTGATGGCAACGATTTCGTTCGAGCGGTGCATGAGGCCTAACGTAATCAGCACTGCAAGCAAAATGGTAAAGGGCATCACGCTGTAGATGAAATACGGAATAACATTCAGCAGATATTCTCCGACGACGACCGGCGATATCTGGTTGCGAAGAATGTCGCTCAGCAATTCAAATAAAGTAAAAACCAGCAATAGCATAAGAAAGGTCGAGAGCACCATTGCCAAATTCACGGCAAAATCCCGCAGGACGTAATCGTCGAGAATCATGGGGAATCTCGCACGAAACACACGGACCCGAGTCGATGCCCTTTCAAAGGCGCCGTCGCTTCGGTCAATGCGGACGACCTTCCTCCTCTCTTTGAAATCCATCCTGAACGGATTCTTGATACGCAACCACGAAAGGTCAAAAGGCTTGCGTTCCGCTCTCCAAAGGAGAAACGCTCCTCCCAGAAAGAAAACAATGTCGGCAAGCCAGACTCCAAAACCGGGTGAAACTTTTCCTTGCCGGGCGAGCGACACTCCCAGCAACGAAACAAAGTAGTAAGCGAATACTAAAATAATAGTGAGTACAAAACCGCTGGATTTGCCGCCCTTTTTAGATGAAAGTCCGAGCGGAATTCCGACGAGCGCTAAAACGATGCACGCGGTAGGTAACGCGAGACGCCGGTGGAATTCGATGTCATACCACCGTGCCGCGAATTTTTTGTTTACTGGCCGCTGCAAAATCAAGTCTCGTGTAGAGAGTTCTGTTACAGGGACCGGCTCCTGCTCCTTCGAAGTGTCTGCCTGCGGCACCGCAATGGGCATGTCGGTCTGTTCGAAAGTCGAGATCTGGTAACGATCCGGAGCTGCCGGATCGGTCTCATGGGTTGAGCCGTTCACTAAGTGAAGATGAAGAGTTTCAGGACCTTCGCTGACGAGTATTCCTTGTTGCGCTAACGTGATCTTAGGAGCGGAAGGTGTGCTGATGTCGGCGATGAATACTCCCTTCCAAAGAGCCCCTCCTTTCGCGCTTTTCACGTCCTGCACGTAGAGCACGAGTTTGGGAAAGCCTTCATAGAAAACGCGCGGCTGCACCTCGAAAGAAACTTGTGAACCCTTCAGACGATCCTGGAGCCGCCCGAGTGCTGCCTGCGACAAAGGAGCGAGGTAGGCGCCATTGATAAGCGCTAGCATCCACGCAACCAATACGAAGATGGAGATGATTCGCAGGAAGGTCCACACGCCAATCCCGCTGGCGCGCATCGCTGTAATCTCGCTGTCCGCAGCCAGCCGACTTAAACCGATCAGAATCCCAACCAGCACACCCATCGGGATCGTGTAAGTGAGCGCCGAAGGAAGCGTAAGGAAAAACACCTCAGCAACGCTGGGCAAAGGCGCACTGTTGCGGACTACCAGTTCAAGGATTTGCCCGAGCTCTTTCGTAAAAAGGACGAAAGTAAATATTGCCGCGCCGATTAGAGCGTGAGAGGTAACTTCGCGGAGAATGTAGCGGGTAAGAATCCGCATCGGCAGTTGCTTATTCGAAGTCTAGCATGGGTTATCCCTCTGCCTTTTTCGTAGGATTCCCATTAAGGTTTCCCGCTGTTCCCGGGCGAGATGACTCGTCCGTATTCTGAGGCACGCGCCAATCGATCGAACATGCGATAGGCAACCCCGGAAATCTTGCTGATTGCTGCTTCGCCATCCCGCTCGTTCCTTAAATAAGTCGTCATCACGCAGATCGCGTAAGGGCGATTCTCGACAAATATAATACCCAAATCGTTCCGCACACCTTCGAGTTCGCCTGGTTTGTTGGCGATCCTTACTCCCTCGGGAAGCTCGCGGGGAATAAAGCTCTCTTTATGCGTACTCAGAAGCTGAAAGAAATCTTTTGTCAAATCACCATTCAGAAGCTTGCCATTCGAAAGACCCTCAAGCAAGGTCATCATCTCTCGCGGAGTCGAAATGTTTTCTCGTCCCTCTTGTGCTGCTTTCAAGTCCATCATCTTGCGGCGCAAACGAGTGTGCTTGAGTCCCAGCGAGTCCATAAGCGCGTTTACATTTTCCATCCCTACTCGGTCGATCAGAACATTCGTAGCACTGTTGTCGCTGACTGCGACGACCATCGTAGCCAGATCGCGCAGGGTGAGCCGAGTAACATCGGGCGTGAGCCCGCCCATAATGTCGCTGTCCGGAACCAAGTCAGACCTTCGCACGGTGTAAAGATCTGTCAGCTTCAACTTGCCAGTCTGAACTTGATGATAGAGTTCGGCCAAAAGCGCAATCTTGATAGAACTGGCCTGCGGAAATACCTCATCCTCTCGCAAGAGAAACTTCTTGCCGCTTGTTAGATCGAGAATGGCAACGCCCAGCACTCCATCGAGATTCTGATCAACCTCCGAAATACTCGAACCGAGCTTTTGCCAGAGAACATCCTGCTTCGGATTCGCTGGTGTGAGCTGTGCAAAAGCAGTCGACAACAAAAAAAGCAGGACTAGATATTTCAAGCGCCCTCCGTAAGAGCAAGTGATTATATCCGCTGTGCACCATTCAGGAGCTACAGTCGAAAGTGTGATTTCCACCACTGATATCGGCGCCTCGGTTTGTTATAATCCGCCCACGAATCCCCGCAATGTCCGAACCTTCCACGCCGCTGATGCGGCAATACGCCGCCATCAAAAAAGAACATCCCAGCGCGCTTCTGTTCTTCCGCTTAGGTGATTTCTATGAGCTTTTTTTTGACGACGCGGTACTTGCGGCGCGCGAACTGCAAATCACCTTAACTTCACGGAACAAGGAAAAAGGCATCGCCGTCCCGATGTGCGGCGTGCCGTACCATGCGGCGGAGGGCTACATTTCCAAGCTGATTCGGAAGGGCTTTAAAGTCGCAATTTGTGAGCAGATGGAAGCCCCTCAAGCGGCGAAGAAGCTTGTAAGACGCGAAGTGACGCGTGTGGTGACTCCCGGGAACGGCGGCAGACTCTTCTCTCAGTTCGGAAGAAAACAATTTTCTCGCAGCGGTCGCGAGCATCGGAGACCGAGTTGGATTCGCCGCTCTGGATCTTTCCACGGGCGAATTCCGCGCTACGGAATTTCAAGGCGAAGATGCGGGACGTCGGATTCAAGAAGAGTTGCAGCAGTTGCGGCCCAAAGAATTACTTTATGGCTCGCTGGCCCCCCTTTTCGACAAACAGCAGCAGGGCACCCGAAACTCGCCGCGGTCATCGTCTAGCGGGACTTCATGTGCCGAGACTCCACTGGATGACTGGGTTTTCGCTCCCGATCACGCGATTCCTTTGCTCGAAAATCATTTTGGAGTCTTGTCGCTGGAGGGCTTTGGGCTTGCGGGAAAGCCGGCGGCCGCTTCTGCTGCCGGAGCAATCCTTTATTACGTGCGCTCCACGCAACGGGGCACTCTGGATCACGTTGACCGCATCGGCTTCTACGAGCGGCAGAATTGCCTCGTCCTCGATGCCGTCACAGTACGCAATCTTGAATTGATCGAACCACTATTCGCTGGGAACGATGCCGGCGTGACTTTGTTCCGAGCAATCGATTGTACGGTCACTCCGATGGGCAAGCGGTTGCTTCGCTCGTGGATGCTGCGCCCTTCGATCGAAGCCACCGAAATCAATGCCCGGCTCGACGCCGTGGAATTGCAAGTGAGAAACACAGTCGCGCGAGAGGAATTGAGACGAGCGCTGGATGGCATTCTCGATCTGGAACGGCTGCTCAGCCGTGTAACACTCGAGACTGCGAATCCGCGAGATGTACTGGCCTTGGCAGCTTCGCTGGCGAAAATTCCAGCAGTTCGTTCGGCAATCGAGAAGTTTACTGCAGACAAATTAAGATCATTGCGCGGACTGGTCGACGAACTGACCGATTTGCGAAAACACATTGATCAGACAATCGTGCCCGAGCCGCCGATTTCGCTCAATGATGGAGGCGTGATCGCAAGCGGTGTAAATCAAGAACTGGACGAATTGCGAGATCTGAGCCGAAACAGCAAACAATTCCTCGCGCAAATTGAGCAACGAGAGAAGCAGCGCACCGGAATCGGATCTCTGAAAATTAAATTCAACTCGGTTTTCGGATATTACCTTGAGGTTTCGAAAGCTAATCTGCATCTTGTCCCAGCAGATTACGAGCGCAAGCAAACTCTGGTGAATGCCGAGCGCTTCACGACACCGGAGTTAAAAGAGTACGAATCGAAGATTCTGGACGCGCAAGAAAAGATCGTAGAGATCGAGCGCAGACTCTTCGCGGAACTACGCTCAACAATTGCGGGAGAGGCTAGGCGTATCCGCCAAACCGCCCTGGCTTTGGCTGAAGTCGACTTGCTTGCGTCCCTCGCGCACGTTGCCGCGTTGCGGAACTACTGTCGCCCCAAATTTGAGACCGCGGGGGACATAGAAATTATCGAAGGACGGCATCCGGTGATCGAGCAGCAAGAACTCGCCGGAGGCAATGACCGCTTTGTGCCGAATGATCTTGTATCTGAATTCCACGACCCACAGCGTTCTGGTTCTCACCGGCCCGAATATGGGAGGAAAATCGACCTATTTGCGACAGGTGGCATTGATTGCGATTCTGGCGCAGATGGGGTCATTTGTGCCTGCGCGGCTCGGCTCGACTGGGCATCGTGGATCGGGTATTTACTCGCATCGGAGCCAGCGACAACTTGGCTCGCGGGACGTTCAACTTTCATGGTCGAGATGACCGAGACTGCCGCGATCTTGCATACGGCTACGCCGAAGTCTCTAATCCTGTTGGACGAAGTAGGACGAGGCACGTCGACGTACGATGGTCTGGCAATCGCGTGGGCAGCGATCGAATACATTCACGCTCGCACTCGGGCCAAGACGCTTTTCGCTACACATTATTTTGAACTGACCGAGTTGGCTGAGCAGCTTTCCGGAGTGAAAAATTACCACGTATCTGTAAAAGAAACCGGCGGAGGTATTGTATTTCTGCGCCGAGTCGAACCGGGAGCGGCAGATAGAAGTTATGGAATCGAAGTGGCGAAGCTTGCGGGTTTACCAAATGAAGTAATCGAACGTGCGCGTGAGGTTTTAGCGGAGCACGAAAACGCCGAACGGCAATTGACGAATCAGCTCGCGAGCGAGGAATCACGACAGCCTGCCGCGGCGCAGCTAACCATCTTCACGCCGCTCTCGCAACCCGTGCTGGAAAAACTTCGGGAAGTAGATTTAAATCGCTTAACGCCGCTCGAAGCGTTGAACTTGCTGGCAGAATTGAAGAGGCAGGTAGACTGAGGCTCCGTTTAATATGGATATCTGACCATTGGACGCTACATATTGAAGACAAGTTTATCCACTTTGCACCAGCAGGTCGGCCAGCTTCTCGTCATCGGATTCGACGGTATTGAAATTTCCCCTCCGCTCAGTTCCCTCCTGAATCGAGTACAGCCAGCCGGAGTAATACTCTTCGCCCGCAATATTACAGGCGGAGAGCAAACGTATAAGCTTTTGCAAGACTGTCAGGCCAGCGTGGCCACTCCGCTATTTACTTGCGTAGATATGGAGGGTGGCAGAGTTGATCGTCTCCGCAACGTCACCGGTCCCGCTCCGTCTGCTGCGGACGTTTTTGCAACAGGCAACCGTAAACTGTTTCGTAAACACGGCAAGATCATTGGCGATTCCTGCCGCGCTTTAGGATTTAACATTGACCTCGCGCCGGTCGTCGATCTTGCGTTTGAAGTGTCGCGAAAGGTTATGTCTTCGCGAGCAGTTTCAGCCGATCCCAGGCAGGCTGTTATCTACGCTCGCGAATTCCTCGACGGATTGCGATCCGCTGGCGTCATAGGCGTCGCCAAACACTTTCCCGGACTCGGTGAAGGCCAATCTAGATACTCATCATGAACTACCCAGATGTGGACCAAGTCTTGGAGAAGGGCTTTGGGAAGAAGACATTTATCCGTATCGTGCAATGAAACGCGAGTTGCCGATGGTGTTGATTGGACATGCAAGTTATCCGGCCGTTACTCCAACTGGAGTGCCTGCTTCGCTTTCGAAGAAGTGGATTACAGACGTTCTGAAAAAGAAGATTGCATACAAAGGTCTCGTTGTCTCGGATGACTTGGAAATGGGCGGCGTTCTCAAGGCCGCACCCATCGAAGAGGCAGCGGTGGCGATTCGTTAAAGCGGGCGGCGACTTGTGCCTAATCTGTCATGTTGAAGAAGGCATTTTGCGTTCTTACGAAGCTCTCATCAAAGAAGCGGAACGCGATTCGAAATTCGCGAAGCGAGTGGCTGATTCAGCGAAACGAGTATTAACGTTCAAAAAGAAATCTGCGGAATTGAAACGCAGAACCTCAGCGCCTAGTTCCGCAAAAATGGAAAAGCTGTCTCGGCAATTATGGGAGTTCAGTGAGCAGGTGCGACTCGCGAATATCAAAAATCAGGACTTCAGTGGGCAGGAGAACTCGTGATCGTCGCCGGAGTTATGAGCGGGACTTCCGCCGACGGCATCAATGTGGCGCTGGTCCGAATTACTTCCCCACGCGGTGAAAAGGATGACCAGCCAAATATTGAACTGCTCGGTCATGCTGAGTACTCGTATCCGAAAGCGGTTCGTCGCGCGATCCTCGCCGCGATGAATGCAATGCAAGCGAGTGTTGCTGATCTTGCCAGATTGAATGTTCTTCTGTCCGAACTTTATGCGGACGCCGTCCTTTCAACTCAGCGCAAATTCCGTGTAAAGTCAGAACTAATCGGCTGTCACGGGCAAACGCTCTACCATCAAGGAGACTCAGCTAGTTTTCTGGGACGCAAGCTCGCAACCACGTGGCAGATCGGGGACGGTGCCGTGCTCGCCGCCAGAGTGGGTGTTCCTGCCGTGACCGATTTCCGTCCCGCGGATATGGCTGCTGGAGGCAAAGGCGCGCCTTTGGTTCCATTCCTGGACTTTCTGCTCTATCGTGATGAGCGCATCGGAAGAATTGCCCAGAATATCGGGGGCATCGCCAACCTGACCGCCATTCCCGCTGGAGCGTCTGCACAGGAAGTGATTGCTTTCGACACTGGACCTGGAAACATGGTGATCGATGCGGTAACCGAACATCTTTTCGGCAAGGCCTATGACAAGGATGGCCGCATTGCAGGCTCTGGTTCTGTGATTGAGCCTGTGGTGGCGAGCATTCTGCGCGAACCATTTTTTAAACAGCGACCGCCAAAAACAGCTGGACGTGAAGAGTTTGGACGCGAATTCGTCCAGCACTTTCTGAAGCAATGCCGACGGGCTGATAAGCGCGACATAATCGCCACTGCGACTTCGCTTACAGCGAAGTCAATCGCCGATGCGATCCGAAGATTCGTTGTGAAACCAAGCAGCCTATATACGGAAATTGTCGTATCTGGCGGTGGCACGAAGAATGCGATTCTGCTTGCGATGTTCGCCAATGAGTTGCGGCCTCTCGGTATCGCTATCCGTTCCTCGGATGAGTTCGAAATCCCTTCGGACGCGAAAGAGGCGGTGGCATTCGCGCTTCTCGCTTTCCGCACTTGGAACCGTCAGGCATCAAATATTCCATCAGCAACCGGAGCAAAGAGGCGGGCGATTCTGGGAAAAATCTCGTATGTCTGAGGATCGTTTGGGCCACGGCGCTAGTTCCCAGCCGCTGAAAATTGTACTCACGCGAGCTTTGGTGTTGCGTTTGTTCACTGTGTTTGCCTTTGCACTTAGCTTGTTGAGTTGCACTGCGAAAGCTGATCCCGAAACTCTCGTGATGATCATCGAGAGCAGTCCCACCAATCTTGACCCTCGTGTCGGACTCGATGCCCAATCGGAGCGGATCGACGAACTTCTCTTCGATGCTCTTCTGACACGCGATGCAAAGCTGAATGTGCAACCTGGCTTGGCGGAGCGATGGGACATCCCCGATCCGCTGACGTATGTCTTTCACCTGCATCAGGGAGTGAAATTTCACGATGGCCGTCCACTCACATCGCGCGATGTGAAGTGGACATTCGATTCCATACTTCAGGGAACAATTCGCAGCACGAAGTCTTCGACATATCGCTTTGTGGAGCGAATCGACGCTCCGGACGACTCCACCGTCGTATTCCATTTGAAAGAACCTTCGGCCACGCTGCTTTGGAATCTCTCCGAAGGTGCGATTGGCATTGTGCCGTTCGGTAGCGGAGATGAGGAGGCCAGACATCCAATCGGCTCTGGGCCGTTTCGTTTTGTCAGCGCTGAGCAAGACAAAGATGTTGTCATAGAACAGAACGATAATTACTGGGGCAGTAAGGCTCGTCTGAATCGGGTGAGGTTTATTGTCGTGCCTGACACGACCACGCGCGCTCTCGAATTGCGCAAAGGCAGCGCAGATATAGCAATCAATGCATTGACTGCTGATATGGAAGTTGCTCTCCGGCATGAGAAGAGCTTGGAGATCATGCGTGAGCCCGGCACGGTCCTTGCATATCTGGCTTTCAACATGCGGGATGCCATTCTGAAGGACGTCCACGTACGGCAAGCGCTCGCATACGCAATCGACCGGCGCCCGCTTATTCACTATTTGTGGCGCGACTTCGCGCAACCTGCCATCAGCATTCTTCCTCCGCAGAGTTGGGCTTACGATCCGAATCTTCCCACCTATGATTACAACCCGGAGCACGCACGGCAATTGCTGGATGCCGCGGGATACGCACCTGTAAATGGGGTTCGCTTTCACTTAGTGATGAAGACCTCGACGGAAGAGAGCTCCCGGCTAATGGCTGCCGTTCTGCAACAGCAATTGCGCGATGTTGGAATCGCACTCGACATTCGCAGCTTCGAGTACGCCACATTTTTCTTCGATGTTACACACGGTGCGTTCGAACTCTATTCTTTGCGTTGGATTGGCGGAAACGAAGATCCGGACATTTTCGAGTACGTATTCCACTCAGCGCGATTCACACCTAAAGGCGCGAATCGCAGCTTTTACTCCAACCCTCGAATCGACATTCTGATTGACCAAGCGCGGCGTGAACTCGACCAGAATATTCGCCGGCAACTCTATGGCGAAATTCAACAAATCCTCGCGCAAGACCTTCCGTCCATTAATTTGTGGTATTTCGATAACGTACTCGTGCACTCGAAGCGGGTCGCGAATCTAACGCTGAATCCATCAGGAAATTATGACTTCTTGAAAACGGCGGAATTAGTCTGACTAATCGTTAGACATTCATCACTGCCTTCACACCGAAGTCAGCACCTGATTAACGCAGAATTTTCGCGTGTTACCATCGAATCTGCATGCGAATTCTGTTCATCGGTGATATTTTCGGTCGCCCCGGACGCACTATCGTCAAAGAACGCCTTCCCGGTCTCGTCAAAGATCACAATGTTGACCTCATCATTGCCAATGGAGAAAATTCAGCGGCTGGTTTCGGCATCACTCCTCAACTGGCTGAAGATCTGTTTGAACTTGGCATCGACGTAATCACGACCGGCAATCACATCTGGGATAAACGCGAAATAATTGACTACTTCGAAGCGGCCGACGGAAACCCGCACAGTCCGGCTCGCAGGGTGTTGCGTCCGGCAAACTATGCGCCAGACTTACCCGGATGGGGCGTCTATGAGGGAGAGAAGAAGAATGTGCCTTATGCGGTGATCAATCTGCAAGGACGCGTTTTCATGGCCTCTAACGACGATCCATTTCGCGTGACCGATAACCTTCTTAAGAACATCAAGGCTAAAATCATCTTTCGTCGATATCCATGCAGAAGCGACCTCCGAAAAAGTCTCCATGGGCTGGTATCTTGATGGTCGCGTGACGGTCGTTGTCGGCACACACACGCATATTCCGACGGCAGACGAGCGTGTCCTACCCGGCGGGACGGCATTCATCACTGACGTCGGCATGACTGGTCCATACGATAGCGTCATCGGCGTAAAAAAGGAACTGGTGATCTCAAGATTTTTGAACAATATGCCCGCACGCTTCGAAGCAGCTACTGGCGATGTTCGACTGTGCGGAGTAGTTGTGGATTGCGATGAAGCCACGGGCCATGCCCGAAGCATTAAGCGAATAATGCTTACTTAATTATTGCTGTTTGCGGAACAAAAAATGAGCGACACTCAGATTCAGTCCGATCTTCTCAACAAAAAGAGCTTTCGCTGGATGGACGCGGATGCTTATCTATTCGACATTGACGGCACGCTCCTGGTCACCCGCGACTTAGTTCATTGGAACGCTCTCCATCAAGCCATGCTCGAAGCTTATGGAGTAGATACCACCATCGAAGGCATCGCTTATCACGGGAAAACCGACCTTGGGATATTGCGTGCGGCAATGGAACGCGTGGGAATTTCTGGGCTGACTTTCGATATCAAGTTGCCACATGCGCTGAGTGTCGTCTGTCGAGAAGTGGAAGCGCACAAACAATGGATTCGCCCCGAAGTCTGTCCCGCTATTCCTGAAGTCCTCGAGAAATTGCGGAGTGCAGGAAAGCTTCTCGGTGTTGCTTCCGGGAACCTGGAGTCGGTAGGCTGGCACAAAGTGCAAGCAGCGGGTCTCCGCAATTTTTTCAGCTTTGGATATTTCAGTGATCAAACCGAAATGCGTGCAGGAATATTCCGCCAGGCCGTAGAGGAAGCACGAAGAAGACTAGGCGAAAATGCGAGCGTTTGTTTTATAGGCGACACACCCGAAGACGTGCGGGCGGCGCGCCAGGCGAATGCCCATATTGTCGCCGTATCCACAGGAACCTTCCAGTCACATGAACTGAACTGCCATGAGCCTGACTTATGTATTGCGTCATGTGCAGAGTTACTGGTCTAGGACCTTCATTCACTTAGAAGCCTCTTGAGCTCTTGCCGGTTTCGCACCGGCAGGTGAAGAGTCGCCGAATTCGCTAACGCGATATAGACATCGCTCGCTCCCGAATTTTTACTCAAGACTCGCAAATGCTTCTTCACCGTTCCTATGTCGCCGCGCACGATCGGTCCGCTGAAAGCTGCCGCTGGACCGAGCACGGCATAGTTCGCCAATGTTTGCTTCACAATTGGCAGCATCTTCTTTCGTGCATCGGGTCCTGAGACTCCGGCTTGTCCGGCTACATTCTCCGCCGTGACCAGAAATGCTAAAAGCAATGGGGACAAGAATGTTCCCCACGCGTGATAGGCCGCCTTACTTTCTTTGCGCACCGTGAAAGCCTCGGCTCCGAGTTGTCGCACAATTCTCCTGGCGTCGCGGACGGCTCGCGCGTCGCCTTCAATTCCGAATGGAACTTTTTCGAGAGTAGGAACGGAACCACGTACAAAGGTCATCAATGGGTGAACAGACGCAACCGCCGCCCCTTGTTGACGAAGGACATCGAGGTCGTCGCTGGTCATGGCTCCGCTCGAATGAAACACAACTTTGCCTTGCAATGGTTTCTTCGGAGATCGTCTTCTGATGGTAGAAGGGGTAACTGCAGCCATTTCACGAGCCACTCGGGCAATCTCGCTGTCTGGCACACAGACCCAAATAACGTCTGCATCGAACTTAGCCGTCTTCAAAGTAGCTGCTCTCGCGCCCACCTCAGTAGCTAACTGGCGAGCTCGAATTTTCGAAGCTGATTTCTCTCGCGAAACTACCTCGCTTATTTTGTAATTAGCACGCGCAAGTTCGCGAACCAGAGCTGTCCCTAGCCTCCCCGCTCCAACAATTGCAATTTTCTGCTTCACTGGCATAGCCGCAGCATAGCAGGGCAATCGAATGGCAAGATAATTTGGCGTTCACGTATATTGAACCTATGCCCAACGCCCGATCGCAGTCCAAATCTCGCTCAAACACGGCCCGCTCAAAAAGCACTTCTGCGAAAAAGTCGCCTAAATCCAAAGCTCGCCTGCTCTCCTCGCGGACTGTGTATCGCGGTTCGGCCTTTTGGGTCAGTACCGATGACGTTCTAGAGCCTTCAGGAATAAGAGTCCGGCGCGATATTGTCCATCACACCGGCTCGGTCGTAATTCTAGCGGTCGAAGAAGATGGACCTGAACCTCGTATCCTTTTGGAACGCCAATATCGCCACGCAGCTCAGCAGTACCTTTGGGAATTGCCCGCTGGCAGAATTGATAAAGGAGAAAATGAGCTCCACGCGGCCAAGCGTGAGTTGCTTGAGGAAACCGGCTATGCGGCCACGCGCTGGAAGCGAATTTTGAAGTTCTATGCCAGCCCGGGGTTTGTTGCTGAAACGATGTCGATTTACATGGCTCGGGGATTAACCTCCGGCGTTGCCCAACCGGAAGATGATGAGGTTATCGCGATCCGCTTTGTTCCTCTTACGGCGGCCGTAAGTATGGTTACGCGAAACACTATTCGTGATGCCAAAACCATTGCTGGGGTTTTATGGCTCAGTCACGAACATGACAAATAAAACCCGCTCTGGATGCCGCTTTTGAGCATTATTCCTTGACAGCCTTTCCGCGCAGTCGCAAAATTAAAATACTTTTGTGGCACGCCCTTGCAGCAAGAGAACGTGCCGGGGGGCTTGTGGAAAGTATGCAAGGAACGGTGAAGTGGTTCAACAACGCCAAAGGGTACGGCTTCATTGGTCGAGAAGATGGCCCCGACGTCTTCGTCCATTACAGTGCTATTTCCTCAGAAGGCTATAAGAGTCTCCAAGAGGGAGATACGGTTGAGTTCGAAATTGTGCAAGGCCAGAAAGGACCGCAAGCTGCGAACGTGATGAAAGCAGCTTAAGGTCAGATCTGGCGCAATTAGTGGCAGACAATCGTCACGTAAGTACCTTTCGTGATCTCACGTGTTTAGTGTGTCCGGACTAAGGCAATTCAGACTTTCTCTCCTGTCCAATCTTGTTTAATCTTCAAGAGTGGACAATAAAGCCATCGCTGGCATCTTTTACGAAACCGCTGACCTGCTCGAAATTGATGGGCAGGATTCCTTTCGCATCCGTTCTTATCGCAACGCCGCTGAAGCGGTAGAAGCCTCTCCACAACAGATTTCGGATCTCATCAGCGAGCCCAAGCAGGTACTCGCAATTCCAGGCATTGGCAAAGGGATGCTTGCAAACCTGCAGCAGCTATTCAAAGAGGGACGGCTCTCGTTGCACACGGAGATGCTCACTAAATATCGTCCTTCCATGCTCGATCTCCTAAAAATTCAAGGGCTCGGCCCCAAGACTATCGCCCTTATATGGAGCGCTTACCAAGTCTGCGACCTCGAAGGCGTTGAAAAACTGGCGCGCGAAGGAAAAATCAGAATTCTGCCCCGAATGGGAGAGAAGCACGAACAGAAGCTGCTAAAGGCAATCGAAGATTATCGCCGCATCGGAGGCCGATTTCTTCTGGATGCAGCCGGAGCCCAAGCACAAAAGATTGTTGATCATCTCTGCGATTATCCCGGAGTCGAAAAAGTCACCCCGGCCGGTTCATTAAGACGTGGACGCGAAACCGTCGGCGATCTCGACATTTTGGTTACCGGTCCCGCCTGCTGCGATGACACAGAACGAGAGAAACTGATTGACCACATCATCAAGTTACCCGGATTAATGGAGATCATCGCGCGTGGGGAGAACAAAGTCAGCTTCCGTTTGCGAGGCGGAATGCAGGTGGATGTGCGCTTCCTCTCACCGGAATCTTTTGGCGCAGCGATGCAATATTTCACTGGATCGAAGAGTCACAACGTAGCGATCCGGCAAAAGGCTTTGAAGATGGGTTATACGCTAAGCGAGTATAGTCTGGCTCGTCTGGACGACGGAACAATGGTGGCCGGAAAGACTGAAGAAGAAATTTATGCCGCGCTCGGACTTGACTACATTCCTCCGGAATTGCGCGAGAACACTGGCGAGATCGACGCGGCCGAGAAGCATGTGCTGCCCGCGCTGATAACACAGGAAGACCTTCAAGGCGATGTACACATGCACACCGTCGAAACCGACGGACGGAACTCGATTGAGGAAATGGCTGAAGCGGCTCGCGAACATGGCTACAAATATTTGGCGATCACAGATCATTCCAAGAATCTGGCCTTCGCCAATGGTCTTGATGACGCTCGCGCAATCGAACACATCAAGCGTATTCGGTTAGCGAATGACAGCACCGAAGGAATCAGGATTTTCGCCGGCATTGAGGTAGACATCCTGGGCGATGGCACGCTCGATCTATCGGACGAAGTCTTGCAGCAAATGGACTTAGTCATTGCCAGCGTGCACTCGCACTTCGGTCAGAGTGCTTCCGAAATGACAGACCGATTGATCCGTGCCATTTCCAATCCAAACACGTCGATCGTTGGTCACCCAACCGGCCGCATGTTGCTTCGCCGCGACGCTTATCAATTCGACATAGACGCAGTATTGAAAGCCGCAGCTCAGAACAAAGTTGCGATGGAGTTGAATTCCTATCCAGACCGGCTCGATTTATGCGATCGCCATCTGCGTTTAGCCAAACAGCACGGAGTGAAGATCGTAATTAACACTGACTCGCACCATACCTCTCACTTAGACAAAATCAAGTACGGAATCTTGCAAGCGCGACGCGCCTGGCTAACGAAAGAAGATGTACTGAATACCCTGCCAGTTGACGAGTTTGCGAAGGCAATTAAGCGCGGTTAGCCTTCCGTCATTCTGTAAAGCTTTTTCCTCAAAATAGGACTAGTATCTTTCTGCACGAGGCGCCTATGCCTGAAGAAACACCAACTCCTCCTCCGGTCCCACCGACCGAACCATTTTTCTCTGTGACGCCAGCACCTGCAACCCCATTCAACATTGGGGAGGAATATGGGACAGCAAAGAAAAATCTGCCTCCGGCTACAATCGTCATCATTCCGTTAGTAGTCATTGCAGCCATTGCGCTGACGGTCGCTCTCTTGCAACGGCCCAGGTTGTCGGCAACCGGTTCTATCGATGACGTCTCATATGCGGACGTAACGGGACAAAACATGGTCATGGCAGCTATTAATATTTCGGTAAAAAATCGGGGAGAAAAAACTTTCTCGATCCAAAGCATCGAAGCTGCACTGGATACGGGCAGCAATCAATTTACCGACGATGCAGCTCCCATAGTCGATGTGGATCGCTACTTGACCGCTTTGCCTTCACTGAAAGCACACGCTCTGGCACCGATCTCCCGAGAAATACAAATTGCACCCGGGGCTGAAACTAAAGGAACCATGATCGTGGATTTCCCGGTAACACCTGATGCATTTGCAAATCGTAAGTCGCTGAAAGTGACGATCAAGGCCCACGATCAGCCAATCGCTTTGGTGCTCACTAAGTGAGGTCGTTCTCGGATTACTCGTGCTTCTGGATGACTCTTCTGCGCGCTAGATGGGTATGCGCATTGGGATTGATTTCGTCATACTTCAGGCAACTAATAGAGCCATCAACCTCCAAAACTGCTAAAGCTACATCGTGGTAACTTGCAATACCATGCTCTCGTAGCGCGCGCTCCAGTTCGTCCATGCTGACGTGCTCCTTCGTCATATGCGGCATGAGGATTTGGCCGTCATGCACCAACAACGAAGGCTGGCCTTGAATCATTTTCCGGAAGCGGCGATTTCCGCCCGAGACTTCAGCAATAAAATAATTCAGGATAAGCAGAGTGGCAGCGGCAACAACACCTCCGAGCAAAGAAGTGTCCGGCCCAGTCATCGCGTTCTGCACGGAGTTGCTGATGAGCAGCAGCAGGGCCAGATCAAAAGGCGTCATCTGCCCGACTTCGCGCTTGCCACTCAACCGAATGCCAAGCAGGACGACGAGATAAACTACCGCCGTCCGGAGCGCTATCTCAAGGAGTACATGACCGCCGGGGAACATTTCCGGCTATTCGCCTGCCGTCACCGGAACAGGCGCGCTTTTTGGAGTGCTCAGATATCCCGTAGCTTTTTTCTTGTCGACAGACCAGACTACGAGTTCAAAGAGAAGGTGCTCGCGCCCGCTGTAGAACTGAATTGGCTCACTGACGTTGCGGTCTTTCTTTTCGATCGTTTTGTCGTCCGAAGTGACATTTACAGTGAACTTCCCGCGCTTCTCATCTGTCTTTCTCAATTGCAAGCTAATAGTTCCGACAGGCTGCGGCTTTGCACCTTTCATTAGGGTGAACTCGTAATAATTGCGATCACCCTTGTGTTTCAGGACTTCGAGATCGCCGCGGGTATTCGCAATGAGTCCGCTCTGAACTCCCAGATCGCCGATTGTGCTTTGCAGCCTCGCTTGCGTAGCAGCCAGGTCGGCCTTCGTGGAAGCGACATCTGTCTTTACGCCGCCTACGTCGGTCTTCACCGTGGCGATGTCCCCACTTACCTGCCCAATCTGCTGTTTCTGTTCTGCGGAGAGACGCTGTTCGGCAGCACGCTGTTCGCGTTGCAATACAGCGGCTCTTGTTGCGAGTTCTTTCTTGGTAAGGCCGACCTGTTGCGCCAAAGTCTCGTCAGATGCTTCGGCACCTTGCATGCGCTTGCTCAACTCCGCAATTTGCGCTCTGCTGGCGTCTTGGTCTTTGCCGAGATTCGTAAGCCGGGTTCGGAGATCGTAAATCAGATAGAGTGACAATCCCACGTACACCACTGCCAGGAACAGCAAGAGCCATTTCCCTGCATTGCTTTCCGAATCGCTGTGAACTACGGTCGCACCTGCGCCCTCTTCCGCCATCGCTTCCTCCGCTGAATGTGAGCTTGTATGCATTTATTGTTGTGCAGTGAGGGAGGCATGTCAACTACTCACGATGGTTCCCAAAGGGTAGGTATCGTGACCGCTTCAAAAAAATGGCATTTACTTGTGGAAAATGCCATTTTATAATGCCATCATGGTAACCACTCTTACTGTTGACAAAGCCGGGCGTATTGTATTGCCCAAGCCCGTGCGGGACGAATTGCAATTGGCACCTGGCGACTCCCTTGAGTTGGAGAGCTCGGAAGAGCGTATAGTTCTACGCCCGGTGCGTGACAATGCACGTCTGCGGAAAAAGCGCGGGATATGGGTTCTTCATGGCGGTGCGCCTTTGTCGAATGATGTGGTCAATGAAACACTCAAACGAGTGCGGCAGGAGCGTGAACAGGAGATACTGGGAAAGCTCCGGTGAAATACTTCTTCGATACGTCTGTTTTGGTTTCTGCATTTCTCGATGAGCACATTCATCACGAGCCCAGTCTTACGGCCCTGCTCAATGCCGACAAGAAAAGGGCATCCTGTGCCGCTCACAGTCTGGCTGAGCTTTACTCTACTCTGACTCGACTCCCCGCCTCACACCGCGTCAGCGGAGATCAAGCCATGCTTTTCTTGTCGGACATTGCTAAGCGCCTGACCTTTATCGCATTGGAAGCAGAAGAGTATTGGTCTGTAATCGCAGCAGCGGCAGAAACCGGAATAGTAGGGGGTATAACCTACGACGCGCTCCTGGCTCGCTGTGCAGTAAAAGCGAAAGCCGAGATTATCTACACTTGGAATGTAGCTCACTTCCAGAGGTTAGGACCAGAGATAGCGAAGCGTGTCCGCACACCCTGAAAACTGCATCCCGCAGGTGCCTCTATCGGCCCAAGTCGACGGGTATATTTCTTTTCCTCATCGTTCAAAGTTTGACGCTCCTCAACCGCAATGAATTCGTAATTACCGATACCGAACTGAAGCTCATGGCGGCGGCCGCAAGAATCGGGCTCAGCAATAATCCGAAGAATGGGTACAATACTCCCGCCGCAATCGGCACGCCTAGCAAGTTGTAGACAAAGGCAAAAAATAAATTTTGACGAATGTTGCGCATGGTGGCTTGGCTGAGTCTTCGGGCGCGCACGATTCCTGTAAGATCGCCCTTCACCAATGTCACGCCTCCGGTTTCCATAGCAACATCGGTACCAGTTCCCATCGCAATTCCCACATGGGCTTGAGCAAGAGCGGGAGCGTCGTTGATGCCATCCCCAGCCATTGCTACGATTCGGCCCTTTTCTTGCAGATCGCGAACTACTTCAGCCTTCTTGTGAGGCAAAACCTCGGCTTCGAATCGTTCGATTCCGAGTTCATGAGCAATCGCCTCCGCTGTCGCTCGGCTGTCTCCTGTAAGCATAACGATCTGTAGCCCTGCAGCTTTCAAATCCCGCAAAGCTTGCGGCGTAGATGGCTTGATAGGATCGGCGATGCCGATTAATCCCGCAGCCTCTCCGTCAATCGCCGCGAAGAATACCGTCTGTCCTTTTTGTCGCAGCTCCTGAGCTTTTTGTAGCAGCACTTCGGCTTGTATGCCCTGCTCACGCAACAGCTCCTCGTTTCCAACGAGCACTGCCTTCCCACCGACGACGGCGCTCACTCCGCGTCCAGTAAAAGATTGGAAGTTCTGTAGGTCCGCCAGTGACAACCCACGATCTTTGGCAGCCGCAACTACCGCGGCTCCAAGCGGATGTTCGCTTCCCTGCTCCACACTAGCTACCAGCCGAATAAGTTCATTTGTTTCGCTGTTCGCAAACATTCCAAAAGGGACGACCGAGACTACTTTCGGCTTGCCCTCCGTCAGAGTTCCCGTTTTATCGACGACAAGCGTATCTACCTTTTCCAGGATCTCCAGAGCTTCCGCATTGCGAATCAGCACCCCTGCTTTAGCACCGCGGCCCGTTCCCACCATAATCGCCATTGGAGTCGCAAGCCCCAGAGCACAAGGACAAGCGATAATCAACACCGCAACCGCATTCACAAGCGCATGTGCCAAGCGCGGCTGCGGGCCGAAAATGCTCCATACGATGAATGTGAGTACCGCAGCTGCGATGACAGCTGGAACGAACCATGCTGCCACTCGATCTGCGAGCCTCTGGATCGGCGCTCGGCTACGTTGTGCCTGGCTCACCATCCGGACAATCTGCGCCAGCAGAGTTTCGCTGCCCACGCGCTCGGCGCGCATGATGAATGACCCGGTGTTATTTACGGTTCCACCGATGACTGCGCTCCCCGAGGTCTTCTCGACAGGCATGGATTCACCGGTAACCATCGACTCATCGATCGAACTGCTACCCTCGATCACAACTCCATCGACCGGAATTTTTTCACCGGGACGCACCCGCAGGATGTCACCTACTTTCACTTGGTCGAGCGGAATGTCTTCTTCTCTGCCATCGCGGACCACACGCGCGGTTTTCGGGGAAAGGTCCAATAAGGCGCGAATTGCTGCTCCGGTCTTGCTGCGAGCCCGCAATTCGAGGACTTGTCCCAGCAAAACCAAGGTTGTGATTGCCGCCGCTGCTTCGAAATAAACCGGCGGTATGCCTGACATTTCTCGGAACGATGGCGGGAAAATCTGTGGCGCAATGGTTGCTGCAAGGCTATACAGGTAAGCCACACCCGTGCCCATTGCAATCAACGTAAACATGTTGGTGGATCGATTGACGATCGATGTCCATCCCCGCTGAAAAAACGGCCATCCCGCCCAGAGCACCACTGGAGTTGCCAGAATCAATTCGATCCACGGCAGCCAGCCGCCCGGCAATACTCGCTGCACTGGCATTCCTGGGAGCATGTCCACCATGGCGATACCAAGTAGAGGAATCGTCAGTAAGGTACTTATCCAGAATCGGCGAGTCATGTCCCGCAACTCTGGATTTTCTTCCTCGGTCGCGCTCACAATTCGTGGCTCAAGCGCCATCCCGCAGATTGGACACGATCCCGGTTCGGACCGGACGATTTGTGGATGCATGGGACAGGTGTATTCGGTCCGAGTAGCAGTTATCGGCGTTTCCGGTTCAAGCGCCATGCCGCAACTTGGACATGGCACAGGCTTGCTCTCCCGCACTTCCGGGCACATTGGGCAGACATAATTGCCCACAGCACGCGCCGATTCTTTAGCGTTCGTTTGCTGCCGAGAATCATAAGCATCGGATGAAATCGACGATTTCGCTTTCAGGTACATCTCAGGATCACAGCGGAATTTGTCCAGGCAACTCGCTGAACAAAAATAGAATGCTTGTCCAAGGTGATCTGTGCGGTACTTGGCTGTTGCGGGATTCACATCCATGCCGCAGACGGGGTCCTTCACGATTGCGCTGGTGGAAGAAGTAGGTAAAGAAGAAATTGATTCTTGGACTCGCGAGGCAAGACGACGAAGCACCCAGCGTAACCAAACCAGAAGAAACCATGCCTGCCGATCCAGAGATTGTTTTATTTAGGTATTTCTCCGGTTGGGCTTTGAACTTATCTGCACACCCACCACAACAAAAGTAATAATCTTCTCCGCCATACGACACGCTAAAGCGGGCAGTCGAGGGATCCACGTCCATGTTGCACACGGGATCCTTTACGGTGATAGCGCGATTTATCTTTCCATCCATCTCTTAAGAGATTCCCTTTGCCGATACTTCGTTACGCTAAAACTAGCATGTTGCGTCGCAAGAGTTAGGACTGGAACATTGGATTATCACGAATGGCCTAAGGATTGTTGTATCTTTAGTAGCGGGAGGAAGTGCACTCATGACGCAAATGGAAGTCGCTTATCGATACGGCGCAGCTCCGGGCGAAGCTGAAATGCGCGCGATCGACAACGTGCGGGAAGTTTACGGAGTCCGAAAGGTCTGGTTTAACGAAAAAGAGAGGACTGTGCGGTTGGAATATGATGCCTCCAGATTCAAGGAACCCGTGATTGCCGCTCTCTTGCGGCGTGCCGGGATCGATATACAGGAGAAGCTGGTGTTAGCGTAAGAAATTCAAAGCTTGAATAATATTTGGGGAGGGAAGTGAGCGGCGAACTTGGGGGAGGGCCGCTCTGGCTTACAAAAACTCGGTCAACTGAGAAAACTTTCCACTTAAATGCAAGGGGCGCCCAAGAAAACCTCTGGCCGAAGTTTATTCTCTAGTGCGCCCCGTTGCGCGCCACTTCGTCTATGAGTTTACATAGCAGGCAAGTAGCCAAATCCAAAGAGTTGAAAAATAATGCTCTCTCGAAGTCGTCCCAAGTAAGATTTCCCTAACGCTAGGCAAGGTTTACTTACTAGGTGTTGATTTTCATTCAGTCACCAGTCAATCAGAGAAACATAGGAATTGGTGTAATGTCGTTTTTCACAACCTCGGCTTTCCGCTATAATCTGTCTGTCGATTGTGTCAATTAAGCGCCCGTAGCTCAGCTGGATAGAGCGAACGGCTACGAACCGTTAGGTCGGGAGTTCGAATCTCTCCGGGCGCACCATCTTACTCACTGAATTCAAAGTTTTTCTGAAATAAGGACCCGTAGCTCAACTGGATAGAGCATTGCGCTTCGAACGCAAGGGTTGGGAGTTCAAGTCTCTCCGGGTCCACCATCTTAACCCGACTTTCAGTTGAAGGTCTGTCAAGACGTTGGAAGACCAAAAAAAGCGTCCCGGACTCTTTCGAGTCACAGGACGCCCGAACAGCCCTCCCCAGAACTGCTCACTTGTGAAGATACCCTCCTTATGCACCGGGGTAAATTCCACCTTCGTGCTACCGAATGGCACGAAGTGGGTACAAACCCTGTTTTCTAGTACGTGTAGATTCAGGCAGATAGAACAGCCCGGAATCAGGGCAAGGCAGCTCAGCTTCCCGATGTTTATTAAAACAATCATTTAACCTTAGCCCTTACAACCTGCTCTCCTGTTCTCTCCTCAAAGTTCCGGATTCCGAACTCCAGTTGAATAACAAGTTGAAAAGTCAGAGTTCGGGTTCCTAGGAGACCTGCATGAGACGAATGTTTCTCTTAGCCTTGCTGCTACCTGTCTTGTCCGCTTTCGCTCTCGCAGACAGCAGCCTGACTTTTCAAAACCTTGGGGGCTCACTACGGCAATCAAACGCAGGGGTCACTCTTACCAAATCGAAACTCACGTCAATCACTGGCTTAAATGGTGGGGGAACAATCGTTCCTACCAGCACTGGGCCGATAAAAACGCTGGGAGGTCTTAGCTTCGGCACCGGAACCGAGATCTCTTCCACCTACAACTCGACGACGAAAACCACCACGTCAGTTTTCGCCGGCGGCGGTTTCTTTACCATCACTGGCTTCGGACAAGATGGTGTACCCAAAGGCATCATCTTTAGCGGGACGTTTAGCGGTCCAGTGACCGTAACCAGCGTCGCGCGTACTCCCACAACGCCAAGTGAATGGATGCTAACCGGTAACGTTAGTGGAACCTACAATGGGTTCACGATTAGCGGCATGACCATGCAAATGAGAGTTGCTGGCCGCATGACGAGCGGTGCTACCTCTTTTGCGAGCGCGGTCCCAGAACAAGGCACCTTAGGATTGCTGGGAACCGGTTTACTCGGCGTTGCAGAGATGGTTCGACGCAAGAACAAATCAAACACTCTGCCTGCTTAAGGCAATTCTGCGCAAATTGTCGCTCTATGCGAAGCCTCATCCTCATGATGGGGCTTTATTTTTGCCACCGCTCCCACCGCGCCAAGTCAGAGTGACATTCAGACACTTAGGGACGTTCAACAGCGGTACTCTCGCGTTACTCCGGTAATCTGCAAGTTCGCGATTACCGTTGACGGTTACTTCGGTCCCTCATAAATTCGCCACAGGGGGTGGTATGAAAGATATACACGAGGTATTACGGCGAAAACAGGCCAAGTTCGCACAACTTGGAAAACAGATTGAGATGCTGCAGCAAGCAGCGGAAAAACTGCGGGAAGTAGCCCCTCTGTTGGCCGAGAGTGAAGAAGATGACAGCGCGATTCTAGCTGAGGTCGATGAACCGAACACGATGGCCGCCAAAGCCGGTGCAGCGCCCAGTCAGTCTTCAGCCCCGAAACCAGTTCGCGGCGTAGCTCCGCGTTGGCCTTAAACCAGTACTCAGTATCCAGCAGGCATTTTGCCAGGGAATTTATGCCGTTTCACTCACTTCTTGTTTCAAAAGACGAAAAAGCAGCCGCCACGCTAAATCCCGTGCTGGCAGGATTCGGTATGACCTCGCAACGTTGCGGTTATTCTGAGGCGCTCGGTCGACTTACAGAACAGAAGTATGACGCAGTGATTATCGACTTCGATGACCCGCATAGCGCAGCCCTAGTATTACAAAACACAGACGAAGCGGCCTCTGGATATTCTGCGATTACAGTGGCCTTGCTGGGCGATAAAACCAAAGTGCGCAATGTGTTCGGAGCTGGCGCGAATTTCATCCTCTACAAGCCATTTTCTACCGAGCAAGCACAGTCTACATTTCGCGCGGCGACCGCACTGATTAAGCGGGAGCGCCGTCGATCCTATCGCGTACCGATACAGATTCCGGTTCAGATTCGAGTTCAGAACGGGCCTGAGATGGAAGGCATTTTGCTGGACTTAAGCGAAGATGGAATGGATCTTTTGGCTCCGCAGCCTACGCATTCAGGCGCGGAAATCAGCGCCCATTTCAGCCTGCCCGATGGATCCACTCACATCAAGGTCCGCGGCGAAGTGGCTTGGGCAAATTCCAACGGACAATCCGGTGTCCGCTTTCTTGATGTTCCAGATTATGTCCGCTCTACTTTGAAAGCTTGGGTGCTGGCACATGCGGACGAGCTTCTGCCTGACGATCCAGATCCGGTCTCCCATTGCAAGTTAAGCGATCTCAGTTTGGGCGGCTGTTACGTCGAAACAGAATCCCCTTTTCCGGAACGCTCAGGAATTATTTTGAGTTTAAAGGCAAGTGAGGTCGAGGTCCAAGCGGAGGGTATGGTGCGAGTCATGCATCCCGGCTTTGGAATGGGAATCGAATTTGCATCGCGCACCGTAGAACAGAGAGAGCACGTAGGAAACTTCATCGCTCTGCTGAGCAGCCTTCCTGGAACGACACCAGAACTCTCCGTAGCGCCACGTGCGTTGACCACGTACGACGAATATGCGGATAGCAGCGAGGCCGAGGATATGGAAGATCCTTTGCTAGAACTCTTGCGAAACCATGCGTCGCTGGGCCAGGAAGAATTTCTAAGAGAATTGCGACGTCAACGTAGTTCCGAAGTAAACCTTGCCTGAAAGCGACCGGCTTTACTCCATCCACACTAAATCAAAGGGCCCGAGCGCCGTCTCTCGCCCGAACCCTTTAATGCGCTTGGCTTGTTCTACCTCGTGTAAGAAAAGCATATACAGGACACATGAAATGGACATTACAGCAGGATTAATTTTCGTTAGTTGCGGAAGATCGCTTGTGCAAAAATTATGAAGCGTTATCGTGCTTGTGGCTTCCATTTGTTTAAGAACTGCAGCAAATCCTCTGGACCAAGCGATCGTGCCTTCTCGAACTCGCGATTCTTCTGACTGACAAGCAATTTTCCATTGCTGTCCAATACCGCCGCAGCTGGAATTCCAAGCTGCATGGGAACGTCGTACTCATTCATGAGATCCTGATTTTTATCTCCCTGACCGACATCTACGTGTACGACTTCGTAATTGCGTTTCAGCACAGCTGAAATGTCTGGACGCTGAAACGCCAAGTCCAGTACATGGCAGTCGTAACACCAGTTCGCCCCAAAAACTACTAAAACGCGTCTATGCGCTTTAGAAGCGTCGCTAATAGCTTGTTTGATCTCAGTGTGGGCATCTATGCTCGAACCGTAAATATCTTTGTTGGTGGATATTGGCTGCTGCAATTTTGTGAGATCAGTGCGCTGCATCACAACTAACCGCCATTGTCCGCTTTGCTGTTGCCATAGTTGCGCCGCTGAGACATATAACGTGCGCGATCCAGGAACAGTAGTATGAATCTCTGCCTGGAATATGACCTGCTGTAATCCCGTCTGTGGCGCATTCGATTGAACGACATCGATCTTCAAGCGTCGAACCCTAAGTCCTGACCAGAATGCAACATCGGCATCGGCACCCGCGTCGCCAGTGGCAGTCTTTACCTGGGCGGGCGGACTGGTACTGTATAGAGCTTTCAGGACGATCGTATTGCCGCTTACGACCGCGTCTTTCCACTGTTCAAGCGGCGGAAATGTGCTCTGATCCGTACCGGATGGACTTGGCGACATCTGCCCGGCGGAAACCGAAAAAGCGCCCCCCACAGCAAACAGAAGAGTACAGATCAGCCACAGCCTAGATCGCGCGTTCATGGATCTGCTTCTCATGTTCTATTGGATCTAGTTCTCATTGTCCTTATTGGATCTATGACTTCTATTTCATTGCTGAGTATAAATCACGAAACCCTAGCATTTTCGCAGGTATGCTATACCTTCGTTTCGGCTTAAGTAATTTTTCGCTTCAAAATAGGTCTGAATTTAGAGGCAGGAGAAGAGAAACTCTGACGGCCCATACAAGTCGAGAGGAATCGAATGATCTCTCTAAGCACACGCAGAACGTCGAGAGATTTCCTTTCCTGTACCCTCTGCTGATCATCATGGCAACTGCCTTTGCCATGATCGTGCCATTTTTCTTCTGGGGCAATCCGTCCGGTCATGACTTCGAATTCCATCTGAATTCGTGGATGGAGGTGCTTTCTCAATGGAAACAAGGCATTTTATTCCCGGGCTGGGCTGGGCTCGCACATTTTGGATACGGCGAAGCACGATTCATCTTCTATCCGCCACTTTCTTGGACATTGGGTGCAGCGCTTGGAGCGATTCTGCCGTGGAAAGCCGTTCCCGGAGCTTACATCTGGTTGGCTCTTTCGTTATCAGGCTGCTCGATGTTTTTTTTGGCGAGGCAATGGCTCACAAACCGCGATGCAATTTTTGCCGCAATCTTATACATCGCAAATCCTTACTACGTCATTGTCGTGTATTGGCGAAGCGCGCTGGCGGAATTGCTGGCTGGAGCTCTGCTTCCACTTTTACTTCTGGTTGTACTTCGCTCAACAGAAGAGGAAAAGCGCGGCGAAAAGATAATTCCTCTCGCATTAATAGTAGCGGCAGCTTGGTTGACCAACATTCCGTCCGCGGTGATGGTGACTTACTCGTTAGGGTTACTGCTGGCGCTAGCCGCCGTTTTTAAGCGTCAACCACGTGTCCTGGTCGAGGGCGTTTTAGCGATCCTCCTCGGCTTCGGATTGGCGTCGTTCTATTTAATACCAGTAATGCATGAGCAGAAGTGGATCAACATCGCCCAGGTACTCTCGCCCGGAGTGCGCCCGCTGGACAATTTCCTATTCACAATAACCGCTGATCCCGACCACAACCGATTCAACTGGGTTGTCTCCGCGGTCGCGGCGGGTGAAATGATTGTAGTGGCCGTAGCCGCATTTTTTGCCCAACGGAAGTTTCGCATGTCGGGAGCCATATTTGCGCGAGCCGGATGGATGCTCATTGCATGGAGCACATTTTCGTCCCTGCTTACATTTCAGTTCACATTGTTTGCGTGGAATCATTTTCCCGAACTCCGATTCGTGCAGCTTCCCTGGCGATGGTTGCTGTGTGTCAATGTCGGATTCGCTTTATTGGTGACAATCGCATGGCGACGCTGGCTCCCGAGAGTTTTGCTACTCGCTGCAATGCTCTGCCTCTTGATATTCGTCTCTCACCACTTCCAGCCCCCTTGGTGGGACACGGCGGCGGACATCGCCGAGATGCTCGACAACCAAGTTACCGGCCAAGGATATGAGGGAACAGACGAGTATGTGCCTATTCATGCTGACTCGTCAGAAGTAAAGCAAGACGCGTCGCTCATATCGCCAGCAGCAGGCGGCGAGGCGCGAATTCAGATCCAAAAATGGACTGCCAACTCGAAAACCTTTTCGATCGCGATGCTGGCCCCGGGACAAGTCGTGCTGCGGCTATTCAACTATCCAGCATGGAAGGTGGAAGTGAATGGACGGCAGGCGTCGACTGCGACGCAGGAAAAAACGGGACAGATGATAATCCCGGTGAACGCCGGAGAGAATCGAGTGCGAATTATTTTCGCTACGACGAATGATCGAGTACTGGGGAGAATCGTCTCAGGTCTGAGCCTGGTGGCAGTGGTTGGCGCGTTCGTCCTCCAGAGACGAAATAAATTGCGGCTCGGCATTACGCAATAACGGACCTCCAACTATGACTCGTATTCTTATCGCCACTTCGAACTCAGGCAAGCTTCGCGACTTTGCCGGAATAGCTACTCCGCTGGAGATCGAGATTGCTTCGATACCCGGATTCCCTTCCCTGCCCCCGGTCGTTGAAGACGGTCTCACTTTTGAGGAGAATGCCAAAAAGAAAGCAGAAGTATACAGCACACATGTTCCGGGTGAAATCGTGCTCGCCGATGATTCCGGTTTGGAGGTCGACGCATTAAATGGTGCCCCCGGAGTTCATTCGGCGCGATATGCCGCCGAAGAACCACATCGCGCAGAATCCAACACAGATGACGAAGCCAACAATAATCGTCTAATCCGGGAACTCGAAGGTGTTCCGCGGGAAAATCGTACGGCACGTTTTATATGCGTAATCGCGACCGCCCGGGATGGCAAGACTCTTGCCACATTCCGCGGCACTTCTGAGGGAATCATCCTAGATCATCGCCAAGGAACGCAGGGATTCGGCTATGACCCTTTGTTTTATTTTCCGGAAATTCAGAAAACCTTCGCGCAATTGTTACCGGAGGAGAAGGCCAAATATAGCCATCGAGGGGAAGCGTTCCGAAAGTTTTTGAGCTGGTATAGCTCCACTGAGCATCCTTGAAAACTAAAAAGTAATGCCTATTCCGCCGAGTCCTTGACTTCGCTTCTCTCTCGCCAACATAATAAAAGGTTCTCCTCTGATCTCTGAAGCGATAAGGAGTGTTCTGTGGCAACATCGGTCAGTGCTCCAGCTCCGACCAATCCGAAAAACGGGGTACCTCCTTTGCGAGCGGGCCAGGGACATTCCTTTCTTCTCCGCCGCTTGCATTCGCTCAGCGGAATCGTTCCGATCGGATTGTTCCTGATCGAGCACTTTGTTTCCAATGCATTCGCGACTAAGGGCCCAGGAGCTTATACCAAGCAGGTTGAATTTCTATCAAGTTTCCCATTCGTGGTCGGACTCGAGTTGTTCGGCATCTGGCTGCCAATTCTTTATCACTCGCTGTACGGCTTTTATATCTGGTACCGCGGAGACAGCAACGTCGGCGAATATCCGTGGACGGGCAATTGGCTGTACACGGCCCAGCGCTGGACCGGTGCGATAGCTTTCTTCTACATCGTATGGCATACGTGGCACTTGCGCTTCAGTGGCATTCATCTTTTGAGTCACCCGGCTTCTGCTTTTGGAAAAGTCCAGGCAGAACTCCAGAGCCCATGGGCAGTCGCCTTTTACGCTGTCGGCATAATTGCGGCGTCCTGGCATTTCGCTTACGGACTCTGGCTCTTCGCCGCTAAGTGGGGCATCACGGTCGGCGATGGTGCACGACGAAAGTTTGGCTATGTGTGCGCGGTGATTGGGATAGTGTTTGTCTTGATCGGCGCAGTCACTATGTATTCCTTCTTGAACACTCCTTTGCAACCTTTGGACCCGACTGGCTCGACAAATGAATCGGTCGTCATGCGTTAAGTTGTAATGTTCTAAGTAGTCATGCGCGGAGTGCCCGGGCACGATCCCGGCAGATTGATTGGAAATCGGAGCGAGATGGCATCGAACCCGAAAATTATAGTGGTCGGCGGAGGACTCGCCGGACTTTCTGCAGTGATCAAAATTGCGGAGATGGGCGGAGATGTAGACCTATTCTCTATCGTTCCGGTAAAACGATCGCATTCCGTCTGCGCCCAGGGCGGCATCAACGCCGCCAAAAATCTAAAAGGCGAAGGCGACTCAACCTGGCAACACTTTGATGACAGCGTTTATGGCGGCGACTTCCTTGGCAACCAGCCTCCAATCAAAGCGATGTGTGAGGCCGCCCCCGCTATTATCGATCTACTTGACCGCATGGGTGTGCCTTTCAATCGCACTCCAGAGGGGCTGCTCGACTTTCGCCGGTTTGGCGGAACCCTGCATCATCGCACGGCTTTCGCCGGAGCTACCACGGGTCAGCAGCTCCTTTACGCGCTCGACGAACAGGTACGCCGCTACGAGTCCGAGGGAAAAGTTAAGAAGTACGAATCTTGGGAATTTTTATCGGCTGTGCTCGACGGCAATCGTGTTGCGCGTGGGATCTGCGCCATGGATTTGCGTTCAATGGAAGTGCGCACTTTTCCCGCAGACGCGATCATCATAGCGACCGGCGGCATCGGCGCGATATTCGGGAAATCCACGAACTCGGTTGTCTGTACGGGGTCGGCGCAATCAGCTCTTTACCAGCAGGGATGCTACTACGCCAATGGCGAATTCATTCAGGTGCATCCCACATCGATCCCCGGCGAAGACAAGCTAAGGCTCATGTCGGAATCGGCTCGCGGCGAAGGCGGACGGGTGTGGGTGCCAAAGGCTCCCGGTGATAAACGCGATCCGCTATCGATTCCGCAGAACGAGCGGTTCTACTTCCTGGAGGAATGGTATCCAAAATACGGCAACCTTGTGCCTCGTGACGTTGCGACGCGAGCAATCTTCAAAGTTGTGTTTGAAAACGGGTTAGGCATCGATGGCAAGCCAATGGTCTACCTCGACCTGACGCACATTGATCGCGCGACCCTCGACCGCAAGCTCGAAGGCATTCTGGAGATTTACGAGAAGTTCGTGGGAGACGATCCACGCGAAGTGCCCATGAAGATTTTCCCTGGCATGCACTACACCATGGGCGGCCTATGGGTGGATTACAACCAGGCGACAAATATTCCCGGCATTTTCGCCGCAGGAGAATGTGAATACCAGTATCACGGAGCCAATCGTCTAGGTGCGAATTCGCTGGTATCGTGCATCTTTGGCGGATCGATAGCGGGACCCAATGCGGTCCGCTATGCGCGCAATCTGCAAGCTGCATCTAGCAATGGACATTTTGAGACGGAGCGAAAGCATCAGGAAGATAATAACGCGACGCTGATGAAGTCCGAAGGGACCGAAAATCCGTTCCGACTCTGGCGCGAGCTCGGAGAGTTAATGACCAAGGATTGCACGGTCATCCGCTACAACAAGAATTTGATTCAGACCGATGCCAAGTTGGTGGAACTTCTGGAGCGCTTCCGAAATATCAACTTGAGTGACCGTTCGCAGTGGGCGAATACCTCCGTAGCTTTCACACGCCAGCTGTATAACATGCTGCAGTTGTCACGGGTCATCGCGCAAGGTGCAGCCTTGAGGGATGAATCGCGTGGGGCGCACTACAAGCCGGAGTTCCCCGAGCGCGACGACAAGAATTTTCTGAAAACTACCAAAGCATACTTTGCGCCCGACGCGGACGAGCCGAAATTCGAATTCGAGCCAGTTGATGTAAGTCTGATTCCGCCAAGGCCGAGGAAGTATTGAGACTCTCTCTCGCCGAAGCGGGGTGCCCCGTCTATCGCGAAGCGAAGGGCGGGATTAAAAGACGATCCAAACCAACGCGAGACAAAATAGAACCACATAATGGCAAACAATAAAACTGTCCTCTTCAAAATCAAACGCCAGGCCACTCCCACCGCCACGCCTCATTGGGAAGAATTCGAACTCAACTGGCACTCGGGCATGAATGTGATCTCATCCCTGATGGAAATCGCGGCCAATCCGGTGACCAGAGATGGCAAAGCGACGACCCCGATTACCTACGACGCAAATTGCCTGGAAGAGATCTGCGGCTCTTGCGCCATGCTGATCAATGGACGCGCGCGCATGGCCTGCTCCGCTCTGGTGGACAAACTTGAGCAGCCGGTTCGTCTCGAACCGTTCTCCAAATTTCCCGTCGTTCGCGATTTATCTGTTGATCGCAGCGTTCTCTTCGAAAATCTGAAGGCGGTGAAAGCGTGGGTGCCAATCGATGGCAGTTACGATCTGGGCTCGGGTCCACGTATTTCGCCCGAAGCACAGGAAGTAGCGTATCCGTTGTCGAATTGCATCTCCTGTTGCTGCTGCATGGAAGCATGCCCGCAATTCAACGAAGAAACTGGTTTCGTCGGAGCAGCTGCTATTTCGCAAGTGCGTTTATTCAATGCTCACCCTACCGGGGCAGCCTTGAAGCGGGAGCGCCTTGTCGCCCTTATGGGGGACGGCGGCATTCAGGAATGCGGTTACGCGCAGAACTGCGTCGAGATTTGCCCCAAAGAGATCCCGCTCACAACATCAATTTCCGACGTCAGCGGACAGGTAATGAAACAAGCGATCAGTGACCTTTTCCATAAGTGAGCAGTATTTCTGACTTCTAATGTCCAAGAAATTTCGCGTTTTCGCTACTTGTGATATCGGACCGTCCATCGATCTTCTGCGACAGCGCGGTTACGAAGTCGAGGTGTATTCCCCGCCCGAGGCTCCGCCAAAGACGCTAATCGTCGATAAAGTGAAATCCGGCATTGATGGTTTGATCACTACCTTGCGCGATCCCATTGATGCCGAGATTTTCGAAGCCGGCAAGAAATCGCTCAAGGTGGTCGCGCAAATCGCGGTCGGCTTCGACAACATTAATCGGGCAGATGCGAACCGCTACAAGATTCCTTTTACCCACACTGCTGATGTGCTAACGGAAGCGACAGCGGAATTTGCATTCTTTCTTTTGGGCACACTCGCCCGCAAGATGTGGACCGCAGAGCATCTCACACGGGAGAACCAATGGGGATACTGGCATCCATATTTGCCGTTCCTTGGGAACGAAGTCACCGGAAAGACAATCGCCATTATCGGAACCGGACGCATTGGACTAGCCATGATCAAGAAATGCGCGGGATTCGATATGAATATTCTTTGTTACGATCCTGCCTATCAGAATCACGAGTATGTGGCAGCGATTCAGGAAACGATGGATTTACGCGCAGGCACGCGGGATTTCAAAAGAGAAGACATGGATCAAATACGTGCCTCTCGACCAAGCGTTAAGTGAAGCCGATTTTGTAAGCGTGCACGTCCCGCTGATCCGCGAAAGCGAAAGTTCGACTCCTACTTACCACCTTTTTAACGAGCAGACTCTGCGAAAGATGAAGCCGAGTGCGTTTCTGGTAAATACCTCACGCGGTCCGGTAATCGATGAGAATGCTTTGGCGAAGGCGTTGCGAGAAAAATGGATTGCTGGGGCGGCGCTCGATGTCTATGAGAAGGAGCCTTTGCCGGCTGATTCTCCGTTGCGAGATCCAGCCATTGAAGACCGGTGCAGGCTGCTGCCGCATTTTGCTAGCGCGGCAGAAATAACACGGCTGTCAACAGATCCGAATAAAGGAATGGCCGGACGCTGCGTGCAAGGGCTAATCGATGTGCTGGAAGGAAATTATGGCGGGGATGTGACGAAGATGCCTTACGTAGTGAATAAGGAAGCCTTCGGATAGCAGGAAGTTTCGTGTGAGTAGAGATCCTTCGACTTGGAATTCATTCGCAAGCGCATGAATTCACTGCGCTCAGGATGACAATATAATTGGGATTACTCTGAGATGGTGTGCTCTTCGCTGTGCGAGCGTAGCACTCTATCTACTGAATATGGCGCTCTGCGCGATGGTTCGTGATAATGACGCACCTGCATTTCACCTAACAGTCCAACAGCCAAAAGATTGAGACCCGCCAGCAGCAGCACTGCTGCGAAGATCATCATCGGTCCGTGCTCAGCCATGACGTGCGAATGCCGGAGGAATTTCTCAATCAACAACCACATCGTTACCCCTGATCCCGCGAAAATGCTGAACATTCCCAGCGTTCCAAAGAAATGCAGCGGACGGGATAAGTAGCGCAGCAGGAATCGAATGGTAATCAGATCAAAAAATACCCGAAAAGTTCGGGAGATGCCGTAATGTGAAACTCCGCGCTCGCGATTTACATTGCGAATCGGCACTTCACAGATCGATGCACCATGCCACGACGCCAAGGCTGGAATAAAACGGTGCAGTTCCCCATACAACGGAACTTGTTCCAGGATGTCGCGGCGGTAGGCTTTAAAAGTCGTGCCAAAATCGTGAATATCCACGCCGCTCAGCTTTGCCATTACCCAATTGGCGCACTTCGAGGGGATGCGGCGTAGCCACAAATTGTCGATTCGCACCTTGCGCCAGCCACTTACAATGTCGTAGCCTTCGGCAATCTTCTCCAGAAACATCGGGATATCGGCCGGATCGTGCTGCAGATCGCCATCCATGGCTATGATGTATTCTCCCCGCGAGTTGTCGAATCCGGCGGCCAGGGCCGAGGTCTGACCGAAATTTCGTCGCAACTTTACTACCGTAACCCGGCTATCGATTCCGGCAATTTCACGGAGCATGTTGAAGGTATGGTCGCGGGAACCATCATCCACGAGCACGATCTCAAAGCTCTCACCATTAACCTCCATAACAGCCTTTAGACGGTCATAGAGGTCAGTAACATTTTCCTGCTCGTTGTGCAGGGGAACGACAATAGAGTACTTGGGCATGGATTCTTCATTATACGATGCGGCAACCTTTTTTAAAGGTTCACAGATTGTTTCAGAGGTCAGTGGCATCAAGAGGAGAAACGATAGATTTCAGCGATTTCCCAGCAATTTACGACGATACATTTCAATCGAATCGCCTATAATTCTTCAGCTTTGCCCTGAACCTTTGCCGAACTTTGAATAACTGACTCTGCGAGAGAAAACTCTGAGTTGAACAGGAGAAGCGCTACTTGAGCAAAAAAGCAGATGCCGATTTCACGAGAGAGATTTCACCACGCCGTCGTTTTCTGCAGGCGAGCATTTTAACTGCGGTCGGCAGTTCCCTGCTGCCCGCCCTGGCAGGTGCACGCGAGAACGAGGCGTCAACGTCTGCAAGTGCGGTCAAACCATTCGAACTGGATGAAATCACTGTCGCCGACCTTCAGGACAGGATGCACTCAGGAGCGCTCACCTCCCGATCAATTACGGAAAAATATCTGGCGCGTATTGAGGAAATCGACAAACATGGCCCAACCGTGAACAGTGTGATTGAACTCAATCCTGATGCCCTGGCAATTTCCGAGGCGCTCGATAAAGAACGCAAAGAGAAAACTGCACGCGGACCTTTGCACGGGATTCCCGTTCTCATCAAAGACAACATCGATACCGCAGATCGAATGCAAACTACAGCGGGGTCTCTGGCATTGCTCGGATCGAAACCAGCGCGGGATTCTTTTGTTGCGCAGAAGTTGCGCGAAGCTGGAGCGGTGATTCTCGGCAAGACGAACCTGAGTGAGTGGGCAAACATTCGATCGAGTCATTCAACCAGCGGCTGGAGCGGTCGAGGTGGGCAAACGCTGAATCCCTATGCGCTTGATCGCAATCCTTGCGGATCGAGTTCGGGCTCAGGCGCGGCCGTTTCGGCCAACTTGTGTGCGCTTGCCGTCGGAACGGAAACTGACGGGTCTGTGGTCTGTCCTGCTTCGGCTAATGGAGTTGTCGGAATCAAGCCGACGCTTGGATTAATCAGTCGGGCCGGCATTATTCCTATCGCGCATAGTCAAGATACTGCAGGACCGCTAACACGAACAGTTCGCGACGCCGCAATTCTCTTAAGCGCTGTTGGCTGGGTTGATCCGCGCGACAGTGCGACAAATGACAGTCGAGGAAAAGCAGCAGCAAACTACACGCAATTTCTCGATCCCAATGGATTGAAGGGCGCACGCATTGGGGTCGCGAGAAAGTATTTCGGTTTCAACGATGCAGTAGATGAATTGATGGAGACACTGCTTGAGGAAATAAAGCGGGCGGGCGCAGTCATTGTCGATCCAGCCGATCTGGAGTCTCATGGAAAATTCGACGACACAGAGCTGACCGTTCTACTGTATGAATTGAAGGCCGATCTGAACACCTATTTAGCCGGGCGGCCCGGAGCGCCAAAATCGTTGAAAGAAATAATCGACTTCAACCAAAAAAACAAAAACAAAGAAATGCCCTACTTCGGCCAGGATATTTTTATTAAAGCCGAGGCCAAGGGTCCGCTCACCAGCAAAGAATATTTGGACGCATTGGATGCGAACCACAGGTTGTCACGGCAAGGCGGCATTGATGGAGTGATGGACAAGTTTCATCTGGATGCGATTGTCGCTCCTACAGCGGGGCCCGCCTGGACCAATGATTGGGCGAACGGAGATCATGCGGTCGGCGGCAGTTCCAATGCTGCGGCCGTTGCGGGGTATCCGGACATTTCGGTGCCTGCGGGATTTGTTTTCGGATTGCCGGTGGGGATTTCTTTTTTTGGTCGTGCGTGGAGCGAACCAACTTTGCTGAAGATTGCTTATGGATTCGAGCAAACGATCAAGCCTAGAAAGCCGCCGCAGTTTTTGCCGAGCGTGAAATTCTGATTCCTGTCATGCAATTAGCCCCGCTCTCCTCATCTTCATTCGGAGCGTCGCATCCAAAAACTGGACGGCCAAACTCGCTCGTCATCCATGCTCGGAATGAAGCGGCGTTTCGAATAAGGCATGGATCGGTAGCTGTGCTTCCAGCGCGGAAAGCAATTTTCCAAAGTCTTGGGATGGAAAAATTGCATCGCACTCGAAGCCCAAAGTACCTGAAAACTAGAGTTGAAGCTGAGGAAGGCCTGCAATAAATATTGTTCCGACCAGAAGCATAAATTATGCAGGACGGCACGGCGTGGATAGTCAGAAGGTAAAAATATGTCATGCACGTGAATGATTACACCTGGATTCAGGGCCGGAAGGATCTCGAGGTATTCGCGAACTACATCTCCACCAGTTCCAACGACATGGCTCGAATCGATAAATAGTACGTCCCCACTCCCTAAAGTCTTGAAGACATCCAGGTCAACGTCCTGCACGCACTGCTGCCGATAGGTGACAAACTCTCCCATGCCGTCCGGTGGTAGCCGCTCTGGATGAGGATCAATGGTGATCAACTCCCCCTCTACGCGATCAAGCTCACGATTTACCCGGAGCGCCTTGGCTAATACCCGACTGCTATATCCCGAACCAATTTCAATTACGCGAGAAGGCTTGTAGTACCGCATCATGCTATAAGCAACTTCAGCGTCCACAGTTTCAAAGAACCCGTTATTGAAGTGATAAGCGCCGCTAGAGTTCGGTTCATCGGTGAAGTCGCACTCGCCGATATATTTGCTGACCACATTTTGGGCGAAAGTTTGTTGGTCGTCCAACCTCAAATCGAAGCTTGTAGGAACGTAGAGAGGCCACTCCCTGGTTTCAAGCTCGCGCAAATCCGGAATTGGCCAATAAAAGTGATTAGGAGTTACGTTCAGGCCCACTCGTTGCAGCCCACGAAACATCCGCACGCTGAGACGAAACAACGTCTCGTTTTCCTTTATGCGTCGGGCAACGTGAGAAAACCACCTCTTACCTTGGGGATCTCTCGCTGGTTCAACGAGGTTAGAATCATCCTGAAAAGCGACACTGCTTTGCGCGTTAAACTCCGACAAGCCTGAATCCTTGCGAGCCAACAGGTCTGTCACTGGTTCCTCCTATAAAGAGCCAGAGTAGATGCACAATATTGAGAGCGCGTATGCGAATTGTCCGGAAATTCATTAAACTTTAAGTACTAAACTCAACCTTAATCTTTACTTAGCAAACCTCAATTATGGGTAATTATCGTCTAACCCTATCCCCTACGCCAGCACTTTTGGCACTCTCCTTGTGTACCTTTGAGAATTAGATGATTCTGAATGTTGGGTCGATAGGGAATTACGAGTATGAGGCAAAAATCCTACGTGTATCAAACTGAGCCGTTCTTAAGCCAACAGACCTTCGTGAGGGGAAGCTACCGGATACGGAGGGAATACTCGATCATCTTGCTTCTTCTACACTGTGGTTCACATCCACCACGGTGAAGAGCACGCCCGAGCCAATCGTCACCAGCACTGCCATATCGAGTGCCCGGCTCCAGCCTTGATGGACTGCGATCGACGCAGTCGCGATAGACGAGATAACGCCGCCCAGGCTGCCGACGGTGTTCATCAACGCCGAGAGTGAGGCAGAATATCCAGGAGCCAGATCAATACAGGCGGCCCAGAAATTGGAAGCAGCAAACATGGTGAATCCCGCGGCAAGCGCTATCATGGGCAATGCTATTACTGTCAGACTGAGATGATTCCCGGTATACAACAGCACAGCTGCAATTCCCATGCCAACCCATACCGCTGCAAGGCGTCCCTTACGGCGATCTGAAACTCGGGCTACGCGGTCTGAAAACCATCCGCCCACCGGCGACAACAATGCCATTGCAAAGAACGGCGCCGAGGTCCAGGCCGCGGCGTGCATGATGTCCAATCCTCGAACCCTAACAGCGTAGAAATAAAACCAGTTGTAATAAACGTAAAAGGCATAGCCCTGAAAGCCATAGCCTAGGATCAACCCCCACACCGACACACTCGTGAGCATTTTGATCCACGGAACCTTTGGTGCAGCTTGCTGCAACCGAGGTGGGTTCCCTTCGCGGGAAGCCGGGTGGATGATCTGAAGCTCTTGCCGGTTTACCTTCGGATTTTCTTCTGGCCAGTCAGTTGCGTACCAGTGCCAGACCGCGACAACCACAAAAGCGAGCGCTGCCGAGATGGCGAACGAGACACGCCAGCCCCAATGAACCATGGTCCAAGCAATTGCTATAGGAGTGAGAGTTCCGCCCAGGCCGAGACCACACACCTGCAAGCCACTGGCGAATCCGCGTTCTCGAAGCGCGGTCCAGGACGCAATCACGCGCGTTACATTGGAAGAAACCGCTGCCTCGCCGATGCCTGTAAGAAAGCGAACAACCCGAAAAACTGCGAGTGCGCTGATGCCCGTTGCTGCCGCGAATTTTGGCGCGAAGACCATTGCGCCGGATCCCACCGCGAAACAAAAGATGGAAGCGGTTAGAGTTCGTCGCGGACCGATGCGATCGCAAATATATCCCCAGGGAATTTGAAATAGTCCGTATCCCCAAAGAAACGAGCTGAACACCAGCCCCATGGAAATCGTACTGAAAGAAAATTCTTCTTCAATATACTTTCCTGCAATGCTCAAATTAAGCCGATTCAGCGCTGTGACCGCCATGATTGCCATGACGATTCCCATCACAAGCCAACGGACTCGTGTCGGGGCAGCGAGTTGAACTCCACCATCTGCGTGAGTTCGTTCCTGGTAGACCCCGTTCTTCGTTTCCACTTGAGTCCTTTGTTTCTGCCGATTGGTCGTGCCAGTGCTGGAGTTGGGGACGGGAGGCCCGGTATCTGAGCCTCCCGTGTCGGGCCGCTAGAAAATCAATTTCAGCCCTAGCTGAATCTGGCGCGAAGTGGTTGAAGTCTGATTCAAAGCTGTTTTCAACGAACTGCCATCGGAATCGTAGACCGAGTTGTTTTGGCCGAAGGTGTTCAAGAAACCCGGAGAAAGGAAGTTTGTGTGATTCAGGACATTGAAAAACTCGGCTCGAAACTGGAGGTTGAAGGTTTCGGAGATGCTTGGAATGTGCGTATTCTTGAACACCGAAAAATCCACCGTGGCAAGACCGGGCCCGTAGAAGCGATTGCGGCTGGTATTGCCCAAAAGGTTCGAGCAGAATTGCGTACCTGAGGGCGGAGGTACAGGGGATGCAGGGAACGAGTTCGGTGCGCAACCCGTAAAAGAGGCAGGTGCTGTCGGAGGAGTAAAGCAGTTTGTGTTCAGGTAGTTCAATCCTCCATGAATTGGATTACATCCTGGAATTAGACTGGCAAAATCCATCGAGAAATCGCCATTAAACCCGGTGCCCAAGGGATCGTCGCCGCCACCGACCGTGACGGTGAAGGGAGCGCCGCTGGTCGCAGTGACGATGGTGCCCAGTTCCCAACCACCGGTTAATGTAGAGACGAATCGATTGGAATTCTTCATTGATGGAAGATCCCACATGAGTGTTCCGGAAGCCACGTGGCGCACATCGAAATCACAAGCGCCTAGCCTGGCTGATTTAATCAACATTAAAGGGACGGCAATCGAGTTCAGATAGCTATCGCCGGTAACTGGAGCCGAGCTCAAGTCCCTGCACTTACCAAACGTGTAGGACACTTGGCCTTGAACCCCCTGGCTAAAAGTTTTTTTCAACTGCGACTGGAAGGAGTTGTAAGAGGATGCTCCGTCGTAAAGCACGGGACGAATTCCAGCACCACCACCCCAATTAGAATCTATGCGCGTTCCCGCCAGCGGAAACACCAGTCCAACGCCGGGGACAGCCGTGGGTTGCACCAGGTTGATGTCGTCAGCAGCCGCAGAAAGATGCACAGAGCGAGAGCCGACATAACCAAGCAACAGTGTGTAACCCCGTGCCAGTTCTCGTTGAATATTGAAGTTCCAATTCATCACCAGAGCACGCTTGGGATAAGCATCAATAAAACGGTTTCGGATTTTCTGTTCATTGAAGCTGATGTTCGGGTCTGCTACGCCAGTTCCAAGCAGCGCAGTCTTGTCCGCTCCGATGATCTGGAATGGCGCTGTAGCTGCCGTGTTCAGCCCAAACTCGTAAGGCAGTGGAAGCACATCGAACATCCCAAAGCCGGCACGCACAGCCGTTTTCCCATCTTTAAACGGATCCCATTCCAATCCGATACGAGGTTCGAAATTCTTGGTAGTTGGATTTGTCAAGAGCGGGCTATTTACGCCGACCGGACCGCATGCGGTGGGACTCGATTGACAGTTCGACAGGCTAATAATTTCCTGAAAACCTGCCCTTGCGACACTGTACCCGTTCACTGTGTACCCTGGGATGGTGTTTGCATCCGTAGGCTTAGTTGTCATTTCGTAGCGCAGACCCATATTCACTGTGAAATTAGGACGGACGCGCCAGTCATCCTGTATGTATCCGGCGAAAAGCTTTTCCCGCAATCCCACTTCATGCGATCCACCGGGAGCCAGAGCGTTGAGTTGATGTGGTGCATTGCTCAGGAAATCGGACAGCGTATAGCCGTTCATTCTGCCGTTGGGACTTAGCTGTTCGAGCACGTTGTACTGCATGTACTCGAACGCGAAACCAAATTTGATGGCGTGAGCCCCCTTCGTCAGAAAGGCATCATCGTCAGCTTGCAGCGAATTCCACGCATGCGTGAAGCGATTGAAGCCCCCAAGTCCGAAGGCGGGGGTTAGCCCGGCGACCGGAATTTGTGGAGGCGCGGTTGAACCGGGCGCAATTGCGAGTGCTGCGTCCTTGGCAACAGCGTCGCCCGACACTGGATCATTGATTTTGCCGAAAGCGCGATTCAGACCGACACGGACAGTGTTCAGCAGTTGGGGGCTGAAGATGTGAGTCTCTTCGAAACTCCCCATCTGCCTCCGGGAGAAAACCTGATGCACTGTGTTTCCTAATGGATCTGCTTGAGACTGCGGACCCGAATCAAAGAAGTAGCTAGCGTTCAGATTGTCAATGCTTGAGATCTTATGATCGAGCCTGGTTATTACATTGTTTTCATTGGCGATGGTTGCAACGTTTCTATTGAACGTCTGGATCCCGCCCGAATCCGGCGAACCCGCCGGCGCGATAGGCCACAATGCGAGATAAGGTTGAATTGCCGGTACAGCTTGAGCGCGAGAAGCGGCGTCCGGCACGTTAACAGTTCCTGACGCCGACTGGCTTTGGCGAAATCCTTCAAAAGAACCGAAGATGAAGGTTCTGTCTTTAATGATCGGACCACCTGCGGAACCGCCAAACTGGATGCGGCGGAAAGGAGCAATTTTCGCTCCGTCAAAATAGTTTCGAGCATCGAAAATGCTATCCCGATCAAAGAAGAATCCAGTGCCGTGGATTTGGTTGGTGCCGGACTTGGTGATTGCGTTAATGACTGCGCCCGAAGTTCGTCCATATTCCGCCGTATATCCAGTTGTGATCACCGAAAATTCCTGTACCGCATCAACTCCCAAGTTCAACCCCGTGGCGCCTCCGGGTGCCGCATTCGTATAGTCGTTAATCGACATACCGTTCATGCGATAGCTGTTCTCATTCGGACGGTGACCTGAGTCAGTAAGCTGGTTTCCAAACCCTCGATTGCCTTTGTTCGCGTTGAAAGATGTCGTGGCCTGATTGGGAATATTGATGACTCCTGGTTCGAGAGTCGCCAGACTCGTCCAGTCGCGTCCATTCAGGGGAAGTTCGCGAACTGTCCTGGAATCGACGGTCGAACTGATCGCCGATGAGGTGGTCTGAACATCCGGCTGTTGACCGGTAACCTCTATCACGTCAGTCACATTGCCGGGTTTCAAGCTGATATTTAAAGATTGCTGGCCACCGACAGTAAGGGTGATGCCTTTTTGGACTACCTTGGTAAATCCGGCTGCTGAGGCGGAAACTTCGTACGATCCTGGCAGGAGGTTCGGAGCTGAATATAAACCTTGGCCATCGGAGGACACTTCACGAACTTCGCCCGTTCCTACGTTCTTAATGCCGACATTCGCATTTGGGATCGAAGCTCCCGAAGAATCTGTGACCAATCCGGAAAGAGTGGCACCAGCCACTTGCGCGGCAAGCGGTGCGGACCAAAAAACAATCAGGCACAACGCAAACATTACACACGTCACCAGACCAGCCGCTGCTTTGATTCTCTTTTGAATCGTCATCTTGCCCCTCGTTTTCTTCTTTATGTTTTTCTGGAAGTGATTACGTGCCGGGTATATCGACTAATTTGCAGGAGATAGTCCTCGCAGCGCAATACTCCAGTTCTCCCATCGTGGACATTTCTATATCCACGGGCTTCTTACTGATAACAATGAAGATGCCGCCGTCGCTCTCCGATTTGAAGAATGCTATTCAATCAAGCTATACTCCCTGCCGGAGTCACAAAGGTCCATGGGCACCCCTGCTGCTGCCGCGAGAATTTTGCGTTTCGGTGTCTTCGAAGTGGATCTGAAGGCTTGCGAGCTGCGCAAGCACGGTCTGCGACTCAAGCTTCCGGAACAACCTTTCCAGGTATTGGCTGTCCTTCTCGAGACGCCGGGCGAAATCGTCACGCGGGATGAATTGCGTAATCGCCTTTGGTCGGGGGACACGTTTGTTGATTTTGATCACGGACTGAACAATGCGGTGATGCGGCTGCGTGAGGTCCTCGGCGATTCTTCGGAAAATCCGCGATTCGTAGAAACAGTACCCCGGCGTGGCTACCGTTTTATTTCTCAGGTTGAAGAGTCATTTTTCCCCGCGGCAAGACCTAGCCAACCCGAAAAGAGTGACACCCCTCTCGCCGTCGTGATACGAGACACACCCGAGACGACGATCAGTCTGAATGTGGTGGAGAGTTCCTCCCCCAGACAGGAGCTTAGGGAAAAGCTTCCTGTAAACCGCATCGCCATCCTTACTTTAGCGGCACTGGTCGGAACCATTGTGCTTGGCACGGTCTTAATTCGCTACAGCCACCCCATTGCCGCCAGCAAGACCACTCAGATACGGAATAAGTCATTGGTCGTGATGCCGCTCGAGAACCTTTCTGGCGACAAAGACCAGGACTACTTTGCGGATGGCATGACTGACGACCTGATCGCGAATCTGGCCAAGATCCGTTCGCTGCGGGTAATTTCTCGCTCGACGACGATGGCGTACAAGGGAACGCACAAAACTCTGTCCCAGATCGCCAGCGAGCTCAACGTCGATGCTGTGGTAGAAGGCACAGTCCTGCGTGTGGGGAATCGCGTTAGGATTACCGCGGAACTGGTGCAGGTGTCTACGGATCGTCATCTCTGGGCCGATACTTATGAAAGCCAAATGGAAGACGTACTCGCCTTGCAAAACCGCGTGTCTTCCGCCATCGTGAACGAGATCCGCATTAATCTCACGCCCGAGGATCAAGAGAGGCTGGCCAAAACCCCGGCGATCGCTCCCGAGGCTTACGAAAATTATCTCAAGGGACGTTACTACTGGAACAAAAGATCTGACGAAAACTTAATCAAGGCAATCGGTTACTTTGAGCAAGCCACTCGTCAGGATCCACACTACGCGCTCGCTTATGCCGGACTTTCTGATTGCTACGCGATCATCAGCGCTGAGATCTTCGGAACCATGCCCGCGGCCGAAGCGGCTCCGAAAGCAAGAGCTGCCGCTCTACGCGCTCTCGAAATCGACCCCACATTAGCGGAAGCAGAAACGTCTTTAGCCACGGTGAAGTTCAATTACGATTGGGATTGGTCGGGCGCTGCTGAAGGTTTCGGCAAATCCCTGCAGCATAATCCCAGCTATGCAACGGCCTACCAGCGGTATTCGCTCTACCTAATGGCGATGGGGACGTCAGAAGACAGTTTCGAGCAGATCAATAAGGCCCGATCACTTGATCCTCTCTCAATCCCGATCAATTTCAGCTTGGGGTGGCGGCTCTATATGGCACGGCAATACGATCGAGCCATCCAGCAGCTTCGAAACACGTTAGAGATGGATCCATCTTATGAACTCCCTCACCTAGTGCTCGGCCTTTCCTACTCGCAAAAGGGAGATTTTGGTCTCGCCATTCCAGAGTTGCGCAAAGCGGTAGATTTGTCCCATGGAACGCCGCTAATGGTTTCCGCCCTGGCTAACGTCTATGCACGCTCGGGCAACAGAGTGGAGGCGGAGAAGCTTCTCGCCGATCTAGTCTCGGAATCGAAGAAGCAGTACGTCTCCCCCTATTATTTTGCGGTCGTTTATGTGGGGCTGGGGGAACGTGAAAAAGCAATGGACTGGCTGGAAAAAGCTTACGCCGATCGTTCCAACGGTCTCGTATTTCTGAAAGTAGAACCAGAGCTCGACGACCTACGTTCCGATCCTCGTTTTGTAATTCTGCGGCAGAAATTAAACTTCCCTAGCTGACCTTCGCACTAATACTCCTTAAGTCATTCTTAAATCATTCTTAATTGGCCTCAGCCCTCGCCCAAATCCGGATAAACCACCTATTTGCAAACTCCCTTCCACTTCAGTCTTTTTTAAGGTGTTTCTCGCGAAGATTGTTTTCGAGCAGAAGCCTCAGGAACGGATCGAGGTTCAGGTTTCGAAGAAATGCTTCATGGGTTGAAGCATGAGAAAGATTCGATTGCGACCATTTATGCGGGCTGCCTGGCGAGTAAGATTTGTTTTCCTTCTTCCCGTGCTCATCAGTTTCCTGATAGACCATCCGCTCTTAGCACAATCGACGGCAACAAGTTCACAGGTCATCAGCGGTATCGTGGTCGATCCTTCAGGAGCTGCCATTGCTGGGGCAAGAGTGGATCTCATTCAAAAGGGCCAGCTCATCACCGAGATCTCCACCGACAACAACGGAAGCTTTCATCTCGACAAATTAGCATTGGGCAATTACGACCTGAAGGTCCACGCTGACGGATTTCGTGACGCGCAGATCGCATTGACGCTGGACGCAAAACAGCGCGAGCCGATTCGTTTTGTAATGGCTATTGAAACCAGTAACGAGGTCGTGACTGTCGGAGGCGAATCGGTTCCAATCATTAGTACCGATGCCACTGAAAATCAAAATGCAAATGTCATTGATCGCAGTGCACTCGACCGTGTCCCGCTTTTCGATCAGGACTATATCGCAACAATGTCTCGTTTCCTCAACGAGGACGCCACCGGAACAAACGGAATCACCCTGGTCGTAAACGGTGTTGAGGCGAACGGCCCGGGAGTTACGGCGTCTGCAGTACAGCAGGTGAAGATTAATCAGAATCCTTACTCGGCCAGGTTTTCGCGTCCAGGCCGCGCCCGGCTTGAAATCATCACCAAAGGCGGTACACCGCAATACCATGGTTCGATCAATTTTCTTTTCCGTGACTCCGTTTTCGATGCTCGCAACACGTTCGCGACAGTAAAACCTCCGGAGCAACGACGCTACTTTGAAGGATCGGTCACGGGCCCAGTGGGTCACAGCAAAGACACTACATTCTTGTTATCACTCGACGAGGATCAAGAAGACCAGCAGGCTATCGTCCAAGCAGATGGCCTTAACGGATTGATCAATGAAAGTGTTGCGAATCCCACTCGCCACTTTTTTGGCTCAGGAAGAGTTTTCCATGACTTTGCGAATGGCGATCAGTTCTGGATCGGCTATTCGTACGAAAGACGCACTGTGGTAAATCAAGGTGTCGGTGGGACCGTCCTCCCCAGCGCTGGTTATGACCAGAACTTTCAGGAGCATGAAATTAATGTCAGTGATCGGCATCTGATTTCTCCCCATTGGATCAACCAGTTGCGATTTCTTGTCGGGCACTATGACAGACCAACAACCAGCGTGAATTCTGCGCCGCAGATAACGGTCTCAGGCGCGTTCACCGGTGGCGGAGCTCAGGTTGATTCGAGGCGCACGGAGTACCACTTCGACGGAAGCGATCTTCTCACCTACGCAAGCGGCAGGCACGAGATCAGCTTCGGAATCGATGTCCCGGACATCAGCCGCCGGGGCTTCGACGATTTTACAAATCGCAGCGGAACCTATACTTTCGGAAGTCTTTCCAGTTTTGCCGCTAATCAACCCTCTACTTACTTGCTGCAACGTGGACAAGGACACGTTGTGTTCCTCGAAAGAACGCTTGCGGGATTCTTCGAAGACAATGTGAAGGTCAGTCGAAACTTTTCAATTTATGCCGGCGTCCGATATTATTGGCAAAATTACTTTCACGACGATTCCAACAACATTGCCCCACGAATCGGCTTTGCCTATGCTCCGGGCAAAAATAGCAAAACCGTCATCCGCGGAGGCGCCGGTATTTTTTACGATCGCTCTGGACCGGCGCCAATTGCCGACCTGTTGCTGTTAAATGGCGTAAATCTATTCCGCTATATTGTAGAGAGTCCTAGTTATCCAATTACGCCTGCCGAGATATCTACTGTGCCGACGAGCGTCGTCGTTTTAGACCCGCGAACTCGCATTCCCTATACCGTTCAATACAGTATCGGCGTTGAACAACAGATCACGGAAAAGAGCACTTTCAGCGCCAGCTACGTGGGATCTCGCGGAATCGATTTATTCCGCTCGTTGGACACCAATGCGCCGATAAATGGTAGCGGCATCCGCCCAAATCCATCAATTGGCCAGGAACGCGATATCCAGTCGGATGGCTACCAAAAGAGTAATGGACTCGAACTGATATTTCGCGGCAAGCCAAGCAGATTCTTCACCGGCCAAGTACAGTACACTCTCAGCAAAACCTACAACAATACAAGTGGCATTACGTATTTCCCGGCCAACAGCTACGATCCAACTGCCGATTGGGCACTGTCCGACAATGATCGCAGACAAAAATTAGACCTGCTGGGATCAGTACCCGTGCAAAAGTACTTTACGTTTGGTGTGGCTCTATCTGTCTACTCCGGCAAACCTGTGAATGTAACAACCGGAAGCGACAATAACCACGATGGAATCGTGAATGATCGTCCTGCGGACATATCGCGAAACTCGATGCCCGGGCCAGGTCTTATTGGACTTGATTTGAACATTGGGCACGACTTCGCGTTTTCGAAATCCGCGAAAGAACCTAAGACGCTCACCGTCGCTCTCAATTCCTTCAATGTACTGAATCATGAGAACGATGTGACATATGTAGGAGTGATTACATCACCGTTTTTCGGACGCGCCGTTGCCGCTCAGCCCGCACGCAGAATGCAACTGGACCTTCAATTCAAGTTTTAGGGTCGCGGAATGCAGCTTACGCAACGGACGAAGTTTTGGAAATCGGCAACGGTTGTGGAACAGATGAAATTTTTTGAACAGACATTGGCTGTTGAAGCTGTTGGTCTTTTTCTGCAAGTAACTGATTCAGCTCTTCCACCAAGTGAATGAATTTGCGAGGATCTTTCTCCTGTGCGATGAGACTGCACAGCGCTTGAATTCGTGGAGTAAATTCGTGGGTCATTTGCGGCCTCCTTAGCAGAAGCAGCTACTCGCAAATGTTAAGAAAAGTGGATTGATCTAGTCAAGAATTATTTCTGTTCGACACGGAACAAAGCCAAGGATGACGATATTTCCCGCCCGTGCGTAGTCTCCCACATCTTGATGTGCTTCGCGAAAGAGTGGGTTTTACGGATGACTCTCTCCGGCACTGGCGGTTGCGCTCTTCCCTTTCAACTTCTCCAGCGCTTTTCGGGCCTCTCCGGAGAGTGGGCCGTGCGGCAATATTTTCAAATATTCTTGATAATGCACTGCGGCTTCATCCGGATTGTCCAGCTTCTCCAAACATTGCGCCATACGGAAATTCGCTTCAGCGTGATTGTTCTTCCATAAAAGCGCATCCTGATAGCGAGCAAGCGCCGCGCGATAATTCTTCCTTTTAAAATAAAAATCTCCGACTTCCACGTCCTTCGCCGCCTTTTGCGGATTGAAGGGATGAAATTCGCTCACATCAGTCGCATCGGCTTCGGCTTCAGATACCGCGATGCTGCTGGTGGGGTGGTTCTTGTCATCGTCTTTCGGGGGACTGATGTCAATCTGGGTGTCACGGCTGGAACTCTCGCCCGCCTCTTTGTCGCGCTCCCTCTCTCGCTCTTTATCTTGCTCGTAGCGCGGGGGAGCTTGGCTCGCGCCCGGCCCTTGATCAGACTGCGGGAGTTGTTGCATTTGGGCTGATGCAGGGAGCGTTAAACCTAGGGCAAGCAAAGCGAAAAGAGAGGTTCGAAACATGGGGATATTCTAATCCGTTCGGCAGCAGCAGGAAATAGCTTGCGAAGCTTTGCTCCGCCGGACAGCGGAGGCGGCTGTCCCTACGTGATTTCTGCCAATGTGAGTTGCGAGTAAAAAAAGAGGCCGCTTCTTGGGGTAGAAGCGGCCATGTTGGCGAAGCCCTCCGGGGAGAGGGAAACTGGTTTACAGCGACGGGGGTGCGGGCTGTTGAGTGTTGGCGCCGGGCTGCTGTGCTGGATTTCCAGCTTCAGCCGTATTGCTCATCAGGCGGACATCCACTCGACGATTAGCTGCACGGCCCTCGCGAGTCTTGTTCGTATCGACAGGCTTGTCTTTGCCGAGCCCAATCAAATAGATCTTGTGAGCCGGAATCCCATGCTGCGAAGCGAGGTATTGAATCACGGAATCAGCACGGCGCTGGCTGAGAGCGTAGTTGTAATCGGCATCGCCCACTGAATCCGTAGCACCCTCGACCGTAATGATGTATCCCTTGGTGTTGGGGACGGCGTCCGCGATCTTATCCAGATCGGCTTTGGCATCTTTGGTCAGAGTATCCTTATCGAAGCCAAAGTGGACGGCACTCTCGCTGACCACACGATAGTTGTCGAGGTTAGCGACAGCGTTCTGCAGAGTGTCGACGCGATGCACGGCGTTATCGGCCGAAGTCTGAGCCTGCGCAGCTTGTTGAGCCGCGGTCTGAGCCTTTTGATCTACTTCAGCCGTCTTCGCATTCACCTGCTGAATGCCAGCCTGGGCGCGGGCGTCCACGTCCTTTATATCTTTGGAATTCTTGGCAGCCAGATCATCCAGCTCATTTGTCTTGTTGATCAGCGGCGTGGTTTGTTGCTTAACATAGTTTTTGCTGGCGCAACCTACCGAGGCGGCCATGCTTGTGGCTAATAAAATCGCTAACGAAGTGCGGTTCATCGTAGAAAGCTCCTTCCGGCTCTCATTTGCTACAGAATCTCTGATGCTTTCAGAGTTCCTTGGGTCGTATCATCGACTTATATTCTATATAAGCACGAGGGCTGCCAACCATCCAATCACCGAACCGGCAACCTAAGTTATTGTTTTAGTGGTACTTACACGATCAACACACCGGTCCGGGCGGAGGGAATGCGGCTTGAAGGTCAGCAACTAAGGAATTTTTATACGGCGAGAGCACGGAGGTACAACAGGGTCGTTCGGGAAAAGCTCATTCTTTAGTTATCTAAAAGACGATTGGATTGCGATTCTCTTCCGCGGCGGCAATCAATAATTTGAGTTGAGCTGAAAATTCCACCAACTTTTGGGATTTGACGGCGCTCATCTCACACAAGCGCTCAACTTCCTCGGCCAGTGCCGGAATCTCTTCCAGAGGGATGCAGTCTCCGGTATGCGTTCCATCGTAAAGAATTTCTTCGCAAATCAGGCAGTCATCTCCCATGAGGGCTGAAATCTCGTCCCGCAGACGCCCTACAAGTGTGATGTTGCCAATGCTAAAGCTTGCAGCTTCAAAATATCCGTCGGGATATTTAAGCATGACGTCCTCATCCTCGAAGTAGACTTCGCCTGTCTCTGGTTCGACCAATGCCAGCGGCGAATCCGCACCCAAATTCAAAGCATCTCTATTCTTGTAAACAAAAGCGTCAACGCTCATTGAGTTTCGCCTCCGCTCAAACTACAAGGCCGCTTAGTCTTGCTTCAACTAAAATATTGTAAATAGCCAGAAATTAGGAATGGATCTTTCCGCCAAAATTCGTAGTCTGCCCATCTCTGCCGGCGTTTATCTCTACAAAAACGCCGAGGGAGAGGTCATCTATGTAGGCAAGGCCGGGAACCTACGCAATCGCGTGAGCTCGTATTTTCACGAAGGCCGCGTGCAGGACGCGAAGACCGGCACCCTGGTGCGTGAGGCGGTCGATGTTGATTACATCGTGGTGGCGAATAATAAAGAGGCTCTGGCGCTTGAAAATCACCTCATCAAGCAAAAGCAGCCACGCTTCAACATTCTTTTGCGGGATGACAAAACTTATCCTTATGTGAAGCTCACGCTGGCGGACCGTTTTCCCCGCGTCTATGTGACTCGCCGGCTAAAGAAGGACGGGAGTGTTTACTACGGTCCCTACTTCCCTGCCAATCTTGCGTACCGGATTGTTGATCTGATCCATCGGCACTTTCTGATTCCATCTTGCAAGGTGGATCTCGAGCATTTCCATCCGCGTCCTTGTCTTGCAGTATTACATTGGGCGTTGTCTCGGTCCCTGCGTACAAGGGCTGACTACACCGGAAGCATACAAAGAGGCGGTTCGCGATACGAAATTGTTCCTTGAAGGACGGCCAACGGATCTTTCGCGTTCATTGCGCGAGCGCATGGAGAGGGCTGCTGTCGCGGAAGAGTACGAGCGCGCTGCCAAGTATAGGGATTTAATTTCAACGGTCGAGCAGTTTCAGGAGAAGCAGCGCATCGCGGCGGCGGAAGGCGACGACGCCGATGTCTTTGGATACCATTACGAAAATGGAATGCTGGCGGTAAATCTATTTCACATGCGCGGCGGGCGGGTACTCGATCGAAGAGAGTTCTTCTGGGAAGACTTGCCGGAGTTCGCATTCGAGAACGATGTCGAAGCAGCAAGGAGCGAAATAACACAGATCGATGTAGAGACGGGCGTCCTCGCCCGTCCGCCTGACTCTCAACCTTCGCCATTCCATCCCGGCGAATTCTTCTCTGCTCTTCTCAAGCAGCTTTACATCGGACAGCCCTACGTTCCTCGCAACATCTACTTGCCTGTCGATTTCGAAGATCGCGAGATGCTGGAAGAAGTGCTCTCCGAACAACTCGTCAGCGAAGGCGGACGCGCCAGCCGCGTACATATTCTTGTTCCGCTACGTGGTGACAAACGTTCGCTGCTCGATCTGTCCGCCAACAATGCCAAGCAGTCTTACGAACAGCGCTTTCGGGTGATGAAGCCGAATACTCAAGCCATACAAGAAGCGTTGCAGGATGCATTGGCGCTGCCAGAGTGTCCGCAGAGAATTGAGTGCTTCGACATCTCGCATATTCAGGGAGCCGAAACGGTCGCGTCGATGGTGGTGTGGGAAGACGGAAAGATGAAGAAGTCCGACTACCGGAAATTCATTATTAAGACGGTTGACGGAGTAGACGACTTCGCGTCGATGCGTGAGGTCGTCACCAGACGATACAAACGAATTCAGGAAGAAAAGAAAAAGATGCCGAGTCTGATCCTGATCGATGGTGGGCTGGGACAACTGCACGCGGCGGCAGAAGCGCTGGCGTCTCTAGAAATTATTAACCAACCACTCGCGGCGATCGCCAAGCGCGAAGAAATCATTTACGTCTTTGGACAGGAAGATGAGCCGGTCGTCCTCGATCACCACTCGCCCGTGCTGCATCTTGTGCAATTGATTCGCGACGAGGCTCATCGCTTTGCGGTGACCTTCCATCGAAAGCGGCGTCAGATGCGAGACCGAGCTACCGAGCTGCGCGAGATTCCAGGAGTGGGAAGCCTTACAACGAAGAGACTGCTACAGCATTTCGGCAGCCTGCAAGCGGTAATGCAGGCGGATGTAGCGGCCTTGTCAGCGGTGGTGACGAAACCGCAGGCAGAGGCGATTCTGAATCATTTTCGGAAATAAAATCCCCGCCCGGCTTATTTGACTGCTTTCCGCTTACGCCTGGCTCCATTTCCCGCCCGCGGGTTTCCCGCTAACTGGATGTTGTGGGCCTTGACGATTGCCGCGATCAGTCCGGGAAAGCGCTCCTGTATCTCTGCACAGCGAGAGACGTTTTGCATCTCCACCCCTTGACGTTCGCTTCGAATCAAGCCTGCTTCCCGGAGTGCCTTAAAGTGTTGCGAGAGAGTCGACTTAGGAATGGCCTTATCGCTGATATTCAGGAAATTGGAGCAATTCTGTGAACAGTTCGACCCTGCAATGTCGGAAAAGATAGCCACACGCACCGGATCGGAGAGTGCGTGAAGGATGGCCTCGACCGTAACATCTTCAACCGAAGGGTGGAAAAGAGGTCTCACAGCTCTCATCATATTCGCACTTGCCTCATTGTTCAATAGTTCATATGTTCTGAACTAATGAATCTTTCGAGCGTTGTCTTCCATCTCATGTTGCAGCAGTTGGATTTCATAAATAGCATCCAAGGAGCTACACATGAGCAAACTCAAAGGTAAAGTCGCAGTCGTCACCGGCGCATCCAAAGGTATTGGAGCCGCCATTGCCAAGTCACTTGCCGCAGAAGGCGCATCCGTAGTGGTGAACTATGCTTCCAGCAAGGCTGGGGCGGATAAGATTGTCGCAGCCATTACTAAAGCTGGCGGCAAAGCGGTTGCTGTAGGTGGTGACGTTTCCAAAGCCGCGGAAGCCCAAGGCATCATCGATGCAGCCATCAAGAACTACGGACGGCTCGATATCCTTGTCAACAACTCCGGCGTCTACGAATTCACGCCGATTGAGGCTGTCACGGAAGAGTCCTTCCATAGGATGTTTAACATCAACGTGCTCGGCCTTTTGCTGACCACACAGGCAGCGGTCAAGCATCTTAATGAAGGTGCCAGCATCATCAATATCGGCTCGGCTGTTAGTCGCATCACGCCTCCGAATAGCTCGGTTTATACCGCAACCAAGGGTGCCGTGGACGCGATCACCAGCGTGCTCGCTAAGGAGTTCGGCGCGAGGAAGATCCGTGTCAACTCTATCAATCCGGGCATTGTGGAAACTGAAGGCACGGTTAGCGCCGGCTTCATCGGCTCTGATTTCGAGAAGAGCATTATGGCGCAAACTCCGCTCGGCCGCAGCGGACAACCGGGCGACATTGCTTCCGTCGCTGCATTTCTGGCCTCTGACGACTCTGGGTGGATCACCGGCGAACAGTTTCTCACTAGCGGCGGAATTCGCTAAACAACATGTCCTTGGACCAACCGGGTGCCCGTTCAAATTGCTTGGGCGGGCCCTTCGAAACGAGTAAATGAGGATGAACTGAAATGGGAAAACTAGAAGGAAAAGTAGCGGTGATAACAGCGGCTACGTCAGGCATGGCGCTGGCTACGGCTAAGTTGTTTGTGGCGGAAGGCGCCTACGTATTCATCACCGGCAGGCGGCAGGACAAGCTGGATGAGGCAGTGAAGGCGATTGGCCGGAATGTAACGGGTGTGCAGGGCGACGCCTCGAATCTTGCTGATCTAGACCGGCTATACGAAACAGTGAAGAAGCAAAAAGGAAAGATCGACGTGCTCTTCGCAAGCGCGGGATTTGGGGAGCTTGCAAAAATCGGCGATGTTACCGAGGAGCACTTCGACAAGACCTTTGACCTGAATGTGCGAGGAACGCTGTTTACGGTCCAGAAGGCCCTCCCTCTATTTAATGATGGTGGTTCGATTTTCCTGAACGGATCGATTGCCAGCATCAAGGGCTTTCCCGCTTTTGGTGTCTACAGCGCGAGCAAAGCGGCGGTGCGGTCGTTTGCGCGGACGTGGCTGGTGGACCTGAAGGACCGGAATATTCGGGTGAACGTACTGAGTCCGGGAACCATCGATACGCCGATTCTGGATCCCCTTGGGCCGGATGCGAAGGAATACTTCAAATCGCAGATTCCGCGTGGCGAAATGGGACGGCCGGAGGAGATTGCGACCGTGGCGCTGTTCCTGGCCTCGAGCGATTCGAGCTTTGTGAATGGGGTGGAGTTATTCGTAGATGGCGGTACGGCCCAGATCTGAACGAAGGATCGCACTCGCTTTAATTGGCGACTTACTGATGGTCTGCAGTTTCGGGAGCAGCTGTAATAGGCGCGGGACTTCCGGCAGGTGACGCCGGATTTCCCGCAACGATTGATGCTGGAATTGCGTCTGGTTTCGGCGGAGTTCCCCTGGCTTGCACGATAGCCCAATGCCACTCTTGTCCGGCATCTAGCGGCATCTCTATATTCTCTTCGAACACCGTAGTCGCCTGCGATGCGGCCCATCCTTTCAAGTGATAGAGCACGGTGGAATCGGGACGCTTCTGAGTGTTCTCTGAATTCTGTTCTGCGTTTTCAGTCGGACCATCGCCCGCGGAAGCTGGAATCAATTTTGCTGTGCCATAGTAGGATGCGGTCGGTACCGGTGCATCGTGCCGAACGATGGTCAGTCCAACCGTTATTTCCTTAACGTTCCATGACGATCCGTTGTAGACAGAGATCTGCAAAGTCTTGCCATGAACGACCGCGGGCCCATCGAGTTTCGCGAGTTCACTGTCTGGAAGATCCTGCGTGATATAAGGCGTCGAGACTAGAGAGGCCGCTTCCGCACTGAAAGACAGACTGCAACTGCCATCGGGAGAAGACATCTGGAACTGGTTTCTCGCGCTGTCCACAGAGAACACGGGTTTGCCACTCTGCCGCTGGCTATCCGCGTCTTCCATGACCTTGGATAGATTGTCATTGTCGATGACGGATTGAGGCGCAGGATCAGGTGCCTTCTTATTGCGCAGGGAGCGAGCGACATCGCCCAAGGCAACGGTGCCTGTGTCCGGCTGCCACTCTGTGGTTTGGGCGGTGGCCATCGCCGGCAGGAACGCTCCAACCAGGAGAATGGCGAACGTTAAATGAAAATTACGACACATGAATGCGCTTAGGCTCAAGCCTCTCCAGCCATTCTGCTGCAAAGACCGCGGCAAACCTACGTACCGCAGGTAACCAGGACTTAACTGATTACTAGATTCAATCGATAACCATCGACACGAAGTAGCGAAAAATCCGCTAATTGAATTGTAGTGAGATTCGAGGTTGGGTCCGGCTAGGCAAGATAAACTTTGGTCGTAGCACCAGTGGAAAATGACGAGTGACAAGAAGAAAATAAGGTTGGGTATGCGGGGACGAATGGCACGCAACGGGGCTCCGCACACCCAACCAGGCCAGAGTCTAACCAGTTTTTACAAAAGACCAGATCGACGAAGACGCATAACAGGATCAGTCGCTTGCACCGGCTGCCGCTTAAAGAGCAAACGAGCCACCGCGAATCCTACTGCCACGTAACAAACGTGAATAAGTTTCATAGGTCACCCCACGCTCTAGAAATCCACATCGACCTAGGGGAGACCGACACTCACCACCTGTTAAATCGAAAGTAGCAATGGAACGGCAATGGGTCAATGAACCAATGGTGCCGGGTAAGTAGCACTAAAGTGGAAGGGTGAAAAGCCTCAATTCAGCCTTTGGGAGCTCAGCTGGGCGTCTTAGGCGGATTTGGGCAACTCTTTGGAATTAATCCTTCTCCCGTTCCAGAATCTTCTTAGCCTCCTGCAGCTGTTTGCGCTGTTCGGGGGTCAACTTTGGATAGTCCAGTTTCAGGTCATCCAAAGTTTCAGTGATCGCGGCGGCCACAACCAGGCGTGTGTACCATTTGTTGTCCGCTGGCACGACATACCAGGGCGCGTGTTTGGTCGCGGTATTTTCGATCATTTCTTCGTAGGCCTTCATGTAGTCGTCCCAACAGGCACGTTCGCGGACATCAGCAGCGGAGAACTTCCAATTCTTGTTTGGATGGTCGAGGCGGGCAAGAAAGCGCTTCTTCTGCTCTTCCTTCGACAGATTCAAAAAGAATTTTCGAATCACGATTCCATTACGGGAAAGATAACGCTCGAAATTATTCATGTCCTCAAAGCGGTCTTCCCAAATATGTTTCGTGATTAGAGGTTCGGGTATGCGTTCCTTGGCCAAGATTTCTTTGTGGACTCTCACCACCAGCACTTCTTCATAATAGGAGCGATTAAAGATGCCGATTCGGCCGCGTTCCGGAACGCGCTGCATGGTGCGCCAGAGATAGTCGTGATTCAGCTCTTCGGTCGACGGCTCCTTAAAGGAATAAACCTGGCAGCCCTGGGGATTGAGGCCGGACATGACGTGCTTGATGACGCCGTCTTTGCCGGCCGCGTCCATGGCTTGAAAGATCAGTAGCACTGCCCAGCGGTCCTGGGCGTAGAGTTTGTCTTGCAGGTCAGCCATTGAAGCGATGCCCTTCTGCAGAAGTTCCTCGGCATGTTCTTTGGAGTGCAAGCCTCCGGTGTCAGCGGGGTCGTAGTCTTTAAGACGGAACTTCTTGCCATGCTCAACGCGGTAAGGCTTCGCCCGCTTAGTTGCCCAACTCATCTTATGTCTCCTCTTGCATTACGCGAATAACGAAGTGTATAGGATGCGAGTATGGAGAAGTCGAAGGAGTACAGCAAGTCGCTGCGCAAAGGAGAGCCGTACGGCAGTTTTCCACAGCACGAAATGACCTAAATCACAGACATGCGTCGAGCATTCTCCTAATCTCTATCCATGCTCATCAGTCTTCCGGTCGCACTCCAGAACTGCGACTTTCATTTTCCTGCCCGAACCGATAATAAGTCGTGCCGCTCGTGAACGCGGAATTGTCAGCTTCTCCGGAGCGGTATTCCGTTTTCTTGCTGGCGCAAAACCGTCTACTTCGCGAGGCTCTTACCCGAGTTCTCTGTAAGAAAAATATCTCAGTCGTAGGTGCGTGTGCGCTTTCTCCGCTCAGCATGGAGCAAATCATTGCCGCCGCGCCGGATGTCCTGGTGATGGATTCGTTTATTGCCAATTTGCCGAATCGGGAATTGCTTCGCGGAGCGCAACGCGACCTTCGCCAAATCAAGATCGTAATGATCGGCATGGACGCAGACGAGCAAGCATTTATGGAGTGCGTACGCGAAGGCGCGTTAGGATACGTTTTGAAAGACGCTTCCGCGCTGGAAGTGGTTGCAACCGTACGTGCAGTTGCCAATGGCGAAGCGTCTTGCCCTGCGCAACTCAGTGCCTTTCTCTTCCGCTGTTGCCATCGACAAATACATGTACCTGAACGTCAACACGCCAATTCTGGACGACACCATTCGTGTGCAATATAACCAGACAGAGCTGGTGCGGCATGTGGATGACGTCCAGCACACGCTGGCACGCGAGGCATTGCGCTATTTTCACATCGACAATGGAATCGAGATCGTCTCCGTAGCCGACATTCCGGCCGGCACCGGCTTGGGATCATCCAGTTGTTATCTGGTTGGCTTGCTCAATGCGATGCATAGCTTGACGCAAACACCTATCAGTCCCGAGCGCCTGGCGGAAGAAGCCTGTCAGATCGAACTGGATCGTCTGCAAAAACCTATTGGGAAACAAGATCAGTACATGGCTGCTTTTGGCGGTTAACCGCACTGCATATCGACAAAGATGGACGCGTCAAGGCGAGCCGGTTGTGCTTGAGTGTAGAACTGCTGGAAGCACTCGAGAGCAATATGCTTCTGTTTTATACCGGCGCCGCCCGGGATACGGTGAACATCCTCGAAAAACAAGACAGTGACACCAAGAAGAAGAACGGCGTGGTCGTCGATAGTCTTTGCGAAATCAAAAATATCGGCATCGACATTCGAGACGCCATCATGCGTGGCAACCTGCACCGCTTCGGCGAACTGCTGGACGTTCACTGGCAGACAAAAAAAGGCTCTCGGGAGGCATCAGCAGCCAGCGAATCGATGGCTGGTACGAACTGGCGAAGCAGAACGGCGCCATCGGAGGAAAAATATGTGGCGCAGGTGGTGGCGGTTTTCTGATGCTCTATTGTGAAGAAAAAAAACCTCAATTGCGTGATGCCATGCGGCACGCTGGATTGCGCGAACTTAACTTCCGCTTCGAGTTCGAAGGCAGCAAAGTGGTGTTTGACATGGTCTCCCGCGACGGGCGACTGGCTCATATTCAGCGCCAGGAAAAGAATCATCATTTCCGGCGCGCGGCAGCTTTGGTAGCTCACGCTTAAAGATTTCTGCATATAGACTATTGGCGGTTCCCGATTGCTTTGAAATATATGTCTGCCCGACCCGCAGTTTTTCTCGACCGAGACGGAGTCATTAACCGCCTCATCTACCATCAGGACGCAGGTATTGTGGACTCTCCTTTTACCACCAAACAATTTTGCCTGCTTCCCGGCGTGCCGAAAGCGATTCGTTTGCTCAATGAGCTTGGTCTTACTGTCGTCATCGTTTCCAACCAGCCCGGAATTGGGAAGGAGCACTTCGAGGCCACTCTTCTCCCGGCGCTCGAAGGTTTACTCGATGCTGCACTAAAGGCCGCCGGAGCTCACGTCGATGCCACCTACTACTGCCTTCACCATCCCGACGCTCTGGTAACGAAGCTTCGCAAGCGGTGCACATGCCGCAAGCCCGGAATTGGCATGTTGACGCGAGCTGCCCGGGATCTGGATTTGTCTTTGAATGATTCCTACATGGTGGGCGACGGACTTACTGACATCGAGGCAGGAAATCGGGCTGGTTGCAAAACAATTTTCGTGGGCCGCTGGAAATGCGAGCACTGCGAGTTCATCCATCCGCGTGGTTTACGGCCCGCGTTTGTAGCTAAAGATCTTCTTGCGGCCTCGAGATTGATCCAACAGGATATTCAGCTCGATGCGGCGAGCAGCGTGAGATCAATGATCAAACCATCTCCGCGGAACGCGTTCCAAACATGTTGTTAAAGGAGAAAATATGGCTGCTCCGCAACTAGTGACGATGCAAAGCCGAGTGACCGTCGATTGTCGCGTTTGTGGCAGTCCATACTCCTCCGAATACCTACAAGGCCGGGGCTACCGGATTGTAAAGTGTCAGGATTGCGGCTTGCGCTACGTCAATCCGCAACCTACGAACCGTGAGCTCCGTGAATTCTATGCCGGATTCGATATCGAGAGCACTTGGCGAGGGGACGGTGAAGAAGAATTCGATCGCGCCATGCGGGACTTTGTGCTTCGCTTCCGCCAGAACGGATCGGTCTTGGATGTCGGAAGTTCGCGCGGCAATTTTCTCATCGCCATGCGCGGAGCTGGATTCTCCGTTTATGGCGTGGAACCGTCGCCGAAAAATAGCGAGTTCGCACGCTCAGCAAACGGGATCGACTGTTATACCGGAAGCATTGAAGAATTCTTGGCCGTACCCACTCGCCGCAATTTCGATGTTGTAACAATCTTGAACGTAATCGAGCATGTGCCCGATCCGAAGCAGGTTCTGACCGATCTGCGGGAGCTGATGGTCGAAGGCGGGCTGCTCATCCTGGGCGTGCCGGATTCGCGGTTTCATGCCTTGGTGGGAAAGACAAGGCAGAAACTAGGATTCGCGGATCCGTTTTGGATGAATACCCGCAAGCATCCTTTAGTCGGATTCGATCCCCCCGCTCACCTTTGCTCATTCGAGCCGAAAACGATCTCGCAATTAGCGGAGAAATGTGGCTTTCAGGTATTCGCCATACGCAATGCTCCCATCATGGTCAATCAAGACACCTGGAAAAATGTGGCGAAAACTTTGCTGTACGGCTTTTCGGAGTGCCTGTATTTAATTTCGGGGAAGAAGCTTTTACTCGGCTATTCAACAATATTAGCGGCACGCAAGATGGGGTGAGCCGATTCAGAGCGAGTTCGTCAGTCAACTGCGGATCGATGTGGAGTGTTCCCTCGGAATATCGTCCAATTATTCCGAATTTTTCAAACCAATTTTTCTGACCGGAGATTGAGATGAACTATATAGCTGAGTACTTTGACGAGGCGATTCAGATCGTTCATCAACTGGATCATGCGCAGGTGGAGCGTATTCTGGAAGTGCTCCTGGAAGTCAGGCGTCAAAAGGGAAGAATATTTTTTCTCGGGGTAGGCGGCGGAGCGGGCCATGCCTCTCACGCCGTCAACGACTTTCGCAAGATTGCTGGCATTGAATGTTACGCGCCGACCGATAACGTTTCCGAACTCACAGCCCGCATCAACGATGACGGGTGGGACACGTCCTACCGAAATTGGTTGCAAGGCAGTCACCTACGCCAGGAGGATGCCGTCTTCGTTTTTTCTGTAGGCGGAGGAGATGTCGAACGCAAGATCAGCGCGAACCTAGTTAGCGCACTCCAGTTGGCTCGCGAAGTTGGAGCTAGAATCTGCGGCATCGTGGGACGAGACGGAGGATTCACCGCCCGCATTGCGGATGCTTGCGTAATAATCCCCACTGTAAATCCAGAAACAGTTACGCCGCACACGGAATCCTTTCAAGCTATCATTTGGCACCTATTAGTGTCCCATCCCAGCCTGAAGGCTAAAGAAATGAAATGGGAATCGGTGGACCCAGCCCACGCCGAGTCAATCGCCTGACAATCTCACTCTGAATCCCAATTAAGCCTACCCTGCCTTACAACTTCCCAGTTCCTGCCTTTCTAAACCACCCAAATATACACTCAAGCTGCCGCTAAAGAACCTCTCCTTCGCGCTTAAATCAATTGAAAAATGTTTGATGAGCAGCCAGCCGAAGGTATTTCACTTTTTGGTATATCCGTTAACGCTGCCGACTTCCGCTCAATGGGTTGCAAAGTCGTAAGATCAGGTATGCCTGAAAAGGCACCGACTGCGCAAATGAAATGTTCTAAGCGGATATTTGGTGAGCGGGGATGGACCCGAATCATCGACCCCCGCCTTAAAAGGAGTTGCTGCACAAGAAATGAAGGACTTAGAGAAAATTCGCTGAGTTTGTATTTGCACTGGCGTATAAGGCTCGACCGGTAGGCCATCGGAATCAAAGTGCTGGGCAGCGCAATCGGCAGCGCTAATTTTCTTGGCGATGTACTTTTCGCCTCTGTGGTTGTGAACAGCAAGAATCGAGAAGCATGACTGCGCCCTGTTCGTTACTCTTCTTTTCGGGAATCAGCCCACAACGAGAGCACCCATGATCCAAAGATGTCGCACGCAATGCGGCTCGCCAGGACCCAGCCCCCCACCTATTTGAACCAGTGATAGCCCACGCTCATTTGGATCCCGTTGAACTCCGGATTCCGCACGCCCAAATTCGCGTTGGAGATGTGCCACCAATTGCAGCCAATTTCGATCGATTGCTGGCGTTTTACGAATATCCGAATTCCGCCGCCACCGCGGGCCGTGAAGTTGAAACTTGAAGTGTCTCCCGCTGGGAGATTGGAGTTGGTGCGGACGGCGCCTCCCGCCAATTCGATGTATGGCCTTGCGAGTCCGGCATGCAGGCTGGAGTTCCAGCGCAAAATGACCGGTTCAAAACCGCCGCCATAGACTGATTGTGGCCGCGCTTGCCGAAATACTGGAACCACGTCGAATCCATACTCGAAGCGGCCACGCCTCCAACCGCTGCCGATTTCGCCAGTGAGCACCCTGCCTATGAAGACTCCCGCGGTCAAAATCTGCGCTTCGGAAAAAGAGTTAAGGCTCTCTTCACCGGTCGCACCGGCCAGCCAGACTCCAATATCCCAATTGCGCTGAGGCGCCTTGGGCAGGCCGGCTTGCGCATAAACTGGATCTGCAAAAAATAACAATAGATAGAAACATGCAGCTGCTGAACTGAATCGGACGATGACTGTCCATTGCACGATCAATGGCTTTCGCCAGCGGCTGAGCCACTGCTGATCGCTGGCTGGATTTTTTTGTACTGACTGGTGAAATAAAATCTGGTTGAGTCACGTGAGGCGCGGTACCAGGGCCGCTTTCCATGAAGGATGTTGGTTCCGACTCGGATAGGATCCAATCCGCATCGGGTGACGTCAATTAGAAAGCGGTTCCGAGTGGCGTTCTCCACCCAACGGGTAACGAACCTGTCCAGAATATCTTCCCCTACCAACCAGCCTAAGCCACCGACTGGCGTCATAACCAAGTCAATTTGTCCGACGCCGGTGTAGCAGTGTTTCGTCGTGCACGGCCAACTCCCGTTCTGATTCCATGGTGACCGCTGACGAGTGCCATATTTCTCGACAGTCATTTCGCTGATGGGACCGAGATTCCATTGCGTGCTGTAGACAGCATTCCATAATGTGGCTTTGAGGCGGCTTCGCCAATAGGCCCTAGTATTGGAAAACTCCAGCTTTTCGCTTTTAGGATCATTCTGGATGTAGATATAACTTGCCGCTACCCCCTGGATAGGATGTCCGACGTAGCCGTACATTTTAGGGTCACCGTCATCCCACCCGGAATGCACCCAGGTCGAGAGCGACTGCTTGTAATCGCGCCAATAATGATTGAACGGTATGCCGTTTTCGCTGTTACGACCGCCTACCCATTGCCAGTCATCCCGCACGACATAAGCCTGCTCGATCGCAAGAAGAGCGAAGGATTCCCGCAAGGCTTGGCCCCAGTGAAATCTCTGTTCCCGTTCGCTACGCGGAACGGAAATGAACGAGTTGACAGAGGTATAACGTTCCCGCGCTGCTGCATTCATGGAATCCTTCGCAAGCGACCCGTGGTGAATAGAAATAGCTGCAGGCTGGTTCGGGTCGATGTCATTATTGTCAGCGGGAGTTAGGAACGCGCAGTTCACTAGTGGGCTATCAACGGCGTCGCAGTGAGATGAGGGGACTTGGCCCACTGCATTGAAACAGACGATCAACGTTAAGGGCACACAACCCAAGCACCGCATGGCTTTCGCGGCTGCAAGCAGCCCGAAATATGACGTCTACAACCCAGAGCAGGTTGCATTCAGATTAGAAATTTGAACGCGTGGATGCGTGAATCTAGGTCGGATGAACGAACGTGAAAGCCCCGCCCAAGCAGAGCTTCAACTGGGGCACCCTGGGGAGTAAGGCTTCGGCTAGGTTTTAACGCGAACTTGCTAACAGCGTTTCCACAGCTGCTTTAAGCGTGCAAGTCGTGGCGGACCAGTGTGGAATCGAGGAAATAGCCGATGCCAACAGCTAACGGGATAATGCCAAAAGCGGCAGCGCACCAGATGTCAGCGTCATTCTCGATTCGCGCGATCAAGCCGAATGTGGTGATGTATCCGAGCGCACCTGTTACCAGAAGGATGCCCGCGCGCCGCGATTGGGCCGCATGCGAAAGTTCCGGCCCCATCGGAACACTGACGCCGCGTCCTATGGCAGCGATGCGTTCTTCGGTGCGTAGTTTGCGCACGCGGTAAAAGGTGTACATTCCGGCGACCGGAATTCCAAAAATCATGATTACAGCAACCAATCCAGTTAGGTCTCCGCTCATGGTCTGCTCCTCTGCGTTTGCTCTGAAGTCCGTGCTCTTAAGCCCGCTGTTAAACCTGCGCCCTACATCGTTGTTGCGTGGACAAAAAGACGCGAGGCTAAATGTCAGCAGAGGATACGGATGTGGGAGGGAAAAAGTTCCGGGGGGTACTGGGCGAGCCACACTGTTGAGTGTCAATCTACTCCTCAGGGTGCCCCGTTCAAGCTTCGCTTGGGCGGGGATTTTTTGGGACTGGCCGCGCCCGTACGGTAGGAACAATTCCAGTTCGCTCTCGCTTTCGTGCTGTCCACTGCGATTCGATCTCTACGGTTCCCGCCTCACCGTTCAGATAATGACGAAAACTACTCCAAGCCCAATCCTCGCGATGTGCGACTAATCCGCGTTCCACCGGATTCCGATGTATATAACGAAGCTTTTCCACGAACTTGTGTTCACTCCAGAGGTTGAAATCATAGTAGCGGGCTTGCCAGAAAGAGTCCGTGGCTCGTAGCGCGAGCGTCCGCGCAACTCCCTGCTTCAGTGATTGCATAGCTTGCGCCAATGTTCCATGTTCTGGTTCACTTACCAACATGTGTACGTGCTCGGGCATGACTATATAGCCGTAGACGCATAACCCGTAGTGTTGTCGAACGCGTTCCAGCGCGGATTCGAAGGTGCCACGAGACGCGACAGTTCTGAAGTTTGGCTGGCGTTTGTAACAACTGAATGTTAAGAAGTGGAGCTGACGCGTTTCATGGAAGCGTTTGAGGCCCCAAGGCATCGGTGGAGTCTATTTCATGGGTAGGATTCAGTCTGTGACGGATATACATCAAAAGCCCCGCCCAAGCGAAGCTTGAACGGGGCACCCCTCGGGAATTAGATGAACAAGGAATACTCGCACTAATATGGAAACCGGAGGCACTATTCCATATGTTTACTTCGCGGCCGATTGGATTTGTTAGTAGTCCTTACAAGGATACGGGCGAGATTCCTAAGGGTTTGGGTGCAAAACACGATGCCGATGGCGTGCTCAAGATTCTGCCGGAGTTTGAGCCGGGGCTCACTGACATTGAGGGCTTCTCGCATCTCATCGTGATCTGGGAGTTCGATAGATCGCCTAAGTTGAATTGCGGGGATCCGATTTGGTCGGTACGCCGCCGTCCGACAATCGGCCGCATGGTGTGTTTGCGACTCGGTCTCCGCGACGCCCGAATCCGATTGGACTGACAACCGTCGAGCTGCGTGGCCGCGAAGGCATTGAGCTGCATGTTCGAGGCGTCGATATGCTGGATGGGACGCCGATTCTCGATATCAAGCCTTACTTGTCGAGCATCCCGTCCGAGAAGCTGCGCCGGGGGTGGCTGGCCGAAGCTGAGGCACGCCAGAGGTGAATCTTCTCAGTGAATTAAATTTTGCGGAACGGGCAGCAAAGATCCTATCCTTCGTCGCCCTCTTTCTCTTTCAACCTTGCGATCACACTCAGATCTTCCAGTGTTGTCGTGTCGCCTTTTACTTCTCCGCTGGTTGCCAGCTCGCGCAACAACCTTCGCATAATTTTTCCGCTGCGCGTCTTCGGCAGAGAATCGGTGAAGCGGATGTCGTCTGGCTTCGCCATCGCTCCGATTTCTTTCGCCACCCACTTGCGCAACTCTTCTTTCAATTCTGGCGAGGGAGTTCGTCCGTGTTCGAGCGAGACGAAAGCTGAAATGGCTTGCCCCTTCAGCTCATCAGGACGTCCTACGACGGCAGCTTCGGCGACGGCTTCATGCGCCACCAGCGCGGACTCTACTTCCATGGTGCTCAATCGATGGCCGGAGACGTTGATCACATCATCGACGCGGCCCATGATCCAGAAATATCCATCTTTATCTTTGCGGGCGCCGTCGCCGGTGAAGTACATGCCCGGAATCTGCGACCAGTATTGCTGTACATAACGATCGGGATCGCCATAGATGGTGCGCAGCATTCCCGGCCAAGGTTTGCTGATGACCAGAAATCCTCCTGAGCCGTCCGGCACCGGCTTGCCATGCATGTCAACTATTTCAGCCACGATGCCGGGAATAGGCCGAGTCGCCGAGCCTGGCTTGGTTGCGATTGCACCGGGAAGCGGCGCGATCATGATGTGCCCGGTTTCCGTTTGCCACCAGGTGTCGACGATAGGACAACGGTCGTGACCGATCACTTCGCGGTACCACATCCAGGCTTCGGGATTGATGGGCTCGCCGACGGTGCCTAGCAAGCGCAGGCTGTCGAGTTTATGCCGCTTCGGCCATTGATCTCCCCACTTGAGAAATGTGCGAATCGCGGTTGGCGCGGTATAGAACATATTCACTTTGTGACGGTCGATGATGCTCCAGAAACGATCCTGCTCAGGAAAATTCGGAGCGCCTTCATACATCAAGCTAGTCGCGCCGTTCTGCAACGGGCCGTAGACGATATAACTGTGGCCGGTCACCCATCCGATGTCTGCCGTACACCAGTAGGTGTCTTCCTCTTTCAGATCGAAGACCCATTTCGTTGTCAGATAGGTGCCGACCGAATAGCCTCCGGTCGTGTGCACGACACCCTTCGGCTTGCCGGTTGTGCCCGACGTATAAAGGATGTAGAGCGGATGCTCGGAGTCGAGAGGCTCAGCCGGACACTCGTCGGAGGCACTGGCCATCAACTCATGCCACCAATGATCGCGTCCGGATTGAAAATTAATCGGCGTTCCGGTTCGCTTGTAGACGACAACATTCTTCACCGACGGACAGGACTTCAGCGCCTCTTCGACTGCGGGATATAACTTTACTTCGGTACCGCGCCGATATGATCCGTCTTGCGTGATGACCGCGACAGCCTCCGAATCGTGGATGCGATCGACCAGCGCATTCGAAGAGAACCCGCCAAACACTACCGTATGCGGAGCGCCAATACGCGCGCAAGCGAGCATGGCTATTGGCAGTTCCGGCGTCATTCCCATGTAGATGGCGACGCGATCTCCCTTTTTCACGCCGAGTGTCTTCAGCGCATTGGAGAATTTCTGAACTTCGCGATGCAGCTGTTGATAAGTGAGTGTGCGGATCTCGCCCGGTTCACTTTCCCAAATGATTGCGGCTTTGTTCTTGCGCCAGGTTTGAACGTGACGATCGAGGCAGTTGTAAGAAAGATTGAGCTGGCCGCCGACAAACCACTTCGCCCATGGATTATTCCACTCGAGAACCTTGTCCCATTTCTTGAACCAATGCAGCTCTTCCGCAATGCCTGCCCAAAACTTCTCCGGCTGCTCCACCGACTCGCGATAGATGCGCTCATACTCTTCATAGCTCTGAATATGAGCCTGTTCGCGAAACTTTTCGGGACATTCAAATTTTCGCTGTTCCTGCAGGACCGAATCGATATTGGTGCTCGGGCTGGTAGTAGAAACGCTATTGGACATTACTTTCCTCGCAAGCAAATGCTTCTATGAATTGTGCGCCGTGGAAATTATAGCGGGACGATTGTAACTGGTTCAGTGGTCTTTAGGCGAAGGGATAGCCGAGAAAAAGAAGCTGTCAGCCGTCGGCTCTCAGCTCTGTGCTCGCAAGACTTTGGCAAGAGACAAGAGTTTTGCAAGAGAGAAGAAGAACCGCATCTTATCCGCAACTACTGGACCATTTCCGGGACGAACTCCTCCATCTTTCCTTTCTCGAGAAGGTACGCTCCCGGCCCTTGCTGGCCTCGAATCGTGCGGCAAAATTCCGCAACGAAGAATCCCGCTCCCAAAGCTTCGGTAAATGCCCACCGAGTTACGGTCCGCCATTCGCGGGCCAGTTCTGGATCTTTTCTTTCAACGGCAACAATGTCGCTCGGAATCTCAATCGCGATCCTTTGCCGTTGTAAGGCCTCGGTCAAATTGCCTGTGGCTGGCTTTCCGTCTCCATTGAATTGAACCAGCGGCGCCACAGTCGAGAGTGCATCCAGGACCTCTGACCGGTTTTGCTTATTTTGTAGACGAGCCTCTACCCGGCGACTCGTGAGAGGCCACTTGACCCAGAGCCGATCCGTTCCATTGCGATGCAAAATGCTGGAAGTTTCCGGCCCATAGAAATCTGTCTTGTAAGTATCCGAAACTACTCCCAGTTTCATGAAGTTGAAATGAGCATTTCGACTTTGCAGAGGATCGAAGGTCCAGGTCATGGTGTTAATCCTCAGATCCACTCCGCGAGGACCGCGTATCCGCTGCGCCATGGCGCGATCACGCTGGGCGAGTTTCAGCTTGTATCCCAGTTTCGAATCTTGATATTGCTGGCGTACTCCCACCATGTGCGAGTGCACGGTGAGCTGCCCTTGCTCAACTCCGAAAAAGCCGAATGCGAATCCCACTAGTTCGTTCCCATCAAAGGCTCCGAGCCAAATATGGCCGGCCCCCTGGCTGGCAATGCTCATTGCGCTGGGCAGGACGTCGCGGTCAGACATGTCCCAGATTTCTTGCTCCAAGGCTTCCACTTTGGCGAAGTCTTCAAAGCCCTCTAGATCACGAATGAGGATGGATTTGGGAGTGATCAGCGGCATTGGGATCGTTCGGTATATCGCTGTCAAAAAGGCTGACGCAGGATATCACGTGAAAGTGTTGATCGTTGCTACGGGTGGAAGCTATGGTGAATCGGGTAAAGAATTGTAAATAAAAATGAAGTTATGGTTGGTGCTGCTTCATCTTACTCAATTCATCGTAAAATTAAGCTGTCGTTGGCTTTAAGCGAGAGCTGTTATATAGCCCCACATCCACAATTTCGCATCTTGTACTCTGCCGAAGGCGTCCAATCTACATGGGAGCATTTGACTCAATTATGAAATTCTTCTCTCCTTCCTCACGCGAGGTTACTGAATGACAGATGCTTCTCTGGCGCGCAGGTTGTGCGATGCAAATCCGATTCACAAGCGCGCCGGTCACCTCACGAATTCGGCAAAAGTAGTCCTCGTAATTCTCTTAGCGGTCTGTGCGTCTTGGCTGGGTTGCGCCAGTTCAGATCCGAAACCTGCGGCATCGAGATCTGGCGGACCGGGTGTGATGCCTGTCACAGTGACCCCCGTCCAAGTTGAGAATGTTCCTTATTATTTGAGCGGCCTCGGCTCGGTGACGGCGTTCTATACCGTGAGCGTGAAGAGTCGCGTCGATGGCGAGTTGGTACAAGTAAATTTCAGAGAAGGACAGAACGTAAAACAGGGCGATCTGCTCGCTGTAATCGATCCTCGTCCCTTCCAGGTTCAACTCGAACAGGCACAGGCGCAGCTTTTCAAGGATCAGGCTTCGCTGCGCGATGCTCGACTGAATCTCACGCGATTCAAGGGGCTGCTGCAGAACTCCGGAGCGATGTCGCAGCAGCAAGTGGATACTCAAGCCTCTACTGTCGATCAGCTAGATGGTGCGGTAAGAAACGATCAGGCAACGGTAGACAATGCCAAGCTGCAATTAACTTATTGCCACATCACTTCTCCGGTGACTGGACGAGTCGGCTTGAGGCAAGTGGATCCCGGCAACATTGTCCACGCCACTGATACCACGCCTATGCTGGTGGTCACTCAGCTTCAACCCATTACCGTCATCTTCACCTTGCCGGAAGATAATCTTCCGGCGGTAGCACAGCACATGGCGAAAGGCACCCTTCCAGTCGATGCTTACAGTCGCGACGATCAAACCAAGCTCGCCGCCGGAAAGCTGCTGACTATTGATAATCAGATTGACCAGACTACCGGAACGGCAAAACTCAAAGGTGTTTTCGATAATAAAGACAACATGCTTTGGCCGAACCAGTTCGTAAATATTCGTCTTCAGTTGGACACTCAGAAGAATGCTCTCGTAATCCCCGCGGCGGCAGTTCAACGCGGCCCTCAAGGAACCTACGTATTTGTGATGAAGCAGGACAAGACTGTCGACCTGCGTCCGGTAACCATTGCCTTCACGCAAAACAACAACTCGGTAGTTTCGAGCGGCGTTGCTGCGAACGAAGTGGTTGTAACTGACGGTCAGGACAAACTGCAGGCGGGCAGTAAAGTCGAACCGCATTTCCAAGGTCAGGGAAGTCAACCTCAACAAGCCGCGGGAACTGCGCCGTCGGGTAGTACATCGCGGGGAAGCACAGCTCCGGCGACCTCGCCGCAATCGGCAGCTTCACCAGGCAACACTTCTGTTGGCACCAACTCTTCAGCTAGAACATCGGGATCGCAAGCGCAATGAACCCGTCGCGGCTCTTTATTCTTCGGCCTGTCGCAACCGCGTTGCTGATGGTCGCAATCATGCTTGTTGGGATTGTGGCCTATCGTCAGCTACCGGTTTCCGCGCTGCCCGAAGTTGACTATCCCACCATCCAGGTGATGACTTTTTATCCCGGGGCCGATCCGGATGTGATGGCGTCCTCGGTGACAGCACCGCTCGAGCGCCAGTTCGGACAAGTGCCGGGCCTTAGCCAAATGACGTCAACAAGTTCGTTTGGCGCATCGGTGATCACTCTTCAGTTTGCTCTCGATCAGAGCATCGATATCGAAGAGCAGCAAGTGCAGGCGGCGATCAATGCGGCACAAACTTATCTACCCGCGAACCTGCCGAATCCGCCCATCTACAGCAAGGTCAATCCTGCGGATACGCCGATCCTGACTTTAGCGCTGACCTCCAACACGCTGCCGCTCTCAAAAGTTGAGGATCTCGCCGACACGCAAATGGCGCAGAAGATCTCTCAGGTCACGGGCGTGGGACTTGTCTCGATTAGCGGAGGTCAAAAGCCTGCGGTGAGAATCCAGACGAATCCCACGGCTCTTGCGGCTTATGGATTAAGCCTGGAGGATGTTCGGACAGCGTTGGCCGCGACTAACGTTGATCAAGCTAAAGGAACACTGAATGGGCCACGCCAATCTTTCACCATCGCGGCAAATGACCAGCTCACATCCGGCCAGCAATATGGCCCGGTGATCGTGGCTTATCGCAACGGTTCGCCAGTCCGGCTGTCGGATGTTGCGACGGTGACGGACGGCGTCGAGAATACGATGCAGGCCGCATGGATGAATACCGATCCAGCGGTGATCGTCAACATCCAGCGTCAACCGGGCGCCAATATTATTGGCGTGGTAGACAGGATCAAGAAGTTGTTGCCTCAGCTTCAAGCGTCCCTGCCCGGTGCGGTCAAAGTTTCGATTCTCACCGATCGCACGGAAACGATCCGCGCTTCCGTGAAAGACGTCGAGTTCGAACTCATGCTCACCATCGCTCTGGTTGTGATGGTGATCTTCCTTTTCTTGCGGAACGTCTACGCGACTATTATTCCCAGCGTTGCCGTGCCGCTCTCGATTGTCGGAACTTTCGGGGTGATGTACCTACTCGGATACAGCCTCAACAATCTCACATTGATGGCGCTTACCATTTCGACCGGGTTCGTTGTCGATGACGCCATCGTAATGATCGAAAACATCGATCGTTTTCTGGAAGAAGGAGATTCGCCTCTTGATGCTGCGTTGAAAGGCGCAGGGCAAATCGGATTTACGATCGTATCGCTTACGGTCTCATTGATTGCAGTCTTGATTCCGCTGCTATTCATGGCGGATATCGTTGGCCGGCTCTTCCGCGAGTTTGCGGTGACGCTCGCTGTGACCATTTTGGTTTCCGCGGCTGTTTCGTTGAGCTTGACGCCGATGATGTGCGCGAAGCTGCTCAAGCCAAAAGATCCTGAGCACGAGAGCCGTTTCTACAGAGCTTCAGAAAATTTCTACAACAAAGTTATCGAATGGTATGGCAGCTCGCTAAAGTTTGTTCTAAGGCATCAGACCACCACATTGCTCGTGACGGTCGGCACGTTAGTACTGACACTATTTCTGTACATCATCGTGCCCAAGGGCTTCTTTCCGGTGCAGGATACCGGACTCATTCTCGGCATCTCTGATGCCCCTCAAAACACATCCTTTTCGGCAATGGCGGAGCGGCAACAAGGCTTGGCTCGTGTCATCTTGAAAGATCCCGATGTCGCCAGCTTGTCTTCCTTTATAGGAGTAGACGGAACTAACCTTACGCCGAACAGCGGGCGTATCCAGATCAATCTCAAGCCGCGCGATCAGCGCAAAGCTTCCGCGACCGACATCATTCGCAGGTTAACGCCACAGCTAGCCCAACAGGTAGAAGGCATAACGCTCTACATGCAGCCGGTGCAGGACCTCACGGTGGAGGACCGAGTCAGCCGCACGCAGTACCAGTACTCGATGGAAGATGCCGATGCGCAGGAGCTGGAAAAATATTCTGCGCAGTTAGTAGCAAAGCTGCGTACTTTGCCCGAGTTGCTCGATGTCGCAACAGACGAACAGAACGGCGGACTACAGGCAGATGTCGTAATTGATCGAGATACCTCTTCGCGTCTGGGTATTCCGCCGGCGTCAGTGGACAACACACTCTATGACGCTTTCGGACAAAGGCAAGTCTCGACTATCTTCACGCAGTTAAATCAGTATCACGTGGTGATGGAAGTCAATCCGCAATTCCAGCAAAATCCTGGCGCGCTGAGAGATCTTTATGTGAAATCGGGAACTGGAACGCAAGTGCCGCTTTCCGCTTTCACGCACATGCAGACTTCCAACACAACGTTGGCGATCAATCATCAGGGACAGTTCCCAGTGGTTACGCTCTCTTTCAATTTGGCCAATGGAAAATCGCTGGGGGACGCGACCAAGGCGATTGACGCGGCGGAGCAAGAGATTGGGCTTCCGCCCAGCATCCACACCAGCTTTCAAGGAACTGCGGCAGCGTTTCAAAACTCGCTGTCGTCCGAGCCATGGCTGATCGTTGCCGCCATTGTGACCGTGTACATCGTCTTGGGAGTGTTGTACGAAAGCTACATTCATCCGATCACAATTCTTTCGACGCTACCCTCAGCTGGTGTGGGAGCCATTCTGGCTCTGCTACTCACGGGCAACGATCTCGGAGTAGTTGGCTTGATCGGAATTATTCTGCTGATTGGAATTGTGAAGAAAAACGCAATCATGATGATCGACTTCGCTCTGGAAGCTGAGCGGGTTGAAGGTAAGTCACCCGAGGAATCGATCTATCAAGCCTGCCTGTTGCGCTTCCGTCCCATCATGATGACGACCATGGCAGCTTTGCTCGGAGGCTTGCCTCTTGCTCTTGGCAGCGGCACGGGATCGGAGTTGCGTCATCCTCTAGGAATTACGATCGTCGGCGGCCTGATCGTGAGTCAGGCGCTCACATTGTTTACCACGCCTGTCGTTTATTTGTATTTCGACCGGCTGGCCAAGAAATTTGAGAAATATAAAATCGGCAACCCAATTCCCGAGGAGCAACCTGCTACTGGAGATTGAGATTCACGGAAGTAGAAACAAGCAATGAGCATTTCCACTCCCTTCATCAAACGGCCCATCGGAACGTCGCTACTGACGCTGGCGCTGTTGTTGTCGGGAGCGCTCGCATTTAACTTTCTTCCTGTTGCGCCGCTCCCTCAGGTGGAATTTCCTGTCATTCAAGTTGGGGCAAGTCTTCCCGGCGCAAGCCCGGAGACTATGGCTTCAGCGGTGGCGACGCCGTTGGAACGTCAATTCGGACGCATTGCTGGTGTGAACCAAATGACGTCCACTAGCCAGCTTGGTTCGACCAGTATTGTTCTGCAATTTGATCTCAACCGGAACATCGATGCCGCGGGACGCGACGTGCAAGCTGCGATCAATGCCGCGCGAAGCCAGTTGCCATCGTATTTACCGGGAAATCCAACCTACCGCAAGGTGAATCCGGCGGATGCCCCCGTCCTGATTCTTGCGCTGACTTCGGACAGCATTCAACTTCCCAAGATTTACGATCAAGCAAATTCGGTGCTCGCCCAAAAACTGGCTCAAGTAAGTGGCGTTGGCCAGGTGTTTGTTGGCGGCGGCGCGAATCCAGCGGTGCGCGCCGAAGTCAATCCCAATTTGCTCAACAAATTCGGAATCGGCCTCGATGCGGTTCGCACTTCACTCGGAACTGCCAATGCAAACCTGGCAAAGGGCCAGGTCTCGAATTCAACAAATGCATGGTCGCTCAAAGACAATGATCAGATTACGCAAGCTAGCCAGTACAGCCCACTGATTGTTGCGTACAACAATAGCACCGGAGCCGCCGTGCGCCTGGGAGATGTGGCTGACGTTCAGGACTCGGTAGAAGATGCCCATGTCATCGGCCTATCGAGCGGCAAGCGCGCGGTGCTCATTATCATTTTCCGCCAGCCCGGCGCCAACATTATCGGCACGGTGGACAATGTCTACTCCTTACTGCCTCAGCTGCAATCTTCGATTTCTCCTGCCATCAATATCGCCGTGGTAATGGACCGCACCACTACCATCCGTGCATCGGTCCATGACATCGAAATTACGCTGCTGCTCTCGATTGTTCTTGTCATCTTCGTAGTCTTCGTCTTCCTGCGTACGGTTCGGGCGACTATCATTCCCAGCATCGCCGTGCCGCTTTCATTGATCGGGACTTTCGGCGTGATGTATCTGCTGCACTACAGCCTCGACAATCTCTCGCTGATGGCATTGGCGATTTCGACTGGCTTTGTGGTCGACGACGCCATCGTAGTGCTGGAAAATATAACGCGCTATCTTGAGCAAGGGATGCCGCCGGTGCAAGCCGCTTACCGGGGAGCTCGTGAAATTGGTTTCACTGTGCTGTCGATGAGCACCTCGCTGGTTGCGGTTTTCATCCCGATTCTCATGATGGGTGGCATCGTCGGCCGCCTCTTCCGCGAATTCGCGGTCACACTGAGCATTGCTATCGGAGTGTCGCTGCTGGTGTCGCTCAGTACAACGCCGTCGATGTGCGCGCAGATTCTAAAACCTATTCACGAAGAGAAGCATGGACGCGCCTACAATTTCACCCAAAAAGTTTTTGACAAAATTCTCGATATTTATCGAGTGAGTCTTGGTTGGGTTTTGCGTCACCAGCTTCCGGTGCTGGCCATCGCTATTATCACGGCGGGCCTCACGATTTACCTTTACATCATTGTTCCAAAAGGTTTCTTTCCCCAACAGGACACAGGCCGCGTGGTGGGATCGGTGCAGGCGGCACAGGATATTTCCTTCCCGGCCATGAGCCAGAAGATGTTTCAGTTTGTGAACATCGTGATGAAAGATCCCGACGTGCAGACGATTGTAGGTTTTGCCGGAGGCAATACCGCGCTCAACCAGGGACGCATGTTCATCACCCTCAAGCCTCGGGGAGTACGGAAAAAGACGGCGGACCAAGTGATAGCCGATCTCAGGAAAAAGCTGGCCGTAGTTCCCGGCGCTACCTTATATATGCAGTCGGCTCAGGATTTAACGATCGGTGGCAGGCAGAGTCAGGCGCAATATCAGTACACGTTGCAAGGCGAGGATTTGAAAGAGTTGAACGACTGGGCTCCTCGCTTACTGCAAAAGTTCCGTACCATGCCGGAGTTGCGTGACGCTAATACGGACCAGCAGGATAAAGGTCTTGAATCAAATATCGCGATTGATCGTGATACTGCGGCGAGGTTAGGCGTGGCGCCTGTGGACATCGATAACGCGCTGTACGATGCCTTCGGACAGCGTCAAGTCTCCACCATCTTCGAGCAGCTCAATCAGTACCACGTAGTCATGGAGGTTGCTCCCGAATTTCAACAAAGCCCGGACACGCTCAACAGCGTCTACGTGCACTCGTCCAACGGTTCGATGGTTCCGCTCTCGGCGTTCACGCATTTTGAGGCTTCGAACACGGCATTGGCCGTGAATCATCAGGGGCAGTTCCCTTCCGTGACGCTTTCGTTCAATCTCGCTCCCAATGTTTCACTTGGCCAAGCGACCATTGCCATCGAAAATGCAGAGCGATCAATAGGATTTCCCAGCACTATTCACGCCAGCTTTCAAGGCACAGCTGCAGCTTTCCAGGACTCTCTCGCCAGCGAGCCAGTTCTAATTTTCACTGCCCTGTTCGCGGTCTACATAGTCCTCGGTATTCTGTACGAAAGCTACATTCATCCGATTACTATTCTATCGACCATTCCATCGGCTGGCGTCGGGGCAATCCTCGCGCTGCTGCTCACACATAATGAATTGAATGTGATTGGTCTGATTGGCATCATCCTTCTGATTGGGATCGTAAAGAAGAATGCAATCATGATGATCGACTTCGCCTTGGATGCCGAGCGCCGCGAAGGAAAATCATCGATCGATGCCATTCACGAAGCCTGCCTGCTGCGATTCCGTCCGATTATTATGACCACCATGGCCGCATTGCTCGGCGGATTGCCCTTGGCGCTGGGAACCGGAACAGGGTCAGAGTTGCGCCGCCCGCTCGGGATCACCATCGTGGGCGGCCTCATCGTAAGCCAGGCTCTCACGCTCTTCACAACTCCCGTCGTCTACTTGTATATGGACCGCTTGCGATTCTGGATGAGCGGAAAGAGCCGTCCAGCGGTCGGCCAGGTATCTCCCGCTTCCAGTCAAGCTGACTAATCATTTCTGACTAGTCACTATCAAAGATAGCGGGTAAACACTCGCATAAACCTCATCCCCCTGCTAGCCCGGGGAGGACACAGCAGGGGGTTGGCATTCAGAGGCGGATGGTCTCAGTATCCGCCTCGCCATCTGAGGAGTTATACGCAAAACAACTACACGGGGTTCCCGCGTAATTAGAGATTAGACGAACAAGGCACGGAAAAGGATAGCCGAGATAAATCGCAATCCAACTGCTAACTTCCGATGTCACTCGTCGTCTACATGGGCATTCAGTTGCGATCAATCGCATCTGCAAAGTTCCCACGAAGCATAGGAAGGGGTTCGCCCATGAACAAGTTTCTCGGCAGGTTCTTCATTGTTGTGGTGGTTTGTTACGTTGCCTCCCTCGCCCACGCCCAGTTTCAAAATGGCGGACAGTCTTCCCTTCTAAAAGTTCCGCTCATCAGCCAGCGCGCTCTAACAACACAGCGGATCGGAACCACGGACATTATCGTTACTTATCATCGTCCACTTGTAGGGGGCAGAGATATATGGGGAAAGGCTGTCCCGTATGACAAGGTGTGGCGCGCCGGAGCCAATGAAAACACCACCATCGAATTCACAGATCCGGTCAGCATTGAAGGTCAGCCGTTGGCGCAAGGCGTATATGGTCTGCATATGATTCCGGGCGAAAAGGAATGGACCGTAATATTTTCCAAGAACTCCAGCTCATGGGGCAGTTTCACGTACAACCAGGCGGAAGACGCGCTTCGCGTAAAAGTAAAATCCCATCCAACCGAATTCCATGAAGCCCTGGCCTATGAGTTTGATGAATTGAAACCAGACTCAACGTTAGTCACTCTCTCCTGGGAAAAACTGGCCGTGCCATTTAAAGTGAGCGCGAATGTGAACGACATCGTGGCTAAGAGTCTGCCTGCTCAGTTGCGCGGCTGGCCCGGTTTTACGTGGGATGCCTGGGACGATGCCGCGACCTATCTCTTGGAGAATCATGGGGATCTTGGGGATGCCCTCAAGTATGAGGACCGGTCAATCCAACTCGAAGAGCGCTATGACAATTTACTTACCAAGTCGCGCATTCTAGACAGCCTCGGCCGTAAAGATGAAGCCGCCACCGCAAAAACCGCGGCTCTGCAAATGGCAAATGCGATCCAACTTCATCAGTACGGACGCCAGTTACAAACCCAGGGACAACAGTCGCAGGCGTTCGAAATCTTTGCAATCAATGCAAAGAAGAATCCCGAACACTGGCTTGTACTCTCCGACATCGCTCGCATGGACTGCGCAAAAGGCGACTACCCCAATGCGGTGAAAGAAATGAAGCTCTCGGCCGAACGCGCGCCCGACATAAGCAAGGCGTTCATGGAAAATTTGGTGAAGAAGCTCGAAGCAAAAGAAGATATAAATAAAAACTGAATTCGTGTCGACTCATATAGCGGGTGCCCCGTCCTATCGCGAAGCGAAGGGCGGGGATTTTGATCCAGCTATGGAAAATTTAGTGAAGAAGCTCGAAGCAAAGGAAGATATAAATAAGAACTGAATTCGTGTCGACTCATATAGCGGGTGCCCCGTCCTATCGCGAAGCGAAGGGCGGGGATTTTGATCCAGCTAATGCGCCTTAACTCCCCGCCGACTTGCCTTCGACCTCGGGATACTCATACACTCCGCGTCCGCTCTTACGGCCAAGTCTTCCCGCTTTGACGTACTGCACCAACAATGGTGCAGGGCGGAATTTCTCGCCTAAACTCTTATGCAGATATTCGAGGATGTGCAGGCGGGTATCGAGTCCGACCAGATCCACCAACTCGAACGGCCCCATGGGATGATTCAATCCCAGCTTCAAAGCCTTATCAATGTCCGCCGCCGATGCGATCCCCTCTTGCAACATGAAGAAAGCTTCGTTGCCTATCATGGCGTTGATGCGGCTCGTAATAAATCCCGGAGACTCCTTGATCACCACCACTTCTTTACCCATGCGCTTGCCCACTTCTGCGGTCGCGGCCAGAGTCTCGTCGTCCGTTTCAAGGGCACGAACAACTTCCAGCAGCTTCATCTTGTGCACTGGATTGAAGAAGTGCATGCCGACAATTTTTTTCGCGCGATAGGTCACGCTGGCAATTTCGGTAACGCTAAGCGATGAGGTGTTCGACGCAAGAATCGTATTGGGACGGCAAATCTTATCGAGCAAAGTAAAGATCTCGATCTTCGATTCCATCTCCTCCGGCACTGCTTCAATCACGAGGTCGGCTTCGCGAGCGGCTTCTTCTACACTTTCCGCGTATTCCAGCCGGCTTAGAGCGGCGCTCGCCGCCTCTGCAGTTACTTTTCCCAGCTCAACCGACTTGTCGAGATTGGCGCGAATCTCGCTTTCTGCTTTTCGCAGCGCATTGGGAAGCAGGTCTTCGAGGATGGTCCGATAGCCGCCAAGCGCGGCTACATGGGCAATTCCGCGGCCCATGGTGCCTGCGCCAATGACGGCAATGGTCAGAACCTCAGCCACTATTTCGAGCCCTTTTCCAAGGCAGCCAGAACCTCGTTCAGGTTGGCACTCGCGCCACGCAGGCTTTCCGCCAGACGTTTGCGTTCGTCCGCTTCCATGTTGCTCACGAAAGCGTTGATGCGCCGCAGGGTTGTGTTGATGTCATCGACGTAGTTGATGAGACGAATAAGTTCTCCGGTAGCTGCCATGATGGGCTCCTATTCCATTTCGTTGTGAATGAATTCTTTGTTCCCGCACTGGCGAGGCAAAACATTTAAGGTTAACCATCCATTTTCAATGCTGTGAAGGAATTAGTAAAGGCGAGCGTGGGTAGTGAGTCAGTTTGAGTTCTGCTGCTTTAGTCTTAGAAAAATTCCCCGTCTCGTTTCCCACTAAACTTCCGGATTGCCGACCAACCGGGAACTACTCCATTCGTGGACACAAGCGCGTTTGTCGTTACTGATCTGACGGCTAACTAACTTCGGATTGCCCATTGACCGATTTGCTGGTCACGGAAGAAAGGTGGTGCGGCCTCCCCAAGAAAGTTCCGGGCATGTCTGTAACTTCTGCGTTGATAGCCACTTGCTTATCTGCCGAGACGTCGCGCCTGAAACAGCGCAGTCAAGTGCAGTATCAGGAACGTTGGCACTAAGTATGTCGGCACCAGCACCAGCGGCAGCTGTGTCATAGGAGCCGTTGAAACAGCTCCGTAAAAGTTGGGAGCGAGCAGCGGGACGAGCGCCCCGATACTCACGGCCACCGTAAGGTCCAAAATGCCGGAAAGGTTCCAGGCCACGAAGCTCTTGCCCGCCGCAAAGCCAGGCCGGCGCAGGAGAGCAGCCAATACCAAGGGAGAAGTCACACCGATCGCCATATCGCCGAGCCCGGCAGGCCAAGCGAAGATTCCAGGCAAGACTCCGTAGGTGTATAAAGTCAGAAACCCAAAGCCGGCCCATCTCCACGCCTGGATCGCCACAATGAGGCGAAGGTCAGCCGATAGAACAAACTCCCGCAGCGGCCGGATGGTCCGATATCCAATGAGAAACAGGCTGAGGGGAGCCACAAGACCGATCAGTAGTGCGAGCGGCGGCGCCCCCCGCGGCGCGACGAACATACCGCGCGCGCCAAGGACAAAAATGAGCGCCAACCAAGCTAAAAAGAAGACGGCGACGAAAGCGCCTGTGCCGGAAACCGCTGGAACTTTGGGCTGATCGACGCGCGATATGACGATGTTTTCCATGATGACTTCGCTCCCTTTCGTGGTCACTGCACTTTGCAAGTTCATGGCGAGTTAGCCTCTCGATTCAGTTTGGTATCGTTCAGTTTTCCCAAAAAGAGTACGACCGTACTCTTTTCAGGCCAAAAAAATTACTCTTCAGCGAAGCACTTTATGAAAAAGTTCCTCGCCTCCATCAACATCTGCTCACGCCTTTGCGGAGACACGGTCATCCGGACCGCAGTCAGCACCCCAGCCATACTGGGGAACAACAGCTGAAACTTCGCCACTTTTTCTTCTCGCGTCTGACCAGGAACAAATGGCAGTAGCCGCTCACGATACGCTTCTCGCGACGCCTCAATCCGTCTTCGCACGGACAAGGGCTTTCGTGCGAGCTCTGGCCCGAGGGCGGAGACCACACAACCCATTCCTGGCGAATTCGCGTGGCGTGCGCTCAGATAGTGTTCGATGATGGCTCGCAGGGCCTGACCTTTGGGCGCGGACTTTGCAACTTCCAGCATTCCTCTTCCCATCTCGTCGAATGCCCGTGCCACCGCTTCGACGAACAGGTCGTCCTTGCTCTTAAAATGCCGGTAGAAGCCCCCTTTCGTCAGGCCTACCTTCTTCATCACAGTCCCGATGCCGCTGCTGTCACCGCCGTGCTCGCGGAAAGAGCGGGCGGCTACGGAAAGAATGTTCTCGTGGTTCTGCGCTTTGTGTTCCGGCGAGTACCGCATGATTAAAGAGTACGCTCGTCATCTAATGCTGTCAAGGCCAAAATTGATCCTGCTAACGCCAGCCGCAACAGATCAAAAATACCGTTGAACAGCCGAAGGCCAAGTAGGTGCAGCGGAGCCGGTTGGTCTCAGGTTGGTGAACCGGGCCTATCACTGTTTCAGTACGACGTGATACGACTAGCAAGAACCGCTGCCGAAAGCTCCGGGCGTATCACGAGCAAACCGGAAGCTATCTATAGGAGTACCTGAGCAATCGGGCTTGGGTAACGATTGCGATTTCAAACTAACCCACTACGCGGTAGTGGTATCAAATCAGTTTCGTTTTTTTGGGTGTGTCCGGCAACTTGACGCGCATTGACTGAATACTCCGACTCGCGGCTGCTAGCTTCTATCTGCTGAGTTGGCGTACATCGGACAGCAACTAGCTATCCTTGCGGTATAGGAGCTCGCGCATCGCTTGCCTCCGAGCCTCGTTCGCCTCACTCACAGTCTTGCGCTCGTCGGCGTCCATGCGGCGCTGAGTCGTAGGGACTGTTGCTTCCGAGGCGCTGCACTCGGGGCAGCGGTTGGCAAAACCGGGTTTGTCCGGCTTCAGCTCAAACTCTTCTGCGCAGACCGAGCAGATTTTTATGGGGAAAGCCATTTACATCTATGATACGACGCTCAAACGCTGAGATAAAGTGGCTATCAAGCTGGTTAAGCGCTACATTTTCGCCAGCGACTTCGACCAGACGCTTCACCTTCGACGATCACCGCGAGTATGTTTTGAGCGCACTCTGGGCATTCCCAACCCAAGTCGAACGCAACCTGAATCATTCCGTGGATATTGTCTTTGTGGAATCCCAGGTAACGTTAGCTTCGACTGAGTGGGCAACGCGGTCGGCATCCGCAAGCAATCGGCGCATTTCGCGAAGAAGTGGCGGCCTAAGATTCGGATCGTGGGTGTTCCGAAGCTTCAGCAGAGTTTCCTCAAGTCTTGTCTGTAAATTGACGAACTCGTGATCTGACATGCGCCGTTGGCCAGAAAAGCAGATTCACGATCTCACACTTTCCGAGCGTGTTCGATACAGTACATACTGTATGCACATCATTACAGAGGTAACGCCTTCGCTCGGCATGACAATGAATCAACAATAATCAATCCGACGTGCTCCAGCGGCTTTCAATCTTTGGCGGGTGCAACATAGTTTGCAGAACCACGCAATATTGCTCTGTTTTCTCCTGCAACGCCCGTAATTGCTCGGGAGTTGCCTGTGGCGCATCGAGTTTGAATTGCACGCGGATCGCTTCAAAACCCACTGCCACATCTTTCGAAATTCCCAGCGTTCCCGATAAATCCATATCTCCATCGACAGTGACACCGATATGCTGAGTTGGAATTCCCATCGCTGTCGCAACCAATTGACAGGTAAGCTGCGCACACGCTGCCAGTGCTCCCAGCAGAAGATCGCCTGAGCAAGCTGCCGTGCCTGTTCCACCAACTCCTTTGTGGGCCTCTGCCTGATAGATAGCACGGCCAATATCTACGGAACAAGACAACGGCGTGGTCGTCTCGCCTCCCTTTGCGGTTAAAGTGATGCGCGAGCTTCCCGGCTCGCGCCGGTATTGTTCTTTTAATGGCTTCTGAAGCGATCTGATATCCATAATCTCTTTATTCATAACACCTCCGAAATTTATATTTTCAATGTGAGTGCTGCACATTTTCTTTGCGAGCTGTTTCGATTTGTAAGCATGTTCATTGGGAGAGAATTCCCTTACATTCCAAATCTCTCCCGATACGCGCTCGGCGAAACTCCCGTGTGCCGTTGAAAAAGCGAGCGGAAAAAGGCTGCATCCTGATAACCCACGGCATCACTGATCTCCTGCATCGAGCGATGATTGCTCTCCAACATGCGCTTGGCCGCAGCCACCCTCAATTTCTGCAAGTAGATCAACGGACTGTCTCCGGTTGCCTGTTTGAAGCGGCGGACAAAATTGCGAACACTCATGCCCACGCGCCGCGCTGGATCTTCAAGAGAAAACGTCTTAGCGAAATTCTTGTGCATCCACTCCTGTGCGCTGCCGATGCTGTCGTCGGTGTGGTCAGTTTTTAGAGGAACTATGGCGAAACCGGATTGCCAGGCGCGGGGTGTCTCGATAAGCAGCGCTTTGGCGGTTTGCATGGCAATCTCGTGGCCGCAGAATCTCTCAACCAGATATATGCTGAGGTCGAGCGAGGCATTGACTCCGCCACCGCAATAGAAGCCTCCATCTTCAGTCACCATCAGTTCCGGCATCCATTTCACGAGGGGATATTTTTCGCGAAATCGCTCCGCTAATCCCCAGTGCGTGGTGGCGCGTTTGCCGTCAAGTAAGCCAGCGGCTGCAACCAAACCTACTCCGGAGCACACGCTCGCGATCGATACTCCGCGAGTGCTGCGGCGTTTCAGCCAGGGCACGATCGTCGCGTTGCGCTCAACTACATCATCCACGCTGAGTCCGGTAGTCGGAACAAAAATGAGATCGGTTTTGCCCACATCTTTCAGCGCAACGTTCGGCTGAATCTGAATCTCCCCATCGCAGCAAACCGGCCGTCCATCGGCCGATGCAGTGGTCACGTGGAAGCGAGGAGCGAGCTGCATGCCCGTGAGAACGTTCCACAACGAACCGGCATGGCGGAAAACCTCCATTGGTCCGATAGCCGTTGAGGAAAACATCTGGTCGAGAAGAAGGACTGTGATCTCTTTCATCGCCGCACCTCAAATCGCCAAAACGCGCTTGGCGTAATAGCCCATCTACAATGGCATATATGCCATCTTGTTGCAAGCGGATTTTGCGACTACTTTGAGTCATCGAATGCGATTGTTTGAAAAAGTTGCTCGATAAATCAGAGAAAAAGTGAGGACAAAACATGGCAACTGCTCAGAAACTTCGAGAGATTATCAATGGGGTCAACGTTGACGATCTCTTTACAACCATCGATGCCATCAAGACAACGCCCGCGATTGCAAAATTCAAATTTCGCATTGAAAACGAATGGACCGGCGGGAGTCAAAATCGCTCGACAGTCGACACATACTACGGAGCTGGTCAGGAGCAATCGAGGGCCAAGCCGTTTGTCCTGAAATCAGATGAGCCGCCAGTCCTGCTTGGAAAAGATGAAGCCGTTAATCCGGTCGAATATCTGCTTCATGCCTTAGCGGCTTGTTTGACCACGTCCATGGTCTATCACGCGGCAGCGCGTGGAATTCATCTGCAGGAAGTCGAGTCTTCGTTTGAAGGCGATATCGATCTACACGGATTTCTGGAACTCGACAAGAACGTTCGCCAGGGATACCAGGGCATTCGAGTCAATTTCAAAATCAAAGCCAACGTACCAGACGAGCAATTGCAGGAGATTGTTGAGCTCGGAACGAGACACTCCCCAGTATTCGATTCGCTGACCAATGGAGTGCCTGTCTCAGTGAGAGCGGAACGACTGTAACGAGCGGAAGGGCCCGCATTTATAGCAAACGGAATAAATCAAGCAACAACTCTAAAAGGAGATAACTATGACACGAATCACAAACTCTACTTACAAGCGGGCCCTTAACACTCTTACTTTGGCGCTGATGAGCTGCATCATTACAGTCACGCCACTTTTCGCACAAGATGCGGAGCACGCGAGCCATCAAGCGCCCGCCGAACTCGTTCGAGAGGTTCGACAAGCGACACAGCAATTCGTCGACGTAAACAATGCTGGCCCAGCCGGATACGGACCTGCGTTTGGTTGCGTCAGTGGACCCGACCATGGCGCCATGGGAATTCACTACGTGAATGGCGCTCTGGTAGGCGACGGCCAGATTGATGTCGCGCATCCCGAAGCGCTGATCTACGAGCCGGTAGGAAATAAACGCAGGTTAGTCGGCGTCGAGTACATCGTGGATGCTGCCACGTGGTTGAAGAACAACAACAATAATCCACCGGCGCTCGATGGACAGGACTTCCAGTTCGTTGCCGCGCCAAACCGTTTCAACCTCGCGGATTTCTTCGAGCTGCATGTCTGGGCCTGGCGAGAAAATCCCCAGGGTGCGTTCGTGGACTGGAATAATCAGGTAACTTGCGAACGTCAATAAAGCGTTCGGCAGGCGACTGTTTATGCAATTCCAATACCCGTCCAAGTTTTGCTTGGGCGGGTATTTCGATGTTCTCCGATAGCTGCCATGATGGGCTCCTATTTCCTATTTCGCTTTGTTGATTAACTTCGAATGAATTTTGTGGTGCCTGTGTCGAGAAGCGAAGCCTTTATGGCTAACCAACCATTTTCAAGGGTCCGGAGGAATTAATAAAGGCAGGGGGGACAATTTCCGAGTAACTGATAATCCGGGAGATTACTCACAACAAGGGCGTTTCACAGGACTGAACCGCACCTAAATTGACGGGACGGCTTTCTCCATCTGCTTCAGTCTTTCCGTCAGCAATTCCTGTTCCCGCAGATTTTTCGTCATTGCGATTGCGCGTTGAATCTCCTCTCGAGCCTCGCTGAACCTGCCCAGCTTCATCAGCAGGTCTCCGCGAACACTGTGAAGCAGATGATAGCCAGCCAGCGCAGAGTCAGCAGCGGGCGTGGCTATGGCATCGAGTGCATCAAGCCCAGCGGCCGGGCCCTGCGCCATACCCACTGCGACTGCTCGATTCAGTGCCACGATGGGAGATGGCGTGGTTTGCATCAGAGCGTCGTAGAGAAGAACGATCCGTTCCCAGTCAGTCTCTTCGGCTGTGCGAGCTCGCATGTGACAGGCAACAATCGCTGCCTGCAAAGCATAATATTCAGCTTCACCGCCTAGCCTTTGCGCGTATTCGAGCGAGGTCATTCCTCGCTGAATCTGCGCGTCGTCCCACAGAGAGCGATCCTGATCCGGCAGCAAGACCGCCTCACCGTTGCTTCCCAGGCGAGCCGCAGTGCGCGACGCATTGAGTTCCATCAGAGCCAGAAGTGCGTGGACTTCAGACTCGCCGGGAAGAAGTTGCACCAGCATGCGTCCGAGCCGCAGCGCCTCGTCGCAGAGTGCAGCCCGCATCCACTCCTCTCCTGAGGTCGCGGTATACCCCTCATTAAAGATCAGGTAGACGACGGAAAGTACTGACTTCATCCTGCGGCGCAACTCGTCCCCGCGCGGCGTCTCAAAGGGCACATGAGCTTCCGAGAGAGTCTTCTTGGCGCGAAAGATCCGCTGTCCCATCGTTTTCTCAGGCACAAGAAAGGCGCGGGCGATCTCCGCCGTAGTGAGGCCGCCAATCAAACGCAAGGTAAGCGCGACGCGTCCTTCCACCGCAAGCACCGGATGGCACGCGGTAAAGATAAGCCGCAACACGTCATCGTCGATCACCTGATCCAGAGCCTGATCCATCGCCTCACCGAGCCGCTGCTGTTGTACTTGAAGCTCCCGAGCAACTTCTTCGTGCTTTTGTACAAGCATCTGCCCACGGCGCAGACTATCGATGGCACGCCGCTTCGCCGCGGTCATCAGCCACGCGGCGGGATTTTCGGGGATACCTTCTTCGGGCCACCGCTCAAGGGCAGCAACGAGCGCGTCCTGGGCTAGTTCCTCTGCAATGCCAATATCGTGTGTGACGCGGGCAATGGCAGCTATGAGCCGCGTAGACTCGATCTTCCACACCGCCTCGATCGACTTGGGGACATCGCTCATGTTCGCCTGACTCCATCTTAATGGTAGTCAGGCAAACAGGTTACTGATGCACGTGAGTCGGCGATGAAGGAATATATTCCGTTCCATCTGACCAGTGTTGCGTGGGAATGACGAACTGAGTCAGGTGCTCCGACGGGTCGGCAATTCCGAGGACTGGAGAACCCGGCAGATTTGCTCCCCATACCGCAGGATCGGTGTCGGAATAGAAGAACATGAGGTGGGAAGGCCAATGTGGCGCGCTGTCGCCACCGTATCCTTGCTTCCCCATCATGTAGCACATTGCCCGTGGCTCCATTGGCGGCAATTCTTTCTTCTCGACGGCGGCAGCCATGGCCGCGTTCAACTGAGCCAGCGTGCGTCCCGCCAAGGCCAAATCGGTAATTTTGGTGATGCGTAAAAGATAGGACCGCGCGGCCGCAGCGTTGACACACATCGGGACCCGCACCTTCCAATCCAAAAAGTCAGCGTCCGCTGCCGAAGTCCACGAACGCCCCACAATGCACACGAAACCGTTTTTGCCTTTGACTGCTGTTGCGAAACCATGACGTTCGAGAACCATTACTTCTGCATCACGTGAAATGGACTCCGGCGCTGCACTTCGAGCCAGCGCTATTTCGGCTTCCCGGTCCGCCATCAAGTATTGGTCGACCGGAGCCATCTTCGGATACGTCGTCGCGGCATCCTGCGCCATCGCCTGATACACCATACCGAGTACAACAAGCAGCGCGAGGTTTTTGATTGCGCTTGTGTAAACCTTCATTTTCCGCATTGCTCTTCCTCGTGAGAACTGTCAGCAGCCCCGCAACAGACGCGCGGCCGCAAACGCCCAGCACACGTGCTGTGTCCATGCCGTGCGTTCACTTCCGCTGTGTCGTTGTTAGAGAATCTTCCGAAAATTCTCAGACCTGCAGAAAGTCTGCTGACGCGCAAGGCCGCTCTCGCCGCCAAACCGCGCCCGTATTATTCACTGATGCTGGCCCGCAGGCGTTCCGTCGGACCAATTTGTGACCGCGACTAAGAACACAAGAATCGGTGGCAGCCCTTTCATTTGGGGTGGTTCCTGCGGAGAGAAGAACCAATAGGGACTGGACATAACCGGCGAGCCCGCTGCGCCAGAACCCCAATCTTTACCGTCCTTGACGAGAGTGTAGAACATTACATGAGGCATGTTGTGGGCCCCTTGGTCGGTTAGATAGGACGATTTCGACATCATGTAATCCATCGCGCCGCTTTCGAGGTCCGGCAGTTGTTTGTTCTCGAACGCCGCTTTGACTGCCGACACGATCTCCGCCTTGGAACGACCGGCCATCATCATCCTGGCGCGCAGATAAAAGATGGGCAATATCGAACGTGCAGCTTGGGGGTTCAGACAATCGGCAGCCTTCACCTTCGGGTTCCAGAATTCGTCCCAGTCGAATGCCGCTCCCCACCCCCGTCCCACCAGGCAGACGAAACCGTTTTTTCCTTGGACCGCTGTCTCATAGCCCTGCCGTCCCAGAACCAGGACCGTCGCGTCGCGGGATATGGAATCGGGAGCGGCACTTCGTGCCAATTGAATCTCGGCGGTTTTTTCCATCAGGTATTCGTCGATCGGCGCCATCTTCGGATAAGGTATCGCGGCATCCTGTGCCATTGCTTGGTACGCCAAAACGAGCACAATAAGTAGTGCGAAGCTCTTGATTGCGATTGCGCCAAACTTGTTTTCACGCATAATTTCTCTCCTGAGAATCAGTCTTTTCACGCAAGGCCGTCCTTCAGCGTGCAGTGGCCTGTCGCCGCCGCTCACTTGTATTTCTTCGTTTGTTTAAGTCTGTCGCCAGTGAGTCTGGAGGACGCTACGGCGCAGCACCAGTTCGCTGTTGCCGAACCGCTCAGTCCTTTTCAGGGGCCGGCATGAAGAAAATCTCTTGCACCTCGATCGCTGAACGGCACGCTTTGGCGCCCTTGCGCGCCCAGGCCAGCGCCTCGTCCAGATTTGCGGTTTCCAGTATCCAAAGACCGCCCACGTGCTCCTTGGCCTCCAGGTACGGCCCGTCAGTGAGCAGCAGTTCGCCATTGGGCTGCGCCCGCAGTGTGTGGGCCGGGCCCAGGCCGCCGGCGAACTTCCTGACACCAGCAGCGATCATTTCGCGATTGAGCGCGTGAATCTCCTCCACCGTCGCCTCACTCATTGTGGAGGGGTCGAAGTCGTCGGGGAGGTAACCAGAAATCAGATATTGCGGCATGTCGTCTCCTAAAATGGTCTTCAGCCGGGCTAGTTGCCCCGCCTTCACTATAACGACGAACGGCGAAACCGGAATTCTACAAATCGTCCAGAAAAATTTTAGTTCTTAATGTTTGAACGGCGGCGTTGCACTCTTCGCCTACCCGCAGCGCTGTAGCGTTTTACCCGACCCGACCCGGTTGGCCTGTTCCTGGCCTCCATGCCGCTCCTACATTTGGGCTACCCGGCAGATGAATCGGTAATGACAAGTCGGCTTCAAAGAAGTGAACGGATTGTTCCCGAGTGACGATCAAACCGAAAGTGACCCAACTACCCGAAAGCATCTTCGGCAATCCTTGGCTCCGTCAATGACACGGCCAACAACGCAAATAACTATTGATGTCAATTGGGACAAGATTAAAGGCCGTCCTTCGTTGTCCTGCACGTAACAAGCCTTTGAAAACGCAAAAAAGGCCGTAGCTATCGAATATGAAAAACAAGGCTACGATCCTCAAGAAACCAGAAAACGATTGAAGATTGAAAGTGGACGGTCAGTTTACGAACGGACTTCGTACTAAGCAGTAGAGTTTTGGACGGAGTACTAGATCCCTGAAGCATCCCTAGACGAATTCTGGTGTCGTTCAAAGTATGACGTGAAAATAGCGCTCGGATTGGAACTTTCCGGCCGCTTTTGCAATCACACCGCCCAACCGATTTTGTTAAAACCCTGTTAATTCGCTGGTTCCGCACCCCTTAGTAATCCCCTTCATTAATGTTTTTAATTTGTCTTTTGCCTCGTGATTGAATCTAATCATCATATGAACGATAAGCTGTTAAAGCGCTACATCTTCGCCAGCGACTTCGACCAGACGCTCACTTTCAATGACACGGGATACGTGTTGAGCGAACTCGTGGGCATACCCACGGCCGAGTTCGAACGAAAAGCGAAGGGCATGGCGAAGCTGAACCTTGTGCAACAGGGTGCCGAGCTCGCCTATTTGTTGCTGCATGATCCGGAATTTCACACTCGCGTGCGCAAAGAACATCTCTATGAGGTAGGAAAGCGCATTCGCTTGAAAGAAAATATCCAGCAGCTCTACGAAATTCTCGAGACCGGACTCGATGGATATCACTTCGATTTCTATGTTCTTTCAGCAGCGCCGGTAGAAGTAATTCATTCGGCTCTGGAAGGCATCGTTCCGCGCGATCACATTTTCGGAACCGAATTCCGCTACAAAGACTCCGGCGAGATCGAAGCGATCACTCGGGCGACCGCCGGATATGGAAAGGTATTCGTCCTCGATCAATTGCAATCCCTGCGGAAAGTTGGACCCGATCACATCGTCTACGTGGGCGACGGCAGCTCCGACGTGCATGTGATGCTGCACGTGAACGTTCGCGAAGGTTTCACCATCGCGGTTTCCGAAGCCAAGCACGTCTCCCAGGTGGCCAAGCGAACTATCCTAAGCAGCAATGCGCTGGCGGTTCTGGCGCCGATTCTCGAAGACGTAGTGGGATGGGAACGACTGCGCATTCGTGAATTCTTCGAGTCCTACGGAATCCTGATTCAAGAGTGGGAACGCGTTCGCACCGACTGGCTCACCCTCCGCACGGCCGCGGATCAGCCCAAGGTTGATATGCCCAAGGTCGGTCCGTTGCGAAAGGCTGTCGCCACATAAATTGCGCCGCAGCATTGAGAATCTAAAACCAGCATCGAGAATCTAAGACTTTAGGATGCTGCGCGACAAGAACCTCGTTCCTCTTTCTCATCAACATCAACATGCCCTCGCGCTGTGCGTGAGGCTCGATCGCGCCATGGAGTCCGGCGACGCGGATCTGGTGAGTTGGCAAACAGAACTTAGCTGCGAATTTGAGAGCGAAATCTCGCCTCATTTCCGAGTGGAAGAGCAGGAAGTGTTTCCCGTCGCCGCGCGCTTTGCTGAATTGCAGTCGCTGATCGAGGAACTCCTGGCCGATCATGCGATTTTGCGCACTCTGTTTTCGCGAGCAGCCGAACACCAGCTGAATTCCATGGAGTTGGAAATGCTCGTGGAGAGGCTGGCGATTCACATCCGCAGAGAAGAGCGCGAGTTATTTGAAGGTATGCAAAAGGTGATGGCGACAGAAGATCTCGCGACTCTCGGCGTGACCTTGACGAACTTCTTTGCCGATACGCCGAAGACCTGCTCTTTGCGAAGCAACAAAAGCAAATCAGCGAATCCGTAGCGGCACGGAAGGCCACTGAATTAGCTTTGGAATCGATCCGCTCTGAATCCAGATTGCCTGCTGCTTCATCTTTAATTCATAGGTCACAAATCATGAATCAAGAAACCAATTTTCTGTCGGACTATTCGGCTCCGATCATTCAACCTTCGCTCATCACAGCGCCCATCGCTCCCAACGACGCAGTTCTGCTCGACGCTTACTCGCATGCCGTTGTAAGTGCGACGGAGAAGATCAGTCCTTCGGTGGTGAAGATCGATGTCACTCTAACTGGCAAGAGCCGTGCCGGCGAACCGCGCGAACGTCAAGGCGGAGGCTCCGGATTCGTCTTCACTCCCGACGGCCTCATCTTCACTAACAGCCACGTCGTGCATGACGCTAGCAAGATTCACGTCTCGCTCCCCGACGGAGGCCACTTCCCTGCTCACATCGTCGGTGAAGATCCGGCCACCGATCTCGCCGTCATTCGCATTGGCATTCCCGACAACGACGCTCCCGCTCTGGTTGCCGCGCCGCTTGGCGACTCGAAGAACTTGCGTGTCGGACAACTGGCGATTGCCATCGGCAATCCTTATGGCTTTCAGTACACCGTGACTGCGGGCGTAGTCAGCGCTCTGGGACGCTCGCTGCGTTCCTACTCCGGCCGCCTGATCGATGACGTCATTCAGACCGATGCCTCGCTCAATCCCGGCAACTCTGGTGGACCGCTTGTGACCTCCGATGGCCATGTCATTGGAGTGAACACCGCGACCATCATGGGCGCGCAAGGCCTGTGCTTCGCCATCGGCATCAACACTGCCAAGTTCGTGGCCGCGCGTCTTCTGCGTGATGGAAAAATTCGCCGCAGCTATATCGGAGTGCAGGCGCAAACCGTGCCGCTCCATCGCAGATTAGTTCGCTTCTATGATCTGCCGAAAGAGAGTGGAGTGGTCGTGATCTCCGTCGAAGACGCAAGCCCGGCAAAGAGAATCGGCCTGCGTGAAGGAGACGTAATAGTGGCCCTCGACGGCCAGCCCGTAGCCGGAGTAGACGACCTGCATCGCCTGCTAACCGACGCGCGAGTAGGAATGAGCAACCCGTTAACAGTGCTGAGGCACACAGAAAGATTGGAAATGAAAGTGGTGCCCGAAGAAGTGCGAAACTAGCCTTTACTGGATCAAACAGCGGGTGCCCCGTCCCAATCCCAATCTTCCGGGCCGGGTGCCCCTATCGCGAAGCGAAGGGCGGGGATTTTATCTCAACAGTCGGATGTATTCCTAGCCGCTCTCGTTTACTCGCGGTCCAGTGAGATTCAATTTCTACCGCGCTCTCCTAACCTGTCAGGTAATGGCGAAAGCTGCTCCAATTCCAATCTTCCGGGCCGGGTGCCCCGTCCTATCGCGAAGCGAAGGGCGGGGATTTTATCTCAACAGTCGGATGTATCCCCAAGCGCTCTCGTTTACTCGCAGTCCAGTGAGATTCAATTTCTACCGCGCTCTCCACACCTGTCAGGTAATGGCGAAAGCTGCTCCAATCCCAATCTTCCGGACTTGTCACGAGACCACGTTTCACGGGATTCCGGTGAATGTAACGCAGCTTTTCTAGTTGTTTGCGTTCAGTCCAAACGTTGAAATCGTAATATCGCTCCTGCCAAAACCGTCCTTCACCAATTAACTTCCGACAAGTCATTTGCTTGAGCATTTGCAGCGTCGTCGCTAAAGCGTTTCGACTAGGTTCTCTCATCAAAAGGTGAACGTGCTCCGGCATCACGACATATCCCACCAAGTAGAAGTCATACCAGCAGCGCACGATTTCGAGAGTGCGCACAAATACATCGCGAGCGAGCGGAGTTGAAAGTAACGGAGCGCGCTGGTAGCAGCTGAAAGTGATGAAATGGAGTTGTCGAGCCTGCTGATAACGCGCGAGTCCCCATGGCATGAACTGAGATTACGGGTTGTCGAGTCAGTTCCGCAGTGACGAGTGAACTTCCCCGCCCTTCGCTTCGCGATAGGACGGGGCACCCGCAATCAATTAGAAGATTGACCAAGGATGAGAGCACCAAGGTTGGCGATTCTTTGTATTAGATGTTCTACTAGCGATGGCGTCCAATCATTCCCATTTTGGAGCTGATTCCCCGCCACCCATGCGGGGTTTCTCAAAATTCTTGTCAAGCCCCCTTTTCCTCCCAATTCCCTCGAAGCCTCTGATTCCATGGACAAAATAAAGTGTCAAAGTGTGGCGCAATTTCCCTACTCAATCAGGTATGCTGGATGTAGAGATTAAATAAAAAAGGCGTGGCCAAGAGCCACGCCTTTTCTGTTTTTACGCCCTCTTTTTCTATTCAGCGAAAGGTACGCATTCATGACAAACCAATTCGACAATCAGCCGACGATCCATCAGGCGACTGTCTGTGCACAGTCAATCGTTCTGCCGATGCTGTACGCAGTCGGCGACGACCCATCGCCCAAGCGTCGCAGAAATACCAGCCGCCTCGGAGAATTAGCAGAGGCTCACTTTGTGGTGAAGGCCGAGACCCTGAACTTTGCGGTAGCTAGACCGTGGAGCGCTAGTCAGCGTTACGACTTCATTGTCGATTCCGGTAAACGGCTCTCGCGCGTGCAACTCAAATGCACTGATTCGATAAATGATGGAGCTTATCAAATCACTCCCAAGTGTCGCCTTGCCGCAAATCTCAACCGTCCATATACGGCGGAAGACATCGACTACCTCGTAGGGTACGTCGTGCCACGAGATATTTGGTACATCATTCCCATAGCCGCGATAGAGGGGATAAGCAGTCTACGATTTAATCCCGACAGCACACGCAGACGCCCGCCAATGTGGGAGATATACCGCGAAGCCTGGCACCTGCTGAGAGATCCAGCGTGAGGTTGTTCGTATAGCGAGAATTTGCATTCTGCAGTGATGAGTGAGCTTCTCGCCCTTAGCTTCGCGACCAGACGGCGTATCCGGCAAAAACAAGAAACGACCGAGTGCTTCGGGTTAATAGCGGCTTTGGTTTGTCCACAGCCGGACTTGCTCTTCCACTGAGAAATGTCGCGTAGGGTCTCCGGCGAACTTACATTCCAACGTAAATGCGTGGGCTTCCAAGGGAACATTGAAGTGAGATTGCGTCCGCAGGAACGCTCTTACGAAACGGTCGACATAGTGCCGCATGCCGAGAATTCTAAACTGGACGGCATGGACCAGCGCATGAAAGAGCGATCGCTCGGTGACTTCGTCATTAAAGACCACTACATCTTCAAAGGTCAGCGAAGCCATATGGGTCAGGTCCGGCAGGTTGACAATGCCCAACTCTCTCGCCTGTTGATAGAACGACGGTTTGGAAACCCGTTTGCCCTTCATCTCTACAATCCTGGCATCCGCCAGCAGTGCAGGAGAAAAGAACGGCTGCAGTAGACTTTTGTGCAGATCGCTGAGAGTTCGCGCTGCCGGTAGGTGGTGTTCCCGCTGCTCGCGTAGATATCCGGAGACGCAATCGACTGCAGCAAGAATTTGCTGTTCGTTAAGCTTAGGTTCCTGCCATGTTGAATCGGCTACGGAAGCGGCGATCTGCTTTTCAACTGCGGTGTAGTAGTTATGCAAAGCCGTGGCTGCTCCAAAGGCTTTGCGCAAAATATCGCGTTGACCATGTCGTGCCACATCCTCGGTGGAATAGCGAAGGCGGATGCGGTCGGTTGCGCAATGCGCGCTGAGCAGTTCCAGTTGCGCATCGCGTAATTCTGCGTTCATCTTGATGGTCAGGTTTCGATCGGGGTATTTGTCCCAAAAACTCATCCTACTCAACTCCTTCAATTCGAAATAAAAGCGACGAGGCGGCACGTGTCATTATGTATACAGTGTTAACTTGACAGTGTCAACGTTATAATTTAGCTTTCCTGCAAGAGGGATTGATGCCGAGAAAACCTGATCCTAGCGTGGAAGCACGAATTCTGGATGCGGCGGAGAAGCTCTTACATCGGGGCGGGGAGAAAGCACTTTCCATGCGGAAAGTAGCCACATTAGCGGAAACAAATACTCCCGCCGTCTACCGCCGTTTTCGCAACAGAAAAGACATTTTGCAGGCGCTGGTGCAGCGCACCCAACAAGCTTTGTTCGAGGCCATTCGGGATTGTTCTTCTTTGCTAGAGATAGGCGAGCGAGCGCTCGAATTCGCCTTGAAGCATCCGCGGGAATACGAGGTCATAACCTCGGGATTGTTGTCTCGAGTAAGTGACCGCAGGCCAAATGTTGAATTCCTAATGCAACGCTGCGCCGAATGGTTAGGGGGATCTCCTGAAGATCACACCACCCTGGTGTTTGCGTTATGGTCATTGATGCACGGAACCGCGATGCTTCTTATTTCGGGTACGCTAAGCCAACAACATGCAGCCGGGCTCCGCTCTGCCTATCTTCGCGCGATTGAAGCTCTTGTTTCCCAAGAAGGTAAGTTGTTCAGGCGCAAATGACAATGACATTGGGACGCCAGGTCATTTTTGAATTCCATTTTTGACCGACGACCCACGACTAGTGACCAACGACTGCTCTTCCCGTTTGACGCGTCTCTCTCTCTATCTTTAAACTCGTGTTACAGCCTTATTCGAACGCCTTGAATCCGGCTTGCACCTGAAAGGCATACCGTGAGTCCCACTGAAACCAGTACCGAGACTAAGCACGACAATTTGCAAACCAGCACTGAAACGACACCTGCGAGCAATAGCAAGCGGGAGATTCAGGTGGAAGTTCCCGCAGCCGAAGTCACCCGCGAAACCGAGAAGCTGATTGCGAAGTATCAGAAACTGGCGCGCATACCCGGCTTCCGCAAGGGACATGCTCCGGCTTCGATTATCAAGCAACGGTTTTCGCAGGATATTCAGAATGATGTCGTCGATGCGCTCGTCCCGCGCTACTTCCAGAAGGAAACGCAGAATAAAGGATTGATCCCGGTTTCGCAGCCTCGCGTCACCGATCTGCATGTGCATGACAATGAGCCGCTCAAGTTTAAAGCCAGCTTCGATGTCATGCCCGAAATCAAAGTAGAAGGATACAAAGAGCTGCGGGCCGAGAAGCCGGATGTATCGGTTTCCGATGAAGAAGTCGAGCAATCGCTGAAAGACTTGCAAGAACAGCGGGCGACCTTCACAACGATTGAAGGAACAACTTTGTCCGATGGCGATTTCGCGCAGGCTTCAGTCGACGGCAATCCTCAAGATGGTGAGGGTCAGCCGGTACACATGGATGACGTGCTGATCGAGATTGGCGGTAAGAACACCATGCCCGAGTTCACCGACAATTTGCGTGGAGCTTCGGCCGGGGATGAACGTACGTTTGAAGTGAATTATCCGGAAGACAGCGCCGATAAACGGTTGGCCGGAAAGAAGTTCAACTACACAGCGAAGGTTCAAGCGATCAAGCAGAAGACATTGCCGGAGTTGAATGATGATTTCGCAAAGAGCCTAGGTGAGTTCGCCAGCTTGGATGAAGTTCGGACGCGCATTCGCGAGGGCATGGAGCAGGAGCGCAAGCATAAAGCTGAACATGAATCCAAAGACAAGCTGGTAGCCGAACTGGTCAAGCGCAATGAGTTGGAAGTTCCAGAGTCAATGATCGACCGTCAAGTCGACCTGCGACTCGAACGCGGGTTCAAAGCTCTGATGGCGCAAGGTATGAAGTCGGAAGATATTAAGAAGATGGACTTTGCTCGTCTGCGATTGGGCCAGCGCGACCAGGCGGTACAGGAGGTCAAGGCTTCCCTGCTGCTGGAAAAGATCGCGGATGAAGAAAAAATCGAGGTCGGTGACGAGGAGATTGACCGCGAGATTGAGGCACTCGCAACTCAATCAAAACAGACGCCGGAGGATATCCGCGCGCGTTTGACACGTGATGGTGCTCTGGATAGAATCCGAAATAGAATCCGCACCGAGAAAACCCTCGACTTTCTGTATCATCAGTCCGCGTAAGTGGACGCATTCGATCCCCTCAGAGAAGCCGGAGATGATAGACCGGGTAGGAGTGTAAAGTGAACGTGAAAGACCCACAAATGATGCTTGTACCCATGGTCATCGAACAGACCGGGCGTGGCGAGCGGGCTTATGACATTTATTCGCGGCTGTTGCGCGATAACATCATCTTTATTGGCACGCCAATCGATGACAATATCGCTAACCTGGTGATTGCACAGATGTTGTTTCTGGCGCAGGAAGATCCGGAGAAGGACATTCAGCTCTACATCAATTCGCCGGGCGGATCGATTACGGCGGGGATGGCCATCTACGACACGATGCAATACGTAAAGAATGATGTGATGACTTTGTGCGTGGGTCAGGCGGCGAGCATGGCGGCGTTATTATTATCTGCCGGAGAGCCGCGGAAACGGAATGCGCTTCCCAATTCGAGAATCTTGATTCATCAACCCTCGATGGGAGGACTGTCCGGGCAAGCGACGGATATTGACATTCATGCCCGGGAAATACTGCGCATGCGCGAGATTACAAACCAGTTACTTGCCAAGCACAGCGGGCAGAAATTGGATAAAGTAGAGAAGGACGTGGAACGCGACTTCATTATGAATTCGCAGCAAGCAAAGGAATACGGAATCATCGACGATATCATTTATAAGACCAAGTAAGGGTATGATCGGTTTTCCGCCGGTCAAGCCTTGTTTGATTGGTCTCGGCGTGACAACGATCCTCTCCGCTACCAGGCAGAAGGGGCGCTTAGGGGCCAGAGAGAATCGGCTAAAAGGAGTAGAGCCGAGTGAAAAACAGGACCGGCACTGAAGAAGTACTAAGATGTTCGTTCTGCCATAAGTCGCAGGACGCAGTTGCCAAATTAATTTCTTCGCCTTCGGATTATCCCAGGGCCTATATTTGCGACGAGTGTGTTGCGGTCTGCAACTCCATTCTGGAAGACGATCGAGCTGCAACGCCTGTAGCCACCACTCCCAACCAGCTTCCCAAGCCGCAGGAGGTAAAAACCTTCCTCGACGAGTACGTCATTGGGCAAGAGCAAACTAAGAAGAAGCTGGCGGTCGCGGTTTACAACCATTACAAGCGGATCTACATGAATCGCCAGAAGGCCGGCGATGGCATCGAACTTACCAAGTCGAACATCATGCTCATCGGCCCGACTGGTACGGGTAAGACCCTGATGGCGCAAACGTTGGCCCGCATGTTGGACGTGCCGTTCGCGATTGTTGATGCAACGACGCTTACCGAAGCGGGGTATGTAGGTGAGGACGTCGAGAACATTATCCTGAAGCTGTTGCAGGCAGCGGACGGAGATGTGGGACGTGCGCAGACAGGCATCATCTATATAGATGAAGTCGATAAGATCGGGCGGAAGGATGAGAATCCGTCCATTACCCGAGATGTGTCGGGCGAAGGCGTGCAGCAGGCTTTGTTGAAGATCCTCGAAGGTACGATTGCGAATGTTCCGCCGCAAGGTGGACGGAAGCATCCACATCAGGAATTCACCCCGGTCGACACAACAAACATTCTATTTATCTGCGGTGGCGCTTTCGTTGGCATGGACAAGATCATTGCCCGTCGCGCGGGTAAAAAGTCGCTCGGATTCAAGGCTGAGGAAGAGGGTGCCAAGGAAGATGACGCAGCTCTCAATCGCAAGAAAGCTTTTGAATTAGTGAGTGACGTGCAGCCGGAAGATCTCATCAAATTTGGATTGATCCCCGAGTTTGTAGGCCGTCTGCCAGTAGTTGGAGTGCTGGAAGAGCTGGACGAAGCTGCTTTGATGGAAATTCTTACTCGTCCGAAGAACGCAATTATCAAGCAATATCAGCGGCTCTTTGAGTTCGAGAATGTACGTTTGAAGTTCAGCGAAGAAGCGCTGCGGGCGATCGCACGACAAGCTATGGCACGCAAAGTAGGAGCGCGCGGATTGCGTATGATCCTGGAAGAGCTAATGCTTGACTTGATGTATCACCTTCCAAGTCAAAAGAAAGTTAAGGAATTCGAAGTCACGCGTGAGATGGTTGAGAAGCGGAATGTTTCACTGGCGATGATGGAGAAGGCTGGGTAAAGCTCAGGCTCTGGGCTTTAGGGTTTAGGAAGGTTCGTTTGAAAAGAAGGGCAAAGCTAAGAGCTAGCAGCTAAAAGCTAATTTGGAGAATCAGTGACTACATCCAAGGAAAAATTCGAAACTAAAAAGCTGCCCATGATGCCCATTCGGGATGTCGTGATCTTCCCGTACATGATGACGCCGTTCGTGGTGGGCCGCGAGTCGAGCGTACACGCGTTGGAAGAGGCGCTCGCGGCGGACAAGAAAATATTCTTGGCGACGCAGCACGACGCCAGCATCGATGAGCCGAAGCCGAACGAGATCTATCAGGTAGGCACGATCGTCAATATCGTACAAAGTCTCAAACTGCCGGACGGAAACATTAAAGTTCTGGTTGAGGGCATTGAACGCGGCAAGATTCTGCAGATCACGGAAGCAGAAGGGTTCATGCAGGTGTCGGTCCGTGTTGTTCGCTATGCTGCCGAGGCGAATCCGCAAATTGAAACCGGGATGCAGAGGGTCAGCGGTTTGTTCGAGCAGTACGTCAAGCTTTGCCAATCACTGAATTACGAAACTATGATCGCTGCAGTACGGATGGAAGATCCGGCGAAGCTTACGGACACCATCGCTGCCAATCTGCAGCTTTCCATCGAAGAAAAGCAGGAACTGCTGGAGATTTTCGATCCGGCAGAACGCCTGAGCCGTATCGGCGATGTGCTCGATATCGAAATCGAAAAGCTGAACATGGATCGCACCATTCAATCGCGAGTGAAGCGGCAGATGGAGCGAGCGCAGAAAGAGTACTACCTCAACGAAAAGATTAAGGCCATTCAGAAGGAACTGGGCCGCGGCGAGAAGAGCGAATTCGACGAGCTAAAGAAGAAGATCGAAGCGGCGGGCATGCCCAAGGAAGTGAAAGATAAGGCCATACAAGAGCTGAAAAAGCTCGAGGCCATGCCACCCATGTCGGCTGAATCGACGGTTTCCCGCAATTATCTCGACTGGCTGCTGGCGGTTCCATGGAAGAAGCGTTCGAAGGAAATTCGCAACATCAGCCGGGCGGAGAAGGTTCTCAACGAAGATCACTACGGACTGGAGAAGATCAAAGAGCGAATCCTTGAATTCCTGGCTGTGCGTCAGTTGGTCAAGAATCCCAAGGGATCGATTCTCTGCTTCGTAGGACCTCCCGGAGTCGGAAAGACTTCGCTGGGAATGTCGATCGCAAAAGCTACGGGCCGCAAGTTCGTTCGCATGTCTCTAGGCGGTGTGCGCGATGAAGCGGAAGTTCGTGGCCATCGACGCACTTACATTGGCGCGCTTCCCGGTCAAATTATTCAAATGATGAAGAAGGCGGGAACGAAGAATCCTGTCTTCATGCTCGATGAAGTCGACAAGATGGCGATGGATTTTCGCGGCGATCCGTCTGCCGCGCTGCTTGAGGTGCTTGATCCGGAGCAGAACTTTATGTTCCAGGACCATTACCTCGACGTGGAATACGATCTGTCGCAAGTCTTTTTCGTAGCCACTGCCAATGTGATGCATACGATTCCCGCAGCCTTGCAGGATCGCATGGAAGTACTGCGACTGCACGGTTACACCGAGCAGGAAAAACTCGAGATCGCCAAGCAATTCCTAGTGAAGAAGCAGATGTTGCAGGCAGGTTTGACGGATAAGAACATCAAATTCGCTGATGACGCAATTGCCGCGCTGATTCGTTCGTATACTCGCGAGGCGGGCGTCCGTAACCTGGAACGTGAAATCGGCAATGTGTGCCGCAAAGTTGCTCGCAAGGTCGTCAAGGAAGGCGAAAAGTACAATATTGTCGTTACCGGCGAGAACATCGCGGACTTCCTGGGAGTAACAAAATACCGCGACACACTGGCGCACGAAAAGAGCGAAGTCGGCTTGGTCACAGGCTTGGCTTGGACTGAAGTTGGCGGGTCGATTCTTAGTACCGAGGCCACAGTCGTTGAAGGCAAAGGCAAGCTAACACTGACCGGGAAACTCGGCGACGTTATGCAGGAGTCGGCACAGGCGGCTATGTCGTACATCCGCTCGCGCGCTGCTCGCCTAGGTCTGCCGCGCGACTTTTATCGCAATCTTGATATCCATGTGCATGTGCCGGAAGGCGCTATTCCAAAGGATGGTCCGTCCGCAGGCATCACGATTGCTACAGCTCTTGCGAGTGCATTGAGCAAGATCCCGGTGCGGCGCGATATCGCAATGACCGGTGAAATCACGTTGCGAGGTAAGGTACTTCCAATCGGCGGATTGAAAGAAAAATTGTTGGCGGCTCATCGTGCAGGCCTGTTTGAGGCGATTCTGCCGCAGGACAATCAAAAAGATCTGTCGGAAGTGCCGGAAAATCTACGTAATGTGATGAAGCTGCACTTCGTCGATACGATGGATCAGGTTCTGTCGATCGCGCTGGAGCAGCCTCTCCCAGAGATCATCGTTCCGGTCGGCAATGAGGCGCAACCCATCGCGCCGCTGACTACGCCTCCCGAAGCGCCTGCCGCACATCAGTAAGGGCTGCGAAGCGACCAGGGCTCCCGCGCAAAAGAAAGCCATGTTCCGCGTGCGGGTGAAAGCGCATATTCAAATCTGCTGCGATTTGCTGCGGGGGTAATAGTATGCTGGCACTGGCATGAAGGAACCAGAACCACACTCCCCATTTGCAGACTTGCGCCAGACCGTTGTCGTATTCCTCGCGATCGGTTTGACGTTGCTCACTCTGACTTCCTGCAAACCGAAACCAAAAATTACGCAAGAAGAACTTGTCCGCCACACTCAGGAGCTGTTCGACTCCGTTGCCGGAGGCGACCAAACGCCCTGGAAAAAGTACATTGCTGATGACTGCATATACTTCGACGAAAAGGGCCGAAACATGGACAAGGCGGCGCTGGTTGCCGATGTCTCGCCGTTGCCAACCGGCTACTCGGGCAGCATCAAAATCGGGAAAGTTCAAAGTCACATAGAACGAAACATTGCGATCTTGAGCTATGACCTTGACGAAAAAGAAATTGTCTTCGGACAGCAAATGAGCGCACGCTACCACGCCACGGATACATGGATGCGCCGCAAAGGCCAATGGCAAATCGTTGCGGGCCAGGTACTTCGCTATTACGAAGATCCGGCGCCCGGCAAGGCGAATACCGCGAGTTTTGCTGAGTATCTGGGAACATACGAACTGGCTCCCGCAAATACGTTAACAATTTCTTCTGACGGACAGCAGCTGTACCGACAGCGGGGCGATCATCCCAAAGACGTCCTCATTGCCGAAGCCGCGGATATATTTTTTCGCAAGGGTGTTGAAGGCCGCCTTCTCTTTCGCCACGCCGACAACGGAAAAGTCGATGCGCTGATCGACCGCAGAAACAATGAAGATGTTGTTTGGAAGAAGATCAAATAGCGCTGAACTGACGCTTAGTTTTGCGAACAGACTTGCTTCACTTGGACTCGCCTTCCCGTACAATAAGCAGTCATAATCCCTTTGCAGGAGCCTCGCGAAGAATGCGCAAGAGCCTTGTGTTCGCTTTCTACATTCTTTTAATCAGCGTTTCGTCAGCGCAGAATCCGCATAAGCGTCAACCCGCCACTGATCCCAGCCCCGCACGTCTTCCTGGGCCAGCTATAGCTGCAATGCAGACCATTAATTCCGAACACATTCGGGCGGACGTGCGGTTCCTCTCGCACGATTTACTTGAAGGGCGCGGAACGGGTCAGCGGGGGGAGACATTGCGGCGGAATATATCGCCACTCAGTTTGCGCTTGCCGGACTCAAACCTGCTGGCGACAACGGAACTTATTTACAAAAAGTTCCTATGGTCGGCATCACGCCGGCGCCGGAAACGACATTTTCGCTGGTACCGCCGCATGGATCAGCAATCGAGTTGAAGCCGCTTGATGAATACGTCGCTTATGACCAGACTCAGCAGCCGCAATCCGACATAGAAGGCGACATTGTTTATGTCGGTTACGGCATCGAAGCACCCGAATATAAATGGGACGATTACAAAGGGATGGATGTTCGCGGGAAAGTATTGCTCATGCTGGTGAACGAACCGCCTTCGGACGACGTGAAATTTTTCAAGGGCAAGGCTCTGACTTATTACGGACGCTGGACCTACAAATATGAAGAAGCGGCGCGCAGGGGCGCGGTGGGCGTGATCTTGATTCACAAGACCGAGATGGCGAGTTATCCATGGGAGGTGGTTCGGAATTCGAACTCCGGAGAGAAGTCGTTTCTGAAACTTGATGGGACGCCGAAATTGAAGGTCGCGTCATGGGTGCAATTCGATGTGGCGAAACACCTGGCCGGAATTTCTGGAATGGACCTAGAGCACATGATGACGGATGCGGGTTCTCGCGACTTCCATCCTGTGGCGCTGCCTGTGAAGTTGAGGGCGCACATGGTAAGCAAGATCCGGCCCTTCGAATCGAATAATGTGCTTGCTCTGTTGCCGGGGTCGGATGCGAGATTAAAAAGCGAAGCTGTGATGTACACGGCGCACTACGATCATTTGGGAATTCGTCCGGATATGCCGGGTGACAATATTTACAACGGTGCGGACGACAACGCCACGGGTTGCGGCATTCTGCTCGAACTCGCGAGAGTATTTGGTCAGCTGGCGCAAAAACCTCGGCGGTCGATTTTGTTTGCATCGGTCACGGGTGAAGAACAGGGGCTGCTGGGTTCCGAATATTTAGGCAAGCATCCACCGATTCCGGCAAACAAGATCGCGCTGGACTTAAATTACGACGACATCCCGCCACTCGGCTCGCCTCAGGAAGTCGAAGTTTCCGGCGCAGAGCGGACGACGTTTTATCCCACGCTGGAGGCCCTGGCGAAGGATTTTCGGCTGAAGATTCGTCCAGATGCCCAGCCCGAGGCCGGACACTACTATCGCTCCGACCATTTCAGTCTGGCGCGTGTCGGCATTCCTTCTTTTTCGATCAATGAAGGCATGAAATACAAAGGGCACGATGAAGCGTGGGGATTGCAGCAGGCAGAAGAATATACGTCGAAGCATTATCACCAACCGAGCGATGAGTATCGTCCTGATTCAGATTTCACTGGTGATGCAGTGATGGCCCGCTTCGGATTTGCGTTGGGATGGGAGGCAGCATCGCAGCCGAGAGTGGTGGGATGGGAGAAGGGCGATGAGTTCGAGGCGGCGAGGGTGAAGAGCGGGAGTTAGGGTCTCCGAGAAGGTAGCGGTCCTTCGACTTGCCTGAATCCGCGCGGGCGCCGTTCAGGCGGCGCTCAGGATGACAAATCGAAAATAAATAGAAATCTGAGATTTAGCATGGCATGGTCTTCAGTGTCGGGCTGATGAGCAGCTTTGGTTCGGTGAGTTTTTGCACTTCCTCGACTCTTAGTCCCGGCGCTATTTCTTCCAGCACCAAGCCCGCTGCTGTCACCTGAATTACTGCCATCTCGGTGACGATTATGTTGACCACTTTCACCCCGGTGAGCGGCAGCGTGCATTTCTTCAGAATCTTGGGCTGAAGATCGCGAGTGGTATGTTCCATGGCGACGATTACTCGGCGCGCTCCCGCTACTAGATCCATGGCACCGCCCATACCTTTCACCATTTTGCCGGGAATCATCCAGTTAGCGATGTTGCCTTGTTCATCTACTTCCATCGCGCCCAGGACGCTCAGATCGATGTGGCCGCCGCGGATCATGGCAAAAGAATCCGAGCTAGAAAAATAAGATGTGCCCGCCATTTCGCTGACTGTTTCTTTGCCGGCATTGATGAGGTCGGCATCTTCTTCGCCATCGACCGGATAAGGCCCAATGCCAAGCATGCCATTTTCGCTTTGCAGAATTACGTCCATTCCTGCAGGGACATGATTGGCAATGAGAGTCGGCAGGCCAATGCCGAGATTCACGTAGAATCCGTCGCGGAGTTCCTGGGCGATGCGCTTGATGATGCGCTCGCGCTTTTCAACGTCTTTGGCGGGTTTGGTCATGATAGTCATTGGTCGCACGTCGTTGGTCGTTCGCAGGGCAGACGATTTTCGATAAGAAGGAGCAGCCAACGACTATTGGCTAACGGCTGCTCTTACAGTTCTTCTTTCGATTCTTTTCTCGTACAGCTCTCCCTGAAAAATTCTTTTTACGTACACGCTCGGAGTGTGGATCATCTCGGGATCGAGTTCGCCGACTTCCACTAAGTGCTCGACTTCCGCAATAGTAATCTCGGCAGCTGTGGCCATCATGGGATTAAAGTTGCGCGCCGTTTTGCGATAGATAAGATTTCCCATCCTGTCGCCCTTCCATGCTTTGACAAAGGCGAAATCCGCCTTGAGCGCGTGTTCCATGATGTAAGGGCGGCCTTCGAATTCGCGAGTTTCTTTGTTTTCGGCAACGATTGTGCCCACACCCGTAGGAGTATAAAACGCAGGGATGCCCGCGCCACCAGCACGAATGCGCTCGGAGAAGGTTCCTTGCGGAATTAAGTCGAGCTGAATTCTTTTGTCGAGAACCATTTGCTCGAGGAGTTTATTTTCGCCTACGTAGGTTCCGATGTGAGAAACAATCTGTCCTGCAGCGAGGAGCAGACCCATGCCAAGACCATCGACGCCAACGTTGTTGCTGATGGTTTTCAGATTCTTCGTGCCCCGGCGAACCAGGGCACGAATCAGATTTTCAGGAATGCCACAAAGGCCGAAGCCGCCAACCATGAGGGTGGCGCCGTCGAAGATATCGGAGATGGCTTCATCGGCACTGGCAACGACTTTATTCATGGCGAAAGCGATTTTAACTGATATGACCACCGGGAGCACAGAGGACACAGGGAATTCTTGACGTTTGGTTACGATTCAAATTGAGGAAGGCATTGTCTAGTGTTTTTTCTGGGCGCCTCTGTGCCTCTGTTGTGAATCGTTCTTTAGTGGGATTTTTCTTAAATGATGCGCCCGCTCGAACTCCAGCGCGAGTTCCTTAGTATCCAGATTCTCCCGGATGTGTGCCAGTCTTTGCTCCAGCTTCCAAAGGGCATTTTGAATGCTTCTCTTATTGGTGATGGCAATGTCTCGCCACATCGAATACGGGCTTGCCGAGATGCGCGTCATTTCACGCAATGCCCGGCCTCCGGCTTCGAGCAATGGCGCTTCTTCTCCGTACTCGTCCACTAACGTTGCCGCGAGTGCGGTTGAGATCATCTGCGGAAGATGGCTGATCCAGGCGCAGAGTTGATCGTGTTCTCCGGCATCAATGCAGGCAATACGCGCCCCGATTTTTCCAATCCATTGCAGAAACTCGCCGCTGATGCCGCTAAAAATATCCTGCCCCGGAGACGGCGTCAAAAACCAGGCTGCTCCTTGAAACAGATCGGGATCAGCAAACTCCACGCCCGCCTGTTCCTTTCCTGCCATTGGATGGCCAGCGAGAAAACGGTGACCCAGGTTTTTACCAAAAACCGCTTCAGCACGTGAAAGCACTTCGCATTTGGTGCTGCCAACATCAGTAAGAAGAGTTTTTGGCGGCAGTGCCGGACCGAGACGCTCGATCAATTCAATAATTGCGCCAACTGGAGCGGTAAGAATAACGAGTTGACTTCCGCGGCAGGCGTCGGCGGGATTCATGATGCCGTGGTCCATGACGCCTTTGCTCCGGGCTCGTTCAAGAACAGGCGCGCGGTCGCACCCTACGATGCGGCCAGTAAAGCCATGCTTCTTGAGCGCGAGCCCGAGCGATCCACCAATGAGTCCTGTGCCGATGATGGTGATCTGGCGGATAGGCATTTTCACCACGGAGACGCAGAAAAACGGAGGAACGCGAACAATTGAATCATAGACTCGGCAGATCTATCGTCTTCGTGGTACCGCTTCACTAGGCAATCTTGCGGCCCACTGCTGGCGCTATCATCCTCAACTCGTCCATCAACTTCGCGAACTGCTCCGGATAGAGTGACTGTGCACCGTCTGAAAACGCTCTGTCCGGATCATGATGCACTTCCATCAGAAGTACGTCCGCGCCCGCCGCAACCGACGCACGTGCCATGGGCGGAACTTTATCGCGTAATCCGGTGCCGTGCGATGGATCGGATGCCATGGGCAAATGCGAGAGCTTGTGAACCACCGGGATCGCGCAGATATCGAGGGTGTTTCGCGTGTAAGTTTCGAACGTCCTGATGCCGCGTTCGCACAAGATCACATCGTAGTTTCCACCGGCCATGATGTACTCGGCCGAGAGTAGAAGTTCTTCGATGGTTGCCGCAATGCCTCGCTTTAAAAGCACTGGCTTCTTTTCTTTTCCCAACTCACGCAGAAGATTAAAGTTCTGCATGTTGCGCGCGCCCACTTGAAAAATATCGATGTATGGAAGCATCAGGCTGATCTGTGAAATTTCCATAACCTCACTGATCACCAGCAGGTTGAAACGGTCGCCCGCCTCGCGTAACAGCTTCAGTCCCTCGAGGCCCATTCCTTGAAACGAATATGGTGAGCTGCGCGGTTTGAATGCGCCTCCACGAAGGGCGCGCGCGCCGGCCTTGGCTATCTGCTCGGCAACGGTAAAAAGCTGGTCGCGAGATTCCACGGAGCAAGGGCCTGCCATGATGACAACCTCGTTGCCACCGATCTTGAGTCCGTTGGCAAATTGAACGATGGTTCCTTCGGGGCGAAAGCTGCGTCCCGCGAGCTTATAAGGCGCGCTAATGCGGTGGACGCGTTCAACGCCCGAGAGCACTTCGAGATTTCGCGTATCGAAATCGGTGCGCGCGCCGACGGCAGCGAGGATAGTCTGACGCTCGCCAGTGGTGCGGTGTACGGAGAAGCCCATCCGGACCAGATGCTCAACGACATCCTGGATCTGCTGGTCGGTGGCCGAATCTTGCATTGCAACAATCATAAGTGGCGATTAGTCCTCAACTCCTGATTTCAGCTCAGTCTTCTGTTGTCTCAGACCGCAACGCTTCCGGTCGGAGCCGAAAGCCAGTTCAATCATTTATCTCAGAATCAATTTCGGTTACTCCGTCCGTGGGCGCGGCTTCCTTCGGTGCTATCTCTTCTTGTTGGATCTGGCGCATGACATCCATAATTCGCTCGTAGATCCGCAACAAGTCGCGATTAGGAAGCGGGCCATGATTTGCGGCTATTGCGTTGGCGAAAACCGTTTTCTCGCGGTCAGGCTCATAAATCGGCATGCCAACTTTCAGTTTCAACTTTCCAATCTCATGTGCAGCCTGCGCGCGTTGGCTAAGCAACTCCACCAACTTGCGGTCAAGCTCGTCAATTTGCGTACGCCAACCTGAAATATCCATGGGAAAATTAGTCGTTGGTTGTTCGTCGTTGGTCTTTAATGCCTATACGCCTGGCGATACAGGTATTCTCCGCGATCAACGCGGCTTTCAAAGCAAGAGCTGAATGCGGAAAGGCAAACCGCTAACGGCTTACTGCCAAAAGCTGCTTTATGAATTGTGCCACAGACTCTGCTTCTTTGCCGGGATTCCGTTCGATAGTTTCAACAATTGCGCTGCCAACCACGGCTCCTTCGGCGAATTCGCCAACCGCCGCAAATTGTTGCGAAGTAGAAATTCCAAAACCGACTGCAATGGGGAGCTTGGTGTACTTACGGATGCGGCGTACCAACTTCTGGGCGTCGTCGGGCAGTTGCTGGCGCGCTCCAGTGACGCCGGTGCGAGAGACTGCGTAGACGAATCCGGTTGAAAATTTGGCAATCTGCTTCAGTCTCTCGTCCGTACTGGTAGGAGCGGCGAGAAACACAGTAGCGAGATTTCGCTTTCGCATCTGTTGAACATAGGCGTGCGCCTCTTCGGTCGGTAGATCGGTGATGAGTGCGCCATCAATCCCGGCGTCTTCTGCGGCGGAGCTGAAATTCTCGATCCCCATACGCATGATTGGGTTGAGATAGGAAAAAATAATTAGCCCGGCATGAGATTGCTTGCGCACTTCTTTCGCGAGCTTTAGGACTTGCTGCAAGGTTGTGCCATGCTTGAGTGCGCGTTCGCTGGCACGCTGAATGACTGGACCATCGGCGACAGGATCGCTGAAAGGAACTCCGAGCTCAATGACGTCGGCCCCAGCGTCGATGGCTGCGAGAATCACATCTCGGGTAGTAGCGAGATCAGGATCACCGCAGGTGACGTAGGCGACGAGAGAAGGTTTTTTGGAGAAGGTCAGGGGCATTGTGGGTTTACTGGCAAGATCTCTGGTGTTGGACTATATGAATCGCAGTTCTTAGATTGTAGTTCTCAGTTCTTAGTTCTCAGATTTTGGTTCAATCAGTCCAGCTCAAGATTTTCCCGCAAGATCCCGATGTCTTTGTCTCCGCGGCCTGAGATGTTCACGATTACAATTTCGGATTTCTTCATCTGCGGCGCGCGTTTTATTACTTCGGCCACTGCGTGCGAGGACTCGAGTGCCGGAATAATTCCTTCCGTCCGGGCCAGCAATGTGCAGGCTTCGAGCGCTTCCGCATCCGATGCCGGGACGTATTCCGCTCTACCTGTGTCCTGCAGCCAAGCGTGTTCGGGGCCGATCGACGGATAGTCGAGGCCGGCAGAAATCGAGTGTGTGAGCGCGATTTGCCCGGCGGCGTCTTGCAGTAGATACGAGAAAGTTCCTTGCAGAACGCCCGGCGAACCGCCGCGAAAACGTGCCGCATGGTCGCCCAATGCTTCACTGCGGCCACCGGCTTCGACACCGATCAGCTTTACTTTTTTGTCTTTGATGAATTCGTAAAAAATTCCGATGGCGTTCGATCCGCCACCAACACAGGCAATGATGGCGGCCGGCAACTTCCCTTCCGCCTTCAAAATCTGCGCCCGGGCCTCGCGTCCGGTAACTTTGTGGAAATCCCGAACCATGGTCGGATAGGGATGCGCTCCCAGCACGCTGCCCAGAAGATAATGGGTGGTGCGGACGTTGGTCACCCAATCTCGCATGGCTTCATTGATTGCGTCTTTCAGGGTGCGTGATCCGGAATCGACGCCGCGAACTTCCGCTCCAAGCAAACGCATCCGAAAGACATTCAACTCCTGCCGCCGCATGTCCTCGGTTCCCATGTAGACGACGCATTCGAAACCGAGCAGAGCGCAGACTGTGGCGGTTGCGACACCGTGTTGTCCGGCGCCGGTTTCAGCGATGATGCGGCGTTTACCCATGCGCTCGGCAAGCAGCGCTTGTCCCAGGCAGTTGTTGATCTTGTGCGCTCCGGTATGGAGAAGATCTTCGCGCTTCAAATAAATTCTTGCTCCGCCCAGTTTCTTCGTCAGACGTGAGGCGAAAAATAGTGGCGTAGGACGCCCGGCATAGGTTTTCAATAAACCATCGAGTCGAGCTTTGAACTGCGGATCGCGCTTGGCCTTTTCGTATGCGAGTTCCAACTCGTCCAGCGCGGCCATTAGAGTTTCAGGAACATAGCGTCCACCATAGACGCCAAAGCGGCCGGGGATAGTTTTCGTTTTCGTGTCGCGCGGGATGGTTGCGGTAGCCATTACTGTGTTCTCTCTTCAAATTCTCTTACTGCGGTTATGAAGGCACGCACTTTTTCGGGGTCTTTTTTCCCGGGGGATGCTTCGACGCCCGAAACGACGTCAACACCCCAAGGATTCAGTATACGGATTGCCTCAGTGACATTGCTGGGATTCAAGCCACCTGCGATAACGACCTTTCCAAGTGTCTTAATAACTTTTACTGCTGCGACGTTCGCTTCCCAATCGAATGGCTGGCCTGTTCCTCCGGGTTGCCCGCCGCGGCTTGAATCCAGCAAGAACGCATGTATGGCATCGGGATCCCATAGCATGGCCGGGGATTCTGGCCGGGATTCGTGCATGGCAAGAACAGGCATCAATTTCAGTTCGGGTTGAGCTGCTGCGATTTGTTCAAAGCAATGAGCGCAATCCGCATTTCCCTGCGCTGGATCGACGTCCAAATACACCTGAACCGCCGTCATACCCGCTTTCATAGCGGTAGCACGGACTTCGTCGGCTGTGCGATTTACAAACACTCCGACTTTCTCGATCGTATCTGGTAGCTTCGCCACAATCTCACGCACCGTTTCCGGGTCAACGTTTCGCGGGCTCTTCTCATAGAACACGAAACCCAGCGCGTCAGCTCCGGCGTCGACCGCCGTCAGAGCGTCTTCGAGATTGGTAGTGCCACAGATTTTGATCCAGGTCATAAGGCAGTCGTTGGTCGAGCGTCGTTGGTCGCTGGGACAAGGACCGTGCGAGGAAATCATCTTCCTTGCACTGGGGAGCGCTTAAGCCGCACAATCTCAAACTAGCAACTTGAAACTGGAGCGGAGGTTTCTGCAAGAAGCGTTCGCAATGCCTCGCCCGGTCTTTCCGCTTTCATCAATGATTCCCCGATGAGAAAAGCCTTGTATCCAGCGGCCCTCAGGCGGGAAATATCAGCGCCGGTGTGAATGCCGCTCTCGGCGACAGACAAAACACCTTTCGGAATTAACTTTGCCAGGCGAAATGCAGCCTCGAGATCTACTTTGAATGTTTTCAAATCTCGGCTGTTCACTCCTACCAGATCGCATCCAGCATCAAGCGCACGTTGTAATTCTTCCTCGTCGTGCGCTTCGCAGAGAACATCGAGCTGATATTCATGAGCGCGTTTCGCGAGCTTAAGTAATTCCGATTGCGAGAGCGCGGCGACGATCAGTAGAATCGCGTCGGCGGAGTTCGCTCGCGCCTCTAAGATTTGAAACTCATCGACAATGAAGTCTTTGCGAAGACAAGGAATTTTCACAGCTGAAGAAGCTCGTCGCAAATTTTCCAGTGATCCCTGAAAGAATTTTTCATCCGTCAAAACGGACAGTGCCGCCGCTCCAGCTGACTCCAGTTCCGGAGCCAATTTCTCGGCGTCGAAGTCTGCTCGAATGAGTCCTCGAGAGGGTGAAGCTTTTTTTAGCTCTGCAATGATCGCCGGACCACTTTCGCTGCTTTATTCAAGAGACCGCCGAAACCCGCGCGGGGTATGTGCTTGGGCCGCTTTTTCGATCGCGCCTAAATCGGCATTGCGCCGGGATTCAGCGACACGTTGGCGTGTGGCGTCCACGATTTGGGAGAGGCTGGCGGGCACAAGTCTGAATTATACCGAATCGCGCCAGATCGACCGGAGGTCATAAACTTCCACGCAATCAAGCAACTCTCAACGGGTGGGGGCAATCTGGTTGAAGGATACGAGCCCCTTCCCTTCCAGAACAGCGTAGAACTTGTCAGCCGTGAGGTCCTTCATAGTGTCCGTGGCTCCAGAGGGCCACTTGACTTCCAGGCTATCGATTTTGGTGGCGGATCCCAGACCAAAGTGCACGCGAAGATCGTTTTGCGAGAGATAACTGCCACCGCTATGGATCTCCTCGGTTTGCGTCATGCCTCCCGCCACGATCTTCAATCTCGCTCCAATCGCGAGCCGGTTGCTCTTCGTGCCCGCAAGTTCAAAGCTGACCCAATGCCGTCCGGGAATGCCTGGATTTTTGAGAATTGTGGGACTGCCGTCGAGATTTTCGATAACTACATCCATGTTGCCATCGTTGAACAAATCTCCGACCGCTAGTCCGCGCGAGACGCGAGGCTCCATTACACCGGGACCCGCTAGATCATGTGCATCGCAGAAAGTGCCGTCGCCCTGATTCATGTCGAGCAGCTTCGGCTCACGATATCGGTCACCCGAGGGCAATGTATCTGACTGGGGATAGACGTGGCCGCTGGCAACGATCAGGTCGAGCCAACCATCGTTATCCAGATCTACAAAAGCATCGCCCCATTTCACCCAGTGTACGGACGGTAGAGCGACTCCTGATGCATAGGATACGTCGCGAAATTCCCAATTTCCGTCGTTCCGGTAAAGTGTGTCGTAATCGTCGGAGAAGTGCGTCACATATAAAGATGGTCGACCGTTATGCATATAATCGCCAATGGCGATTCCCATGGACGCCTGTTCGTTACCGTCTTCGCTCAGCGCGGTTCCTGACTCAAGGCCAATATCCGTAAATTTGCCGTTGCCAAGATTGCGATAGAGATAACTCGGAGTTGAGTCATTGGCGATATATATGTCGGGACGTCCTATGTTGTTGAAATCAGCCCACACTACACCGAGTCCGTAATAACCATTAGGGTCATCGACTCCGGCGCTCTTCGAGACGTTCGTGAACGTACCATCACCATTGTTGTGAAACAAGGAATCGCCCGCACCCTTTAGTCCGCGGGGACCGCATTGCACATCCATGCCTTTGTATTTGCAGTTAATTCCTTTTCCGAAGGGAGGCGGCGAGGCCAGATTAAACTCGATGTAATTCGCGACCATCAGATCGACAAAACCATCCCCATCATAGTCGCCGAAGGACGCGCCGGTTGACCAACGTCCATCAGCCACACCAGCTTTCGCGGTTACGTCTGTAAATGTTCCGTCACCATTGTTGCGGTAAAGAACGTTTCCACCCAAACACGTCACGTAAATATCCGGCCAACCGTCATTGTTATAGTCACCGACCGCGCCTCCATTGGCGAAGCAGGGCGAAGCAATTCCAGCTTTGTCAGTTACGTCGGTAAATGTGCCGTCATGGTTATTGTGATAAAGCTCGCTGCGGGCCTTTTCGCCTTTGTTCGCCATCTCGAGCGTGGGCGCGTTGGTGAAGTAGATATCGAGCCAACCGTCCCGGTCATAGTCCAATAGAAGGACGCCTCCGCTCATGGATTCCAAAATGTATTTCTGTTCCGGCGCTACGAGATGACGGAAGTGAATCCCGGCCTTCTCAGTGACATCTTCTAACTGTGGGATCAGCCGGTTGTGGCACTTGATTTCGTGGACACCGGCGGGAACGGGAGCAGGCGCAGGATGACCACTTTGCCCCCAGGAAAACAATCCCATTTGCAAGATGAGCGTCCAAGCAAAGAGAGCTCTCATTTTCACGATCAACGGGCCTCCGCCACCATGGCATCGTGTGAGCGCCGATCAGCTTCGAGAGAAGTCATGTGAAGCTCTGACACACGATGCAACGCCACGCGGGCTTCTTCGTCGTGCCCTTCCGCGCGTAGCGCGGCTGCCAGCGTGTAGAAAACTGTTGGTTCCTCGGGATTCATTTCTCCTGCTTGCTGAAGATAACGCACTGCAGCTGGCGCATCTTTTAACTTCAGTTTTGCCTTGCCGAGATAAAGGTACGTAGCCCATTTTATTCTCACATCATGTTCGGCGTTTGCAGATTTGCATTGATGGGACATCGCTTTTCTTCCGTCCACACCACTTAAATGGTCAAAGTGAATGCTTTGCGCCTCGCAGTCATTGTCCAAAACCGTGATCAAAAGAATTTTGTAAGATTTTTTTAAATTCATCTGCAAGATTTCTTACGTTCTACGGTTTAATCTTGAGTCCGGTGGTGAAAGGTTTGTCATTCGATTTCAGGAGAGGTCATGGCTGAGGAGACAACGAAAGTAACGAGAAGAAAGTTTGTAGGGTTCGGTTCGGCAGCTCTGGCAGCTACAGCTGCGCTTACAGTGGCTGCTCAAGAAGGCGAACAGCCTAAGCGACAGCACTCGGAAGGCGGAAAGGTGCCGCGGTCTTTGGATCATCACTTACCGAACGAAGAAGAGCCCGGGCCGAAGAATGCAGGATTGGACGCTGAAAACCCGAGTTCGGTGTGGGGTTCAGATACCGACAATGGCGCGGTACCTCCCTTTAAGTACTCTTTTTCACTGGCGCGCAAGCGGATCGAGAGTGGCGGGTGGACGCGCCAGGTGACGGCGCGAGAGTTGCCGATTTCGAAGACGATTGCCGGTGTAGAGATGCGTTTGACGGCGGGTGGCGTGCGCGAACTCCATTGGCATGTGTCGGCGGAATGGGCCATTATGCTTTACGGCAATGCCCGTATCACGGCAGTGGATCGCGATGGCAAAAGCTTCGTCAGCGATGTGGGCGAGGGTGATCTTTGGCTGTTTCCACCAGGGATTCCACATTCAATTCAAGGCCTGGGTCCCGACGGATGTAAGTTCCTGCTGGTTTTTGATGACGGAGACTTCAATGAATTCGAGACCTTCTTAATCACCGATTGGATGGTGCATACGCCCAAAGAAGTATTAGCCAAAAACTTCAATGTGGCGGAATCGACATTCGACAATGTTCCGAAGAAAGAGCTGTTCATCTTTCAGACCGAACTGCCCGGCGATCTCAAGCAAGAGCAAAATCAAGCGGCAGAAGGCACAGGTGTAATGTCGCAGCGTCTCGATTTCAGACCAAGTCAGATGAAAGCCACTAAGACGACTGCGGGCGGCGAGGTAAAGATCATTGATTCAAAGAACTTCCCGGTGACGCCGATAGCGGCGGCGATAGTGCGCCTAAAGCCCGGAGGTCTGCGCGAGCTGCACTGGCATCCGAATGCGGACGAGTGGCAATACTATGTCAGCGGTAAAGGACGCATGACTGTCTTTGCTGCCGGAACGCGTGCGCGAACAATGGATTTTGAAGAGGGGGATGTGGGATATATTCGACAGTCGAATCCGCATTATGTCGAAAATACAGGGGATACTGATCTCGTATTTCTCGAGATGTTCAAGAGCGATCACTACGAAGACATATCGCTGGCGCAATGGATGGCGCACACACCACATCAGTTGGTGAATCAACACCTAAAGGTTGGTGGAAAGATGATCGACGCGATTCCGAGGGAGAAGATCGTCAACACTCCTTTGTGAATCAATAGCTGTGGGTTGCACCTTCAGCTCTGCGGAAGGCCGGCCGTCGAGCCTTAGAACAAAGTCCCTCTCAGGCCCTTTGGGCTCCAATGCGGCTTAACGCCATCACGACTGCGTAAGTCGCCACACGCTGCAAGACCTTGGACATCCTGCCAATCGCTATAATAAACATTATAGGGAGGCGCATTCCGCAGAGAAGTCGCAAGGTTAAGGCTGAAGCGAAGGCGCCTAAGTCCAACAAAGAAGATATGACGAAAACCCACCAACATCCTCTTGAAAAAATCTTTGAGAATCGGATTGCCATCATTGACGGGGCGATGGGTACGACGATCCGCACTTATGGGATGACTGAAGCGGACATTCGCGGGGAGCGCTTCAAGGACTCGAAGAAGAGCCTGCTCAACAATGGTGACCTCTTCTCGCTTACCAAGCCAGAAATGATCGGCGACATCCATCGCCGATTTCTGGAAGCGGGGGCGGACATTATCGAGACGAATACCTTTGGTGCAACCAGCATCACCCAGAGTGAATTTTTTGTGGACGACCCGCGGGAGAAGGGCGGACGGAAAGATCCCGCGTTCTATCAAAAGGTCATCGACGATCCCTTTCTCGGCAATCTGGCTTGGGATATTAATGAGCAATCGGCGCGGCAGTGCCGTGAATGGGCCGACCGTGTTGGGACCGCAACCTCACGACAACGGTTTGTGGCGGGGGCGATTGGACCGCTAACCGTGTCTCTTTCGAACTCACCTGATGCGGACGATCCCGGCTTCCGCGTGGTCACGTTCGATCAGGTTAAAACCGCCTACGCTCAACAAGTGCGAGCCCTGATCGCCGGCGGCGCGGACTTGCTGCTGGTCGAGACGATCTTCGACTCCCTGAATGCCAAGGCGGCACTCGTTGCTATCCGTGAAGTGTTTGATGAAGACGGCAAAGAATTGCCGGTGATGATTTCGGCGGCCGTGGGGCGTGGCGGCGAGACGCTGATCTCCGCGCAGACCACTGAGGCGTTCTGGAACGCGGTGCAGCATGTGAAACCGCTATCGGTCGGGCTCAATTGCTCTCTCGGTCCCGATCTAATGTATCCGTTCCTGGAGGAGCTCTCGGACAAGGCCGATGTAGCGATCTCCTGTTATCCCAATGCCGGTTTGCCAAATCCTCTGTCGGAAACCGGGTTCGATCTGGGACCGCAGGACATGGCCCGGTATCTGGGTAACTTTGCACGGGCGGGGCTGATCAACATTGCTGGCGGCTGCTGCGGAAACACACCCGAGCACATTGCGGCTATCGCCAAAGCGCTTGAAGGCCAGCCTCCGCGAAAGTGGGGAGCGATACACTCTGAGGAATCCTTCGCCCCCGACCAGATTGAGAGTCGAGCTTGAGAGTGTCCGATAGTGTGAGCGCGATCGAGCCCACGAAGCCTCTCCGTCTGTCCGGATCGCAGCCATTCACCCAGCAGCCCGGTGTCTACATCATGATCGGCGAGCGGACCAATGTGGCCGGTTCGCCGAAGTTCGCGAAACTTGTCAAGCAAGGCAAGTACGAAGAAGCGGTAAGCGTAGCCCGGCAGCAAGTTGAGAACGGAGCCAATGTCCTCGACATCTGCATGGACGAGGGCATGATCGATGGAGTCGTAGCGATGACTCGCTACCTTCAATTGCTAGGAAGCGAGCCCGAGGTCGCCAAAGTTCCGTTCATGGTGGACTCCTCTAAATGGGAGGTCATCGAAGCGGGGCTGAAGTGCCTCCAGGGCAAGGGCATCGTGAACTCGATTTCGCTGAAAGAAGGCGAAGAGAAATTTCGCGAGCACGCAGCTAAGGTTCTGAAGTATGGCGCGGCGGTGGTGGTGATGGCGTTCGATGAACAGGGCCAGGCCGCGACCTATGAGGATAAGATTCGCGTCTGCGAGCGCGCCTACCGGATACTCGTTGACCAAGTCGGGTTTCCGCCCGAAGACATCATCTTCGACCCGAACATCCTTACCGTCGCCACCGGCATGGAGGAGCACAACAACTACGCGGTGGACTACATCAACGCCACACGCTGGATCAAGGCCAACTTGCCGCACGCGAAGGTGAGCGGTGGCGTCTCCAACATCTCGTTCAGCTTCCGCGGCAATAACAAGGTTCGCGAAGCCATCCATTCCGCATTTCTTTATCATGCCATCGCGGCGGGCATGGACATGGGCATCGTCAATGCCGGGATGCTCGAGGTCTATGAAGAGATAGAGCCTGAGCTGAAAGTGCTCGTCGAGGACGTGCTGCTGAACCGCCGTCCCGACGCGACCGAGCGACTAGTGGACTACGGCGAAAAGCTGAAGGGTGTCGGCAAGGCGGTCACTGAAAAAAAGGAAGAAGAATGGCGTTCTGGCACGGTGGAAGAGCGTCTTTCTCACGCACTGGTCAAAGGGATAGACACATACATCGAGATCGATGCCGAGGAAGCGCGCGTCAAACTGGGCCGCCCTCTATTGGTTATCGAAGGTCCGCTGATGGCGGGCATGAGCGTGGTGGGTGATCTGTTCGGAGCCGGCAAGATGTTCTTGCCGCAGGTGGTCAAGTCTGCCCGGGTGATGAAGAAGGCTGTGGCGCACCTAACGCCGTTCATGGAGGCCGAGAAGGCATCGATGGCTGCGGCCGGCCAGGTGGTCAAGGCGCAAGGAAAAATTGTACTCGCGACGGTCAAGGGTGACGTTCACGACATTGGCAAGAACATCGTCGGCGTCGTGCTTGCCTGCAATAACTATGAAGTGATCGACATGGGAGTGATGGTCCCCTGCGAAAAGATCCTCGAACGGGCCAAGCTGGAAAAGGCGGACATGATCGGGCTCAGCGGCCTGATAACTCCGTCCCTCGACGAGATGGTTCACGTGGCCCGTGAAATGGAACGGCAGGGCTTCAAGTTGCCGCTGCTCATCGGTGGGGCAACCACAAGCCGGGCGCACACGGCCGTCAAGATTGCGCCGCATTACAGCGAGCCGGTGGTCCACGTACTGGATGCAAGCCGGGCGGTGCCGATCACGACCACCCTTTTGAGCGACGACGGTAAGATGGCATTCGTTGTGCGGCATCGCGCCGATTATGAGGCGCTCCGCAAGGCGCACTCCGCGCCCCGGCAGACAGTCGTCTCGCTTGAGACTGCTCGCGCTAGGCGAACCCCGATCAAGTGGCGCGCCGAAGACCTGCCCGTACCCGCGTTTACGGGAGTCCGTGTACTGGATAACTTTCCGCTGGCGACGCTACGCGAGTTCATCGACTGGACGCCGTTCTTCCACACCTGGGAGCTGAAAGGCGTTTATCCCCGCATTCTGGAGCACGAGCAGTACGGTGCTCAGGCGCGCCAGATCTTCGCCGAAGCCAACGCTCTCCTGGATCTCATTATCGAGAAGAAGCTGATCACGGCTCGTGGCGTTTATGGCTTCTTTCCTGCCCAACGCCGTGGGCGACGATATCGAGCTGTATACGGACGGCACACGCGCAAAGGTGCTCGAGCGATTCCACTTCCTCCGTCAGCAATCAAACAAGGAAGGCAGCGAGCCGTGCCGATCGCTCGCCGACTTCATCGCGCCGAAGGAAACTGGGCTGCCCGATCACATTGGAGCTTTCGCGGTAACCAGCGGGATCGGACTGAAGGAGCTGTGCGACCGGTTCAGGGCCGAAAACGACGACTACAACGCGATCATGGCGGAGGCCATTGCTGATCGTCTGGCTGAAGCTTTCGCCGAATGTCTGCATAAACGAGTGCGCGATGAATGGGGTTATGGTTGTGAAGAAGGTCTGAGTAACGCGGACCTCATCCAGGAGAAATATCGAGGCATCAGGCCGGCCCCGGGGTACCCGGCGTGCCCGGATCACACGGAGAAGGGTCCGCTCTGGCGGTTGCTCGATGTGCAGGCGAACACCGGAATGCTGATCACAGAGTCGTTTGCGATGTGGCCCGGATCGAGCGTGAGTGGACTCTACTTCGCCCATCCCGAATCGCGGTATTTCAGCCTCGGCAAGATCGATCGCGACCAAGTCGCTGACTACAGCGAGCGTAAGGGGATGACGGTGGCAGAGGTAGAGCGATGGCTCGGGCCGAACCTGAACTACGAGCCTGCGGAATTAGTGTCCGAACCTGTCCCCGTGGGTGACCGCTGAACTGTTGAGAATTCGCTCGGGACTAAACCTTGTCTATCTCTCGACTCGGACCATCCCATCAGAAATCGAACTTTGAAGCATCGAAGTGCAGCGGAAGTATTAACCGAAACGTTGTACCCTCGCCCCGCACACTTCTAATACGTGCTCGGTTTGCTTGATAGACCAAGCATCTCGCGAGCCTGGGCGGGCGTGGCGACTGTCCGGTTTAGCTCATGCGCAATCCGGACCGTCCGAGCCACAAGCTCAGCGTTGCTCTTGGCTTTTCGCCCTCGGGAGTAATAGACGTTGTCTTCGAGCCCCACCCGAACATGGCCACCCATCAAGGTCGCGAGCGTTGTCAGCGGAAGTTGAAATGGCCCGATCGCTGAACAGAGCCATAAAGCTTGTTCAGGAAATTCCTTCAAAAGCTGGAGAACATTTTCAACGGTCGGGAAACTGCCAGTCTGATATCCCATCACAGTCTGCATCCAGTAAGGTTTTTTTATCAGATCGTGCTCGATCAGGTAGTTCACGACCCATGCGCAGCCCGGATGGTAGAGCTCCAATTCAGGCTTGATTCCCCGTTGTTTCATCTCTGCCGCGAATTGATGAATTTGACCGTAGGTAAATGGAATACACTCATCGATTTCAAGTGCCGGCCGGGGATAAGGCAACGGCGGGCGCCGCTCCTTCAATTTGAACTTGCTCATGTCTGGTGCGAGGTTAAGAGATGCAACTTCCGGACCCGCTGCCAGACAGGCTGAACGCTCTTCCATGGTCATGCCCGGACCGGCTCCGGTGGTTGCGTTGATGATGATCTCCGGACAACGTTGACGAACTTTTTGCAAGACCTCGCGCCAGGTCTCAGTCTCGCGGGCACCTTCGGTTAGCTGCTGAGGATTGCGCGCATGGATGTGAACCATTGCCGCACCGCTCTCGTAAGCACCTTGGACCGAGGAAGCTATCTCGTCTGCCGTTTCGGGGATGAACTCATTGGCCTCTTTGCCCTGGATGCCCCCGTTGCAAGCGACGCAAATAATGAGCGGAGGCATTCCGGTGCGAACTCTTTCCATGAAGTCATGACTATTTGTGTAATTGAACCAGGCTGGTTGCTGTAATAAATTGGAGACTTCTTTTTCTGACACAGGACTCCTTTTTGATCAAACTTGTTAATAAATAAACAAGTCTCTTGCAAGCCAACAAGCGAAATAGTACGAAACCATTTCGCGATCACGCCGCAGAAGCGAACACCTGTTGGAGTCGTTAGTCGGCTAATGACGGCCCCTGCATTGAAGAAAACTTGCATGAACCTGGGCGACGGTGTAGCCTTCGTGCTCTAAGGGCCATGATTAAAAACTTTCCGTCAACAGGTTTGAATTCTCAAAATTCCTATACATCTACATCGTGGACGAGCACCGACCGGCTGGACTCCTGGAAAGAAATAGCCAGCTATCTGCGGCGAGAGGTTCGTACTGTCCAGCTTTGGGAGAAAAAGGAAGGCCTGCCGGTCCATCGCCATTTTCATAAGCACTTGGGTAGTGTTTATGCTCTCCGCTCGGAGATTGATTGCTGGAAGCGTAAAGTCTCACGTGAAGTTGGCAACCAAGAGAATGAATTAGTGGCACCATCCGTCAGACATTCAAAGCTTGCCGGGGATCGCATCACAATTTATGTGCTGCCACTCAAAAATGTGACCGTCAGCAGTGACCGTCGGCATTTCTGCGAGGCCATTGTCGCCAAGACCATTGCGGCATTAGTGCAGTTGAACCACGGACAATTGCGCATTGTGAGTGCGAAGGTTCCATCGCATCAGGACCAACGAGAGTTTTCTGCCAGAATTACAGGCGACGAAAAGGTCGACTATGTATTGCAATGGAGCATTAAGGACGATGGCAACGACCTGCTAATAAATGTGGCTCTCCTGTCTGCCGGCACCGACGAGGTGACGTGGTGTCACACCTATCGCTGCCGTCCGAATAATCTTAGCGAAACGCCAACCTATGTAGCGGACCAGGTTGTTCAATGCCTTTGGCTGAAGGTATTTTCCTCGAGGACAGCTTGTCCAGTCGCCGAACGTCGTGAAAAGCTGGGCTCGCGTGAAGCGTACTTAAAAGGTAGATATTTTTGGAATCAGCGAAACGAAGTAGGGTTACGGAAAGCTATCCGATGTTTCGAATCCGCGATAGAGGAGGATCCGCAGTTTGCTCTACCATACTCGGGACTTGCCGATTCCCTAACCCTTCTATCTTTCTATGAAATTGTTTCTCCATCTGAAGCCATGCCATTGGCCCGTCGCGCCGCGCTGAAAGCCATTGAGCTCGATCCAAATCTGGCCGAAGCCCATGCTTCGTTGGCGGATGTTCTTCTCCATTTCGACCGGGACTGGCAAGCCGCCGATCACGAGTACCGGCGCTCTATTCAGTGCAATCCAGACTACGCGCTCGGTTATCACTGGTACGCGAATCTGCTTGCCGCCAGAGGACAGCATGAGGCTGCACACATCGCGATCATGCACGCTCTCGAAATAGATCCAGTTTCAATCATTACCCTGGTCTGGGCCGGGGTCACATCTCATCTAGCACACCAATTTGATCAGGCCATTAAACATTATCAAAGCGCGCTGGAGTTAGATCCTCAATTCATTTGGGCGCATATGTATATGGCTCAAGCACTCGAGCAGAAGGGCAATTTCGAAGACGCGCTGAGAGAATTCGAAACAACAATACAATTAGCGGGCGGGAACCATTGCGTGAAAGCCATGAAGGCGCACGCTTACGCTGTTGCAGGTGACAAGTCTTCCGCTCGCGAAATTTTAGGCGAGCTTAAGAGCAGATCCTCACGTCAGGGAATGCCGTCCTACGACATTGCCGCGACCCATGCCGCGCTGGGCGAGACCAGTCAGACGGTTGCGTGGCTCAACCGAGCTTGTAGCGAACGAAACATGAAGCTTTTCACTTTGAGCCATGATCCCCGTTTTGATCCGCTCCGGCATCGTTCCGAATTTAAGCATATTGTCGAGCAGATGGGACTCAAGCAATCCAGCCAGACCTCTGGTTTAACTCGCCAATAGAAAACTTGAGGCGAGTTTGCAGAATCCGGAGTCCATCTATTCCTGCGGCGTGCGATGCTGACTATGAGATTGCGATTGGATTGCATTTGTATCTCAAATGCAAATCATTCCGGAATCATCGCGATCGTCACGAGCCAAGTCTCCACTAGCTGAGGCCATCCCGTGACTGGAAGCTTCGTGCGTCGCAGGCCAAACGCATGCCCGCCTTGCGCATACAAATGCATCTCCACGGGAACCCCAGCGTTCTTCAGCGCAGCATAGTAGGACAGCGAGTGCTCTACACGGTCCACGGGGTCATCCTCGTTCTGCAGCAAAAACGTAGGTGGCGTCTGGCGGGTGATATGAGTACGAATATCCGGATTCAATGCAATACTGTTTTCGGCAAGCGACAGATGCCCCGGATAAATCGCCACCGCAAAATCCGGGCGGCAACTTTCTTTGTCTGCCACATCAACAGCCGGATACAAACGCTGCTTAAAATGCGTGCTCATGGCTGCCACCAGATGCCCGCCTGCCGAGAACCCAAGCACTCCGATCTTGTGGGGATCGATTTGCCACTCTGCGGCATGAAACCGCACGAGTCCCAGGGCCCTCTGCGCATCTTCTAATGCCATCGGTGAGTCCGGATACGGTCCTGATTTCGGATATAGTCCCTCACCCGGCACGCGGTACTTCAACAGCACACAGGTGATCCCTTTGGACGTCAGCCAGTCGCAGACCTCAGTGCCCTCAAGATCGATCGCCAGAATCTGATAGCCGCCGCCAGGAAATACGACGACCGCGGCACCCGTATTCTTTCCCGTTGGCGAGTAAACCGTCATTGTAGGTCGCGAGACTTTGCCCACATAAACCCACGGCCTGCCAGCGACCAGCTCCTTTGTGTCCGTCGCCGTATCATTCTCCGGGGCCGCGAAAGCCTTTGCATCAGGCACCGCTCCCGGCCATATCGGCACCTGCGTATGTCCCGGCGATGGTTGCCATGGAGGCGTCTGTGCGTTCAGACCGCCAAACGCAAACACAACACAGAAAGCAAAAATCAAAGGCTTCATCACAATCCTCACTGGTTAATATAACCAGTCAACTCCGGGAGCCTCTGATCACAAATTGTCAAGATAGGTACTGGAGCCAACTCCGCTTTTCACGCCAATCTCGTACTTTTACGCTACCTTGACCATGGCAATTTCCCTTAAGGTATTCGTTCTATCTGTGTTGCTATTGATGTGAAAGAGGGGGAGTGCCTGTGACGCAAATCGTTGAAAACTCCCAAATCGCCAGGCCGCATCGCGAACTGAATCGAAGTCTTGGCCTCTTTGACTCGACCATGATTGTGGCGGGGTCGATGATTGGGTCCGGGATCTTCATCGTAGCTGGTGAAATGGCTCGGGAGGTCGGCAGCAGCGGTTGGATGCTGCTGGCGTGGGTTATCGCTGGCATCCTCACATTAGCGGCTGCATTGTCTTACGGAGAATTAGCCGCCATGATGCCGCATGCCGGTGGTCAGTACGTTTACCTTCGGGAAGCCTATTCGCCGCTGTGGGGATTTTTGTATGGCTGGACGCTATTTCTCGTAATTCAAACTGGGACGATTGCAGCTTCGTCGGTGGGATTCTCCCGCTACCTTGGCGTGCTGTGGCCGCAAATCTCGGAAACGAACTACATCATCCCGCCCATTCACATCCTGCCGACTTATGCTCTATCCCTTTCTACTGCACAGCTTGTCGCTCTCATAGTCATAACTTTTTTGACGTGGACGAATATGAAAGGGCTCAAGTATGGAAAGGGCGTGCAGAACGTTTTCACGTCCATGAAAATCGGATCACTGTTGGCGGTGATTGGTGTTGGAGTGCTGATCGGATGGAGAGCTTCCGTCGTGAAAGCAAACTTTGCTCATGCATGGACACCGCAAGGATTCACTTCGGCAGCACACGGGCTCTCTCCGGTGACAGCATTCGGAATGCTGGTTGCTCTGTGTAGCGCGCAGATTGGAGCGCTCTATGCTGCGGACGCCTGGAACAACATCACATTCACTGCTGGTGAAGTTCGGAATCCGACTCGAAATGTACCCTTGTCTCTTGCCCTTGGAACCATCATCGTGATCGCTCTCTACGTGCTTGCCAACTTCGCATACGTTGTCGTGTTGCCATTCAGTGAAATCCAACATGCGCCATCGGATCGGGTAGCGGCGACGATGTTGCAGGCCATCTTTCCAAGAATTGGACCCACGCTGATAGCTGTTGCGATCATGATCGCAGCCTTTGGTTGCATGAATGCCTTGATATTGTCCGGAGCCCGTGCCTACTACGCGATGTCGCTGGATGGTTTATTTTTCAAACGCGCCTCGACTTTGAACCGGGCCAATGTTCCGAGTGCGGCACTGGTTATGCAGGCGGGATGGGCGGCTGTCCTGTTGATGATCCGGACATATCAGCCGACGACTGGAACTTACGGAAACCTCTACAGCAATCTGCTGGATTACATAATCTCTGCCGCGCTGATCTTTTATATCCTCACGATTGCTGGAATATTTCGGCTGCGGAAGATCAAGCCCAATGCCGATCGGCCTTACCGCGCCTTCGGTTATCCTCTGATTCCCCTGCTTTATCTGGTTTCCGCCGGAGTCATTTTGACGGTCTTGTTTGCATATCGGCCAGCGACAACGATTCCGGGAGTTGTCATCGTGCTGATTGGTATTCCGGTGTACTTCGTTTTTAAGCGGAACGCGATTAAAGCCGGTGGGCGAGAGTCAGCCTGATCATCCGGCCTACAAAATACCGATAAGTTGGCCCTCGTTCCATTTTGTACCCTTTGTTTCCTCTCGCGTCCCTTGGGAAAAGCCAATCAGGCAAATCTTAGCTTGACAACGTCTCTAACATTCTATTATATGACAAATCAAAGATATTAATGTTTCGCGACAAAGGCTGCTGTTCGGCACTTGCCTCTAAGTCGGGCAAATGTTTTTCCAGTCTTAGGCCAAACATGCCGATTAAGAGATTTCATCCTTTAGAAGACAGCGAAAGCAAAAAGAGATCATTTTCGTACTATTTCGCTTGTTCGCCGATTAAAAGGTGCTATTGTCGCACAAATTTAAGGGGGTCCTGATCATGCAACTTCGCGCTTGTCGTAGCTTTTGCCTCTGTTTGTTCGTGTTACTCGGCATTTCCAGCCTTTGGGCAGACGTAACTGGCTCGATTCAGGGGTATGTTCGCGACAAATCCGGCGCTGTACTTCCGAACGCGAGCGTGATTGCGATTCAGGCCGCCACCGGATATTCACGTACGGTTGTTAGTGATTTGGCGGGTCAATACAGCATTTTGGCACTGCCTCCCGGGCACTACAACCTGACGGCCAGCGTCCCCAGTTTCGAGAAGCAAGTTATTGACAACGTGGATCTCAACGTCAATGATGCGCTTCACTTTGATTTCGTTCTTCAGGTCGGTAGTGTGAACGAGTCCATCTCTGTCGACGCAAACGCTCTGCAGATCGAGACCGTGAGTACAGCGACGGGCACCACGATTGAATCTCCGCAAATCCTAGCTATGCCGCTCAACGGCCGTTCATATCTCGATCTGCTCTCACTTCAGGCTGGTGTTTCTCCCGCAAATACGAACGGTGGCTATTCCGATCGCGGACCCTCTTCCGGCCTCTACTCGTCATCCGGAAATGTTTCGACGGATGGTCAGCCGGAATGGGCAAATGCTTTTTTCGTAAATGGCGCCGAGGTAAACGAGACTAAGAATATGGGCGCCGGTCTGATTCCTAACGCTGATTCGATCGCTGAGTTTCGTCTGCTCACCAATAGCTTCAGCGCTGAGTATGGCAAATTCACCGGCGCGGTCATGAATACTGTGACCAAATCCGGAACCAATGGCTTGCATGGAACTCTCTTCGAGTTTTACCGCAACCAGGGGATGGACGCGACTACCTACTTCGACCCTAACAAGGCTGAGTTGAAACAACATCAATATGGCGGTGTCCTTGGTGGTCCGATCTGGAAGAATAAAATATTCTTCTTCACCGATTTTCAGCAAACCCGCCGGGTAGCGGGAGCCAGCACCGGAAATGTCCAGGTCATGAGTAATGATGAACGCAACGGAATCTTTCCGGACAGCGCACTCAAAAATACTGTCCAGGGGAGCGCTTGGGCCGCAACACTTATGAGTCGCGGCGGCGGAACGATCATCCCTGGTGTGACCACATACAACCAACTCGGGACGGCTGTGACAACCAACGGCGTCCCTGGCCATGATCTATCTGCCTATATCGATCCCGTCACCAAGTTGACGTTGCCCTTGATTCCGGCTGCAAATCAGCCCGGGGGACTCGACTATGCTGATTCCAGCCATAACGGATCTATCGTCGATACCAACATGGCGCAGCGTATCGATTTGGTGAATCACATGACTGGCGACTGGTCGTTCTACTATCACTACGATGATGCCACCGCGGTCCAGCCAATCTACCAACAGTCGTATCAGGGCGTGGAGAATTTGCCCGGTTTTCCAATAACGGTGCCATCACGCAATCAGCTGTTCTCGATGAGCAACACGAAGACGCTGGGTCCTAGCGCAGTCAATGTTCTACGCCTTCAGTTTTTCCGCACGGCAGTTCGAACCGCGCAGCCGTCTACGAGTTCGTCGATTCCTTCCTACTCTCAATTCGGCTTTAATACCGATCCGGCCACTGGGGGGCTGATCAACACCGGAACACCAGGTTACCCATCGTCGATGCCGATGCTATTGTTCAACAATTTTGCCATCGGCAATAACTGGTTAAACCTCTATCAGCCTGATACTACCTACGGCATCGGAGACACCTTCAGCAAGATGATGGGTTCTCACTCGCTTAGCTTTGGCGGTGAGTTAAAGTACTATCGGCTGAATGCTCGAAACGAATGCGGACCCAACGGATACTTCCAATTCAATGGCAACGAGACGGGTACCGATGTTGCTGATTACTTCGTTGGAGCTCCGAATACTTTCGTTCAATGCTCTGTCCAACTTCTCGACAACCGTACCCGGTATGGTGGCCTCTTCGTCGCAGATACCTGGAAGGCGAGGCCCAACCTTACCGTTAACCTTGGTCTGCGTTGGGACGTTCCCAGGCCCTGGAGCGATGTCTATGGTCGGCTGACCACGGCAGTTCCGGGACTGCAATCTACCAAATTCCCCAACTCACCTGCCGGCAACGTCGTTCCGGGGGATCCGGGAGTTCCCAGCACGATCTCTCCCACCCGGTGGAACAACTTCGGACCTCGCATCGGTATTGCTTACGCGCCGTCGGGTGGCATCTGGGGTGAGAACAAGACCAGCATTCGTGCAGCCTATGGTGTCTACTATTTGGGCGCTGCCGATAATGGTAACTTCGGTATTATTGGTGACGCTCCATGGGGTCTCTACTGGGCATCGTCACAACCCACGGAGTTCGGAAGTCCGTATATAACTCGAGCAAACGGAGTATCGCAGGGGCAGCACTTCCCTTTCACCTTCCCGTCAGGCAGCGGACCCTTTCCGAACTTTCAATTTGGATCACTCATGCCTCTTTACTTGCCAGGGTACTACTACAAAAACAAGACCCAGATGGCCGAACACTACAACTTCACGATTCAGCGACAGCTCGACAAAGCGACTGTCCTGACTGTGGGGTACGTGGGAACTCAAGGACACCACATTCAGCGTGGCGAAGACCTGATCTGGGGTAATGCCGGGCTCTGCCAGTCTCTTGCAGGATGCGGACCAAATGGCGAAGGCGGAGTCTACCAACAAGGTGGCCAAACTTACTATGGCACCTTTACCGGGCAGATCAACAATCAGGCCATCAGCCAGAACTACACCAATTCCAGTGGAGGTCCTGTTGTAGCTTTCGCTCAGCAACTTGGCTGCAGAACTCGGGAAACTCTAACTACAACTCGCTGCAGGTTTCGGCGGAGCGTCGGGCTCGCGATTTGACCTTCTTGGCCAGCTATACCTATGCGAAATCGTTGGATAACTACTCCGCCAAGTATGACCCCCGCAATCCCTCTCGTTCGTATGGTCCTTCGACGTTCGACATGCGGCATAACCTGGTGATGAGCTACAACTGGGATCTTCCGTTCGATCGCCTATTTGGTTCCCGCCGGATTACTACGGGCTGGCACCTTACCGGCATCAGCCGCTTCTACACCGGCACGCCAATAAGCCTGAAGAGCGGTGGCGACTATGCCCTGACCAATATCGGTCTCGACTATCCAAATCAAATCGGTTCAATCCAGAAGCTAAATCCGCGGAATGGTAACCATAATTATTTCAACCCCTCAGCCTTCGCCACTGGCCTCGGTTGCGGCTTCGAAGTTTGTGGGGTGACTGGCAGCGCGAAGCAGTACAGCTTCAATGGGCCAGGAGCGATTACGACGGATGCGGGTCTGGAGAAAGACACGAAACTCACGGAGTCGACGGCGCTCAACCTCCGCTTCGAGATGTTCAATGTCTTCAACCACACCAACTTCCTATCTACTTCCGTGATCGGAGATGCCAACAGCAGCCAGTTCGGTCAGGCAACGCAGGCCGCACCCGGCCGTATCGGTCAGATAAGCGCCAAGTTCATCTTCTAATGAACCACGCGTAATTAACCCGGCGGCGCGCAAGCGCCTTCGGCTAAACTTCTCAGGGGATGCGAGCAATCGCATCCCTTGTTTGCTATCAGGTTATCGTGAACGTTGCATAAGGGAGCGGTGAGTAATTAGGAGAGAATTGGGAAGATGATGAAGCAGCTAGTTTCAATCCTGACTCTACAACTATGCATGACGGCTTTAGCGTTGGGCCAAATGCCGGGCATGACAAATCATCCAACCCCGTCACCGGACGACCCGCACGCGTCGAGCCCGGTCACCAATTCCCCCAAAATCACATTCACCAAAGATGTTGCGCCCATTGTGCAGCAGCATTGCCAGACCTGCCACCGTCCCGGCGAGGGCACACCATTCTCCATGCTTACATACGAAGATGCGAGGCCGTGGGCAAGAGCCATGAAACGAATGGTGCAACAGCGAGAGATGCCGCCATGGTTCGAAGATGGGCACACAGAGAAGTTCGAGAACAATCGCTCACTGACTCAGGCCGAGATCGATACCATTGTTGCTTGGGCCAATGCGGGCGCACCAAAGGGTGATCCGAAGGACCTCCCGCCACCTCGGCAGTTCGTTCAGGGATGGTCCATCCCCAAGCCCGACTTAATATTCCAACTGCCCAAGCCGTTCTCTGTTCCGGAAAGCGGGATCCTTGAATATCAATACGTGATTTTGCCAACAGGCTTCACCCAAGACAGGTGGGTTCAGTTTGTAGAAGCGGCGCCCACGGATCGCTCCGTTGTGCATCACATCGTTGCGTATGTCCGCCGGCCTGGATCTAACTACTTTAAGGACCAGCCCAAGGGCGTGTTCTTCGAAGCTCCACCCTCGAAGTCGGATAAGAAAGCTGATCCCGATGACGTGCCGAGTGATTGGCTGGTCGGCTACGCGCCGGGTCAGCCTCCTGACATTTTCGAACATGGACAAGCAAAGCTCGTCCCCGCGGGCTCAGATATTGTTCTCGAAGTGCATTACATGCCGGATGGCAAAGCGACGACAGACCAGGCGAGTGTAGGACTGGTCTTTGCCAAAGAGCCTCCGAAAGAACGTGTCATGACTCTCTCCGCGGTGAATGAAACTTTCAAAATTCCTCCTGGCGACCCCAACTATCAAGTCGATTCCTCGTTCACGGTGCGTCACGATGTAACTTTGCTGGGTATGCATCCGCATATGCACACGCGGGGGAAGGACATGCAATACCGCCTTGGTGTTTCCCAATGGAGAGACCCGCACCATCTTGAATGTGCCGCATTACAACTGGCACTGGCAGCTTTGGTATAACCTGGCAGAGCCGATCACATTGCCTGCGGGGACGAAGATTGAATGCACAGCGCACTTCGACAATTCAGCCAATAATCCTGAGAATCCGGACCCGACGAAGACAGTTATTTGGGGTCAGCAGAGCTTCGATGAAATGATGGTCTGCTTTTTCAACCTGGCATTCCCTGCCGAATTGTCGCCTAAAGAAGTGCTTCCACTCCCGAAGATTGAGGCTTCCGTGGCGCAGAAAGGGCAGGAATAGAGGGGGCCCCGTCCATCAAAACTCCCCGCCCAAGCATAGATTTATCGGGGGCACACCTTACTGAGTTGGGATGCAAGGTATATTCTTGTCTGGAACGATTTGCGGAAACAACCGTCCTCTAATTTGAATATGAGCGGCAAGATTCATGCCAGAAGGAAATTGCTTTCGGCCAACTTCCACTCTGTTGTTTCGAGAGCACATCATCAAGGCAGCGCGAGCGGTGGAGGGCCCGCAGTAGATCAAATTATTCGGCTGATCTCAGATCCGTGGCGGCGGCGAAAAATCGGTCAGCATCAAGAAGGTCGAATCAATTTTCTCCGCCAGTTTGCCATTCTCTTCGGACTTGGCTTTTACGCTCTTCCATTCCGGATCGTCCTGGAAGGCTTTCCAATTCGCGGCCGCCGCCTCGCGGCTCGGATGCTCCAGAATGTAAAAGAACGTGCTGCTTTTCACGGGCTCGTCCAGCGCCGTCCAGTAGGCAACACTCTTCATTCCATGTTTCGCAAAGAGCTTATCCGGTATAGTCTCTGAAAGCGGGCGACGAGGCTGTCCAGCTTTCCGGGGACCACGTGATAAATACGCAATTCATAGACCTTCGCTGATTCTGTCATCGCGTCACCTTGGCGCTTCTCCTGCGCATTCGGACTCCCGATTGGGGCCTGTACAAACGCCCGCCCCATTGCCTCCATTATGCCACCCGATAGGAACACCGACAGGGGCGCAGCCCGCAACCATGTTCGCCTGTTCATGCCGCGCATTCTAGCAAACCCGAAGTGCGACATCAATAATTCGGTCCACCGGCGGGTGGCCCAACCTTTTCGTTTTTTGCCAGCATCATTTCACTGAGGGTGCCCCATCCTTGCGCGGTTTTCGCAAGGGTGGGAGGCGACTCTGCCACCACTCAATCAGAAGGAGTATAAACTGGGAACGAAATTTCCGAAGGGGGCTGGCTGTGATCTTTCGTTGTTCCCGAGAAGTGAATAGTCCATTCGAGCAACACCAGGGGCTGCCCACTTGGTACTGGCTCAATTACGCCGTCAGGAATCGAAATCAATGAGTTACGCCTTACCGTACTCTGCGGTTAAAGGTTTTAAAGACTGTAACCGCTAAGCACACGAAGGAAAGCAGCAAAGAAACGCCAAGCCGCTCTGCTGGTCTTTCGCCGATGATGGCGAAAAGCTGGCTCCCAGAAACACCATCCGAGCCTAAAGAATCGTTCCACGAGCCTCGCAGAGGCCTTAACGAGGCATTCCAGGACACACGTAGGGCGGCAATTCGTTGTTCAAATGGCATAAGTATAAAATTGCAAATATGGAATTGTAATGACATATTTTTCTATGCCTTCCCGCCTACGCGTATCCCCGCCGCCATCATTTTTGGAGCGTCGTTCTGAGCGGATAACGAAGGTGCGCCTTGCTGCCGAGAATGCGTTGCAGATCGAGAGCCAGACTGTCCAAGCCGGCTTGCGGGGAAATCCCGCTACTGACAATTTCAGAGAGATTGTGTTCCATCGCTTCCGTCATCTGCGCCGATTCTGCTATCGTCGGCTTCTCTATTCCATAGGGAACACTGGCCAGGAATGTTGAAGTATAAGGAATATTTTGAATTTTGAAATCGTCGTAGGTTGATTTTCGCGTTGATCCACTTCCGTGCAATGCCTGTTGAACCTGCACCTCAGCCGACATGGCCCACTCCATGAACCGGTACGCTTCTCGCGGATGTTTCGATTCCGCCGGAATCAGGTAGATCAAACCTTCCAACTGGCTGAATGGTTTGCCCGAGTTCGAGGGGATGAGACTATAGCCAATCTTGCCTGCTACCTTTGAAACAGAAGCGTCTTCGAGAAAAGGCGCTTGATCGTTCCACAGAACTCCCATGAAGACATGGCCTTGCTGGAGCGCGGCCAGCGCTTCGTTCCAGCCGTAATTCAATGTGTCGGGCGGACTAAAAGCGATTAGCTTGACATACTGCTCAGTGGCCGCAACATTTTGCGGAGAGTTGATTACAATGTCGCCGTATTCCCAACCGTGTTGCGTATCGAGAATGTTTCCGCCAAACGAATAGATCAGGTTCAGCCACTCATACCAAAGCGCAAGCCCTTGCTTTCCCTGAATATACGTGCCATAGAAGCGTTCATTGGGGCGGGTGAAGAATTCAGCTAATTGGTTATATTCCTGCCATGTGGCGGGAGGTTTGATTTCGCGGTGATAGCGAGCTTTGAAGTTGCGTTGGTTTGCCGCATCTTCCAGCAAATCCTTGCGATAGCAGAGGAAAGTTGTCAGCCCGGTGAACGGATATCCGTAAATGTGATCTCCGTAGGAGCTGAGTGCGCGCCACCAGTTGGGAAATAGTTGCTCTTGCGGGGTGAAGCTCGCATCGTGCAACGTGGGATCGGCGAGAAGAGAATCGATGGGGCGAACTTGACCTTTTTCGACCAATGCGCCGAGCCATCGATGCCGCATTACAACCACGTCAAGCCCGCTATCGCCTTTAGCACCGCGATCGAGATCGTTCGCGATCGTGCGATCGTCTTTGTGAAGAACCTCGACTCGAATGTTGCCCTGCTGTTCGAAGCGGGAAATCATTCCGGTCTTGGTGAGCGAATCCAGGAACCATTCGTCCCCGGCTAAACGAATCGTAACTGGCTGATTCTGTGCGTGACCATGCTGGAAAAGCGCGAGAAAAAAGAGTGCAAGAAGGCAAAATGATTTTGCCTTCGCAAGCAGCGCGTGAGCAAGTTTGATTCTGCGCCAAAATGGGGAGCTCATAAAATGATTTTAAGGATCTGATGATGAATTCTCAGAAGCTAAAACCCGGCGTTTCATTATCGCCGCCAAAAATTACTTCTTGAGTGAAGATCCTGAAAACCAGAGGAACTTCACCGGCGCATCGCTTGAATTGATATTCGAGTGAGTCATCGATTGATCGGGACGAATCATGTAGGCCATCCCTGGGCGCTGAACACGTAACTCTGTGCCGATGAATGCCAGGCTGTTGCCATCAATCGCTGCCCAGATTTCTTCCTGACCGGGATTGTGCGGATGCGGTTCACCCATGGTCATAGGATTAATTTCGACGGTGATTACGTCTCCTTCGGTGGCCAAGCCATCGGTTTTCGAGAAGAGATCTCTTACTACGTGAGCCCAGTGTCCAGAAGCCCCTGGAAGAGTGTAGGGAGACGCAGCCATCGGAGTTCTAACTGGGACCTGTCTTTCGTCCGTAACCAGCATATCTTTTCTCGGGACGAAACCTTCTGGGGTGGGTTCGCTGATCACGTACGTCTTAAGCTCTTCGTCCCCGGTATTCTTCATCACGAATTCGAGATCAGCCGGAATAAAGATGGCAATATCTTTATGAAGCGCGGCGGTCTTACCGCCCGCTGTTATCTCTCCCGTGCCGTCGACAATGTAGAAAACGTTTTGCTCGCGGATCAGCTTGGAAGGCGTGGTGGAATTGCCCGGCGCCAGCCGGCCATAGGCGAGGAAATTGGCGGCTTGCAGAAGCGCTCCCGGTTGTGGCGGGGCGTAGTTGTCTCCGCGTGTCAGAATATCTCGCAGCACCAGCGAACCATAAACATGACGGGGCAATGAATCGCGCCAGTCACCGATGAACATATCGATTCTTCTGTCCTGCACATCTCGCCGGGGTTGATATCGAACCGCTCCCGGACCGTCAAAACTGTTTCCACCCGCGCTGGGCGTAGTTACTGGCGGTTTTGCGGTAACGGTCTGCGATGCTGCGGGCAGCGACGCAATCCCGAATAGTGACAATGCCACACAAGCGAGACTCTTTCTGGACAGCCAAGCTTTCGTTCCGTGTGTTTCGTTCATTCTGTTCCTCGATTCATCCGTGAGCAATTCGTTTCAACGGCAGGCTGAGGTCAGTATCGATTGGTAGAAATCGCGGTGTCTATTGCGTAGCTGCCCACGCGAGCCCGTCTACGCCCTTTCCAGCGTCGATAAACTTCTCGACCTTCCAATCTGAAAGACTGATAACTGCGACTTTTCCAGCTTGATCAATGGAGACATACGCTGATTTGTTATCTGGAGAGATAAGAACTTCCTGCGGGCGGACGGGGACGTCAATTGTATGCGCCACTTTCAAAGTGCGAAGATCTATTGCAGCAACTTGATTAACCAATGGCAGAGCGATCACCAGCCAATTGCCATCGGAAGTCGTTGCTGATCCGTAGCCCAGCCCTGGCAGCGGCACCCATGTCTTGACCTTGTTGGTTGCGGTATCGATTACGGCCAGCTGAGGCTTTGTTACATCGGAAGTAAAAGCCAACTTGTCGTCGACCGAAAGTGAAATGCGCTGAACTTGCCCGGAAACCGGAATCACAGTGAGCACTCGGCGCGCGTCGAGGTCGAGGACAGACACGGTTCCAGGTCCCACGTTTGCCGTATACGCACGATGCCCATCGCGTGTGATCGAGAACATGTGCGATTGTTCCTGGCCGGTGGGCACTGAACCGATGATCTTCAAAGTTGCGGGATCGATGATGCTGATTGAGCGCTCCAGTTCCGTGCTCACGTACAACAGACCGTTCTTGGGGCCGAACACTGGGAGATGTGGCCGCACACCTTTTCCGAAATCAACATTGCCGATTACTTTCCGAGCTGCAATGTCGATGACGACCATATTGGTGCCATCTGTTCCGGGAAGGCCGACACCGGAGTTGCCATAGATCGGAACATAGGCAAGCCGGCCATCTGGCGACGCCGCAATCTCATGTCCCGTTATGCCGCCTTCGGCTACTTCGGCCACCTGTTTGCCGGCGACCGGATCGATGATGCCCAGACTGTTATCGCCTTTATTTGCTACCAGCAGAAGCCCATTTGGCGCAGACTTATTTGTGGATTGGGCCCACATGTTGACGGACAGGAATGCTAAAGAAAATAATATTAGAGCAGGTTGCAATCGATCCATATCAACTCCATTCGAAAAAAGGAAGATGATCGCGGCGCGCGGTGCTTCCCAATGCCTGATAGTTTACGCGTAACTCGGAAAGCGAATCATCATATCATATTGCCTAGAGTGATCTTTTTTGCTGTTTAATATTCTTCCGTCACTATATTTAGCAATGGCTCGCCCCGGGCATATCGCTCGGCTTGTTCACTAACTAGTTTAAATGCGCGTCTCATAAACTTCGTGCTGTCGCCTGCCACATGGGGCGTGATGAGGAGGTTAGGCGCTTTCCATAGTGGATGTCCCGTCGGCAGCGGCTCAGGGTCAGTCACGTCGAGAGCTGCGCGAATTCTATTGTCATTGAGGGCTTGAAGTAATGCTTCGGTGTCCACAATCGGACCGCGCGCGGCATTCACTAGCAATGCCCGCGGCTTCATCTTGGCAAGGCGCTTTGCATCGATCAGGTGGCATGGTTTCTGAAGTCAGCGGGATAGTCAATACGACGATGTCGGCCTGCCCTAGGAGTTCGTCCAGCTTGCTTACCGGCTCGACACCCTCGCGCGCATTGCGCGCCACTCTTAAGAAATTCGCGCCAAAAGGGGCTAGACGCGCTTCGATCGCTTTCCCGATGGATCCGTACCCCACGATCAAAATTGTGGTATCGGCCACCTCTTCGGTGAGTGGAGGCGGCTTAATCTTTGTCTGCGATGGAGCGTCGATTTGCTGGGCTTGCTTACCCGTAGCCCAACTTCCATTCTTCTGAAACTCAAAATAAAACGGAAAGTGTTTCTGCATTGCAAGAATCGCCGCCACCGCCCACTCGGCAGTTGGAATGTCGTGTACACCACGGGCATCGCACAAAGTCACGCCCGGCGGAATTATTTTTAAGAACGCATCGACCCCAGCCCACAAAGCTTGAATTACCTGGATGCCTTTCAAGTGCGGCAACTGCCTTTGCATAATCCGGGGAGGCATTCCGGGCACCCAGAAGTCGATTTCCAGTTCTCCCTCCGGATCTTCAGGAATTCTTACCAATGTCGCTTTATCGGTGAAATCCGTCAGGATGTCGTCGTCGATGGAAGCGTCAATCCCGACGCGAACTGTCATTCATCCTCCTGTTCTCAGCACAGATTATCTGTAGCAATCGCTTTACGTTAGCAGAAGCAGGATGCTTCGACGAATGCAGGAAATGGTTGACAGGCGATTCAATGGTGGTATGATACCACCATGAAAATTCGTCTAGTGGTCTTGGCTTTCTGTCTAAGTGCGCTCTCGTTGACGGTGAGCGCCGCAGGTATACCCGCAGGCGGCTTTGCTGGTTCGTGGACCGCGAACTTTGAAAAGTCCAAATTCCCTGGACCGCCGCCGAAAATTGATAAGTGCACGATCGATCCTGACGGAACGGTTACGGTTAATGAAACCAATGCGGAAGGCAAAAGTACCAGCTGGCATTACACACCTGAAGATGGGAAACCGGTACAGGTCGTCGGCAGGGATAATGTGACAGTCACGGTGAAGAAAGTGAATGACCACACCAACGTGCACACATGGAATATGAATGGCAGAGCAGCGAAGAGCAAGTCGGTTCTGTCAAAAGACGGCAAGACAACGACCTTCACGATGGACGGCACCGATAAGGACGGCAAGCCGTTTCACGAGTCAGTTGTATACGACAAAGACTAAAGGTTTACGACGCTCCTCCCCCGCGCGGCCGATTATTATCTATTGGCACTATCGGCCGCCTTCAAGTTCTTTCCTTCCCACACCTAAAACGCTGAACGCGAGCAATATTGTGTAGGGCGGACACTCTTGTCCGCCGCTTTTGTAGTTGATTTGGATTCTTTCGGCGCTTGTGTAGTAGAGACGTGAGTGAGATTTGAATAAAGTCAAAAGCGGCGGACAAGAGTGTCCGCCCTACACGGTCATCAACTAGGGCAAAGCAAACGCGATCACGGAATCGCCCGCCGTCGTGTCGTAAAAGCTTCCGCCTGTATCGACGATGAGGACGTACTGTTTGCCATTCTTTCCTTCGTAAGTCATCGGGGTTACGTAAGCTCCAGTTTCGAGTTTAGTTTCCCATAATATTTTTCCTGTCGCGGCCTCAAATGCGCGAAAGCGTTGATCGTTGGTCGCCGCAATAAACAATAATCCACCGGCAGTAGTGATTGATCCGCCAAAGTTCAACGTGCCGGTTCCATGAACACCTTTCGCGTCCAGTTCTTCGATGACTCCGAACGGTTGTTTCCAGGCGACATCGCCAGTATTCGCATTAATTGCCCAGAGCTCTCCCCAAGGTGGCTGCTGGCAAGGCCAGAATTTGTCATTGTTCCAGAAGCGCGCGTACATCCCCCACGGACTATTGCGCTCGTAAGCAGGATCAGGAGCATCCTCGTTCTTCGAAATCTTCCCTACATCAGCGATATTGACGGTGTTTATAAACAAGTAACCCAGCTCCGGATTGTAGGACATGCCCGGCCAGTTGGTTGTACCCAGCGTTCCCGGGAAAACTATTGTGAGCTTCGGGCCATAGTGAGTATAAGGACCGCCAAAAGCCATACCGCCCTCGGTCGCCATTAAGTCGGTACAGATTTTTTTCTGTTCAGGAGTCACGTCAGCGATCTCATCAGCGCTGAAACTATGGCGTCCCAGGGGCAATGGTTTAACAGGAAAAGGTTGAGTCGGGTAACTCTCCTCGCCGGGAACTTCGCTCGGTGGCGTCGGGCGCTCTTCAACACCGAAGATCGGTTTGCCGCTTCTCCGATCGAGAATAAACATCAATCCGGCTTTACCAATAATTGCGACGGCCGGAATCTTCTTTCTATCCTTCTTGACCTCCATCAGCACAGGCGAGGATTCCAAATCGTAATCCCAAGTGTCGTGATGAACCGTCTGGAAGTACCACGCCAATTTCCCCGTGTCCGCATGAAGCGCGACCAGCGAGTTTCCGAAGAGATCTTTTCCTTTTCTGTCGGCACCGTAAAAGTCGGAGCTGGGCGAACCGTGAGGAAGAAATATCAGTCCTCTTTTAAGATCAAGGCTCATGAAGCCCCAGACGTTTGTTCCCGAACGGTTTTTCCAACTTTCACCCGGCCAGGTATCATTGCCAACTTCACCGGGGTGCGGGACGGAATGGAATCGCCAGACCAACGTTCCAGTGTGTACATCCCAGGCGCGCGTGTCGCCGGATGCGCCCGCGCCTGGCGCCTCTTGGATTTGTCCGCCGGTGATAACTAAATTCTTATAGATAGTGACCGGAGAAGTGATGTCGAATTGTGCGTTAGGAATTCCGTTCTGTACTCCCGGCTTGATATCCACGACTCCGTCGACACCGAAACCAATGGTGGGTTTTCCGGTTTCAGCGTTCAACGAGCACAATTTCCCTTCGCTGGTTCCAAACAAAATCGACGGCGGGGTTTTCTTGTCTCCGGGCCAATAAGCAACGCCGCGTCCGGCTGGACGTCCGTGCTCCAATTTATAAACCCAAATTTCTTTGCCAGTATCCGGATCCAACGCGATGACGGTTCCGTACGGAGTCGGCATGTACAGGACGCCTTTCACCATAATTGGCGTTGCCTGAGAGGATCGCCTGCCGCCACCTCTGCCGACAGGACCGGATTTTTTAGGTCTCGGTCCATCTTTGGTCAAATGATAGGTCCATGCCGGAGTCAAATTCTGAACGTTCTGGGTGTTGATCTGTTTGAGCGGAGAGTAGCGCGTGCTCTCAGGATCATGTCCATACATCGGCCAATCGGATTGGCACAATGCGGGCAGAGTCATCAAACAGAGGATGAAAGGAAGTGACCTGAATTTCACGCCCGGAGGTTCCTATCTTGTGAGGCCAATTTGAAATGCATACGATGATCTATTTGCTTCACGAACTGCCGCGTCTTCTGAACACCTGACTGCTCTTTTTCGCAAAAGAGCATTTCATTAGGAGACGCCTACTCCATTTTTTTGCGGGCATCCTCAAATATTCGCTGTGCTCGCAATGGATTGAACACACCACAGGAACAGAATCTCGCCATATAGGTAACGGCCTCCTTAGGTGTACGGCGGCCTTCTTTTACCCAATCGATCATCTTCTTGGCAAGGCTCGCCGAGATCATGCCGTGACCGCACATCGTAGTCAGTTTAAGGAGCTGGGTATTCGGCAGCTTCTCGGTAGCACCTTCAAAGCCCAGCGAATAGCCAATGCTGTGGCGAGTGATGCCGGCGAAACGGCAACACGCTTCTGCGCCCTCGATGGAAGTTGAAATGTTGACCGACAAACCAAGATCTGCCTCGACGACGACTTTGAGAAATTTCTCTGCTGAGTCTACATTGTCAAAAATTGCTACCACCGACGCTGGTTCATCTATGCCGTCGATGACGGCTCGGAAGTCCGGCGTCGTATCACGCTTCCAGTGCGACAGGGGGCCAAGGTTGCGCGAGGGACGCAGAGCGCCACCGTGAACGGGATCACCCAGGTTGACCGGCTTGAATGGCAGAGCCATCTCGAGAAACTTCTTCAGCTTCGGGATACTGTCCACATCATTCTTGCGGTTGCTGGGGGTAGCGAAGACGATGTAATCGTCGTGAAAACTTTCGGAATCTCCGTAGCGGTGCAAAGTATTGGTCATCGCGTTTCGCCGACCGGCTGCTCCTCTTCAAGCTGCACTGAATTCGTAATTCTGCCCAGTCCAGTATTGGTCTTAGCACGCTCCAATTTGTATCCAAGGCGTTCGAGAATGGGCGCTAAGACTTTCTCGTCACCGTTTTGATCACAGCGCGTGCCAGCCCCGAGAGCAACCACGGTATCTATCTCCTGCTCTACCTCATGAACGATCTCGATGATCTCTTCGGTTCGTTCCGCCTTCACTTTTATTTCAACAATTGCGGAAAGCACCTTTTCGTCAAGAACGTCTTCGCGCAAAGTGCCGGTTTTTACGTCGGTCATGAGCAATGTAAAAGGATTTTTCTTCTCAAAGGCGACTCCCGCTCGGGCCAGCGCCCAGGTCATCTTCTGGATATCCCGCAACCACACTCCAACGCCCGGCCTTCCGAATTCAATTGTGAAACCTACTTCGCCCCAATGCACCCGGCCAGTCACATCATTAGTCTTAACCTCTTCAGTGCCACGTCCTTGCACCCCCGTAGATTCGTGGGTAGCACGCGGATCAGAGAACGCGCGTCGTATCACTCTCGGCCATTGAAGCTCATCAGGCTCGAATGCGGCGGTGGGACAAACATCGGGTTCGGGATCGAATCGCACGCGACCGATCTGTAACAGCTTTCGAATCAGCCGCACAAACGGAGGGTTCAGATGTTCTGTGCTCAGTCCGTAGTAGCAGGCATAGCACTCTACGCATTCATCTCGATTGATCGTGGCTCGATTGATGGCGGGATCAATGTAGATCGCTCCCATGGGGCAGACGTAGGTGCAGTTCCCACAGGCGACGCATTTGTCTGGATTGATTTTCATTCGCCGATGCTTTTTAGCAGGTCATATACGCATATCATAGGACAATTGGACTTCGCAACTGAAAACGCTTCGAATCGAATCTTTCCGCTATTTTCCTATGAACGTAACTCGCCAAATTGAACCGGAGCCATCATCGCTTACCAGGAGTGAACCATCAGGCGCTACTGTGACGCCAACCGGTCTCCCCCAGACAGTTTCATCATCCACTACGAACCCGGTAAGAAAATCCTCGTACTCGCCGGTAGCATGCCCCGTCTGATGTAGGGGAACGCGAATAACTTCATATCCAGCCCGAGGTGAACGATTCCAGGAGCCGTGTTCAGATGCAAATATGTCCCCCTGATACTCAGCCGGGAATTGTTTGCCATCGTAGAAAGTCATCTCAAGCGATGCATTGTGCGGCTGCAAGATGACATCCGGTGTGATGACTTTGGATTTCAATTCGGGATGCTGCCCTGCTAATCGCGGATCCTGATGACCGCCCATATACCACCACGGCCAGCCATAGAAACCACCTTCCTGTACATGGGTGATGTAGTCGGGCACTAGATTATTGCCCAGTCCATCGCGTTCATTCACCGAGCACCAAAGTTCCCCAGTCTTGGGATTTACAGCAATTCCGACCGGATTGCGGGTACCGGAAGCATAGACGCGCAAACCAGATCCATCCGGATTGTATTCGAGGATGTCGGCGCGATTCTTCTCGGCGGGTGTGTCGTCGACGTTCTGGTCCGATCCGACTGACACAAACATCTTTTTGCCATCAGGCGAGAACTGGACGTCTCTAGAACGGTGATGACCGCCGCTGGGAAGATCGTCTATATGTTGCGGAGGACCACTGCTGGTCAGATCACCGTTGTGATATGGAAAACGGACTACCGAATCCATGTTTGCCACGTACACCCATTGCGGATCAGGCCCAGGTGGATAGAACGCGATGCCAAAAGGAATATTTAAACCGGTAGCGAAAACTTTCACCTGCTCGGGTTTCCCATCGGGAGTGATCCCGCGAAAGACTTTAATGTCGCCACCGTTGGTTTCGGCTAGGAAGATATCGCCATTGGGTGCGGTGCGCATCAAGCGCGGATTGTTGAGCCCGGTAGCATACAACTCTACTTTGAAACCTTCGGGTGCCTTCGGCCAAGCATTCTCAGGACGAGCGACGATTTTAGGTCCGTTGGTGGCTGATTCAGTTGCGAACGGCTCTGGGAGATCGTTGCAGTGTGATATGGCGTACGGTGCCTGGCTTTTCGAAGCGATAGTCAGTAAATGGCGCCGTCGGTGGTGGCGCGTTCGATTTCGCAACGGTAGTCGGTGCAGTAGAGCCTGCCACTGGGGCACTCTCCGACTGTGAACCAGTGAGTGACTTTATGTACGTGACAACTTGCCAGCGTTGTTGTTCCGGCAGGCTCGCCCATGATGGCATGCCATTGTCTACATCGCCTTTAGTGATGTACCAGAAGATAGCGCCGTCAGGCGCTGCCTGTGCAGGGCCGTGAACGAGGGGTGGTACGTTGCCCGTGCCTTGGCCGGTGGCTCCGTGACAAAGAGCACAAGTTCGCGCATATACCTGTTTTCCATCCTGGACAGCTTGCGCTTGTCCTGCATATGGATTCTTGTCTTGCTGCGCTGCCGCGGGCGCGTTGTGGAACGAGACATTTTGAGCTCGCAAAGCCGAGTTTGCTGACAGCGTAAGAAATGAAGAATAAATCAGGACGAATTTGAAGCAATTACTAAGGAATAATCTATTCATCGGGCACCATCGCATAGCTGATATTTCGACCGCTAAACTTATTCACGACAACTTAAGCTGCACCAATCCAAGCGGCAGCTAACCATTGATTGCAATCACGGCCGTATCGGAACGAACTTCAAGCAGACAGGTGTATCCACCGTGATCTCCGTATCGGTCTTCGAGAGCTTGCCCGTCGCGCCATCAATCTTAAAAAGAACAACATTGTTCGATAGCTCGTTTGCCGCTAGCAAATATGCCCCGGTCGGATCAATGGTGAAACTGCGCGGCATGACTCCGCCCGGTCAAGGATTGCTCAACTGGAGTCAGTGTTCCCTTCCCCGAATCAATCGAGAACACTCCAATGGTGTCAGGCGCTCTCTCTGTTTCGCTCTTCGTCCGCCGATTCGACTCGTACAAAAATTTTCCGTTGGGATGGATCTCAATCTCTGCGCTGTGATTGCCGCCAAAAAAATCGTGCGGTACGGTGTGCGCGCGCTGGATGGTGGTCAGAGTGCCTCGCGAAGGATCCCATGTGAAAACATCCACGATTCCGTTCATTTCACTCAGTTGATAGCCAAACTTGCCTGCGGGATCGAAGGTGAAATGGCGCGGACCGCCGCCGGGGTAAACCGTCGCAAACGGAGGATCGGGCGGTGAAAGTTTTCCAGTCTCGGCATCGAAACGAAAAATGAGCACTTTGTCCAAGCCAAGATCCGAAACGATGGCATAACGGTTGTCTGGCGAAACGATGATCGAGTGGGTGTGAGGCTCCGATTGAATCGACGGATCTACACTATGTCCCACATCCTGGATGAAAGCTGTCAATTCGCCCAGCGAACCGTCATCCTTGACCCGCACAACTGAGACGCTCCCGCTGCCGAAGTTGGCCATCATTACATATTTGCCGGTCTTATCGATGGAGATGAAGCAAGTGCTAGTGCCGCTGGTCGGAACGGTATTTAACAGACGCAATTTGCCGGTTGCGGGATCGATTGCGAAAGCGCTCACGTAAGACGAATGATCGAGCGGCGGTCCCACGGATAAAGGATCTTCACTCACGGCGTAGAGAAATCGATGGTTCGGAGAAATAGTAAGGAATGAAGGATTGATCATCTCTGCAGCCAGTTCGGGCTCGCTGAGTTCGCCCGTAGCGGCGTGGAAACGGCTTACATAAATTCCTTTGCTATGACTCTCTCCCAGTCCGAAGGGCTTGCTGTGATGAACGTACTTGAATCCGGTATAAGTGCCGACATAAAGAAAGAAGTCATTGTCCTGCGCCGGAGCAGCTTGGGCGCAGGCGCTTACAGCGATCCCTAAAGCAATGATGAAACAGAACGCGTATCGAATACTTCTCATGAAGGTTCTTGATCTCCTTGGTGCAAGCGAGCGGTCGGAAAGTTTATAGAACTTATATTCATCTATTCCCGATGTTTATCTCTGCACAGGTACAAACTTAATGCACACAGGTACGTCAATCTTTAGCGCTGTGTTGGCGGGGGTGAGCCGTCCAGTGTCGCTGTCAACGTGAAAAAGTACGACGTTCCCGGTCAGCTCATTTGCCGCAAACAAATATGAGCCCGTGGGATCAATCGTAAAAGTTCGTGGCATAGTGCCTCCAGGCGCCACCTGTTCGACCTCAGAAAGGGTGCCTTTCTCTGGATCGATCGAGAACACGCCGATCGTATCTGGACCCCACAAATTAGGGCCGCGAAACCGGCGATTGGACTCGTAAAGAAATTTTCCGTTGGGATGAATTGCGATCTCGGCACTGTCATTGGCGCCAATGAAATCGGGGGCTAACGTCTTCGCGTCTTGCACATTAGTAAAAGTCCCGCTGGAGGGATCCCAGGCAAGGACAGTTACGAAGCCACTCATTTCTTTGAGCGAATATCCAAATTTGCCGGCCGAATCGAAAACAAAATGGCGCGGACCGCCACCAGGTTCTGCATCGACAAACGGCGGATCTTGAGGGGATAAAGCTCCGGTCGCAGCGTCGAATCGATAGACAAACAGCTTATCCACGCCAAGATCGGAAACGATGGCGAACCGGTTATCCGGCGAAACGTCAATCGAATGAGGGTGAGCCTTGGACTGAAAAGATGGATCTTTCCCTCTCCCGATATGCTTCATAAACGCAGTTTCTTCCCCGAGGGAACCGTCGTCTTTAATCCGCAAAACCGAAACGCTACTGCTGCCGAAATTGGCCATCAAAACGTAATGGCCGGTCTTGTCGATGGAGAGATAACAGGTGCTTGTCCCTCCGGTAGGCAGAGTGTTCAAGAGGTGCAGCTTGCCGGTTGCAGGATCAATTGCGAAGGCGCTCACATAAGATGCGTGATCGAAATCCGGCCCCAGCGATTGCGGATCTTCGGTCACCACATAGAGAAATCGCTGATTCGGATGAACAGCGAGGAATGCGGGATTGATGATCTCTGCGGCCAGTTCGGGCTTGCTTACAGCGCCGGTCGCTGGTTGGAATCGGCTGACATAGATTCCTTTGCTATGACTCCCTCCAGCGGGGAGGCCTTCCTTCATATATGTGAAGCCGGTGTAGGTACCGAAATATACGAAATACTCACCACTGGGTGCGGGCGAACTCCAAGCACAAGAAACTGAAAGCAATACCAGAAGAGTTAGCGCAGCAAGATAACGGATTGGTTTCATGAATTATTTTTTTCGTGATTAATTTTTAGCACTACCAGAAATCCAAAAAACATTATTGGTGCGCGGGAACCACCGCATGAGTCCAGTTGTCGCCTTCCGGAAATCGGGCAAAATAAAGAAACTTTACGGGTGTGTCGCCATAGTTGATGTTTGAGTGAATGGTTGCATTGTCGGGCGGCAGCATATAGGCCATCCCAGGTTTTTGAATACGCAGCTCCGTTCCCATGAGTATGAGACTGGTGCCATCAATGGCTGCCCAGACTTCTTCTTGGCCCGGCTTGTGAGGATGAGGCTCGCCCATCGTCAGGGGATTAACAGTTACAGTAATGACGCTCTGCTCGGTCGCCAGCCCATCGGCCGGGGAGAACAACTCTCTTACGATGTGCGCCCAATGGCCGGATGCACCGCCAACAATGTAGGGATCGCCCCCAGCCGGAGTTCTCACGCGCGCCAGTTCTTCGTCCTTGACCAACATCTTTTCTTTCGGATGAAAGCCGGAGGGAGTCGGCTCGTTAATCACATACATAGTGAGCGGCTCATCGCCCACCGACTTCATCACGAATTCGAGCCCCGCCGGCATCAGAATGGCAACATTCTTGTGCAGCTTCGCGGTATCCCCACCAGCTTCGATTTCTCCCTCGCCTCCGAGAATGTAATAAACTTCCTGCTGACCCTCGAGACGGGATGGCATTGTCGAAGCGCCCGGAGCTAAACGACCGTAAGCGAAAAAGTTGGCGGCTCGCAACACCGCGCTTTTCTGCGAAGGAGCGAAGTTATCGCCTCGAACAAGAATGTCGCGCAGTACCAATGAACCATGCTCAAAGCGGGGCAGCGATCCTTGCCAGTCGCTGATAAACAAGTCGATTCGCCGATCCTGCGGCTCTCTTCCTTTCGCATACCTGACGAACTCTGGTCCGGGATACGAATTGATTCCATTAATAGCGTTTTTTGTGCCACTGGTTGCCGGGAGCTGTCTGGGCCGCTGATGGCGGCAAAGTGAAGGCCAGTGCGGATCCCATCAAAAAAGCAAGCATTGCGCGATGCATGGTTCGGCTCCTTTTCTGATTTGGTCTACGGTCTGGGTTCGTGCGGATGGTAGCGAGCGAAATAAAGAAATTTGACTTGGGAATCTTCGTTCTGATTGATGTTGGTGTGAGGCGTCTTGTTATCGGGAATGTGGTAGAACGACATCCCAGGAGTTTGCCGTCGCAACTGATTGCCGACGAACGCAAGACTGGTGCCATCCAGGGCGGTCCACACTTCTTCGATATCATCATGATCGGCCAGATGCGGCTGCCCGATGGTGAGGGGATCGAGTGCTACCGTCAGGACACTCTGAAGCGTGCCTAGTCCGTCTTCTGTTACGAAAATCGTCTTCACGATGTGCGCCCAATGACCGTCGCTGGAAGTAATGGGAAGCTTGTTCTCATCTTTAACCAGCATATTTGCATTGGGACGAAAGCCGGGAGGCGTCGGCTCATTGATCACGTACATCGTCAGCGGCTGATCTCCCGTGTTCTTTAAGGTGAACTCCAAGTTCGCTGGCATTAGAATCGCGATGTTGCGAAACAGATCGGCGGTTTGTCCTGCTGCAGTGGCGGTACCGCGGCCAGACTCGATAAAGTAAATTTCTTGTTGCCCGTCGAGGCGCGTGGCCTTAGTCGAAGCATGAGCTGCTAGAGTCGCATAGGTATAGGAGTTGACGTATCGGAGGACTGCGCCTTTTTTGGTCGGATTTTGCGGATCGCCCCGAGTGAAAATGTCGCGCTGCTGAAGTGAACCGTTTACACTGCGTGCAGTGGAATTATGCCAATCGCTAAAATAGAGATCGATGCGGTCGCCAATTGATTGGGCAATTGCAAATGGCGACAGCCCAGCGCACAAAACTAAGATTAGTGATGCGAGAATTTTTCTCACCATCAAGCGGGTTCTCCTTGTTTCGCTGCTTCAATCGGGACAGTTTGTCGCTATATATGACGATTAGCGCAAATCGAAAATTATAGTATCATAAGCCAATAATATTTCGGCAAGGAGAATTCCTATCCATGAAGCTGATTCGATTTGGTGAGCGGGACCAAGAAAAACCTGGCGTGCTGCTGAAAGATGGCGCACGCATCGATGCCTCCGCTCTCGGCTCAGATTATAACGAAGCATTTTTTGGAAACGGCGGGTTGAAGGAACTTGACTCGTGGCTGCGAAAGGATGCCTCATCTGCGCCGAAAGTCGCGCCAGGTGTTCGCCTGGGATCTCCCGTATGCCGGCCAAGCAAGATCATTTGCATCGGGCTTAACTATATCGATCATGCAAAGGAAACCAAAGCTGAGCCGCCAAAGGAACCCGTTCTATTCTTCAAGGCAACGACATCTCTGGTGGGTCCGAACGATGACTTGGTGCGTCCACGGAATGCAACCAAAGTGGACTGGGAAGTCGAGCTAGCTGTCATCATCGCAAAAAAAGCTCTGTACATTGCCAAAGAGGATGCTCTCAGTTACGTTGCCGGCTACGCTTTGCACAACGATTATTCCGAGCGCAACTTTCAGCTTGAGCGTGGAGGCCAATGGGTCAAGGGAAAAAGCGCAGATACATTCGCTCCGCTGGGCCCGTTCCTCGCAACTCCGGATGAGGTTCCAAACGTCGGCGCTCTTGGGATGTGGCTGAAGGTGAATGGCGAATTCCGGCAGAAGAGTTCCACCGCCAACATGATCTTTGATGTGGCTACTTTAGTTTCATACGTGAGCCAATTCATGACACTTCTCCCTGGCGATGTGATCAGCACAGGAACACCTGCGGGTGTCGGTCTGGGTATGAATCCGCCGACTTATCTGAAGGCTGGTGATGTCGTGGAGTTGGGGATTGAGGGCCTCGGGGAATCTCGGCAGCACGTAAAAGACTACAAGTAGCAAGGCGTATTGAAACTTCCACCCTGAACTGGTGCCTTTAAGTCCAACTATGCGACTTCGACCCTACCTCTGCCTATCAATGTGTTTCTGGAGTTCTCTGTTGCTGGCGCAGGATTATCCCAAAGCCGAGATTTCGAATGGCATCATTCATGCCACACTGATGCTCCCCGATAGCCAACGCGGCTCCTATCGCGGCACACGTTTTGATTGGTCTGGGATTATTTCCAGTCTCCAGTTCAACGGTCATGAGTATTTCGGACAATGGTACGAACACCACGATCCGAAAATCCATGACGCAATCACCGGGCCCGTCGAGGCGTTTCAGACACACGACAAAGGACTGGGTTATGACGAGGCCAAAGCTGGCGAAACATTTGTCCGTATCGGTATTGGCACCATTCGCAAACCTGAAGAAAAGGATTATCGTCCGTACGAAACTTACGAAATTGTCGATCCAGGAAAGTGGACGATCCGCAAGCATAAAGACCGCATCGAGTTCACGCAGCGATTAAAGTCCGAACAGGGATATGCGTATATCTATCGCAAAACCGTTCGACTAGTGAAGGGAAAACCAGAGCTGCTGCTGGAACACTCATTGAAAAACACAGGCAACAAAGTGATTGAGACGAACCAGTACAACCACAATTTTTTTGTGATCGATCATGAGGTTGTAGGCCCGGATGTTGTGGCCAAATTCGTATTTACTCCTGTTCCCCTGAAAGGATTTTCCGATCGCGCCGAAGTTCACGGACAAGAAATCATCTTTCCTCACGAACTCGAAGGAAAGAAAGGAGTATTCTCGGAACTTGGCGGTTCAAACAAGGACGTCAAAGACTACGACTTCCGAGTAGAAAATTTGAAAAGCGGAGCCGGCGTTCACTTCACGAGTGACCAGGTTTTAGACAAAGTAAACTTCTGGGCGATCAATACAGTAGCGGCAGTGGAACCTTACATTCTGCTTCGGATTGAGCCAGGCCAAGAGTCGCATTGGACGATCCGCTACGACTTTTACACTTTGCCGTCCATGGCTAAGCAATAAAAGCGAACTATTGTTTCTTGGCCGGAACGCGAACTCCCCCAATCCAGACAGAGTCTATCGCTCGTGTGTTCCTGATGTCATCGAGCGGGTTTGCTGATAAGACTACGAAGTCAGCCCACTTGCCCTTTTCGATGGTTCCCGCTTCCCTGCTGATGTTCACCGCTTTCGCTGCGCCGCTGGTTGCAGAGACAAGCGCCTGCATAGGAGTGAGACCAGCCTTGGTTTCGTATTCCAGTTCAAGATGTTCGAAATATCCTTGAAATCGGCCGGGGCCGCCTCCGCTATCTGTACCCATCGCGATTACGATGCCTGCGTCCGAAAGTTTTTTCAGATTGCGCATGGCAATTGGCAGGTGCTCCTTGTACCACAAAGCGCCCGGATCTTTAGCGATGCTCTCCTGCCGCTTCGGATCTTCGCATCTTTGCGATTTCAGCCGGATCAGCTTCCTTCAAAAAGAAAGGATCGCTGAAAAATGACGGCGTTTCTGAATAACCGAATACCGCAAACTCGCGCGAAAGAGTGGGGGAATAAAACACATGATCCTTCTTCATGAGAGCGATGAATTCGTCGTCCACTTCGCGATCGCGCACACTGTGAGCGATGTAATTCACTCCTGCCCTGACCACACCTTTGGCGTCATCGAGTAGAACGACATGCGCAGCGGTGCGAAAGCCGTTCTTATGTGCTTCGTCGATAACCGCCTGATAAGTCTCCGGGCCCATTTTCGGACGTGCGCCGAGAAAATCGTCGACCCGCACCTTCACAATGTCCGGCTTATTTCGAATTAATTCGTCGACACTCTTTCGCGCCTCTTCTGGAGTTTTGACCGCGACCGCTCCGGGAATGGCGGTGGAATCTTGTATCGGTCCCGCAACATACAGATGTGGCACGGTGCCCGGAGGAGCTGTGGCGCATTGTTCGCGCAGCGCAAACTCTTTGTCGCCGCCTAAACTAAAAACGGTCGTGATGCCATCGCGTAGATAGACGCCAAGTTGAGCAGCATCATTGACGTGGCCGTGTGCATTGATCAGTCCCGGGATAATTGTCTTTCCCGTCGCGTCAATCTTCTCTGCTCCCGCCGGCACTTTGACGCGTTTTCCCACAGCTTCAATGCGACCGTCTCGAATTAACAAAGTCGCATTTTCGATTGCTGGCTTGCCGGTGCCGTCGATGATGCGTGCGCCTACCCAGGCTTGCACACTGTGAGTGATGGACTCACTCTGTTGTGTGGGGCCTGCGGCGAAAACATTGAGTGATCCGATGAGAAATATTCCAGCGCTGGCGACCGCTCGTATGCAGAAGTTTTCTGTGGAGTTCATATTGGTTATGCGGATACTATGATACGACTATATCAATCTCTTCAACTTTCCGGAGGAGTTCTAATGAAAAGCTTGGCCGCATTGGTTCTAGTTCTTGCTTCGTCAACTTGGCTTCACGCTGCTGATCCCGAGGGATTTGCTCTTTGGAAGGGAGATGCAGTTGAGAAATCAGGGAAAGAACTCGCGAGTAAAATTGACGATCAAAAGGTCGCTTGGCTGTCCTTGGCCAACTATGACAATCATCTCATCGGAATTTCTCACCGCGAAGGCGATGGCAGTGCCGAACTTCACGAAACGCAAGTTGATATCTTAATCGTCCAGGAAGGCGCGGCTACACTCATTGTCGGCGGAACGATGATTAATCCCAAAACCGTCAAACCGCATGAGGTACGGGGTTCTTCAATTCAGGGCGGAGAAACGAAAGAACTTACTGTGGGCGACATCATCCACATTCCGGCCAATGTGCCGCATCAAATGAAAATCGCAAGTGGCAAGCCGTTCACGTATCTGGTGATAAAAGTAGATATCAACAAGTAGGGACGCGGACGCACTCAGACTGATTCCTGGGGCTTCTCACTCGTATTCGAACCGCCTGTGGGCAGCGTCGCCGCTGCTTCTCCTGCCATTTCAAGGATATGAGCGTTGCGCTCGGCAGCTTGAAGATGCAAGCGCATGGCGTGCCGCGCCTTCTCCGGATTATTTTCGCGGATTGCCCGGTAGATTGACCAATGCTGGCGAAGTCCGGCCTCGGGTACTCCTGGCATTTCGTTGGTACGCCGGCTTACTTCGATCAAAGGTTCCGAGATCGCCTGCAGAACCATAATGGCAAGCGGATTTCTGGTTGCCTCAGCGACCGCTTTATGAAAACGAATGTTAGCTTTACCGATCGCCTCGTGGAAAAGCAAATCGCCCTGCGGTGTGCTGCGGTCCATGTGGAGCGCGGCATCCTGTTCAGCTAGAACTTCCCGCATTGCCGCCCAATCAGCTTCCGTCGACTTTTCCGCAGCCAAGGCTACCAACCCAAGTTCCAGAACCTTGCGAAACTCAATCAAAGAGTCGGCCTGTTGCATGAACGCAGAGGTAGACAGATATTCCGCATTGATCAGTGCGACGGGGGACGGTTCAAGGACAATAGCGCCGATCTTTGGCCGCACACTGATAAGCTGCAGAGACTCCAGAGACTTGATAGCCTCGCGTACGCATGTCCTGCTTACAGAAAGCTCTTCCGTCAGCTGCTTTTCTGTCGGCAACCGCTCGCCCGGCTTCACTTGCCCTTTTCTAATGAGATCGAGAATGTAGTTGATTACCTGAGCGGTAATCGTCTGTCTGCGAATCAGGCTGGTACCTCCGGCAACTACTTGCAGTTAAAGTGCAGGGCCCTGCTCATACTATAGCACTATTGCTCGTTATGCAGGCTTTATGGCCAGAATGGCGTCAAGAGGACTTCCAGTCATGCGCCCCTGCACATTCTGGAAACCGGCATCGTTAAGTAGCCTGCGGTACTCGCCAAGCGTGCGCTCCTTGCCCTCCGTACACACCAACATGTTTAAAGATTGCATGTGCGCCGACGTGGGACCACTTTTGTCTTCGTTCAGCAGTTTTTCCGCCAGAAGTATGCCGCCACCTGGAGGCAAGCGTTGGTAAATCTTCGTAAGTAGCGCGTTGATTTTGTCTTCAGACCAGTCGTGCAGAATACGCGACATCGCGAATAGATCGGCTTCGGGTAACTCGTCGCGGAAGAAATCGCCGGCCAACAAATCAATTCGTGATGACGCAGCAGATTTGTTTACTTCACAGACGGGCGCATTCAATCACGTTTGCTAGATCAAACACAATTGCGTGAAGATTGAAATAGCGATCACAGGCGGCAATCGCCAAATGACCGGTGGCGCCACCGAGATCCACCATTTTTCGAAAACGCGATAGGTCGAAAGCTTCTACCACTTTAGGCGAGCTCAGGATCCCTAGCCCGTGCATCCCCTGAATGAATCGTTTTCTTCGCTTCCTCGGTGCGGAAGAAATGATCAAAGATAGCGCCATCAGTGCCGAATGCCTGTTTCCAGCGCGGTGTTCCTTCTCGAATTGCATGCTTCGAGATGCGTCCATAGCGGGAACAGAACGTCATTCGAATAGAGTATGTAACCTGTAAGGGATCGCTCACTGTTCCGGCAGAGGTATGTACTTGCTACGGGCTCATTCTCATAACGGCTTTCCTTTTTTCGCAAGAGCATGAGACCCACGCAAGCATCCAGCAATCTCTCGAGTGGTTCGCTTTCGAGATGAAGTTCGGAGGCTATTGTTAATACGTCTGCGGGAGTGCGTTCCAGGAAATCGAAAACGCCGAGTGAGACGGCAGCGAACATGGCCTTCGAACGGCGAAAAGCTTCGATCAATTCAATGATCAGAGAAGAATCGGGCAATTCCATTTGTTTGTTGTACTGTGTGTGCAACCGCATGCTTCTTCTTTTTTTTCTTTGAGGGCGAGCAAACGACAGCCTCTTAAACCACAGACGTCGAGAACACGGCGGACTCCGAAACAATCTTCCTATCCGCGTTAATCCCCATGGCAAACGCAGCCCCTGCAACACATAGGCAAGAGCACACCAGAAATGGCGTATTCCATCCATACGCCCCCACCAAGTAAGCCAGCAATACAGGAGAAACCGCACTTCCGAGATTGCCGAATGTGTTCATGACGGATGCGATTGAGCCCGCGCAGTCGCCTCCGATATCGAGGGGAATCGCCCACGACACACCAACAGTCACTTCGAGACCGAACACGGCAACGCAGGAATAGAAGACCGAAGCCGTGGAGTGTGTGGTGAACGTAGCGGGCAAAATGAATACAGCTGCAAGAAGAAAGCCTGCAAGCGCGACCGCCCGGCGGGCAGCTTTGAGATTCCCAAAACGCTTGGCAAGATGATCCGAGAGCGAACCGCCCAAAAGATCGCCTGCGGCTCCCGCCAACAAAGGCAGACTGGCATACAAACCCATTTGCGTCAGGTTGAAGCCACGGTGTTCATTCAGATATTTGGGGAACCAATCCAAATAAACATCGATGCTATAGCCGTAACAGAAAGTACATCAGGGAAAGCGTCCACAATGAAGGACTGGTAAGAATTAAACGCCACGGAACCGCCCGAGCCTTAGCGGGTCGAACGCCTATCGAATCCTCAATCAGTTGACGTTCCGCCGAGTTGATATGGGAATGTTCGGCCGGAGTATCGCGATAGTACCAGTACCACACTGCTGACCAGCCCAGTCCGATGAGGCCGAAAAGGAAGAATGGTGTACGCCATCCGAAGCGGATCATCATCATCACAACCAGCGCCGGAGTTAACGCTGCCCCCAACCGTGATGCCGCATGGGTGACGCCTTGAGCGAAACCTCGCTCCGTTGGGAGCATCCATCGCGAGAGAGATCTGGTAGCGATGGGGAATGCACCGGCCTCACCCATTCCGAAAAAAAAGCGGAACACGCCCATGGACGCCGCATTCCAGGCGAATGCCGTCAGCGAAGTGAAAATCGACCACCATACAACGACGAGCGCCAGTGCGCGTCGTCCTCCGATGCGGTCACCCAACCATCCACCGGGAATTTGAAAAAAAGCGTATCCCCACCGGAAGGAAGCGAATATCCATCCAATAGTGACCATCGAAAACCCCATATCCTTCTGGATGACGGGCACAGCCGAGGCTATATTGACGCGGTCCATGTAGGTGATCATGTAGGCGGCCACGATCAGGCCAAGCACAACGTGGCGGGTACGCGTAGGGCGGGCAGCGGTCGCGGGTTCAGTCATTTAGCGGAAGATATTGGGACAGATCAACTGTATCGGTTGCGTTTGGCACCGTGAGAGTAAGGCGTCCAATCGATTCCCCAACTCGAATATTTGTCTTACAATAACATCTTTTGCCTATTCCTGGTTAAATCTTTCCGACGTTCTTATCTCGTCAACCATACGTTTCTTCTTATATGTATTTGTTACTGCTAATAAAATGCGCGCCGTCGAGATGCGCATCAAAGCTCCTATATATAAGGGAGTTCCCCTTTCTGAGGCTCCTTTTTTTCGTGCTTAGCTGTCAAATCAAGTACGCCGAACCTAATTTTCAGAACAGATATTTCAAGACAAACTGAATCTGCCGTGGCGTGTAATTGGTTGACACGGTTGTGATCCTGCCAAAGGTCGGCGAGCCGAGAGTGTTGTTCTGATTGTTCACGCCCGGATTACCAAAGCTGGGAGTATTGGTTAAGTTGAAGAATTCGGTCCGGAATTGCAGGGTCGAGTTTTCCCGTATCTGGAAGTCCTTGAAGATCGAAAAATCAAAGTGCCGGAAATGCGGACCGTAAAGCGTGTTCTTCCCCAAGGTGCCGATCGCACCAAGCGGCTGAGGAGCGAACGCCGAGGGATTAAACCAGAATCCGGAGATGCCGGGGTTAGAGAGATTAGGATCGCCGACTACATCCGGTCGATCGGTATTTCCGCCGAAGAAATGTGCTCCAGATAGGCCAGGATTCGGATTCAGAACGGTGAACGGCGACCCGGTCTCCCAAACATTGATGAGGTTTATCTGCCATCCTTTTCCGAAACCGCCTTCGACGCCAGAAAGATTCTTGCCGAACGGAAGTACATAGTCCGCCGTTGCTACTATCCGGTGTCGGAGGTCGAGGTCGCTGTTTCCACGATCAATCTTGTTAATCAGATTGGGAAGTACGTCGAGTCCATCACCGTTCTCATTGCTGAGACCGGTAACATCGTCAATAGCATGGGCCCATGTGTAGTTGACGTTGAAAGTAAGCCCGTGTTGCAGGCGTCGTTCAAAAGAGGCCTGCAAAGCATGGTAATCCGAGGTTCCTGAGGTGAAGTACTCCCCAATCGGCCCTGTAAGGGTGGGCAACTGCGCAGCATAGGGACGCAAAGGTGATAGGCACGCAGTCTGTGCAGCGCTGCCGGAAAGGGCTAGACAAGCAGCTGCAGTTGGTCCTGGTCTGGGAGAATTGAGATCGCCTATCGTCACCCCGATGTGCCGCCCTAACATTCCGACATAGCCTACCGTCAATACATTGCCCGAAAAATCCTTCTGGATATTGAGATTGAATTGCTGTAATTCGGTGTTTTTGAAATTCAAAGCCACCGCGTCGGGAATCGATGTCGGAGCGGTTGCGCTGGCCGGAGCGGGAGGTTGCAATCCTTGGGACAACTTGCGGTTTCCGTTATAAACGAACACCGAGATAAATGGCGGATTTTTCAGGCTGGCGTTGGAAGTGTAATTCATCGGAACGTAACTGATTCCGTACCCTCCGCGGACCACCATTCCCGGGCCCACTGTCGCGGCGAACCCGAAACGGGGAGCGACGTTGTTGTATTGAGTAGTGATACCTCCTCCCCGGCTCACCCCATTCACCCCAGCGAGAATGATGCGCCCCGTATTGGGGTCGAAATTCGAAATTCTATTCCTCTCCTCTTCTAACGGCGTGAACACGTCGTAGCGGACGCCAAGGTTCAGGGTGAGCCACTTCTTTACGCGCCAGTCGTCCTGCACGAAGACGCTGGGCTCCCAAAATCGATAATGTGGAACGTTCAATTCGTTAATGCGCGTTGTGACGCGGGAAGTTCCCAAGAGCAAGTCCGACAACGTGGGAAAGGCCCACGTGCCTACTCCGGAATTGCTTTGTCCTTCCGTGGCGAGCCGGCGGATGAGCGTCGAGCCAATCTTTATATTTTGTCGGCCTCGCGTGTACGTGACCATCCCAGAGTACTGATAAGTATTGTCAATGTCGGAAATTGGGACGAACTGATCGTCTCCCAGGGTAGCTCCGCTACCGTCGTCGAATGTAACCTGCGACAAACCTGAATCCAGCGGATCAACATTGACTCCAGGCATTCCCAGCTTTTGGCTGACATTGGTACCGAAGTTCAGAGGAAAAGATCCATTGTTCGTCCGGAGGTATCCTGCTTTCAATTCCAGCAGCAAGTTGGAATTGAAAATGTGGGTATAATCGATCTGCCATTGTTGTGCCTTGTCCGGTGCTTGTCCCGAAAATCCAAAGAATATTCCGCCCGGATTTACAGGAACACCGTTGACGGTTGTTGCGGGGAGTCCCCCGGGAATAAATGTGGTTACGTTGTTGTAGGTGTAACGGACAAACAACAGATTGTGCTCATTGAAGTGCTGGTCCACGCGTACATCAAACGTTGAACTGTTCTGGGTTTTGTTCAGAGCCGGAGTAATGAAGCTCGCAGGTCCGTTGTTCGGCGCAGGGTACATTTTAAAATATGCGAGACCAACGGGATCAATACTTGCGGCCGGAATGTTCGGTCCGCCGATGTCCGTGAAATTCCCCGGATTTAGCTCTTCAAACAATGTCGGCACGTTTAAGATAGCTGCCGGCTGACCGCTGACCAATCGAAATCCTTCGTAATCGCCGAAGAAGAAAGTTTTGTCTTTTTTAATGGGACCTCCGATGCTTCCGCCGTATTGGTTCTGGCGAAGTTCAGGTTTGGGCGACCCTGGCTTATCGAAATAGGAATGAGCATCGAACTTATCGTTGCGGAAATACTCGTAAAGCGAACCATGGAAGTGATTACTCCCGGACTTGGTGATCACGTTGATCACACCGCCCGCTGTACGACCAACTTCCGCCGTATAGGTCGTTGGTCTCTACGCTAAATTCAGAGATCGCGTCGACTGAAGGGCGCACACCGATACCACCGATAATGCGCTCATTATTATCCATGCCGTCGATCATCTGGTTGTTGATTACTTCGGATTGTCCATTCACAGAGATCGCCGATGTCTGGCGCCGGTCATCCGGGCGGTTGCCGCTGGTCAGACCATTTCCTGGACCTTGATTGGCGCCGGGAACCTGTTGTGCCAGCTGAATAAAGTTTCGGCCGTTGAGTGGCAGGTCCTGTACAGCCTGCGAGGTCACGGTGGTGCTAAGCGTGGAGCTGTCGGTCTGAAGCAATGGAGTTGCGCCCGTGACTTCCACAGTTTCACTGGTGTCTCCCGTCTGCATGGCCGCGTCCACACGGGTACGATCTCCAGAGGCTAGTGTCAGCGAAGGCACTGAAAACGTTTTGAAGCTCGGGGCCTCCACTTTGATGGAATAAGTCCCCGGTTCCAGCAGATTGACAACGTAATCGCCGCTTGGGCCGGTTTGGGTTGTGCGAGTCAGACCTGTACTGGTGTTTGTAATTGAGACTTTTGCGTTGGGGACTACAGCTCCGGTGGGATCATGTACTGTGCCCACTACATCTGCGGTTGTGACTTGGGCGTTTGCAGAAAGCGCGCAAAACAACACTAAGCCGAAGAAAGAAACGAGTTTCCTCAAGTAGGTACGCACATTACACCTCCGGGCTGCATAAGACAGCGGTGAGAACGTAAGAAGGAGTCGATACTAGGCCCAACGACAGTAAGGCAGCGATCAGGCAGCGCTAACGTTGGTATTCGAGTTCACGTTTTTGAGTTCTATCATTATGTATGTCGATTGTTCGCTTGCCTTTCCGCGTACAGACCATATCGGTGCGGCGCACAAGGAGAAACACCAGGTTTTCTCACTGGCCCGGGTCCGCCCTCTGGTCTGAGATAGGGAAGTACATGTCTCGATCCTTTTGTCAGAATGACGAGAAATGATCCGGCTCTCATACACGCAAGTGCAGAATCGAGGATGAACTCCGTGGTCGTCGACTTGTGTTTTGAATGGGACAAGACACATCCCTTACAGTGCCTTCCAATTGGTTGTACTGAGAAGGCGAAATCTTTGCATCCGTTGCCTCGTCACTGGGCTGAACGCAAAGTGATTGTGTAACTACCAAAAGCCCACTCACGAAGAATCAGACAGTGACTCAGAAAACGCCTCATGCATTTTCTTCCTTTCAGAGTTGACGCAAGCCTGATCGGCGGGTCTGAATTCTCGATGCTTGTAATTTGGACCTCGAGACATTCCTCTGCAATAACCAAATTTTGCGATTACAGCAGGACCATTTTCAATTCGCGAAACTGGACAAATGAAGTGCCTGTTGAAGGGGATAGAGGCGACAGCGTACCAGCTTTGGATTCGCCCCTACTAGGTGTAAGAATTCCTAGGTTTGTTTACATAGTTGTCAACGAGAAGACCGGAATGTACCCAGGGTGGGAAAGACGCTCAAGGTTTAGAGAACCGTTTTGCAAGTGAGGTCGACAAGAGTCTTAGGTGGGCAGCAGCCTGTGAGAATATTCTAGGGTCAATTGCGACACCTTAGTCCTCTGAAGTCCTCTGACTTGCAGGTTATCTTCGCAAACAGATCAAACGACATCATCTTGAGAAAGAACCACGCTGATGCTGAGCGCCAAGATTGTTTATGGGAAGACATACAAACACGGGTTGATTTATGAGTTGTTTCGCAGGTCGCATATCCACGGCGCGAACTGATCTTGAGAACTTACATTTCGCATCGGAGAGATTGGCATTAATGGATGCTCTTTATAGCTGCCTTAACGTTCGCACGAGGTACAGGCAGGCATGCCAATCTCGCAAGCTCAACGCTAATTAGCTTTATTGCTAGAGCCGTATCACGATTAGACTGCGGAAATTTTAACGATGAATTCTTGATGTCTTCACGGCAACAATCGTCGCATTTCTCAACTTCAATGGCTGGATTCCACGAGCGTCTCTCCATCAAGAAGAAGTCCTAAGTTCGTTCTGTCGTTCCGCGCAGACCTCATCAACGTTTTGCAAAATGATCGGGTCCTCCGGACTATCCCAGGTACATTTCACTGTCTTTCCAACTGTTCCTGCGAAGCGGTCACCCAAGGGTAGTAGTGCGGTCTCACGGTCGCCGGGGCGTCCGCCAGCAACATTGCTACGTGCTCCAAGCTGACATTTTTTCAGAAGCTCCACCGCGAATGTGTTTCTGAACATATGACTTTTCGGTCGAATATGATTGCCGTCGCGGTCCTCTAAATTAAGCGCTGGCGATACCAGCGGACATAGACGGCGAAGCGCCTTTTGCCAAGTGCTGGCGGCCTAGATACGCTTGCCTTTGCCCGACCAGAAAAAATAATCCGGATGTGAATCCGGGCCGGGCGGAACTCTGCGGCAGTTCACTTGCAACTTCCGGCTTGAGTAATACCGTGACGGGTTGCCGGTCTTGGTGTGGTAAAGGGTATGCCGGAAGAGACCGGGGCTCAAGAATTCAAATACAGACTCTAGACCTTACTATAGCCGACCATGGCCGGTTCGCTCATTCCAGAGATCTCCCTGCATATCTTGGTCTGACACCTCGTCGCCACCAATCCGGCTCGGTCGAGCAACAGCTCAGGATCAGCAAGGCCGGGAACAAACAGCTTCGCTCTCTGCTGGTTCAGTGTGCTCAATATCTGTTGAGGCGTTTCGGACCAGACAGTGACCTCAAACGCTGGGGCACTCGAATGTTCGAACGGGGCGGGAAAACCAGCAAGAAACGAGCCATTGTGGCGGTAGCCCGGAAACTCGGGATTGAAGTGGTTCCACTGCCCTCTAAGTCCTGACCGAAAAAGCCGCTAGTCTTTTTACGGTCGCGGGCGGATCTGCACCGAAGCAGCCTTACCATCGTATTCGATCGTCGCGTCAGCTTCCGAAGTCGGCGCAATTCCTGTGCCGTGACCATCGGCCACTCTTACGATGTGAAATGTCCTATGATCGAGCATTCCGGGAAAGCTGCCTTGGCGATCACCGATCATGAGTTTCTCGGCTTTGTCGTCCCAATGAATCGGGATGACGGAGTGAGCACCATGCTCGTAATCGTAATTATCGCCTTCGTCTTCATAGAGGTTGAAGTCCCCGTTTGCTCCGGCATAGATTCGCAGCTCAATCGGATCGGGCTTGGCTGAAACGGACTCGGCCTGCGGACCGTAAGGAAGGATTGAGCCTGCTCTGACATAAATCGGCATCTTGTTGAGCGGAGCGTCTGCTGTGATGCTTTGACCACCCTTCACATCCTTGCCCGTCCAGAAGTCGACCCAACCAGTTTCCGCTGGAAGATAGATGTTTCGCTGAGTTGCTCCCTCGGTGGTCACCGGATTGATCAACAATGCGTGACCGAACATGAATTGATCCGAAACGCCTCGCGCTCTCGCATCGGAAGTAAACTCGAGAGGCAGTGCCCGCATGAGCGTTTCACCGTTATTCGTAACGCCCCAGGCAGCGGAATAGATGTAAGGCATCAGACGATATCGCAACTTATCGTATTGCGTAAGGATGTTCTCTGCTTGCGGACCGTAATTCCAAATCTCTGCATTCGATTTATATCCGTGCACGCGGAAAATTGGGCAGAAGGTCCCGTATTCAAACCACCGGATCAGCAATTCGTGGTAGGCATCAGAGGTGTATTGGTCTTCAGGGCGGAAGAATCCACCGATATCGGTAGTCCAGTAGGGCATTCCGGACATGCTGAAGCTTAGGCCGGCAGGAATCTGTCGCTGAAGTGTTGCCCAGTTCGAACTAATGTCCCCCGACCAGGAGGCCGCAGCATAGCGTTGCTGGCCGGCAAAAGCCGAACGCGTCAAAATTGCAACACGCTTTCGATCAGTGGTTGACCGCTGGCCTTCATAAATGGCTTTCGTCACATATAAAGGATAGGCATCGCGCACCAACTCGCCGCTACCCAGAAACGTTTGCTTACCCTTGAGTATGTCGAACTCTGGCTCGGACGCATCCATCCACCAGCCATCCATTCCGTCCTGGAAAATTCCTTTATTCAGTTCCGACCAGAATGCTTTCTGAGCTGCGGGATTGAAGAAGTCCGTCCACGGTGTTCCCGAGATCAGAAGATCTTGTGCCTTCATTCGCTTGTAAACGTCAGTGTCTTCCCCGAATCTTGACCAAATCGAGATCAGCATATGCAGGTCTTGGGAATGCAGCTGATCCAGCATCTCTTTGGGATTCGGATAGTGGTCCTCATCGAACTTCATTGCGCTCCAGCCGTACTTGCCCCAGTACTGCCAGTCCTGCACTAAGGCATCTACAGGAATCTTTCTCTTCCGGAACTCAGCCGCAATGTCCAGAATTTCCTGCTGGCTGTGATAACGCTCGCGGCACTGCCAATATCCGTAAGCCCACTTGGGAAATAGCGGCGCCTCGCCGGTGAGCTGACGGTAGTCCCCAATGACGCGGTTTAACTCAGGACCATAAAAGAAGTAGTAGTCGATTGCTTGCCCTACTTCGGAGCGGAATGTTGTCGTACCTTCAGGAGGCCTCACCGCTAAGTGAACTCCTCCCGGACCGCCGTGCGCGGAGACCTCATATTCCTTGTTTGCCTCTAAATCGACAAACCCTGAGGCTGATGTCGGGGTCCACTCGTTCTTGAGGTCGATCACCCGTTTCCCGTTCACTTCGAGGGTTAGTTGCTTCCTGTTGTCACTGCTCAGCAAAAAGCCGTAAGTGCCTTTCGCTCCGGTCTTGAATTTGCCCGCGCCTGTGGCCGGGTCAAGAGAGATAACCTGATCGGCGGGATTAAAGTCCGTCAGCGAGGCATTGTTCCACAGGATTCCATAGCCTTTACTTGAGAGTAGGAATGGAATTGAAATGTTTGTGTTCGCTTGCTGAAGGCGGATCGGAACTCCGCGCACGTCGAAGATCCCTTCCTGATGTTGTCCTAAACCGTATAGGGATTCATCCGGAGGTGAAACAAAAGTCTGTTGAGTTTGCCAGGCGCTAGTCTCCCAGCTAGACGGTACATCAAAGGCTTTGCCCCCGCCGTCCGGTTCAGCTAGCACAACCTGCCCGTTGCTCGACAAGAAAGTGATTGCCCCAGTCGTCGCATCGACTTGAACGTCGACATCCGGAGTGCGAATGTTGATCCGTTTCTTTCCGGTCTCAAGCCGAAAATCTTGACCACTACACGGCTGCGTAACTGTTTGCACCGTTGGCGTCGGAATCTGCGCCGTCGAGCTGGCGATCACGTGTACCACACGGTCACCACAGATCTCGATGCGCATCGTGCCGGCAGTGGTTCGAAAGGTGACGCCGGTCGCGTCTTTTTGAACTTCTTTAACCGCAAATTGCCCGGCGCTTGCCATTACTGAGATGCCCGCAACGAAGAGTGACAGAAGGCAGGGTTTGAGTTTCATCATTTTTTATGGAATTTCCTTTTAACCGTCTTACGCGCAGCTATGCTGGCGTAACTCGGCACTCGCTCTTACAGAGATTTTCATCGTGGAACATCAATCTACTGCAAACTACTGTCATTTTCAGATTGCTGGAATACCGCGACGTCACCGATAAACTTTTTTCGTCGTAGTTGCTCCGACGCTTCAAAGGCTTGCTTAGCCGAATCATGATCCCCGAGCTTCAAATAAATACGGCCAATCTGGTAATGAACTCGGCCATCCTTATCATCTGCGAGCCCAAGCTTCAACTCCGCGATCGCCTGTTGGGTGCGATTCGTTTCCGCATACATCTTGCCAAGCAACGCATGCACGTGAGGGACTAATTCCGGTTTAGTGTTAAGACCTTTCTTCAGGTACGGCTCCGCTTCAGAGAAGTCGTGTCGAGCGCACAGGAGTTCGCCCATTAGGGCATTAAGTTCCGGATCATCAGGCTCTCGTTGCAACTCAGCTTGTACCAGGGCCAGCGCCTCATCTGTTTTTGAGTCAGCAAGCAGTGTTAAACCCAAACCAAACAGTGCGCCCATATCTTCCGGCCGAAGGGTTAAAGCTTTTCGATACTCTTGCTCTGCAACGGAGAAGTTATTCTGCTGCCTGTACACGTCTCCCAACAAAACATGCAGTTGAGGAGAACTGGAATCCATTTGGCCCGCACGAACTAGAGCCTGTGAAGCGAGCTTCTCGGCCGATTTTGTCTCCCAATAAAGTCCCCGCACTTCAAAGTCTGGTTTGGTTACGAGCTTTTGTGATGCTTGAAGAGCGACTTGGTAATTACCAGTGACGTAGGCGCATGCTGCCAGTAACTCGAGCTCATTCGACTGGAGCAGTTGAAGGCGCGGAGCAAGGAGTTCATTGCATTCCGAGTAGTGTCCACTCGCGTACAACTCTGACGCATGTAATGGTTGTTTGCTGGACTGCGGAGACTTCGCAACAAGTGTACTTGAATCATTTGCCGCATCGCTGTCGTTGCGGATCAGCGTCACGAGTTCCGGCGAAATATCGCGGGTTGACTGGCGTTCTTTTAGGATTCGCTCCAGCTCTGACCGCTTTTGGCTCCCAAGTCCACTTGTCAGAAGTGAGATGTGCGACTGCAAAAATGCAGGGTCGGTGTTCGAGATATCCCCCACTCGGCTCAGACCTTCTGATGGCGAGCCTTGTTCAACGAGGAGTCGGGCTAAACCCATTTTTGCAATGAGAGATCCTGGGAAAATTGACAACTCCGCTTCGAATTCGTGTTCGGCATCAGCCGGGCGTTGCTGATTGATTAGAACAAATCCATAACCCGCATGCGTGCCCGGCGGAAAAACTGGAGCGGCGAGAGCCGCTTTGTAGGCGTCCGCAGCTTGTCCAAACTTCTGCTGCTCAGCCAAAGTCTCGGCCGAAAGCGCTTGCAGATAACCCGAGCCTTTGTAATGAGTCGATAACATCCTTGCGTCACTTTCGACCTGTTCGAGATAACTCACGCCGAGATGAAACCACGCTTCCGCATTACGTCCATCAAGCTCGACCACACGCATATAAGACGCAATCGCAGGCCTTGTCTTTCCCGTTCCTGCGTAAGCCTGGCCGAGAGCTAGTGGTGCTTGAATATCTTTAGGATTAGAAAGAGTAGCTTGTTTGAGGTACGGCAAAGCCTCGCTAAACCGCTTCAACTTCACATAGTCGAGTCCAAGGAACAGGTTTGGAACGAAGAGCGACCGCTTTAGACGAATGGACTCAAGGAAAGCTTCTATGGCCTGCTGATCTTTTCCGGTCTGGTAGTACATCAACCCGAGATTCGCCTTGAGCTCTGCGATTTCAGGATGGATGGCGATCGCCTTCCGGTAAAATTCGGCGGCTGATTCGAAATCTCCCCTAGTCTGGGCTTGTTGCGCCGAGGCCAGGAGAGATTCAAATTGCGTAGGTCCTTGTGAGAATGCCGGACCCAGCAAAACACAGCACGTCAAACAGCCGAGAGCAACAGTGACCCTGATTGAATGCACGGATCACCAATACAGCTTCAGCGCTGCTTGCATTTGTCTCGGCGTCCAGGCTTGAGTAATTGTCCCAAATCCACCTCCCATGAGATGTGTTTGGGCTGTAGAAGTTGGTGTGATTCAAAGTGTTGAACATATCCAGACGGAACTGGATTCGTACTTGTTCTCGAATCGGAAAGTACTTTTGAATACTCATGTCCCAGTTTCTGTAGCCGGGTGCCCGCAGATCAGAGAAGTATCTGGGAGCATCCCCCAAGTCCCACTTCGGTGCGGCTGCAAATGCCGAGGTGTTGAACCACTCAGTGCGGCTTGGATTCGCGATGTGGTAGTCACCGACAATATTCACATGCTGGCCAAACCCAAACTCATTCAGATTATTTTGGCCGATGCTCAACGGAAAGCCTTCTTTTAAAGTCACTGCCCCGGAGGTCTGCCAGCCACCAACGATGGTATTCAAGACTCCGTTCATTCCTGAGCCGAACTGCTTGCCTTTGCCAACCGGCAGTTCGTACACATAGCTCAAAACGAAGCTATGAGGAGTGTCGGTAGCATCCACCGACTTCTCTGCGGCCAAATTATAGACGTTGCGAATATTCTCGGCCGAGGAATTGGCCCAGCTATCGGGTCCTCCAACGTTATCAATGAATTTCGAAAACGTGTAGGACGCTAACAACGTGAGCCCTTGCGAAACCCGATGCGTGTAGTTCACATCCAGGGCGTTGTAGTGCGACCCACCTGCCGGATCCTGGAGCTCGTTGATGTCGCAGAATTCCGGATGGGGCCTGAGCAGTTGGCCTTGCAGAACTGTCGGCTGATCAAGGCCGCAGCCGCTCGCGGTGATGTGGCCGACGAACGGGTTTGGCACAGGATTATCCAATGCAGCTCCCATCGAAAGATACTTGGGATCCAGTTGATTGAGATTGAGGCCGCCGTCAACCACATGAACCCCATGGTTACCTACGTAAGTGACATCAATCACGTCGTTGCTTGTGGCCGCGTATTGGAATCCGTACATCCACTGCTGCGAGTAAAAAGTCTTACGGCTTCGGCTGACCGCATTAGCACTGAAACCAACATTGGTCAGGCCGTCCTAGAGAGCTACCAACAACCGGTACCAGCCCGCCTGAGTACCCAGTGCTCAAGGTATTTGCCGGAGTTAAGCCGCCGTCGGTCGAATACACATAAGGCGTGTCAGAACTAAACCCGGGCGCCGGACCAGTGCCGCGGAAGGTGGGTGGATAGAACAGACCGTAACCACCCCGCATCACAAGCTTTGGCAGTAGTTGATAAGCGAATCCGATTCTGGGGGCGAAGTTTTTGTAATTCGTACTGAATAGTCCACGCTGGTTGGAGTTGGCGAATTGGAGCTCGCCCGTATAGGTTTGGCCCACGGCCGCACTGATGGGGTTGGTTGCATTGTAATCAAACCAAGCCTGCCGGTTGTAACGGTCTGTTACAGGGCGCTGGACTTCCCATCGAAGCCCCACATTTAACGTCAGTTTTTGAGTGGCCTTCCAGTCGTCCTGCAAGTACACACCATGAAACCAAGTACGGCTTACATTCTGAATGGCAACACCGGTGCTGCACGCACCGGCTACGCAGCCGGAACTGGTAGAAAGCCCCATCATCATCGAAGCAAACGGATTGCCAGTATTAGCCGTGGGACTCTGAGGATCGGGGCCGCCTGTGAACAGATCGTTGAAGTTGTAGGTAGTGAAATGGTAGCGACCGCCGTTTTCATCCGTTGCGACCGCCATATATCCGAACGATAGTTGGTGCTTCCCGCGCACTTTCACAAAATCAAGAGATCCAGTGGAAGCTGCTCGGGGAAAAGCACCCTGCCCGGCTCCAGCTATCGGCCCCTCAGGCCCGTAGGGGGTGGGCATACTGATAATGGGGAACTGTGGAGAGTTGGTGTCAATGAAACTCGGCAATCCAAGGGACGACGCCTTAAACCCGTGACTTTGTACGTCGTTACCCTCAACCCATTTCATGCCGCCCACATTAACGCTCATGGTGAAGGTGGGAGTAAAGACATGACTTAGACCGACACCTACGTTCCACCGGTTATTAGGATTTCTTTGTCCCGGACCAGCAGGGTCGCTCGCGCCATAATAGGCGGGCGATTCGTCCTTGTATTCTTTCTTGTACGAAAAGCGTCCGTAGAGCCGAGTGCTGTCGCTGAAATTATGGTCAATGCGGCCGCTATACTCATTCGAATAATCTGCATTCAGCCCCGATGCACTCCAATTAATCGCATTCGCAAAGTTTTTCTGTGGGTCCGGGTAGTAGTTGATTAGCTTTTGGCCGATGCTGTTGATGAGCGACCCACCTGTGTAAGGCGACACATAGGTTGCCAAATTGTTGTTCGGGATTGGATCGCGAATATAGCTGCCGTTTACGAGACGCGTGCTGTATGGGTCATAAAGCTGCCCCTGCAGAATGGGCCGTCCCAGCCCGTCGGTTCCGATATTGGCTCCCAGCAGTGCTGAAAAATCTCCTGCCTTGAATGCTGAAACCGGCATGATATACGACGTGTTCCCCGCATTGTGATCGCGGTGGCCCTCGAAATTAAAGAAGAAGAATGTCTTGTCACGCTGCTTGTAGATGCCCGGAATGTACACCGGCCCCCCCACGGCGACGCCAAACTGATTGCGATGCGAGTTCGGACGCGGGTCGCCATGTAGGTTGTTGAAGTAGTTGTTGGCATCGAGTGCCCCATTGCGCAGGTAATCGTAAACATCCCCATGCAGACTGCTGCCGCCGGACTTCGTGACAACGTTGATCACGTTTCCGGTGCTCCAGCCGTATTGCGACGTGAACGAATTCTGTTGGACCTTGAACTCCTGCACGTTGTCTGGAGAAGGAACGTAAATGGCACCGCCCCAACCTTCACTCACATCCCAGGCGCCATCCAGAAGAATTGCGCTGGTCCCGAAATAGCCCCCACCAAAATTGAAGAATGAAACGTCCTGGTCAGCCGACCCTTGCTCGCCGCCGGACGAAATTGTCTGCCTTTGTGACAAGTTGTTCACCGAGGAGTTCAATTCAACGAAGTTGAACACGTTGCGTAGATTGAGGGGCAACTCCGTAATCTGCTGGGTCGAAACCTCCGCACCAATGTTTGCGTTGTCGGTCTGCAATAGCGGAGCCGCTGCCGTCACCTCGATTTGCTCGGTCGTTCCAATACTCAGCGTGACACCCTGGCTTGCGGACTGGCCGACTTCCAAGGTGATTCCTTGTTGCTTGGTGGTCTTGAATCCTGGCGCCGACACGGTCAAGGTATAAGTAGACGCCGGCAATAGCGCGAAGGAAAAATTGCCTTCGGTATCCGTTTTGAAGGTCCGGGTAATTCCCGTTTCCGGACTAGTTAGAACCACGGTGGCATTACTGATACGCGCGCCGGAGGAGTCCGAAACCGAACCTGAAAACGCAGCCGACGAGGCAAGCGTCTGGGCCTTTGCGAGAGGCGTAGCAACGCTCATCGCGAAGGCAACCGCGGTGGCGAAGAGATACAGGGAGAGACTGCGGAATTTGGGCATCGACTAGGACCCCTCGTTTTCAGATTAAGTTAACGGTAACTGTATCGAAACTCGAGCATTCTAGTATCAAAGCCCCATCTCTTGTCAAGCTGTTTTTTTGAGGAGTCCAGGCATGCGCCAATTGGGCATCAAGTAATCCTAGAGACTTCTGTGATTACGGGGCTTTCAATTGGGGGAGAAAATTGACCGTTCTGCACGGAACTTCCGCGCAAACGAGCAACGCCCTAAAATGCCATATCGCAATTCCGCTGCGCAATTTTTCTTGATACAGTCATTTACGCGAGTAGGTCAGTATTACAGTTATCGTTACAGGAATCGATCTAGACTATTGGAGTGAGTAGAGAAATGAAAGCGAGGCCCAATGGCTTGCAATCCGATCGACGCGACAGGAAACCTGTTTGTCCCTCTATGCGCCGATCAGAGCGGCTCAACGAGGAACGACTCAGAACAGGTCAGTTGATGCAAGCGAGGTCCAGTTAAATAGCACGCAGCCATCCGCGTTACTGCGAATTGCTCTTAAAGGTAAGGCGAACCGCGTAAGCATACTTCGCGGGGCTTTGAGCGGGTAAATGAATGTGCAGGCCATCGGGACGCTGCTCGAATTGCAGTTTCGCTTCGCTGCCTAAAAGACCAACGGATTGCACCGGCTTACCGCCAGCTGTGGCCACAAGGGAATGAATCACCGCTTCTCCCTTTGTCGGCCAAGCCAGTCCGATTGCATAAAGCACATCGCCTTTGGTTGTGAAACGAAAATCCTCGGGTGTGTACTTTTGTACCTCAGTATCGTGAAAAGATCCGGCCGTCGCTTTCGTCGGCCCTTCGCCGTAGATTCTCCACGGACGCGTGCCGTAGATCGCATCTCCATTGAGATCGAGCCACGCGCCAATGTCGAGAAGCACCTGCTGCACTTCATCCGGAATAACGCCGTCCGAACGCGGCCCGATGTTCAACAGCAGATTGCCATTCTTGCTGACGATATCAATGAGCTGATGAACCACAAATTCCGGCGACTTGAATGTGTCATCTTTGATGTACCCCCAAGACTTGTTGCTCACGGAAGTATCGGTCTGCCAAGCGAGCGGACGAATGTCGCTGAGTTGTCCCCGCTCCAAGTCCAGTACCGCGGAGTGGTCCTGCATCGCGTAGTCCTTGTAGTTGATCACGCCAACGTGGTCACCATATTTCAGCGAGCTGTTGTAGTAGAACGCGGCAAAGCGTGTGAGATTCGGACGGATCGATGCCTGCCCAATCCACCAGTCGAAATACACAATGTCAGGGTGATATTTCTCGACCAGTTCTGCGGACCGCGCCAGCCAGTCGTTCGCCCATGCTGAAGATACATAAGTGAAATCATTATTGAGCGGAGTGCCCGGTGGATTCATCATCCAGGTATGTGCCGGGCCGTAAAGTGCGGCGTATTGCGGATCGTTCACATCGGAGGGAATCGTGCGTCCCGGACCCAAAAAGAAATTGTGTTCCACGCGATGCGAGGACAAGCCAAAATGCAGACCTGCAGCGCGCACTGCTTTGGCCAGTTCTCCCGTGGTGTCGCGGTGAGGTCCCATCTTAGCTGCCGTCCAGTCGCTTACACCGCTGTCGTACATCGCAAAACCATCGTGATGTTCCGCAACCGGCACCACGTACTTTGCGCCTGCCTTTCTGAATAATTCGGCCCACGCCGCCGGATCGAAGTGCTCGGCCTTGAACATGGGAATGAAATCTTTGTAGCCAAACTTGTCCTGCGATCCATAAGTAGCGATGTGATGTTTGTATTCTGGAGATCCCTCCACATACATGAGCCGCGGATACCACTCGCTGCCAAACGCCGGAACCGAATACGTTCCCCAATGAATAAAAATGCCGAACTTGGCGTCCTGATACCATTCGGGCTCTTCATATTTCCGAAGCGACTCCCAGTCGGGGCGGAACGGACCTTGGTTGTCAACTGTGTCGACATCTTTCAAGAGCTTCGCGCGCTCGCCGTCGTACTTACTGCTTGCCTTCTGCCAGAGCCTGATCAAGAGTTTCTGGATCCAGCGAGGCAGTTGGAGCAGTGGCAGTTTGTGCTTGCAGGCAGGAAAACGCGCATAATCCCAGCAGCAAAATGCTGAGTCTGCGAACGGATTTCAATGACGGATGCGAAAGCATGGTGTTCTTTCCTCAACCACGAATTACGTTGCAAATCATTCCGGACGCTCTGAAATCGTTAGACCTGTGTTACTGGCGATGAGTCCCGCCTGCTGAGTCTTGCCCAAGTCAAGCCGTAGAGAGCGACGAAAACAAAACACACCAGCGGCACTACGAAACCGGCGCGCATCGAATGCAGGTCCGCGATGTGTCCCATGAACGGGGCAGATATAGCTCCACCTACAATAGACATCACGATTAGCGATGAACCGAGCTTCGTATGCTCGCCCAACCCACGGATGCCGAGAGCAAAAATAGTCGGGAATCCGATTGACATGAAGAAGAAACTGGCAAACATGGCGTAGATCCCCGTTTTGCCGCCGCCCATCGTCACCGCAACTAGCGCCACATTGATGGCGGAGTAGGCGGCGAGCACGCGATGTGGCTTGAATTGGCTGATCACAACACTGCCGCACATACGTCCGACCATGAACAAAACGAACCCGATGCCGCCGAGCCATTGCGAGGCCTGAAGCCGCGTAACTCCCGGATCATTCTCAAGAACGTAGTTGACACAAAAGCTGAAGATGCCGGTTTGCGCCGCGACATAGAGGAACTGCGCGGCAATTCCGAATGTGAAGTGCTTGCGCCGGAACATGTCCCAGTTCCGCGTCACGACCAGGAATGCCATCACGTAAGCGACGATCAGGAGGCCGGTCTTCACAGGTTGAAATAGAATCTCGTTCATGCGCAGCAGCGTCCAGATCAATCCCAGAATCGGAGCGATAAAAAAGTAGAGCAGTCCGCAAACCATCGCCAACACAATCGCGATGGTAACCTTCTGTCTACCCGTAGGTTTGATTTCATTCTGCGCTGGCGAACGACGGCTCTCATCCTCGACGTGTAACTCCGGGACTGGCGAGACCGCAAAGACAAGGAGCAACAGAACTACGAAAAAGCCTATTCCCATGTAGGGCGTAGTAAGCCCGGCGTTGGCGCCGGCTCCGCTGGCGGCCGCAAAAACAAAGTGGCCGCCGACGATCGGACCCAGAATCCAGCCAGCCCCGTTCAGCGTTTGGGCGATATTGATGCGCGTGGGTCCAGCCTCCGGCGAACCCAGAACCGTGGCATACGGATTCGCGATCGTTTCCAGGCAAGTCATGCCCGCAGCAATAATGAACAGACCCAACAAAAAGGCGGAGTAGGTCCCGATCTTCACGGCAGGAATGAACCAGAACGCGCCGGCCGCAATCAACGACAACCCCACGAGGATGCCGCCTTTGTAGCCAAACTTTTTCGCAATAAATCCCGCGGGAACCGCCATCAGGAAATAGGCCAAATAATTTGCAGCCTGCACCAGACCCGATTGCTCCTTATTGATGTGCAACGTGTCCTGAAAATGCTTGTTCAGGATGTCGATCATTCCATTGCAGAAGCCCCACAAAAGAAATAACGAGGTAAGGAGCACGAAAGTGAAAGCAAGATTTGCGCCTTGCGCAGTGCGGAACAGACCGCCTTTAGTAACGCCAGGACGGATCGTGGTAGTTGATTCACTCACGCTAATGTTCATCGGTCTAGTCCAATGCGACCAAAATTTTCTTAAAACTCGAAGGATTCTCACTCCACGAACGCAATGCCTGTGGCGCTTCCTCGAGAGAAACCACCAGGCTCACCGCCTGATGCACAGGAAATTTGCCAGCTTCCAGCAGCCTGATTACCGCGTGAAAATCTTCCGGCTGTGCATTCCTCGATCCGAGAACATCCAATTCTTTTTGCACGAAGAGCTTGGTCTCATAGCTGACTGGTTCTTTGGCATAGCCGATGTAAACAACCCGGCCAGTGAAGGCGACTTCTTCGACCGCAGCCTGGAAAGTCCCCCGTGTGCCAATGGCCTCGATCACCACATCCGGGCCCCGTCCTTCAGTTATTTCCTGCAAGCGCTCATGCAACGGCTCACGCGCCGTGTTAATCGAGTGAGTGCCGCCTGCAAGTCGCGCAAGCTCCAGCTTGTCGTCATCCACATCAATACAGATCGTTGTTGCACCACGACAGTTCGCGGCAGCTACGGCTCCAAGCCCCACACCGCCACATCCGAAAACTGCAACAGCGTCGCCCGCGGTAACTCGTCCCCGTGCCACTGCATGAAAGCCGACCGTCAACGGTTCTACGAGGCACAATTCCTTCGGCGTGAGTTTTGCCGGATATAACTTCTCCGCCGGCATCACGATGAATTCTGTGAGTGCACCTTCCCTTTGTACACCGAGAGTCTGGTTGAACTGACAAGCATTCGGGCGCCCTCGTTTGCATGAAGCACATTTACCGCAACTCGTATATGGAGACAGAGCAACATGCGTTCCAACAGGCAGCCCGTCTTCGTTGCCATTGGTTTGCACTGTCGCCGATACTTCATGCCCCAAAATCCGAGGAAATGAGATAAGCGGGTTAAGTCCACGGAACGAATTCAAATCGCTTCCGCAGAAGCCCACCATTCGTACCTTGAGTAATAGGTTTCCATCCGTGAGCACCGGATCCGGAACTGTCTCAATGGATACCTGGCCTGGTTTCTGAAGTACAAGCGCCTTCATGTTTGGGTTCCGAGACTAGCAACTAAACGCCTCTTGCTTTTTGCAGCATTAAGCCGCTGATTTTTGGATCCCATTGCAGCCCTGAGTCGATTCTCAGGTTCGGCATCTCCAGTATCCGCACTCCAGTTCAAAAAAAACCGACGTATATGGAATCCGCATGTTCGTTTTGATCACGAGCACTCGGAACATTTCCCCGACCTGGTCGAGCTTGGAAATGATCTCTTCGTGTGGAAGGGAGTGCATTTGATTCCCCTTGAGTAGGCTCTCGAACTGTTGCCGGTATGCGGTGATACCAGTGGCATCCTGCTCCGAGACGAACTGCAGTTCTTTGTCCGTATAAATTGTCGGTTTGATGTGCCGGCAGCCGTCAAGCATTGCAAGCGCCCGCGAAAGTACAGTCGGTTGTTCCGCATCGGCGACAATGGTTTCCACACCTTGCCGCGTCTGTGCAGGATATGCTGAATCGGCAATAACCAGCCAGTTGCGATGCCCAAACAGTTGCAGCCGATCGCTAAGAATCTCTTCCCAGTTTGACGTCATTTGAGCGCCAATTCCTCATCGAAGCAGACTGCAACCTTGCCACACTTGCCCGAAGCCATGAGAGCATATGCATCTGCGGCATCCTCTAGGCCAAACCGGTGGGTAATGATGTCAGCCGGATGAAGGTTCCACCGAACCAAGCGCTCGACCAATTCCTCCATTAGCCATGTCGTTGTCACCCACGAGCCATAGATCGTCTTCTGATCGTGGATTATGTCCGGAGATGGATTGAATTCGACCGTTCCTCCTTCACCTACAAATACAACTTTGCCCCATTTACGAGTTGCGCGGATCGCTGTGGCCCGCGCTGCGGCATTGGCGGAACAGTCGAATGCGCGCTCGGCGCCGTGGTTATCCGTCAGGCTCTTTACCTCGGCGACATTATTCGCACCAGACCGAAGAACTACATCACAGAGATTGAGGGAGCGCGCTAACTCTAAGCGGTCGGGAACGACATCGATACCGATAATTTTCTGCGAACCGAGCTTGCGGCACAATGCCGCCGCTGCCAGTCCAACCGGCCCTAGCCCTGTGATGAGCACAGCATGGTTGCCATCGACTCCAACTTTTTCAATGGCTTCGTACACAGTGCCGAAACCACACGCCACCTGTGCGCCGTCCGCGTATGAAAGCTCATCGGGAAGAGCGATAAGATCTTTCTCTTCCGCGATCATGTAGTCGGCCATTCCGCCATCACGCTGCCAACCGTATGCGCGGCGATATTTTTCGCTTGTGCAGGAGATCATGTAGCCGCGGCGGCAGTCATTGCAAACGCCGCAGCCGGAGATATGGTACACAATCACCCGATTTCCCACATCAAAGCGACGGCAGCCAGGCCCGACCTCCACGATCTGACCGCTTGGCTCATGGCCGGCAATTACTCCCTGATAGCCTTCGGGTCCTTTTCCCAAGTGCTCGTGGTAGATACAGCGAATATCCGAACCGCAGATAGTTGAAGCTTTCACTCTCAGTAGAACTTCTCCGTGACTTGGGCAAGGAACAGGCAAGGTGCGGAGCTCTACCCTGTCGTTACCCGGGAGAAACGCGGCGCGCATCGTCTGCGGTTTAACTTCCATGGCCTCGACCTTACCCACGGTTGTTGAGACCCCAGTCATGCTGGTGTGATCTCCCCGTTCAAATCCCAAAGGTCCTGCCAGGACTGACCTTCTTTCCATAGAAAAACCTGGCCTTTAATAAGCCGGCAGTTTCGATCAATGGCGCTGATTTCACGCATCTCATTATCGGTGAGAGGCTCACTCACCACGCCTTCAAGATTGCTGAGATACTGATTTCGCTTAACGGAAAATGGGATAGGAACCTGACCGCGCTGGACAGCCCATTTAATGCAAACGATCGCCGGATGCACGCTGAGCCGATTGGCAATCCTAACAATCACAGGATCCTGCGTAGCCGAACTATCTTCAGGTGTCCGGTCTCGCTCGGGCCGCGCCGGTGAGCCGATCGGGGAATAACCTATGGGAACGATCCCGTTCGACCGGACAAATTCGAATAACTCTGACTGCTGAAAGTGAGGGTGCAATTCCATCTCGTTCACTGCCGGTTTAATACGAGCATCGCGCAAGAGAAGTTTTAGTTTTGGAATCGTCATATTCGAGGTACCGATATGCCGAACCAAACCTAGATCCACTAGTTCCTCCATCTTCCGCCAGGTCTTCATGAAATCAGCATGAATGTAGGATTTTGCATCCCCGCTTCGCGAAGTCACGTCACAACCGGGAGGGTGGAAGTTCGGGAATGGCCAATGAACCAGATACGAATCCAGGTAGTCCAGTTGGAGATCGGAGAGGGACTGCTGGCAGGAAGGGATCACATCGTTCTCGGCGTGCTTGTCATTCCATAGCTTTGACGTAATCCACAGTTCTTCCCGTCTAATCCCGCCGCGGAACACCTGTTGCAGGGCATACCCAATCTGGTGCTCATTGCTGTACACGGATGCACAGTCAAAATGACGATATCCGATAGCAGCCGCACCTTCCACAGCTGCCGCGACTTCGACTGCTGACACATGGTCCGATCCAAACGTTCCCAGTCCGATCGCCGGCATTTGGACACCCGTGTAAAGAGTCCTTTGAGGCACAAGCCCAGGATCAACACACCCGTTAAGCAACGGCCCGGAGACGCCTTGAAGCTTCATCTCTTAGATCCCTCGTGATTGCGTCATCCGAATTTGAGTTTTTCCATTGACCCTAGAACGTTTTCCGAGGTACAAGGGGACGCATATCGGAAGCAACGATAATCGGTAAAGTTAACGATGTCAAGAATTATGCCACCGTTCCCGAACTAAGCCTTCTATATACTGAGTCCACTCTATGAGCACACGAATGAAGGACATCGCCAAAGATCTTGGCGTATCGGTCATCACCATTTCCAAGGTTCTGCGGAATCATCCTGATGTAGGCGACGAAACTCGCGAGCGAGTTTTAGCCCGGGTTAAAGAGCTTGACTACCGACCCAATCTGGCGGCACGAAGTCTAGTCACCGGACGCACGTATCTGGTCGGTTTGGTGGTTCCGGACCTGCTCCATCCTTTCTTCGCAGAAATCGCCAAGTCACTTTCTGACGTGTTGAGGGGGAGCGGCTATTATCTGATCATCTCCTCCTCTGAAGAAGATCCGGACCTTGAAGAACAAGAGATTAATCAGTTACTGGCACGCCGCCTCGATATACTGATCATTGCCTCCTGCCGTTCAAACGTTGATCTCTTCTTCCGTATTGAAAAGCAGAAAACCCCCTACGTATTGATTGATCGCGCTTTGCCCGGTTTGACCGCGAATTTCGTCGGAGTAGACGACGAAGCAGTCGGAGTGCTTGCCACAAAGCACCTGATCGATATGGGCTGCAAAAGGATCGCGCATATTCGAGGGCCGGAAACGAGCCCCAGCATTCGCCGACTGGAAGGATATAGACGAGCCCTGACCCAGGCAGGCTTGAAAGTTAGCGATGACTACATCATCGCCGAACCTAAGGGTGATGTAGAGACTAGGCAACGTGGCGCAGAAGCTATGCGACAGCTCCTGAGCCTTAAACCAAGACCTGATGGCGTGTTCTGCTTTAATGACCCCTTGGCCATGGGCGCAATAAATTACGCCCTAGATCAGGAACTGCGGATTCCGGAAGACGTCGCTGTTATTGGTTGCGGAAATCTCCATTACGACGATGCGCTAAGCGTTCCACTTTCAAGCATCAATCAGCACAGCCGCCGAATAGGCGAGGAAGCTGCGCGCATCGCTCTTTCGATATTGAATTCGAAAGTGCCACCGAAAGTTGAAAGCGTTGTGCTGCAGCCAGAGTTAATCATGCGCAGATCGACACAGCGGCGCGGAGCTAAGCGTACGATTACCGCAACAAAGGCGCGGGCGTAGCAAACCAACAAATTTCCTGAAAACTTGAGTGTCGCTATTGTGCGCTTGACAGAGTCGCTTCCATCCTGTTATTTGAAATCGTTACAGTTAACGATAATTACAAACAATTATCTATGCATCGAAGAAGGTTCTTGGAATCCAGTGCCTTAGCGGCATTGAGCGCTGTACTTCCGCCCGTCGCCCGTCTCGCCTATGCCTCAGATGCTTTGGAGCCATTTCAATGGAAAACTGATGACCTGACTCTCTCATTCGAAGTGATTGCGGGGAAATTGCGTCAGAAACAGCTTGTCCCGAGGGACGTCGCGTCCATCAGTAAATCTTCCGGTGTTGAGGTCGCCCTTCAATGCAGCGGCGAAAATTCTCCTGATCAGGGATTGAAATCCGGCATGGGTCAGCCAGGAGCGCGGTTGCTGTTTACTCGGAAAACGCGAAGAGTTCGCTCCCGGCGGCAAGCGTCTGGTGTGCACGCACACGGACGCAAATCTCCGCCTTCGTGTGGAATCCGTTTATGAATCTTTCGACGGGCTGCCGGTTGTGCGCCGGTTCTCGCGTGTTACTAACGAGGGAAACTCGCCCGTGGGAATCGACTTTCTGAGTTCCGCAATGCTTCACGGACTGGCCGACCCACAAAACTATGAACGTGAACTCCGCATCCACCTCGCCGTCAATAGCTGGATGGCTGAGGGGCAGTGGCATACGATGCGTCCGTCAGAAATGGGCTTTGTCGAAAACGAACGCACGAGCTGGTCTGAAGCGCAAGCGGGAAGCATCGGCACTTGGTCCAGTGAACGCTATTTGCCGATGGCAATGGCCGAGAACACAAAGCTTGGATTGATCTGGTTCTGGCAAATCGAACATAACGGGTCCTGGTATTGGGAGATCTCCAATGTTTCGGCCCGAGACAATAATGCCGACGACGTGTACGCCTATGTCGGCGGGCCCGACGATCTCCACTCCGCCGCTTGGAAAAATCTGAAGCCTGGAGAAACCTATCAGACTGTTCCCGTTGCCATAGGGTGTGTGCACGGCGGGTTCACAGAAGCAGTTGACGCCCTGACACGATACCGCCGCGCGGCGTGCCTAACGCCGCGTAAAGACAATTCACGGTGTTCAGTGATTTTCAACGATTACATGAATTGCCTTTGGGGCGACCCAACCGAAGCGAACGAGTTGCCGATGATTGCTACGGCGGCGAAAGCTGGTTGCGAGTACTACGTGATCGACGCCGGATGGTATGCCGACCTGCACGAGGACTGGAGTCAGACACTTGGGACATGGCAAGCTTCCACCACTCGATTCCCGCACGGGCTGAAATCTCTTCTCGGTCAGATCAGGCAAGCCGGAATGACTCCGGGACTATGGCTCGAACCGGAGGTTGCCGGGCCCAAGTCGGTGCTTGCGCAAAAACCGGACAATTGGTTTCTTGTGCGGCACGGAAAAAGAGTATTGAAGAATTCGCGACTGCTGCTCGACTTCCGCAACCCGGAGGTTCGGGCTTACCTCGATCAGGTGATCGCACGGGTTATCAACGATTACGGCGTTGGTTATATCAAGATGGATTACAACGTCGATTCGCTGCAAGGCACCGAGCTCAATGCGGACAGCTTCGGGCAAGGCTTGCTCGAGCACAACCGTGCTCATCTCGCCTGGTTAGATGGCATCCTGAACCGCTACCCAGATCTGGTGATTGAAAACTGCGCCAGCGGCGGCGGTCGAATGGACTACGCCATGCTCAGCCGTTTGCAAGTGCAGTCTATGACCGACCAGGAAGATTATCTAAAGGTCCCGATGATTTTGGTTGGCGCATCCGCAGCGGTTTTGCCGGAGCAACTTGCTATCTGGTCTTACCCGCTGGCAAAGTCCGACGCCGATCAAGCCAGCTTTAATATGGTTGCCGCCATGATGTGTCGTATTCACCAGAGCGGACGCCTCGATTCGCTTTCCGCGGAAGCTGCGGCTCAGGTTGCGGAGGGCATTCGGATTTATAAGGAAGTTCTTCGTAAGCATATTCCCGCAGCCGTGCCGTTTTATCCGCTCGGTACATCGGACATAACAAATTTCCAGGCGCCGGTGGCTTTAGGCATGAGGTCGCCGGAACAGACATTGGTCGCGGTCTGGAGAATCGATGGACCTGCGACTACGAGAATCCCTTTGGCAACCCGTACTGCCAAGCTCATTTACCCGACCGATCTTGGTATTAGTTGCACGAATACAGATTCAGCCGTGAACATTGAGTTTCCGCGAACGCGTATGGCTTGCTTAATTCAAGCAACCTAGCTCCCTACACGAGACCACTGAAAGCTTTCCCCCTGAGATCCGAACCATTGCGACGGCAGAAAGGAAAACGCTAATGCCACAACGCATTCATGAATATCCAGAAGTGGTCGGCAAGACCGTCGCGAAAGTCACTGTCACCAATGAATCGGATTGGCGCAACACTACTGTCAAGTTTACCGACGACACCGCCATTCACTTCCGCGTGCGCCCGTTCATCCAGATCGAACCGGAGCATGTGCACTGGGCGACCGGCGACGGAAAGCTTCTGCGGAGCTATCGGTTCGTTCACGAGAAGCAGGAGGGGTGAACTCGAGGCTAATGGGGGCGTCTTGAAGCCTACCCCCGAGTCGGATTTCACAGCGCGGTTGGGTCGAAGCCCGAGTATTAACTGAACTCAGGAAGGAATTGCAGCATTGCAGCCAAGGAGCGAAGTACGAGGAGTGCAAGTGATTGAAAACATGGTGGCCAGGGACGGAGTTGAACCGCCGACGCCAGCCTTTTCAGGGCTGCGCTCTACCACCTGAGCTACCTGGCCACGTTTTATCCCACGACGCTCAAAGCATATTGCTCGTGTGGGACATACGAAGACTTTGGCGGGATTTCCGGCAAAGACAAGCAGTTAGTGCTGCAGGTTTTTAAACAGCACCGATTATATCAACCAACTCCGATTCGCTCAATGCGCAGCTGCCGATAACGCGAATCAAGATTGCGAAAGATTCCGAACGAAATTCTCCTCTCTTTAAATCGAGATCTCTAGATCGAGAACGCTCGGAAGAGTTATTCGAACCGCGCATGGGTGATCGCAGCCTCTAACTTGCGACCACCCACAGGAAAGATCAACGGCCCGACGCGCTCCCATATCGATCGAGCCACGAGGCCAGTTGATTCGACTGTTGCGATTTCAGATCTACGCAGTAATTGATTCGCTCAAGCGACTGCCGCAATGTACGTTGCGCATCCGGCACCGCGTGCATTGCAAAAAAATCCTGCACGTCATTATGCAATTGGGCGCTGCAGAACGAACCAGTGGTTTGAACGATGGCTCCGCTGTTGTATCCCTTCTGCACCGCATCAATTTGCTGCCAATGGGAGCGCACAAAATCCCACGCAATTTGTTGTCCTGCAGGAGTTCCCATTACAGCCGCGATCAGGTGGGTCATATCCTGACTTCGGACGGCAGGCGTCAGCGCGAATTCCAAAGTGCGGTTGATCAACTTGGGATCAGTGAACCGGCTCAGAGCTCCTTGCCAGCGATAGTATTCGCCCGGAGACGATGCGCTCTTCATGCGCTCCAGGATTTTGTCGTATAGCGATTCATCGCCATTCAACGCAGCCAAGTTAAGAACTGCGGATGCCATCGTCGGATCGACTGCGCCTGGATTGGACAACTCTTCCTGTGCCAATTTGTTCGCTTGAGCAAGAGTCTCAGGATCGCGTCCCACGTAACCCAACGTATAGAGAACCCGTGCCCGCAACGTTCTGCGATCATCGTCGTCTTTAGGACCGGGCTGCCACCCTAGTTCCTTCGCCGAAGGGCTCAGCAGATTTCTTACCCATCGTTGATAGGACTCGCGGTCTGCGTCATTTACCAGATGTTCGCTGATATAAGTTAGCTGATTCGTGCCTTGCTCCATCACTGTTGCGCTTCGTTCCCCTGCAAGACCATCCGCAAGAGTAAGAAAGCTGCTGATGGGCTGCGATCCGACTCTCACCGAAGCCCAAGTGTCTCCCAGAGAACGGATACGTTCTGCCGGCGTCAATTTGGTCTCGAAATTCTGTGACATCGCATTAATCGCCTCAGCTTCATAAGCGGAACGGTAATATCCCGTTGCGTCGGCATTTGCTAAGACCCAATTTGCGCAACCCGGCAAAGTGAAGCTCTCCTCTTTCTTTGTCAGCAGCTCGCATTTCACTTCGCTCTTTTCGTTTGCTTCAGCTTTCATACAGACAGGGACCTGCCATTGCTCGTCACTGCCGCGCTCAAAAAGTTTCCGATCGCTAAAGTATCGTTGCTGCGACAAGTCCACGTTGGTGGTATTTCCCGAGCATTGAGATTTAATCGAGACCAGAGGCGCGCCGGACTGTTTGACGAATGTCGGCATAATCTGATCCACAGGCTTTTTTGACGCTTCGGTCAAGGCTCGCCAGAAATCATCGGCCGTGGAATTGCCGTACTCGTGTTGCTTGATGTATCTCACAACACCAGCACGAAATGTTTCTGGACCCAAATACGTCTCAAGCATGCGCAGTACGGCGGCCGCTTTACCGTAAGCGATGCCGTCAAACAGCTCCTGAATCTGCGATGGAGTCTCGGCTTCCTGATGTATCGGACGCGTGTTCGCCAGCGCATCTACATCAAGCGTTCGGTTTGCATCGAGCACGTCGTCAAGCGGAAGATTCCACTCAGGTTTCCAGGCGGCGACGGGTTTGCTTTCCATCCAGGTGGCGAAGCCTTCGTTGAGCCAGATGTCATCCCACCATTTCATTGTCACCAAATCGCCGAACCATTGGTGGGCGATCTCATGTGCGATGACCACCGCTACCTGCTTCTCCTGCGGAATTGACGCGTGCTTTTCATCCAACAGCAAAACAATTTCGCGGAAGGTAATCGCACCGGTGTTTTCCATTGCGCCCGCTGCGAAATCTGGCAGTCCGATAAGGTCTAATTTTTGAAATGGATATTTAACGCCGAAGTAATGGTCGTAATATTTGATGCATTGCTCGGCAGTAGCCAGGGCGAATGTTCCCATCTGTTTTTTCCCGGGCGTGGCATAGACGCGAATCGGAATCCCGTCCGCTGAACCTTCAATATATTCGAAATCACCGACTGCCACCGCTACCAGGTAAGTGGACATTTTCGCGGTGGTCGCGAATTTCACCGTGTGCTTGTCGGCGCCGGGTCCGGGCGTGTCTGCAATCACTGGCTTGTTCGAAATCGCAACTTTACCTTTGTCAGCGATCACCGTAATGTCGTAGGTTGCCTTATAGGCGGGCTCGTCAAAAGACGGAAATGCGCGGCGTGCATCGGTTGATTCGAACTGGGTAACGGCGTATTTTTTGCCGTTCCCTTCCTTCCCAAGATAGAAACCGCGGAGTTCCTTGTTGAGGATTCCGGTGTATTGAATCTGAACACTCGCCGGGCCAGGCTGAATCTCTTTGTCGACAACCAGCGTGGCAAACTCTTTTTCCTTGTCAATGAAGACGCGGACCTTCTGAGATACCCCTCCGCTGCTAATGTTGACATCCTGAAAGTCGATGTCCGCGGCGTTCAGCACAATCTTTGTCGTCGGCTTTAGAATCCGGACTTGAATGGTCTCATTGCCGATAAAGTTATCTTTCGCGAAATCGGGCGCGAAACTCAGCTGATAGTTTTCGGGTACTGCGAGGTCAGGCAGCCGTTGGGCTGCGGCAAAGGAACCGAGTAATAAAACTCCAAACAACAACCAGAATAATCGTTTCATATTGTCCTTAGTTTAAATCTAAGCTCCAACTATTTGCATGGATCGGCGCGTTAGTTCGTCAGGCGAGCCCCTGAGACTCGCAGATTCCATTTAGAACCGTCAGCACACATTGGTTAGATGCAAACCAGTATGGAATTTCGCGGTAATCGTTGACTGAAAATATCGCCAAATCTGCATCTTTCCCGGGCTCAATCGATCCCTTGCGGTGCTGAAGCCGTAACGCCCAAGCGCCATTGATTGTTGCCGCCGCAATGCTCTCGGCGGGCGACATTTTCATGTGCGTACACGCAAGCGACATCACGAAAGGCATGCTCGGCGTCGGCGAAGAGCCTGGGTTGTAGTCGGTTGCCAATGCCACTGCAACGCCTCCATCGATCAACTTTCGAGCTGGAGGATACTTCTCCAAACCTAAAAAATAATTCGCGCCCGGAACTAACGTAGCGACGGTTTGCTGTTTAGCTAGGAGTGCGATATCGGCATCACTAACGTGATCGAGGTGATCGAGCGACGCCGGATCGAATTGCAGCAATGACCGCAGATTGGCTTCACTGAGCTGACAAACGTGTGCACGAGTGCCCAAACCGTGTTGTCGTGCGGCCTCGAAGATCCTGGCAGCGTCGTCGATGGAAAAAGCTCCTCGTTCCGCAAAAACATCGACAAATTGGGCTAACTTGCGCTTTGCTGCTTGCGGAACCATCTCATTACAGACGAGTTCGACGTACTTTCGTGAGCGGCCCTCAAATTCTTTAGGGACTACATGTGCTCCGAGTAGTGTCCGAACGACCGTTCCAGGCCAGCGAGTCGCGGCGTCGCCAATAGCTGCAAGCGACTTGAGTTCCGATTCAAGCGTAAGACCATAGCCCGATTTCGCTTCAACCGTCGTGGTACCTTGAGCAGCCATTTCGCGGAACGCGATTAGAACTTTCCCGGCCAAATCTTTTTTCGTGGCCTTCCGCACCCCGTCCAAACTCGACCGAATGCCACCTCCAGCAGCGGCAATCTCTTCATAGGATGCGCCAGAAATGCGTTTTTCAAAATCCACAAGGCGAGGCGTTACGAAAACGGGATGGGTATGAGAATCGACAAATCCTGGCAAAACAACTTGCTGCTTGCAATCGATTTCAACTATTTTCTTTCGATTTTTCTTGATCCAAGGGATCACGCAGGGCGTCTTTGGTCTTGCCGATCGAGACGACCTTTCCTCCGACGCATAGGACGGCGGCATCTTCAACGATGCCAAGTTCCGAAAGATCGGAGCCCCGCCGTGGACCTTCACCAGAGGAGCGAGAGCGAAGACTGATGAGTTGCCCAATATTCATCAGGAGCAGGAAATTATTGCTTCCGTACGCAGTCTTCTTATGTAAGCTCAATTCTTTTAGTCTAGCAGGGCGAATGTACACTTTTCCATCTCTGGCATTATGAATACAAAGCGCGCCTCTTCACAACGACTCAGCCTATAATGGCAAAAAAACAGGCGCGCAAGCTTCGCGAAAGTTAAAGAGGAGAATCACAGATCGCCTTATTTAATTCTTTTACATCAATAAGGCCGACCTGGATTTGAAAGGAGAAGACGCCTCTATGTCGGAGATTCCACTGATCCGCAGCTACATGCCCGAACTTGATTCGGTTCGAGGCATTGCCATTTTGCTGGTTTTGTTCTTCCATGGTATGGCCCGGCCGTCACATGCGGAGCTCTCTTTCCCGGGACGATTGCTCTTCGGTGTATCTCAATATGGATGGGCTGGAGTAAATCTGTTTTTCGTACTATCTGGTTTCTTAATTACCGGAATTCTACTTAACGGTAAAAGGAGCCCTGACTATTTTCGCCGGTTCTATTTTCGTCGGGCGTTGCGTATTCTTCCCGCATTATGGGGAATACTTTTCGTCCTAATCATTGGGGGCTGGATATCTTTCCGCTTTTTGATGGTCAGCGCGCTGTTCCTCGCTAACCTTGCTCCCATGTTGGGGGTCGGACTGCAGTACGGGCCGTTATGGTCATTAGCAGTTGAAGAACATTTCTACATGATTTGGCCGCTGGTTGTGCATTTGTCATCCCGCCGGAAGTTGTTGGCCCTGACAACCACAATGTTCCTATGCAGCCCCCTTCTACGAATTTTTGACTTTTACTACAATCACTCCCTGCCGAACTTCTCATCTCTTTACACCTGGTTCAACCTGGATGGACTTTCTCTCGGAGCGCTTCTGGCAATATGGCTGCATATGCCGTTTTTCCATCGCAATCAACTGGCCCGTGTAGCCCCGTTCGTCATGACGGCCAGCAGTGTTGCTTTTTTCGTTTTGCTGCGCCACCCACTAGCCGGCACGGCATTCGTGGCCACCGCCTGTAATCTGACTTCCGCGGGTTTCTTGTCGTGCATGCTGCTTCTTGGGACTAGCCACTGGAGATTTCTCATCGATCAGCCAATACTTAAATTTTTCGGGTTCATTAGCTATGGTTTGTATCTGGTCCACATACTCGCATTTCGTATATCCGAAGTTTTGCTTTCCCATCCGTTAGCAGCCCTCGTGACGCGTGGACAACCTACACTTGCTGCTCTTTTACGTTTCAGTGGGGGGATTATATTAGCAATTGGAATTGCTTATCTGTCGCGACGCTCTCTTGAGGAGAGATTCTTGCGGATGGGCCATAATTCGCACGCCGCGACTATTTCTTATGCTGATGCCTCAGTTTCTGTCGATACGCCGATCAGTCTCAACTCCTAGCGTTAGGAGTCTGTTTGCTAAGGTTGACTGGCACCTTCACACCCTTCTCTTTCGCGAATTTTTTGGCATCATCATACCCCGCATCGACGTGCCTGATGATTCCCATCCCTGGATCTGTTGTCAGCACGCGCTCGATTCGCTTCGCCATCATTTCCGTTCCGTCTGCTACCGTCACTTGGCCTGCGTGCAAAGAGTACCCGATGCCAACTCCACCGCCATTGTGGATTGAAACCCACGACGCTCCCGCTGCCGTGTTCACCAGCGCATTGAGGAGCGGCCAATCTGCCACCGCATCGCTTCCGTCTTTCATGCTTTCAGTTTCGCGGAACGGAGATGCCACAGAGCCGCAGTCGAGGTGATCGCGTCCAATCACGATTGGTGCTTTGATCTTTCCTTTCTTTACCAAATCGTTCATCGCCAGCGCGAACTGTGCCCGTTCTCCATATCCGAGCCAGCAAATTCTTGCTGGAAGCCCCTGAAATTTAATTCGCTTTTTTGCCAGATCAATCCATCGCCGCAAGATCTTGTTTTCGGGGAACAGTTCCAAGACCAAGTCATCGGTCACATGAATATCCGAAGCCTCTCCGGATAACGCTACCCAGCGGAATGGTCCGCGTCCTTCGCAAAATAAAGGACGGATATATTCCGGCACGAATCCCGGGAAGTCATACGCATTCTTCACTCCACGCTGAAAAGCAAAAGTGCGAATATTATTTCCGTAGTCAAACGTCACGGACCCCATCTTCTGCAAACGCAACATGCCCTCGACGTGACGCGCGATCGAATCAAGCGATTTTTCTTGATAAGCCTGCGGATCACTGTTTCGCAGCGCATTGGCTTCCTGCAAGGTCATGCCACTGGGAACGTATCCGTTCAGCGGATCGTGCGCGGAAGTCTGGTCCGTCAGAATATCTGGCACCACGCCGCGTTCAGCAAGCTCAGGAATAATCTCTGCGCAGTTCCCTACCAATCCAACCGAAACATTTTCTTTTTTTCCTAACGCATTTTTTAGAATGCGCAGCGCTTCATCGAGCGTAGTCACCATGAAATCGCAATAACCAGTTTTAAGGCGCTTCTGGATGCGTTCGGGATCGACGTCGATTCCCAAGAACGCCGCGCCTGTCATAGTCGCTGCAAGTGGCTGAGCGCCGCCCATGCCACCCATACCACCGCTCACGATCAGCTTTCCCGCAAGGTCGCCACCAAAATGTTTTTCTCCCGCGGCAGAAAAAGTCTCGAACGTTCCCTGCACAATTCCCTGCGAGCCAATGTAGATCCACGACCCTGCCGTCATCTGTCCGTACATCATTAGCCCCGCTCGCTCGAGTTCGTTGAACTTCTCCCAGTTCGACCAATGCCCGACAAGATTAGAGTTAGCGATCAGTACTCGCGGCGCGTATTCATGCGTCTTGAAAATTCCAACCGGCTTGCCTGATTGGACGAGCAGAGTCTCATCGTCGTCCAAATTTTTCAAAGAAGAAATAATTGCGTGATAAGCCTCCCAACTGCGCGCTGCCCGCCCGGTTCCGCCGTATACGACGAGGTCCCTCGGCCGTTCCGCAACTTCCTCATCGAGATTATTCATGAGCATGCGCATGGCGGCTTCCTGCTGCCAGCCTTTACAGGAAATCTGATTGCCCCGAGGAGCGCGAATGGGAGTGTAGGCGGACGAAGAAATCTCGGTTTCAACATGCATACCAATCAATGGTAGTGCTTTGAACTGAACTGTTCAAATGAAGGAGGGATCCAAACAACTTAAACGGGCAACTCCTCTTGCATCCATCCCGCTTCTGGTTTGAGCTCTGCCGTTAAATCCAGCACGAGCTTCTCCAGCACAAATCTTTTGCTCGGAGGATTCGAACGCAGTGCGAGATCAGTCTTAGCGACCAATCGAATCGCCCTCGTCAATTCCCGTTTCGATTTGTACCTTCTCGCCTGCCTAATAATGTCATCTGCCGCGAAGGGAGGCACACGGAATCCTTGCCATAACGCCGCCCATAACATGCGCTGGTCGCGAACATTTCTTTCTAAAATCACCAACATTTGCCGGAACGTCTTTGCCAGCATATATAAATGGCCAATGGCAGCTTCATCGCCTCCGCCAGTCGAGAAGATCGCATCCAGCATCTGCAGCGCACGCACCCGATCCTTTCGCAGAAATGGCATCCGTCAACTCATATAACGAGCGCTGCTTGGCAGCCAGAACCATCGTCTCAACGTCGCCCAAAGTGATGCGCTTCTTTTCTCCCACATAAAGCGTCAGCTTTTCGAGTTCGTTCGAGATCATCATCATGTCGCCGCCGAGTGCGTCTACCAGTTCCCGCGCTGCGTCAGCATCGATCTTGACGCCTTGCGAGCCACAGTATTCGCTAAGCCAGCGCACCGCTTCGCCTTCCTCCACGCGAGCGAGTTCGACGATAGCGCAATATCCGCCGAGAGTTTCGCGAATACGTTCATAGCGCTCCTTGTCTGTCATGTCCATGCGGCGCGCATCGGCGGGAATGCTGATGTGGTCGGCAATGAAAATCAATACAGCGTCAGGATTCGGATCCTTACAATATTTTTCAATCGCGGTTAGCTTGTCTTCATTCGATCCGCGTCCGAACAAATTCTTGACACCGCGCACGAAAAAAACCTGAAAGGGTGCCATCAGTGAAGGTGTTCGGGCGCGATCAAGTACTTCTGCGAGATCGGTATCGGCTAAATCAAATTCGTACAGGCTAAAATCCCGCAGATCAGTCGGGACAAGGTGTTCCAGAATTGCCTCGCGGCAGCGCTTGCGGAAAAATACTTCATCGCCGACGAATACATAAGCCGCACGTAGCTTACGCGCCTGCACCTCCGAAACGAACCGGTCTGTCTGCGCGAATGCCCTCACCGGAAGTTCCCCGTCACTAAAAACCCTCCAGCAGATTTGAGACTAAAGTCTGCGCAAATTGACGCGAAAGCCGCTCGAATGCCGGAGAATCTTCTTCAAAGAAGGTCGCGAGATCGCCGGAAATCTGATATTGCTCGCGAAAGAGATAAGAGGGATTTTGAAACAGAACTTTGCCTTGCTTGTCGGTCAGAGCAACTCTCATCGTAACAACCACAAGCGCGCTGGCAGCCCGCCCGGTTTGTGAGTCATAAGTAAGCGGAGTGCTCGAGGCGGCGAGTACAGTTCCGCTCAGAGTCGCATCCGCTGCTTCGCTTCGTTCGTTCACGATGTGATAGTGCGTGCGTGTTACCAATTCGCGTACCACTGCAGCAGTAAGTAGCTGCTCTATCTTGAAGGTTTGGGTATGACTGGCAAATGCCGGGACCGCAATCGTCCGCACATTTTCAGGAATCGTAACTGCGTGTCCAGCCGTATGATAGCCACATCCCACCAAGCTCGCGAAAAGACAAATTAGACTGACCAGCATTGCCGGCCGTTTCATCACTGAATTTTACCGCGTGGCCGGGTGGCCGCCATCGTCTCTGCGCATTCCACTGCAGTCGCTGCGGCAACGCGCAAATTGTCAGAAGCCGCCCACAACCAGAAACTGTTTCCATCTCTTACATCGGGAGCAATGGAGACTTGAATGTCACTCTGTCCGGCGGCGTTCACGTTCGTGGGTGCTTCCTCCGCTAGATGAGGCAACTTTATGTGCTCGCCGGTCAAGGCTTGTGCGATTTCGGAAATGTCAGCGCTTCTCTCCAGCTCAATATGCAATGCAAACGCGTGTCCATGAAAAGTGGGCGCTTGCACAAGCATTACCGAGGGAACCGGAGCGTCCTTGCCCGCGATGATCTGATAATGCTTCAGAACTCGATCCTGAATAGTGGCCAGCGAGGTGGCTGATTTCTCTCCATAGCGGCTGACCATGTTGAACGCGACTTGCGTATCGAAAATGTTTTTCGGGAGTTGTTGGAAGGAGAGCAAATTCACAGTCTGCTCGTGGAGCTCGTCCATGCCCTTCTGTCCATGCTCGGAAGCGGGTTCAAATACCGTCGCGATCGCCTTCTTCACAGCGGCAAATTTTTGCGTTCGCAAAAGAATCAAAGCAAGTACAACCGATGCAGGATGGGCCACAACTGCGGGTCCGGGCTGCAACTCTATGGTCAGAGCACGTCCGAGCTGGCGCTCTATCCAAGGTGAACGTACCGACGCATTCGGTTCGTCTTCAAGTGCATACGAGAGATCAATGATCGTGCTTCCGGCTTTGCCCGCAATCTTCCAATTCTTGCGCGTGCACTCCTGATCACAAGCAAAAAATGTGAAATCAAGATTATCGAACTGCTCCGGCCGCACACTCTGGATGAAGGTGACCTCGTCCTTCATAGCTTCCAGCTGTCCGAGGGCGTCATCATCGTCCAGCAGCTTGATATCAATCGACGGGAAATTACGATCGTTCAGTACTTCAGCAACTTCTTTGCCCTTGAGCGAACTCGCGCCTACGATTGCAATTCGATACAGATTACTTCCTCGCGCCACTTCATTGTGCGCGAGCGTAGTGGGCTTAACATTTGAGCTCATGAAACTTGCGATGCCTCCTTGTAAGCAGGAGGTGGTGGCGAATTCCTTTTTCGCCGAAATACCCATTGCAACCGCCAAAATACTCCGGAAAACATGTACGTCAGGGCGATCACAAACAGAACTGGCCGGGAGAAAACCCAAACCGCAGCAATCAACAGAGCCAACAAAACTATCAACCGGAACGGCTGCCTTGAATTGAAATCAATGTCTTTGAAGCTGTAAAAACGCCACGTGCTTACCATCAGGTAGGCCGCCGTCACAACAATAAGCATCCAGGTGATCGCACTTCCCCACCACACCAGCGGATCGCCCCCGGAGAAATGTACGACAGCGGCAAGGACTCCAGCGCCGGCTGGAATCGGCATTCCAACAAAATACTTTTTCCCAGGACGGCCCGGGTTCGAGGGCTGCGGATTGGAAGCAATGTTGAAACGCGCTAATCGACTCGCTCCCGCAACCAAAAATAGGAAACTCGCGATAGCCCCGAGTTGCGCGATTTTCCCTACCATTTGAATGGAAGAGAGCATTCCGGGCGGCAACTGACGAAATCCCCACATCCACGCGAGTAGCGCGGGAGCCACACCGAAGGTGATTACATCTGCGAGCGAATCCAGTTCGCGTCCAAAATCGCTGCTGGTTCCTGTCATCCGCGCAATGCGTCCGTCGAGTCCATCGAACAGCACCGCAAATCCGATTGCCTTGGCTGCATTGTCGAAGTGAGTGAAATCAGCAGCGCCATGAGTGACTTGCAAAATCGCATAATATCCAGCCGCTATGTTGGCCGTAGTGAATAGTGAGGGCAGGATGTACATGCCCTTACGCAGACGTTTCGACGGATTATCTTCTCTGCGCCTTTTTGGAACCACGGCATTTTCAGCATCCATCGTCATGTTCCCTGCTTTCGTTCACCGCCTGCTGTCGCAAGTTGTTCCCGTCCCAGGTTGATAGAAGCTGCATTTACGTGAGCCAGCACGCTGGCTCCGCCCTTTACGCGATCTCCAACTTTGACCACGAGGTTTGCGGAAGCATCAAGTAATACATCCACACGCGAACCGAATTTGATCAATCCGATGCGTTCCCCACGTTGCACGGCATCGCCTATACTTTTGCTGAACACGATGCGGCGCGCGAGCAGGCCCGCTATTTGCTTGAACACAACCGTGTGTCCCTCGCCTTCAACCGTAACTGCATTCTGCTCGTTCTGTTCGGCAGAGGCCATATTCATCGCATTGATGAACTTACCTTTTTGATAACGCGCGTCGCGAATGACGCCTGCAATCGGAGAACGATTCACGTGCACATCAAAAACGTTCAGGAAGATGCTGATGCGAGTCTGCCTAACTCCATCGATCGAAACGGGGGAGATATCCGTGACCTTGCCGTCCGCAGGCGACACTACCGCGCCGACCTCGCTTGTAACTGCCCTATTGGGATCGCGAAAAAACCAGAGAAAGAATGCAGCCAATAAAATTGCAGGAATAGCCCAGACTGGAGCCGTGAGCCATCCCACAAGTGCGGCTGCGGCCAACAAAAAGACAGCGTAATAGTAACCATCACGAACCATAGGAGAGATGTAAAGATTATAGAGCAGGCCAGAACGCCCAGTAAGTCCTCCATCTACTAAGTGCCAATAAAAAAGGCGCTTATAAGCGCCAGTCTTTGGACACATCATCCCGCTGAAGGCCGAAGCCCTAGCCGGATGGACGTTTGATATTAAGCGACTTGATTATGTTGTAATTGATGACGGTACTGTCGCTCGATGCCTTCCATCTGATCTTTCAGTCGCAATTTTAGTTTTTTCAGCCGCACTTCTTCGAGTTTTTCGTCGTCTGTTAAGAAGCGTTTTTGGGTGAGTGAATCGAGGCGCTGTTCGTAGGTTGTATGTTCTTGTGCCAATTTTCTAAATTCCTCGTGACTAGCAAGGAGCTGGTCTTTTGAAGCTAGCATCCAGCAGACCTCCCTAACCGGGATTAACTTTCCGAGATAACCTAACATACCACCTACATCGTATCAATCAGAAATCCGGAGAAGATTATGACGAAACTAAAGCTGGAGTTTTTGCATTAACAAAAGCACCTAACTCATTGCAAACATAGTTGATACTCGACTGCATCCTCGCCAGGATTGCTGTAATATTGACTGCGATATCCACAGTTTTGAAATCCACATTTTTCATAAAGAGCACGCGCCGCAGCATTGGAACGCCGCACCTCCAGAAAAATCTTCATTGCATTTTCCGATTCCGCCGATTTACGAATTTCATTCAACAGCTGCATCGCAATGCCACTGCGTTGTGAGTTCGCATCGACTGCAATATTCTCAATCTCCCATTCGTGTTCGACAATGCGCACAACGATAAAGGCCCGCACCACACCAGTTTTTGCCACTTCTGATTTCTCTTTCTCACAAGCTATGAGAACCAATCTTCGCGGCGTCGACCCGGAAAAAGCCTGATGATACTGCGATTCAGACCAGTGCGCGGCGAGCTCGGATTCCCTTTCAAGAACCATGATGTCGGGGAGATCAGCGGAAGTCGCGATGCGGATGAACATGAGTGTTAGATCTGCGCAGACAAAAATGAGATGCGCAATCGTGAACGATCAAGATGATTGTTTGTTTTACCACTCGTGCAAGAACCGAGAACTAAGAACTGCCTGCTAAAAACTGCTTCTCTCTAAGCACTTCCGGATCCGAGCGGCGAATGTAGTTTGCCTCTAAAGCTTCTGGAGTAACAACTTTTCCAGCGATGATTTTTTCATAGCCGCATCTCGCAATTATTTCGACACCCGGGGACGCCACTTCTTTAATTCGCAAATCTCTGGTTCTTACCGCATCCGCCACAGCTTTATCGGATGTAACTACGGTTACATCGACTGGAGCTTCTAACAATTCATTCTGATCCATCAAGCTCTCGGTGATCAGCTTTGCTTGAGATCCGCGCACCTCATACTTGCCGACGTACGACTGGTTGCGACCTGCATCAATCGCCGCCAATACTTTGCCTTCAATACCGCTAATGAGAGCGAGTGCCTCAAGCAACGACACAGTCGCAATTGGCTTTTCCAGAATCTCAGCCAGCGCTTTAATGGCAGCTAACCCAATTCGAAGTCCAGTAAATGACCCCGGCCCGGAAACGACGGCAAAACCATCAATCTGTGTTGAGTTGAAGCCGTGCTTCGACAGCAATGCTGCAATACGTGGAACGAGTTCAGCGGAAAAAGTGCCTCCGGTAAGAGGAACGCACTCGATAATGTCACACGTATTCGGTTCTGTGCACGCTGCCAGAGCGACACTGCCCTGCCTGCCCGAAGTGTCAACTACGAGAAGAAGCATGTCTTTTATTAAATTAATTCGCGGATTCCACCAATTCCAGCAGCACTCCTCCAGCGCTCGAAGGATGCACAAACATGTATCGATGACCACCCGCGCCCACTTTAATTTCATTCGAAACCAGACGCACTCCATCGCGCTTCAATTTTTCAACTACAGCAGCCAAGTCAGGAACTCGCAAAGAAATGTGATGCAAACCCTCGCCACGTTTTGAAAGGAATCTTGCGATCGGCGAACTCTCAGACAAGGGTTCCAGCAGTTCAAGCCGGCTGTCTCCGACTGGAATCATCACCAGCCTGACCTGTTCACCTTCGACAATTTCTTCCGCCGAAACCGTCAGCCCGAGCTTCTCGTAAATACCTTTTGCAGCGGCGATGGATTTCACTGCAATCCCGAGATGGTCAATAGTAAACATCGGTTCTTTCTTTACTTCGCCAATCGACCGACAATTTCCTCTACCAGAGTGTACGGATCACGCTTGTGCTCGGCGATCTCTGCTGCGTAACGCGGCAAATCTCTCTGTAACTGCTCCAGAGCTTTTTCAAATAACGACTCGCGAAGCATTTCGAGCAGCCGCTGCTGCCAATTTTCGATGTTACGCTTCGCCGCCAGATTCTCGTTCTTCAAATACTCTTCGTAAGAAATTACTGCCGCTGCAAGTTCCTCGATTCCCGCTCCCTCACTTGCGACTGTCTTCACAATTGGAGGAGTCCAGCGATCACTTCGCAGCGCCAGCGATTGCAAAGCCCGAATCTCGCGCTCGACGCGTTCCGCGCCTTCGCGGTCACTTTTGTTGATCACGAAAATATCCGCGATCTCCATAATGCCAGCCTTGATCGTCTGCACATCGTCGCCCATTCCCGGGACCAAAATCACAATGGTGATGTCTGCGAGCCGGACAATATCGACTTCGTCTTGACCCACGCCGACAGTCTCAATCAAAACCAGATCGCGACCGGACCCATCGAGCACCGCGCTCACATCCGCCGTAGTTCGCGCGAGACCGCCAAGCGAGCCACGCGTCGCCATGCTGCGAATATAAATTCCCGGGTCAGCGAAATGATCCTGCATGCGAATACGATCGCCAAGAATCGCTCCACCGGTGTACGGACTAGTCGGATCGACAGCAATGATGCCTAGAGTGCGATTCTGTTTCCGATAATGCCGGGCCAACTGATCGACAAGCGTGCTCTTGCCAGCCCCCGGTGAGCCGGTCAGTCCAAGGATGCGGGCACGACCAGTATGGGGAAAAAGAGCCTTGAGAAGATCAGACCATCCCGACGTACGATTCTCGACCACAGAAATCCCACGCGCCAGAGCGCGAGGGTCGCCGGAGCGAATTTCATCGACAAGAGATTGGAAGCTGGAAGGCAATCAGTAAGTGTAAAGCACTGGGGAGAACGAAGTAATGATGAGAGCGAAGAAATTATGATGCGGCAATTACGTCAGTATCAGGCTAACCAAATTCAGCGAACGGCTTCATCTAGCTCGAACACCTGCGGAAGATAGACCAAGAAGACAGACCAGGAAAGCGTCGTGTCCGAGACCAAACTTTGAATAAGCTTCTTACGAAGGAACTGCTGCTCCCGCTCCGGGTTGCTGAATCGTCGCTGCCGTTGCCGCCGCAGCCTCATTCAAAATCCGATGATGGATCGTGAATAGCGCCAGCTCAAGCCGGTCGGAAACGCCAATCTTGTCGTACACGTTTCGCAGATAATTTTTGATGACCTGCTCGGTCGTCCCCAGCTGTGTGGCAATCTCTTTATTTTTATATCCCTGAACGATCAGGGCCACGATTCGCAGCTCTTTGGCGGTTAAGCGATCGCGCACTCGCAATCCAACCATATCGTTTTCGGTGAGTTCGCTGGGCACTGCGATGTCCTGCACCCAATTTTCTCCACGAGAAACTTTCCGCACGCAGTCCACCAGCGCCGCGCTGGTAACATTGCGGTACACCACTCCCTGAGCCCCGGCGCCCATATACTTCTGTGCGCTCTCGCCGGTGTCGGCCAGCACCACCACACGGGTTTTCGCTTTATTCGCCGCTCCGAGGATGCCAGGAAAATCCGAATGAAATCCGCCCGCAACGATCAATACGGCGGCGCGAAACTTATCGAGCGCCATGTACATCTGTTCCGGTGTTTGGGCTTGCGCCACAATACGCATTTCGTCTTCGACCGCCAGAACTTTGGCGATGCCTGCGCGAAAGATGGCTTGATTGTCGGCCAGAATTAATTTCAGCATTGCGTCTGCTCCTCTTTTACAAAGGACGACTTATGAGCGGCGAACAAAATCATAAGAGTCGATTACACATGCCACGCCCCGGGATTCTTTCGGGCCCTTGCCAACGGGCTCGTCGGTCCGCACCACGCGGCCCTTACATTGAACAATCACCGGTTCCTTGGCTCCCGTCACTTCGGGCGGCAAGGCGATTTCAAACTCCACATTTGTTCCTATTTCCAGCGAGGCATCGGAGCGGATGTAGACGCCAGCGGCGCTAAGGTCGCCCGTGACTCCACTATGCTCTCCGCTTTCTTCTGCCCCATGAATCTTGATGGGCAATTCCAATGGGAAGCGTTTTCCCGTCCGTGCGTCGGACACAAGCCCTCCTCGTTCCTGGCCTCCGTTAGTCCTTAAAGCCAGCTCCATATAGGAATCTCCTGATGGAGGTACGATTTACTTTAACTGATCTACTATGAACGATCTACTTCAAACGCTCTATTGCGGACCTTTTACTACAGGGGCGTTTATACCACGGATTGTACCTCTTACAAAAGACCGGGGTGACGGCTAAGTCAATGCCACCAAGGGCAATTTCAGGATTCTGACCTAAAACTGATTGCAATAACGGGCAGTGACAACCCGCGAACCCCAGATTTGGGCCAAATTCTGTCACAATCCTCGACGCATCTTCTTACATCTAACTCGGTTCTGACTCAATTCGCATACCCTTCAAGGAGTTCAAGCTCATGTCCGTGCCCGCGATCGCCGGAAAAAACTGGCGAACTGCATCTTTGTTTACTTCAAGGGTTTGCATACTTTTGTTAGCCACGGGAAGCATTGCTCAACAGAATCCTTCCCCAGCCGCTAGGTCCGGAAAACCAGCACAAGAGACGCAGCAACAAAAGGCGGCGGGAACGCGTCCGGCGCAGCCACCTCCAGTTCTTCAGCAATTGAACTCGGCTTTGGAGGAACTGACAAACCGAATCTCTCCCGCCGTGGTTCAAGTCCTCGTCACCGGATATGGACCCATCGAAAATGGCACTCGTAATGACACGGCTCTCATTGCTCGCCAACACGCTTTGGGATCGGGTGTCATTGTCGATTCCGACGGCTACATCATCACCAATGCTCATGTAGTCGAGGGAGCGCAGCGCATTCATGTCGCTCTGCCCATGCCTTCCATTGACATGCCGAACCAGCTCGAGCCAGTAGGTAAGCAGCGCATCGTCGACGCCCACCTGATTGGTCTTCACAAAGAAACGGATTTGGCTCTGCTGAAGATTGATCAAACCGGCCTGCCCACGCTCTCGCTCGGCGCTGCTCGTCCCGTGCATCAAGGACAACTCGTGTTCGCCATGGGCAGTCCCGAAGGTCTGCAGAACTCCGTGACCATGGGAGTTGTGAGTTCGGTGGGAAGACAGCCCGATCCAACTCGCCCTATGGTCTATATCCAGACGGATGCCCCGATCAATCCCGGCAACAGCGGCGGACCATTGGTCGATGCCGATGGATACGTGGTCGGAATTAATACTTTCATTCTTTCGCAAGGCGGCGGCAGTGAAGGTCTCGGATTCGCAATCCCCGCTCGCGTAGTGGATTTCGTCTACCACAGTCTGCGCAAATACGGACACGTGCATCGCGTCGAGATCAAGGCCGGCGCACAGGAAATCACTCCCAGTCTGGCTGAAGGACTAGGACTTCCCCGCACGTGGGGAGTGATCATCGATGACATAACTCCAGGAGGGCCCGCCGATTCCGCAGGTCTGAAAATCCAGGACATTGTTTTGCGCGCCGACGATCGTCCCGTCAACAGCCTTCCCGCATTCACCGCGGCTCTATATCTTCATCCGCTCGACCATGTGCTCAAGCTCGAAGTGCTGCGCGGAAAAGAAACGGTTACGCTCAACGTTCCAGTTCTCGAAATGAAAGATCCCATGGACGCTCTAACCACCATGGTCGATTCGCGAAACAATCTTGTCCCGCGCTTTGGAATTCTGGCACTCGATATCAACGACCAGTTGCGGTCGATGTTCGCCGAGTTGCGCAATCCCACAGGGGTAGTGGTAGTGGCGCGAGCCGCGGAACTAATCAGCCCAGAAACCGGGCTGCGAACGGGCGACGTGATCCATAGCCTGAATGGACACGCAATAGAATCCGTGGAAGCGCTGCGAGTCGCCAGCAGGCTGCTAAAGCCCGGAGACGCCGTGGCGTTGCAAGTAGAGCGCGACGGAGGCTTCTTATACCTGGCGTTTGAGATGGAGTAGCTCAGCCGAAGTAATGTAGAGACGGGCGTCCCTTCGACTGCGCTCAGGGCAGGCTCTCGCCCGTCCGCGAAACCTTCAACGATGCCAGCTCCAAACAGGATCACCCTTGCCATCCCGGAGCACGACGGTGTCATTTCCCTTCACTACTTCGCGCGCCAGAATCAAGTCTGCTCCCTCCGCTTTTATCTTTGATCCAGTGAGAGCGATCTCGTCCCCTTTGGTCAAACTCATGCCCATGTCATCGAGAAAGGACTTCGGACATAGATATACGTCGATCATGTCCGCGCCACTCTTAATCACCAGATGGGCCGCATCCTTCTCGCTTCCTTTCGGAGGCAGCTTTACTTCGTCCACAATTCCTTTCATCTTTGTCTCTGACTGCAAATCGTACTTGGGAGAATTGGCCTTTTCGACAGCCAAGGTGGGAAGAGAAGTTGTGAGGGAAATAGAGGCGACGGCAACTGCTAAAAACAAAATTCTGCCAGCACGACTCGATAGGCCGGATTCGCTTGCATCATGCATAGCTCCTCCTCGTCGAATTCATCGTTTCCTAGGAGCAGCCACGACAAGGTAACCAGCTCTGGAAACAGCATCATCCTACTCCAATTTCATCGTTGAAAGTAAAGAGACTATCCGGATTACAACGGATGAGCCGCACCAACCCTGTCCTTCCGACCGTAATTTGCGAGGAATCCCTACGTTGGCAATATTGTGAGAGTAGGGGTGCTTCGACTCGTCATTGCCTTTCGTGAACGAAAGGCGCGGCCTTCCCTCAGCATGACAGAATTAGCTCTTTGTCGAACAGAGCCGCCCGCTCCAGCTTTCTCAATGTAGAGACTGGCGTCCTCGCCCGTCCGCTTGGCCCTCCCCTTCGCACCTCTTACGAATCCGTACACCCTACTAGCGCTTCCCCGAATCAACGCATCAAGGACACGGATGCGCCATGGGCGGAGTCGCTGGAATGCCGGGAATATGTATCGACGGAGTTCCAGGCGAGTCGCCAACGGGTAGCGTTCCGGGGATATCGATGTCGGGTGTGCCCGGTGTTCCCGGTGTATAGCAAGTACCAGGATCGGTATCTGGCGGTGGCGGCACTGGTCGCGGACGCTGAGCGACGGGTTGCTGTGGGGTTGGCTGTTCATCCGATGGCCGGGCCGCGTTGTCGACTTCATCCTGTTCCAAAGACATGGATTGCTGCACGACCATGTCGACAGGTGTACCTACATCCAAAAAGAAATTGCGCGCGCGAGTAAGCACAACCAACGACGCAATTCCACCCACGCCCAACCCCACCATGCTGCCGATGGCAGTGCCTTTCAATCGGTCGGGAGGGATAGTTAGACTCTGCGAGCTACCGTTAGTGCACCCCGGCGTGGGTACGCCACAGAAAGGAGGCAGCGTATTAGTGATAGTGGTGCCTTGGGAACTCGTCGCAGCATGGCCAATCAATGCGCCGAGACCCAAGCCAGCCGCCGGTAGAGCGAATGCGGTGATCATCCGGCGGTTGCCGGGATCTTTCAACGCATAGCCTTCATCGCTCTCCAACGTAATTGGCCCGGCGATCGGAGCGACGTAGCCGTCGGGAAAGATGATCGACATTGACTGCAGATACAGTTCGCCGCGATCACCCTTGCGTTGCAGTCTATCGACTTTCCCTTGAACAAAGGTTCCGGCCGGGATCACGACGTCGTTCCCGGAGGTAACCGGAGAGGTGGTTTGCGCGTAGATGTCATCTCCGCGATGTACCGACCTGCTCAGGATGGAATGCGTGAGCACGAGAGCTATCCGGGTTCCGGCGGGAACGGTTATCGCAGCCTTATTGGATACGACCATTGCTTGCGAAGTACCGGATGAATCCGTCTGCGGAGTAGTTGGTGAAGGCTGCTGCCCGAAACTAGACACCGTCACGAGCAGCGTACTGGTTAAGGCGAGGCCTTGCCTCGCTTTTGTTTTGGCCAGAGAAAGAAGAGTAGATGGAGTGAAGCGGGCCCGAAGACTACGATCTTTTGCAGCCATGGTTGCATCTCCTGTAGAAGGCTGAAGCCTAATACCGAGTAGCGCTTGGAGCCTGGTCAGCCCTCTGGCAGAAGTAAACCACGAGCCGCAGGAAAGTTGCGTAGAGATTGGTGAAGCAGCGAAAAAGTCAGCCGAGTTTTGTCAAGGGCTCGTCAGCAGAGACAATAAATTAAGCGAAAATGAACGTAGAGCGACGAGCATCTGTCGAATCGCGTTAATCCGGTCGATGTAGAGACCGGCGTCCTCGCCCGTCCGCGTAACTGTTCTTTGTCTACAACAAAGTATTTTTCCTTATAATGATTCCCCATGAGCGAGAAGACATCTGGCTTCAACGGGCTGCGCGTTCTGTCCCTCGAAAGCCGCCGCGCTCGCGAAATTGCTCTGCTCATCTCCAATAACGGCGGAGTTCCCGTGGTCGCTCCCTCGACCCGGGAGGTTCCTTCTGGTCCGACTCCCGATGAACTGAACTTCGCTTCTTCTCTTCTTGAAAATCAGTTCGGAGCGGTCATCTTCATGACCGGAGTCGGTACGCGGGCCTTGGTGCAAGCAGTCGAATCGGTATGTTCCCGCGAGCAGTTTGTCGCAGCGCTAAGTCGCACCAACGTAGTAGCGCGAGGACCAAAGCCGATTGCAGTGCTGCGCGAGTTAGGTGTACCGATCGCACTGAGCGTTCCAGAACCAAACACTTGGCGAGAAATTCTGCAGGCGTTGGACGACAACCGCGACAAGCTCCCACTGAAAGGCCAACGAATCGCGGTGCAGGAGCATGGAGAACCGAGCCCAGAATTGTATGCCGGATTGAAAGAGCGCGGCGCGGAGGTATTTCCGGTTCGCGTTTATGAATGGGCATTACCGGAAGATACAGCTCCGCTTCGCAACGCGGTCACCGCCCTGACGCGAAATGAAATCGATGTCAGTTTGTTTACCTCTTCCATTCAGTTGCGTCATTTATTACATATGGCCGAAGAAATGCACTTACGCGAAGAAGTCGTACTGGCATTGAACAAAACCATGGTGGCATCGATCGGGCCAGTAACATCAGAGACGTTGCGAGAGTATGGCGTCAAAGTCGACATGGAGCCAAGCCATCCGAAGATGGGTTTCCTGGTAAAAGAGGCAGCCGATCGAAGCGGATCGCCAGTAACGCAATACAGCTAACCGAACACGTGGGTAAACAATACGAGGTAACCAAGCAGTAAAGTTACTTACAGCCCAAAGCAGAGAAGCTGCATCGAAACGTGAGCACAAGTTATAAGTATTCCGGAATCGCATTTATGAAAATCCTAAACACTAAATCGCTGGCCAGTCTTTCCCGATATTGCTTAACTTTATTTGTCATTGCATGTGCAGGGCTTGTCCAAGCTCAGACGTGTCTGACCTCCGATGATATGGACGCGGCCACGCGAACCGCTTTGACCAATACCGCCAATAAATATTTCGCCATGGCCGCAAAAGGGGATGGCGCGTCATTGCGGCAGAATTCGATTCCCGCCATTTCGTCGAATTTCACTGGCATTCAGAACGTTATCGATGACAATAAGGCGAATTTTTCGGGTGCGACGGCGACGGCACGTCCGCCTTATGTGCTGAAGGCAGAAGGTACTGCGCCGTTGCAGCGCGCGGAATTTTTATGCGGATTGTTTTCGGCAAACGGCCAGACCGCGAACAGTTCGGAGTTTGTGATTCCGAATCTTCCGCCGGGAAGTTATGCCATCGCTGTTCTCGATGTAACTACACCGAAGGGACCTTACACCGTTTCTTTTGTGTTGCAGCAGCAGGGAACCGATTGGAAGGTTGGCGGCTACTACGTAAAACAATCGGCAGTGGGTGGACACGATGGAGACTGGTTCGCTGACCGCGCTCGCGCCTTCAAAGCCAAGGGCCAGACTCATGATGCCTGGCTTTATTACATCGAAGCTCGCGAATTGCTTGCGCCAGTGAACTTCATGTACACGCAGAAAACCGATAAGCTCTACGACGAAATGCAAACGGTGAAGCCCTCGGATCTACCTCCGTCGGATCTCAACGCAGGAGCGAAGACTTACAAGCTGACGGATGAGTTCCCGACGATTTCTGGGAAAGAACTCGACCTGGTGGTGAAGTATCAGAGCCCCGATGTCTCCGATACGGGCAAGACGTTCCAGGACAACATGGCGGTGATGAAGGCATTGGTGACGAAGTACCCCGAGTTGAAGGAAGGCTTCGAGGGATTCGTGGCGCGCGCCGTCGAGCCATCAGGGAGAGACTACGGCTCACTGATGCCAATGAAGGACATCAAGTAGCATTGCCGAGTGTGTTTTCAGCAAGTTAGCTCATAGATAACAAATCATCGTGCATGGAAAGACGTTGCGGGGATTCCCTGCTCTCGTGAGATGCCCTTTGCGGGCGTGCTGGCAGGCCTAGGAGCGCGGTCCGGAACTCAGATGCAGTTTGGGGTCATCCACTGTGTCGTGCCGCGCCAGAAGGCAGCAAAATGCCAAGCCACTGATAATAGCTATGAGTTAAGGCAAGTTTAGCTCAAAGAAGACACTCTTTAATGCACTCAGTTCTCGATGCTGTGTTCGCGAAGATTTTTCAGGAAATTGCAGATTGTATGAAACTATCAGCGGGTCGAGATGCTCTCGTCCGAAACCCGCGTAGGGACAGCCGCCCTCGGCTGTCCGGTTGAGCAAAGCTCAACCAGAATCGCTGGGCTTTTATTTTGAAGCTTTGTGTCTAAATGGGAAAATACGTCGGGAAGCCGAGCTGCGCTCGCCTGGACAGCCGAGGGCGGCCGTCCCTACGTGTTTTTTCGCGAATTGTACTTCCATCCAGCTTACGGAGCTTCTGTCGGTGCTTGCTCTTCGAAGGTACACTCTTTGGGTTCTTTGTCTTCGCGTAGGCCCAGGAACACGGGCGCTCTCAGCTTCACTCCGCCTTCGGAGGTTTCGTGGGTCCACTCGGTGAATTTGATTTCAGCCACTCGCTCCGGTTTCACCCAATGAATATTTTTCGCGTCAACCGGGCCGTGAAATGGATTGCGGTTGGTCTCTAGTTCTTTTAGTACGTCAAAAATTTGTTTCAAGGTCGCGTGATTGAATCCTGTACCGGCCTGCCCGACATGGATCAATTGACCCTTCTTGTTGTAGAGGCCAAGCACCATCGAACCGAAATATTGGCGCGCGCCTTCGGGATCGGTGTATCCGCCTACCACGCAATCAACTGTCTGGGTGATTTTGATTTTCAGCCACTCGCGGCTGCGGCGCTCTTCATAGCAGCTCTCGCGACGTTTGGCGAGGATGCCTTCAAGGCCTTTTTGCTTCGCCACATCAAACAATGCAAGGCCGTCGTCAAAATGATCGGAGTAGCGCACGATCTCATTTGAGGTTACGATTTGCGCCAGCACCCGCTTGCGGTCTTCGAGCGAGACGCGGTGCAAATCGTATCCGTCGAGATAGATCAGATCGAAGACGTAATAAATCACAGGCACATCGGACCGGCCAGCAACGCGGCGTCCATGTTTGCGAATTCCGGTGCGCTGCTGCATCAAGCTGAACGATGCTCTTCCCTTTTCGTCGAGCGCGACAACTTCGCCATCGAGAATGGCTGTTTTTGCGTTGACGAATTTCGGTAGGACTTGCAGTTCCGGATATTGTCCGGTGAAATCGTTGTGATTGCGCGAGACCAGCCGGACTTTGCCGTTTTCAATGAAGGAGACAGCGCGGTAGCCGTCCCATTTGATTTCATAGAGCCACTCTGGATTATTGAAAGGCTTCTCAATGGAGAGAGCCAGCATGGGTGTCACCTGAGTCGGAGGCGGACGCTTGATTGCTCCCTTTAGATCTTTAACCAGGGAGGACACAGGGAGCACAGGGGAATCTTTTGAATTAGTTCGGAGGGAAGATTGACTCGCAGAGGAAGGGACAGCAGCTTTCTCGATTATTTCTGGCTTAATTACTTCTGACTTAATTTCTTTTTTTTTACTGTGGGCGCTTTCTTTGGTTTTGATTCAGGGCCGGCAGTCGCAGCTTTGGCTTTCTTTTTGTCGAGCTTAGCGAGAGTCTCTGCCAACCACGGCGCTTTTACTTTCCCGCGAGAGGCGGGACGACTACTCTTCCATTCGTCAGCGCCTTCATCTCCAGCAACCTGCGCCAGAGTTTTTCCAGTCAGGGCTGACTTACCGTACTCGTCGATGTTGTAGCCTTCAACAACGGCATCGTCGTGCTTCTTGATCAGCAGCCACTCTGTGCCTTTACTTCCCGGACGGCGGCCTTTCATATGGATAAGAGCAAAGTCTCCGTTTAATTTTTTGCCATGTAAGCGGATTTTGAAGTCTCCTTTTTTCAGCATGGCGGAAGCTTCGGCATCGGTTCCGGGGACGTACTCTCCATTCACCGGCACGGGTGAGAGCGGCTCCCACGTGCCGACATCCCAAACGATTACTGTGCCTGCTCCGTAATTTCCTTCGGGAATGGTGCCTTCGAAATCGAAATATGAAACGGGATGATCCTCAACTTGCATGGCAAGGCGCTTGTCAGCGGGATCAAGCGACGGCCCTTTGGGAACCGCCCACGATTTCAATACGCCTTCCATCTCCAAGCGGAAGTCGTAATGGAGCCGCGTGGCGTCGTGCTTTTGCACCACAAAGCGATGAGAGTTTTTCTTCTCGACCTTAGGAGGCGGTTCGGGAGTTTCTTCGAAGCGACGTTTGCGTTTGTATTCTTCCAGGGCCATACAAGAATCATTTTAACCACGGAGGCACTGAGACACGAGAAAAAGTGCGGATAGTGAACGACGATTGTTTGAGGCGAAATTGCCGAGCGTTGCTCGGCTGGACAGCCGGGGGCGGCTGCCCCTTACGTGGGCGACAGAAACCGATTTTACTGAATTATGCCTTTACCAGCGCTAAAAAGAAGAGTACATTACCCGCCTAGCCGCGTATCCCCCTAATCGCAGCCGCCGTGTTGGAGTATGTAAGCTCACCGGGCCAAGTTTTCTCACATTCAATGTAGGAGGAAATATGTTTAATTCCACCATCCTCGATGTAATCGTCGGATTGCTGTTCGTTTACTTGCTGCTTGCCATTATCTGCACCACAGTGAATGAATGGGTCGCTGGTTGGATGGGCTTACGTTCCAAAAATCTGAAATCCAGCATTAAGCAACTCCTTGATTCACAAGCAGGAGCGGGGGATGATGCCAAAGACGTCAGCTGGTTCCTGCAACAGTTTTACAAGCATCCGTTGATCACGGGAATGTTGAGGCCCGGCGATCAGTCTCATCCGTCATACTTGCCATCTCGTACATTCGCGACGGCGGTGATGGATGTTGTCACGCCGAAGGTGCATGGCACGCTGACCTTTACTGATCTCGAAAACGGTGTCGCCGAACTTCCTGACGGAGATGTCAGGAAAGCGCTTATGGCTTTGCTGCAAAATGCTCGCGGCGATCTAGGGAGTGCGCAGAGGAACATTGAAAATTGGTTTGACGACACAATGGATCGCGCTTCCGGATGGTACAAACGCAAGACCCAGCTCGTAACCATAGTCCTCGCATTTGTGATCACGATTCTGGCAAATGCGGATACTGTGAAGATCGTTCGCACTCTGCAACAGAGTTCGACAGCTCGGGCCGTTACATTCGAAAGAGCGAGGATTCGGATAGCGCAACAAGGTGGTTCGGCCAATCCCTTTTCTCCAGATGAAAAAACAGCATTGAGCGGCCTTCTGGGATGGACGCACGAAGATTTGTCCAATTTTTCGAGAATCGATTTTTGGAAAGTGATTGCGATGATCTTTGGATGGCTTCTGACTATGGTTGCGGTGGCCATGGGTGCACCGTTCTGGTTTGATCTGCTTAATAAAGTGATGAATGTTCGTAATGCCGGAAAGAAGCCTGAGAAGGGTGAAGTTCAACCACAGAGCAAGGCGCAACCAGCTCAAGGCTTGACGGAGGCAAAGACACTATAAGGGAGGTGGGATGGATGAGATCAGATCGGCGAGCCGACGATTCGGCGCAAACTGCATGATACGAGAATATCCAGACCGGCCTCTGGTGGGGGTCGGAGCCATTATTGTCGAAAACCAGCGCGTTGTTTTGATCAAACGCGGTCATCCACCTCTGCTTGGCGAATGGTCGATCCCCGGCGGAATGCTGGAGCTGAGCGAGACTGTGCGCGAAGCCGCTGTCCGCGAGGCTCGTGAAGAAACTGGGTTGACGGTGGAAGCCGGTGAGTTGCTGGGAGTGTTTGACCGAATCGTCCGTGATGATGATGGGCGGACGCTCTATCACTATGTGCTCATCGATTTTTTATGCCGGCCGGTCTCGGGAGAGCTAAAGGCTGATGGTGACGCGGATGACGCGCGCTGGTTCACCTCGGAAGAAGTGAACGCTTTGCCGCTACCCAAAGACACGGCTGAAGTCATCCGATTGGGATTGGGGAAGGGCATCTAAGGGTGGCTTCGCGCGCGTTAACTTGCGTCTACTCTTCGTGGTCGAGAGATTGCCCGTTGGGACCAACCTGAACTTCTGAATGTTTTCCCGCCGCCAAAACCTCGGCTTCGTAGGCAACAACTTTGTCATGCTTGGTAATGGATTCAACCTTGAGCAGCTTTCCCTGCCCTGCTTTCACTTGCAGTCCGTCTCGCACTGTCGCAGGGAGCGAATCGACCGCGGCTTGTTCTTCCACTTCCGCTATGTCGCCGTTGGCGGCAATCAGTACATCTTTGCTGTGGCCAGCAATTGTCATCTCTACTTCATAGTAGGTTTGTCCGTTCTCTTGTTCGGTTGAAAAACCCCGGATGGTGGCTCCCTGAGTCTGCGCCACTACGGTTTTTTCAACCGCCGCAGGCAGATCGGAACGTTTGATTTTCTTTTCCTGGGCAGTAAGGCTGATTGCTGACAAAATCACGGCAATGAAAGCGATGGTCATACTCTGACGAATGCGCATTGTGTGTCTCCGACGAAAAAATTTGTCTCGGTAGGTCCGAGCGCTCCATCGAAACACAGCCAACATTAAGACAAGTTGAAGATTGGTGAGAATTCGATGATTTTGACGAGCGGGTCAGCTCCCTGCAGTAACTTCCTTAATAATCTGTTACTGCGGATTTCGCCTTGCAATGGCAAGGCCGGTCACATTTGTAGTTCCGGTTTGAAATGGGCCGGACAATGGTTCCAATAATCCGCTGCCATTGACTGTCCAGGAATTGACCATATCAGGTACGCATGTGACTGGTCCGCAGGAGCCGCCTGCGGTGAATACGTAGTCGTTTTGGTGACCCTCGACGAGATGGTCAACATACACTCCTCCGGTGCCGATAAAGGTTGCAGGGCCCAGGCTTCCGGTAAACCCGTTGATGTCAAACTGCCAGAAGTAATGTTGACTGCCATCTGTAGTTTGGCTCCCGCTCCATAGATATCTTCCAAGCGAATCTGCTAGAACGCTTTGCGGATCATTTACCATTCCTGCCGCCGCGTACGGATTGCCGGGCACGGGAGTGAGTGCGCCGGTGTTGTAGTTGATTTCGTAGCCGTCAATCTCCTGCGAAGTGCTGGTATTCAGGCCAGCGTACAGGTATTGATACGCAGAGGAGAGCGCAATTACTCCTACCGCTCCAGCAACCGGGAATGGGCTGCCGGAAACGGCATTGAGTGTTCCCGTATTCGGATTTACTTTATAAGCAAAAATTGAGGTTGCGCCGTTTGCGGCGTTGCCTCCCGCGTAGAGATACAGCCCGTCGGGGTCTGGGCTGAGTGCGGTAAGAATGACTCCAGGCGTTACGGACGCCGTAAAGGTGAGAACGCCGCTGGAACGATTAATGCGATAGACGCCGATTGAGTCCGATCCATTCAATCCTGCCTCGATCGTATACAAGAAATTACCAGTAGGGTCCATGAAAGCCGGTCCGAAACCGCTCTGACTGAAAGGAGAACCTTGAATGGGAACGAGGGCACCATTGGTACGATTGATCTGGTATCCGTAAATTCCAGATCCTTGATTGGGTACATAGGCAAACCATCCGCCGGGATCGATTGCTATGGAAAATGCAGTGTTGCCCGATGAGAACTGTGGAGGATTGCCGCTGCCATTGGGGTTAACCAGTTTTCCAGTGCTCGAGATATCGAATTGTGCGATGGTTCCGGATTCACTGGAATTGTAGAGATAGGCGTCGGCATCGCCGTTAGAAGTGAGTTGGAAACTATTTTTGAAAATGTTCCCGCATTTGTCCCACGCTTGCACAGTTGCCGAATAAGTTTTTGGAGCAAGTTGTACGTAGGCATCCAGTTGATTGGAGTTGACGGTGTAAGGAGTCACGCCATTGGCGGTATAGATGCGCATGGCCGTTATTCCGGCGGCGCAGGACGGACTCTGAGCCGAAGCAGCAAAGTGGATGGGACTGAGCGCTGTTCCGCTACTTGGTAAAAACACGCTGACACTTGCAGTGGACGATACGCTAAGCGCAACTGGGACTTTGGCGACGCCTCCACAGTTGTCCCACGCCTGGACTACGGTGTTGTAGTTGCCCGGTTTGAGCTTGATAAATGTTTCAAGATGCGCGCCATTTACGGTGAATGCGTTCACACCGGGAGCAGTATAGATGCGCATCGCTGAAATGCCTTTCGAGCAGGACGAAGTCGCCGACGCCTCGTAGAAAACAGGAGAACCGCTGGTGAAACCGCTCCGGGGCGCAATGAGACTGATAGTCGGGGCAGCTAGCGCGGAGACTGACAAGAGTGGAATGGAGAATAACGGAAGGAAGATGAGAGTTTTGATTCGGAGAAAATGGGAAGAGTCCCTGCCTATCAGTCTCGACATACTTCTACCTAAACCTTCTCTCGCAAATTGCGAGATGTCGAAATCGACCAGGACAAGGTTCCTTCGAAGGGGCAGAGTAGCGCAATCAGGTTAAGTCTTGAGGGAGGGGTACGCGATTCCTCTAGTGAGTCTCAGGTCGAGGTAGGCTAAGTGGGAGCTTTCGCTGATAGCCGGAGAAACAAAGAAGAACGGCCCGTCTCTTTCGAGAGCGGGCCGTCCGGTGGACTGGTTGATATTGACCAAGAGGTGGTCACTCTACGTGGCCCCTTCGGCACTGTTCGGGTCCCGGCACGACCTATGCCGGGCGCTCCGATTCTTATCAAGCGAACCGCAAATTCAGCAGGTTCAACCTGAAGTTAAATCAAGCTAACTCACCGCTTCGTGCGAACGTGGTTGGTTACCGATGCACAAACTTTCTTGAGCATCGGAGGTATTAGAGCGACCTGCTCTAAGTCTCAGCCACCTCACCTGGTCTTTTGGATCTACCACTACAATCAGAACTTGTCATCCGACCACCTCCTTTCCGGTGTAAATCCAGAGTAATAAAAAATCTACTCTGGATCAAGTAGCAGGAAAGGAGTTATGAAATCGGCGAAAGGCCCGTCGCTACATTAACTTTTACCCTGCTTCGTTATATTTGTCCTCTTCCGCCATCCACGTCGATTTCTACTCCAGTGATGTACGATGCGTCGGAAGAAGCCAGGAAAGCGACGGCCCCGGCAACTTCTTCTGATTGGCCGAAACGCTTCATAGGAACAGAGGCGAGAACGGTTTTGACGAATTCATCAATCGCTTCTTTTGGAAGCCCCGTTCGTCCCAAGATGGGGGTTTCAATTGGACCGGGCGCTACGGCGTTTACACGAATATTGCGGCCCACAAGTTCTGCGGCGAGAGACCGCGTAAAGGAACGCATGGCTGCTTTTGTTGCTGCATAGACGCTGCCGTTCACGATTCCTTCGTGGCTGACCACGCTGGTATTGAGAATGATCGAAGCACCATCGTTCAAATATGGGAGTGCTTTCTGGATCGTAAAATAGGCGCCTTTGGCATTGATATCGAACAGTTCATCGTAGTGCTCTTCGGTAGCTGCTTCCACGGGAGCAAATTTTCCCACTCCGGCGTTTACGAACAGAACGTCGATTTTCCCGAATTTCTGGCTAACGGCGGCGAAAAGTTTATCGGTATCGGCAAGTTTTGAAACGTCCGCCTTTACGGCGAGGGCATCTTTGCCGAGAACTTTTACCGCTTCGTCCAATGTTTTCTGGTCGCGCCCAGAGATAGCGACGCGAGCACCCTCGTCGTGCAGCCGTTTGGCGGCGGCCAATCCGATGCCACTGTTTCCCCCTGTGATTACCGCAACTTTATTGTCGAGTCTTTTCATGCAGATCCTCTTTCCCAAGTCGTTTTAAGATATCGTTCGATATCCGCAGCCCATTGAACAGCTTCGGATATATTTCGATGTTTAGATGAATGTCTAAATAGTTCGGTGCATTTTAAATTCGGAACGGATAACTCTCAGTCTTGGAACGGCTTCTATAGGTAAGCTGGCAAGAGAAGGTTCGCTACACTAACCTTAACTATGATGGACCGTACACAAGTGGAAAAGGTTTCCAAGGCTTTGGCCGATGAGACTCGTCTGATGATCCTCGAGGCCATTGCTCAGCGGAAACAGATGAATTGCGGAGAAATTGTCTCCCTGCAAGGAGTTACGCCGGCGACGGTGTCGCATCATCTGAAAATTCTTTCGGATGCAGGATTGATCGAATGCTGCCGCGAAGGACAATTCGTCTATAGCAAGGCGGTGCCCGGCAGGTTGGATGACTACACGCGAGCCCTTATGGGCGTAATTCGAGGGGAGAAGACTGGAGCAAAAAAGAAAAGAAAGTGATGCTGATCTGATTCCGCTGAGTCGGGGGAAGCTCCGGCGCTCAGATGGAAATCAGACTCTCCGCCTTCAGGGTTCGTATCCATTGAGCGATAAGCGAAGCTAAGACTACGAACAATGCCGTCCAGACAGTGCACAGGATTGCGCTTGCAATTTTCAAATGCAAATCTTCCTGGGTCTGAATGCTAAGCGTGACTAAAACCTGATCTATGAAATTGTGCAGTTTCTCTATGCTCTTTGCGAGAAGGCTTCCATCACTACGAAGACCGCTTAGGCTGAATCCGCTGAGCAGCCCGGTTGTTCCCGCCTGAAATCGGTCGCTCGCCTTCACGACGGCGATCATCGACAGAATGGTCCCGTCCAAAATTCCTGCCGCAAACGAACAGCTAAACGGATAGGAAATCCTAATTCCGAGACTCACGAGCAATACATTAGTCACAACCCACAAGCATCCTAAGAACGGTACCCAAGCGGAACTGGGCACAGCGGTCAAAGGTCTGCTACCCACCAAGCGATCAACTACTGCCGACATATATGCCTCCAGAGACATCGATGAACTATGGTGAAACTGAAGGCAGTTTCGTTTCACTGAAAGACAGATATGGCATGGCAGAACGCGGCTTTTTGAACTTTACGGCGCTTTTGAAACTGTCCAGATCGGACTATCAGAGACGCTGGTTCCCACAGGCCATGTCCGCCCGGAATCTGTGCTCTTGCCTTCCCGCCACTTAGACTTGAAGTCTCCCTCAAAAGCAGCCGAGAGAAGCGACATTCGTAGTAAGCTCAAGGCCTTGACGCCTACTGCTAACTAGCCCTTCCAGCGGTAGGCATCGGGCTGTGGCAGGCCAATGTGGGCCAGAACGCGATTGGCAAATTCGTGGGCCATTTCGTCAACGCTGGCCGGACGATTGTAGAAGGCGGGAATCAGCGGGAAGACGGTCGCGCCTGCATCCGCGGCACGGTACATGTTGCGGATGTGAATTTTGCTGAGAGGCGTCTCGCGGACACAGAGCACAAGGGGACGTTTTTCTTTAAGCGCGACATCAGCGGCGCGTTCGATCAATTGGGAAGCGATGCCATTGGCAATACGGGCCAGAGTTCCGACGCTGCAGGGAATCACCACCATGGCGTCGGCAGGATAAGAACCGCTGGCAACATTGGCTCCAATGTCGGTGTTTGATTGCTGCTGAATTTTGCGAGAAGGCTTGGCGTCCTTACCTAAAAGCTGGCCGACCACGTCACTGCGGCCTTTAAGTCCAAGCTCCTCGGCCATGACGCGGAGAGAGCTGTCGGATGCGACGAAATTAACGGTTTCAATGCGCTTGTCCGCTTCGACCGCAAGCAAGAAGTGTTTTAGGAAGAGAGATCCACTGGCACCCGTGGTAGCGACAGTTAAATTTTGCGGTGAGTGGCTGGACAAGTCTTCTCCCGAACGAATTCTGAGCATAGGGACGCAACGCAGAAGAAGTCAAGACCATCACTGAGGAGGCAATGGCAACCTCGACCAGCTTGCGATTACGGCGCACGGGCGCACAGCTTCATGCGCTGGCTGGGGTGGAGCTCGTGATCCGTGCCAGTGATCACAGTAGCCGGCGGAAGTATCTCACTGAATTCAACCAGGCTTTTCGTTCGTATCAGTCGGTCATGGAGCCGGAGCAGTTCAGATCTTCTCTGAATGCTTCGGACGTCATTGTAGTGGGCGATTATCATGCGCTTCCCGCTTCCCAGCTTTTTACTGCAAACCTGCTAGAGACACTGGCAAACTCCGGGGACAGGCCGGTCGTCTTGGCGGTCGAAACGGTTTTCGCGCGCGATCAGCATATTGTCGAGGAGTGGTGGAGACGAGAGATTGACGAGAGAGATCTGCGACGGAGAATTCGCTTCGATCTGGATTGGGGATACGATTGGGAGCCGTTCTATAAGTTAATGAAGACGGCGCGTGAACATGGTGAGGCAATTTACGGACTCGATTGCATGCCGCGCGAAGATCTTAGAAGAATTGGAGCCCGCGATCGCCACGCGGCTCACAAAGTTGCAGAGATTCGCAAGCGGCATCCGGATGCTTTCATCGTCGTGCTGTTTGGGGAGTCGCATTTGGCTCCTGGACATTTCCCGCCGCTGCTGCGAGAGCAGTTGCCCCAGCAACGAGTGCTGACGATTTTGCAAAACATCGATTCACTTTACTGGCAAGCGGCAGGGGAAGAGCGGGAGGCCGCGGCGGTACGCGTCACAAACGATGTGATTTGTGTGTTCAATTCAACGCCGCTGGAAAAATATGAGAGCTACCGTCTGAACCTGAGCCGATGGAGTCGTGGCAGCCGCTCAGGAGCTGATCTCGCTCCGACTGTCTACAATTTGATTAATAGTTTGGCGAAGTTTCTCGGCATTGATCGCTACTCCACTCATAATGGAACTCAGCCCAAGTTTCTGATCGATCTGCTGCCCGAAGTTTGTAACGCAGACCAGCCGATTGCCGGCATGCTTGCGCGTAAGCAGTTGGACAAAGATGAGATCGCATTCTTGCAAAAAAAGCTGGAGCAGCAAGGCAGCGTCTATTTGCCTCAGTTCAACTCTTTCCACATTGCTGAGTTTCAGGTAGGGCATGCAGCCGAAGAAGCGGCGCGATTTCTGTTTCATGCGTGCCATGGCTTACCGTTGATTCGTTCATCTTCTCCGGCTTCAGTGCCGCACGATCAATTTTACGCGCGCGTGATCGAGGAAGCTTTGTCCTTTCTCGGATCGCGCGTTCTGGATCCCGCAAGGCGGTTGGACGATGGTCAGGGAAAAATGAGACTATCGATGGCCAGCCTGCGTCGTGCTTCGGAATCAAGGGGCGAGGGTGGAACCTCGGCGATTGAATTGGGCCAGCTGCTTGGTGATAGGTTGCACGATGCCTTTATCGCAGGGCGTTTGAGCCGTGTGGCTCTGCGACATTTTTTCCTTGCGCACCTGCAACAGCCGGGAGCGGCTATAAAAGTTTGCCGCGACCTCATCAAAAGCAGCCGCGCTCGTTCTTAGCCACATAAATTTGAAACATTTGACTGAACGCCACGTCTTTCGTCATCTCCAATTCTGATTGTCGCAACCTCTGTACAATCCATTTACTCGAGAAACAATCTCAAAACTATGAACGCTGAATCCATTCGTGAACTCTTTCAGCAGGTGCACAAGGGAAAACTTTCTCCTGACGAGGCTGTCCAGCGGCTGCGGCATATGCCTTTCGAGGATCTAGGATTCGCCAAAGTCGATCATCATCGTTCGTTGCGGGTTGGAATGCCGGAGGTTATTTTTGGCCAGGGCAAGACGCCTGCTCACATGGCGAAGATATTTGAAAAGCTCTCCCAACATGGCGGAAACGTTTTAGCGACGCGCGCAAGCGCAGAGCAATTTGCGGCGGTGAAGAAGAAAGTACGAAAAGCGGAATACCGGGAATTGGCGCGTGCAATCGCGCTGAAACAAGACGAAAAGAAATATGGCAAAGGAACAATCGCTGTCATTTCCGCCGGTACCAGCGATATTCCGGTAGCGGAAGAAGCGGTGGTGACGGCGGAAGTCATGGGCAACGATGTTCAGCACCTCTACGACGTGGGCGTCGCTGGAATTCATCGTCTGCTGGCGAATCGAGCTGCGTTCAGCGAGGCGCGAGTGGTGATTGTCTGCGCCGGGATGGAAGGCGCACTGCCCAGCGTAGTAGGCGGATTGGTGGGAGTGCCGGTGATCGCGGTGCCGACCAGTATTGGCTACGGAGCAGCGTTCAAAGGCGTAGCAGCCCTCTTGGGAATGATGAACTCATGTGCGTCGAATGTGAGTGTAGTGAATATAGATAACGGATTCGGCGCGGGGTACGTGGCATCGTTAATTAACAGGTTGTAAGGCAGAGCTCAATGCCACAGAGTTTCGAGCAGGTAGGGGTCCTTCGACTGGAGTAAGCATTCGCTTGCGAATGCTTACTCTGCGCTCAGGAAGACAATTATCCATGAAGACGAAAACTCCCGAAATAAAAAAGGCGCAGCCGAAGCCACGCCTTTTCTTCTATCACCTCGCGCTCTTGCAACTCGCGAACTGAATTTGTGAGCCGCTTACGACTTCTTGGCAACTTGCAAATCGTTTTGCACCGAGAAGGCTCCGAATACGCTTCCTGCCCGTATGCCCGCGATCTGCTTGTCCATCGAGTTCATTACTGTCCCGTAGAGCGTTAGTTTTCCGTTAGTGACGACGATACGAATCGGGGACGCTGGATCAATGGCATAGCGGCTCAGCACGGGATCGTGGTAAATTGCGCGAAGTGCGCTAAGGCGGATGCGGTCGTCGAAAAACGACACTGGCGCGACTGTAACGTTGTCGATGACGTCTTTCACGCCGGGCGTGTTATCGACCAGCGCCAGAGCTGAGTCGTGGTCAACGGGAGTGCGAGTTTCGCCTGTTAGAGTGGCTACCCCATCCTTCACCGAGGCGGTTACGTAATTGAATTCATTGTCGTAACCGATTCGGTCGTAGTAGAGCTTCTTGTCGAGCTGAGCGTCAAGCTGGTCGTCCGGCACCGCCTTGCCTGCCACTTCGATCAGATTGCGAACACCCTGTACATGGTCCGTTTTGCGAATCTTCTTGGCAGCGTCGAGTTTTTGCTGATAAATGTCGACCGTGCCGGTTAACGTCACAATTCCATCCTGGACGGAAGAGTGAAGGTCCCGGAATTGCTGTTTCTTTGCAAGCTCATGCGCGACTTTGACCTGTATATCATTATCATTCCGCCTCGCGCTATTGATCTGAGCCGCTAAGCTTCCGACGAGCAGCCCGACAGCCAACAGCGAACTTAGGACACGAAAATTCGTTCTCATAACTGTTCCCTCCAACAATTAACTAAATAGTTAAACGCTCATTTGGCTGGAAAGTTGCGGGGCTATCATGTAAAGCTTTGTAATTGTTTTGACGATATTCGTTACAACAAATATAGTTAAATTGTGGCAAAGAAGGCCAAAGTCGAATCTGTACAAAAGATTCAACCGCGGATAATGGAAGAGCAAGCATTCCTGGCAATTGTGAAAGCCTCGGAGAAACTGCAAGGGTTGCTAGCAGAAATGTTGAAAGAGCACGGCCTCTCTCCGACGCAGTACAACGCATTACGTATTTTGCGCGGAGCTGGTCCAGAAGGTTTGACGTGCAGTGAAGTGGGAGAGCGCATGCTCAATCGTGATCCCGACATTACGCGTCTTCTGACACGACTTGAACGGCGTGGGCTGATCACGCGGCGTCGCGAGAAAAAAGACCGCCGGGTGATAATGGCCTACATCTCGACGTCGGGTCTCGATATCCTAAGCAACTTAGACGGTCCGGTTAAGGAGTTCCACACGCGAACACTTGGACACCTCGGGCCGACGCGGTTGAATTCCATGATTCGTTTGCTCGAGGCTGCAAGGCAATCTCAGTCTTAATAGTCAACTGACTTTATGAAGCCATAGCTGTCGCAGTTACATCTATTGCCAAATGTACAAGGAGAAACTATGAGCAACGGTTCGGATTCGCTGTCGAGTTCCCGCGCATGGGGGTTAACAGTGCTCCGGGTGATCGTGGGTATCGTATATCTGGCTCATGGAAGCCAGAAAGTGTTCGGCTTCGGTTACCACGGGGTAGCCGGAATGTTCGGCCATATAGGCATTCCGCTTCCCGCGATATCGGCTGCGATTGTCATGGCAGTGGAGTTTCTGGGAGGAATTGCGCTAATCCTGGGTGTAGCGACTCGACTGGCAGCATCACTGAACGCTATCGACATGATTGTCGCGATTTTCATGGTGCATTTGAAGAACGGATTCTTCAATCCAATGGGATTCGAATTTCCCTTGACTCTGCTCGGCGCCACGATTTGCCTCGCACTGGCGGGTCCAGGTGCAGCGTCGATTGAAGGGCTCTTTTCTAAACGTGGACTGTAGTTATTTGGCTGGGGCTTATTTGTTTAGCGAATCGGATGGTTTCGTCTTCGCGGTCGGTAGCTTTCGATCTGCGATACCGGTCAGATGCACTATGGTGGCCGCTGCGGTGAACCGGACAGAGTCCTTGTCATCGGAGAGTGCCAGAGCAATTTTCCCCGCGGTAGCCGGATGTCCACGCTGAGCAAGGGCTTCGAGTGCAGCGGCACGAACCAGCTCGCTTTTGTCAGAGAGGGCTGTTTGAATGAGAGCGTCTTCGGCCAACGGATCGGGATCATCAATCAATGCTTTGGCTGATGCGATACGAAGAGGAACACTGCCGTCTTTTGCGATGGTCCGAAATGCGGTGTAGCCGATATCGGCATAAGGAATAAAGCCTATGCCTTCGCGAAAACTAAGCGCCGCCAGCTTCTTTGGATCTTTCAATGTGGCGAGCTGCCCTGCAACTAGTCCCTCGCCTTTTCTGTCACCCATAAGAATGGCATAGTAGACCTCGTAACCGTCCTTGTCTTTCAACGTCAACAATGAATGAGAGGCCGCTAGTACGACCGGCGTCTCTTTGTCCGACAATGCCTTTTTGAGTTTCGGGATCGCGGAAGTGGCATGTAACCCTCCTAGCGCCATGGCAGCGGCGGTTCGGACCACCGGCTTAGGATCGTCGAGCGCCCGGCTCGCCATGACGGTTGCCTTCGGCTCTCCGCGTAACAACGAGAGCACGCGGACCGCAGAAGCACGCCTTGACGAGCTGGTATCTTTGACTCCGGTTTGCAGAATTCCCCATGACTGATCTCGCAATGACGGGGCAGATGACGATGGGGCGGAGCTTGTAGAAGCGTTGGAATTCGAAGTTGTAGCAGGGGCCGGGGCGGTCTGGCCGTGCGGTGCGAGTATGAGCGAGTAACCGATGAACAAGTTAAAGCAGGATTTCTTCAGAGCAGCGCGCAAGAGAGCTCCTTCCCTATATTCAGTCAACCGCGAGCGAAGGAGGTCAGCTTCTTCGCTTTGCAGTAGTTTCTTTCTTACGGCTGCTCTTCTTCCCGCTACCTTTCCGAGCGTTTTTAGAGCCATGGTTCTTACGCACGTCGTCCCTAAAGACCCGAGCAAAGATCTTATCGATGTTGCGCAACTGGCGCTTCAGATCGAAGGCATGGTCAATTTGCTGCCGTGGAACCAGCCTCGTGATTTCTTCGTCTTGCAAAATGAGATCGCGAAGATTTAATCCTTCCTTCCAGGCGCGCATGGCGTGGCTTTGAACTTTCCGATACGCATCTTCGCGCGAGACACCATGCTCGACTAAATCGAGCAAGAGTTGACCACTGAAGACCAATCCTCCGGTGCTTTCGAGGTTGGCTTTCATGCGAGCAGGATAGACGAACATAGTGTCTATGAGATTCGTAGTTTTCTGCAGCAGGTAATCGACCAAGGCCGTTGAGTCGGGAATAATGACTCGCTCGGCTGAAGAGTGAGAAATGTCTCGTTCATGCCAGAGCGCGACATTTTCGAATCCTGCTTGAGCATTTGACCGGACGACGCGCGCGAGTCCGCTGATCTGCTCGCTAGTTACGGGATTCCGCTTATGCGGCATAGCGGAAGATCCCTTTTGCTTCTCGCTGAAGAATTCTTCTGCTTCCCTCACCTCGGTTCTTTGCAGATGCCGGATCTCGGTAGCGATCTTGTCCAGCGTGCAAGCAATCACGGCAAGAGTCGCCAGAAAATAGGCATGGCGATCTCGCTGAATTACCTGGGAAGAAATGGCAGCGGCCTTCAATCCCAAACGGGCGCACATCTTCTCTTCCAGCTCGGGGCTGAGATGAGCGAAGGTGCCGACCGCGCCGGAAAACTTTCCGACACGAATCTCTTCCGCGGCACGCTCAAAACGTTCGATGTCGCGTTGCACTTCGGAGTACCAGTTGGCCAGCTTGAACCCGAAGGTGATTGGTTCTGCGTGCACTCCGTGAGTACGGCCGACCATGGGCGTCTCCTTGAACTCCCACGCACGGCGTTTGAGCACCGCCGCAAGCTGCTGCAAATCGTTGGCAATAATCGCTGACGCTTGCCCCATCAGCAAAGCCTGGGCGGTGTCCACTACATCATTCGAGGTCAATCCGTAGTGGAACCAGCGAGCTTCGGGGCCGACGATCTCCGCGACCGAAGTGGTGAAAGCGATGACGTCATGGCGAACTTCAGCCTCAATTTCACGAATGCGGTCGAGGTTGAAGTCGGCTTTTTCGGCAATCGTTTTAGCGGCCTTCTTCGGAACCATGCCAGCTTCGGCCAAGGTCTGGGTGGCGGCGATCTCCACGGTGAGCCATGTGCGGAAGCGGTTCTCATCACTCCATATGCGGCCCATTTCAGAGCGGGTGTAGCGTGAAATCAAGGTATCGGCCTCTCATCCTATAAAGCTTAAGGACCAAGAATTCTAAATGGAGCAGCGGCTTCGTGACCAGCGGATGCCTCGCGGGACAAAGAAAAGCCAAATTTTCTTGCCGTTCAAATATAGGTCGTGATACGATATTAAATGTAATCCGTGAACGATATAATCGATGGATGGACAAAACACTTTCTACGAGTGACTACCAGGCTTTGGCGGAGTTGCGGCATCACATCCGCGAGTTTTTGCATTTCAGCGAGCAAGCGGCTCGGGCTGCGGGACTTGAGCCCCGCCAGCACCAATTAATGCTGGCGCTAAAGGGATTACCAGCAGAGGTTCGTCCTCGCATCGGGGAGTTGGCGGAGAGGTTGAAGATTCAGCATCACAGCGCGGTCGAACTGGCGAACCGGTTGGCGGCGGGGGGATTTGTACGACGCCATCGAGGGAAGGAAGACAAGAGAGAGGTGCTGCTTTCCCTGACTCCAAAGGGCGAAAAGGTTCTTCGGGAGCTTTCCCTGCATCACCGAACCGAGCTCCAGACCCAAGGTCCGGCTCTGGTGGCGGCTCTGAAACGAGCAATGCAGGCGGACAAGAATGTGTAAGGTGCCAGGCGTAATCGCGAGGACATGGTCTTAGAGATGTTTGACAGCAACGGTAATTCGGCAGAAGGAAGAATGGCGGCAGGGAGCGATGGGAGTCTTCATCGCCCTACCATTGGAGCCACCGGAGCGCCGGTTGGAAGTGCTGCACTGGCCGAACCCGCGCAGTTTCGCATGGTGCTGATCTCTCTTCTGGCTGCCGGGATTGGGCTGATTGCTGGCTTGATCGCGTACCTTCTGTACAACCTGATTGGCCTATTTACCAATATTGTTTTCTATCACCGCTTTGTCTTTGCCTTTAATAGCGCACGAAATAATCACTTGGGTATATGGGTAATCGTGATGCCCGTCATCGGCGGCATCATCGTGGGCTTCATGGCGAAGTATGGGTCGCCGAAAATCAAAGGACACGGAATTCCTGAAGCGATGGAAGCTGTGCTCTTTAACCGCAGCCGCATTCAGCCGCGAGTTGCGATTCTAAAACCGATTTCAGCGGCAATCGCGATCGGGACTGGTGGACCGTTCGGGGCGGAAGGTCCGATCATACAAACGGGTGGTGCGATCGGTTCTTTGATCGGGCAGTTGGTCCACACCACCGCATCGGAACGGAAAGTCTTACTGGCGTGTGGCGCTGCGGCGGGCATGTCGGCCACTTTTAACACACCAATTGCTGGTGTGATTCTTGCGATTGAGTTGCTGCTTTTCGAGTTTAAGTCGCGGTCTTTCATTCCGCTGGTGATCGCCAGCACCATTGCGACAGCCGTTCACATGCAGTTGTTGGGAGTCGGGCCGATGTTCACGGTGGCACCAATGGACTTTGCTATTCCGCGCGCATTGCCTTTCTATCTGCTGCTGGGAGGGCTATGCGGCTTGGCCGCTGTCGGCTTTAGCAAGCTGCTCTATTGGACGGAAGATCTATTCGAGAAACTGCCCATTGACGAGCTGTGGTGGCCTGCGATTGGCGCACTGGGACTGGGAATCATTGGCTATTTCGTGCCACGAGTCTTGGGCGTGGGATACGACACGATCAGCGACATATTAAATGCGAACCTCGCACTGAAACTGCTGATTGTCGTTATGGTTGCAAAGGCAATTGCACTGGTTGTATCGCTCGGTTCGGGAACTTCCGGCGGATTGCTAGCGCCGATGTTCATGTCCAGCGCCGCCATGGGTGGGGCCTTTGCGATTGGAATCGACAAAGTTTTCCCTGCAGCACATCTTTCGGCAGGCGCCTTCGCGCTAGTGGCTATGGGTGCGGTGTTCGGAGCGGCGTCGCGAGCGACCTTCTCGTTCATCATTTTCGCTTTCGAGATTACTCGCGACTACAACGCAGTCTTGCCGCTGATGCTGGTGAGCGTTATTGCGGACGGCATCGGCATGTTGCTTATGCCAAGCGCTTCGATTATGACCGAGAAGCTGGCCCGGCGTGGGATGCGCATTCATCAGGATTATGAGACGGATGTGCTCCAGCAAATGTCCGTGTCTGAAACTATGGATAAACAGGTCCCCACGGTCGCCGGTGACATGCGGTTGAGCGATTTGGCCGAGAAGATCGCGAATCGCGATCCGGAGGTCAGCCGCCATCAAGGCCTGGTTGTTTTAGATGGAAGTGGCAAGCTCGCGGGCATCATTACACGCGGAGATGTTTTTCGTGCTTTAGATGAAGATACCGCTGGAACAATGAGCGTGCTCGAAGCTGCCACACGCGATCTGATTGTCACGTACCCAGACGAAGGCCTACACGAGGCCTCCGCCAAAATGCTACGGAGCAATGTTGGACGCCTGCCCGTTGTTGATCGCAAAGATCGTAGTCGCGTAGTTGGGTATTTGGGGAGACATGGAATAATGTCCGCGCGGATGCACCGCTTGAACGAGGAGCACGTACGCGAACCGGGATGGATCAAGGGGCGCCGCAGCGAAATTAGTGCGAACTAGCTGTTAAGGAAGTACGTGCACGGTCGGCTATTTTATTTTCTGCAGCTTCGATGAGCGGCCTCAGCGTTTGCACGGAAATGCCCAGAGTTCCCCCGGAGAAACCATCGATATAGGCTTCGTTGATTCCGATCACCTGGCCTTGTGAATTGAACACTGGACCGCCGCTGCCTCCGTGGGCTGTCGGCGCATCATAGATCAGCTTATCCCCCACTACATCCCCCAAATGCCCATAAGTCGCCGAGGGCCGAATAAGCGAGAGAGCGGCGAGTTCATTCGCTGAACCCTGATCATCGTGCCGGAAGGCGAGCCGCTCATATACTGCTTGAGGCGACTTTGCTACCATCCCGAGAATTCCCATTGGATATCCGATCACCGCTACCAACTCGCCCGGAGGAGGCGTTTGATCAGCCAAGGGCAAGGCTTCGATCTGCGCTGCCTTAGAGCCTTCGATCTGGACTATAGCTAAGTCTCCCTGAACGGATAATTCCAGAGGAGCGATGTTCACGGGCGTTGAAAGCCCTGGAAAGAAGGCAATCAATTTCTCGAGCTTTGGCTTGGCTCCCTTGTTGATCAGTGTGGTTGCTTCCGCGTCCCCGTACCAGGGTTCCGCTACGTGGCGGTTCGTTGCCACAAGTGCGCCTTGCACAACAAAACCGCTGCCCGAAATGCGCGCTCGAAACGAGGGCTCGCGTCCAGGAAATCCTACCTGATAAATACCAAAGATGTAGCAGATCGAATTGCGGTAACGATTGAGGACCATGGCTGGCATGGCCTGCTCTTGCTTGAGTTGCTTAACTTGATGGGATAACTCCTGCACTTGCGTTTGCAAGTCATCGATGGGTTGTGCGGCGTAATAGTAGTGAGCGATGAAGCCCAGAGTCACGAAAAAGAATCCGACTAACGCGCCCTGGATCACCCTTGGCCAGAAAGTGCAAACTGGTTCTTCTCCGATTTGCGGATGGTCTTCGCCCATAAATTACACGCATCTCACAGCTGGGAAGAAGGGAGATCCCACAGCGAGTAGACAAGCTGGTGATCTTCTATGGTGCGGCTTGGCGAGTTAGTTTCCTACGGTACGAAAGACGATGTACGGGCGGATCGAAACGGGTGGCTTATGACAATTTTTCTAGGGAGACTGGCCGAAATCCTGCATGTTCGGAACTCTCATAGTCACAATTCTTGAATTCCGAGCCGTTCAGACATTTCTTCGTACAAAAAACCTTCTCCGGGGCGGTAAGGCTGTACCCACTCTCCATTGATCACGAACTGTGGGATAGCTCGTTTGCCGGTGCGTTTGATCACCTCTTCGGCGGCACCGGGAGTGTTCTCGATGTCGATCTCCGTGAAAGGAAGATTGTGCTGCTGCAAAAAGCGCTTGGCAACGCGGCAGTCGGGACACCAAGCAGACGAGTAGACGGTAATTTCCATCATTTAAGTTTAACCCGAGTCTCACGATGTTGAGAAGCACGCAAGGCTTTAGCCATCCGCGTAGACACAGCGACTGCGGCGATCACGACTAGGCGGATCCAAGCCTAAATGTGGCCGCTCCGGTCTTTCGGCCTTGGATGTCGGGACTCAGCTTCTTTCGGTAACAGCCGCGAAACTTTCATCTAGAGTCTTGGTCGCATCATCGACGTCGGTTTTAGAGATATTCAACGGCGGCGACATGCGGATAACGTTTCCATAAAATCCGCCTTTGCCGATTAGCAATCCACGTTTTCGTGTCTCTTCCATCATGGCATTCATGGCGACAGCGGCCGGCTTCTTCGTCGCGCGATCCTCAACAAGCTCCAACGCTTGCATTAAACCCATGCCACGTACGTCGCCAATCAATGGATATTTCTCTTGCAGTTCTTCCAGTTTTTGCCTGAAATATCCACCGACTACCGCGGCGTTAGTTCGCAAATCATCTTCTTCGATCACATCGATCACAGCTTTCGCCGTGACACTGGTGACCGGGTTTCCTCCGAAGGTCGAAATAGTCAATCCTTGAAAGGAATCCGCAATTTCAGGCGTCGCTATTGTGAGCCCGATTGGAACGCCATTCCCCAATCCCTTTGCTGCCGTAATCATGTCCGGCTCAACTTCCCAGTGCTCGATGCCAAACCATTTGCGGCCGGTGCGTCCCCAGGCTGTCTGAACTTCGTCGGAAATAAAATCTCCGCCATATTGCTTCACGATATTAAAAGCGATCTTGAAATATTCCTTTGGAGGAGTAATAAAGCCTCCAACACCTTGAATGGGCTCCGCGATGAATGCAGCAATGCGCCCTGAGGTTGAGAACTGAATCACGTTCTCGATGTCCTTCGCACAAGCGACTCCGCAATCCGGATACTTCAACCCAAATGGACAGCGGTAGCAATAAGGATTCATGGCATGAACAATGCCGACCTCGATGGTTGCCTTACGCCAAATGTCCATGCCCGTCAGTCCACGCGTGAGTGACGACCGGCCATGATATCCATGCCGCAAAGCCACCACCTCGAAGTTGCCGGTGTGCATGCGAGCGGACTGAATCGCTGTCTCATTCGCTTCCGTACCGCTGTTTGTGAAATACGATTTTTTCAGCGTGCCGGGTGTAATCTGGGCCAGCTTCTCGGCAAGACTAACCATTGGCTCTGTCGGGAAGCAGGTCGAAACGTGCTGCAGGCGATCAATCTGCGCCTTGGTGCGCGAGGTCACGCGGGGGTTGCAATGGCCCACGCTGACGGTAACGATACCGCCGAAGAAATCCAAATACTTGTTGCCATCTACGTCCCAGACATGCTGCATCAGACCGTGATCCATCGGCACCGGGTCGGCATAATAGTTCGTGACCGAAGGGAAAATGTATTCCCTCTGTTTACGGTTGATCTCTTCACCCGTAAGACGCTCGGTCTCAACGGGAATTGCCGGAGTGGTCATTCAGGGCCTCGCTTCAGTGAACTGGGTATCAATGCCGACAGACAAACATCATAAATCAGTGAGGTAGGCAGCGCATCTTGAGTAGCAAAGTCGGAAAAGATCGCGAATCCTGTTTGGAAAGGCGACGGTGGCCGGTCGAGAAACATTCTCCGAAAACTTTCTGCTATAGTTGCCTTCCTCGGAGGGAAGTATGGCCCGGATTGTTCGTTCCGCCCTGATCCAAACCAGCAATGCTCTGAGTCCAGAGCGCCCGCTTGAGCAGATCAAGAAGGCGATGATCGACAAGCATCTGAAGTTCATTGAGCAAGCCGCTAAGAAAAAAACTCAAATCCTCTGCTTGCAGGAACTTTTCTACGGTCCGTATTTCTGCGCGGAACAAAATGCGCGATGGTACGAAATGACAGAGCGCGTCCCCGACGGCCCGACCACGCGGTTTATGCAAAAGATTGCTGCCAAACATCGCATGGTCATCGTGGTTCCGGTTTACGAAGAGCAAATGCCGGGAGTTTATTTCAATACTGCAGCGGTAATCGACGCTGATGGAAAATATCTGGGCAAGTATCGCAAGCATCACATACCGCACTGCCATCCCGGATTCTGGGAAAAGTTCTACTTCACTCCCGGCGATTTGGGCTACCCGGTCTTTGAGACCAAGTACGCTCGGGTTGGAGTCTATATCTGTTACGATCGCCACTTTCCAGAGGGCGCACGCATTCTGGGTTTGAATGGCGCAGAGATCGTATTTAATCCTTCGGCAACTGTGGCTGGATTGTCCGAATATCTCTGGGAGTTAGAACAGCCGGCGCATGCGGTGGCAAATGGATACTTCGTTGGCGCGATCAATCGCGTGGGCACCGAAAAGCCGTGGAGCATCGGCGAGTTTTATGGGAAAAGCTACTTCTGCGATCCGCGAGGGAAAATTGTGGCTCAAGCTAGTCGCGATAAAGACGAATTGTTGGTAGCGGATCTTGATCTTGAAACGATCACCGAAGTTCGCAGAGTCTGGCAGTTCTTCCGTGATCGGCGTCCCGACAGCTACGGTCCTATCACAGCACAGACGGGCATGGCGAAGGCGGCGGACTAAAACGCCGTACCCAATCTGAAGAGATTTCGACCAATGATACAAAGCCCGGTTCACGTAATATCTCGAATCGAATCCAGTCCGCTGTATAACCCTGACCTTGCGCCTGCTTCACCCGAACGGCGCCACTGGGGAACCTACAACTTCGCGGCTTTGTGGATTTCCATGTCCGTCAACATTCTGACGTACATGCTTGCCGCCAGCCTGATCCAAGGCGGAATGAACTGGAAACAGGCGGTGCTGACTATCTTTATAGGCAACTTGATTGTGCTGGGGCCGATGCTGCTGAATTCGCATCCAGGCGCGAAATATGGAATACCGTTCCCGGTTTTAGCTCGTGCATCCTTCGGAGTATTGGGAGCCAATGTTGCAGCGGTATTACGCGCATTGGTAGCGTGTGGATGGTTCGGCATTCAAACCTGGATCGGCGGCGAAGCTGTCAGCACGTTGCTGGCAACGCTCACTCCGAGATGGAAAAACGTTCCACACGGCACAGCCATTTGCTTCTTGCTGTTTTGGTTAATCAATCTTGCCGTGATACTCAAAGGCATCGAATACATTCGCGTGCTACAAGGGATTAGCGCGCCAGTGCTGCTCGGAGTAGGTCTGCTGCTTTTGGGATGGGCATACCGCACAGCCGGTGGTTTCGGTCCCATGCTCTCAGTACCCTCGCGATTCCGTACCTTCCCTGATTTTTTGAAGTTTCTTATTCCTGCTCTGAATGGCACGGTCGGATTCTGGGCGACCGTCTCGTTGAACATTCCTGACTTTTCGCGATTCGCTCGGAATCAACGGGAGCAGGCCATTGGACAGGCGCTTGCGTTGCCTACCACGATGACCCTCTATGCTTTTATTGGAATCGCAGTAACATCCGCGACCGTGGTGATCTATGGAACAGCAATTTGGGACCCGGTGCAGTTGCTCAGCCGATTTCATTCTCCAGTAGCTGTCGTTATTTCGTTGTTTGCAATATTGTTGGCTACTTTGAACGTCAATATCGGCGCAAATGTCGTGTCTCCAGCCAACGACTTTTCCAACCTGTGGCCACGAAAAATCAGCTTCCGCACCGGAGGCATTATCACGTGCTTCATGGGAATTATCCTGATGCCATGGAAACTTCTCGCTGACTACAACACTTTTATTCTAGGATGGCTGGGCGGCTACGCCGCATTCCTCGGGCCTGTCGCCGGAATCATGATCTGCGATTACTTCGTTGTGCGGAAGCGCACACTTCAGATTGAAGACTTATATCTGCGCGGAGGAATTTACGAGTATTCCAAAGGTTTCAACTGGCGTGCCATCTTTGCGCTTTTACTCGGTGCAGGTACTGCGTTGGTGGGACTGGTAAATCCGCCATTGCGCCCGCTGTATGATTACTCGTGGTTCGTGGGCTTTGTCGTTTCTTTCGTCGCTTATTATGCGTTGATGAGGTCGCAGCGCCAGATTAATCTGCTTCCCGCCGAAGCGTCATAGCATTTCGTATTTCCGAAATGAATCCTTTAGGTTTCTTCTCGACTCACTACCCTATATTTATTCAAAACCGCTTCGCTCGAGATTAGCCCTTCCAGTTTGTGGAAGTCCGCGCGACTCACTACTGGCACCAACGGTGTTTGATACACATAGCGTAGCGCCATCTCCAGTGGGTAATCGGGATGCAAATAAGGCAGACGCGCAGTTGGCAATGCCGAACCAAGACTCTGCTCACCTTTACCTTCGCTGTCAAGCGTTGCGAGCAGTTCACGCGTCACGCTGCTCCATCCGCTAGGATTCAGACGAACCAGGAAAATATTCCGTTCTGACTGCTCTGCTCGCAAATTTGCCTGATGCACGGTCTCTTCGGAATTGAGCACTGGCCCGGTGGGAATCTGCATAGCATCTTCGACCCGCAAAATACTCTCTTCTCTTTGCTCCTCCATCGAAGGTAGATCGAGACCGTCCTGGCGGGATAAGAGATCAAAAATCGGCGTAGGTTCAAGAGTTCGAGAGATCAGATAAGCGAAAGTATTCGCAATGATCACAGGAACGATGATGGAATAATTTCCGCTGACTTCGAGCACCATGAAGACCGAGGTCATCGGCGCACGCAGAAAGCCTGCAAAAAGCACTCCCATGCCGACCAGCGCGTAAGTTCCGGTGGACCCGGCGAGATGCGGGTAGAAATGATGTTGCACGCCGCCGACCGCGCCTCCAAGCATGGCTCCTACAAACAGGGCTGGAGCGAACATTCCTCCCGGCGTTCCGGTCACGAAAGAAAGTGTTGTGGCGATAATTTTCAGGCCGGCAAAAATCGCCATTAGCTGCCAGGTGAACTGGTCGTGCATGGCCTGGTCCATGTATTCGTAGCCTGCTCCCATGATTTGAGGAGCGCCAAGATATCCGATAAGTCCAATGATTAATCCGGCGATGGAGGATTGGAAATATTGCGTCCACTTCGGAAGGGCGCGCAGCCGGGGTCGGAAGAATGCGATTAGCTTCGCGAAAATAACCGCAGCGAGTCCTCCTACCAATCCGAGCACGGCGTAGGCGAACAACTCCACCGGTTTCACCGTTGTTATCGGCGGGATCCGAAACAGCGGCTCAGCGCCGAGGAACCAGCGAACTACCACAACGCTGGAAATCGCGGAGAGCACTACTGAACCGAGGATGCCGGCACTCCAGCGGCCTATGACTTCCTCTATAACGAATAGCACGGCGGAGATCGGAGCGTTGAAGGCGGCGGCCAATCCTGCTGCGGCACCCACCGGAGCGAGCAGGCGCAATTTCTCGCGAGAAAGTTCCAGACGCCGACCTAAAGCGGACGCCAGACTCGCGCCGATTTGCAAGGACGGATCTTCCGGACCAAGCGAGTGTCCAGCACCAATCGCGAGCGCGGCAGTGATGAATTTTCCTACTGCAGTGCGGAATGGAATATAGCCGTTGAAGATATAAAGTGCGGCCTTAGTCTGATTGACTCCACTGCCACGTGCCAGCGGGAATATATGGATGACGATTGCCGCGATAAGCAGGCTCACCAACGCCGGAGTGAAAAGAACGCGGAGGCTGTGCGGAGCGGGAGCCGGACCAAGCAGCCAGATACGGCTCCAATCGATTGCTAGACGGAAGCAGACTACGGCCAAGCCGGAAAATAAGCCGATAAAAACCGACAATATTAGAAAAAAACGTTCTTCACGAAAGCCACTGCTCAGAAAAAAACGGCGAGGCACAAGTGTAGAGGTACTCGTGCCCGACGCCTCAGCTCCTTCGACCTCGGCGGACAGATCGCTCATCGATCTACTCCGGCTCGATTTTGAGCCAGTAGCAACAGGGCTTGATCCATTCCACTTCCCTGTCCGCACTGCTTCTGAGTTTGCTGCTCAATTTGGAAGACGAGATCCATTGCGGCGTCTAACACGTCGGATTCCTGAGATGCGTTAGGACGCGCTACCTTTGGTTTCATTTCACTCCACTGTTTCTTGAGTGTAGAAAGATCTGTACTGGCATTGGTGGGAGTCGAAGTCGCTGGTGTGTTGGATGTCGTTGGCGCCAGGCTTACATCGATTCCATGACTCGCAGCACAACTCTCGAGGCGTGCACCAGCCGCGTTGAATGCATTGTGGATTCGGCGGCTCCGCTCTTTGGGGGGAAGCCTGCGATCGTAAGGATCCGATTGCAAAACCATATTGCTGGTTTCGTGCAATTGTCGGACCTGTTCATCTTCTGGAACGGCTTCAGGGCTGATTTTGGAATCGATCTTCAAAGCGCTCGCCAAATATTCTTCGGCGGTGCGGTAACGTCCGAGGTGAAATGCGGCTTCTCCGGCACCGATCAGGGCCAATGGGTTGTCGCGATGATGCGATAAGACGAGACGATACTCTGCCAACGCATGCTCGTAGTCTTGTGCCCGGGCAAACAGTTGGGCTAAACGCAAACGAAGATCTTCATCCGTCGGCAGAGTTGCCGAAAGATTAAGCAGTTCGGCCTGCGCCTGTGGAATTGCGTTTTGATTGAGCAGGAAATCAACTAATTCAAATTGAGCGTTGCGGCGTTTGGTATCCGCGTCGGAATCCCATCGGCCATACGCAGCGTTATGGTAGTAGTGGATCGCATCTTCTACTTGCCCTTGCCGCGCTGCGAGCCTGGCGAGAGCCAGATTCACAGCGCCATCATCCGGAGTGCGCGCCCAGAGATTCAGCAGATAAGTCCTGGCTTCCTGTGGCTGGTTGTTGTCCCGTAGCGCCCTAGCGAGATTCAGCTGATAAGGGAAGTTCTCACGGTCGTAACTGAGCGCGACGCGAAAGTCTTCGATAGCCTGCTCCGGTCGCCCGGATTTTTGCTCCAATTGGCCTTGAGCAAACATTCGCCGCGCGAGAGCCTTCTGCTGTTCGCCAAAACGATGCACTAATCGCGTTACGAAAAGGAATGCCAACAGAGCGACTATTGATAGACTTGCGATTACGAATGAGGGACGGCGAACCAGCAGTTTCCAGTCAACTAGCTTCATGATGAGCGTGCATATTTATGGTAAACCATCTTCAAGAAGATGTTCGGTTTTCATCGTTGAGGAAACGGAATGGCGACCAATTCGATCTATTCGATCCAAGAAGACAGCAACAACTATCGTGGGCTCCAAATGCGGAACCGACCGCTGCAATGCAGCATGCTCAGCAAATACAGCATCCCGTCGTAGTAACGCTGTTGCCCTGAAGGTATTGGCGCATCCCAGAGGGCTTTCACAAAATCTTCCGCACGTGGATTTGCCGCAGCAAGACTGGCCACCGCATTTGTCGCCACCAAACCTGTTGAGTGATTGGCCTGCAGTTGTTTACCGTCGAGGGTATACAGATCGCCGTACGTAGCCAATCCTTGCAAGCGAAAAAAGTTCTGAATGCGGTCGCTTAGTTGCTGCTCCTGAGGGGCTTTCCTCCACCAGGACCAATCGACCGACCAGTTGCTGGCGGTACGCCAGGAATCGTAACCGAAGATTGCCGATTGCGAAAACTTCGTGGAGCGCGGTGTGCCGTCGAAATTGGCGTATGCCGGGGCGAGTCCGGTTTTCGGATTAGTAGCTTTCACAAAGAAAGCTCGGCTAGCAGTCGCAGCATCTCTCCAGAAGGCACGATCAGCCGGTGGTCCCCAGAGCGCCCACAGTTCGTAGAACGCCGGAAGATGGTATGAAGGATCAGTAAAATCGCCTGGATTGATCACCGGAACGAAGCGAATCATCTTGAACTTTTCATTCACTTCAGCAGCAACCGTGCGCGGACCAAACTTTGTCGGTCCGGTCTTCTCAGCACGATGCCGCATCGTCGTTAGCAGTTCGTCGGCCTGGGGCTTATAGTCATAGATTCCTGTGCCGTTTCCCCAGCGTCCCGCGGCGAAATACAACGACATGACGAAATATTCTTCGCCGTCCGGAGCTGGAGTTTCTTCGTTCGCCGTTCCATCCGTCTTGCATGACCAAGAAAAATAACCGTAAGAGGGATGATTGGGATCGCTGATATACATGTAGGTCTTCGCCCAATTCCATAAAGCATCGAACTCTGCTTTTTTATTGAGCTGGACGGCGATCATCATGCCATACGACATACCTTCGGTACGGACGTCGTGATTGTTCCAGTCAGTGAGATAAGCGAGAGGTCCATTAGCATTTTTGCCGGCTGAAAATACTAGAGATTGCGCCTCTGGATCACCGTGGAACAGTTGCTGAAAGGTCGAGTCAATTTTCTGGGAAATTTCTTTTTCCGAGTGCCCAGCCTCGGCGAATAGGTTGCGATAGTGTCCTGTAGCGAAAGCCCCTTGTACCGTGTGACTTTCGGCGAGGACAGTTTGAGCATAGAAGATCGAGAATGCCGCAATAAAGAGGAGTGACTGTCGCAATTTCGGATGCGGAAATTTCATATTCTCGGTAGATCTCGGTTAGATACTTAAACGGGAGCCGCCACCTGTTCCTTTTGAGGGCCGAGCCCCTTCGCTATCCTGCATATGTCAACGTCCAAGTTGACCTTATTGTTGCTGCAACCTAACATTACCGCACATCATAATAATAAATATCTGTAGAAAGGCTTCGGGCCAAAACTTTTGCTTCCGATTGGTGAGAATCTCCATCCCATCCCTATGAGAACTGCTGGACTTGTTTCTTGGCGCACACGCTTGTCGCGTCACATTTCTTTTCAGATTGCGCCGTTGATTTTAATTGCGCTTCTTTCTTGCGCTGCCTTTTGCGTGCAAATAGGGGCTCCGATCGCAGGCGCAGGGGTTGTGAGTGCCGTCGATCCCCTTCCGCAGGATACTGGCGCTGTCGGCCTTCAGGAGATGCTTCGGCGCTTTCAGACTACCGCCCGCTTACTGCATACCGATGCTCATCCCGATGATGAAGACGGCGGAATGCTGACCTTGGAGTCTCGTGGCAAGGGCGCTGACGTCACTCTGCTCACACTGAATCGCGGCGAAGGCGGACAAAATAAGGTCGGCAGCAATTTATTCGATGTACTCGGTGTGCTGCGAACCTTAGAGCTTACAGCTGCCGATCGTTATTACGGCGTTGAACAACGATTTACACGGGTTGCGGATTTCGGGTTCTCGAAAAATCCTGAAGAAACGTTTCAGAAGTGGCAAGGACACGACATCGCACTCGGCGACATGGTTCGAGTTATTCGCAAATTTCGTCCAGACGTGATTGTGGCGCGCTTTTCCGGTACAGACCGGGATGGCCACGGGCATCATCAAGCATCGTCAATTCTGTCCCGTGAAGCATTCCGGGCAGCGGCGGATCCAAGTCGGTTTCCCGAGCAGATAAAAGAGCGCTTGCAACCTTGGCAAGCCAAGAAACTTTACATCGGGAACGTTTGCGGATTTGCGGCGAGCACGTGTCCAGCGGAAAACTACACCGTCAAACTCAATACGGGAGTGGTTGATCCGCTTTTAGGAATGTCTTACGTCGAGTTTGCGATGAAAGGTCTGAAGCACCAACTCTCGCAGGGAGCCGGAAGTTGGTCGGTAGAACCGGGCGATCGCTTTACTTATTACAAGCTAGTGGATTCGGTTCTGCCTGCGAGCAGTGATTCTTCGAACGCTGGTAAGGATGGACATGAGAAAGACTTCTTCGAAGGCATCGATACGAGCTTACCAGGACTGGCTACACGGCTTGGAGCGGACGAAAAAAGTGTTCCTTGGCTTTGGCCCGAGCTGACCAAGATTGCTGCTCAAATCACCGAAGCGCGCAAGAGCGCTGATAAAGACCCGGCGGGTGCCGCTGGGCCGCTCTTTGAGACACTGCGTGATTTGGATTCGGCGACTGAGCGATTGGCGAAAAGCGAACTGAGTGACTCCGCAAAGGGCGACTTGCTGGAAGTACTTGCCGACAAAAAGAAACAGGCCACAACTGCACTGAATTTGTCGCTGAATGTCTCAATTGCTGCAAGCGTAACTCCGCCCACGGGACCCGAAACGGCATTGCCGCACGAGCAGGACGCTTTCACGACGGTTTCTCCGGGACAGAGAGTGGGCGTGGTAGTGACGATACGCAACGGCTCGAAATATGCGTTGCATGTCGACAATATTTCTTTGAACGAGAATGATCACCCGGTGGTCGGTGGCGGCGGAGATAGTAAATCACTTCAACCTGGGCAGGACTATTCTACCAATTTCGAATTACACGTTCCTTTGGACGCTGAGTACACGCGGCCTTACTGGCATCGCGACAATCCCGAGACCGACAGCGTATATACAATCGACAATCCGCGCGATGCCACACTTCCCTTTTCTCCTCCTCCGTTCACGGCCCAAATCGACTACACGATTGCGAACGAGAATGGGGGTTCGCAAGGCAAAATCTCGGTTCCGGTAGTCACACCTTTTGTGGACGACAAAGGTGTGCAACAAAAACGACCTTTGATGGTAGCGCCGGCGTTCTCGGTCATGCTCGAACCAGGCGCGCAAGTAATTCCGGTGCAGAACGGTTCAGCAACAACGGTCCGCGTTGCCGTGAAGAACAATGCTCCGGGAGCAAGCAACGGAGTTCTTCACCTCGAAGTGCCCGCGGGGTGGCGTGTGGAACCTAGTAGTCTTCCCGTAGAATTTGCCCAGCGTGGTGAAGAGAAAGACTCGGAGTTCAAAGTTCTTCCCGGAAGTTTGAATGAAGGACAAGCGAAGGTCCTTGCGGTATTCGATGCTGGAGAGAAAACTTACAGCGAAGGCTATTCGCTGGTGACGCGAGATGATCTGAATTCGCTTCTACTACTATCAGCCCGCAACCCAACGCGTGAGCATTGTGGACGTCAAGGTCTCCAAAAATCTGAAAGTCGGCTACGTCATGGGCGCGGGCGATAACATTCCTACAGTGCTGAAACAGATTGGAATGAACGTCACTCTTCTCTCTTCCGATAAACTCGCGAGCGATAACCTTCAACAATACAGCACCATCGTTCTTGGCATTCGCGCTTACGACACGAAGAAAGATCTGGTTACCAACAACAAACACCTGCTGGACTACGTTTCAGCCGGGGGAACGCTGGTGGTGCAGTACAACGCCGGAGTGGGAGACTTTAACAGCGAACATCTCACGCCTTATTCAGCACAGCTCAGCCGGGCTCGGGTTTCGGTGGAAGAAGCTCCTGTCGACATTCTCGCCCCTGAAGATGGAGTCTTTCATTTTCCAAATCAAATCACGCAGCACGATTTTGACGGCTGGGTACAAGAGCGCGGACTTTATTTCATGGATCAATGGGACGATCACTTCAAGTCTCTTTTAGCGTCTCACGATCCGGGAGACGCTCCGCAAAAAGGTGGATTGCTGCAGGCTCAGTATGGCAAAGGAATTTACATCTACACTGGATACGCTTTTTTCAGGCAGTTCCCGCTGGAGTTCCAGGAGCGATTCGACTCTATGTCAATCTACTAAGCGCTGGGCACGAAAAGTAATTAACCGGCGGTGCTCCTGGCCGCACGGTCAGGGAACTCACAACGCAGTGCAACCTTCAATCCAATCCGACGGGGAGACTGGGCCGCGGCTCATACGCGGAATCGGATTGGGTAGTGCCACTGCTCTCAACATGATTGACATGATCGGGGTGGGACCATTCATCACGATCCCCCTGATCTTGAGCGCTATGGGCGGCCCGCAAGCCATGCTCGGGTGGATCGTGGGAGCTGTTTTCGCCGTGTGCGACGGTCTGGTGTGGGCGGAATTGGGTGCGGCAATGCCCGGCTCTGGGGGATCTTATCGTTATTTGCGCGAGATTTATGGGCCGCATCGCCTCGGACGACTGATTTCTTTTCTCTTCATCTGGCAGCTCTCATTCAGCGCACCGCTCTCGATCGCATCTGGTTCAATTGGACTCGCGGGATATGCGTCCTATTTGTGGCCGCGACTCGAAAGTGAATTTATAGCGCGCAACTGGAGCCTGCAAATCCCTCTGCTCGGAACCATGCATGTGCGCTGGATTATTTCGGGAGCCACGTTTCTCGCAATCGGGGTAGTGCTGTTTGTCGTAATACTTCTGTATCGCAAAATCACCAGCATCGGTTGGATGTCGAAGCTGCTTTGGCTCGGGGTAATGGGAACGATCGGCTGGATCATTTTCGCGGGATTAACGCACTTTCAATGCCAGCAGCGCGTTTAGCTTTCCACCCGGAGCGTTTCACTTCTCTCATGGATTTTTTCTTGGGCTCGGGTCAGCTATGCTCATCGCAACCTATGACTATTGGGGCTATTACAATGTCAGTTTTCTTGGCGATGAGGTAAAAGATCCGGAGAAGACAATTCCCCGAGCACTTTTGCTATCTATTCTGATCGTAGCCTGTCTATATGTGGTGATGAACATCTGCATTCTGGGCGTAGTTCCATGGCAGGAAATCACAGGATCGGGACAATCGAACCGCGGCTTGTATGTAATTTCGATTTTTATGGCGAGGGTTTACGGCGCATGGGCGGCCAAACTCGTGACCGGGTTGGTGATGTGGGCAGCCTTCGCATCGGTGTTTTCACTGCTGCTGGGATACTCGCGCGTTCCTTATGCTGCGGCTCTCGATGGAAATTATTTCAAGGCCTTCGCCCGCATACATCCGCAACACCGCTTTCCATATGTTTCTTTGCTCGCACTTGGCGGAACCGCGATGTTGTTTTGCTTCTTCTCGTTGGCGGATGTAATCGCTGCGCTCGTGGTGATCCGCATTACTCTGCAATTTCTGATGCAAGCGATTGGACTGATCGTTCTGCGGATCCGGCGGCCTGATTTGCCTCGTCCCTTTCGCATGTGGCTCTATCCATTGCCAGCGCTGATTGCGATTCTTGGATTTCTTTTCATATTGGTATATCGCGTCAACTCGCTGGCACAGATTCGTTATGCGCTGGTTATAGTCTTAACTGGAATAATTATCTTTATGGCCCGGAGCTGGCGCAATCGCGAGTGGCCATTTGGAAACGCAGCTTCCGTTCCAGCGGCAGAAGTTAGTAGCAGTTAATATGGCGGATTCATTCAATACTGTCTTACCGAGAAAACCGTCGCAGCATCCCGATCGCTCGGCATGGGCTCCCCTGCGCGAACCACTCTTCCGTTCGCTGTGGGTGGCTGCCGTCATTTCTTACACAGGCACGTGGATGCAGAACGTGGGCGCAGGCTGGATGATGACGCAGCTCACCATGTCCCCGCTGATGGTGAGTCTGGTACAGGCGGCGACTACGCTGCCGGTTTTCCTGGTGATTCTTCCGGCCGGCGCTCTGGCAGACATGGTTGATAGACGACGTTTCCTGCTGATCACGCAAGCCTGGATGGTACTGGCGGCGGGCGCACTTGGAATTTTAAGCCTGACTCATCACGTCACGCCGTGGATGTTATTGCTGCTCACGTTTGTTTTGGGATTGGGATCGGTAATGAATGATCCGGCATGGCAAGCTATAACTCCTGAAGTGGTTTCGGGAGAATGTCACGCTCCGGCGGTGGCTTTAAATTCGGTAGGCTTTAATGTAGCCCGAGCTGTTGGGCCAGCGCTGGGCGGACTCGTGATCGCAGCAGCTGGATCGGGAGTTGCCTTTCTACTGAATGCGGCGTCGTTCTTCGGAGTGATTTTCTTTTTATATCGCTGGAAGCGTGCGCCGTTGGAACGAGTCGAAACAGGACGAGTGCGGGACGCGATTCGCACCGGACTTCGCTATGGCTGGGGAACTCCCGTAGTTCGGTGCGTTTTGATTCGCACGTTGGCTTTTAGCTTGGCAGCCAGTTCTCTGCTTGCCCTGCTTCCGATTCTGGCGAGTCCCTATGGCGCAAGTGGATATGGATTACTACTGGGATCTTTTGGGCTTGGCGCGCTCGCGGGAGCGGCCGCCTTGCCTCGCATCCGTAGCCGACTTTCCGTGGACGGCGTGGTGGTGTTTGCAATTCTTGTGTTCGCGCTGAGCACTTTTGCTGCTGGACGAGTGCAAGCATTCGGTTGGCTGAGTCTGGTACTCTTCGCAAGCGGAACAGCATGGATTGCCATTCTTGCCTGTCTGAATGTTGCGGCGCAAACTATGTCTCCATCTTGGCTGCGGGCTCGATCGCTCTCCATGTATCTGCTGGTTTTGCAGGGTGGCATGGCAATCGGCAGCGCGGCTTGGGGATTTCTGGCGAATAGGTTCGGAGTTCCGGCGGCTTTGCTGGGTTCCGCCGTCGCGCTGGGCGCGGGTTTAGTTACTGTGAGACGCTATCCGCTCACGTCTCGTGAGCTGCAGTTTTCACCTTCGGTTGTTCGAGACTAGTCGCCTCTCAAGACGGCAATCTTCGATCAACAAAGGGCACGACGAATTCACAAAACAAAATGTTTCAAATTCTCTATCGGAGGCAGAAGGTATGAAGATGATGAAGTGGCTGTTTGGGGCTTTGATTATTTTTGCGTGTAGCAGCATCATGTTGGCTCAGGCTGGAAAGTCGGATGAACATAAGACTATTGCCCAAGTCTATGACCACTCGATTGCGGATCTGGAAAAAGAATTTGTTCCAGCGGCGGAGGCCATGCCCGAGGACAAATATTCATTCGCTCCGACCAATGGCGAATTTAAGGGCGTGAGGACATTCGCTTCAGAGATAAAACATGTGGCAGCCGTGAACTACATCTTGGCTGCGGGCATCCTGGGAGAAAAACCTCCAGTGGACATCGGCAGCGAGAATGGCCCTGATTCAGTGAAGACCAAGGCGGAAATCGTCAAGTTTTTGAATGATTCATTCGCCTATCTTCAGAAATCGGTAAACACGATTAACGTAAAGAATTTGGTAGAACCAATCAAGAGTCCTTTTGGTGATGGAACGACCACTCGACTTGGGCTTGCGAGTCTCGCCCTGGCTCATCCCATGGATCATTATGGGCAAATGGTCGAATATCTGCGGATGAATAGCATCATTCCACCCGCCAGCCGCTAATAGCGGTAAGTGCTCAAGAGGACCGGTTCATCTCCGGTCCTTTTTTATTATGCAAACGTAGTAGCACGCGAGTGCTATATACCTCGGGCAACATTCACGTTAGGCTTGAATTCCCCCCCAAGCTCGTCCCCGAAGATTTGAGAATAATTGTGAAGAAGAGAAAGAACTGTGCAAAACGCCCAACTGGGATTCGGGCTTCGTCCTCACGCGAGACGCTGCGAGAAATCAGCAATTTTCTGAAGGCGTTAGATTCTTATCCGGCTCAGTTCAGCCGCCGTCCTGATCTGAGTTTTGAGCAATACTTCCGGAACATTTCTGCGAAGACGACGGTAGCCGAAAATTCCGAAAACTAACTACTCCCTCACGCTTACCGGCTTTTCCGGCCGCTGTTTTTGACAGCTCCAACGTCTCTTATCTTGGTCAGAATCAATTCTGGAGAAAGTTTTTGAGCCCGTAGGAAGTCTCGAACTTTCGCCTTCACTCGGGTTGCATTCGCTTTTGGATCGACGAATATCAGAACGGATGGACCTGCCCCGCTTAGCGCCGCGCCTAATACTCCGAAATTACGCGGGAATTTTTGCAAGGCCGGCAGCAAAGGACAGAGTGGTGCGCGATAAGGCTGGTGGATACGATCTTCAAGCGCAGAAGACAATAGGTCGGGGCGCCTTTGGACGAAAGCCGCCAGCAGCAACATTGCATTCTGAATATTCGTGACAGCGTCGGCTCGGCTGTACTTTTCTGGAAGAACAGCCCGAGCTTTTTCAGTCGAAAGCGCCCCTTCGGGCAGCGCCAAGAGCAGTGGCCATTTGCCTTTCGGGGCGATGCACGCGACTTGCGCTTCGGTTTCAGACGACATGCGAGCGACCGCAAGTCCGCCCATCCAGCAGGCAGCTGCGTTGTCGGGATGATGCTCACGGCGCGAGGCTTCTCCGATTATCTGGCTATCATTCCAGCCTAGTTTTCCAAAGTGGACTGCCAAGGCGATGCCAGACAACCGGGCAGCCGCGGATGAACCACATCCCTTGCCAATGGGGATTTGATTTTCGATCCGAAGTGCCAAGGGCTGAGCCGCCTTGGCTTCGGCTTGCAATACTTCCCGATAGGTAGTCAGGATCAGATTATTTTCAAGCTTTTCGCAAATGTCGGCGTTGCGGCCGCGAGCTGTAATGGAAAAGTTTTTGGCCGGACGTGCGCGAAGTTTTAGGGACAAATCGAGAGCAAGAGCGGCTGCATCAAACGCTGGTCCGAGATTCGCGGAAGTTGCGGGTAAGTCGAGATCGAGAGCTTGCGGTGTTCTGGAAGATTTCGCCATTATTGAACAGGAACTTCTAAATTTCGTCGACTAGGACGCAACAGTAGCGATCATCTACTTTTTCTCGGCAGCCTGCAAAGCTTGTACCACTGCATCTGCTGTCGGTTCCAGCACAAGTGGCTCCTTCTGCAATGGGACGAGAGTCTCTGCTTCTTTCTCGCAGGGCGTTCCCTTGAAAAGATCTCCGCGATGAAACTTCAACGTGAAGTCCGGATCTTTCAATAGATGTCCCGTCAGAATCAGCACCACCGTCTCGTTCGCTTTCACGAACCCTTGCTTAGTGAGCTTCTTCAGTCCGGCGAGTGTCACGGCTGAAGCCGGCTCGCAGCCAATCCCTTCTGCTCCGATCTCTGCTTTTGCGGACGCGATTTCTACCTCGCTCACTTGCTCAACCGTTCCGCCCGTTGCTTCCAGAATACGCAGAGCTTTCTTCCACGATGCAGGATTGCCAATTCGAATTGCCGTGGCCATCGTATCGGCGTGTACGGGGATCAGCTTTTTGCCACCGTTCTCGCGAATCGTTCTGACCAGCGGATTCGCTCCCTCTGCTTGAATGATTGAAATTCTTGGCAATGCCGAAATGAACCCGAGCTGCTTCATTTCAAGAAATGCTTTGCCGATTGCTGATGAATTCGCCAGGTTTCCGCCCGGCACGATAACGTGATCCGGCACTTGCCAATCGAATTGTTCGAGTAGTTCGATAGCGAGCGTCTTTTGCCCTTCAACGCGATACGGATTTACGGAATTCAAAAGATAAACGGGCAAGCGCTGCACGACTTCGTTCAACACCCGCATGCATCCATCAAAATCAGTCTTGAGCTGGCACGTGATCGCGCCATAATCGAGCGACTGCGCCAGCTTGCTCCATGAGATTTGGCCGTCCGGAATCAGAACAAGGCTCCGCAAACCGCCGCGCGAAGCGTAGGCTGCCATGGATGCCGACGTATTCCCAGTCGAAGCACAAGCTACCCAGCGAAATCCTTGTTGGCGGGCAAACGATGCGGCCGTGGTCATGCCGGTATCTTTAAACGACCCCGTAGGATTCATACCCTGATGCTTGGCGTACAGGAACGAGATTCCCGCTTTGCGAGCGCACGACGGGAGCTCATAAACAGGCGTATTGCCCTCGCGTAAAGTGATCGGTTCACAACAGTCGCCAAGTGAAGGAAGAACTTCGCGGAAACGCCACACGCCACTCTGATCAATGGCGAGGCGCGAAGTCTTTCGCTGCGACCAAAGAGCTTTCAGTTGAGTCGCAGTTAGACCAGCGGCTCGTAATCCATTTTCCGTTTCCCATGCTGGATAGATGATCTCAAGCAAATCTCCGCAGGACGAGCAACGCAGGTTCGCGTGGGAGTGCCACCAGTCACGCCACAACCAATGCAGCGCAACTCAGACACCGCTGGCTTGGACTTCGACACGGAAATGGCTTGTTCAGTCATTCGAATGAAAGTTGTGCGGAATCACAACCTAAAAGCGACGTTAAAGAATAACAGACGGGCGGACACGTCCCCGTCGCATCGACGCTACTTTCGACGGAGATATTGGTCTGTCTTATTGATCCAGTCGGCTCGCGGCGGATTGAATACATCCAGGTCAACGGTATCAACCAATGCCTCGGCCCTGTGCGGCATGTTTGGTGGAATGGTCAGCACCTCGCCCGCGTTTACAACAATTTCCTTGCCATCGATCCAGAACTTTAGCGCGCCTTCGAGAATGTAGGTGACCTGTTCGTTGTGATGGCTGTGCTCGGGCACAATCCCGCCTTTTTTAATGAGAACACGAGCTACCATAATGTCCTGCCCCACCACAAAATGCCGCTGGATCAGCGGATTCAGATCCTCCAGCGGAACCGAGCTCCATGGAATGTGCTTCAGCTCAGCCTTCTCGGGCCGCGGCGCTATCGTATTTTGCTGCGCTATTGAACTTTTCGAGTTTGTCTGATTATCGTGTCCCGCCATACTCAATGAACCTTCCCCGGATAAAGAGCAACTGCGTTGTCGTGCAGATATCCATGAGCAAGCTGCAGCGCCTGAGCTTCGCTCACTTCGCCTTCGGAAATCATCTCGGCCAATGCCGCCGCTAGTGCGGTACGCGCCGACTGCACGCCGAGCCAATAACTTTCCTCCGAACCAAGTGTTTCGTTATAGGGGAAAGAATCGGTTCCAAAGGTGATTTTATCAGGGAAGGTTTCAAGCCACTGCTTTAATGTGTGCTTGAATTCAGACGGATACATCGCGATTTCCATAAACGACGAATCGAGGTATACATTTTTCGCAGCGGCCAGCCATATGGCTTGGCGTTCATAGGGATACCCCCCGTGGATCATCACGAACGTTGTGCTTGAATATCGCGGGTCGCGAAGAACGTTCTCCAGATTCAGGATATTGCCTTCAGTCAGACTGAAGTAGTCGCCGATACCCACGGCCGTATGAATGTGGACGGGCAAATGCAATCGCCCGCCCTCGCGTACGAGATAGCGGAAGATGTAATCCTGGAACGTGCGGTATTCCTGCTCACTGGGAATGCCTCCGCTCACAAATCTCGTATAGACATCTTCAGCCTGCTCGCGTGTGGGATCGCCGAACTTCATCGAGCGGAAATACGCAACCTCGAACTTTTCGGCAATGGCTCCGTTCTTCTGATTGTCCTCAAGTGTGCGCGTCACGAAGGCCAAGTAGTCGGCGAAACTCGCGGGCAGCTTACCTACATTTTCCTGCTGCATGAAGCGGTGCAGCATTTTTTCTTGAAGAGGGATATAGACCTGCTCGTCCGGATTCCGGGCAGTCTCGCGTTGGTTGTCGAACGGCCACATGAACGAGTCGGCGAAGAAGACCCATACGAAACGATTGCGATCGAGATAATCGGCCATCATGGCTCGGTTAGCAACGCCTTGCTCGATGTTGAGCTTGTCGAGAATGTGCGAGAAATACTGATTGCCTTCGCTCTTCTTGAGCTCGGCCTTCTTGGCGATAAGCCACTTCGCATGCTCAGGCGCGAGGTCACTATAGGGATATCCGAAAAGAGCCTTTGCGGCAGCCACCAGCTCAGGATTCGTGTCGCGTTCGCGTAACGCAGCGCTGCCGGGAGGCGCAGCCATGGCATCGACGTCGGCGATCATCAGGAAATCCCGGATGTGCGTGATGATCGAAGATAGGAATCTTCTCGATCTGGGGCAGAAGATGTTGGTAGATCTGTTGGACATCAGTCCCGGGGAACGGTCGCGCTTGGCACAGAGCAAGCGTGGGAAGAACACAAACAAGCAGCAGAATTCCTAAACGCCTTACCAGAGTCATCAATTCCTCTTCGGAGCGTAAAATTCCAGCGTAAAAGTAGAATGCGAATTAGCGAGTGGCTGCGACCGGCCGCCAGGCTCCCGCAACTTTCAGAATTCTTTCCACCGCCTCGTGCAGTGTGGCCGTCGAAGACGCAAACGAGAAGCGCACAAAATTCTTGCCGCTCGGACCAAACGCCGCGCCGGGAATGGCTGCTACACCGGCTTCGTCCAGCATAATGCGGCAAACTTCTTCCGCGCTTGTTCCCGTTTCTTCGATATTCACCCAGGCGTAAAACGCGCCTTCGGGAGCATAGACAACGAAATCCTGGGACACCATTCAGCTCGCGCACAAACTGTTCCCGGCGTTTCGCAAATTCGCCGACCATCTTCGGCGTCGCTCCTTGCGTATCGCGAAGCGCTTCGATCGCGGCATACTGCGAGAACTCGGCGACGCAGGTATAACTGTTCACCGCGAGCATATTCAAGGCGGGAACAAATCGTTCAGGAGCAACCGTGTATCCGAGCCGCCAGCCCGTCATGGCAAAGCTCTTGGAGAAGCCGTCAATAATCAGCGTGCGCTCCTCCATGCCGGGATAACTCATCATCGAAATGTAGTTTTCGCCATAGATGATGCGAGCGTAAATCTCATCCGAAACCACAATCAAATCATGTTTTACCGCCAGCTCCGCAATCCTGCGCTGCACTTCATCGGTATAAACGGTTCCCGTCGGATTGCCCGGCGAATTAGTGATAATGAGTTTTGTGCGCGGCGTAATCTTTGATTCGATCTCGTCGGGATCCGGCTGGAGTTGATTCTTCTCCGAGAGCCCAAACGGCACGCCCACGCCGCCCAGTCCCGGTGTCATGGAGGAATATCCGGGAAAACCTGGATCTGGATACAAAACTTCGTCGCCGGGATCGATCAGCGCCATCATTGCCATGAAAAGCGCAATCTTGCAGCCCGGCGCGATCACAATGTTATTAGCCGAAATGTTCAAGTTACGCGTGCGTCCGAGATATTCCGCAATCGCTTCTTTAAGCGCCGGAACTCCGTTTACCGGACAATAACGGTCCTTGCCTTCGTCGACAGCCCTTTTCAGAGCTTCATTGACCGGCGCCGCAGGATGAAAATCGGGCTCCCCCAACTCGAGGTGAATAATGGAACGGCCCTGCCGTTCAAGTTCCTTGGCGTAGGCAAAGACGGAAAGCGCGCCTTCACCACTCATCTTGGAAATGCGGGAAGCTATAGGTCGCATTAAGCCTGCCTTGGGTTCTGCTGCGGAGGTGGAGTTGTGGGAATACGCAGAGCATCGACAAACCTTGGAAAGAATTCGAAGACCGACGCTGTAGCGATCTAGCTCGACAATTTGCTGATTGCTGAACAGTGTCTTCAGCTCGGCATAGAAATTATCGTCAATCTCATTTGCAGAACGATGTATGCGCTCAGCGCAACGAAATCCGAGTTTCTGCTGTTCGGTAAACGGGCCAGCTTCGAAATCGGATTGCGCCGCGGCGATCTGCTCCTCCGTTCGCACCTTTTTGTTTTGCGGAGAGCGAGTGTGCCGTGATTGCGTAGCTTGACTTGAGTAAGGCGGAAACGCGAGTGGCCACCAATTCTTTATACCAGCCGGGCAGCGCACCGTCACTCAGAAGAGGCTTAAGCAGCGCAGCGAATCCGATAGCTAAGCCCGGGACGTGGGCTACGGTTTTAAACATATTGGGTACGACACCACGCTGCTTCAGCAAAGCATCGTACAGAGCCGCAAGCTCAGGCGAGGCATCTGAGAGCATGTCACGCTCAAGCAGCGGAATACGAACTTCGTTTTGAGTTTCCTTTTCAGTCATCGCCGAGCTCCGCTAGAAAGCCCAGCGCAAAGAGAACTGGATGAGCCGCGGAGTTCCCACGGTGTTGACGATTTGCCCGAACGAACTGCCCGCCTCAATGTAAGTGTTCGCGGGATTCGCAAAGTTGGCATGATTCCAAATGTTAAAGAAATCAGCGGTGAACCGTAGATCCTGCCGTTCGGTCAATTTGAAGTTCTTGATTAGCGAAACATCCCAGTTCTGCTGAAATGGACCGCGGTAGATGTTGCGTCCAAGGTCACCGAAACCAGTGGTGCAGAAGTTAAAGTGGTGATCTGATCGCAGGTCGTGACGCTGGGATAGTAGAGCAACAGGACGCAAGCGTAAATGCTGAAGCGTTGAGATATCCATTGAGTCTCTGGTGAATACTTCCATGACTCAAACCATCAGCAACGGTTGCTCCGGGCGCAAGGCTGGCTCCGACGAACGGCGCACTTCCTGCACCTAAAAACGCGGTACCAGCACCGGAGTCAAATACCGAAAATGGAGTCCCGCTCTGAAACGTGGTCACTCCGCTCACGCTCCATCCTCCGAGCAATGTATGAACTGCGCCGGTCGCGTGCTGGAACATCGGCAGATCGTACACATAGCTCACGCTTAAACGATGAGGACGATCGAAGTCTGAAAGTCCACGAGAAGAATTGATTGTCGCTTCACTGTTGTAGGCAGTGTTGAAAGCCGTATTGCCCGTTGAAGTAGCGTCGATATTCTTGGAGAAGGTATACGCAGCCTGAAAGTAGCCTTGTCCCCAGCGGCGAGAAAGTGTGGTTTGAAGAGAGTGATAAATCGAGTAAGCGTCATTGGCGAACAGCTGATATCCCGAGTACCCATTCAACCCTGGGGCCGGCGTTCGCGCAATCGCATTGAAAAACGTGTTGGTTGTGATGCTATAGCTGTTGCCGTTTACGTCTTTTACAACCACCGGATGGGAGGGACTCGCGTCTTGCGATTGGATAGCATCTCGCGTCTCACGAAGATGCGTTCCTTTTGTTCCCACATAGCCAACTTCAAGCACCCATTGTCTGCCGAGTTCACGCTGGAGAGTCAAATTCCACTGCTGCGTACTGGGAACGACAAAATGACGCGGAACCTGAAGAACAAAAAGGTTCTGAGTGGTGTCGGTACCGGGTCCGGTGCAACCGCTTTCATATGTCGCCGCCCCGTTGTGTCGCCACCCGGGAAACCAGTCAGCTGCGCCAGGCATGGAAGATAGGCGGGAGAAAGCGATCCCGCTGCCGGTAACGCATTTGGGTTCGTAGCCGGGGTTCCCGTAAAGAAATTCGACATGGTAAAGCCCTGAGTCAGTGGATAGAAAACGATCGGAATGAATGGAGCATTGAAACTCAACTGGTCGACAGCCCCCACATCTTCGCGAACATAATAGATGCCGTACCCGCCGCGTAACGTGGTGTTGTGGTGGCCTAAAATATCCCACGCAAAGCCTACCCGCGGACCCAACCCTGTTGAAACGCTGTTTCCGAACGTGGAGCCGGCGGCATTGCCAGAAAGTCCAGAGACTCCCAATTTATTCACGCAGCTCGGGTAAACGTAAGGGAACGTTCCAGAGTTCGTCAGATTAGCGTCAACATTTCCGATGTGACAATTGTTGTCCTTCCATGCGCCAAGGAACTCCGTACGAAGCCCGATGTTCACAGTGAAATCTGGGCGAACCTTCCAGTCATCCTGAGCAAAGACCGCGTAATTCTTCTCGCGATATTGGTGGTTATAAACGCCACCTCCACCAAAGCTGAATTGTGGAGTACCTGCCAGGAAGTTCTGGAAATCAGTTACGGAACCGAGTGTTCGTGAAGAAGAGTTGCCCGTTGAATACTTGTGGGAACTGCTTATTCAGATTTACCGGCGCAAACTCTCCACCAAATCTAAACGTGTGCGCTCCCTTGACCCAACTCAAAGTTTCCACGAAATCAAAGTTGTTTTGCATCTGATATTGATTCGCCTGCGGTGTCGGGCCAAATTGAAAATTTGAACTCTCCAAAGTGAACTTATAGATGCTATTAGTCAGATTATTCGTCGGCCGGTCGATGCCCAAATCACCGGCCGTAACAGGATTTACATTGATCGCGCTGTTGTTAATTCGGATGTAGCCGAACCGGAAATCATTGATCAAGTTTGGCGAGAAAAGATGAGTCTCCGAAACACTGAAAAATCGGTCATGCACCGGCTGATCGTAAGGAAAATTAAGATCTGTCTGGCTCGCCGCCGCACCTAGGGAAGCCTGCAGTCCACCTGCGCCGAAAGGCAAAATCGATTCAAAATTCGAGAAAAAGAACCGCGCGGAAATTTTATCGTTGGAGTTGCGGAATTCACGATCCCAGTTCGCAGTGAACTGATCATCGGTGTACGTGCCCGGCTTGCTGACGCTGAACAGACCCGTATTCACTGTTGTCACACCGTTGACAGTTGTTAACCCAGGCGTACCCGCAATCGTCGGATAAAGAAATCCACCTGGCGTATTTCCAAACTGGTTGCTCTTAAAGTTGAGCAGTGAAAGTGCTACTGGGTCAATACTGGTGAGATTGAATGTCGAAGCCAAGTTCGCTGCCGAACGGTCCTGAGGCAGAATTGGGATGTTGTTACTGATGAACGTCCCTGGCGAGTCGCCGCTGCGCTGTCGCGTTCCCTGGTAATTGACAAAGAAGAAGCCTAGCTTGGCCTGTTTGCCAATGGGACCACCGAAGCTCCCGCCAAAGATATTCTGCTGGATGACTGGACGCTGATTTGCCGCGCCATTTGTTGAGCTGGCTTTCTTTAAGGAAATAGTCATTGGCGTCGAAGATCGTATTGCGGAAGAACTCATAGACATCGCCGTGAAAGTTCCTGGTACCTGACTTCAGGATCGCATTGATGTTTCCGCCTCCGTTTCGCCCTTGGCTGGCGTCGTAGAGCGATGTTTGGACTTTAAATTCCTGAATTACATCTGCATTGGGCAGTGGGGTCGTCGTGAGTTCGGCGACGTTGTAATCGGTCGCGCTGATGCCCTCGATCAAATAGTTATTGTTGTCCTCGCGCTGCCCGTTGACTTCGATGCGCACATTACCGCGGCCCAGTTGCGCCGACGCATTCAGTTCACTTTGCGCTCCGGTAGACAATGTGAGCAGTTGTTGAAAGTTCTGCGTTGCCAGCGGAAGATTCCGGATAGTATTAGCTTCGATCGCCTGTCCGGTAGTGGCAGTGGAGGTTTCAACTGTCTGTACTTGGGCTTCTACTTGAATGTCCTGCTGCACGGCTTGCGGGGACAATTTGGCGCTCATGCGAGTGGTCTCGGTGACCCGCACTACAACATTCTTATATGTTGCTTCGCCAAATCCGCCTGATGTAACCGAAACGGAGTAGGTCCCAGCCGTGAGCAGCGGAGCATTGAACGACCCCGCATCGTCAGTTTTCACGGAGCGCGCAAGAACTCCAGTGCCCTGGTCCACGATACGAACTTCAGCATTCGCGACCACTGCTCCGCTCGGATCCTGCACTGTGCCTTCGATTGCCCCAGTGGCGCCGCCCTGCGCCAGAGCTCCTCCAATCAGCATCGGAATTACGAGAACAATCCACAATGCACCAGATAACTTTTGCATACACTTCCCCTTAAGATCTTTTAACAAAAATGTTTTTGCGTGCTGGAAACTACTGCACAGAATCAGCGACAGCAGATCATCAACAGAAGAGCGCCCGCCGGTGCTGTACCACGCTCACGTTTGTTCGAAAATCGACAGAATGGGGCATTCGATATTCCATAGGAAACACCTCTCCCCGCGAGAATCCCCGTGGTTTTTGGAGTTGCAGTAGGTTACTAGAAAGCAACAGAGTCTTTCAATACCTAACTCAATTAGTCAGGTATTTTGAAAGCTGAGTAACCCTTGGTCACAGTCCTTTATAAGCGCCACCGTCGACAAGAATTGTCTGCCCGGTAATGTAAGACGCCCGTTCGGAAGCCAGCCAGACAATCGTGTCGGCAACTTCCCTTGGTTCTCCCAAACGCTTAACAGCAGCGTCCGCTGCCCAACGCTCGAAAATTTCTTTTTCGCTTGTGCCCTGAGCCGCTGAACGGCTTTTTGCCAACTCTTTCAGCCGATCGGTGGCAGTGAATCCCGGGCCGACGTTGTTAACCAAAATCCCGTCTTTGCCGAATTCGTTCGCCAAGCTCTTGACCAGTCCCACAACCCCGGCGCGCACAGAATTCGAGAGCACCAGATCGGGCACCGGCTGCTTAGTCGTAATCGAGGTGATGGTAATAATCCTTCCCCAACGCTTACGCTGCATGTGACGGAATGACTTCGCGAGCGAAGTACACGGTGCTCAGAAGATTCAGATCGATGGCTTTGCGCCAGTCATCGACACTAGCCGCCAGAAATCCTTTAGCAGGAGGACCACCGGCATTCGTCACACAGATGTCGGCGCTGCCGAACTTATCGACTGTCGCTTTTACGAATTCCTGAACCGCTTTTTCGTCGGTCACGTCAAACGGTTGCTGCGAAAACTTCGACACCATGCTGTTTCGTGATTTGCTCCGCAGCTGATTTCAGCGCATCAGCGTTGCGTGCGCACATCGCAACCCGGCAACCCTCCGCCGCGAACGATTCTGCTGTTGCCTTTCCAATTCCCTGGCTTGATGCCGCCACAATTGCAACTTTGTTTTTTAGGCCCATGTCCATAGGGCTTGAATTATAAGGCAGACGCAATTTTCAGAAGACCTTGCGCCCTTGCTCACTTGGCTTGAGAAAGTTACTCTTGAGCATCAGCTGAATTTGGTTCCGTCTAGGACAATTGAGGGCTCATGGCGAAAACTGCGCAATATATTTGGATCGATAACGAATTAAGAGATGCGTCCGAAGGAGTAGTTCCCTTCATCAACGCGGGACTTCATTATGGATTCAGCGTGTTCGAAGGTATCCGCTGTTATTCCACTGAGCAAGGTCCGGCCGTCTTCCGGTTGGAGGAGCATGTCGACCGCCTGCTCGACTCGGCCCGCGTGGTCGGATTTCGCGATCTCCCTTTCACTCGCAATGGCCTGATCGATGCTATTCACAAGACCATTGCCGCAAATCAGTTTTCATCGTGCTACATTCGGCCGCTGATCTATCTCGATGGCGCAATGAATATGGTGGTCGACAGTGGCAAGCCGCGGCTGCTGATTGCAGTTTGGGAGTGGTCAGCATTTCTTGGCGCCGACGCAAGAGAACTTGGCATTCGCGCGAATATTTCGTCTTTCACCCGCCTGCATCCCAATATCATGATGACTAAGGCAAAAGTTTCGGGAAACTACGTCGGCTCGATTCTTGCAAAGACGGAATCTCAGCGCGCTGGCTTCGATGAAGCGATCATGCTCGACCCGCAGGGATATGTTGCGGAGTGTACCGGCGAGAATATTTTTGTCGTTCGCAAGAATGTCATTTACACCGTCCCTCGCGGATCCATTCTCGAAGGAATCACACGCGATTCGCTCATCACTCTAGCTGAAGACGCTGGATATAAAGTTGTCGAGGAGCCGATCTCTCGCGATCAACTCTATATTGCTGATGAGGTTTTCGTTTGTGGTACCGCTGCGGAAGTAGTCGGATTACGTGAAATTGATTTTCGCGTCATCGGCACGGGAAAAACCGGCCCAGTCACGCGAACCATGCAGGATGCCTTCGAACGCCTCACGACTGGACGGCATCCGCGATCGGTGGAATGGTTATCGCAAGTTCCGGCGCTTGATCCGGTACTCGCAAAAGCTTAAGGATAAGGTCGTCGAAAAATCATGAAGAGTAATCAACATCGTCCCAAGGTCACCCGCTCAGGAGCCTTTCGTCCGGAAACCCAGGCTGTGCGAGGAGGGACTGATCTTGCCAAGAAGAACGGCCCTCTTGCTACGCCGATTTATCAAACCGCTACCTTCGAAGCAGTCGACATGGATGAGCAACTGCGGGCTACTTCGACCGACATGTTCTACACGCGTTACGGCAACCCGACACATACAGTTGCCGAGAGTGCGATTGCCGAGCTCGAGGGAACGGATGCGGCGCTCCTTTTCGCTTCCGGAATGAATGCAATCACGACAACTATTTTCGCTTTACTGAAGAGCGGCGATCACATTGTCGCCCAGCGAGATATCTACGGAGGTTCGACCAAGTTCCTGAGCCAGTGGCTGCCAAAGTTAGGCATCGAAACAACATTTGTGGATACGACTGAATACGATCAGCATGCCCGTGCCATAAAATCCAATACGAAACTGATACACCTTGAGTCTCCGACGAATCCTACGCTTCGAATCGTTGACCTCGCCAAGGTTGTTACGTTGGCAAAGCAGCATGGCATCACCACCATGGTCGATAGCACTTTTGCGACGCCCATCAATCAACGCCCTGCTGAATTCGGCATTGATCTGGTCATGCACTCGGGCACGAAATATTTTGCCGGACACTCTGACCTGATCTGCGGCATTATTGCCGGAAGACGCGATCTGATCGAGACCATCCATCACACCCGTACAACTCTTGGCGGAACTATGGATCCACACGCGGCGTGGCTGCTGCTTCGCGGCATAAAAACCCTGGCCGTGCGAGTGCAGAGGCAGAACGAAAACGCTCTGCGAATTGCGGAATTTCTGGCAGGACATTCCAAGGTCCGGCGCGTTTATTATCCCTTTTCGAAAAGTAATCCTCAACGCGCGCTGGCGATGGAAGTCATGCGCGGCGGTGGCGGAATGCTCAGCTTTGAGGTAGATGGAACTGGACAAGATGCGCGCCGGTTTGCTGAATCTCTTCATCTGTTCACACTCGCGCCAAGTCTCGGCGGTGTTGATTCTCTCGTAACTATTCCAGTGATTACGTCACACGCCATGATTTCAGCGGAGCAGCGACATAAAATGGGTGTGACTGAACAGCTGGTCCGGATGTCAGTGGGAATCGAGCACGTCGATGATCTGATTGCGGATATCGAGCGAGCGCTGGCCATGGTCGGATCGGCAGCGCAGCACGTTGAGGTTGGATGACTTCGCCCTTAGGTAACAAATGAAGAAACTGCAGGCTGCGATTATTGGATTGGGATTTGTAGGTCGTGCTCACCTTGAAGCGCTGCGCCGTCGCGGCATTGCGGTCGCAGGCTTGCTGGGCAGTTCGCCGGAGAGGACCAAGGAAGCTTGTTCTAACCTTGGACTTGATCACGCATACTCTTCCCTGGAAGAGTTGTCCCGCGATGCAAGCGTTAACGTAGTCCACATCTGCACCCCGAATCATCTTCACTTCCAACAAGCTTCTGCTCTGCTCAAATCTGGCAAGCACGTGCTGTGTGAAAAGCCGCTTGCAATGGACACGCAGCAAAGTGCCGCGCTGATCGAACTTGCTCGCGAGCACAAATGCATCGGCGGCGTTGCGTACAACCTGCGTTACTACCCTTTGTGCCAAGAGGCGCGATCAATCGTTGAACGTGGACTCATCGGTGCGCCGCGACTGGTGCATGGAAGCTTCCTGCAGGACTGGCTTCTTTATCCTTCCGATTGGAACTGGCGTCTCGACCCGAAGCTAGGCGGAGAACTTCGCGCCATCTCCGACATCGGAACTCATTGGCTCGATCTCATGACCTGGGTTACGGGACGTAAGGTCACAGAAGTTTGCGCCGATCTCGCAACTGTGAACCCGGAGCGTCAGCGGCCGCGCGGGCGCGTGGAGAGTTTCCAGAAGAGTACCGCGAAAGAGTTTGACGAGATCAAAATCACCACCGACGATTGTGGCTCCGTATTGCTGCATTTCGAGAGTTCGCTTCGCGGAGTAATGACGGTGTCGCAAGTCAGCGCGGGTCGCAAGGCACGATTATGGTTCGAAATCGATGGTGCGGACGGATCGCTCGCGTGGAACTCCGAGTCTCCGAACACGCTCTGGATCGGCCATCGTAACCAAGCAAATGAAGAAATGCCAAAAGACCCCGCGTTGATGAGTCCCGCAGCCCGCGGCTATGCCGCCTATCCGGGAGGACATCCTGAAGGCTATCCAGATACTTTCGCGCAGCTATTCAAAGACTTTTATGCCTACATCGCTGCCGGAGATCTGAACGCCCCACGAACCTTCCCCACATTTGAAACCGGGCATCAAGAGATGATTCTCTGCGATGCTATTGCCGCCAGCAATCGGGAGCGGCGCTGGGTAGCAATCTCCGAGCGTTAGTAGGACTCCCGGAACTTCCAACAAACTCGGGATCAACTTATCTCGTATGCGGACCTCTGCCTACTATGCGGACCCTGGTTATGCGAACATCTACGCACAAAAAAATCCCGGCCTGGATTAAGGCCGGGATTCCAAGAGTTACTTCACGCCTAATCTAGAAAATAAACTTCGCACCCAATTGCAGGATGCGTGGCATGTGCGCACCGCCAGAGCGTAGGTAAGCGTTCCCGGCACAAATGGGATCACCTGCCGAATTATTTGACCCTCCATAGCAAACAAGCTCGTTTGAGGTTGTGCCATGGCCCCCGTTGTTGTGCGGCCGAGCCGGCATCTCCTCCTAGCCAGTTGTATTCGACGTGGTTGAACACGTTGAAGGCTTCGGCCCGGAATTCAAAATACTTGCTTTCCGTAATTGCGAAGTGCTTGATCAACGCCATATCGAAGTTTGTTCGCCACGGGTTCGTCAAGAAGTTGCGAGGAGTGTCGCCGAACGTCAATCCTCTAGGAGCCGCGAAGGCTGACGGGTTATAAAACAGTGGCCCAAAACCAGGGAAAGTAAAGTTTGCTATCCCCGCCTTGGGGTCTCCCACCAAATCCGGAAAGGATTGTGCTGTGCCGCTAGCCACACCATTAGCTAGTCCGGCGTTGTCTGGCCTTACACCATTGATAACGCTGAATGGCGTACCGCTCTGTATTGTCGCAATTCCCGACCATTGCCATCCCCCGAAAAGTTTATGAGCCAATCCTGGACTCTTGAAGAGCGGAAGATCATAAACATAACCAAAATTAAAGAGATGACGCTGGTCAAAGTTCGAACTAGCACGGAAGGCAGCAAGATCATATGAGTTCAAGTAAAGCGCATCGCGCGCTGAAGATGAATCGTCGATCGAGTGGCTATATGTATAAGAAACGTCTAGCTGCAGACCGCCAACATTGCGTCGCACTGACGTTTCCAAAGCGTGATAGATGGAAGACGCACTCTCTTCCAAACGATTCACCGAACCGATTCCCGCGAATTGAGTACGGAAAGGATCAGGATTAGCGCCGCAGGCAATCAAGAGATTGTTTAGCGCCTGCCCTGTAACCGCAACCCCGCTAGGCGTAGTCGAGGAATTGCAGTCATTTGCACCAATCGGCTCCCCTACCTTATAAGGATTCTGACTCAGTGGAGTTGGGAGTACTTGGTTGATATCACGATACCGAGTGAGATGTGTTCCTTTGCTGCCGACATACGAAACAGTGGCAACAGTATTCCTTACTACCTCATGCTGAATATCCAGATGCCACTGCTGCACGTACGGCCATACAGCCTTGTTGGGAATCGAAATCATCGCGAGAGGCGTGCCCGATCCACTCCCGGACGGGGTGGGAATGGCATAGCCAGAGATATTGAATACTGAGGTAGTCTGCACGGTCGGACTCGCTGCAGGCTCCAATGACTCTGCATTGGCTTCGTTGCCGTTGGTGTGCTCAAAGAATATGCCGTAACCTCCGCGAATTGCCGTCTTACCGTCGCCTTTTGGATCATAAGCAAAGCCAATCCGGGGAGCCGGGTTGAAAAGATGACCTTTCATACAACTGTCAGGCACCCCCGCAGTTACACCGCACTGCACCACTCCATTGAAAGGATTCCCGATCACGTTCCCGCCAGAATCTGTACTGCTCGCTCCGACAACATAGTGCGCGGGATCAAAATTCCACTCGCGATGATACCGCTCACGATAAGTACCAAATAAGCTGACGCGAAGGCCGAGGTTCAATGTAAGGCGACTAGTTACGTGAAAGTCGTCTTGGAAATAAGGTTCAACAATTTTGTACCGATTGTAAAATTTTGGCTGCGAGCTGGCTTGCGAAAACGAAGCCGCATTGCCAATCAGGAGATCAGCAAAAGAATTCCCAGTGCTCACCGAAGTATTGGTGCTATCAAACGTATACGTGCCGTTGGTGGCGACACCCGGCGCTGCGAGTTCATTTTTCTCTGCGGCCACAAAGTAGGCACCAAACACCAAGTTGTGTTTCCCGATGATTTTCGTGACGTTATCGCGATAGGTGTAAGTGGGGTTAGAGTTATACGGACCATTGGGAAGGTAACCTACATCCTCGCCAAAGTTGTAAAGTCCTCCAGTTAAACTGATACCGGGAACTTTGCCCGCATCGGCACCGGGGTACAAGCCTGAATTCATATTGGCCCCACGCTTCCACGCACCCACCGGAATTAGTGTGATGTGATCAGTGGTGTAACTGAAAACGAACTCATTGAGAAGCGTTGGCGACAGAGTTGCCGTTAAGCGGGTCACCAAACTCACTCCTGGCCCACCGAAGTTGGTTTGTATCGTCGGAAAAGAGGCTCCGCTGGTCCAAAGTGGTGTGGGATAGATTTGGTCCCAAGAATCATGTATGTACCGGACTGTGCCACGGACTTTGTCGCTAAAGTTATGATCGACCCGAACCAGTTCTTCGCGCCAATTTGTCGGCAGGTTGGGCGAGGAGTTCCAGATGTTCGTTCCTGACGTAGGAAGTGGAATTTCCGCAGCGAGTGCGGGGGCGTTATTTTGCTCGATCGGAACCTGGTTGCCTGGATAAGGCGCATGTGTTTGCGGGTCGATTGGACAGTTTATACCGGGACACACGTCATTGAAGTTCCCACTACGTTCAGCGACAGTTGGCACGACTACACTGCCTAGATTGCCCGGAACGCGATCCCGTCGCCACTCCTGTGACCAGAAAAAGAAAGTCTTTTGTTTGCTCTTGTTGTAAAGCCCCGGAATGTAGACTGGACCGCCAATCGTGTACCCGAAGTCATTCTTTTTGTACGGCAAAACCGACGTTTGGGAAACTTCGTCGCATTGAAAATGTCATTACGCACAAATTCATATGCATCGCCGTGGAAATTGATTGTGCCGGATTTTGTTTCTACTTCGACCGTGCCCGAACCGTTCCGGCCATACTGCGCGCCGTAGTTTGAAGTAAGCACCTTGAACTCAGCAATTGCGTCGAGGCTGGGATAAACGTTGAGCGTGGTATTGCTGCCGTTATCCATGTTGTCGCCGCTGTCCAGTTCCCAGTTGTTATATTCGGTGCGACCCCCATTAATGCTGAAAGAGACGTTGCCACCAACACCGACACCGGCATCGTCCTGCCCTGATTGATTGCTCACGCCCGGCTACAAGAGTCGCTAACTGGCTGAAGTCTCTGCCATTCAACTCAAGCTGAGCTAACCTCTTTTCCGCTGACAGTACCGGCAAGGTCCGAAGATTGAGTTTCGACCTGCGCGACGCTCGTACCCTCAACTGTGACCTGCGTATCTCGCCCCGACTTGCATAGCAACGTCCACACGCGCCTTCTCGGCCAACTCGCAGAACTACACCCTTGCCTCGTACTTCTTGAAGCCGGGGACACTCACAGTCACGTTGATGGCGCCGATAGGCAGTGCGGCAAAGAGATAATCGCCACTTCCGTTAGTGGGCGCGGTGCGGTTGATGCCCTGCTCAGGACTGCTGACCGTCACCTGTGCGTTCGGAATCGCTGCCCCGCTGCTGTCCGTCACTGTTCCAGTAATCGAAGCTGTGTCCTGCGCGTACATTGCAGGAACAAAAATCACAAAGGCGAGAATACATAGCCACGCGAGACGGAATTTCATTCGCAACACCCCTTGCTTGCTGAACCTAGACTCTTGTCAAACTTAAACTCTGTCAGATCAAATCTGGCCGCACCAATACCTTTACGAGCATGAGATGACTGAAGATGCATTCATCCGCTGAAAATATGCGAGTTGCCGACCCCGCGGATCCGTAAGTTACCTGTTGGCGTCCGCCGCTAATGTTTTATTAAAACGTATGAATAGTGCTTTAATACCAATTCCACTGTCAAGCAGAAAAGAAAGTACCCCGATGCAATCCGTGGAGTGAAGCACGCCAAAACTTCACAATAACGTTTTTTACGAGACCCTTTTGGTCGATTCCCTGACTACCAACTCTGGCGCCATTTTTCGATGGGCGGCCAGTACGGGACGTTTTTCCACCACCGAATTGATACCTTCCGCCACAATGCTCACCGCCAAGTTGCCCATCGCCTCCATCGGTTGACGGACCGTGGTCAGCGATGGCGTGTACAAAGCAGAAGTTGCCACATCATCGAAACCTACGACGGAGCAATCTTTCGGCACACTGAGCCCTGCTTTCGCAAGAGCACGTATGGCTCCAAAAGCCGTCATGTCATCGAAGGCCATTAACGCCGTGAATGGACGCTTTCGCTGGATCAATTCCTCCGTTAATTGGTAGCCGGCTTCAAAACTTGAAAGCGGATTACGCGATTCCGGCAGATCAACGATCAATCCGGGATCGAGTTCGAGACCGTTCGCCTTGGCAAAAGTCCGGACGCCCTTCCAGCGCGGAGCGCTGTCGGCGAGAGTTTTCGGGCCGCGCATAAAGGCGATGTGCCGATGTCCCAGGGCATGGAGGTGTTCGATGGCCAACCGGCCTCCAGATTCATTGTCAACGATGACCGAACTGACGGAGTCGGTCTGTAGTTCCTGAGCGATCATCACTGTCGGAATGTTGCTCTTTTCCAAATCAGCAAGAACGTCGATGTTGACGAACAACCAGTTCGCTACAACGATCAGCGCTTCTACCCGTCGATCGAGCAACATTTCGAGGTAGCGTTCGAAACGGCTGCGTTCGTTATGCACGTCTGTCAAGATAGGCAGAAAAGACGACTGGTAGAGTGAGCTCTCAATGCCCCGAAGTACCGGAGTGCAGAACGGATCGGTCATGTCAAAAACCATGACTCCCACGGTGTGGCTGCGTTTGCTACGCAGAGAGCGCGCAAAAAGATTGGGGCGATAACCCAGTTTCTTGGCGGCTTTTTCAATGCGCTTCTTGGTAGGCGCAGGGATGTAACGTGCTAGCGGAGCGTTGTTTAAGACAATCGATACCGTGGTGGAAGAGAATCCACTCTCTTTCGCCACTTCGCGGATAGTCACCATCTGAATTCTTAATTCTTTCTGAGTGCTTGAAGTTCGAGGAGATTTGTCCTGCCGGCAAATTTTGTTTTAATCAGCAGCTAGATGCCGATAGAGGCTAATCTGTCTCAGTACATCATTTGGAATCAGGCATATGCTTGGCGGACACTACAGCAGAGAGTTGAGGCAGTGTCAAGCTGGTTGATACTACTTATGCAACGATTGCCGCTCTTTATTACCGTTCTCGTGACGGGAATCACGTTCCAGCCAGCGCCTCTGCAAGCTGCCACTGCCCCGCAGGTTTCCCATCCAGACAATGGCTCAAGTGCTAAAAATACCCAGAAATCCGCACCGCAAGATCCCCAACAACTTTTTGAGGAAGGCGAGAAGGCCTTGCGAACCGGAGATCTCGATCGCGCCGAACATTCCTTTCGCGCCGTGCTCGCGATCAATCCTCAAGTAGCCGGAGTTTATGCGAACTTAGGCGTGATCTATATGCGGCGCAAACAATGGCAGCACGCGTTGGAAATGTTACACAAAGCCGAAAAGCTCGCGCCGCAAGTACCTGGAATTCGGCTGAACATTGGCTTGGTCTACTACCGCCAGAACGAATTCCGCTCCGCAATTGTGCCTTTTGAATCGGTCGTGCACGACGCTCCGGATTCGGTTCAGGCCCGCTATTTACTGGGCCTCTGCTATTTTTTCACCGAGCAGTACGAAAATGCCGCGACGACACTGGAACCGCTTTGGCCGCAAGAATCGAATCAACTGAATTATCTCTACGTCTTGGGCATTGCGGCCAATAAAGCTAAGCATTCGGACCTCGAAGAGCGTGCTTTGGGAAAGCTGGTCGAGATAGGACAGAACTCCGCCGAATTTCATCTCCTGATGGGGAAAGCTCATCTCAATCGCGAAGAATATGACGAAGCCATCACCGAGCTCGATGCGGCCGTCGAAGCTGATCCTAAGCTTGCGTTCGTGCACTTCAACTTAGGCGAGGCTTACATGAAGAAGCAGGATTTCGAGCACGCCAAGTCTGAATTTCTAAAAGACATTGCCGTCGAACCTGATGTTTCTTACGACTACGACCAATTAGGGATGATCGCCTATCAGCAGCAACGAGACGAAGAAGCTGAGAAGAATCTGAAAAAGGCATTGCAGCTTGACCCTCATCTCGTGAGCTCTCGCTTCCAATTGGCTCGCGTGTACCAACGCGAAGGCAAGCATGCACTCGCTCTTTCCGAAATCGACGCGGCAGCCAAGGCCGACCCGGATAACGCAAGCGTTCACTATGTTCGCGGACAGGTGCTGAAAAGTCTCGGACGCACGCAAGAGGCCCAGTCAGAAATGGCGGCTTTTAGCCGAATTTCGAACAGCGCTTTAGCGAAACGCCGTAACGAGCTGGACCCGAATTCCCTGCCCGGACCCGCGCCAAATCCTGAAATTTCCGGCGAACCGCAGTAAACTAGTCTATAGATTCTCCTAGAGATTAAGGCGTTAGTTTGGCCTACTCTTAGGGACCGATTGTCATCCAAGCATTCGCAATTGTCGGGAGGATTCGTTTATGAATCGCGCTCTGAAAATCATCGGAATCGTTGTCGCACTGCTTATTTTGATCGTCATTGCATTGCCCTTCCTGATCAATGTCAACGATTTCCGTCCCCGCATAGAGGCTGAACTTACGACTGCTCTTGGCCGGCAGGTGAGCGTGGGCAACCTTCACCTATCGCTGATCTCGGGAAGCGTTGCCGCCGATGATCTTTCGATCGCGGATGATCCTTCTTTCAGCCAGCAGCCGTTTATCAAAGCGAAGGACTTAAAGGTAGGGGTAGAGCTGATTCCCCTGATCACATCGAAGGCCTTGCACATTACTGATATCACGCTGGATCAGCCGCAGGTTTCATTGCTACGTTCGGCCAATGGTAAATGGAATTTCTCCACCCTCGGCACTTCGGATGCGAAAGCGAATACTGCCAGGAACAAGGGCGCGACACCGGAACCAGCATCGTCAAAACCGGCACCAGCCAAGCCTTCGCCAGCTGAACCGGCGTCCTCGTCTTCATCTGAGCCAACGTCCAATCCGAATCTTTCGATTGCAAAACTAAACGTAAAAAACGGACGCGTGACCGTCGGCAATGTTGGTTCTGCCAAGCAGCATGTTTATAGCAATCTTGATATTGGCGTTCAGAATTTTTCTTTTACTTCGGAATTCCCTTTTACATTGACCGCCAACTTGCCAGGTGGCGGCAACGTAGGCCTTGACGGTAAAGCCGGCCCGATCGATGCCAGTGACGCTTCGCTCACTCCGGTCGATGCGAAACTGAACGTCAAACAGCTCGACCTCGGAGCTTCCGGATTTGTCGAACCATCGACGGGAATTTCCGGCCTGGCCGATTTCGCTGGCACGGTGAAGTCGAATGGAAAGCAAGCTGAGAGTGCAGGTACGGTGAATGCAACCAAGCTGAAACTATCTCCCAAAGGATCTCCGGCTTCAATTCCCGTTCAAGTGAAATACACTGTCGTTCACGATCTACAAAACCAATCCGGCAGGCTCACACAAGGGGATGTCATCGCCGGAAAAGCGGTCGCCAAACTCACCGGCGGATACCGCATCGAGCCGCAAGGGACCGTTCTCAACATGAAGCTCAACGCCGACAATATGCCAGTGAATGATCTGGAACCGCTGCTGCCTGCGCTCGGAGTGACGTTGCCTTCTGGTTCATCCTTACAGGGCGGAACATTGACGGCTGATTTCACCATCGAAGGTCCAGTGGATAAATTGGTAATCAATGGACCAGTGAAACTTACAGACACCAAGCTCGCAGGCTTCAGCCTCGGATCGAAGCTTGCCACAGTTTCGAAGTTCACTGGCGGAGGACAATCGACCGGCTCCGACACGGTGATTCAGAATTTCAGTGCGATTGTTCACGTCACACCTTCTGGCATTACCACCGACAACGTGAATTTAACCATTCCATCGCTGGGTGTTGTAACCGGCAATGGGACCATCAGTCCAAACAATGCTCTGAATTACAAGATGAATGCAGCTTTGAGCGGAACCACGGTTGCGGGTCTGAGTCAACTCGCGGGAGGGAGCGGCAAAGGGGCCAGTCTTCCCTTCACAATTGAAGGGACAACATCCGATCCGAAAGTAATGCCGGACGTAAAGGGGTTGCTGAACAGCCAGTTGAAATCGGGCTTAGCTGGACAGTTGGGCAATGCTACTGGTAACAACAATACCAACAATGTGATGAACGCGGTCGGCGGCTTGTTCGGCAAGAAGAAGCCCAAGTAGCCCCTTTCAGTTAGGGCTTGCTTCAATCACCTCTCGACCCGCTCCCGTCCGGGATGTTTCTGTAACCCGGATGGACGCCTTTCTGTAGCCCTTTACTGTTGGCCACGCGTTCAAGCAGCACCGTCAGCGTCGACCGCTCCTCATCGGACAATGCGAAGAAGTATTCTTCCGCGGAATTCTGCTCTCATGGTTGCGAAAGCATTTGAATGTACACAGCGCGATTTTCCTAATGGCTGGGCTCTTCGCCCTCATGCACGGATCGCTGGTCGTGGCGCCCTACGTGTTCATCTTCGCGGTCGTCGCTGGATACGTCCGGATACGCACAGGCTCAACCTTCAACACCATCATCATGCATTCGCTAAACAACGTAATGCTTCTTTATGTAGGCCTCAGGGTTTTCAATAGTGACTGATGAGGGCTTATATGGAATGGCGGGTGGCCTAAAGTGAAGCATTTCCTACCAAATCAGTTTCAATCCAAACTGAATCTGCCGCGAGGTTGTTGACGTGCTGGTGATGGCTCCGGCCGTGCCGGAAGTTTTCGTGCCAGTACTGGAAGATGTAAATGTAATCAGGTTCGGTGTGTTGAAATTTGCACGGTTCAGCAGGTTGAAGATCTCGGCGCGAAACTGAAGAGCAAGACGCTCGCGCAGCTTCGTTGTTTTGAAGGCTGAGAAATCCCACGTTGCCAGACCTGGACCGGTCAAAGTGTCTCTTCCCAAATTGCCATAGAAGCCGCTATTCGCCGGCGGCGCCAGGAAGGCGTTCGGATTGAACCACTGCGTAGGTTTGCCAAGAATGACGGAGCCGGTGAAAGCGGGATTTACAAACGGCCGCACCGGATTGCGTGTGTCTCCATTGTTGGATGGGTTGTAGCTGAGTTGCGGCGTAAACGGAAATCCTGATTGAATAGTGACAATACTATTCACTGACCAACCACTCACCAGGGCGTCGCTCCAGCCCTCTAAGCTGTTGGCGAGGGCTTGCCCTTTTCCAAAGGGCAAAGTGTAGACGGCATTGATCACGCCGATGTGCCGGACATCGTAAGTGGCGGGACCGTAGTCCGCGCGCAAATTGAAAGGGTTCGACACTAGACCAGGCGCATTGGCGGCAGCCGTTGCATTCAACGAGTCGCCATCATCGAGTGCCTTCGACCAAGTGTAGACGCCTCGCAAAGAAAGCCCATGATTGAAGCGTCTATTCGCATCGATCTGAAGCGCATTGTAATTGCTGGTACCTCGAGAGAACCATGTCCATGTGTTCGCGATGTTGGGGTTTGCCCTCGTCGTGGTTGGAACATAAAACGCGCCCGCGGGAACGGGAGTACCCGCCAATCCTGCCGGGAAGGTAGAAGGATATGTCGCGGGACAAGGCGAAGCTGGACAGATGACTGGAAACGGCTCGTTTGCGTCAATGCCGACGAGTTCATGATACCCATGGCTTCCGACGTAGCCTACGGTCAATGATGTGTTGGGTGAAATTTCCTGCTGGACCCGCAGCGACCATGAGATCAGGGTTGGCGTCTTCATATCCGGCTGAACTCCGCCGGGGACGAGTTTTGCTCCAGTGGGCGGCGCAGCATTGGGATCGATCGGCAGGGACGAAACGGGAAATGGCTTGGTCGCGCTGCCGACGCTGTAGGTTGGATTAAACGGCGCGTTCTGATCTGTGCGATAGCCCAGCGCGTCTTGCAGATCGCTGTACATTCCGAAACCAGCGCGAATCACGGTCTTATCCGACAGCGGACTCCAGGCCAATCCAATGCGCGGCTCAGGCAGAAACTTGGCATTGTTAGTGGTAAATAGAGAGTCTCCGATGTGAGGAGTGCTGGAGATCACGCCATTGCTGAAGGTGTAGTTGGCAGCGCGACCGTGTGCCTCGTTCCAACCGCTTGTGAACTCGTCCCTAAAACCGACAGAGAGCGTCAGCCGCGGCGCAATACGGATCGCGTCCTCAACGTACCAAGCGCCGAAGAGAGAACGCCAATTCATCTCCGTCGGCTTTGGGTCCCACAGAAAACTGGAGGTCGTCCCCTGGAGGAAGTTTTGCAAACTCGAGAATGTCGCCTGGCCGAACTGACTGAGTGCAATAGTCTCATTTGATTGGAAAGGTTGGAACCATGCCCCGAAAGTGAACTGATGCCGCCCACGGGTCATTGCGACGCGATCTTCGAAAGTGTATAAATTGCGTGCGATCCGCAGATTGCTTCCATTATTGCTGCCGGCGAGTCCGATCGCCGCCTGCGGATTCGATGCGGCGCTACCGCCGACCACGACCGCACCCACTGGATGACCTAACAAAAACCCAGGAACACTAGCAGCCGGCGTCCCGGGCGTTGGTTCGCCAGTGAAAAAATAGCCAGCGCGCGAGAAGCCCACGCGGGCAACGTTTAAAGTAGATGGCGAGAATGTATGTGTTTCGTCGAGACTGACTACCTGTTCGCGCAGCGTGAGGATATCGGAGCTATAAGGATCCAAAACGGTTGCGGTGAAATCATCGCCGTCATCGATAGTGTAGGCAGCCGACAACGAATCCCGCGAAGAAAGGGTGTGGTCAAGCCGAACGGTGCCGAAGTCCTCTCGGATCGTTTGGAAGGGACTGCTGAAGACTTGCGCAATCCCGTTGAAATCCGGAGCGCCCGCTGGAGCTATGGGCCACAAGTTGAGCAGAGGCTGAACACTGGGCACGGCAGCCGCGCGCGATGCGGCGTCCGGTACGAATGCAACTGACGTCTGATGCAAATGCTGTCGCAATCCCTCGTAGTTGCCAAACAGGAAAGTCTTATTAGTCTTTATCGGGCCGCCAAGCGAGCCACCAAACTGGTTGCGCTGGAATGGTGGCGCAGACCCCTGATCGAAATAATTGGGCGCGTCAAGAGCATTGTTGCGGAGGAATTCGTACACGCTACCGTGGAGTTGATTGGTTCCCGGCTGCGTCACGATGGTGACCTGTCCGCCGGGACGCTTGCCATATTCGGCCCCGTAGGAATCGCGCAGCACATTGAATTCTCGGACCGCATCGACACCCAACAACTCCTGGCTACTGCCTCCGGGTTGCATGTTGTTCTCGGCAGCTCCGGTAAATTCCACGCCATTTAATAAGAATATGTTCTGCTGTGGGCGATTTCCGGAAACCGCAAAGTTGTTGCCGGTCGTCGAATTGGAAACGCCGATCCCGCCAGTCTTTTCCGATGTGAAGTTCACAATTCCGGGATTCAAGGTGAGGAGTAAGTCGTAGCTGCGTCCGTTCAGCGGCAGATCTTTGACTTGCCTTTCTCCGACTAGACCCGAGATATCTTGCGTCGTCAGGTTCACAACCGGAGCATCCTCGGTGACCTTGACCTGCTCACTCACTTGTCCGACTCGCAGGCTAAAATCCACGCTTGCGTCCTGGCCGATCGCAAGGCGAACGCCCGATCGAATCGCTTCCGCAAATCCCTCTTTAGTCACCCTGATCTCGTATGGTCCAACCGGCAAGGCAACAAATCTGTACCGGCCGCTTTGGTCAGTCGGAATAGTGTGAGAAGTTCCGGTATCAAGGTTTTTCGTCGTAACCGACGCGGCGGATACCGACGCGCCGGAGGGATCTGAAATCACTCCAGACAAGCTGGCCGACACTTGAGCCGCAGAAAATGGGACGCACAGACAAGAGAAAAGCAACGCCAATATCCAGAGGTGAAAAATCCAGGCCTGACCCGCAATCCTGGGGATCATCTGCGATCGAAGTCGAGTAGTTCGTAGGCTTGGCAATTGTGCAGAGTGACGCATACTTTCTCTCCCAACACGGTGATTGAGGAATTTTAAGAAGTGTATATTACAGTCAGATTCGTAGTCGAATCTGATGCGAGTATCGACGACTTTCGGTATATTTCGCTTGGCAGAAGCAGCTCGCCCGGTTTGTTTGACCAGGGCTGCTTTTCAACTGTACGATTCGGTTGCGAATGGCCAAAAAGCCCAAACCTCAACGTCGTGAAGCTATACATGAAGAATTGCTGACGCCGCGCGAAGCGGCGTTGGAGCTTCGTATCAGCTTCCCAACCATCAAGCAATGGATTTACAAGCGCAAGATTCGCAGTATCCGAACAGTGGGCGGACACCATCGCATTCCGCAGAGCGAAGTGGATCGACTTTTATTCCGGACCAGAGCAAAGACATTACCCGAGCGAAGCCTCATCATGCGTCGTCTGAGCGGCAGGAATCAATTAGTTGGACGGGTGGACAGTGTACGCATCAGCGGGCTTATGGCGGAGGTGGTCATTTCCATCGGCGAGCAGCAAATCACATCGATCATCACTGCGCGATCAGCTCGCGAAATGAATCTCAAAGCTGGTCAGACTGCGGCAGCCCTCATCAAGTCGACAGAAGTCATGATTCTCCGAGTGTGACATGAAAAGACTCTGCTTGTTTTCAGCAATGCTGTTTGCGCTGGTCTTCAGCAGCGCGACCCTACTGTGTCAGCAGTTGACCATTCAAACTGATTCCGGGAAACAGGTGCTTCTGAACCGTGCAGACCTTGAAGCCTTGCCGCACGTCAAAGTGACTGCGTCCGAGCATTCGTCTGGTCCCGTGAACTTTGAAGGTGTCACGCTGAAAAGCGTGCTGGAAAAGTCAGGTGTCGGTTTTGGAGAATCAATGAAGGGCAAGCGGCTCTCGACTTGTCTGCTCGTAGAAGCAACTGATGGCTATCGGGCCGTGATTGCGCTGCCAGAGTTGGACCCGGCGTTCACTGATAAGCAGATCTTGCTGGTTTTCTTGCGGGATGGGAAACCGCTCGGCGAGAAAGAAGGGCCATACCGCATTGTCATTCCGGATGAAAAAAGAATGGCCCGATGGGTCAGGCAGGTAACGACGTTGAAGATCGTGGACGTCCAATGAAGAGGATCAATCCTTCTGAATCATCACCTCGGTGGCCTTAACGACCGCAGAAACGGTGTCACCCTTCTTAAGCTTAAGTTCGTCAGCGCTACGGCGCGTAATGACGCTCTCAATGAGATTGTCCCCGATCCGAATGACAATATGAGCCATGACGTCGCCAAGCTGAATCTCTTCAATTGTTCCGCGCAGTTTGTTTCGAGCTGATATAGGCATGTGGTCATTATAAAACGGCAGGAGTCACTTTCAGAATCTGAGGCCGGGTGCCCACGGCAAGCTCTGTCCACTTGCTGGCACAACCACACTGTGGGGTGCCCCATTCTTGCGCGTTCTGTGCGCAAGGGTGGGAGGCCATACTGAGCGCGCCACCCAATAGTTTTCACTCCTCTCCGGGTTCGTCGTGTCCCACCCTTGCAAGAGCGCAAGGATGGCGCACCCCTCGTTGTTCTTAGTAAGGACAGAAAATCAAAAACCGAAAGGCTGAGCCACCCGCCCGATTACTAGCACTCGACAAGCACACAAATCATCATCATTTGATGCTATAATTAGTGCCTTGAGTCTTTATGAGAACAACCGTTGCGCTTGATGACGACCTCGTACGCATCGCCCAGGAATTCACCGGGGTGGAGGAGAAAGCGGCGTTGATTCGTGAAGCTCTCAAGGCTCTCATCGAGCGGGAAAGCGCCCGCAGATTGGCCTCCTTGGGAGGAACAATGCCCGAATTGAAAAATATTCCGCGCCGCCGGCAGCGCAAAACTGCAGACCGAACTAGGACGCGGTCGAGTTGATTCTCGCGGATACATCTATCTGGATCGACCATCTCCGGTCCGGAAACAACGAATTGCGCAAGCATCTTAGCCAAGGGCAAATTGTGATCCATCCATTCATTATTGGAGAACTTGCTCTTGGGTCACTACTCGCGCGCACTAAGACGCTCGCACTTTTGGACCTTTTACCGCAGGTGCGAGTGGCGCAGATAAACGAAGTGCGCCTGATGATTGAGGCTCGTCGTTTGTACAGTTTGGGCATCGGTCTAACCGACGCGCACTTGCTAGCCTCTGTCTTCATCAATTCGTCTACCCTGCTTTGGACAAGAGACAAACGGCTCCATAAAGTCGCTGAAGATCTTGGCATTCACGCCAATCTTGCTTAAAAAATAGAGACTACTTGGCTTTGAAACCAGCACCCGGCAGCATGCCCTTTTGTGCTCGACGCAAGGCAACCTGCGCTCCGCAACGATTCATCTGACCCGTCTTAACCGATTGCTTGACCAGCAATATGGGATTCGATGTGGTGAGTCTCAATTGCTCACTCGTCTCAAAAGGAGCATCATGCAAATTCGTCCAATCCGATCAATGTTGGAATTGCTTGCCTTGGCGCTGCTGATGGGTTTGACTGCTGCCGCACAAGTCCCGGCAACTTCTTCTCCCCAAAATTCGCAGCAAAGCCCCGCCAGCTCTGCTGGAGGCCAACAGCAGGCTCATCCTCAGGGACAAGAGAAGTCAATTGATGACGAGCTTCAACTCACGCCAGATCAGAAACAGAAAATCGCGGCCGTTGTCGACGACGAAAGAAAACAGATGACTGCCGTTCGCGACGACACTTCGTTAAGCATGGATCAAAAACAACAAAAAGCAGCGCAGATTCGTGAAGTGGGAGCACCAAAGATTAAGGCAATCCTAACGCAGGAACAATTGCAAAAACTTGCTGCCATTCAGGCAAGAGAACAACAGCAGCAGCCAGCAAACAGCAACCAGAGTTCACCGCAACCTCCGCAGCGCTGAGGTGACTTAGTAGGCTTCCATCCTTTGCAAAAGCACGCGAAGGATGGACATTCCCAAGTCGTGTCAGCGCAGGAAATCGAAAGGGGAACCACACAGAAGTTACGGTTCTAGTAAGCCCACCGTAGCAGCGTTGCTCCCACGGTAAATCCTGCGCCTACGGACGCCAGCAGTACCAGATCGCCTTTTTTCAGCTTGCCTTCTTCTATCGCCGTATTCATTGCAAGCGGAATCGTGCCTGCCGTAGTGTTTCCGTAGCGGTCTATGTTGATGATTACTTTGTCGGAGCTCAAGCCAAGCCGATCGGCGGTTGCCGTGATGATGCGGCGATTGGCTTGATGCGGAATGAAGGCGTCCAAATCCGATCCCTTGAAGCCGTTTCGCTCGAGAATCTTCTCGCAAACTTCGGCCATCTTGCGGACGGCATATTTGAAAACCGCTCCGCCATCCTGATGAACGTAATGCATTTTCTTGTCGACCGTCTCGTGAGTTGCGGGATTTGCACTGCCGCCGCCCGGCATATAAAGCGACTCTCCACCCGATCCGTCGACTTCATGAATGAAATCGATCATGCCGACTGAGTCATCCGCGGCAGCTTCCAGAATGACTGCGCCCGCGCCATCGCCAAAAATTATGCAAGTCGCACGATCGGTGTAATCGATGATGGACGACATCACGTCCGCTCCAATGACCATGACTTTCTTGTGAGCTCCGGTCTCGATGAACTGAGTTCCGGTTTGCAGAGCATAGACAAAAGCCGAACACGCAGCTGAAAGATCAAATCCCCATGCACCCTTCGCTCCCAGCTTGTTCTGCACCAGACATGCTGTGGAAGGAAATAGCATGTCCGGCGTAACTGTAGCGATGATGATCGCCTCAAGATCAGTTGACGGAATCCCTCGCGCGGCCAGTGCCTTCTTCGCAGCCTCAAAGGCTAAATCACTGGTAGCAATACCCTTCTCCACAATGTGGCGTTCGCGAATGCCGGTACGTTCCTGAATCCATTGATCGTTGGTTTCGACCATCTTTTCGAGATCGGCGTTAGTTAAAAGTCGGGGCGGGACGTAAGTACCGAGAGCGCTGATTTTTGCTCTTGCTCTTCCTCCTGCGCGTACGGGTTGGGTCAATGGGCTCTCCTGAAAATTTGTACCGAGGGAAACCGAATATTTTACGCACGTTGGAAGGAATGTCCAACGATCTAAATGAATCTAAAGCAAATAAGCCAGGCACCGGCTACCCACTGCACACGCAAGAGCCCGTTACCGTTGCTTCCTTCCGGACCTGGCGGGGTTGGCGGGAATGCGTCGCGTGGGACCGATGCCTGACCTTTCTGATAATACCATTCACAATGATTTCTCTTCTTCGCTTCGCAGTTTCTCTTCGCAGGCAGTCGTTTCAATTACTTGCAACGCGACGCAGCGTACCCGAACGTACCCTTCCCTTCCCGATTGAATCGCGAAACAATAGATCTTGTGCTCGCAAGTAAACCGCAATCCGGAATAATTCCGCTACCAGTCGCGGTCCAGCGATACTTCGAGGTCTCGCTGTTTCTGCTGGTATTGACCGGGATTCGGCACGCTCGCCTCTACCGGTGGACTTGATCTGCCGACTGTAGTGTTGGTGGGCACGGCTTTATTGTTTCGCGGATATCTGCTGGCTGAGCGTCGCGCATTATTCATCCCGGAACGATGGACGAGCATTCTTACTTTGGCCTACGCGGCCTTCTATTTAGCCGATTATCTTTTCATCTCCCGCGGATTTCTAAACGCGACTGTACACCTGGTGCTTTTCGTAATGGTCGTTCGTTTGTTCTCGGCGCAACGTGACCGCGATCAGTATTTTCTCTCCATCATTGCGTTTTTAATGGTCTTAGCTGCGGCGGTGCTCACGGTAAACAGCATTTTTCTGGTGGCATTCGCGTTGTTCATGTTGATGGCGGTGTGCACTTTCATTCTGATGGAAATGAAAAGAGCGTCGGCAACAACTACAATTCCATCTCAAAATCCAGCGCTGGTGCATGCTTATCGCAAGATGGCGTTTGCGATTATCGGGGCAACGGGGGCCATCGTGCTGCTTACGTTGCTGGGAGCGGCCGGCATTTTCTTTCTGCTGCCGCGCATGTCGGGCGGATACATCAACGCTTATTTGCCAACAAGTGACGTGAGCACAGGGTTTTCGGATCGCGTGGAACTCGGACGTATTGGAGAAATTCAGCAGTCGCGTTCCGTAGTGATGCATGTTCGCATTGATGGCGATTCCAATGGCGCTTACGATCTAAAGTGGCGCGGCGTCACACTGAATGTGTTCGATGGCAGAAGTTGGTCCAATCCACACGAACGCTTTATTGTTCCTCATCTCGTGGACGGAAGCTTTTTATTGTCGAATCAGGATGCGAAGAGTGCACCGCTACGAGCGTCTTTGCCGGAACGGCCGATCCATTACCGGGTCGCGACGGAGCCTTTGGGGAGCAATGTATTTTTTCTCGCTGCGACAGCGAAATCACTGGCAGGCAACTATCGCCTCCTCGCAACAGATGGTGAGGGAGCGGCTTTCGATCTTGATCCCGAGCACCCGATTGGGGCTTACGAGGCGACTTCCGATCTCGCCGTGCCAAGCGCAGCTCAACTGCGTACCGCTTACGTGGGATATCCTCGGGAGATTGCGACCAGCTATTTGCAATTGCCTCCGCCGCTCGATCCGCGCATTCCTCGACTAGCCGCTCAAATTACGTCACAGGCCAACAACAACTACGATCGGGCTGTAGCGATCGAAGCATATCTACAAACGCATTTCGGATATACGCTCGAGCTTTCGCGGACAGTTCCCCGCGATCCGTTGGCGGAGTTCTTGTTCGTGCGAAAGCAGGGTCACTGCGAATACTTTGCGTCTTCCATGGCAGTGATGCTGCGTAGCTTAGGAATTCCCTCGCGAATAGTTAACGGTTTTCGTGGTGGCGAGTTCAATGATCTAACGTCGCAGTACGTGGTTCGGGCGAGCGATGCACACTCGTGGGTTGAAGCTTATTTCCCGGGCTATGGCTGGATCGGCTTTGATCCCACGCCAGGCGGATTGGGCGCAAGCTCCCCAAAATGGAGCCGTATGATGCTCTACATGGACGCATTGCAGTCCTTCTGGCACGATTGGGTGGTCAACTACGATCTTGGACATCAGTTAGCTCTAACCCAAAGCACAACTCGAAACGGCCGTGAACTGCTGGAAGCTGCACAGGCCTGGGCTCGAAAACACTACGAAGCTTTGTTGTCCGCCGCGCGCCGGAGCCACGACACGGTTTCCGATGCACCATCAAGATGGGGTGGGACAGGAGTTGCCACTATCGTTCTGCTCCTGATTGCAGGAAATGCGCGGCGGCTCTGGGCAATGCTGGCAAATTTCAGACTGGCGTCGCATCCGGAGAAGTCACCGAAAACCGCAGCCACCATCTGGTATGAACGGATGACAAAATTGATCGCTCGCCGCGGTTGGCGCAAGTCGCCGATGCAAACGCCCAAGGAATTCTTGAAGTGCATCGAAGATGCCCAAATGCGAAAGCAGGTCGAGCAATTTACCCAGCATTACGAGAGCGCCCGCTTCGGAGATTCAGCTGAAGATGCGCGCAAGTTACCGGAGCTATACGAAGAGATTTCGACCAGCAAACGTCGGTAATAAAAAACTGCAAGAAGTATTTATGATCTAGCTATTCGATAATACGGAAATTCCGGGTGCTTTCAGCAAGTGTTGGTCAGCTGTGACTAGGGTGAGCTCGAAAATTCTTGCTGTTGCGACTAGGAAGTGGTCTGCCAGATCGCGATGTGGAAGACTCACACGAGCCATTTCCCGTGCTACCTCAAAGGTTACCGCCGCTTCGCGGAATGACTTTTCTCCCCACGCATTGTGTAGCCATGTTTCTAGATCTGTATTCAGCAGCATGCGGCGTTTCCCGTGAAACATCTCTAGCTCCCATATGCTGATCGGCGAAAGCCAAAGCTCGTTTTCATTATCTTCAAGAGCGCTGGCAACCGATGGAGAAAGTTTATGAGGCTCAAGCAAGCTCCAGAGCCAAATGTGGGTATCGAGCAAAAGCCTAGTCACGTGATACTTCCCAATCATCGGGATCGCCGATGGGACCAACGATATCACCGATAATCTGCATGCTTCCTTGCATGCTGCCGAGCCATCGTTTTGAAGAGTTGCCAGATGCGGGTGGTCCAACTTGCGCCACTGGTTCGCCGAAACGGGTCACGAGAATAGGCTGGCCGGTTTTGCGCACGCGTTCAAGAACGGCGAGGCAAGTGGCCTGAACTTGGAAATAGCAATTTCTTCCATTTAAGAATGGATAAACTATCAATCTTGACACTAGTCAGATGACTAGTTATTATTAAATTCATGAATTCCTGGCAACTTCAGCAAGCAAAAGCTCGATTCAGTGAATTTCTGGACGCAGCGCTGCGAACCGGTCCCCAAGTAGTCACCCGGCGCGGAATTGAGGAAGCGGTTCTGGTCCCTATTGAGGAGTGGCGGCGACTGCAGCGCAATTCCGCGTCGAACATTAAAATCTTGCTTCTGGGAACCGGCCCTCGGTTCGAGGATATCGCCCCTGCCCGCGGTACTTTGCGACGGCGGCAATCGCAGGAATAGTAAGTGACCCAATACCTTCTCGACACCAACATCATTTCGGAATTGCGTAAGCCTAAACCTCATGGCGCCGTGGTGTCGTGGATATCCGAACTGCGCCCCGAGCAGATTTTCTTGTCAGCCGTCACGCTGGGAGAGTTGCAGATCGGAGTCGAACGCGTTCGCCAGCAGGATAGTCAAAAAGCGGCAGAGATCGAGAGCTGGCTTGACTCGATTGAAAACTCCATGGCAGTTCTTCCCATGGATTCAGTTTGCTTTCGTGAGTGGGCGCGCTTGATTGCGCGCAAATCGGATGATCTATTGGAAGATGCGATGATTGCGGCGATGGCTCGCGTCCATCGCCTTACCGTGGCGACTCGCAATGTCCGGGATTTTGCGGACTTCAAGGTAGAGGTTGTAAACCCATTCGAGACCCGTGACGGATGAGTGAACGATATAGGTGCCTAGTTCGATACTTGCCGAGCTTTGCTCGGCTGGACAGCCGAGGGCGGCTGTCCCTACGTGAGCATGGGGTGGACGGCTTAGGGCATGGCTACGTGGCAATCTTAAAGTTACTTGATCGAGACTAGCTTCTCTACCAGCTCTGAGTAGTCTTTCTTTTCCAGGCCGTGGACTTCTTTGTTGTAGTCGTCGACTTTGCTTGAATAATTCATCGAGCAGAACTTCGGGCCGCACATCGAGCAGAACTTTGCTTCTTTGTAGGATTCGTCCGGCAGCGTCTCGTCGTGCATTGATCGTGCGGTTTCTGGATCGAGTGATAGCTCGAACTGCTTCTCCCAATCGAATTTATAACGCGCGTAGCTGAGCGCGTTATCGCGATCCTGTGCTCCCGGACGATGGCGAGCAATGTCGGCGGCATGAGCGGCAATCTTGTAGGCGATGATTCCATCTTTCACGTCTTTTTCGTTCGGCAATCCGAGATGCTCTTTCGGAGTCACGTAGCAGAGCATGGCTGCGCCATGCCAACCAATCATCGCCGCGCCGATCGCTGACGTGATGTGGTCGTAGCCGGGGGCGATGTCGGTGACAAGTGGACCGAGCGTATAAAACGGCGCTTCATAGCAGAGTTCTTTTTCTTTATCGACCTGCTCTTTTATTTTGTCGAGCGGCACGTGGCCGGGGCCTTCGATCATGACCTGTACATCGTATTCCCAGGCTTTTTTCGTCAACTCTCCGAGAGTCTTCAGTTCCGCAAACTGAGCCTGGTCGCTGGCGTCGGCGATGCAACCGGGACGAAGGCCATCGCCAAGAGAGAAGCTGACGTCGTGCTTGGCGAAAATTTTGCAGATATCGTCGAAGCACTCGTACAGAAAATTTTGTTGGCGATTATGCGCCATCCATTGGGCGAGAATCGATCCGCCACGGCTCACGATACCGGTGATGCGGCTCGATACCATCGGGAGATACTGGATCAAGACGCCGGCATGGATCGTCATGTAGTCCACTCCCTGCTCGGCTTGCTCTTCAATTACTTCGAGCATTACGTTCTTGTTCAGATCCTCAACCCGCTTGACGCGTGCAATGGCTTCGTAAATGGGCACGGTTCCGATGGGAACGGGCGAGTGCCGCAGAATCGCTTCGCGGATTTCATGAATATTGCCACCAGTCGAGAGATCCATCACGGTGTCTGCGCCGTAGTGGACAGAGGTGTGCAGCTTTTTCAGCTCTTCGTCAATGTTCGAGGTAACGGCAGAGTTGCCGATGTTGGAATTGATCTTGCAAAGTGATTCGACGCCGATGCACATCGGCTCCAGTTCTGGATGGTTGATGTTCGCGGGAATAATCATTCGTCCGCGGGCCACTTCATCGCGCACCAGTTCCGGTGAAATCTTTTCGCGGCGGGCTACGTACTCCATCTCTTCTGTGACGACTCCGCGGCGGGCATAGTGCATTTGCGAGAAATTTCCGTCGCTGTTCTCTGCTTTACGTTTGGCGATCCACTCGGCGCGCGGCTGAAGAACTTCCGAGGCTGATCCATTACCGTTTAAGTTATTAGAATTACCGTTGCCGAAGCCGTTCGTAGGGGTCATTGCCAACTCATCCTCAAAATTATTAGAAGTTGATTATACGCCGGGTTGCGGAAGTCTCTCTTCTCGTGGGCTGGGATCGCGCGTTTCAAGTTATGTATGTTGCTCTCTTGATCCAGATAACGATCGTCTTTAGTGATTACGATTGCGTCCTTCGGACGCGTGATGTCAGCTTTCGCCTACCCAGGGCTTACGCCCTGGGCTAAGTTATGCCGCCCCTACGGGGCTGGATTTCGTTGTCCCGAATCATTTGTTTTCTCTTCGAACTGTAATATGCATCAACCTTCAATCCTCAAAACATAGATGGGTGCCTTGAGCTGCTACTCAGGTGCACTTATCGGCTAAGAAATTTTCGCCCCTACGGGGCTCGATCGCCGCTTCGCACTCCAAAAGTTCGCGCCCCACGAGAACGAGCAATCATTCACAGCAGGCGAAAGTTTTCTTAATCTGATTCATTTCTCCGAACTGAGAAAACGATTTTGCAATTTTAGGCAACTAAGTTTCTGCTCTATCGAGAGCTGGAGCCTCCCCCAATGAAACTCATACTACGCATCCTGCTTGTACTCTCGATCTTTGTCCTCGGCCTCACCGGAAACCTAGCCTTCGCGCAATTTGGCGCAAGCTTGCAAGGCACAGTGGAAGATGCCTCTGGAGCCGTGCTTAGTGGGGCAACGGTTACGATCACAAATCTTGCCACTCAAGTTAATCGAAGCGCGACTACCAGTGCCAATGGCTTCTACCAATTCTCGGAACTTCCGCCGGGAAATTATTCGGTCAAAGTAGACGCCCCTAATTTCAAAAGCAGCACTGTTTCTCCAGTAACGGTGGTCGCGGAAGTTCCACGCGGAATTGACGTAAAGCTTCAACCCGGAGGCGCGCAGGAGAGCGTCACAGTGAGCGCCGCAGAATTGCCGAATCTGCAGACAACGGACGCCAATATTGGAAACACGATTGACAATCAATCCATTGAGCGATTGCCGGTGTACGGTCGCGATCCTTACGAACTGTTGCATACAACAATTGGAATCTCCGGCGATAGCGCCCGGCAGTCGAATGGGACATCTGTCTTTCTGCCGAACAACACGGGCGCGGGCCAATCGAATGCTGGAATCTTCCAAACAGAAAATCAGATTCAGATCAGCGCCGATGGTCATCGTCCCACGGAAAATAATTATTTGATCGACGGAGTGAGCGTAAACTCTCTCGGCTTCGGTGGGGCGGCTGTGGTTACACCTAATCCAGAATCCATAAGCGAGATGAGCGTGGTAGCGACTTCTTTCTCGGCTGAAGACGGTCGCAATTCTGGTGCCCAAGTGAAAGTTGTGACCAAAAGCGGTACGGATCAATTCCACGGCACTGGTCACTTCCAATATGACGAACCTGGACTGAATGCGTTTACCTCTTACGGAGGCCCAGACAAGCAGCTTCCTCAGCGGGTCGAGAATAAGCAGCGCGAGTACGCGGCATCTTTGGGCGGTCCGCTGGTCAAAAATAAACTCTTCTTCTTTCTTTCTTATGAAGGGTTCACTAACGGCAATTCCACTACGTCCGAGGAATGGGTTGAGACCCCGCAGTTCCGACAGGCTGTCATTGCTCAGCGGCCCGGTAGCGTGTCGGCCCAAATCCTAAATGCACCAGGGATTCTTCCGCGCATTCTCAAAGTTCTGCCGTCAGACTGCAGCCTGTACATCGCGCAACCCAATAAATATCCCAATCCTTCCGCTGTGTGCAATCCGGTTGCGGGAGGCATTGATATTGGATCTTTCACTGGCGGCACCGGGCAATATGTGGACGGTAACAATTTTGTTGGTGGAGGGCTCGACGGAATTCCTGATGTGCAGCTGGTCCAGCTTTTCGTGCCTAATAATTCGAAGGGCAATCAATATAACGGACGTGTGGATTGGTATGTGACTCCACATGACCAGTTCGCAGCCAGCGTATTTGCGACCAAGCTAAGCAAATTCACGTCCGATCCCGGTCAGGATGCGCGGTCGATCGCGGACACGCCTCTGAAGCCGCTGACCACCGCGGCGACCGCAATTTACATCCATACATTTTCCCCCACGTTTATTAACGAATTGCGCGGGAATGCCACTCGGTTCGCTGACAACCAGCTTCAGGACTCGGCAGGCGTCGTCAACTGGGGGATACCCAACCTTGACATTCAAAATTTGCCGTTCCCTCAGGACATTAAATTTGGTGCCAACCAGAGCAATGCGTCTCCAGCTTTGTTTGCGCAGAATACGTATGAAGTGCGCGATATGGCGACCAAAACTCTCGGCAGCCGCACTTTGAAATTCGGTGTAGAGATTCGATGGGAGCAGGATAATAACGATCTGCTAGGCGCCGCGCGTCCGACTTATTCGTTTCAGGGCTTGTGGAATTTGGCTAACAGCACGCCAATTTACGAAGGTATAGACGCGAATCCGAACAATGGAGGCCCGGCGCAAACTCAACGCTATCTGCGTACACAGACTTATGGGGCGTTTGTTCAACATGACTGGAGAATTACTCCGACTTTCACGTTGAACACCGGCCTGCGCTACGAATATTTTTCACCGCTCACAAATAAGGGATTGCACATTTTTTATCCGCAGCTTGGACCAACACCAGCAACGGCTGTAATTGATGCGATTGTTAGGCCGGTTGACCAATTTTGGAAACCGGATTACGGCGATTTCTCTCCAAAAATTGGTTTCGCTTATTCCCCATCCAAGTTCAATAGCAAGGTGGTATTGCGCGGCGGATTCGCAGTTGCCTATGACCGGTTGAATGACAATCTGTTTGAGAATGCGGTGGAAGATGGTCCCAACTTCGCGAATTATGGAATCTGCTGCTCTTCGGTAAGCAGCCCGACCAATAATGGCTCGATCTTGTATGCGGTGGGAAGTTCGGCTTCTCCGTTCAGCTATCCTTTTAATCCAGCATTGGCGACGGGAGTCAACCCAGCTAACAATTTGCCGAATCCCTTCGGCACGAATCCGCTCGCGGTGGAAGTATGGGGCGCACATCCTAACACGCCGGTTCCGTATAGTTACTTGTTTTCGCTGGAGACTCAATTTGAATTGCCAGGACAGTTTGTTGCGACGATTGGATATCAGGGCAGCGTTGGCCATGAGTATCCGCGAATTGTTAATCAGAACTTCTTGTATCCCACTTGCTCGGCGCCGGCCCCTGATGGCAGCTGTCCGTCGACAGCAAAACAGACTCCGCTTTCGGCGGCTTATTTTGCCACCAACGACGTTCATAGCAATTACAATGCTTTGAATCTTCAGCTGCTGCGGCGCTTCCAGCACGGCTTTCAATTCAATGTGAATTACAGCTATGCGAAGAGTTTGGACCAGGCTTCGAATGGCGATTATGCCAATTCTGCCGGCAACCAAACCGATCCGGCGCAGCCATGGACGGAGTATGGGCCGTCCGACTACGATCTAAGACATCGCGTGACCGCAACCGGAGTTTGGGATTTGCCGAAGTATCACAACGGTAATGGTTTCTTGGGCCAAGTTCTGAGCGGATGGCAGATTAATGGCGTGATGACTTATCACACCGGCTATCCGTGGACGCCGGTCACTCATAAACTGAACTCGATTGCTGCCGTGAGCAGCGCGGCCACGATTAATCCCACGCGGCCGACCGCGTATTTCGGAGGAGCTCACAATAGCTGCTCGAATGACGCACTCATTAACGGCAGCAACTTCCCCAACGGCGGGACGTCGTATTTCAATATCGCGACCGCTGGACCTCCGGGAATTGGGCGGAACTCTTTTCGGGGAGCTTGCTATTTCGATACCGACATGAGCTTTGCCAAAGAACAACACTTTAAATTCTTTGGCCGAGAGAACATTTTTCGATTCCAGGCGAATATGTACAACATCTTCAACAAACTGAATTTGCAGCCGATCACTTTCGGCACAAATGAGGCGGTAATCGAGGCGCCGGAATTCGGCAAGGCTCCGGGGGCAGATGCGGGACGAGTGATCGAGTTCTCAGCACGAATACAGTTTTAACGCAGACTGAACGCAGCGTGGGTGCATTCCGGTCCCATGCTGCGTCGTATTTCATGAATCGGGTCCTTAATGAGGACCTAACCTTTGCTGCTCTTGTCCGTCCATCTTTTCAGGCTTAAAATCAGCGATCACTCCAACTGAGGTTCTTATATGCGCTTCTACGTGTTCACGTTCGCGTGCCTAATGACGTTTCCAGGATTTGTTGCCCAGACCGCTCTTGCTTCAGATCCAGGCTTACGTTCAACGCTGGAGACTATTGATAAAACTACAAGCCCTTGTGTCGATTTTTATCAATATTCATGCGGAAGCTGGTTGAAGACTGCGGTAATTCCGGCTGACCAGCCACGTTGGGGCAGCTTTAGCGAACTGCAGGAGCGCAACCGAGCCATCTTGCGCGAAATTTTGGAGAAGGCTGCCGTAGCAAACAGCGGGCGAAATCCCATCGATCAAAAAATAGGTGATTACTATGACTCTTGCATCGATGAAAAAGTAGCGGACGCCAAGGGACTTGACCCGCTCAAATCTGAACTGGCGCGCATTGCGGACGTAAAGGACAAAGCCGCGCTCATTGACGCGTTGGCCCGAGTTCATCTCATTGGCCCGAATCCACTGTTTAATTTCTACTCCTCACCAGACCTGCACAATGCCGACATGGTAATCGCCTACATTGATCAGGGCGGATTGTCGCTCCCTGACCGCGATTACTACGTTAAGGACGAACCGAAGAATCTGGAGATGCGGAAGCATCTGGTTGAGTATGCGACCCAGCTCTTTACGCTGGCAGGACAATCTGAGCAGCAGGCGGCGGAATCGGCCCAAACTGTTTTGCGGATTGAGACCGCGTTGGCCAAAGATTCTATGGATCGAACAGCTCGCCGCGACCCGAAAAATCGCGATCACAAGATGAGCCGCGAAGAGGCTTCCGCACTAGCCCCGAATTTTTATTTGAATCGCTATTTTACGGATATAGGAGCCCCTGCCTTTTCGGAGCTGAACGTCAGCAATCCCGAGTTCTTCAAGCAGGTAAATGGAGTAATCGAATCCGAACCGCTGGAGGCTTTGAAAACATACGTAAGCTGGCATGTGCTTGATAGCGCGTCTCCGTGGCTCTCCAAACCGTATGTCGACGCAAACTTTCAAATGCAGAAGGCGCTCACTGGACAAGCCGAAATCAAAGCGCGTTGGAAACGCTGCGTGACTTCTACTGATGACTCGCTCGGAGAGGCTTTGGGACAGCGTTATGTTGAAAAGACGTTTGGTCCGGAGGCCAAGCAGCGCATGCAGAAGATGGTGGCTGCGCTGGAGAAATCATTGGGCGAGGACATTGATGGGCTGCCCTGGATGTCGGCTGAGACCAAGAAGCAGGCACAACTCAAGCTGGCGGCAATCCAAAATAAGATCGGATACCCGGACATATGGCGGGACTACAGCTCGTTGAATATCGTCCGTGGGGACCTAGTGGGAAATTTCCTACGCGCGAATGAATTCGAATCAAAAAGACAGATCGCAAAAATCGGGAAGCCAGTCGATCGCAAAGAATGGGGAATGACGCCGCCTACGGTGAATGCCTACTACAATTCGTCGCACAATGAAATTGTGTTCCCGGCGGGAATTCTGCAGCCACCGTTTTTCGATAAGGATGTCGATGATGCTGTTAACTTTGGCGGTATCGGATTGGTCATTGGCCACGAACTCACCCATGGTTTCGATGATCAGGGACGCAAGTACGATCCGCAGGGCAATCTGCGGGACTGGTGGACGGCGGAAGACGGAAAAGAATTCGAGCAGCGGGCAAGTTGCGTTGCCAACGAGTACGGCGGCTTTGTTGCGGTGGATGATCTGAAGCTCAACGGCAAATTAACGCTAGGTGAAAACACCGCGGACAATGGCGGCGCCCGTATCTCGCTCAATGCTTTGGGCGAAATGAATAAGCAATATCCCACCGCGAAAGCCGCGCAGACAATTGACAGCTACACGCCGGAGCAACGATTCTTCCTAGGATTCGGGCGTGTGTGGTGCGAGAAGCAGCGTCCAGAGTTCGCTCGCATGCGGGTGAGCGTAGATCCGCACTCGCCGGGGAAATATCGCGTAGACGGTGTGGTCGAGAACATGCCGGAATTCGAGAAAGCATGGGGTTGTAAGGCAGGACAGCCGATGGTGAGCGAGAACGCCTGCCGAGTTTGGTGAGTTTCGTCTAGAAGTCCTTCGAACTGAGTCGCCATTGAGGATCTGCCTTAGTGAGAGGCCGACCACTCGGCGCTAGCGGCTTTCTTCGCTCCAGCTATCAGAGTCTCTCGGCATTTGCTAACATTCTGCTTACCAATAAATGAAAAACGTTGGCGAGAATGTTGTTCGTGTCGAAGCCGAGGCGCTTCGCGCTTTAGCTGACCGAATTGCCGGCCCTATGGCCGAAGCTTTCACCCGAGCTGTGGAATTGCTTTACGGCTGCGCTGGCCGAGTGGTCGTCACCGGAATGGGTAAGAGCGGGATAATCGCGCGGAAGATTGCCGCCACTCTGAGTTCGACCGGAACGCCCGCATTGTTCATGCATCCGGTAGAAGCGGTGCATGGCGATCTCGGCATGGTAGTTCGCGGAGACGTGGTACTGGCACTCTCGGCTAGCGGAGAGACGGAAGAGATTTTGCGGCTACTGGCAACGATTAAGCGATTACAGGTTCCGCTGATCGCAATGACATGCGATCCAATATATACAGCAAACAGCAGGTCCTTCGACTTTCCCTCACCGCAAAGCGGCTCGGGTTTCGCTCAGGATGACAGTTTAGGGAAAGGTCGGGACAATACGTCGACGTTGGCAGCGGCCGCCGATGTAGCCCTCGATTGCTCGGTTGCTAATGAGGCTTGTTCTTTGGGACTCGCGCCAACCGCATCCACCACAACAATGCTTGCCCTTGGCGACGCGCTCGCCATGACAATCTCCGAAAAACGCGGATTCAAGGAAGAGGATTTCGCCAACTTGCATCCTGGCGGGAAGTTGGGCAAGCGGCTGGCCCGAGTTGAATCACTGATGCACAGTGGCGACGCGCTGCCTCGAGTATCACCACATACCAAGATGCCGGACGTGATTTACGAAATGTCGCGCAAGAAGCTTGGTTTGACTACGGTTTTAGAAGGCGAAAAGTTGGTCGGAGTTATCAGCGACGGCGATTTAAGACGCTTGCTCGAGAAGCGCGGTAAGGACGTCATGGATCTCATCGCGGATGAGTGCATGACGAAAAATCCGCGAACGATTGCCGCTAGCGAGTTCGCTGCCACGGCGCTGGCGGTCATGGAAGAGAAGAAAATTACGTCGCTCGTGGTCGTCGACGCGGACGGAATGTTGGAAGGAATTATTCATCTGCACGATCTGTGGGGAACGGAAATGATGTAGCGCCACGCGCTACAATACCCGTTATGTACCACTACGATCCACAAACAGCACTCGAAGAACTCACTGAAGAAGCGGCACTTCCCAATCCCGTCCACATGCGAGACATGCTGCTGCGCAAGCATCTCACCGCAGACCGGTCGCTAGAATTGAATCGGCTATTCGTCGAATACCAGAAATTCTTTGGCGAGGCACAAAAGCTGGGGAAAGAAATTCTGAAGCAACTGGCGGGGAATTAGTCCTTCCGCTTTGTATTAAGTGAGAGTCGACCGCTGCGTCCTCGCAATCCCGAACCTTGTTTACTGAGCAATCCGTTACAATATCCAATTCCCTACTACTCAGGACTTTTAAATCATGCATCGTTGGTCGCAACTCTTTATCCCTACTCTGCGCGAGGCTCCGGCCGACGCCGAAGTCGCCAGCCACAAGTTTCTCGTTCGAGCTGGATATATTCGCCAGCTTGCCGCCGGAATTTATTCGTATCTTTTCATGGGCCAGCGTTCGTTCAACAAAATCATCGCCATTGTCCGCGAGGAGATGGACACGATTGGACAGGAATTTTATCTGCCCGCACTGAATCCGCGCGAGATATGGGAAGCGAGCGGACGCTGGTCGGTTATGGGCGAAAATATGTTTCGCCTCAAGGATCGCAAAGGCGCAGAGCTCGCGCTCGGAATGACGCACGAAGAAGTCATGACGGACATCGCACGCAAAGAACTGCGCAGCTACAAACAGTTGCCGCAAATCTGGTATCAGATCCAGACTAAGTTTCGCGACGAACCACGTCCGAAAGCCGGGCTGTTGCGAGTGCGGCAGTTCATCATGAAAGACGCATACTCGTTCGACATTGACGCTGCGGGACTTGACGCCTCTTATCAGAAGCATCGCGAAGTCTACAAACGCATTTTTGATCGCTGCGGGCTGAAGTACATGATCATTGAAGCTGACTCCGGCGCGATGGGCGGATCGGGATCGGAAGAGTTCATGGTGCGAACCCCGGCGGGCGAAGATCAGATCGTCAGCTGCGATTCGTGTAACTACGCTGCGAATCTTGAAAAGGCGACGTCAAAATTAGAAGCAGTTCAAGATCTTGCGCCAGAAGGAGACGGCAAGCCGCTCGAAGTCCACACCCCGGGACAGAAGACAATCGAAGATGTAGCGCGCTTTCTCGGCGTTTCGCCGAAAAACAAAATCAAAACCCTAGCGTTGATGGCCGGAGAGACTGACACGAAAACCGGGAAATCAAAGTCTCGTGCAGTTGTGCTGCTGATGCGAGGCGACCATCAGATGAATGAGACCAAGCTATCCTCAGCATTGGGCGGACGAGCGACCCGTCCCATGGAAGCCGAGGAAATTCAGCAACTTTTTGGCTCGCCGGCAGGATTTCTCGGCCCGATTGGCATTGAGTGGGCGAAGGATTTGAAAGATGTGAGTCGGCCGATCCTTCTCGTCGATAAAGCTTTGGAAGGCCGCACCAATCTGATCTCTGGTGCGAACAAAGAAGACTATCACCTGAAAAACATTACGCCTGGACACAATTTTCAGCCGACGGCCTACGCGGACCTTCGCAGCGTGCAAGTTGGCGAACCTTGCCCGAAGTGCGGCAGCCTCGCTCCGCATCGACACTGCCGTTGAAATTGGCCACATCTTCAAGCTCGGCCGCAAGTATACCGAGTCCATGGGCGCACGTGTGCTCGACAAAAATGGCAAGGAAGTCACGCCAATCATGGGAAGCTACGGCATTGGCATTGAGCGCATCTTGACCGCTGCGATTGAACAGAGTAATGACGAGAACGGCTTCTGGCTGTCACCTTCCATTGCTCCATTTGAGATCGTTGTCAGTCCAACAAACGTGAAAGACGAGAACTTGCTGAATACTGCCGTTGACATTGCGACCCGCCTGGAAGCCGCCGGTTTCGACGTGTTACTAGACGACAGGGACGAACGGCCAGGGGTAAAGTTCAAAGATGCTGACCTGGTGGGCATCCCTTACAGGGTGACTGTTGGTAAGAAGGTTACCGAAGGTACTGTGGAAGTCGTTCAACGCTCGACTCGCGAAGTGCAGGATGCTAGCATCGCGGCAATAACTGAATACTTTCAGAAAGCTTTGTCGCCTGCGCATTAAAGAATGCCTCTCTAACGCGCGAGGAAGCAAAGCGCTTTAGGGACCTATGAAGCTCATTTTCGGCATTCTCATTATTGCGGTATCGATTTATCTTGGGGTCCAATTCGTACCACCGTATTACGAGAACTATCAGTTTGGCGACTTCGTGAAGAGCGAAGCAACTCTTCAGACGTATACAACCAAGCCGGAAGCGGACATCCGCGATACTATCTTTAAGAAAGCACAGGATCTAGAAATTCCGATTGCCAAGGATGCTATTAAGGTCCAGCGACTGGGCATCGGGAGTACCGGATCTCTTAACATCCAAGCGCCTTATACAGTACACATGGAACTGCCGGGTTATCCAGTTGACCTGCACTTCGACGCATCCACCGTAAACAAGAGTCCCTTTTAATCAACAGTCGCAACCCTGCGAGTGATTTAGAATAACTCAAGATTTTTCCTACAAGCTGGGAGCGGTTTTTGCCTGGGCGATTTGGCGATGGGCTGTGAAAGCTTCCGAACCAATCCCTGCTCTGGATAACGGATTCGAACGTCCGCTCATCTGACTACTCATTAGCCAGATAGCACAGCCGAGTGGGACGATTTTGTGTCCGAAGATTTAAGGGTATTCTTCCGATAAAAATTGGCGATCAAGCTTAAAATTCCGAAAAGAAAAACCGCTAGGACCGAGGCCAAGGGATTTTTCTCCCGCGATCCGCTGGTTCGCGGCGCTCTCGTCATATTTCTGATTCTCGCGATCACATTTAGCGTTGGGTTTTCGTACTACTACGTCAAATACGACCGCATTATCGATCAGCGATTTAAAGGCCAAGTTTTCAGCAACTCGGCCAAAATTTACGCCATACCACGCACTGTGCATGTGGGCGAAAAAATCGAGCCTCGCGAAATCGCGGCTCAACTGCGCGGAGCGGGTTATTCAGAACGCGATGGACAATCTGCCTTGGGCAGTTACCGCTTGCTGAAGGGCGGAATCGAAATTGATCCGGGCTCTCAGTCCTACCATAGCCCGGAGACAGCGACCATTCACGTCAGCGACGGGGTGGTTGACTCCATTCGTGCCAAGTCGGGCGATCTTGAAGCCTACGAACTTGAACCGCAATTAGTCACCTCGCTCTTCGATGCCGAGCAACGCTCCAAGCGGCAAGTAGTCAAGTACGACCAGATCCCCAAAAACATGGTGGATGCGGTGCTTGCCATCGAGGACCGCCGATTCTTCCAACATAGTGGCGTGAACTTTCTTCGTATGGCGGAGGCCACCTGGATAGACCTGACTCGGCAAAGACATGAGCAGGGCGGCTCGACTCTCACCATGCAACTTTCGCGCGGCTTTTTCTTGAGTCCGGAAAAGACCGTGAAGCGCAAGCTGGTCGAAATGTTGATCGCGCTGCAGCTTGAGCAGAAATTCAGCAAGCAGCAGATTTTTGAGTTCTATGCGAACTGGGTGGACCTGGGACAACGCGGATCGTTCTCTATCAGCGGTTTTGCCGAAGCTTCACGGGCTTATTTTAATAAAGATTTAAAAGACATCACCCTGCCGGAAGCCGCTCTGCTGGCCGGAATCATTCAACGGCCGAGCTATCTTTCTCCGTATCGTCATCCTGAGCGTGCGCTCGAACGCCGCAATCTTGTGCTTGAAAGCATGGTTGAGACACATGCCATCACGCCGGAGCAAGCGGAAAAGGCGAAAGCCATGCCGCTGAAGCTTGCTCCGCCGAATGTGGAAGCGAGCGACGCACCGTACTTTGTCGATCTGGTTCGCGAAATGCTGATCAGTAAATTTGATGAGCGTCAGATGAATGACCAGACTTACCGGATCTACACCACTCTTGATCCCGATCTGCAGAAGGTTGCAGCCCAGGCGGTTGAGACTGGCATGAAGTTGGTTGACGATCAGGTCACAAAACGGCGCACTAAAAAAATCAAAATAGGCAAAGGTAAATACGAAACCAAAGTAGAACCAGGACCGCAGGCTCAAGTCGCTGTCGTTGTTCTTGATCCTCACACCGGCGAAGTGCTGGCTCTGGTCGGTGGGCGCAACTATGCGTTCAGCCAGCTAGATCATGCCGTCGCGAGACGTCCTACTGGTTCGATCTTCAAACCTTTTGTCTATGCGGCAGCGATGAATTCCGCCGTCAGCGGTGGGAGTCCGGTGTTCACGCCGACTACGATTGTTCAAGATCAGCCGAGCACTTTCGCTTACGGCGATCAGATCTATGAACCGCGAAATTACAAAGAGGAATATCACGGCGACGTGACCGCCCGCTATGCACTGGCGATGTCATTGAATAACGCGACCGTGAAACTTGCGGAAGAAGTTGGTTATGACAAAGTGGCGGATCTGGCGAAGTCGTCGGGGATCACTTCGGTTAAAGCGACACCTGCCATGGCGCTGGGCGCCTACGATGCGACCCCGCTCGACATGGCTGCGGCTTACACGGTCTTTGCCAACAACGGCGTGCGTATTTCGCCGACAATGATTAACTCGGTGCGAAATTCCAATGGCGATGTGGTGATGGATTTCAAACCTGAAAAGCGGCAAGTGCTGGATCCGCGGGTGTCCTTCCTAATGACCACCATGATGGAAGGAGTGCTGAACTTCGGTACAGCTTACGAAGTCAGGCAACGTGGATTCATGGCTCCGGCGGCGGGCAAAACTGGTAGCTCGCATGACGGTTGGTTCGCCGGCTACACCAGCAATCTTCTGTGCATTGTCTGGGTTGGTTATGACGACTATAGCGACATTCGGTTGAGTGGAGCTCAGACCGCCGCTCCCATCTGGGCGGAATTCATGAAGAAGGCAGTAACGCTGCCGCAATACTCGGACGTGAAACAGTTTACCCAGCCCGTGGGCGTGGTGGATGTCCAGCTCGACAAGGCAACGAACCTTCTATCTACCCCGGCCTGCCCTGAAACCTATACGGCTGCCTTCATCGTTGGCACCGAGCCGACCACAACCTGTGATCAAGGATCGGGAGTTAAAGGCTTCTTTTCCAAGATGTTCGGGCTGGGAGGCGATAAGCCGCTTCCGCCAGGAAGTCAGTCCGGAGCCGCTGCCAACCAGGATCCGAACGCCCTTGGACCCGATGGCAAAAAGAAAAAAGGGTTTTTTGGCAAAATTGCGGGTATCTTTAAAGACGACAAATCGTCTAACCCTCCGCCGAAACCGCCGGACAACGACGCAAACGCCCCTCACTGACGTAGCGCGGCTTGTCCTTAAGCGGAGAGTTGGCCAGCCGGAGGCGAGCTTATGTGCCGCAAATCTCTCTTTGGTGTTTTACTCTCTCTCCTTACATACTTTCCAACTTTGAGTTTTTCCGCAACCGCATACTTCCAAGTTCAGAACAGCCCGTCGGAACAAGTACAGATTTCTCCACCTATGCGGCGCACTGAACCACCATCGGCAACCGCATCAGCCGATGAATTGGAGCAGCGAGCCGACGTTCTGCGCGTGGAAAAGCGATTCTTCGACGCGCTTGATTACTACCGGGCGGCGATGGCGAAAAAACCTAATGATCCGAGAATTTACAACAAGGCCGGTATCGCCGAACTACTAACACAACGCTGGCGGGAAGCGACTAGAGATTTTCAGCACGCCATCAAGAGCGATCGGCAATCCTCGGATGCTTGGAACAATCTTGGCGTGATCTATTACGAAGAAAAGAAATACGGAAAAGCAATCAAGAATTATAAAAAAGCAATCACGATTCTGCCTAGCTCGGCTTCCTTCCACAGCAATCTCGGGGCGGCCTATTTCTCTAAGAAAGACTTCGAGAAGGCTAGTTTCGAATATGCAAAGGCGCTCGAGCTTGATCCGGAGATTTTCGAACGCACGTCTCATACAGGAGTCTCGGCGCAATTATCCTCTCCCGATGATCGAGCACATTACGATTACGTTGTGGCCAAGTTATATGCCAAGATGGGCAGCCCCGACCGGTCTTTGGAATATCTGAGACGAGCTCTGGAAGAAGGCTATAAAGGAGTGGAAAACGTTTTTAAAGATCCCGAGTTTGCTGATTTGCGCAAGGATTCGCGCTTTACGCAACTCATGGCGGCGCGGCCGCCGGCGATTCCGGAATAATTCGGAGTACGCGTAAAAAATTGTTTGTGACCGCAACTGTTTTTGCCGGGCCGGGTTCGATTAGATACATACTCCTGAAAACACAGGGTGAGTAAGGAGAACAAGTAGCTCACCGGTTGTCGACCCGAGCACGCCCCAAGCAGGCAGCCGGTGAGTGCTTACTGATCTACCATCCCTGCTTTCCCGTTTCCTGCGTTAACTTTTTTGATTCAATTTTGTCTCCAACTCTCTAATGCCCTCGGTAAGCCAGCGGTACAATGGCGAAGAGAAGTGGAGCCTCTATGTTTATCGAGAAATCAGCTGGGCGCATACGTTTGTACGTAAGGACCGCATTGGCTATAGGACTTTTCCTGCTACTTTCAGCCACCGCTCTGCAAGCGCAAAACAAGGTTTTAGGCGAACTTCAGTTACAGGGCGCGACCAGTGCTGAAAGAGACGCAGGGATTTGGGTGGATGGTCAGTATCTTGGCTACTTAAAAGAACTGAAAGGCTCGAAAAAAATTCTGCTTCTGCCGGGCGAACACGATATCCTCGCGCGCCAGGCCGGCTACAGAGACTTTCATCAAAGAGTCACCCTTCAACCCGCTGAAGTGAGGCTCCTGCCGGTAGCCATGGAGAAAGACCTTAGCGTCACCATGCCGACCATCACGGCAGAAGTTAAACTCTCTGTAAATCCCGATAGGGCGGCTGTCTTCGTGGACGGAACCTTTGTAGGCCACGCAGGTGAATTGGGTGGAATGGGAAGAGGATTGCTTGTTGCTCCGGGAAAGCGGAAGATCACGATTAGTCTGACCGGATATCAGACATTTGAAACCGAGGTCGACTTGGTTGCGAACCAAAAGTTCCAACTCAAGACAGACTTAGCGAAAGTCAGTGTTCCGGCAGACGCAATGTCTCCGCAACCGTAACTACGGGTCCGTTCCTATCATCTAGAATGGCCACGTTTGCGCCTACGCTTTCTTGCGTTTGTTCCTGTTAACTGATTTCTCTCTCGGGGCGCTTTCTCCAATATATTGGCTGACCACCTGCTTCCATCGTCCCTGCGCTTTGAGAACATATTCGAGAGCATCGCGTACACCGCCGTTCCCACCCGAATTCCGCGTTACCCAATGCGCTTCGTCTTTTACTTCTTCGCGAGCGTTAGCGACGGCGATCGCTAATCCGCAATTGCGCATCACCGGAAGATCTACTACGTCATCTCCAACGTACGCAGCTTCATTCGCCTGCATTCCCTCTTTTTTGAGGATTTCCCGAAATGCGCTGAGTTTGTCGTGGATGCCCTGATAAACATGATCGAGCTTAAGGTCGCGGGCGCGCAATTCAACGGTTCTGGAAGTCCGCTTAGTGATCAACCCGGTCTTCAGGCCAGCAAGACGGGCCATGGAGATGCCCGCTCCATCGTGAGCATGAAAGCCTTTGAATTCGATTGCACCTTGGATATCGACTCCCGAATCAATTTGATTGTCATCCTTTTTATGGCGCCCCGAGGATGGTTCGCGATCGGGAGATATGGGAAGAAAAAAAAGCTTGCCGTCGGTAAGAACTCCATCGACGTCGAATAGAAATAGTTTGATTTTCCTGGCGCGTTTTTTTGACATGTGAAGAAGTTATAGCATTTTCGCCGAGCATCATAAATTAGGAGCGATTGAAACTAGGGGCGATCAATCCAAAGAATTGGGAAACGGCGTCCAAGCTTTTCAAAATCTCGATCAGAAGTAACTAGAGTGGCTTGACGCTCCGCAGCTAAAGCGGCTGCAATGCAGTCCACATAAGGGATCTTGTGAAGAGCCTTGATTTCCCCCGCTTTAAGAGACTTGTGACAGATCGACCGGAACAAGTTCAAGAGGAAGGCGCGAAAGATTGGCTATCGTCCTTTTCGCCACTTCATCGCCCTGCTGCTGCCACAAACTGTAGAAGACCTCTCCCCAATTGAGAACAGACATCAATACTGGCTTGCCCTGCTCAAGTGCCGCCTGAAACAGATATTCCACCTTCGCAAACCCTGGGCCTGCCGCAATGAGAGTCAGCACTGCATTTGCGTCAAGGACATAGGTCCTCGTCATTTCTTCAGTGTCCGAATCTTTTCGATACGATGCTCACGTTCACGGGCCTCAACCAGTGAATCCTCGCCCTTGCAGCAACCGACAAGACTGCTAATGAAATCTTTGGTGATGGGCTGAAGAACCAATTGATTGTTCTCGCTGCGGATTGCAAGCCGAGTCCCGGTCTGAATCCCTAGTTTTTCGCGTAAGACAGATGGAATAACAATTTGTCCTTTTGAACTTACAATGGTAAAAAAATCTCCCATGATGCTTACATACTATCATATGTAAGCCTGTCCGTAGGAATTCCTACATAAGCATTCTATTGGTCGGAATTCGCGGTCGCTTCCATCGGCATAGGCGAATGTTTTGCGAAAATCTGCCTTTGCATTAGAATCTGATCTGCATAGCTGGAATCTAATATTAGATGTCCCTGCCCGCCTCACCCACGTCTGCCCTGGATTGGGCTCATCCTCTGGTTCGGGAGTGGTTTGTCCGCCGTTTTGGCACTCCAACCGAGCCGCAGGAGCAGGGCTGGCCTCACATCCTAGCAGGCCGCACCACTTTAATTTCCGCTCCCACTGGCTCCGGTAAAACGCTCGCTGCGTTCCTGGCTTGCATCGATCAACTGGTTCGCAAGGCTCTGGATGGCGATCTCCGGGACTGCGTCCAAGTGCTTTATGTCTCACCTTTGAAGGCTCTGGGTAATGACATCCAGAAAAACTTAGAGGTGCCTCTCGGCGAAATTTTGCAGATGGCTGGCGAACGCGGCATTTTGATGCCCCAAATTCGTACTGCGGTCCGCACTGGCGATACTCTAATGCCGGAGCGCCGCAAGATGCTGACGTGTCCACCACACATTCTCGTCACCACACCGGAATCGCTCTATATTTTGCTTACAGCGGAAAAGAGCCGTGCGATTCTCCGCAGTGTGGAGACTCTGATTGTCGACGAAATTCATGCTGTTGCCGACGACAAACGTGGTGCTCATCTTGCCCTCTCGCTCGAGCGCCTCGAGGCGCTGACATATCGCCCCCCGGTTCGCATTGGGCTTTCTGCCACGCAGAAGCCGATCGAAGAAGTCGCTCACTTTCTCACCGGCAACGGACGCCCGGCCCCAGTCATCGTCAACGTCGGACACCAACGCAAGCTCGACCTCGCCATCGAAGTTCCGGCAAGTCCGCTCGGAGCAATCGCCACGAACGAAATGTGGGACGAAATCTACGACCGGATTGTCGAACTCGTCGAGCAGCATCGCTCCACTCTGGTCTTTGTCAATACTCGCCGTCTCGCCGAGCGCCTTTCGCATCGCTTGTCCGAGCGTATCGGAGAAGAAAATGTTGCAGCTCACCACGGCAGCTTGTCACGTAAACTGCGCCTCAGCGCCGAGCACAAACTTAAGAATGGTGAAATCAAAGTACTGATCGCAACCGCATCGCTGGAACTGGGAATCGATATTGGCACAGTTGATCTGGTGATTCAGATCAGCTCGCCACGGGCCATCGCAGCAGCATTACAACGCGTAGGACGTTCCGGTCACTGGCGCGGAGCGATCCCCAAGGGACGTTTCTTTGCGACCACCCGCGATGAGCTTCACGAATGCGCGGCTCTCGTTCGGGCGATCAAGCGTGGAGATTTGGATCGACTTATTATTCCAGACTCTCCTCTGGATATCTTGGCGCAGCAGATCGTTGCAACGTGCGCAGGCGGTCGCGGCGGCGCTCATGTTGTGGGAGCATGCCTTCTCGCTGAAAGCGGGGAAAGCCCACTTAAATTGCTGGCCGGCTCCGAAGGATCCGAAGAAAGCAGACGCAATACTAGCACCACTGTCGCCCTGGCAGCGAATGACATCAATGACGACGGCTGGGATGAAGAGGAGCTGTTTAACCTCGTACGGCGAGCTTATCCGTACCGCAATTTGTCTCGTCGAGACGTACGACTCGGTTCTTGAAATGCTCTCCGAAGGAATCGCTTCGAGTCGAGGACGCTATGGAGCATACCTGCATCGCGATCGCGTCAACCGCAAATTGCGTGCAAGGCGCGGCAGCCGCCTCGCAGCTATCACAAGTGGAGGCGCAATCCCCGAAACGGCGCTCTTCACCGTAGTTGCGCAACCTGATGGCGTTGTTGTCGGCACGCTGGACGAAGACTTCGCCGTTGAAAGCAACGCTGGCGACATCATGCTATTGGGGAACAGCTCGTGGCGAATCCGACGCGTTGAAGGAAAAACAGGACGCGTACTCGTCGAAGATGCGCATGGGGCTCCGCCGACGGTTCCTTTCTGGCGAGGCGAAGCTCCAGCGCGAACAGAGGAATTGTCATTTCACTTTGCGGATTTGCGAAAAGAAATCAGCGACAGGCTTCTGAACACCTCTCCTATCGGAGTTTCGCAGCAACAACCCGCGGTGGCAGAAACCGTAGCCTGGCTTAAAGAAGAATGCGGACTCGACGACTCCGGAGCCGAGCAGGCCATCGAATACGTTCTGGAAGGCCGTGCCGTGCTCGGAACTGTTCCGACGCAGGACACAATCATTGCCGAGCGCTTCTTTGACGAGTCGGGAGGAATGCAACTTGTAATTCACTCTCCGTTTGGAGGCCGCATCAATAAAGCTTGGGGACTAGCGCTACGCAAGCGTTTCTGCAGAAGCTTTAACTTCGAACTGCAAGCCGCCGCCACTGATAACGGGTTGAACATCGCTCTCGCAGAGCAACATAGTTTTCCGCTGGCAGACGTCTTTCATTTCTTGAACGCCGAAACTGTCCAACCAGTGCTGGAACAGGCAGCACTCGATTCCCCCATCTTCGCCACTCGCTGGCGATGGGATGCTAATCGTTCACTAGCTCTGCTCCGTTTTCGGGGTGGCAAGAAAGTGCCGCCACAGATTCAGCGCATGCGCTCCGACGATCTGCTCGCCGCGGTGTTCCCCGATGTAGCCGCGTGTCAGGAGAACATCGAAGGTGATATTAAAATTCCCGACCATCCCCTTGTGAATGAGGTCATGAAGGATGTTCTCACCGAAGCGATGGATGTTGAGGGACTCAAAAACCTGCTCTCCCGGATGGCTTCAGGAAGCGTTCGTTGTGTAGCGGTCGACACGCCTGTGCCGTCACAATTTTCGCATGAGATTCTGAATGCGAATCCTTATGCATATCTGGATGACGCTCCTCTGGAGGAAAGACGCGCAAGGGCTGTGTCGATGCGGCGCATCTTGCCCGAATCCGTTCTCGAGGAAGTTGGGAAGCTGGATCCAGCCGCAATTGAACAAGTTCAGGCGGAAGCGTGGCCGGATATTCGCGATGCGGACGAACTGCATGATTTGCTGCATACCTTAATAGCCTTTCCGGAAGATGTTCTGCATTCGAGGGAAGCGTCCGTTTTTGCGGGCGAGGGACTTTGGCCCGCTTACTTTGAACGTCTTCGCAAGGAAAATCGTGCCAATGTCGCGCTAGTCGACGAAGAATCCAGAGGGCAGCAAAAGCGTTACTGGGTCGCAGCCGAGCAAGCCAAAGCATTTTCTCTGCTCTTCCCTGACGCAAAGTTCGATCAAGCTGTAGCCGATATCGGCAACAAAGCTTCTTCGCGAGATGAGGCGCTACTAGCGTTAACGAGCGGGTGGATGGGCCACTTGGGTCCTGTCACTGCAAGTGAACTGGGAAGGGTCCTTGGGCTGCCAGAGTCCGAGATCGAAAAAGCCTTGCTTCGAATGGAAGCCAGTGGCTCGATCTTGCGAGGAAATTTTACTGGCAAGGTCTCGCAGAAACCCAATCATGAACTCGAGACCGAATGGTGCGATCGGCGCCTTCTCGCGCGAATTCATCGTCTCACCGTCGCAACTCTGCGGAAGCAAATCGAACCGGTCACGGCAGCACAGTTCATGCGCTGGTTGTTGCGATGGCAGCACATTGAGCCGGGAAGTCAGGTTCAGGGAGAGCGCGCCGTACTCGACATCATTCGTCAGCTTCAGGGTTTCGAAATTCCGGCGAACGCATGGGAGCGGCAAATTCTCGCCCGCCGAATCGACAACTATGATCCCAAGTGGCTCGATAACCTCTGTCTGACCGGTGCGGTCGGGTGGGGACGGCTTTCGCCACATCCCGCGACTCTTGAAGATTCGGCAGCGGGAAAACGCCGAGTGATTCCCACCAGTGTTGCTCCGATCACGTTTTTCGTACGCGAAGACGCGGACTGGATGACGCCACGCAATCCTGCAGCTGACCAGCCCGATTCTCGGGGCCTTGGCGAGGGCGCACGCCAGGTTCTGGAATTCCTTCGTCAGCGCGGTGCGTCCTTCTTTGCGGATATTGTTCGCGCAACGGACATGCTGAAGGCTGAAGTCGAAACCGCACTATGGGAGCTGGTCGCCGCGGGCATAGTCACCGCCGACGGCTTCGACAATCTGAGGTCTTTAATCGATCCGAAACGCCGAGCGGGACAAGGCAATGGAAGAAGTGCGCGTCCCCGCCACAGCACCGGACGCTGGGCATTGCTCTACACGGATCATGCCGTCGAGCGCAGTCGTGCGGTTGAGGCGACTTGCTGGGTGCTTCTTAAACGCTATGGAATCGTATTTCGTGATCTGTTAGCCCGCGAAGCTAATCTTCCCAAGTGGCGTGATTTACAAATTGCATTTCGCCGACTGGAGGATCGAGGCGAAATTCGGGGCGGACGATTCATAGACGGGTTTCTCGGAGAACAGTTCGCCTTGCCCGTCGCCGTCGAATCGCTCCGTGCGACTCGGAAAATGCCACCGACGGGTACAACGATTTCCCTTTCGGCAGCCGATCCACTGAACCTAATGGGAATTATTGTTCCCGGCGAGCGGGTTCCGGCAATTTCAGGTAAGAGCGTCACATTTCGCGATGGGATGGCGGTTCCCGCTGCACTAGAAAACTTATCGCTGCAAGCGACAGGCTAACTTCGAGCAAAAAAACGGGAACCTATGAGGGGGTCCCCAGGTTCCCGGTTGGACACCTTTCGGCGAGACTGCTGAAGCGCTTCCCCCGTCGCTTTTGCCTATTCAGTATCCACCAATACTTATGCATTTTGAGAGCCAGCACAGCGGGAAATCCGCCAAATTCTGTTTCTGGGTCTAACATGTTGATTCAATGAAGTTTCTGGAACTCAGTTTGGCATTGTCAGTGAAACATGCAATGACTCTTTCTATCCTGAAAGATAGTCCCACTATCTCTTCGGATAGTGCAGAATGGGAATTGATTGATAAATTGGTAGAGTGGGTAGAAGTCTGGCAGGTCTGACAATTAACGGTCGTCGAGGACGCATTTGAATCCAAGGCTGGTTGCTGCATCAGGGCCATTAAAAGATACGACTTTCGCCCTTTCCAAAACAGAAGTAACGCTTGGACGGGATCCCTCTAATTTATTTTCCATTAGCGATCCCTCACTATCTCGTCGCCATTGCACCATTTACTTCGAAAACGGACAATACGCGATTCGCGACCTCGATAGCCGCAACGGCACTTCGGTGAACGGAGCCGCCGTTAAGAACTGCCAGCTTCACCATGGCGATTTAATCTCAGTTGGAGATTCAGTCTTTATTTTGCAGCTGCAAGATGAGGCCGAGAAAATTTCCTCTGGCCCAGTTGAGTTTGATGATGTCTATGCGCTCGCCACCGAGCAGTTGAATCCGCAGGACGTACTCTACCTGCAACCAGAGAAATTGCTTCGGGAATTGCCGGCGAATTCTCGTCTTGCTCAAAACTTGAACGCTCTGCTAAAGATTAGCCGGCTGGTGCACACCATTCGTGATTTAGAACAATTGCAGGATCAAATCCTGGCTCAGACGTTTGACGTGATTCCAGCCGAACGCGGAGCGATTTTACTCGACCATAACGGAAGCCAGCAGTTCGATTCCGTATTCGCGCGACACCGCGCCGCTTCAAGTAAAAGCCCCGTCCGTGTCAGCCGCACTATTACGCGCCAAGTGCTCCAACAAGGATTGGCCGTTTTAGCCGCGGATGTCCCGGGCAGTGGCGGCCTTAGCGGGGTCGAGAGCTTGGTTGTTTCGAACATCCGCTCACTACTTTGTGTCCCGCTCACCCTATTCGACAAGATTACGGGCTGCATTTACCTGGATACAGCAAGCTTGGCCAACCGTTTCGACAAGGATCACCTACAGTTGCTTGCGGCAATTGCTGGAATCTCGTCCGTGGCCCTTGACAACGCTCGCAGGCTGCAATGGCTCGAGCAGGAAAACCTACGGCTCATCACCGAAATTAATTTGGAACACAATATGGTGGGCGAGAGTCCGCGGATGAAGGACGTCTACCAGTTTCTATCGCGAGTTGCGCCCACGAATTCCACGGTCCTGATTGAGGGAGAAAGTGGAACAGGGAAAGAATTAGCAGCGCGTGCCATTCATCGCAGTAGTCCTCGCTCCAGCAAGCCATTTATCGCAATCAATTGCGGCGCAATTCCGGAAGGGTTGATCGAAAGCGAACTTTTTGGTCATGAAAAAGGTGCTTTCACGAGTGCGACTGCGCAAAAAAAGGGACGGCTCGAAATGGCAAATGGGGGAGTCGTTTTCCTCGATGAGATTGGAGAACTCGCGCCAACCGTTCAGGTGAAGCTCTTACGAGTGCTTCAGGAGCGAGAATTTGAGCGGGTAGGGGGAACCCGTTCGATCCCGCTAGACATCAGGCTGATCGCAGCGACAAACAAAGATTTGGAGCAGGAGATCAAGAGCGGCTCCTTCCGTCAGGATCTATATTATCGAATTAATGTGATGGCTCTTGTGATGCCTGCGTTGCGGGAACGCCCCGAAGATATTCCTTCTCTCGTCGAGTATTTCGTCTCCAAATACAGCAGCCGCTGCCAGGTAAAACCCAAGAGAATTTCTCGTGAGGCGATGGCCTGCCTCATCAACTACGATTGGCCCGGGAATGTACGCGAACTGGAGAATGCCATTGAACGAGCGCTGGTCTTAGGATCTTCAGAAATTGTGCGCCCTGAGGATCTGCCAGAATCCATCCTGGAGAAGGATCCTCCCCTCGGTGTCACTGCAGCCCGATATCATTCTGCGGTGAAAGAGCACAAGAAGCAGCTAATCATTGCGGCAATGCACGAAGCGCACGGAAATTACACCGATGCGGCGCGAATACTGGGAGTCCATCCAAATTATTTACACCGGCTTATTAAGAATTTAGAGATGAAAGAGTCGCTACGAACTCTTACGAACACCTCAAGTGGGAAGGAAAGACTGTCGGGTACAACTCTCTGAGTTCTGAATTCTCGCGGATTAACTTCCTAAGGCAGCTTTAGACCCAGCAATGTAGCGGGGCTCAAGTAGACGCCCTGCCAACGTACGGCGACATGCAGGTGTGGACCTGTTGCCCGTCCCGTCCCTCCGCTCAGCCCGATTATTTGTCCACGATTTACGTGATCTCCTTCTTTGACCTTGAATTCCGAAAAATGCAGATACAAGGTCATAAGTCCTTGGCCGTGGTCGATTACGACACAGTTTCCCTCAAAAAACATAAATCTCGCCAGTACCACCGTGCCGCTATTCAGCGCAGCCACCGGCGTTCCGGCGGGGACCGCGAAGTCCAGTCCCTGATGAGTTCCCTGCACCTCGCCATTGAACTTTCGCTGAGTGCCGAAGACATCGGAAATTCGAGCGTCTACCGGAGGAAGAAAATTTCCAGACCATTCGCGTTCGGGAGTAATCCGTGAAAAAACCTGCTGCTTGACGATTTTGTCTTGCGCCGTCTCCTTCAACTGTTCAGGGCTGGGTTCGGTATATTGTTTCGCAACCGTAACCGCAATGCTGGGATAGATTGCACTTCTTACGGCAATTGATTTCTGGAAAACAACTTCTTTCCCGCGAGTCGTGACACCTGTCAGTTGCAGAAAATATATTTTAGGCTTGGTCTCCAGACTAACTCCGCCAACGCCGTACCATGATCTACTTTTCGGATCAAAAGAGAAGAAAACATCGTGCTCAAGCCACTTTCCGTTAAGAGATGCCAATTTAGTGGGTGGCACAATTCGGAAGACAATGGGCGTTCCATTCACCAATTTGGTGGGTTGCCATCGGATTGACCATTTTGCCGAATCAATACTTCTTGGCAGGGTTGTAGCTTGCAGCGGAAGAAAACAGGCTCCGATCATCACGATAGCAACAGAGGCAATCGGAACCATGGCGAAAAGTTTAAGTTTCCCGGGAAACAAAAACATCAAACCAGCGTAGCACTATCCACGAAATGGTTGCGTACACTATGCTAGTATTTTTTGCGGCCCAATTGAGCAACCGAGGCTTTCACGCAACTTAGGACACATCCCAAACACCGGAAAACGTCATCATAGCGGGAGCCAATGAAAGATACTCTCGGAGTTCTCTTAGCTGGAGGAGCGGGCGAACGGCTTTATCCTCTCACTCGCGATCGCGCCAAGCCGGCCGTAACCTTTGGTGGCATTTATCGCATCATCGACATCACGCTTTCCAACTGCATTAACTCTGATCTGCGACGCGTATATATCCTCACGCAATACAAGGCCCTCTCGCTGAATCGACACATCCGTGAAGGATGGAACATCATGGGCAGCGAAATGCGCGAGTTTATCGAAGTACTGCCCCCGATGAAACGAGTCAGTGAACAGTGGTACCAGGGAACCGCCGATGCTGTGTATCAAAATATCTATTCCATTGGCTCCGAGCAGCCCCGGCACGTGCTGATTCTATCCGGCGATCACATTTACAAGATGAACTACGGTCGCATGTTGAAACAGCACAATGACTCGAGCGCCGATGTAACCCTCGCCACCATTCAGATCGATCCCGATGAAGTTTATCGATTTGGCGTCATCGACGTTGACCGCGACAACCGCGTAATCGGATTCCTGGAGAAGCCTAAGGAAACCACTCTTCGTTCCCCTTACAATCCGGAAAAAGTTTCAGCCTCGATGGGAATTTATATCTTCAATACGGATGTACTGATTCCGGTCCTGCTGAAAGATGCTGAGGATCCAAACTCAAGTCATGATTTTGGCAAAGATATCTTGCCGAAGATGGTCGACGATTATCGCGTGTATTCCTTCGACTTCGTGGATGAAAACAAGAAAGAAGCACTGTACTGGCGCGACGTGGGAACGCTCGAAGCCTATTACGAAGCGAACATGGACATTGTCTCGGTCTCACCAGTGTTCAATTTGTATGACGCCGATTGGCCGATCCGCACTCACCAGCGGCAATATCCGCCAGCCAAGTTCGTCTTTAACGAGCCCGGACGCACCGGACAAGCTATGGATTCCATCGTATCGGCTGGCTGTATTGTGTCCGGTAGTTGCGTGAAGAACAGCGTGCTATCGCCCGACGTCCGCGTAAATTCCTACAGCGATGTCGATTCCAGCATTCTTTTTTCCCACGTCAACGTGGGACGTCATTGCCGGATACGCAACGCTATTCTTGACCGCGACGTGCACGTCCCAGAAGGGACTACCATTGGCTACGACATCGAAGCCGACCGCGAAAGATATTTCGTGACGGATAGTGGAATCACCGTCGTCACGCGTGATTATTCTCTGTTCGAAAATCCTGTAAACGTGGATTACTTCACCAGCGAATAATCACTCTTCCCGAGTTGCTGTTTGCGTTCTCGCCACAAGTCCATCCTATTTTTGTCCAGGCTGATCCACCACGAAACGGCGTCTCGTCGTTGGTCCGCAGCAATACCAACCTGCAAGATTGCAACAGGATACTTAGGACCTAAGTAATACGTGCAATTCAGCCACTCGGATGTAGGAAAAAACTATATTTTTCCGCGGGCAACTAACCTTTCGAAATCCGCACCTGATGCGCCGAATCAGAGTTTGTCCCTCTGATTTACGCGCAGGCCGCAAGTCTTCGCTTTCCGCTCTTCCCCCATTTGGATTGCGTGAACTCGTCAGTCTACTCGAGTCTCGACAAATCAGTTTCAGGAGATCATTTATGAAAACAGAGTTGCTGGAAAAGATCATAGATAGCCCAATCGATCGTCGTAATTTCATCAAGCGCGCGAGCGCGACGGGGTTAGGCACAGTGGCAATGACAATGCTCGGGAACAGTCTGGCAGCAGCGCAGGACTTAAACCTTGCGGCATTCAGCGATACCGACATACTTAACTTCGCACTAAATCTTGAGTACCTGGAAGCCGAGTTCTACCTTATGGCAACCTATGGAACTACTTTGGTCAAGTTCGGCATAATTACCGCCAGCGATCAAACCGGCGCAACCACCGGGGGCAAAATGGTGAACTTCACGGGATCAAATGTAGCGTTCATTGCCAGTGGGTTGCGTACGGATGAAGTTGACCATGTGAAATACTTGCGCTCAACACTGGGTTCGGCGGCTGTCAAAAAACCTGCCATCAATCTCAATGCTTTGGGTTATGGGTTTTCTAACGTAGACGACTTCTTGAAGCTGGGACGTCAATTCGAGGATGTAGGAGTCAGCGCCTATTTGGGAGCTGCGCCTCTGATTTCTAGTAAGACGTACTTAGCAGCCGCTGGGGCGATTCTTGCTACAGAAGCTCAGCACTCGGGTTATGTCCGGCTATCGTGTATCTCGAATGGCGTAAATAGTCCGGCGGTAGACTCGCTCGACATTCCACCAACAGTGAACACGCCATTTGATGTGGATAAGAATGCTTTGTCGATTCCGCGGACACCAAGCCAGGTATTGAAAATCGTTTATGCGGGTGGGAGCTGCTCAGGCGGCTTCTATCCTGCAGGTATGAACGGCTCTATTATCTGTCAGTAACGTTTTCAACCGAGCCTTTGGTTGAAAAAGAAGGGAGGCCGTTGAGCCTCCCTTTTCTCTACCTGTCTTTTATTGTTTACTGCGTTACCAAACCCTGCACTGCGGCTCGTGTACCATCGCCTGTCCTTTTTTGCATCCGAATGCTTCGTCGAACTCCGGCATGTTCGACAAAGGCCGGTTCACGCGGAAACGCGGCAGTGAGTGCGGGTTGCTTATTACCTGACTACGTGCCGCTTCTGGACGATCAGCCGAGCACCAACTGAAACCGTAGGCGAGGAAAAACCGCTGGCGTCCCGTTAGGCCATCAGCCTCAGGCTGATCAAGCGACTTTCCCTGCGCCTTGTAGATGTTTTCCAGCGCTAGCATTGCCAAATGTATACCTCCGTTATCGGCGGTATCTTCCCCTGCAGTAAGCTTTCCGTTCTGTTTGACGCCATACTCAGGAATTTCCTGCGAGTATTCGTCCACTATGCACTTATCCTTCTCGTCATAACGCTTCGCGTCCTCCGCTGTCCACCAATCGCGCAAATTTCCTTTATCGTCGAACTTGCGCCCCTGGTCATCAAAGCCGTGAATGGTTTCATGTCCCATCACCATTCCTATTGCGCCGAAGTTCGATGCGTCGTCGGCAGTCCCGCTGAAAAATGGAAGCTGCAAAATCCCTGCTGGGAAGTTGATTGTATTCATCTGCGGATCTTCATACGCATTGATAGTCGGGGGAGTCATATTCCACTCGGTGCGATCCACGGGCTTGCCGATCTTGTTGATTTGCCGATGAGCTTCAAATACGTTCGCGGCATTCATGTTTGCTAAGTAATTGTCGGGAGCGATCTTTACTGAGCTGTAGTCACGCCATTTGTCTGGATAACCGATTTTCTGCAGCGTGGCATCTTGCTTAATGAGAGCCTCTTTCTTAGTCGATTCGTTCATCCAGTCCAGTTGTTTGATCTCATCGGCTAACGTTTCGCGAATCTTATGTACGAGTTCATTGGCTCGAGCCTTGCTCTCCGGAGGAAACGCGACATTGACGTAAGCCTGTCCCAAGGCTTCACCGAGGTAACGGTCCGCAGAGCCCACGCATCTCCGCCATCTTGGCAGCATCTGCGGAGTGCCGGAAAGTACGGTCCCAAAGAAAGCGAAGTTCTCCTCTTCGAGATCTTTGCCCACATAAGAGGCAGAGCGGTGAATCGTCCACCAGCGCAGATACGTGCGCCAGTCCTCGTCCGACCGAGTCTTGATCTGCTGTTCTACTGCATCCAAAAAACCGGGAGTCGTAACGATGTAAAACGGAACGCTCGGTGCGCCAACCAGCCTGAAGTATTCGTCCCACCCAAAATCAGGCACAGCGTTCTTGAGTTGCTGCAAAGTTCGTTTGTTATAAATCTTTTCGGGATCGCGACGAGTTACATTGTCCATCGAAGCTCTGGCGAATGCGGTCTCGATTTCCATAACCGTTTTCGCTTCTGAAGCGGCGCGGTCGGATGGGTCGCCAGCCAATTCAAACATCTTCTGCACATGTTGCACATATTTTGCGCGCAGCTCTTTGAAGCGATCTGAATCTCCCAGGTAATAATCGAGGGAAGGCAGCGCCATTCCGCCCTGGTCGAGGCCAGCAACCATCTGGGTTGCATCTTTCAAATCTTGTGACGGCCCAAATCCAAAGAGCGGAGACTTCGTGCTGTTATCATCGGCTTCCCATGCTGCGGGAAAGTTCAGGTGTAGGTAAGCCAAAACGCGAGGCAAGTCCCGCTTCGATTTAAAAGAAGCTATGTCATCCAAACGCGAGTTCAGCCACGCTTTGCCGTTGGCATTGCGGCCCGATTCGTCCATACAACTCTGCCAATAATCGCCGATCTGGCGTTCGCTCCCGGTAGCCTGCTTGTTTGCATTTGCAGCTTCAAGGGTGTTTCGCAGAATAGTCTGGTTATAAAGGAATAGCGGATGTGCAGTGGAGTTGCTCGGCATATCCGATGCTATGGGATGTGTCGCAATCCATTTAGAGCAAGTGTACTGATAAAAATCAGTACAGGGATCCTTGCTCTTGTCGATTAGCGACGGAGCGAATTTCTCCAGCTTCGGAAGCTCTCCAGGGGAAGCTTGTTTCGCAACCGGTGGAGTGTTTTCGGCTGCATTAGGACTGGTCGTTTGAGCAAGAGCTGAAAAAGATAGAAGTAGTGCACAAAGGCAAGTCGCAAACCCGCGTCGCATATTCACCTCAAAGATTAGGAGAAGCCGTAGCCGAACGAGATTCTATATGGAGAGTGAACTTGCTGGCAAAGAGAGGAAACTACGAGATTCGATCAGCAGGCTTTTGTTCCCAACGATTCTCGTGGGATGTTTCACTATCTTGGGCCCCATCGAGTAGAGTGCGCACTTGTGCGGTCAATGCACTCAAGGAGAATGGCTTTTGCAAAATCGGCCAGGCCACTTCATCATCCGGGCCGCCAAATTCCGCATAGCCAGAAATATAGAGCACCTTGGTCTCCGGTCGCAGACGAGTCACGATGGATGCCAATTCCCGGCCGCCCATGTTTGGCATCATCAGGTCAGTCAACACCAAGTGAATAGGACCATCGAACTCTTTCGCAATCCGTACCGCCTCTTCACCGTCGACCGCCGCCAGAATTTTATAGCCAGCCCGTTTCAATGCTTCGTTCAACATGTCGCGAATTCCAGACTGGTCTTCCACTAGCAATACGGTCTCGGTTCCAACGGCTGGTTTAGCGAAAGCTGCTGGTTCTTGAGATGTGCAAGTTTCACCATCTACCTGGGGAATGTAGATTTCGAAAGTGGAACCACGTCCAATTTCGCTGTATACGGCGACCGAGCCGCCACTCTGCTTTACCACGCCATAAACAGTCGACAAGCCTAGTCCCGTTCCTTTATCCGGCTGCTTAGTGGTAAAGAAAGGTTCGAAGATGTGGGCTTGCGTGCTCGCGTCCATTCCGCTTCCGGTATCACTTATGGATAAACGCACATATTTTCCGGGCTGCACCGCACCATGCGTCCACAATCTGCTCTCCTTCAAGACAACGTTTTCTGCGGTGACGGTCAAAGTCCCGCCCTCGGGCATGGCATCTCTCGCATTTACTGCCAGATTCAGCATGACTTGCTCAATCTGCCCCTGGTCGATTTTAACTTTGGCCAGCGTGGGTGCGGATTCGATTTTTAACTGAATGTTTTCTTCGAGCAGGCGGGAAAGCATCCTGCCCACTTCCGAGAGCACCGGTTTCAAATCCAGCACTCTTGGTTGAAGAAACTGTTTACGGCTGAACGCAAGTAATTGGGATGTTAACGCGGCCGCTCTATCGACAGCTTTTTGAATCTGGACAGCGTCCGCGTAGACCGGATCATTTATCGTCACGCTGCTTTGAATTCTTTCGTTGTGAGCTTGCACCAGCATTAAAAGATTATTGAAATCGTGTGCGACACCACCAGCCAATTGCCCTACCGCCTCCATCTTCTGTGCTTGGCGAAACTGTTCTTCCAGCCGCTTGTGTTCCGTGATGTCGTAAAGGACTCCTTGCATGAGCGGGACTTTTGAATCCAGAGTTTCAAGCAGTACCGCTTCATCACGAAACCAAAGCACGGTACCGTCGTGGGCGATCATTCTATATTCGGCCTTGTACATCTCCCCGGTTTCCTGCACTCTTTTTTCTGCTGCGAGGGCAATCTCCTGATCCTCCTCATGGACCCGGCTCAACCACGGCACGGGCTCCGCAGTCCACTCAGCGGGTGAATATCCGAGAATTGATTGAATCTGCGGACTCACATAATGCCAACGTCCTTCAGCTCCTACTTCCGCTATGTAAGTGATTGCTGGCAGCCGCTCTACTAACGCTCGGTACCGAGTTTCAGCTGCGTGAAGTTCCGCTTTGGCACGGTCGCGTTCAATCGCGATGCCAGCGAGGTGACTAGCCCGCTCTATGAGCTGGAACTGCTGGTTATCCGGGGTGCGCGGCTCCCTATAGTAGACCGCAAATGTTCCCAGAACCTTGTCCTCATGCGAAAGCATCGGCATGGACCAGCAAGCTTGCAGGCCATGAATCAAGGCGAGGGCGCGATAATCCGCCCAGAGCGGATCGGTTTCGATATCAGAAACTATGACAGGTCGTCGAAGATAAGCGGCGGTTCCACACGATCCGACTGCGGGGCCAATCTCGGTTCCGTTAATCGCTTCACTATAGGAAACCGGTAGACTTGGTGCGGCCCCTTGTCGAAGAGTTTTTCCATCGGTGTCGAGAAGTAGTACTGAGCAGAGCAAGCCTGGATGCTGCTGCTCAATGCCCCTGCAAAGCATGTTGAGTATGTCCGAAAGCGGCTCCTGCGCCATGATCATTCGCAGAATCGGCTTGTCGAGCAGCAAAGCCGCCGAGAAACTTTGCTCCTCTGGAATCCTGACCTTTTGAACTGCCGTGGACATGCTGCTCGCTTTCATGGGCCCGTAAATCAAACGTCTCCGGGACGGCGTTCCCCGGCAAAGTTCCTCATTATCTATCGAGCATTATGGGAACTAGTAGTTACCAGAGTAATCAGGAGACCTTGAGCAAAGGCTATTCTTGTGACTAAGCGTGCATGAAAGACGCTTCCATTCCGGTTGCGAACTGATAGTTGCGAACCCTAATCTGCAAAACAGTGCCAGTCTGGCAAATGAGCACTTAATCCGCTGCTACAATGCCTAGTTTCCATTTCGAGAACTTTTGGTGCTGCCAATGCGTATCTCATTGTGTGACGAAACATTGTGTTGACGAATAACTTGCGGTGGATAAGGTGTAGCAGATCGAGCTTGGTCTCAGTCCGAAGCTCTGATCCGGCTTGGTAAATAACATCGGCTCCAAGCCCTTAACCAGGAGTTCCGGGGAGTGATCGTTGGAAGACGCCCATGTGGCTGCCATGCTCGTCCGTCGCTGTGTTGCAGGCGATGCGGCCGCATGGGAGGAAATCGTGCAGCGATACCATCGGCGAATCTACAACATTTGTTATCGCTTCGCAGGTTCGACCGATGATGCGCAAGACCTCACGCAGGACGTCTTCATCAAAATGTATCGAACTTTGAATTCCTACGATCTTGAGCGTGGGGCATTCATGACGTGGGTCACCACCATTACGAGGAACTTACTTGTAGATCATTTCCGCAAAAGCAAACAAGACAGGGTCACGGATTCATTGGACACAGCTCCATCGGAGCACGAAGACGCTCTGCCTCTAAGTGAACGCATTCCCGATAAAGCTCAACCTCCTGACGCACGAGTGCAAAGCCGGGAGATTGGCCAGACCGTCCACGTGGCTTTGCAGAAGCTCTCCCCGGAGCTGCGGGAAGCCGTCATTCTACGGGACTTGCAGGACATGGACTATAAAGAAATTGCTACGGTACTGAAGGTACCGGAGGGCACCGTGAAATCCCGAATAAACCGCGGGCGAGCGGAACTTGCGCGCCTGCTACAACGTACATATAAGCAGGTAATGTGATATGTCAGGCGAATCCAAAAAGGGTATGCAGTGCGCTGAGTTCGATGCTCTCCTGAGCGAGGCTTTGGATGGAAATCTGAGCGGGCCGAAGCTGGAAAGCTTCCAGGCTCATTCCCGGTCGTGCGCGGTTTGCGGACCGCTCATGGCGGAAGCTGAAGCCGGCAAGCGCTTCTTGAAATCGCTCGAAGAGATTGAACCTCCCGCCAATCTACTGGAGAACATCCTCGTAGCGACCAGCGGCATTGACAGCTTCCGCTTGGCATCGGCCGCGAGATCTGGCGGGCGGGTTCCAGCCATCGGAGATACTTGGTTCGACCGCCTTCGAGAGTGGACGGGGGTAGTAGTCGGCCCTGTAGTTGGAGTAGCTCGTCAGCCGCGGTTTGCGATGTCATTTGGGATGGCCTTCTTCTCGCTATCGATCTCCTTGAGCGTGGCGGGGGTGAAACTGAGCGATGTGCGACATGCCGATCTCCGCCCGAGTGCTATCAAGCGCACGTATTACGAAACCTCCGGCAAAGTGGTGAAGTATTACGAAAATATTCGTTTCGTGTATGAGATCGAATCAAGGGTGCGAGAATTCAAGCGAGCAACTACGCCTGCCGCGCCAACTCCCCAGGAACAAGACAAAGACAAGAGCCGCAAGAACAACAGCAGCGAGCACCAGGAACAAAACCAGCAACGCAACTACAGCCAGGGGGAGAACCAGCCCATGCTTGCTTCTTCCCCGAATGATCCGCCTGTAGTGATGTCAGTGGACACCAACAGGAGGTTCTCATGAACTGTGCCAACCATCCCAATAATCCGGCAGTCGCGTACTGCCGTACTTGCGGGAAGCCGCTCTGCGGGTCTTGCACCCGCGAAGTGCAGGGAGTGGTCTATTGCGAACAGTGCCTCGCTGAAAGGATGGGACACCCGGTAACTCCACAACAGCCCGCCACCGGATTTGTTTCTTCGGGTCCAGCCCCCGTGAGGCACAGGCGCCGGTCCACATCCAGCCGTAGCGGGTATTCTTGCCGGGTTCTTCCCTTTCGGTGTAGGGGCCGTGTACACAGGACAATATGCAAAGGGATTGGCACACCTTGTGACTTTCACTTTGCTGATCTGGGGCGAAGATGTCATTCACAATGGCGGCTTAAATACCATTCTTGGCTTGGGCATCGCATTTTTTTACGTTTACCAGATCATCGACGCCGTTCGGTCGGCGCATGCCATCCGCATGGGACAACCACCTCCGGACCCCTTCGGATTGGGTCAAGCCTTCGGAGCCAGCGAGATCTTTCATGAACGAACTGCCGGCACTAGGACACAAACAACCGGCCAACCGTCGTATGTCACCACTGCAACCGTAGAAACACCTGCCACCGCCAGCAAAGTGCCGACGGCGGCGGTGATCCTCATCGGACTGGGGCTGCTGTTCCTGCTCCATACAACCGACCTGTGGTACTTCAACATTGACCGGCTATGGCCGTTGATCCTCATCGGTTTAGGGGCGTGGCTTCTTTACCGGAAAATTTCCTGCAATACTGCCGGGTATCGTCGAGACGGGCGCCCCTATCGCACACGAGGTTTGATTGGGCCAGCTGTGCTAATAACCGTTGGTTTGTTATCCCTGATCGAAAGCTACAACGGTCCAGGATGGGATCGTACCTGGCCACTATTGTTGCTAGTGATTGGTGTTGTTAAGCTGCTCGACCGGACGGCTCCACAGGTGCAGACCATGCCGCCTGGGCCGCCATCATCGCTTCCGCCATCACCGACCTGTGGATGTTCCGCCTCCGAGCGAGGTGAATCGTGGCTAGCCCTACTCCGGTTCCCCCATTACGACCACAGCGGTCCTTTGCCGGGCCAGTTGTGCTCATCATTTTGGGGATCGTGTTTTTGTTGGGAACCATGGGTCGACTCAGCTGGGGACCATTGGCCCACTATTTCGCCCATTACTGGCCCCTTCTGCTGATCCTGTGGGGAGTGATCAAGCTGGTCGAGTATCAACAAGCGCAAAGGCACGGAACCAGGGCTTCCGGTGTTGGCGTGGGCGGCGTGTTTCTCGTGATTTTCCTGGTTGCAATCGGCTTGGCCGCGACCCAAGCCTCGCGCTTTGACTGGGACGAACTCCGCGATCACATCCAGCTTGGCGATGAAGACTTCCAATTCTTCGGACACACCTATAGCTACGACGATCAACTCGATCAAAGCTTTCCCGCCGGAGCCAGCTTGCACGTCACGAGCGAACGCGGAGCAGTCAATATCACGGCATCAGAGGACAATGAGATTCATGTTGCCGTGCACAAACACATCAGTGCGCAAAATCAAAGCGACGCAGATAAATCGAATGGCACTACCAAGCCACAGATCAGCATCAGCGGCAACACGGTCACTGTAAATGCCAATACACAAGGTGCGGCAGGGCATCGCGTTACCACTGACATGGATATAGCTATCCCCCGTAAGGCCTCGGTCGTGATCTTCAGCAAACATGGCGACGTAAATGTCATGGGACGTGACGGCGATGCTGATATCACGAGCGCGCATGGCGAGGTCTCGGTCGCGGACGTCAACGGAAAGGTTAATTTGAATCTGGACCAAAGCTCGGCCCGGATTTCGCAAATCGCTTCCGATGTATCTCTGCAAGGCCGTGCCAACGATGTTTCACTTGAAGACATCAAGGGATCGGTACGTCTAGACGGCGAATTCATGGAAAGTCTGAAGCTGGTGAAAATTGCGAAGCCGGTGACGTTTAAGTCGTCGCGCACGAACATGGAATTCTCCAAGCTCGATGGCGATTTGAATCTCGATTCCGGTGACTTGCAAGCCACCAACATAACGGGACCAGTGCGATTGACGACGCGATCCAAAGACGTGCATTTGACCGGAGTCTCCGGCGATGTGCGCTTACAAGACGAAAATGGCGGAATCGAAATCGAAGTAAGCAAATTGGGCAGCATGCAATTGGACAATCGTAACGGAGACATCGAGATTCATGTCCCTGAAAAGTCCGGATTTCAGGTGAACGCCCAAGCCCGCAACGGCGAGATTGAATCGGACTTTGGCGAGTTGAAGGTCGATAACGGCGACGACCGCGCAACTGCTAATGGAACCGTAGGCAGTGGTGGACCACATTTAGTCCTGAACAACGAGCATGGAACAATCGAAATCCGTAAAGGATCAGCAGTTGCCGAAGCACCGATGCCACCAGAAGCCCCCCGGGGTCCTGCAGTACCCAAAGTACCGCGCGCACAAGCGGCGCCCGAACCGACGGACAACTAGGAGACAGGCGCTGGGCGTCAGGCTTTAGGCTCTCGGTTCACCACGTCTTTGCTTACCCTGTGCTCTCCGTGCTCCCTGTGTTTCTTCCCGTTCTTTGCGGTATTGCATCTCGATGTAGCGACGGGCGTCCTCGCCCGTCCGCGAGAAACTAGCTTCTAGTAAACTACCTCAGAGGTATCTCACAAATTGTTACGCGTCGGGTTCATCGGTTGGAGAGGCATGGTGGGCAGCGTTCTCATGCAGCGCATGCGTGAGGAGAACGATTTCAACGGACTCGAATCCATTTTCTTTTCCACTTCGAATTCCGGCGGCACTGCTCCCAAAGAAGGCGGCCCGAACGCCCTCCTAAAAGACGCAAGCAATCTCGACGAACTTTCCTCCTGCGATGTTCTGATCAGTTGCCAAGGCGGCGAATACACCTCGCAAGTCTATGGTCCGCTGCGAAAAAATGGCTGGCAGGGATACTGGATCGATGCCGCTTCCACGCTTCGGATGGAAAAAGACGCCGTCATCATTCTCGATCCGGTCAACGGAGATGTAATCCAAAGAGGACTGGAATCAGGAGTTCGCGCTTTTATCGGTGGCAACTGCACCGTCAGTCTGATGCTCATGGCGATGGCGGGTCTGCTGAAGGCCGGCATGGTCGAGTGGATCACGACTATGACTTACCAAGCGGCATCAGGCGCGGGAGCCGCCAAGATGCTGGAATTGGTGCAACAGATGGGGCATCTCGTCGACTCCACGCGTTCGAGCCCGTCACAAAACGCGCTCGACGTAGATCGTATCGTGGTCGCATCGCAACGGTCGAGTTCATTTCCCATGCAGGAATTTAGTGCGCCCCTGGCTGGCAGCCTTCTGCCCTGGATCGACAAAGAAATGCCCGATGGCCAATCGAAGGAGGAGTGGAAAGGCATGGCAGAGACTAATAAAATTCTCAGCCTTAGTCCATCGATTCCCGTAGATGGCATTTGTGTGCGTATCGGCACCATGCGTTGTCACAGCCAGGGGCTCTGCATCAAACTGAAAAAAGATATTCCGCTACCTGAAATCGAGCACGTAATTCTAAACACCAACCGATGGGTGCGGCTGATCCCCAACGATAAAGAATCTTCGTTGCGCTCTTTGACTCCTGCTGCGGTTTCCGGCAGCCTTGAAGTTCCTATCGGCCGGGTTCACAAATTGAAGCTCGGACCTGAATACGTTGGTGCGTTCACCGTGGGAGATCAACTGCTTTGGGGAGCCGCCGAGCCATTGCGGCGTATGCTGAATATCATTCGCGCGAATTCCCCTGCCGGAACCTCAAGTAACGTTAGAAAGGCACAATGTTCACCGGGATCATTGAAGAAGTCGGAACCGTCACTCGCGTAACCAATGACAAAGGTGAGCGCCGCATCACCATAGCTGCATCGCAGCTCCCGAAAGAGCTAAAAAAAGGCGACAGCATCGCTGTAAGCGGAGTCTGCCTTACCGCGATTGAGATCACTCGCCAAGTCTTTCGCCGCTGATCTTGCCCAGGAAACATGGAAGCGCACGTCATTTTCCCGGATAAAAAAAAATACTCTCGTGAACCTCGAGCTGCCAATGCAAGCCAATGGCCGATTCGGAGGGCATATCGTGCAGGGGCATGTGGACGGAATAGGGAAATTCCTTAATCTCGAAAAACTTCCGGGCGCGGAAGATTACCGGCTGCAGCATCGAGATTCCACCTGAGATGACGCGCTATGTGATTCACAAAGGATCATTATGTATCGAAGGCATCAGCCTGACGGTGGCCAGTATCGAAGGAACGGTAGTGACAGTCGCGATCATTCCTCATACGGTGAATGTGACAAATCTGAAATCGCTAAAGCCGGGTGATCCTGTGAACCTGGAAGTAGACATGATCGCGAAATATGTGGAGAAGATGATGCGCCCGGAAGAAAACAGTTCGATTACCGTAGAAAGATTAGTGGAAGAGGGCTTCTAGATCGGGGGCGCCCCGTCCTATTCGCGTTCTTTGCGAAAGGGCGGGTTGCGAAAATGTATTATTTTCACGCCAACAACTGCAACTCATCCAATTCCAGAAACTCCTGCACAATGGGCTCTTGGCACCTCTCCATCTCTGGATACGTGCCGAAGAACAACACCTTTGCTTCGTGCAGAAACACTATTTTATTCGCAAGCTTCTTTGCGAGCCGCATATCGTGCGTCACAACTACACTGGTCAGATTCAATTGAATTTTCAACCGCTTGATAAGATCTCCCAGCAACTGCGCCATTAAAGGATCGACCATAGTGGTCGGTTCATCGTAAAGCACGCACTCCGGCTGAGCGGACAACGCTCGCGCTATAGCTACCGACCGTTTCATTCCTGTGGAAAGATCGGAAGGCAACAGCTCGCGCATTTCTTTGACGCCAACCATTTCAAGCAGTCCGTCGACAATCTGCAGAATCTGCTCTTCAGTCAGATCTTTTCGCTCCCGCAGTGGAAACGCAACATTTTCGCCCACGGTGAGCGAATCAAACAGAGCGCCATTCTGAAAGACCATTGTGACCTTTTTGCGAATACGCTCCAGTTCCACTTCCGGACAGTCGGTAATATCCTCGTACGCCACGATCACACGCCCCGAGTCCGGCTTCAAGAATCCCATAATGTTCTGCAGTGTCACTGATTTTCCCACGCCACTTCGTCCCAGTATGCAAACCGTTTCGCCCGGCATGACTGTGAAACTCACATCTTCAAGTACGCGCTTATCACCAAAGGCCTTAAAGACATGTTTGAATTCAATGTACGGTCCAGGCTTCTCGTCGTATTTGTTCTGGACGGCAGTTTCTTGTTCGATTTTTTGGAATTCGTCCATCTCAAACTATGCCCCTTGGAAAGCGATTTATCTCTACCCTTCCTTAGCCTGCTCCCAATCTGCGGGGGTATTCAGGTTCCGGAACATGTCGACGGAAAATCCTTCTCTCACCAATTCCGCTTCATCAACTATCTCAGTCTTAACCTGTGCAAACAACGAATCGATTTTATTACGTCCAGCTAATAACGATTTGTTCGCAAGTGCGGCAAATTCTTTCCGGTACACCGCACACAGCGGCTGAAAACGCGATCCGCAACGAGGAACCGTAACCACCGCACCCGCTTGCTGTGCCCGGAATAACAAGCGTTCAATGAATGCTTTGCTAACGAATGGCAGATCCACCCCGAGAACAAAATTAAAATCCGCAGTTGTACTGACTAGCGCGGCATGAATTCCGCCGAGAGGGCCGCAGTCCCTATAAACGTCTTCCACTACCTCGCCATATTTCCCGAACTTCCCTTGATCTCCAACCACAAACACTCTCGACGTCACATGTTTCACCAGATCCAGAGCATGCTCAATCAGAGTCAGACCACCAAGCTCCAGAAAAGCTTTGTCGGTTCCCATCCGGGTGCTTTTTCCGCCGGCTAGAACAAAAGCAGCTACGTCGTCCACGTGGTGATAATACACGGCCATGGTCACCACTCAGCACCATTGGCAAATACCAGTAAGCCCAAGTCCTACACGCAGTTGGAATGAGCATGGCCGCAAACTACACGAAAGTAACCTTTGCAATTTAACTGAGTCGTTAGATGATAAGTTCCTGTTCGGTGCGCCGCCGGAACAACAACATGCCACAGAAGTTACTAGACGTTCTCATGCTTCGTAGTTGCTCTCACGAATTCTCCTGGCCGAGACGATCCGCGGATGGACACTACTACCAAGTGTGCCTTTTGTGCGCGGTGGAGTACAAGTACGACTGGAAAACGATGCGGCGGGTCGAGCGGGTTGATCATGCTGCGCCTGACTCCTCAACTACGCGTCCGGCACGCAGTCACACGCGAAAACCTACATGGGTTCCGCGAGCGCGTCGTCTCAAGCTGGATCTAGCAGCCCGCTATCGGGTAAAAAATCTAGGAAGCTGGCATGAAGGCATTGTCCAGAATCTCAGCCAGTCAGGTGTGCTGCTCGAAGGCCCGCAACAGTTCCCGGATAACGCCTTAATCGAGATGGTGTTTGAGATGCCCGAAGAGATATCGGGCCAGAAGAACAGTAACGTCCTCTGCCAAGGCCGAGTCATTCGGTCGCGAGCTGCTCAGAGTTCGGCGGACAAGACTGAAATGGCAGCCTCAATACTCGACTACAAGTTCCTGCATTCGAGTTAGGTAGTACTGGCTGGGGCAATTTTTACGCGGACTTTACACCATTCTGCATCTAAAATAGCAATTACCGATTCAACTCAATGGGGAGTGATGTTATGAGGGGAATATCCATCTATCTTTCCGCGTTTGCGATTCTCATTGCAATGGCGCTAACCGCGGGCTGCGCCAAGGCACCGACGGACGAGCAGGTCGCAAGCGATATCCAGAACAAGTTGAGTAGCGATTCCGGGCTACAAGGCAAGCAGTTGGTTGTGCAAGCTGCCAAGGGCACCGTCACACTATCCGGTACCGTCGACACGGATGCCCAGCGCGACGCGGCTTCCCGGTATGCGGCTGCAGAAACGGGAGTTAAACAGGTAATCAACAACCTGCAAGTTGGCCCCGGAGGTAATCCAGCGCCAGTAGCACAAAATACTCCGACTGCGACTCCAACTCCAGCTCCACAAGCTTCAGAACCAGACGAAAAACCCTCGCCATCCTCCAAGCGGCATCGCGCTTCGCACCGGGATGCGGATTCATCTCGATCAAACAGCAACAACTCATCGCAGGCAAATGGAAATCAGATGGCGTCAGCGACATCTCCTCCTGCGGCAGCTCCTGCGCCCGATCCTGCTCCAGTCGCGCCTCCCCCACCGCCGCCTCCGGTGAAGATTACGATTCCATCCGGGGCTAGCTTGGCAGTGCGCCTCGTTGATCCCATCGATTCCGACACGGCCCAACAAGGACAGACCTTTCACGCAACCCTCAATTCACCACTATCGGTAGATGGAGAGACAGCAGTACCGTCTGGTTACGATGTTGAAGGCCACGTTGCGACCGTCCAAAGTGCCGGGAAGTTCGCTGGTCAATCCATGCTGGCGTTGCAACTGGACCGCATTAAAGTTGGGGACAAGTATTACAACATCCAAACCGATCAATTTACCCGCAAAGCCTCTTCACGGACAAAAAACACTGCGGAAAAGGTCGGTGGCGGGGCCATTCTCGGAGCCATCATTGGAGGAATCGCTGGCGGAGGCAAGGGTGCGGCCATTGGAACCGCTGCCGGCGCCGGAGTAGGCGGTGGGGTTCAAGCCGCAGGACACAGCAAGCAGGTCAAGCTTGATTCCGAAACAGTTTTGAATTTCACGCTGCAAGCGCCGGTGACAGTAACACAGGTCACGAAGGGACCCGACACGGGAAGGCCTAAGCTAGATTCAAGTCAATAGTTGATTTCGCGAAGTTCGGGGTAGTAGAAAAGAACCACTCACGCCCGCGTCAAAAGCTGAGCCAGCCGCCCCTTCACATCTGGCCACTCCGATGCCACGATTGAAAAGCGTACCGAATCCCGAGGGATGAAGTCAGCGGCCATCCGATGCGATCGCAAAATTCCCTCGAACTTTCCGCCGATACGTTCCAGCGCAGCCCGCGAACGCTGGTTACGCGAGTCCGTGTGAAAGCAGACACGGTGAACCTTCCAAGCTTCAAACGCATGCGTCAGCATGAGTGTCTTTGACTCAGTATTGGCCTGTGTCCGGATTGCCTGACGAGCCAGCCACGTATATCCAATTTCACAAGCATCGGGAGTCTGCCGTCCGTGCTGCGGATGCCCCTGCGGCCACGACCATCGCTCGATGTTCCAGAAGCGCGTTGACCCGACAACAACGTTACCGTCCGTGCGTACAATCGCGAATGGCACCGCTGTACCCGCGTCCCGCCAAGCAAGCGCAGTATCGATATAGACTGTCGCTCCGGTCTTACCTTGGGGAACAGGACTCCACTGGTACAGAGAGGCATCCGTGGCCGATGCGGCTACCAAACCATCAACATGACAGTAGTCAAGTGGTTCGAGGCGAACGTGTCTGCCTTGCAGCACCAAGCCTTCAGATCCCATGCCTTCAGTATGCAATGAACCGTTTCTTGATCGCAACGACTTGCAGAATCCGGTAGTAGCTGTTTTGAAAACAGCCCACTACCCAAAATCCGCACCCGTTATGCGCAATATCGTCCTTCCGGACAATGACTTTGGTACCTGTGCCCCGCCTCTAGCCCCACCGTATAATCAAGCGATTCTAAGAATTTTCGAAGTTTTAAAATAGTCTCAATGGATCCACTTTTAGCATCGGCGATGTTCGCGCTGGGGCTGGCTTTTGGCAGCTTCCTGAACGTGTGTATCTATCGCTTGCCGCGGGGTTTATCCGTGGTTCATCCGGGATCGGCGTGCCCTAGTTGTGAGAAGCCTATCCACTTTTACGACAATATTCCGGTACTGAGCTGGATCATTCTTCGGGGCCGCTGCCGCAGCGTGCAAAGCGTCCATTACCCCGCGCTATGCCGTGGTTGAATTGTTAACTGGATTCATATTTCTGGCCTGCTATGCACATTTCGGGCTCACACTCGCGACCCTGAAATATTGCGTATTCGGGTTCTTATTGCTGGGCCTGATCTTCACCGACGCCGAAACCTATTTGCTTCCCGACAAGATGACATTGACAGGACTAGCACTCGGCCTAGTGTTCAGCTTCGTTGTTCCGGTGAATGACCTCGCATCGCAATTGCTGCCTGGCTTCGTCTCTTTACCGCACACCCAGGGTACCTGGCATCTGCTCTCGTTTGCGGACTCGCTGTTAGGCGCTATCGTTGGCGCATCGTTCATCTATGGAGCCGGCGCAATCTACCTGCGCGCACGCGGGGTGGAAGGCATGGGATTTGGCGACGTCAAGCTGATGGCGATGATAGGTGCGTTCTTTGGAATCAAACTCACAATATTTACGATCTTCGCAGGCTCCATTGCGGGGTCATTCTTTGGCCTGTGGACGGTTTTTGCCGTGTGGATCAAGCGAACCCAACGCCGGATAGCTCGTAATCACGAGCCGGCAAAACAAGCTCGCCGCCGAGCCTGGATGTCGGCCACGATCGCGCTGCGCCGTCATCAGATGCCCTTCGGAGTATTCCTTGGCAGCATGGCAATGATCGCCATCTTCTTCGGAAACCAATTTTTCCATTGGTATTGGGGGCTGCTGTGAAGTTACTGAGTAACCCCATCTTCATGCGCATGGCCGTGGTACTAGTGGCGGCAGTATTTGCCTTTGTCGTTGGACGAATCGCCATCGTACGTATGCGCAAGAATTTGACGGAGGAGTCGGTTGTTTCCCAGAACTCTGCGTCGTCAGAAACCTTGCCTTTGCATACTTACAGCGCCGTGATCCAGCAGCTCAAGCAACAAAAGTATGAGATTGAAAGCCTGCAACAAAGTGAACGGCGGCGAGCGAAGACTTCGGAGAACATCAGCGCAGCGATTCTTTCGAACCTATCTTCCGGAATTCTGTTTTTCACTGCGAATGGCTTGGTTCGTCAGGCGAATAATGCCGCCAAACACATTTTAGGTTTCGCATCGCCGGTCGGCATGACCGCAGGAGACATTTTCCGTGACGCGTCGTTGATTGAGGAATTCGCTACCTACAAAAATGCTGCCGAGGCAATTCAAGCCAGCTTGCACGAAAAAATGGCTTCATGGATGTTGCAGGTGCAATATGTCACTCCAGCGGGCGAACAGCGATTTCTGGAAATCACCATGACTCCTGTGCACGCGCCGGATCGCAACATTTTGGGTACGGCATGTCTGGTCAATGACAAAACAGAGATGGCATTGATTCGAAGGCACCAGGAATTGCGCGGAGAAATTTCCGCCGAGATGGCGCTGGAACTGCGCCAATCCCTCGGGAATATCTCCAGCTATGCAAAGCAGTTGGCCGAGGGGAAAAATCCCGCACTGGCAAAGCAGATTGCTGCGGATATAGCCTCTGAAGCCTCTCATCTCGACCATACGATCGGCGGATTTCTGGCGGGAACGAGAGCCGCGAAAGCCGCGGCCGAAGCTTGATTTGATTTAATTACAAATTTTCAACAGAGAAAAGCATTACAGCTGCAGCACGAAAAGGGAGCCACTATGAAAATGTTCAACTATGTTGGTTTAGCGGCGAGCATTCTGATCGGCGCGGTGGTACCGCTTGCGGGTGCCCAGTCTCAGCCTGCGCCATCTGTCGCCTCATCTCAGTCTTTGGGCGATTATGCGCGTTCCGTCCGCAAAGACAAGAAACCGTCCGCTCCGAAGCACTATGACAATGACAACTTGCCGGTGAACGATAAACTCAGCGTCGTCGGAAATGCAGGTGCGTCCGACTCCAAGTCTGATGACGCCAAGACCAGTAACGATCAGGCCGCGAACAATTCTGGAGACAAATCCGCTGACGCCAAGAACGCGAAATCCTCAGCCGACGAAACTCCAGAAGAAAAACAGGCCCGCTACGACAAATGGAAGGAAAAGATCTCCACGGAAAAGACCGAAGCAGATGCAGCCGCCAAAGAACTTGACTTGCTACAGCGCGAGTACCGGCTCCGAGCTGCCGCCTTTTATGGCGATGCCGGCGATCGTCTACGGAATTCGGCGGAATGGGACAAGGAAAACACACAATATCAGCAGCAAATTGCCGATAAACAAAAACTGGTCGATGAAGCCAAGCAGAAATTGGACGAGATGCAAGAAGAGGCTCGGAAGGCCGGAGTGCCGTCCTCGGTTCGCGAATAGCAGGGTACTCCCGCAACCTGCGTGGCAGAGCAGAGGCTTTATGTCCCTTTACAAAGCCGCATGATCTGTTTCAGATGATGGCGGCCGTGTATCCAGTGAAACTTGCGCCACTGCTTGGCGGTGAGCGGCCCTAAGATAGGATGATCCATCAGAGGAACTCCGCTGCCAAAGCGGGTCTCGGCTTCCGTGATCAGCTTGTCCATAGATTCGATCTGAGGACCGATTTCCATCGCAACGGTTTCTACAGGCATGCCTCGGGGCCGCACCCGGTCCGGTGAATTTCGTCCCTCGGGCAAGTAGCCAATTTCAGCCACCAACGCTATAGCCAGGCGCTGCCTCCATGTAGGTGCGCTCGCCAAAGGTTTTTCCGCTTGCAAGCAGCGCACGAATCCCTTGGCCGTGGTGGTGTAGGTGAGATAGAGATGCTCGAGTACTTCCGCCGCGCACCACTTCCCTTCCGTATGCCGCAACAACTCTTCCGGCCTTATGACCCGAGTAGCGGCGAGGACCTCTTCGTGTAACCGTTTTAGATATCGGTCCATAGTGCTGTATTCGTCTAGAATAAGCCGCGAGTGAAATACGACTCGCCGCTATTGGAAACATATTATCTGCCTGAGTTAGGAGAGGCGATGAAAAAGCTCTTGATGATTATGGGAATCTTCGCGCTTTTGGCTTTGGCCGGATGTACATCCGAACCGACCAAGCCTGCGGAGAAAGCCGCAACCCAAGCCTGCAGAATTTCTTACCGGGCGGGGCGCGTTCCAGCAACTCTATGTCGACGCGCGTGGCTGGGCCCGAGATGCTCAACCGTTCCAGTTGCAATCGCAGGTCACCGCCGACTCCAAAGGAAGGGACGGAAAGTCCGATCTCTGGCGTGCGGTGTTCGCTTCCCCTTCTCAACACGCTGCGAAACCCTATATGTGGGCAGGCAGCGACGCGATTGAAGGGGTTTCCCGTGGGCTCACACCCGGCCCCGAAGATTCCTACAATCCAAGCAATGCTTCGACGCAAGTTTTCGAAGCCGTCTACCTGAAAGTGGATTCTGATAAAGCGCTCGAGGTCGCGCAGAAGCACGGCGGAGATAAGTTGGTGGCAAAGAATCCTGACATGCCAGTATTTTATTTACTGGACTGGAGCCGCTCCGAAAATTCCCTCATTTGGCATGTGATCTATGGCTCGAGCCGGGGAGATGCGAAGCTCACCGTTGATGTCAATGCCAGCTCGGGAGAGTTCGTCCGAGTAGAAAAGTAGACGGAAGACAGACGTAATTATCGTCTGACCCCAACGCGGCTGATGTTTCAGCCTTGGCATTCGACGGGCGACTTACTCTCATGAATTTCGTTTGATTGTTTGCGATCAGAGCGGAATAGATCATTTTGCGGCTGCTGCAGCGACCTCGACTCCGTGTAGCATTTCATCGAGCTGAGCTCGCGAAAAGTATTGCCCCGCTAGAACTACCGCCCGAATTTTTCGTGTGTTGTTTATGTCATCGAGCGGGTTCGCATCGAGCAGAACCAGATCCGCGATTTTTCCTTTTTCCACTGTGCCCATGTCCGCAGTATCGCCGAGAAACTTCGCAGGATTCAGCGTCGCAGTTTGCAATGCTTCCATAGGCGTAAGACCGGCCTTGACGAACAGCGCCAGTTCCTGGTGGAGACTGAACCCTGGGAAAATGTGCACTCCAGCAGCGGTATCCGTGCCAGCCATGAAAGGAACACCTGCGCGAAACATTGCCAATGTCATTTCTAATTCCATCTGAACGAAGCGCTTGCGAACCGGCAATGGATCAGTATCCATTGTTTTCAGAATGTCTCGCTTAAACATTGGCCAGGTACGATCTTTCCAAACTGCGGGGGCATATTTTATGAGCGGATCTTGACTCAAATCAATCTCGTCTACCAGCCACTGACCGCGCTCCCATGCCAACGTCGGAACCTGCCATGTTTGATTCTTCGCAAATAAAGCGATTAATGCCTTAGCTTTCTTTGGGTCAAACGTAGCTACATTTTGGCCGAGAGTCTTAGGTCCTTTCAGCAGTCGATCTTCAATCGTCGAGCACCCTTCGAAGACGCCGGTAAAATGCTCGATGCTTTTCTGCCCAGCATTAGAGGCCTCAGAAGCGCGCACAGCATCGGGTACATGGCCCACGAAGGTGATGCCGAGCTTATTTGCTTCCGCAGCAGCAGCAAAATATCCATCGCGCGGAACTAGCGATTGAATCTTGATGAAATCAACTCCGGCAGTCTTAAGATCGTCGACTGTCTTGCGTCCACTTGCCGCATCGGACACGGGAGCTGAGCTCGGAAAATGTGGCGTTGGTCCATCAAGCATGGGACCGGCAATAATCATGCGCGGACCGAGCAGCTTTCCGGCTGCGATCTCCGAACGCCACTGCTTCACAGGTTCGAGGTCACTACCCATGTCACGCACGCCGGTTACTCCGTTGGCCACAAAAAGAGGCAACGTGATCTTTTCATCCTTTGGAAGCCAGTCGCCAAAGATGGTGTGCACGTGCATGTCCCACAAGCCGGGGATGAGAAATTTGCCGCTGGCATCTACAATCTGTGCACCGTTCGGAATCTGCACCTGACCAAATTTGCCAAGATCCGCGATACGCTTACCTATCACAATAACCGTCATGTCCGGCTGCACCGGGGAGCCAGTTGCGTCGACGACGTTTACGTGTGTGAACGCGAATGCTTGGCCAGCGGCGAAGGATTGAGTGCTGATGATTGTTATCGAGAGAATTACAAGGAAAGCGCTGGCGAAAGCTCTCTGCATGTCTACCTCGTGCACCCAGCAGATTGTAAGCGACAAGTCGGAAATAGTCGTAAAACGCGAAACGACAATGCCCCGAACTTAAGATCCGAACGCAATATTGCGCAACGAATTAGAACGTTGAATTAACTCGACAGCTCTCGTAACCGTCTGAAATAATTCCTCGGCAAACAACAGCGCGGCGATTTCTTAAGACGAGTTTTCCATGCATTCTGACTATGGCAAACAGCTCTGCGTAAATAGAATTTTGCGCGCCCGCTTTCCAGCTTTCATTTGTCTCCTCTTCGTTTGTTATCAATTGTCCGCTGTCGGTCAAAATTCCAAAGGATCGTTACGGGGGTTAGTTCAAGATATGAGCGGCAGCCGTCTATCCGGCGCCAAAATTGTCGTTGAGGCCGAGAGCTTTGCCAGCAGACGAGAAGCCATGACAAACAATCGTGGGGAGTTCCGCATTGATGATCTTCTGCCGGGAACCTACCGCATCTCGGCGCTATCGAAAGGATTTGCCGATGCGGATTCACAGGTTACTGTGGTGGTCAGCTTGGTGCGCGACATCGCTATTACATTAAAACCCGAAACCTTGCAGCAGACCGTGAACGTGCATGGCGAGGCTTCTTCAATCACCACCAAAACAATCGATACCAGCAGTGCCGTACATCAAGCCGTAATCACGGAGCACGATTTGCAGTCCCTGCCACTCGCGGCGCGCAGCTTTGCCAATATTGCCTACCTCGCTCCTGGCACCGAACCGGTCGAGCCATCCGATCCGACAAAGGCGCGCATTACCGCAGTTTCCACGGGCGGAAGTTCTGGCCTCAACAATGAACTCTCAGTGGATGGCGGCGACAACTCCGACGATTACATAGGTGGGTTTCTGCAGAATTTCTCTCCTGATGATATTCAGGAGTTCGCGGTCCGCAGCGCACAGGAAGATGCCGATACAGGGCGCACAACAGCCGGTTCCGTCGTAATTATGACGAAGCGCGGGACAAATGATTGGCACGGTAATGGCGCTTTCTATGAGCGAGCGGCAGCCCTAAATGCGCGTTTCCCAATTGAGAATCCCGCGCCGAATCCGAAACAACCCTTTTCTCGCCAAAATTACATTGCAACATTGGGCGGTCCCATAAAGAAAGACCGGCTGTGGTTCTTTTCCTCGCTCGAGCATGTACACGAAAACGCCAGCATCGCCTACAGCCCAGCGAGCACTGCTCAATTTAGTGCGCTAGCCTCTCTCGCTTCACAAGGGCTGATCCCCGGCATTAACTCAATTACGGTTCCCGAAAATATCGCAGTTCCCTTTCGCGATTTTTTAGCTACAACGCGTTTCGATTGGACACAATCAGCGAAGTCACAGTGGTTTCTCCGCGCCGCAATCGATAACTACACCCAGCACAACTCGCTTGTCCAGCAAGCCGCATTGCCTTCCACAGGCGCGGAGTCGCACAACAATTACATGAACCTGGTGATTAGCGACCAATACGCTTTCAGTCCGGAATGGTTGGGGAGTTTTGTCTTCGCTGCTGGCGGTTTACACCTAACCGAAACTCGTAATTCAAACTATGGATTTGCGCTGGCCTTTCCGTTCACGGCGACGTTTCGAACGGCCTCTGGCTTCGAAACATTCGGTGATAATCAATTCCAAACTTCTATTACGAATTTTCCCGTGTTGCGCAACCAGGAAAAATATCAATTCCGGTACGATGTAATCCATTCATCGGGCAAGCATGCCCCGCGCGTTGGACTTAGCTTCATTCACGAGCCGGTGCTAAGTGGCGCGCTTTCCGGGACGGCGGAAACGCTCGTTACGTTTCCCCACGATCCGACTTTCTATGTCGGAAACCTCGCCCAGTTTCAACAGGACTACGCCGCTGGCAGTGTTGTTACGCCGGCAAGTAATGGAAGCTTTTCGCAAAATATTCAGCGCCTGGGAATCTATGCGGAGGATTCTTGGCGCATAACGTCGCACTTAACCGTGAACTACGGTCTTCGTTACGACACAACGTTTGGGCTATTTGCAGCCTCCGGACGAACTCAGCTCGACAATCCGGCTTATCTCACACTTCGAGCTCTCAACATTCCGCTCATAACAGGTGCGCCTCACGATTATCGCAAGGCCTTTGGACCGCGGCTTGGCATAGCGTATTCGCCTGGACAATCGGGAAACACCGTGTTCCGAGCAGGCTTTGGCCTGTTCTACAACGACCTTGCACAGAATGGATGGGTCACAGCTCTTCAAGCCGTGAATGCGGCTCCGTCAATATGCGCGAGACCCGGCGATTCGGGATGTATTCCGGGTGCCATCGACGGTGGATCTGGCGCGATTATCGACCCTCACTACAAAACGCCATATGCTGTGCACGCGTCCGCTGGCTTCCAACACGCGTTTAGTTCGAAATGGACGGCCAGCGCTGACTACATCCATGAAGAAGGCAATCACGCATATCGTGCCTACAATTACACGGCAGGATTTACTCTCTTTTCGCCTGATCCCAATAATCAACAGTTCGTCCCTAATGTGGCGATTTTCAAATCGGACAACCGATCGAGCTACAACGCGCTCATGATTGCGTTGCAAGGGAACGTCTCGCGAAGATTCAATTTGATCGCCCATTACACGCTATCGCACGCGCAAACCTGGGGTTGTGTCCTTGGTGAGTTGTTTGACTATGTGAATGGAGTTTGCAATCCGGTGCACCCTTTTGCACGAGGAGACTATGGCCCATCCGGCGAAGATGCGACTCATCGATTTGTCCTCGCAGGCACATTCCATGTTCCCGGCGGATTTGAGCTCGCAATGTTAACTCAGGTGGAAAGTGGGCGTCCCCTTACGCTGACCACGCCGATGGATGTGAATGGTTTCGGGGATTCGTCTGATGATCGCGCGGTCATCAACGGAGTGCAGACTTCACTCGATCAATTTCGCGGAACCCCTTTCATTCAGATGGACATGCGGGTGAGCCGCGCATTCTCCGTTCACGATCGCTGGTCGATTACGCCGTTTATCGAGTTTTTCAATCTTTTCAATCGCAACAATCCCGGTGCCAACTATGTGACTGACATTTCGGCTTTGCCGACTCCAGTCAATAGCTTGAGCAACGCGACGGCCCTTTGCCTGAACGCAGATTGCTCACAAACCAAGCCCATCAACAACGCTAGACAATTACTCGTTCCCGCCGGAGCATTGGGGGATTTCTTCGGCCCCGGCACGACGGTGGGGATACCCTTCGCCGCGCAAGTGGGCGTCCGCGCAACTTTCTAAAGGACCTTGAGATGAAATAGCTCTAGATTAGGCTCACCTTTGGCTGTTGAGATCGTCTGACCACATTAGGCTCCCCTTTCGACGTTGAATAATGTAAAGTTTGTTTTCTTCCCTCGAGCGTCTGGCTTAAGCAGATTTTGAAACGAACAGGAGCATTTTGATGCGTTTCTATGTGTCCATTGTGGCGGTGATTCTCGGCCTAGGCTCGCTGGCAGTTTCCCAAACTGCTGATGAGTTGATCGAGAACAACATCAAGGCCAAAGGCGGGATCGATAAAATCAAAACGGTCAAAACGGTTCGCATGACCGGCAAGTTTTTCGGCAGCGGATTTAATGCGGTAGTCGCGCAGGAAAACATGCGCCCTGGTGAAGTTCGAGAGACGTTTGCGATCCAAGGCATGACGGCGATTCAGGCCTACGACGGATCGACGGCGTGGCAGATCAATCCATTTGGGGGCCGCAAGGATCCTCAGCTGATGGGCGATGACGATACCCGCGACCTTCTTATCGATTCAGATATCGATGGTCCGCTGGTTGATTACAAGGCAAAGGGCAACACCGTCGAATATCTGGGACACGACACCGTGGACGGGGATGATGCACTGCGCCTGGAAGTCACGTTGAAAAATGGCGACATCATTTACTACTATCTCGATCCCGACACGTTCCTCGAAATCCGCAAAGAAACTCGCGAATTTATTCGCGGCGCTATACACGAGAATGTCATTGAGCCGGGATCTTACAAGCAGGTTGCCGGTGTAATGTTTCCTTTCTCCGTCGCTTCAGGACCGAAGAACGATCCGAGCTCATGGCAGAACGTCACCATGGAAAAGATTGAAGTAAATGTGCCTCTCGAAAATTCCGAGTTCGCCGTTCCCGCGGCCCTCAAGAAACAAACGCCGGACAAAGACACAGATAAAGATAAAGACGACAAAGAAAAATCAGATAAGAAGTAATTTTTTGCGGACCTAATTGAGACAAAAGATTTCATTGCAGAAGAAGGGATTGTCTGACATGAGTGAGCCTGTGCGATTTTGCCCGAAGGTTCTACCCTGGTTGGTGTCTGTCTCCATTGTAGGAGCGCTTCTCTCCACAACTTCTTCGGCCCAATCCGCGAAGTTTGATGCAGCCACGATTTCTGGATTGCCCGCGCGCAACATTGGATCCGCCACCATGAGCGGGCGAATTGCGGCCGTGGATGCGATTGAAGAAAACGGACGGCTGACCGTCATCGTAGGCTCTGCCAGCGGCGGCGTTTGGAAGTCGGTAAATGGTGGAACAACTTTTAAACCAGTATTTGATCGTCAGAGCGTGCAATCAATTGGTGCCGTCGCCATCGATCACTCGAATCCGAAGATAGTTTGGGTGGGTACGGGAGAACCTTGGCTGCGAAACAGTGTATCGGTCGGCGACGGCGTTTATAAATCTGCTGATGGCGGCGAGAACTGGAGCAATGTAGGGCTCAAGGATTCTGAACACATCGCGAAGATCCTAATCGACCCCAAGGATGGGAACACAGTCTATGCCTGTGCTACGGGGCATTTGTGGGACGACAACGATGAGCGTGGCGTTTACAAAACCGCTGACGGAGGCAAGACCTGGAAAAAAGTTCTAGCTGGCGCCAACGCCTCAACCGGTTGCGGTCTAATCGCCATGAGCGCGCAAGATCCGCAGACCATCTATGCCTCAATGTGGGATTTCCGCCGAAAGGGTTGGACTTTCCGCTCGGGAGGTCCCGGCAGCGGTCTCTTTAAGTCTACCGATGCGGGCGAGCACTGGACCGAACTCAGCGAAGCGAACAGCAAGGGCCTTCCAGAGAAGCCCTGGGGTCGAGTTGCCATCGCGGTGGCGCCATCAAAGCCGCAGGTTGTCTACGCCAATATCGAATCCAAGAAAAGCGCTCTTTTTCGCTCTGATGATGGAGGCAAGACCTGGAACCGCATGGATGCCAGCCAATTTGTGATCTGGCGTCCTTTTTATTTTGGCAACTTGATCGTCGATCCGAAGGATGATACCAAGATCTTTAAACCAGATTTGAATCTGCTACTGAGCGTCAATGGCGGCGAGAGTTTCAGTGTGGTTTCAGCCGCCGCGCACGGCGACTTCCATGATGTCTGGATTGATCCTAACAATACCAACGTCGTCATCGCGGGGGATGACGGCGGGTTGTGGCGCAGCGAAGACGGCGGGACACGGTGGAAACACGAACTCAACCTACCGGTTTCGCAGTTCTATCACGTGAGTCTCGATAATGCCGACCCGTACCACGTTTACGGCGGGCTACAAGACAACAGTAGCTGGGTTGCGGACTCATCCTATCCGGGGGGCGTCAGCAACGCACGTTGGGAGAATATGTACGGAGGCGATGGCTTTTGGATGTTCGAGGACCCTTCCGATCCAAATTACATCTATGCCGAGGCTCAAGGTGGAACTGTCGGTCGGGTGAATCGCACAACGCACGAAATACGTCCCATACAACCCCTGCCGGAATACGGCGAAAAGAAGTTGCATTTCAATTGGAATACTCCGATTCACATGAGTCCTAACGAAAAAGGGACGATCTACATTGGCGCACAGTTCTTGTTTCGCTCTCGCGACCACGGCCAATCATGGGAACGCATTTCGCCTGATCTCACGACCAATGACCCGGAAAAACAAAAGCAAGAGGAGTCCGGCGGCGTGACGATCGACAACTCTTCTGCGGAGATGCACACCTCCATCTATTCGATTTCAGAATCGCCGAAAAACGGACAGATCATCTGGGTCGGAACTGACGACGGCAACCTTCAAGTTACACGCGATGGTGCAAAGAACTGGACAAATGTCGTAGGCAACGTCCCCGATCTTGGCAAGAATTCCTGGGTTTCGACCATTGAGGCCAGCCGTTTCGAAGAAGCAACGGCGTACGCAACTTTTGACCGCCATACTTTCGGCGACATGAAGCCATACGCATACAAAACCGCAGACTATGGGAAGACATGGACCGCGCTGCCCGTTCAACAGAGCGGCGTCCGCGGATACGCCCATGTGATCAAAGAAGATCCGGTCGACTCCAATCTGCTCTTCCTCGGTACCGAGTTTGGGCTCTGGATATCCGTCGATGGAGGCCAGCGCTGGGCTCAATACAAAGGCAGCGACTTCCCGCCTGTCGCGGTTCGTGACATTGCAGTTCAGCCACGTGAATCTGATTTAGTTTTAGCCACTCACGGACGTGGGATCTGGATTATCGACGACATTTCTTCGCTGCGGGCTCTTACTCCGGATCTAATGGAGAAAGATGCCAATCTGCTGGAGGGGACTGCCGCCATCCAGTACTTCAACTCGAACGGAGGGTGGCCAGAGGGGGACGAAAGCTTCAATGGCGCCACTCGAGTCACTGACGCTTTTATCACTTACTATCAGAAGCGGCGCCATATTTTCGGTGACCTGAAAATCGAGATCTTTGACGCAGACGGTAAGTTGCTTGACACCATCGCGGGTAGTAAACATCGCGGTCTGAACCGTGCGACCTGGTCGATGCGGCTCAAAGCTCCCACTGTTCCCCCGGCCGCCAGCGCATTATTTTCCGCCGCTCAAGGTCCGCGTGTTTTGCCTGGGACCTACACCGTAAAAATGACTAAGGGCGACCAGGTATACACCGCTCCGTTGAAGGTGGTACTTGATCCGCGCGCCAAGTTTACGGTTGAAGACCGTACAGCGCAGTTTGACCTTGCCATGAGGCTTTATAAACTGCTCGGCCATATGAGCTACGCGGCATACGCGACTCAGTCCATGCGTGATACGGCAAATGCCAGAGTTGAAAAATTGTCCGCTAAAGATCCATTGCGAGCACGTCTTCAGAAGGTCGCAGATGAGGCCGACGGTTTACGCGGCAAGATCGTTGCCACGAAAGAAGGCGGCGCGATTACAGGAGAGGAACGCATCCGCGAATTGCTTGGCTCGCTGTACGGGGACGTGAACGGCTACGAAGGACATCCAAGCGATCAACAAATCCGTCGAACGGATGCTTTAGGACACGAACTCGAAGACGTAATCAACGATTATCAAAAGATAAGCGTGAGTGAACTGTCCGCGATCAATACCGGATTGAAAAAGAAAAAGTTGGAGAGCATTTCGGTGTTGAGCGAAGCCGACTGGCAAAAGCAGCAGCAAAACGGAGGAGGCACTTCAAACGCCCCTGTGAGCGGCTTCCGGCAATTCAATTCAGCAGCTCGCGATCTGGATTGATTTGTTAGTGGCCCTAGGTACAACTCAAGATCCAATCGTGCCCAGACCTTCGCAAAGAGAGTCAGCATTGCCCTACTACCATCTTGAAGCGAGTTGCATTTCAACCGCAGGTCATGAGCAATGTATTAAAGGCCGCTCTGCTACCGGCAGCCTGCCATTTAGGAATTCGAGTGTAGAAAAAAGGAGGTGCCTCCCTGCACCGCGCCTTGTGAATCAAGACCGTGGCCTTGTTCCGCAATCTCAATTGCAGTTGCCATGTGATCCAATGCGGCGAGAGTTTGATCCAGTGGCGCCGTAACAGTTGTCGGGGAAAAACTGGTTACTCCATATTTTGCGAGCAACTGCTTAAGCTTGACAGACTCGCGGGATCACTTTCCATCACATCATGGCCAGCACCACCGTGAATATGGATATCGATATAATATGAAGGCCATTCCACAATCCGACTCGACAATGGAAAGGTGAAGAGCGTCGACTTCGAGGAAGAAGAATATCCGCTCCCATCTTAGCTGTTTTTCCACAGAACCAATTTATCGGGAACATCTTATGGAGAAGCGTTTTTTAAGATATGTCTATCACTATCGCTGCAAGCTTTGGGATCTAATCCACGGAGTTGATACATGTGGGGATATTCCGCTTGCATTGTTTGACTTCGAGAGTCCGCACAAAACGCCGGGACTGCAATATCAATCCCATCATCCCCAAATCATACGCGCGGCTTTAGAGGCTTCTGAAATCGAATTCTCACGATATACTTTCATTGACTACGGTTGCGGCAAAGGTCGTGCGTTGCTGGTAGCTTCAGGGTTCCCTTTTCGCAATATCATAGGACTGGAATTTGTGCCTCAACTGGCGGATATAGCGAGAGAAAATGTGAAACGCTACACATCGAGCAGGCAAAAATGCCAGGACATTAAAGTTGTGACCGCGGACGCCACGGAGTACGAGTTGCCCAATGAATCCGCATTTTTGTACTTCTTCAGTCCCTTTTCAACTCCAGTCATGAATGCCGTTTTTAACAAAATAGAAAATTCACTGATAAGAACGCCACGCGAGCTCGTCGTATTGTTTACTGGCGTGCCGGCAATGCGAGATCGATCTTTTGGGCGACCGCCGTATGAGCGAGTGAAGAGAGAACAGTATTTTGATATTTATCGGCGGATTTCGGTGAGCGAATAGGCGACAAGGAACGTGCTTGTAAGCGGCGGCGTTTGAGTCCAGTCGCTTCCGTTGCGTCTTTGCCCTGAAGCCTTTTTTCCTGCCAAAAGTCGCAATCTGCGCGTTAAGCTTTCAGTTTGCTCATCAACCGACGACTGAGCGCGCGACATACGGATGATTCATAGGTCATCTGTTAGTCGCCGGACTTTTGAAAGCACCCCACAACCGTCCATCACGAACACCATAGGAATGGCTGCAGGTCATTCACGCAGCGTCGAATCGCGTCGGTAGAGTGATGTAAAAGCTTGCGCCACGGTGAGAGTTGTCCGCAGCCCATAACCGTCCAGCATGCGATTCCACAATAGAGCGGCTGATACGGAGTCCCATACCGGTGCCGTCTGGTTTGGTGGTAAAGAAAGCATTAAAGATTTGGTCCACCTGCTGCCGCGGCAGTCCGACACCGGTATCGCTGACCGAGATCAACAACTGACCGTCTTCCGTTTTCTCCGACTTAATAGCGAGTTCGCGCGTCCCGTTGACCTCTTTCATAGCATCGACGCCATTGGCCACCAGGTTCATCAGCACCTGCTGTAATTGCAGGCGATCTCCCATCACTTGCGGAAGATCTGTGAGCTCTGTCCGAACCGTTATGGAATATCGCATTGCCTCGCTTCGCAAGAGGGCGACCATTTCTTGAATGATCTCGTTCACATCCACCAGATCCGATTGCGGACTAGCCTTTTTAAACAACAGGCGAGTTCGGCTGATGATTTCTGCCGCCCGGGTTGCGTCTTTCATCACTCTCAATGCCGCCTCGCGTGCCCCTGCGATATCGGGCTGATCGCGATTAAGCTATCGCAGGCATGTATTGGCATCTGTGACTGCCGCGGCAATCGGTTGATTCACCTCGTGCGCCAGAGAAGCCGTCAGCTCGCCCGTCGTGGTTACTCTGTTTATGTGCGCGAGATCGGATTGGGCCTGACGCAATCGGTCGCGCCCTTCTTCAGCGCGTTTGCGCTCGGTTACGTCTATGACGGTACCCACGAATTCGCCTGTGTCGCCGGATGTTTTTAGAAGAGGGTGGCCTACTCCGTACATGTATCTCGTCGTCCCTTCCGGAAGAACAACTCGGAAATGGGCCTCGACATTGGCTCCTGCGCGGATTGCTTTCTCAAGATCGTCGATGGTTCGGTCTCGATCTTCGGGATGAATGCGCTGATAGAACTCTTCGAATGAAGGTGTGCCAGTCCTCTCAGGACCCAGACCAAACAAGCGACGGTGTTCCTCGGACGAATGGATCATCTTTCGGCTGGCGATGTCGCAGGCCCAGCTGCCGGTGTGGCTTAGCTTCTGGCCCTCAGCCAAATAGGCATCGCTGCGAAGCAGCGCCTCCTCAGCGCGTTTGCGGTCGGTGACGTCCATAACCGCTCCTACGAATTCTACGCTCCCCAATTCATCACTTACGGCACGAGCCACAACATGGACATATTTGATGGACCCATCCGGCATCAGCAAACGATATTCATGTTCAAAATTCTTCCTATCCTTCGACGCGCGCTCGATTGTCTGTTTCACCATCGGCGTATCTTCTGGATGAACCCGTTGGAGCATAAGTTCCACCGTCGGTCTTGTGCTTAGGTCATATTGAAAAATTCGAAAGCTCTCATCCGACCAGATGATCTCACCAGTAGAAACCTTCCAGCCGAAACTTCCGGTGCAACTGAGCCTTTGAGCTTGCGCCAAGTATGCCTCACTGCGCCGAAGCTCCTCGTCGACAGCTGTTAGTCGACTAGTACGCTCGGCCACTCGTTGTTCGAGCATCTCTGCGAGCCGCTTCTGCTCGCCGGAGCGTCGAGCCTCTTGCAAACCAATTCCGGCTTGATTGGTCGCCACGCGCAGGAGAAGACGCTCGACTTCGGTCGGGAAATTAGCTCGCCGAGAGCCGGTTACCAATACGCCTTCATGCTGAAGACCTAGCGAGAAGCATGCGATCGAGACTTCACCCTGTCCTGCCGGATGTGGGATCCGTTGCGAGCCGTTTGACTCGCCCGTTAACCAGCAGTTGAGGGCTTGACCGAATTGCTGCGGCTGAACTGAGGCATGCGGGCGCTCACCGGACCGGACTACCTCAATTGGCGCATCACCACTCGCTTCGCTTAACCGCGCGTAAGCAAACTCGAGGCGCAACATGGTGACTAGCACATCGAGCAGAGTACGGAGGATCTGGGATGATTCGCGGCCGCTCCAGATTGCGGGAAGCGCCAGAACACTGATCAGATCATTGATGCAGCTCTGAAGGCGCTTGATCTCGGCTGTATTTTCCATTTTCCACTTCAGGTTACGCTGATGCCTAAGGTGCTGTGTTCTGTGCTGCACGGCGTTCACGCAGCTCTCGCAAGAATTCATCCGGCGGAACGAAGAAAGGGTTCTCCTGCAGTATGCCGCCGATAATGATCATGGGATGGGTTCGCATGATGTCAACTACGATCTGTCCGCCAAACTTGGCGAGGTCGTAAATTCATATCACCGGGTCCTTATAGCGAGGCAAAAGGTAGTTGAGTCTTGTCTCGTATTCAACCAAATCGTCAACGCCAGGCAGGTCCTCAAGCGCCCAATCCATGTGCGCAACAAGCCTTGTGCGCACGAAACCTTGCTGCCGGCCTCCGTCGAGGACCTCCTGGATCAGAGCGAGCATCCGGTCTTGATCGAAGTGACCATCGCGTAGATACGCGTCTTCCCAGTTGCGTAACTCGAACTGACCGCTCGTTTCTGCCGCGTCCACATCGATGCCAGCTGACGCGAGCCTTACGCGGTGCTCGGCGCGCAGTTTGGGGTCGACGATGTGGAACGCCTTCTCGCCTCGGTCGAAACCGTCTTTGATGAAGGGAAGCAACACCCGGTACTCTTCATCTGGATGATGAAAGAAAGCGCAGACATGCCGCTGCGCCTCAAGCACCGAGCCAGCGAACCGAATCGGCTGGCCGGCGTCAGTGAGCATTCCGCTGCTCGAGTTCACGTGATCATGGGCCGGAGCCATAGGATTATCGTAGAGATTTTACGCTCATACAGCCTGAGAGCGGAGAATTCGGCCGTAAAAAATACGCGATAAAAATACGCGTTTATAGTGTCAGCCTCGGCGGTCTCTGCTTGGAATACTCGTCGGGGCGAAGCATTCATGGTCGGACCCCTGTACGCACACGATCTGACACCGGCTTGTCGTGATAAGTAATGGTAAGTCGGCTTTGGGAAGTTACGGTCACTCCCGAGTGACGGGCAAACCGGAAATGACCGCGGACGACTGATCGGCCGTAAGTCGGGATGAGCTTGATCTGCTATTGTCGAACTCTGAAGGATCTCACCGCCTACAGCGCTGTAGGCGGAATACCAGAAGCGTTGCTCATCTCTATGAAATGATTGGTCGGCCCTAGCAGACGATTTCCGAACTTTTCTGCTTTTCGGCACGGCGCCAGGTCGGTCGGAACTGTCCAGATTAATGGTGTAATGACGATTTTTCGCCATTTATAAAACCTAAGTTCATAATGATTCCTGTTATCAATTCTTTCGATCGCGGTGCTACGGCGAAAAGAGTTCTCTTTCTGTTCCTATCGATAGCAGCTCTTCTCGACGCTGGTTATTGCCGTGGCCAGAGTTTGCCTGGCATTCCGACGAAACGCACCGGCGTTCTGCTTGCAAGAGATACCTCTAAAGAATGGGCGCTGGTAAGCGGCCGTGAGTTTCTTAGTACGGGGAAATCCAAATGAACTCATGAAATTTGAACGGCGCAGGGTCACTGTAAGCGGGACAATTGATGTAGGAAAGCAACTCACCGTAGAGTCGATCGTGTGCAGCGAGATGTCGGAAAGTGAGATACGAAAAGTGATTGGACATCTACGAGGCGACGGGTGGGCAACTCCGCAAAACATGGGTAACCCGACCGATGGCAGCTCAACTTCACCGAACCGATGCTGCGGATCTTGCAAGCTGGTCCGTCTGCCCAGCAAATACTATTGCAATACCTCGACGATCAGCAGATCAAGGATCACATCATTGTCCTTCTGGGTGGCGTAGGAAACGAACGATCGGTTGAACCTATCATCCGGGCAATGCCTGAAAAAGGGGAGAACCAAGACAAAGACAGGCGGCTCAACCTGATCGCCAATCTTGCGCTTACAAACCTCACAGTTAGCGATGTTATCTGGCATCATGGAGGAGGGATTACCATGCCCGAGTGTCCGAACGATCCAAAATCGTGTTGGAACGCTTGGTGGCTGAAGAACAAAAGGGGATTTAAGACCACATCCGTTCCAAGTAGAAATTATTCCAATTACCCGAACTACGGCATATACAAACAGCCGTGACGAACTTTTGATAGCTGGCGAAAACAGGCGATTACATGAAACTATCTTGTATCGGTTCAAAAGTGATGAATGGGTCTGCTTGTAAACACCTGAAACTAAGCGGCGAATTGATTGGTCGGCCCTGGCAGACGATTTTCGAACTTTTGTGACCCTAAAAACCTGGGTAGAATTTCAATTGGAGGCGAATCGGCCTCAAGACGCTCCTTGCCGCCATAACTCCCGCTTCTTCCGTACACATCGCCCCAGAAACTCTCCTTCATCTCCGACAGAAATTGCTGGCAGCGCTCGGCAAGCGGGATTGTCTTTTCCATGGGTGTAAGCCTGCTCTTCTAGAATTTCGCTTCCGCTCTCTAGGCTAGCCGACTTACACCCTCTTGCTTTCCACACAATTGAACTTCGTCATCCCCTTACAACCCAACACCGTGCGATCTATTTCTCGGGCGAGTAGTCAGGTTGGCCATGGTACTCTAAGTCCCGAAGATACTTGATCCGTGCAATCACGCAGTCACCTCTGCAATTGATCGGAAGTTTCTTTACCGGGCAAACCTTATTGAGTACATCCGCAACCGTCTTTGGAAGGGGAGCCATGTCAGCATAGTTTTTCCGGGAACTGAGAAGCACGAACTCAGGCCCGCGTCCGCCATTGATGAGCTGCAGCCAGCCGCTGGTTTTGGGCCAGTCAGCCTGCTTGGTAAGCGCTTCGTTGATCTTCTTAACGGTAGCAATGAAGTCAGTGACCATGCCGGGATGCAGCGTGTAGATCGTCACCCATGTCAACGGGAAACGGGCTGGTTCGCAGCAGCCAAGCTCATGTCCGCGCGGTACACGTAAAAACCGTTGTGGCCCTCTTTGGTATAGGGAGTCAGGTTGATGTTGCCGTCGGCGGTATCGGCTTTGCCTACCCGTGCCTCCCATTCGTCGAAATCTTTCCAGGCATGGCCGCAACTGGATGTAACATACCATCCGGTCTTTTCACCGGTCTCGATGCTATAGGTGTTCCAAGTCCATGTGGTCTTTCTGCGCCCGATGGAACTGCATGTGTTTTTTGCGTCCTGCCTCGTAACTCGCCGCTCACCCTTTTGGATTTGGTGAAATAGATTCGGCACACGTTGTTGGCATTCTGCGCGTTGATTTCCTGCGTGTGTGAGCCGGGGGAACTCGACTGCCCAAGGGATAAACCTACGTAACTGCAACACACAAAAACCACAGCGACTATTGACATCGCATACAGACCTCCTTGAACGAAAGTGGTTGGATCGCCGGAAATTCTATGCTCAATAGAGGTGAACGTCAAAAAAGCCAGCGGTTGGGTAACCGAATCCTGACGAGGACATACGCGCTGAAGGTGGCGGGCTGGCCGACTTGGGCTTTTTGGAACTAGCGCCGCCAAACACATTAGAGTAATTCCAAGACAATTGGTCGGGGCGAGAGGATTTGAACCTCTCGCACCCCCTGGTCCCGAACCAGATTCCAACACTTATTGGAATCTACTGAATTCTGCTGTTCTCAAGTGATTGCTATTGAACCGTTTGGCTCGCAGGTGTTGAGGTTGATTGAAATTGATGGAACGCCGATGCTCTCACCGCCTCAATTTCGCCTACAGTCCGGTTCTTCGTAAGTGCCTCGCCAAGCGATCTATTCTTCCTGAATAACTACCGTTATTCCGGGCCAACTTGAATGCTTGCTCCAATACTTGATCTCTACCTGTCTTTAGGTCGTCGAGCGACGTGTGCACTTCCACGTCTGGCCTAATTCCTACACCCTCAAATTCTGAACCGTCAGGAAGTATTCGCGCTTGACAGCTATTCTTATGATCATTCCGTTATGAAAGTCATGGAATGACGGCCGGTCCGGTTGAGCCTTCCGTTGTTTCACCGAGCAAGGCTCCGCGATGACTCTCTTTGAACGGCTCTACCAATTCCTCGCAGGCGGAGGCGCATCCTCCATCGACCAGGATAGATGATTTGGCCGTGAAGATCGGTCCTTGCGGCGGGACCATCTTGCCTCAATCCAACTGCGATTTTCCGAAGAAATCGATGAGGGCGCTGGTGTATCCGCGCTCATAATCGGACATGTCTTTCGTTGGTTGACCTTTGTGGAGCTCGTCGTAGAAATCGAACAGGCCGATGTGAACCGGCGTCGATTCCTTCCATGCGTGGTAACTTCGATCCATCAATGTCGCGATCAGCCGCTGCGGTTTCAGCCCACCGGCGTTGTTTCTCGCGTCGATGATGAGCGTCTTTGCTTTTTGAAACTGGAGACATGTACACCACCGATTTGTCTTCAAATAAACGATTGGCGACGGAATCCGTATGTACGCGATGGTGTTCTCTTTCAGCCAGCGTGCCTCCGGCATTCTTTCGATTTCCATAGGGAGATTCTTTGCGGCACGATCGACTTTAATGGTCCGCCCGTCTTCCAGCGTCAAATTGAACTGTTCGGGAAAGAAGATAAGGCAAGAAGAATAAATTGTGGTGTTGCGCCGCATCGTTCGATCCGGAAATATATTTTTGCTGATGACCGAAGAAGTTTTCCACCGTGGCGTCATTGATATGCAACAGCACATCGCCTGTTTTGATTTGTGGCAGAATGCTGGATTGAACGACCCACTTCCCATCGAGTGGGGAGGCATAGAAACCCAGTCCCTGTCCGTAGTTCTTGATTAACCATGCATCTTCGAAAAGTAGTGTGTCCACTCTGAGGCTAGTAACGCAACTCCATCGTGATCAGGTCGAATTGCTTGTGCTCGTTGATGGCTATGGCTTGTCCCAAGTAGTTGCGGTAAGCGATATCCAGATCGAGATCAGGCACGGCCTTCCAGCCGGCGAAGTAACGCTGAACGAGTGAGTAGATTTTCGAAGCGGTGAATGCGCGTTCGGCCAAGGTAAGCTTCGCGGGGGAGGGAGTTTGGGCGCTAGCGATCTGATTCAAGCACAAAAAAACGAATATGAGATATCCCTGCTTGCTCTTGTATTTATTCATGCTTTGCCATTTAGAGACCAGTCTCGGAGCTAAACAAATAGCGGTGTGTTTCCCGGCGAGGATTTGGCGATTCGTGTCTGTGCCCGATTTTTCCTTCCCTGCCAGCCCCGCCCTATCGGGATGCGTGCGAGGTCGAACTCTGGGCTATCCGCCCGTCGGGATGTCTGATCATTGTTCCAGTTTTCGTATCAGTTGCCTACAGAAATCAATCCCTGTCATGGCGATAAAGATCCAAAATGTGTACAGGACTATATTCACAGCGAATTCCTCAAGATAGCAGCGCAACGGTGCATGGCAATTCGGGACCCAGGCGCCAGAGGAAGTTGGCAGCTGGACCCAACGCTCCTGCAGCAAAACCGTGAAGCGCTGCGGTAGATAACAACCCCCAATAAATAGCATTTGCAACTACCCCACCGAGCACCGCGAATAAGAGGTTTCGTTCAATGCGACGTCTCCAATTCATCATCCCTCCTTTTTTAACTGCGATGCTATTGCAGAAAGCATGCTGCAGCAATTGCATTGCTACAGCCGTTTTGCGTCCCCACGGGAGCACAAGATCCAATGCCAAGAGCTTGTGACATATTTGCATGCGTGAAGCCACCGCCAATGCTTTGTTTATGTAGAACTTCGTGCAGAAGAGTCCCAAGTCCGTAACGATTCACTTGCCCCATTTTCGACAGTGGTAACTTTGTGACGTACTGACTTAGCAGGCCCTTCCATGCTCCGCTCCAATCGTAGAATAATCGGAGCCAAATTGCGTCGCCATTGTACTGCGATAACCCCTCCAAATAATGAAAAGTTCCTGGTCCGTTGTCTTCGAATTCTTGCTTCACGAGATAGCCATTTGGTTTCTGCTCGCCCGTGAACCAGACGGGGAACTTGGCCACACAATTTGGGGGTGTGCATTGGTCCCACAGGGTGGTGGAACTCTGGCCCATCTTCAATGTAGTCCACCGCTGAGTTCGCAGTGCTCCGAATCTCGGCAAGTAATTTCGCTTTTGTGAACCCCGCCCACCGGGAGCTCGCCCGTTCGAGATAGCAATCGCTGTCAGATTATCTAGAAACGTGTTGCAGGCGGGCAGTCCCGTTAAATGCGAGCTCGCGATAGTTCGGAGCGCAACCTGTGGTTCATATAAAGGAGCCGCGGTACCGCTTCCTGACGGATTCCCTCCTTGAAAGGCTGCGAAGCTCATAGCAGTACTTATTGGTACGGGTAGCACTTGATCGGTGGACCCATACTGATACTGATTTCCCATCCAAGATGGTATCGGTAGATTGGCTATCTGACCGGTCGCGCGCCCTTGGCTGTCGTAAGTGACTCCCGAGTATCCGATCACGCCGCCGTCTGCAGTTGCGATTTGTGGACCATCGTTGGGCACAGTCCACAGCTGGTTTCCGTATTGATCGAACGCGACCATGCCGTTTGCGTTGGAGCCGACAAATGTACCGTCCTGAGTCTGAACTCCGGGATAGATGAGCGAGTCCGTGGAGACGACTCCAGCGAGACTGTCGCCCTGGGTAGTTGCCAAGCCATAAGCGGAAGACGCTGGAATGTCGGACACGCAACCACCCGTGGTCTGCGAGCCTTGGGATGAATATACAGTGGAGGCGCAATACTCGGGAGTGTCCGCTTCCCATGTAAGCAGCGCACCCTTATCCGCATTAGTGATCATGGTGTATGTATTGAAGTCTGGAGGTGGCGCAGTGTTAACAATGGTAGTCTGAAGTGTCTAGGAGTTCGGGTCGTTGTAGTTAAAGAACGAATGGTCGTGTTCCATGTGGTTGGTTTCAGCTCGAAACCGTCTGATCT
>CAWBSY010000001.1:10000-512301 GCA_963791575.1 Terriglobia bacterium | reverse complement strand
CAAACCCAACGGCGGAGATATTTTGGACATCCTGGGCTTCGTGGGCGACGTGGGGGCGGGCGGGCTCTACATTGTGACCCGCGCGCTCGATGCTGGAGGCGGCGCGATTGCGCATGCTACGGCGGATTACGGTACGAAATTTTTGATCGTGGCGGGACTATTGAATTTCATCAGCGCGGCGGACGCTTATCACATCGCGATCGGGAAAAAGCCATGACCGCCACTCTCGAATTGTCGCACTTCAGTGCCGCGTTGCTGTTTGCTGTGTTTGCCTCGGTAGTGTTCGGTATTACGCAGCGAAGTACGTCGCGCGATCAGATCCGCTACGGCTTGTACTGCTTCGTGATGTTTGTCGGTGGAGTGTTCGTGGCCGGCTGGGTCATGTGGTTCCTGAGACGATAGCCCAAGCTTCGGCTTGCTCTGTGCATGGAAAGTACGATGCATCTAACGATAGGACGCCCGCAAGGCAGCGAAGCAGCTCCATACTATTTCAATTACATCAATAATGTAGACGGTGACGATCCGGTTGCCGTCATGGAGCGTCAACTAAGCGAATTCTCGACGACTCTGTCGCAGATCTCTGAAGAAAAGTCGTTGCATCGCTACGCGCCTGAAAAGTGGAGTATTCGCGAGGTAGTGAATCACCTAAGTGATACGGAAAGGGCCTTTACGTTTCGCGCCTTATGGTTTGCACGTGGTTTTGAAGCTCCGTTGCCCAGTTACGACCAGAATATCGCGGTGGCAGGAGGCGAGGCCGACAAGATCACGTGGCTTGCTCATATCGAAGAGTTCCGCAACGTGCGCTTAGCCACGATTGCACTTTTCAGGAACATGCCTTCTGCGGCATGGATGCGAAGCGGCATTGCCAGCGACAACCGCTTCACTGTGCGGGCACTCGCGTATATCATCCCGGGACATGTTACGCATCACGCGGAGGTGTTGCGCGAACGATACTTGTTAGGAAATTACGTCCAGACCTTCTTCATCCCTCCCAAACGAACGCGTCAAATACTCTCTTCGTATCAAATCCGAGGTGCTTGTAAAGCTCCACAGCGCGATCATTGGTCTCTGTGACTGTTAGAGAAAGTAGCGAAAATTTTCGCTGTCGCAAGTTAGCTACCGCCGCCGCAAGCAATGATTCCCCAATCCCATGCGAACGATATTCGGGTACAACGCAGACTTGTGTGACGTGGCCCACATCGTGGCGGACGCGAGAACAAAGAATCATTCCGACTAGGGTTCGGGCGCTTTTATGAATCGCAACGAATGACGAATCAGGATCGAAAATTCCGCAGCCCGGGAAACGCACGATATTGTTGAGGAAGCGAAGCGAGCCACTAACAGTCCGATATTGATCGTTAATCTCAGCATCGACATGATTCCGATATGCATGAGTAATGACCGCGGCTGCTGGTTGATAGTGCTCCTCAGACCAATGCCTGATTTCGATTTCCTTATCGAGATGGGTCACTTGTTTTAAGGGTTCCGCGATTGGCAAGACCATAAACAGACGAGGATGCCGCGAAAAACCCTGCGCCACGAAGGGACCCGCTACGACGCCGCTTTCGTGCACTAGCAGTTGCGCCTCCACCCGATGAACTCCGGGCGATTGCTGAAGAGTTTCGATGACATGCGTGAGAAGCTGAGTTTCGACTTCAGCCGGATTTTGTAAGCGTCCACCATTACGAACGAACAGATCGCCGACGACGCCCTTCCCACCTTCGTAGACGAAGAACGCGTATCCGAAGATTTGGCCGCGATCAATTGCGGCATAGCCCGGCAGAATTTTGGCATCTACATAGCGCAGAATCATGTCGGCGGAGCCGCTGTAATCCCACGAGAGCAGCTGAGCCCACACCTGATTCTCATCGTCCAGCAATGGACGCAGGTCGCCCGACGAGAAATGCCTGAGATCAAGAATCTCCACCTGGGCTCCTGGAGGGATTACGGCTTGGGAAACATGGACCACATGAATAACCGCAAAATCTGAGTGTAGTTGGTTGGAAGGATGAGAGGCAAACGCACTAGCAGGCAATGCACATGGAAAGGTAATAGACGGAGGGTTGTTACTGCGAAGCTACCCAGAAATACTCGAGTGCTCGTGGAGCAAACGTCCCCAGATGCACAACTTGTCTGCCTTCCACGCGCTTCATTACTCTATCTTGAAATTCTCTAGGCGCTACCACGATGTGTTCCTGAGTAGGAATTTCTCCCAACTCATAGCGAGGTATTGGACTGTCGAAATAGAACTGAAGACCGTATTCGTCCTCCCGCGAAAGCCGCAAAATCGCGATGGGCAGAGGCTTCTTAAAACTATTTTCGATCTGGGTAAGGTCATTTGCTAGGGGACGGGCAGAAAGAGTTTTATCAAGCGCAGGTGAACCAAAGCGCACCACGAAGGCAACCGCGAGCACAACCGGTATTAGCGTCGCGGTACGCAGCATTCTCAGGCCATAGACCTTCAACGTCGCTGCAATCGCAATTACCAGCGTAAGCGCAACTGCGCACGAGATAACCAATGCTTTGCCCGAAGGTAATCGGTGCTGCATCAAGACATACTGAATCATCAGAGCGGGAATTACAGGCAAAGCTGAGATCATCGCATGAAGGACAATTGCTAAATTGCGCGGGCATTCGGCACTTGCGACCTTGCGGCGCACGTAATCGGCCAGCAGCAATGTAGCTGCTGGCAGTGCTGGCAGAATGTACCCAGGCAATTTCGATTTGGATATTGAAAAGAAAAGTATTAGCAAGACCAGCCAGATCACGAGAAAAATATTGAGCGCGTTTTCTGAGATCGTAGTTCGACTGCGGCCCTTCCACCATAGCCGGATACTCTCGACAAAACTGAGCACGACAAAGATGATCCACGGAATAAGTCCTAACAATGCGACCGGAAGGTAATACCAGAATGGCTGGGTATGGTGATAAAGATTCGTGCCAAATCTCGCTAAGTTGTGCTCGAGGATGAAGACACGCAGAAATTCAGGATTACGCAGTTGCACTGCAATGTACCAAGGCAGAGTCACAATGCAGAACAGCAGTATTCCCGGAACCCATAGCGTCCGCCAGATGATCTGCCGATCATGTGTAGCGATCGCAAAGACCACGATAATCGCCGCTGCCAGAAACGGCGCAACGGGTCCTTTGGCGAGTGTTGCCAGCCCGATGAACACATAGAACAAGGCCAAGTGAGATTTCTTTCCGCTCTCTCGCCATGCATACCAAGCCAGCATGCCCAAAGTAAGCATCGCCGCAAGAGGCATGTCCGTGGAAGCGGCGTGTGCAAAGCCAATCACTCCAGCTGCCGACGCCGTGAACAATGCGCCGTCAAGTGAAAATCCGGGATATTCCGTTGTTGAACCAAGGCGGCGCAAAAAAACATAAACGCCAAAAACCATGAGTGTCGCGTCGAATGCCGAAGGAAGGCGAGCCGCCCAATCGCTCACTCCGAAGAGGTTGTAAGCCAACATTGCTTGCCAGTAATAAAGAACTGGCTTTTCGAGCCATGGCTTCCCGCCAAGTGTAGGTGTAATCCAATCGTGCCGCGCCAGCATTTCGCGCGCGACTTGCGCATAGCGTGGCTCGTCAGCGCCCACTAATCCAAAATGTCCGAGCCCGTAGAAAAACAGGAAGCCGCAGACGCCAGCAAGCAGGACATAATCCGCTATGGAGCGAGTGCCGCTGGTTCAAATTGAGGCCGGTTGAAAGGCTTCGACGCGAGTTCGACAAGATGGGCAAGATTTGTGAAGTAAATCTTATTGTACGGAGGGATTTGGTCTAAGCTGCGCCAGCACTTTCTCGACTGCGCTTGATAAAGGTCCGTCCAGCGAACACCCACTGGCGCACTCATGGCCACCGCCCCCGAATTGCTGGGCAATGGCAGCCACATCGAGTTGGCCCTTGCTTCGCAAGCTCAAGCGGAAACGGCCACCCGGAAGCTCGCGGAAAAATACAGCAACTTCAACATCCTGGATCGAGAGCACATAATTTACTAAGCCTTCACAATCTTCTTCTTTTGCGCCGAAGCGGTCCATTTGCTCTTGTGTTACCCAGATCCAAGCGAGTGGTCCTTCGCGTTGTAAATTTGATAGCGCCGCGCCGAGCAAGCGCATCTTCGCAGTGGAATGTGCGAAATAAACGTTTCGCGCGCACAGTGCGGGGTCCGCTCCTGCTCGCACCAATTCCCGTGCCAATCCAAAAGTGTGTTCGTTTGTTCCTTCAAACATGAATGATCCGGTGTCCGTAAGCAGTGCAGTATAGAGGCAGGTGGCGATTTCGGGAGACACCGGCACATCCGCCTCGCGAGCTAAACGGTATACCATTTCTGCGGTAGCAACTGCCTTCGGATCAATCCAGTTCACGTTCGCGAATGGACGGCCACTCAGGTGATGATCAATGTTGATTAGGAATCGATTTTCCAATCCGTCCAAGCGAGTTCGCTGGATGCTGTCACATTCCAAGATGATCGCAGCATCATATTTTCCATTTACTCGCTCCGACTGTACGACTTTGTCGGCGAAAGGAAGAGGTTGGTAAATACGCGGAACTCCATCGCGCAAAACGATCTCTGACTTTTTCCCCATCAACGTCAGAATCTGGCAGCAGGCAAGAGCGGAACCGATGGCATCGCCGTCGGGCCGGGCATGTGAAGTCAGCACGAAGCGGTCGCGCTGCTCGATATGTTTGAGAACGTCCCTCAACATAATGCCTGAACTCCTGATCTGGTCAGATTCAAATATCAAAACCAGACCGCTCCAATCTCTTTAGGCCCTTTTCTTAGCTGATGTGGTCTTCTTTTTTGCGCGAGCCTTGGAGCGATTCAGCAGCTCCTCGATTCTCGCCGTATGCTGTCCCGACCTGTCGACCTGAAAATACAATTCGGGTGGACGGCGCAGGTGCAAGCGCTCTGCGATCTCGCGACGGATAAATCCTACCGCCGACGTCAAACCTTCGAGAGTCTGCTTTGCTTCCTCGTCGTCTCCCTCGACATTGATGAACACTCGCGCTGAACGCGAATCGTCCGCCAAAGCCACGCTGTTCACGCTGGCTAAGCCGATCCGAGGATCGCCGAGTTCTCCCTCGAGAATAGTTTCGATCTCCTCACGAAGAGCCTCGCCCAGACGCTCACGACGGTATTTTTGGCCGCGACTTTCCACTACTACACCTCTAGCGTAAAACGAATGAGAATATCAGAAAAATTACTGAAGTGCGGTCTTCTAATGCACATGGCTAACAAGCAAACCCGTGAATAACCTGTAAGTTGCTCAAGCCTCGGGTAATAGCCTTACAAGCAGAGCTCAAAGTAATGAAGTCGTTTTAGAGGAAATCCACGAAGGAATCTGTAACTTCCGCACCCGCGTTGTTCACGATGCGCATAGCTTGGCGCTCCACATTCTTCATGAGGCCATCCAGATAATCTCGCGAATCGGAGACGCTCACCACGCCTACTGTGGCCTGATTCCACAGATTACTCGCCTCCAGTTCCGCAACCGAGACATTGAAGTGAGTACGCAGGCGGTCTTTCAGGCTGCGTACTACTTGTCTCTTATCCTTGAGTGACTGGGCGGCTTCAATGCGCAGTTCGAGAGTGAGAAAGGCGATCATGCAGTCGTTGGTCGTCCGTCGTTGGTCGCAGGTTTCGAAATTTGTTCTGCCAACGACTAGCGACGGACGACCAACGACTCCCTATGCTATTGCTTCCGCAGCGACCTTTTCTGTCACAAACGCTTCGATGATGTCGCCCGTCTTGATGTCTCCATAACCCGCTATGGAGATACCGCATTCCATTCCATTGCGTACCTCGCTGGCGTCATCTTTGAACCGGCGGAGCGAACCGACTTTGCCTTTGAAGATTTCGACATTATCGCGCAGAAGGCGGACATCCGAATCGCGTTTAATCGTGCCATCGACAACTGTACATCCAGCGATGGTTCCGACTTTCGGGATACGGAAGGTTTCCCTCACCTGCGCGCGGCCCTGATAGGTTTCCTTGATCGTTGGTTCGAGCAGGCCTGTCATGGCTCGTTTGATCTCGTCCTGAACTTCGTAAATGATCGAGTGCAGACGGATGTCGACCTTTTCCTGATCGGCAAGCTCTTGCGCCTTGCGTTCCGGACGAACGTTGAAGCCGATAATAATGGCGTTGGAAGCCGAGGCCAGCAGCACGTCGGTTTCGGTAATCGCGCCCACTCCAGAGCGCAGCACCTTGAGCCGAACTCTATCGTTCGAGAGTTTATTCAGAATGTCGCTGAGCACTTCCACCGAACCGCCAACGTCGGCTTTCAGGATGATGTTCAGTTCCTTCATGCCAGCCGTCTTCAGCTGTTCTGCCAACCCTTCGAGCGACACACGCGACGACTTGGCAAGAGCAGCCTCGCGAGCTTTTTGTTCGCGATACTCAGAGATGCCGCGCGCTTTATCACGATCAGCAACGGCGACAAACTGATCACCGGCCTGCGGCAAACCTTCCATACCTAAAATTTCGACTGGAGTCGATGGCGGAGCTTCTTGCAGTTGCTTTCCGCGATCGTCATACATGGCGCGTACTTTTCCGTACACGTTGCCGACAACAAAGTTGTCTCCGGCGCGAAGAGTTCCGTTCTGTATCAGCACGCGTGGCCACTGGTCCGCGACCACGATCCAGCTTGGCTTCGATAACAACTCCCGTTGCTGGACGATCCGCGACAGCTTTGAGTTCCTGAAGATCTGCAACCAGGCAAATCATTTCCATCAGCAGATTGAGATTGGTTTTCTGCTTAGCTGATACATCGACAAATACTGTCGTTCCGCCCCAATCTTCCGGCATCAGACCGCGATCCGCGAGCTGCTTTTTGACGCGATCCGGCAGCGCTCCGGTTTATCGATCTTATTCACGGCCACGATGAGAGGCACCTCCGCTGCGTGTGGCGTGGTCGATTGCCTCAATCGTTTGCGGCATGACTCCGTCGTCGGCTGCGACGACCAGCACGACGATGTCAGTAGCTTTAGCTCCGCGCGAACGCATGCGGGTGAAAGCTTCGTGACCCGGCGTGTCGAGGAATACGATTTGCCGTCCGTAGGCCGGCGAATTCTTATCCTGAATCGTGACCTTGTACGCGCCGATGTGTTGCGTGATTCCACCGGCTTCGCCACCAGCTACGTCAGTGGAACGAATGGAGTCAAGCAGCGTCGTCTTACCGTGATCGACGTGGCCCATGATCGTGACCACAGGCGGTCGAGGAGCGCCTTCGACTTGGACGCCTTCTTCTCCAGCGGCGCCTTCGGCAACATCCTTCGCAGCTTGCTCTTCGAAGCTGATAACGTTTGTGTCGGCTCCGAAGAAGCGCGCCATTTCGCTGGCGAGTTCCGTATCGAGCGTCTGATTGATGGTTGCGAATACGCCACGCGCTAGCAAGCGTGCGATCAGATCTTTCGCGCGGATATCCAGCTTCTCAGCCAAATCCTTTACGCTGATACCTTCATTGATCGTGATGCTCCGCGTGATCGGCTGCGGCTCATTCGAGAGCGACAATCGCGGCGGCGGCGTGTAGCCCTTCATCGGGCCTTCTTTTACACCGCGAGGAACATAACGCTGACCAGGACGGCGCGCTGGTGCTCCCGGGCGAGCTCCTGGACGCGTAGTGCCCGGAGGAGGCAAGCCCGGGCCGACGCCCATGGGACGTGCCCCGGTTGGTGATTGTCGCGTTGGATGCATCGGTCGTCGCTCGCCAGGGCGCAGCGGAGGACGAGTACCGGGTGCGCCAGCAGCGCCGGCTGCTCCCGGACGTGGCCGCTGAAAAATGGGTTGCCCTGGAACAGGACGGCCCGGTGCCGGACGACTCGCTATAGGGCGTCCCGCAATCGGACGCTGCGATGCACTTCCTTGAGGCGTCTGTGGAGAGACCGCAGAGGGTCTGATCGGAGCCTTGTATACCGGACGCGGACCAGTCTGCGGAACAATCATTCGTGGAGGCGGCGCTTGCGTACGTGCGGTCGGTTCACTCGCTGTCGGGGATTCAACTGCTGCAGGTCCTGTCGAGACCGTGCTCGCAGGAGCCGCAGCTTGCGTTGAAGCGGATGACGAGGGCGCTGTCGGCTGCGCCGCGACTGGCGGCTGTGTTGCCGCTGGGGTAGATGCACTTTGCGGAACTTTTGACGATGCCGGTGGCGGAACCGTGAAAGTTGGTCTTACGGGCGTTGTGGGTACAACAAATTTCGGAGCAGGTGGCGGTGTAGCCGGAGCGGGAGGAACGACCGACACGGGTCCCTTGGAAGGGCTACTCGGAACCGTCGCTTTCGTTTCAACTGGTGGAGGCACAACCGCAGGTCGTGGCGGTGCTGTTGTAACAGAAGCGGCGGGGGTTTGCTGCTTACTTATGATGGCCTTCAGAACATCGCCAGGCCGGGAAATATTCGACAAATCGATCTTGGTCTTTATCTCATCGGACTCGGGACGGCTGGCGCGCGATGACTTACTTGCGGGCTGCGCCTCATTCGTGGCGCGGAAGTGGGCACGCACCTTTTCGGCTTCAAAATCTTCAATGGAACTGGAATGGGTTTTCTTCTCCGTCACGCCAACTGCGGTCAGCGCGTCCAGAATAGCTCTGCTCTTTACTTCCAGCTCTCTGGCCAGATCGTTAATTCGAATCTTACTCATCCGCCCTTTCTTTCCTCCGGACTGTCCCGCTAAGCCTTCATAGCAACCTCACGGTGTCAGTTTTCAGTTCCGCGTCTTCATCTTTATCGAAAGCGCGAGAGGTTTTCACCTTACTGCTTGCCCGGGGAGGAAGCATGTTCCTCGCCGGCCTCTTCAGATTCTGCTTCGGTCTCTTCTACTGCAGAAGCTTCTGTTGCGGGAGCTTCTGCATCATCCGCCGCCACTTCGAGAATGGATGACTCAACCTCAACCGCATCGCTCGAGCTCAGCTCTTCGCCAGCAAGCTCATCAGCTTCGAGGGTTCCTTCTTCTGCCTCAGTGACCGGTATTTCGCTGCCTTCAAGGCTGGCAAAGTAATTATTCACCGCCAGGCTGATTTTTTCCACCGTCTTGGGACCGATTCCCTCGATTGCCTCTAGCTGCTCGGGTGTCATATCCGCCAAGGCTTCGACCGTCGTTACACCCACCGCCACCAGCTTCTCGACGATTCCTTCGCCGAGGCCAGGCACGCTTTCCAGAGGCGTCGCTGCCGTTCCCGTCAGGCGCTCCATTTGATCTTCCACTTCCTGGCGCTTCTCTTCCTCGCTCTTGATGTCGATCTTCCAGCCGAGAAGTTTGGCGGCAAGACGGACATTCTGTCCCTTCTTGCCAATTGCCAACGAGAGCTGCGTGTCATCGACTACCACTTCCAAATGCTTGCCCGTTGCATCAATCACGGTGACCCGGCTCACCTTGGCCGGTTGCAATGCCTTCTCCGCAAACGTGACCGGATCTTCGTGGTATTCGATAATGTCGATCTTCTCGCCGCGGAGTTCGCGGATGATGGACTGCACGCGCATGCCTTTCATGCCCACGCAGGCACCGACCGCGTCCACATCTTTGTCTTTGGACAGAACGGCGATTTTGGTACGCTCTCCAGCTTCGCGAGCGATGGCGCGGATTACAACCGTTCCGTCGTAAATTTCCGGGACCTCGGTTTGGAACAGATTCTGTACGAGTTCTGGCGCAGCCCGAGAAACCACAACTCCTGGACCCTTGGAAGCTCTCTCCACACGAGAAATCACTACGCGAACGCGTTCTCCGATAGCGAACGACTCCAGGCGTGACTGCTCCTTGCGCGGCATTCGCGCTTCGGCTTTGCCGATATCAAAGATTACGTCAGGACCTTCGATTCGTTTCACAGTCGAGTTAACGATTTCGCTCACGCGTCCGATGTATTCGTTATAGACGGTATCGCGCTCGGCTTCTCGCACCTTCTGGAAAATGACTTGTTTCGCAAGTTGAGCCGCAATACGTCCGAGAATGCCTTCAGTCTCTTTGGGAATTTGAAGCTCACCACCGACCTCGACGCTAGGGTCAAGTTTGCGGGCGTCGTCAATCGTGACTTGCAGCGTGGAGTCTTCCACCTGCTCGGGAGTTTCAACAACGGTTTTCACCGCGAAGGCACGGATCTTGCCTGTATCTTTATCCAGATGCGCACGAAGGTTTTCCTGCGTCTTGTAGTACTTGCGCGTAGCGACAACAATGGCGTCTTCCACCGCGCTGACTACAATTTGCGGATCAATCCCTTTTTCCCTGCTCAGAGCATCGATAGTGTTATAAAGCTCACTTGCCATAGATAATCCGTATGAATTTTGGGGCCGGGCATTGGGCTCAGGACTAAAGCCTGACGTTCGGAATTGCTGCCCACTGCTTAGATTTCAGGAACCAGATTCGCCTTTTCGACGTTAGCCAGTTCAACTTCGAGCTTCGGCGCTGAACTTTCTTCCACGCGCGATTTCTTTTTCTGCGGCCGACTCATATCCACCGTGAGCTTCCCATCTTGGAAACTTTCTAGCCGCCCCTCAAAGTGTCGGCTGCCGTTCACCGGATTTCGGGTGCGTCAATTTTACCCGGCTGCCAGTGAACCGCTCATAATCTGCCGGACGAACAAGTTTGCGATCCAGCCCGGGAGAAGAAACCTCCAGAACATAAGAATCGCCCGGGATCACATCCTCGACATCGAGAATGGTCCCAACCTCACGGCTCAAGTTCGCACAATCTTCGTGCGTCACACCTTCAGGTTTATCGATGAAAATACGGAGCATGCGAGCCTTGCCCGACCCTTTCAGCTCGACTTCTACCACTTCCAACCCGCTGGAAGCAGCTACCCGCTCCACTACTTCACGAACCTGATCAATATCAAACGCCATGAATACAATAACTTGCGGGAAACCGCGTTCAACTAAAAAGGGCAGAAACGAAAAAGTGGGCTTTCGCCCACTGGTGTGTTTCGCCAAACCTCGTACTACACAACAGTTCCAGTTACAAATATACGCTGCCGGGAAGCAAAAGACAAACGCCCCGGACACCGTGTCTTCACGGGCCATCAAGGGTTAAAGCATGATCTCGCTCATCGCGATCCACCCGGAAAACCTATCGGGCAATGTACTGAGGTAATGGAATCTGAAGTTACGCGCGGGAAGCAAATGCCGATGAAGCAAGCGAGCGAAGGAGACATGCATGCATCGACGACTATTTGTTTTTCTTTTCATATTGGCCAGCGCGGGAACTCTGCTTGGGCAAGACCTCTCCGACATCCAGATCCACGGGTTTGTGACGCAAGGCTTTCTATACAGTTCCACTAACAACCTGTTCACCACGACCACAAGTAATGGAAGCGCACGTTGGACAGACGCCGCATTGAGCCTTAGCGATGCCGCATCAGACAAGTTGCGCATAGGCATCCAGTTGCATGTGTATCAATTTGGAGAACTGGGTGGCGCGAATATGATCATTGATTGGGCCACCGGAGACTACCGCGCCAGTGACAGGGTGAGATTCGTTGTTGGCAAAGTGAAGACAGTCACGGGTTTGTTCAACGATTCCCAGGATGTCGATACTGTGCATCTCTGGGTCCTGCTTCCCGAGTCGATGTACCCCACGGACAATAAAAGTTTCAACCTAGCCCACTATGGCGGCGATTTTTATGGCGCTATGCCGATTGGAAAACATTGGGGAACCCTCGGCTATCGAGGTTTCGCGGGTTATCGCCCTCTGGATCTAAATGGCGGCTATGCCAAGCAACTCAGTCCGACTATCGGATCGGCCTTCACAACCGGAGGTTCCAACGAGTTCGGCGGCGACTTGCGCTGGGATACGCCTTTGAAGGGCTTACTGGTGGGAATCAGCGCACTTACATCGGGACTGGACGGAACTGCGCCGACCGGATCGTTTCATATTCCTTATGCAACGACGCCCGTTCCATACGCCAAGTTCGAAAAAGGAAAATTCATGGCAGCTGGAGAATACAAGCGTAACACGAGTGAATTTGACCTTAGCTTCAACCTTCCCGGTGGAGGGCATTTCTTGGTTCCCTCCAGGTACGACACTCGAAGCTGGTACGCCATGTCAAGCTATCGTTTGACGGGGAAATTCCAAGCCGGAGCTTATTACAGCCATGAGATCAATGCCGGCGCGAACCTATCGCTTCCAGCCAACTTCTCCAAAGATTGGACTGTGTCAGGAAGATACGACTTTAACGGCTACTTCTACGCCAAGGTGGAAGAGCATTTCATCAATGGCACGGCTCTCGACTACTACGCGGATACGAATCCTACGGGACTGAAACCTAAGTCGAAACTGCTGGCAGCCAAGGTCGGATTTAATTTCTAACCGCACATGTGTCTGGCCTCGCTCAGCATGTGACGGCGAATTGTGACGATGCTTTTCGCCGGAACACCGAAAACGACAAACTAAAGAGTCTGGGCTGAGGGGTCGATATATCCCCAAGGCCAACGATTGAACTATTAAGGAGAATGCAATGAAGTATCTACAAGCCCTCTGGATTGCAGCAGGATTAATAGTCTTCGCTTCAGTAAATGCTCAAGCCGGCGCGGTCAAGGTAATTGCCAACTCGAGTGTGAAGTCAGACACAATCTCTGCCGACGAACTCAAAAGTGTCTTCTTGGAAGAGAAGGGCTCGCTCAGTGACGGCTCGCATGTGGAACCCGTGCTGGCCAAAGGCGGTCCCGCGCACGAGGCGTTTGTTAAGGAATATCTCGGGAAGTCTGACTCCGCGCTGCAAACCTACTATCGCAGCCTGGTATTCACCGGCAAAGGCTCCATGCCGAAAGCGGTGGGCTCCGATGCGGAAGTCGCCGCATACGTGGCGAAGACCAAAGGCGCGATTGGATATGTAGGTGGGGACGCGAGCGTTGAAGGAGTAAAGACGCTTGAGGTGAAGTAATCCACTGAGCTCAGCTGTAAGAGTCACACAACCAACACAAGGCGGCGATCCAGAGAGGTTCTGATGAAAAACTTAGGCATCAAGACGAAGATATGGCTCTGTATCGCGATTTTCGGAGCGGGTTACGTGGTTTTGTTGGCTCTGCTTCAGTGGACCACGGCCGAGTCCCAAGCGCACATGAAAGTAGCGTCGGGATCTCTGTTTCCCGCGGCCTTGGCCAGTCAAGAGGCGCAGGCAGGATTTCAAAGAGTAACCAAGCGGTATAGCGACGCAGTGCTGTTGCAAGATAAGAAAGCGCTGGTTAGCGCTAGTGAGGATGCACAGATAGTGACTTCAGCCCTGCAGTTAATGAAGGAGAAAACCGCCTTCAACGCAGAGCTTCAAAGCCAGATTTCTTCTCTTCTGGAACATTTCGCTGATATTCAGACTCGTTCGAAAGCCACTTACTCGCTCATGATTGAGGCTCCCGACAAGATGACGGACAAAACCCAGGCAGATATTGCTTCCCTTGCCAAGGACAACAAGCAAATGGAAGCATCCTTGGGAGAGCTAGGAAATCAATTATCAAAGAATTTTCAAGCAGAGCTTGATGTTGTCACCACCTGGAACCAGAGGCAACGAACTTTCGGCATTCTGGTGCTCCTGATCGCTCTGGGCTGCGGAGGAGGCGTGGCGGGCTACGTTATAAATCGGCAGATTGCACTCCCGCTAAACCAACTCGCCACCCGGCTGCGAGATATTGCCGAAGGAGAAGGAGATCTGACGCGGCGATTGGACTTTACCAGTAAAGACGAAATCGGCGAAACCGGCGCTTCTTTTGATTTGTTCATGGATAAGCTGCAAGAAATTATGCGCAAGGTTGCATCGAATACAGGACAATTAGCCAGCGCAACCGAGGAAATCTCAGCGTCGGCGACTCTCATGGCGCAACGTTCTGAGACCCAGCAAAATCAAACTTCCCAAGTGGCAACGGCCATGCACCAAATGTCTTCGACGGTATTGCAGGTCTCAGAGAACTCCAACAAGGCAGCTGATGCTTCGAGGCAAGCGGCTGAAACGGCGCGGCAAGGCGGACTTATCGTCGAGCAAACCTTGAAAAATATGCGCACTATTGCAAGCTCGGTGAAAGGCACCGCTCAGAAGATGGAGGAGTTGGGCAAGAGTTCAGATCAGATTGGTCACATTGCCGGTGTAATCGATGACATCGCGGACCAGACGAATCTGCTGGCGTTGAACGCCGCGATCGAAGCCGCACGCGCGGGTGAACAAGGCCGGGGCTTCGCGGTGGTTGCTGATGAAGTACGCAAACTGGCGGAACGTACGACGACAGCAACAAAAGAAATTGCCCAGATGATTAGCGCAATCCAAAACGAAACCAAAAATGCAGTTACTGCCATGGAAGCCGGCACAAAGCAGGTAGAAGAGGGATTACAATCCACCTCTCAGGCTGGCGATTCGCTGAAGCAGATCATTCACATGTCCGAGGAAGTCGGCGAGATGATTACTCATATCGCCACTGCTGCGATGGAGCAATCGAGCGCGACCGAGGAAGTTAATAACAACATCAATGATATTGCCGCGATCACCCGCGAATCAGCGCTTGGATCACAACAGTCGGCAAAAGCCTGCGAAGACCTTACGAGCCTCGCGTCAGAACTGCAGGGCATCGTCTCTAAATTTAAACTGGAGGATTCAGATGTTCCGACCGAACGACGCCCAAGATCAGCGCAAAAACGTCGGTCCCTAAAGAGTCCGCCTGAACTGACTGCTCACAGCAACACCGCAGATGTATATTCGGATCATTCCTATTCGGAAGATCAGCCGATCGCGAACTACACGACCGCCGGCCGGTGAGCTCTCCTCATTTATAAGACGCGCCTCACTGCAATGTCCCTCTTAACACCGTTATGGAGGCCTTGGGTAATGTGTACTGCGCACCCTTTCCCCCCGACTGAGTTGATGTAATCGGCGGTCCATCGGGGTTCGCATATCCGTTCGGGCCATCTGGATGCCATTGATAATTATCCGCACCGAAACTGATCTGAGTCACGTCCCCTTGGAAGTAGTTGTGCTTCTGTCTCGAAGAGTCGTGAAAGTTCACCGTGATTGAATGGGCGCTCGATTGATCTTTATTGACCAGCAGCAACGCCCATTGGCCATCGGGTCGTTGGATCGAATAGGCCGTCACCAACACATTTCCGCTTGCGTCTTTAATGTCGGTCGACGCAGGGAAAATATTGTGAAGCTGATCCACTGGTTGCGCCCATTGCTGGGTTAGCATCTGCGCCGCAAAATACTGGGCGACGTTTTGTTTAATGTTGTAATTGTTATCAACATTGAACATGCCGAATGTGCCGTAACCACATCCGTTGTACATGGGCAGCGGCTCGTACTGGTAGTAGTAGGCTGCTTGTCCGCCGGCAGTTAAGAAAGAACCCATATAGTCAGCCAGCCATAAGGCTGCGAAAGTTTGCATGTACCGCGTGTCGGCGTTCCAAGACAGATTCGATTCCGTTATCTGCATCGGAACGTTCGCTGGCAAACCATCTTCCCGCCAGGCTTGCATGACGTGAGTAACCAGCTTCGGCTCATCGTAGAGAAAGCTCCACTTCAAATTGCATGGATCGAAGGGATAGTGTTCGAAGGTCATGATGTTCAGATCTTGAAGATGTCCGTGGCTGCGAAGGTAATTGAGAAATCTTGTGAACCATGATTTATTTCCGTTAGCATCCGCCCACACGGGGATGTCATCGTTTACGCCTTGAAATACAGGTCCTGCTAATTGAATTTTTGGATCGATTGCGTGAATGGCATCTGCCCACTGAACGTAAAGCGCTGCGTCATCTTCAGGCAGAACCCATTGGCCATCAGGCTCCTCTCCCATCTCCACGTAACGAATCGGAAAGCCGATCTTTTCGAGGTACGCGATTTCGTTAGCCGCGTTTTCAGGATTGTCGTACAGCATGGGAACGGGAACGGTCATCGGCAAGCCGCGCAAGATGCCGCTGTGAAGCACGCGGTCAAAGCCGGGCTGTTCCCCGTCATAGGGGTCGATGTCCTTGGGACGATGCCATGGATCAGCCGACGACTGGTAAAACTGTGTCTGGCTGCCGTCTTTGCTGTGTGTCACCAGATCAGTAAAATTTCCCGCTGCATCTATCGTGCCGAGATAGATTTCGTTGATCGCAAATCCTACGCAGTTGCGTATGTCAGTGGAACCATGCGTATCGCAAGTCCCTGAGGAGCTGGTCATGAGCACACGGAAGAATTCGGATTGGATGTTTTCCTTAGAGAGGCTCAACGTCACCGTGCCACCCGAGCCTCCACTGATTACGCCTCCCGGAAAGTTTTTCCATTCGCCATGAGCAGGGTTATAAAGGGCATCGTTTCCGGTCCAGTACTGTACCTGATAATTGATGGCATATGGATTGGTCCATTCAATCTTGATTGCGTTTACTGAGACCACGCCGCCCATGTCGGCCATGATCCACTGCGGATGGAGATCATCGCTGTCATGCGTGAAATGCTGTGTCAGATATGGATTGCTTTTCCAATAAGTAGTTAAGTCTCCATCATCTATTGCGGAGTAGCCAAGGAATGACTGGCTCATCCCGTTGTGTGGGAGGAAGTAGCCGAATGAACGAAAGATCGAGCCTAGAGGTATCGGGCGTTCCCACAAAATATCCTTCGCCCGCCGGATCACTCCAAGTGCCTTTAGGGTTCCAGTGCCAGGCTTGCGCCCCAAGTTCAGTGTTTAACCGATAACTTACCGATCCCCATCCCGCGGAGAGCATCTCTTGAACTTCGTCGTGCGAAAAAATCGTCTTCACGGAATCGAATGGGTCGCGATCAATGCCTGCACCGAGTGCTCGCAATGGGCTGATGGAATTTGTCGCATGGCCCGGGGTGATGTCTATGGAGACTTCCTGGGCAGTTGCCGCAAGCGCGAGCAAGAGCACACACGCAAACACGCTAGTAAAACGATTCAATAGACGGCCACAAAAAAATAAGGGAGGAGAATTGCTGGATTTCAGATTGCGCAGTTATACGCTGCTGAACTTCAAACGGATTCGTCATGACTAGAACTCCAGAACCGAAGGCCAACATTCTAGCCTAGATTCCGGAGTCAGATTGCAAAAGATTCGCAATATTTCTACCTGAAAAATTTTCCCGCTAAAAGCCCTCTGTTTGCCTCAATGCTCAACCCTCTCTAAAATGAAAGCTAGCTCTAATCCCTGAGAAATCTATGATTCATTTTCCCGTCCCTGAGGCACTTACTTTTGATGACGTGTTGCTGCTGCCAGCCCGCTCTGATGTTGTTCCGGCGCTCGCGAACACGCAGACGCAGCTCACGCGAAATATCCGGCTGAACATTCCTGTTCTGAGCGCCGCCATGGACACTGTTACTGAATCGCACATGGCAATCGGGCTCGCCCAGCAGGGCGGCATTGGCATCATTCATCGCAACTTGACGATTGAGCAGCAAAGCAACGAAGTGGACAAGGTAAAACGCTCTGAGAGCGGCATGATTGTCGATCCCGTGACGATGTCCCCGGACGCCAAAGTTTCCGATGCGCTCGACATCATGCGCAAGTACAAAATTTCCGGCGTACCGATTACGAAGAATGGCAGGTTAGTCGGAATTCTCACAAACCGCGATCTGCGTTTTGAGACCCGCTTCGACATTCCAATCGCGAAAGTGATGACCAAGGAGAATCTCATCACGGTCGCCGTTGGAACGACGCTCGAAGAAGCCGAAAAAATCCTGCACGAGCACCGCGTAGAAAAGCTCCTTGTCGTAGACGACCAGTACAACTTGAAGGGCCTGATTACTGTTAAAGATATTCAGAAGAAGTTGAAATATCCTGCTGCGGCCAAGGACTCCCACGGGAGATTGCGGGTTGGCGCGGCCATCGGCGCGACTGGAGATTTTCTGGAACGTGCGCAGGAAATGGCAAATGCCAAGGTGGATTTGCTGGCCATCGACAGCGCCCACGGACACTCCACGCGCGTCCTCGAAGCGATCAAGGCGGTGAAAGCAAAATTCCCCGAAGTTGATTTGATCGCAGGGAACGTCGCGACATTCGACGGAGCTTGCGAACTGGCACGAGCGGGCGCGGACGCGATCAAAGTTGGGATCGGTCCGGGATCGATTTGTACCACCCGCGTAGTGACTGGCGCTGGAGTTCCACAGATTACCGCTCTCTCCGAAGCGTTCCGCGCAACAAAGGATTCAGGTGTTCCCGTCATTTCTGATGGTGGAATTAAGTACTCCGGCGACATTACGAAGGCTCTGGCTGCGGGTGCGAGTGCAGTCATGATCGGATCGATGTTTGCGGGCACCGACGAAAGTCCGGGCGAATTGATCCTGTACCAAGGACGCACTTACAAGTCTTATCGTGGAATGGGTTCGCTTGGTGCGATGGCTGCAGGATCGAGCGAACGGTATTTTCAGAGCACCGAAGGAGAAGCTTCCGCCGCGATACCAGGAATGATGGAAGATTCGAACCGCCTGGCAAAGCTTGTTCCGGAAGGAATTGAGGGACGCGTTCCTTATCGCGGATCTGTCGCCATGATCGTTCACCAGATGGTAGGAGGGTTAAAGTCCGGCATGGGTTACTGCGGGTGCGCGACAATCGGCGAACTGCAGCAGAAGGCGCGCTTCGTCCGAATCAGCGGAGCCGGACTACGCGAAAGCCACGTGCACGACGTCATGATTACGCGGGAAGCGCCGAATTATGCGCATCGAATAAGAGCTGGGATGCACTTGAAACTTTCGTAAGCTGATCCGCGATTTGGCCGTTACTCAAAGATGCCCACGCGCAATATGATTGGCGGGTGGGCAATTCGTTCCAACTTCCAGAGTCGGCAGTTCGAGCGGCGATCTCGTCGAAACTGGAGTTTGGAACCCATCAATTGATCACCCCAAGATTGAACACATCTCGAAAACAACAGTTCTTGAAGGCCTGGATTCCGGCAATTGTCTGGCTGATGTTCATTGTCATCGAATCCACCGATTCGTTCTCTTCCGCTCACACAAGTAAATTTTTGTGGCCCATATTTCACTTTTTTACGGGCGTGGATATTCTGCACTTCGAGAGATGGAACCACTACATCCGGAAAACCGGGCACTTTGTTGGATATTTCGTCTTAAGCTTCCTACTGTTTCGCGCCTGGCGTGCGACTTTCCCCTTCGCACGAGTCTCTCGATGGACAAGCCGATGGTCTCTGCAATGGGCTAGAGCATCTTTCTTCTTGACGGCAATGGTGGCATCGCTCGATGAGTGGCATCAAAGCTACATTCCATCCCGCACGGGAACCTATAAAGACGTGCTGCTGGATAGCTCTGCAGCGCTGATCGCTCAGATTACAATTCTTATCTTTTTCTTTCTGAAGACAAAGAGTTCAGCAGAGTTGTGAGAGCAGGGTGTTTATCAGTACATCGCGTCGTACTTGGTTACCGTCCACTCGCCAGTCTGGTTTTCGAGGGTTACCGAAAATAACTCCTGATATGTTCCGCTCTGGCCGGGATTGCTGCTACGTTTACCACGATAGTGCAGAATTCGTAACGGCGGAGCATCTTCCCAATCCACCAGCTTCCACGAAATCAACGGATGTTGCGCCTCGGAATTGCAGATGAAGACCGCATATTTCCTGTGGTAATCCTTCTCCCAACTCGCTAGTTGTTCTTGGCAATGTCCATCGCGCAACGCCCGCAAATACATCGAAGCAACTTTCTCGGAAGATCGGTCACGCAGAGGATTGAGGCTGATGGAGTCGGGAGTGCCCGAGAGCGTATCACGCTCTTCTGACTTGGAAAGTACTGGCCCTTGCCCGTTCAGCCACATCAAATAGCCAAAGAATATGCATAAGACCAGCACGGCCGCGCCAACGGCGATTCCGATTTGTGTGCGAGAGAAAGCCATTTCTCTCGACAGTGTATCGTGGCGAACACAAAGCGCCAGATTACCGGCGTGACCCACGGTAGGACATGTACGAAAGGGTTTGAATAGGCATACTTAAATTTATGATGCCCAAGAGCTGTCAATTGACATTCCTCTGCTGCACAGCGATACTCTCGGCCAGCTAATGGATCGTCCCTGACGAGGAACAATGAATATAGATCGGTCTGTATTTTAAGGTGATGCTCTCGCTGCTCGATTCGGACGCGCGACTTTTTGAGAAACGGCTACCATGGGCGACCACGGTAGCTATGGTCTTGCTGGTGATATTTGCGGCTAACCAATTTGCGACCGAATGGACAATGTTTCGATCTTCCTACCTCGATCCTTCAGCCGGGGATTTTCCGCACTATTACCTGGCCGCGAAAATAGCTGGAAGTCCTGGGCAGCACCGGCTCTATTATTCGGCACAGAGCGCCAAGGAAGCTATGTATGAGAAGATCGATCCCAATACAGAGTGGGGCCAACTCGCCCGCAAAAACGGCATTCCCGATACTCTGTATTTCAGCGCTCCGCCCACTGTTGCAACGCTCTTGACACCGCTCGGAAGACTGCCCTTCAAAACTGCATTTTTCGTTTGGCGCATTCTGTCGGATGTCTTCTTTTTCGCCGCAATTGTGATTTGCCTCCAACTCTGTCAAGCCCTGACTCCAATGGCTCTGCTCGTTTGTACATTGGCGGGATTCGCTTTCCAGCCATTCACGCTTACGCTCGATAAAGGCCAGTTCGGCGCACTGCTTTTGCTCTTGTGGTCCGCAGGGACTCTGCTTGCGAAAAAGAGATGGGATTTCCTATCCGCGCTGATGTTTGCACTAGCCACGATTGTGAAATTGACACCGGTACTGGTGCTTGGATTATTCCTGGTGCGGCGGCGCTGGACCTGGAGCCTCTCCTACTTATTGTGGGTGCTTCTTCTCGCGGGCGCAGGCCTTTGGCAAACCGGCATGGAAAATCAACATTTGTATCTGGCTAAATTAAAAATGCTGTCCTGCGGAATTCCTGGTCCTTACAACTATTCTCTAAACGGAATTATTCAAAGCACGTACTACGGGAACATGCTCCCTGACGAACAAATCCCGGATGAAACTCCGGCGATGTTATGCATGGTTGGCAAAGCGGCGGCATTCCTAACTCTCGCCGGAGCATTGTTGGTCCTAGTTAAGAGAAATCGTGCCCAGAATATTACATGGGATCTAGTCGTATTCGCGCTAATCACCTTGCTGGTTGCGCCGTTCACATGGCGGCACTATTACACGCTCGAAATTCTTCCATTAATGTTCACCTGGTTTTCTTTGCGGAAGGGCCAATTCTCACATCAGAACGCGGTTTTTTGGACCACAGTCATCTGCACGCTAGTAGCAGCCACGCGCTATCCTGACTATTTACAAGTCCATCTAACAAATGGCCCCGTACGGGTATTGCTGGTGAGCCTGCTTGCTCTAAGCGCATTTGCTTTATTAATCGTTCTTCTGTTTGCGTATCGAGACGAGCCTCAAACGCTTCTGATAAATGAGCCGACAGATTCCGCAGCATATGCGACGTAGTTCTCGCCAAAAAAAATGCACCCCATAATGAGGTGCATTTGATCTGCTGGTTTCGCTCGGGAGGATCTATTCCTTGGCTTTGTCTTCGCCCTCGGCATGTTCTCCGGTTGGATGCTCGACCCCGCCTTGGGCTTCCGCTTCATCCATTGCCCGTTTGGCTTCTTCGGCGCGCTTCGAACGGATTTCCGCACGCTTCTCGCGTTTTTCTTCCTGAAGCTTCTCGCTGCCGAGCAGTTCAACAAATGCTGTGTCTGCTCCGTCGCCTTTGCGCCATCCCAAGTGGACGATACGCAAATAGCCGCCGTTACGGTCACCAAAACGTGGGCCGATGGTATCGAATAATTTGTCGACGGCAGCGCCGGTCATCAGATAGGCGAGCGCCTGGCGGCGAGCCGCCAGATCGCCGCGCTTGCCGAGGGTGATCATCTTCTCGACTTGCGGGCGCAGAGCCTTGGCTTTGGGAAGCGTGGTCTCGATGCGCTCCTCGAGAATGAGCGAAGTCACCAGATTCCGCAGCAACGAGCGGCGGTGAGCGGTGTTACGTCCTAATTTCCATCCTGCTACTTTGTGACGCATGGCAGATCCTTTGGGCAGAGCCCATCAGTTATTTAAATTTCTCACTCGGCGAACCAGAGCCCGCCCAACATATGTTTCGAACAAAAACTAAGGCGTGGACCGCTATGGTCCACGCCCGTTACTTTCTACAGATCGTCAACATCCCCGTATGCCGATGCCGGCAGTATCTGGTTTGAAGTCGGACCGGGCACGGCATTGCCGTGCTCGTCAATCTTCATGCCGAGACTCAAACCCATTGTTCCGAGAATCTCTTTGATCTCGTTCAGCGACTTGCGTCCGAAGTTCTTGGTCTTCAGCATTTCGGCTTCGGTCTTCTGGACCAGCTCGCCGATCGACTGAATGTTCGCGTTCTTCAGGCAGTTATAGCTGCGAACTGAAAGTTCGAGTTCTTCGACCGAGCGATTGAGATTCTCGTTCTTGATCTCCGGCTTGCGCTCTTCGCTGGAAGTCGAGGTCTCGATATCTTCTTCAAAGTTGATGAAGATATTCATGTGGTCTTTTACCAGCTTCGCGGCCAAGCCGATTGCATCGGCCGGAGTGATCGAGCCATTGGTCCAGACTTCGATGGTCAGCTTGTCGTAGTCGGTGATCTGTCCGAGACGCGCTGCTTCGACGGTGTAATTGCACTTGCGAACCGGCGAGTGAACGGAATCGATAGGAATGAATCCGATGCCGAGATCTTCGTCGAAGTTCTTGTCAGCGGAAACATAACCGCGACCGCGCTTGAGGCGCATTTCCATGTCGAGCTTGCCGCCTTCGCTCACGGTCGCGATGTAAACGTCCTTGTCGAGGACTTCGACATCAGCATCCGCTTCGATCATTCCGGAAGTAACCACGCCCGGCTGGTCGGCGCGAAGATAGATCGCCTTCGGAGCATCGCCGCTCAGCTTGAACGGAACCTGCTTCAGGTTCAGGATGATGTCGGTTGCATCTTCTACCACGCCGGGAATCGACTGGAATTCGTGCAGCACGCCTTCAATTTTCACCGCGGTTACAGCTGCGCCTTCGATGGACGAAAGCATTACGCGTCGGAGCGCGTTGCCGATGGTGGTACCGAAGCCGCGTTCAAACGGCTGCGCCCAGAAAATGCCGTACTTATCGGTTAAGGATTGAGTATCGACTGCGAGACGTTTTGGTTTTTGAAAGCCCTTCCAAACATTGTGTTTCTCTCCTTCGGCCGTTTGGCTCAGTCCTGACTCCCTGAACAGGTCCGGTTCAGGTCAAGCGCCAGGAAAGGCTGATCTGGCTCGAAATATTGGACCAGAAAAACTGTCGTGGGTCGTTGGTCGAGCTATGCTATCGCCAACGGCATGCGACTAACGACTATTTGCTGTACAACTCGACGATCAACTGCTCGTTGACCGGCAGATTGATATCTTCGCGCTTCGGCAATGCAGCTACGCGACCCTTGTAATTGTCGCGATCAATGTCAAGCCAGTTTGGCGCATTCTGGTGGCTGGCAAAATCCTTGGCCGCTTCCAGAATCGGCAGCTTTCAGGCTGCGACTCGCGAATCGCAATCTCTTCGCCGACGCTTACCGGATACGACGGAATGTTCACCTTGCTGACCGTTGACATGGATGTGGCCGTGGCGCACCAACTGGCGGGCCTGGCGGCGTGAAATGCCGAAACCGAGGCGGTACACAACGTTGTCCAGACGGCGTTCCAGTTGTTGCAGCAAGATTTCGCCAGTAACGCCCTTTGAGCGGGCAGCCTTCTCGAAATAGTTCCGGAACTGGCCTTCCTGGGTGAAATACATGCGCTTGGTCTTTTGTTTTTCGCGCAATTGCAGGCCGTAGCCGACGATTTTGGCTTTGCGGTCTTTGCCATGCTGGCCGGGAGCAAAGTTGCGCTTTTCGATGGCACACTTGTCGCTATGACACCTCGTGCCTTTTAAGAATAATTTCATGCCTTCGCGACGGCAAAGGCGACAGACGGGATCAGTATATCGTGCCAAGTTTCTTCTCCTTATTAGATGACCGGTTTACAGGTTTGGCTTCACCCTTCGTCCCGGACGAAATTAGTTTTAAGTTCAGTTTCTAGTTTCGGGTTCCAGCTTTCGAACAATCAATCTGCTCGACAACGAAACCGGAAATTCGAAACTTTCCTAGACTCTTCTTCTCTTCGGCGGACGGCATCCGTTGTGAGGTATCGGCGTCGCGTCCTTTGATGTTTCTTACTTCTATACCGGAAGATGCCAGCGCACGAATGGCGGACTCACGTCCGGAACCGGGGCCGCTGACGCGTACTTCCACGCTGCGCACACCGTGATCACGCGCCATGGTGGCAGCGTTCGAAGCGGCTTGCTGCGCCGCAAACGGAGTGCCTTTGCGCGATCCACGAAAGCCGAGCGAACCGGAACTCTTCCAGGAAAGCACGTTGCCAGCCTGGTCGGCGATGGTCACGATGGTGTTATTGAACGACGCCTGAATGTGCGCAATGCCGTGGGTAACGTGCTTGCGCTCTTTCTTCTTGAACGTCTTCTTCTTGCCTTTTTTCTCCGGCGCTGCGCCGCCTGCTGCTGCTGGTTTTGCCATAATTTTTATCCTCAGGCTAGTCGGCCTTTCGTTCGCCGATATTACACGAGCTAACGACGAATAACCAACGACGGTTCTTATGTTTTTGCGCAGCTTTCTTCTTCTGCGTAATCGTGCCCTTGCGCGGTCCTTTGCGGGTACGCGCATTGGTGTGCGTGCGCTGTCCGCGAACCGGCAAATTCCGGCGATGACGGTATCCGCGATAGGAACCGATTTCGATGAGCCGCTTGATGTTCATCGAAATTTCCTTGCGCAGATCGCCTTCGACGAGCCTTCCGCCTCGATGACCTGGCGGATGCGGTTCACTTCGTCTTCGCCGAGATCCTGAACTTTCTTCACGGGTTCGACTTTCGCCTTGGCGAGAATGCGGGAAGCGCGCGGATTGCCAATGCCATAAATGTAAGTCAGCGCGATGTTCACATGCTTGTTACGGGGAAGATCGACGCCTGCAATACGTGCCATAGTGCTCCTCTATATCTTTTATATCTTTCTAAACTTAACCCTGGCGTTGCTTGTGTTTGGCGGTTTCGCAGATCACCCGCACCACGCCCTTGCGGTGGATGACCTTGCACTTGTCGCAAATTTTCTTTACCGATGCTCTAACTTTCATAATCCTGTCCTTGGTAATTCATCATTGGCTCTGCCAACGATTATTTATATCGATAAACGATACGACCGCGATTCAGATCGTAAGGAGAAAGCTCGACCGCGACTTTGTCTCCGGGCAGTATGCGGATAAAGTTCTTGCGCATTTTGCCGGAAACATGGGCGAGCACCTGGTGCTTATTTTCCAGCTCCACCTTGAACATGGCATTGGGCAATGGTTCGACGACCACTGCCATTACCTCAATCGCGTCTTCTTTACTCATTCGTCTCCTTACAAAAGCTGTCAGCTTTCAGCCCTCGGCTTTCAGTAGAAACTGAGAGCGGAGAGCTGATGGCTGAAAGCTGCACTATTGCGTCAAAATCATCGGACCATTTTTTGTCACTGCCACGCAATGTTCAAAGTGCGCACTGAAACTTCCGTCCGCGGTTACTGCCGTCCACTTGTCTTCTAAAACTCGCGTGCCGGGCTTGCCGAAATTCACCATCGGCTCGATTGCCAGCACCATGCCCTCGCGCAATCTCGCGCCTTGTCCACGCGCACCGAAATTCGGCACCTGCGGCTCTTCGTGCAGCTTGGTCCCAATCCCGTGTCCCACAAACTCGCGAACTACACTGAAGCCATTCGCTTCAACATGTTCCTGCACCGCGGCTCCCACATCGCCAATTGAATTCCCAATCAGCACTTGCTGGATGCCTTTGTACAGCGAAGCCTCAGTCACTTCGAGCAGCTTGCGCAATTCCGGTGTAACCGACTCATCTACCGCAACCGTTATGGCGGCATCTCCATAATAGCCGTCCAGTACGACGCCGCAGTCGATGGAAACAATGTCTCCGGGCTTCAGCAACCGCTTTTCTGACGGGATGCCATGAACAATCTCTTCATTAATCGAAGTGCAGAGAACGCAAGGATAATCGTAATACCCCTTGAACGCCGGCTTCGCACCCAGATCCCTTATCTTCTGTTCGGCGGCACGCTCAATATCCATCGTGCTCACGCCGGGGCCGACTAAAGGCCGAAGATAGTCGAGCACTTCGCGGACAATGCGGCCACTATGCCGCATCTTTTCAATCTCCGCCGTAGATTTACAAACTATCGCCATTCTCTACCGGCCATCTGCTGGAGCGGCAGCGTGGCTTTCAATCTCCTGAAATATCTGTTCCGTTACCCGACCAACCGGCTGATCTCCGTTCACCGAAACCAGACGATTCTTGCGCTGGTAATATTCCGCCACAGGTTTGGTCTGCCGTTCATAAGTCAGCAGACGCTCCCGAATCACTTCTGTTTGATCATCATCACGAATGATCAGCTTGGTACCGTCGAAGTCACAAAGCTCGTCGACGCGGGGTGGCTGAAGGTGAACGTTATAGATTCGTTCACAGGTGGGACAAGTTCTACGTCCGGTAAGCCGAAGTTCTAACTTATTATAATCCACATCGATGCGGATCACAATCGGTAACCAATTGCCAGGCTTATGTTTGTCAAAGAACTCGCGCTTCAAAAACTCGTCCAACCACTCGGCCTGCGTAGAGGTCCGAGGAAACCCATCCAAGATAAACCCGCGCTCGCAATCGGGCAGAACTAGGCGATGCGCAACCATATCGCACACCAAATCGTCTGAAACCAGGTCTCCCCGCTCGATCACGTTCTTGGCCTGCAAACCCAAGAGCGTGCCCAAACGAACATTCTCTCGCAGCAAATCCCCGGTTGAGATCTGCGGGATTCTGTAGCGTTCAACGATCCGCTTAGACTGAGTGCCTTTGCCAGCTCCAGGAGGCCCCAGCAGGACGATTGGTCCGATGTTGCGTGAAACTTCCTCTGCCATCGAACTGGCCCTTGCTTCTCCCCGATCCAATTTCAAGACCTGACAACATGCCAACCACAGTTTTCCGTCCCTACGCCTACCATGTACGACGTCCGCGCATGCGTCCACTACGCGGAGTGAAGCCGTCATAATGCCGCATGATGAGCTGCGCCTCGATCTGCGTCACTGTATCCATCGCCACGCCAACGACTATTAGGAGCGACGTTCCACCGAAATAGAAGGTGACACCTAAACCATTGGTAATCCAGGTCGGTAGCCGTTCAAAGAACGCGCCCACCGGACCGTATAAGTGATTCAAGTGGATACCGGCGATCATCCACTCGGGAATAAACGAGATGATGATCAGATACAACGCGCCCACCAGAGTAATGCGAGTCAGAATCTCATTGATGTTGTCGGCTGTGCGCTTGCCGGGACGAATGCCGGGAATAAACCCGCCATACTTCCGCATATTGTCGGCAACCTCGTTTGGGTTGAAGACAATCGACACGTAAAAATAGGCGAAAAAGATGATGCCAACGGCATACAGGAGGGTATAAAGCGGTTCGCCCCAACCGAGGGCATGAACCAGCCAGCCAAAATAACGGTTGTCCTTCAACCCTTGCCCAAGCATCTGCGGCATGGTCAAGATTGACGACGCGAAAATGACCGGCATCACACCGCCAGCGTTGACGCGCAAAGGCAAGTGGGTGGACTGGCCGCCCATAACCTTTCGTCCGACAACTCGCTTCGCATACTGCACCGGAATTCTACGTTCGCTGCGCTCTACGTACACGATGAAGGCAACGACCAAAACCATGATCGCGACCAAGATCAGAACCGCAGGCAAGGTGAAACTGCCCCAGGCATCATTCCTAACCTTGTCGTAAAGATCGGCAACACCACGCGGCAAACCGGCAACAATTCCGGCAAAGATCAGAAGTGACATGCCATTGCCGACACCGCGTTCCGTAATCTGCTCACCCAACCACATAATGAACGCGCTGCCCGTGGTTAGAGTCAGCATCGTCATCAGAATGAAACCCGCGCCGGGATGAACCACGAAATCGCCATTCTTCTGGAGGCTGATAGCGATTCCAAAGGATTGCACTGCGCTGAGAATTACGGTGAGATACCGCGTCCACTGGGTGATTTTCTTCCGTCCCAGCTCGCCCTCTTTTTGCAACTTGGCCAGCGGTTCGTAGACAACCGTCAGTAATTGCAGAATGATCGATGCCGTGATGTACGGCATGATGCCCAAAGCAAAAATGGTCAGCCGCTTGAGCTGTCCACCGGAGAACATGTCCACCAAACCAAGAAAGCTTCCCCGCTGACTCTCAAAAAACTGCTGCAGTTTGTCTGCGTTCACCCCTGGCGTGGGGATGTGACCACCAAGCCGGTACACCGCCAGCAAGCCCAGCGTGAACAGGATTCGTCTACGCAGGTCCGGAATGCGGAAGACGTTAGTAAATTTCTCGAGCATGTTACTGCAGGACCTCGAATTTACCGCCAGCCGCAGTGATCTTTTCCTGAGCCGACTTGGAGAATTTATGGGCGTGGACGGTGAGCGCGGTCGAGAGCTCGCCATTGCCAAGAACCTTAACTGGATGCTTGGTGCTGATCACGCCAGCCTTGCGCAAAACTTCAGGCGTAATCGTGCTTTCGCCGATTGCAGCCAGCTTGTCCAGATTTACGATGTTGAATTCCTGACGGAAAACGTTGGTGAAGCCGCGTTTCGGCATGCGGCGATGCAGAGGCATCTGGCCGCCTTCAAAACCGCGCATCATTCGGGAACCGCTGCGGGAGCGCTGGCCTTTGTGTCCACGGGCAGAGGTCTTTCCCATGCCGGATCCCATACCGCGGCCCACGCGCTTCTTATTTTCCGCTGCCTTCTTCGGTGCTCTTAATTTCGAAAGATTCATAATAAGCTCTCAGCTGTTAGCTATCAGCTCTTAGCTTGTCGCCCGTTTCGAAAAAGGGAAGACAGCTTAAAGCTGATGCGTCTTACTGCACGATCTCGACCAGGTGCGGGATCTTGGCCACCATGCCACGAATAGCCGGATTATCCGGACGTTCAATCACTTGGTTCAGCCGCGTAAAGCCCAAGCCCTTCACTACGAGCTTCTGTTTCACGGGAGCGCAAATTGCGGAGCGCACCCACTTCAGGTGAAGCTTGCCGCCGGTTGGGTTTGATTTCTTTACCATGATTACAATTCCTTGATTGAACCTAAAGCTACAACTCCTCAGACGTTTTGCCGCGCATTGTTGCAACGTCTTCGCGACTCTTCAGTCTCTTTAGCGCGTCAAATGTCGCTTTAATTACATTATGCGGGTTCGTTGTGCCAATCGATTTCGTGAGCACATTCTGAATACCCACCGAGGTCATAACAGCACGCACCGCGCCGCCTGCGATTACTCCTGTACCTTCCGGAGCAGGCTTAAGCAGTACCTTGCCTGATCCGAACCGTCCTAGCGAGAGGTGCGGAATCGAAGTCTGGGTAAGATGCACCTTCACCAGATTCTTCTTGGCGGATTCAATCCCCTTTCGAATCGCCTGAGGAACTTCCTTCGCCTTGCCGGAACCATATCCGACCACCGCAGCAGTGGGATCTCCGACCACCACCAACGCGGCAAAGGACATGTTCTTTCCGCCTTTGACGACCTTGGTGACGCGGTTGATGGCAACCACTTGGTCTTTCAACTGAAACGAATTTGGGTCAAGCTTCTTTATGACTGTTGGCATTCTTTAAATCTCGTTTCTCGCTTCTAAACTGTCTCACGTACAAATCGCCTGGAAACTCTAGAACTGCAGTCCCGATTCGCGGGCGGCGTCGGCCAGAGCCTTGACGCGTCCGTGATAAATGTAGCCACCGCGATCGAATACAACTTTACTAATTCCTTTTTCTTTGGCGCGTTCCGCTATCGCCTTACCGACCTGCTTGGCGGCTGCAACGTTTCCTCCGACAGCCTTCTTTTCGCCCTTCTTGCCTTCGGCGGAATGAGCCGCAAGAAGCGTTGTGCCATTCGCGTCATCGATCAACTGGACGTAAATGTGGTTCAACGAACGGTAAACATTCAAGCGTGGACGTTCGGCAGTACCGATCACTTTCTTGCGGATGCGGGTATGAACGTGACGCCGATTCGAATTTTTTGACGATATGTTAAGCATTGGGTCTGTCCTTGGTCGTTGGCTGGTGGTCGTTATTCGAACCCAGCAGCCTTCGACCTTTTAATTTCTCAAATTTCAATTTCTCAAAATCGCTCATCTCATCGCGCGCCCGAAACTAAATCCGGCCAACGACGGACGACCAACGACTGCTACTTCGCCCCGGTCTTTCCGACCTTCTTCTTCAATTTCTCGCCGACGTACCGCACGCCCTTATTCTTGTACGGATCCGGTGGACGCAGGCTGCGCATTTCCGCAGCAACCTGTCCAACTTTCTGGCGATCAATCCCAGTGACGCTGAGTTTCGTGAGCTTGGCGTCAACAGCCGCTTCAATTCCAGTCGGCAATGGATACTCAATCGGATGCGAATAGCCGAGCGTGAACACAACCATGTTCTTGCCCTTCATTTCCGCGCGATATCCGATACCGACGATTTCCAGTTCGCGCGTCCAGCCCTTGGTTACACCTTCGACGGCATTGTTGACCAAGGCACGCGCTAGTCCATGCACCGCAGCCTGCGAATCGTTTTCGCGAACCGCGAGCAAGTGACCATCCTGCTGCTCGATGCGAATGCCCGTCGGCAGATGGGTCTCAACTTGGCCCTTCGGTCCTTGCACGCGAACTGTATTGCCTTCAACCTTGAACGTCACTCCCTTAGGGAGCGGGATCGGTTTTTTTCCAATTCGTGACATAAGCTTCTGGCTCTTAGCTACTAGCTCTTAGCTAGTGTGTTAGCGGCTCGATCGTCGCTCCGTTGAGCGCGACAGCCGATTAAAATTACCAAACTTCGCAAAGCAGTTCGCCGCCCAAGCCTTCTTTGCGGGCCTTGCGTCCCGTCATCACACCTTTAGGCGTGGTCAAAATATTGATGCCGAGACCGCCCAGCACGCGCGGGATCTCGGTACGGCGCACATACACCCGGCAACCGGGGCGCGACACACGCTGTACATTCGAAATAGCGGCCTCGTTGTTGTTGCCGTATTTCAGATAAATGCGCAGGACCTTGTGACTCTCTTCTTCCGTGGCCTTGAAGTTGGAGATGTAACCCTCTTCCTTCAGAATGCGGGCAATCTCCAGCTTCAGCTTGGACGCTGGAATATCAACCTTCTGGTGCCGCGCGTTGATCGCATTGCGAACTCGCGTCAGCATGTCTGCGACTGGATCAGTCAACCTCATCGCTCTGCTTCTCCTCAGTCACCCGTTTGCTGCGGCCCTCTTGCTTTGGCCGAAGAACCTGACGGCAACTTGCTTTCTAAGTCCTTACCAGGACGACTTCGAAACTCCGGGAATTTCGCCGCGTAAAGCGAAACTGCGGAAACACAACCGGCACAGCCCAAACTTGCGGAGAAACGCCCGTGGACGTCCGCAATTCTGGCAACGGTTGTGACGGCGCGTGGAGAACTTAGGCTTCTTCTCCTTGTTCGCGCGCGCCAGTTCGAATATCTTCTGGATCTTTGCGTCTTTCACTCTTTTTGCTGTCGTTGCCATGTATTCCTTTTGCTTCGAAAAACTTTGTCTTCACCTGCGAAAAATCTTAGGCCCTAAACGGCATTCCCATATGCTTCAGTAGTGACCGCGCCTGATCGTCGCTCTTGGCGGTTGTAACGATTGTTACGTTCATGCCCTTTTGCTTGTCCACCCGTGAGTAATCAATTTCCGGGAAGATCAATTGGTCGCGCAGTCCGATAGTGTAATTGCCACGTCCATCGAACGACTTGGTCGAAACACCCTTGAAGTCACGTACGCGCGGCAGCACAATGCTCATCAACCGATCAAGAAATTCATACATGCGGTCGCCGCGTAAAGTGACCATTGCTCCGATCGGCATACCTTCACGAACCTTAAATGCCGCAATCGACTTTTTGGCTCGTGTCACTACTGGCTTTTGGCCAGTAATCTGTCCCAGTTCGTTAACCGCCGGGTCCATAATCTTGGCATTCTGTGTCGCGTCGCCCACACCCATGTTGACCACAATCTTATGCAGATGCGGCACCGCCATGGGATTCTTCAGCTCCAGTTCTTTCATCATCGAAGGAGCAATTTCCTTGTGAAAACGGTCTTTCAAGCGCGGCGTCTCTTTCGCGCTGTGATGCGAAACCGCTGCCGGACGATCCGCCTGCTGATGCTTGTCCGCAGGGCGCTCGCGGCGCGGTTCTTTCTTGACTGCTTGCGCTTCCTTCTTCGGTTCTTTTGCTGTCTCTTTTTCTTTTGCCATAAATCAATTACTTTCTCTCACGGTTTCGGAGTGCCTGTAGAACTGGCGTATACCGGTTCGTGAGTTTTTCCGTTTACTTCTCTAATGTCGTTCCGCACTTCTTGCAAACTCGCACTTTTTTATCGCCGCGCATTTCGTGGCCGATGCGGACCGGACCACATGTTCCGCAGACCAACTGCACATTCGAGATCGCAATCGAGCTTTCCTGCTCTGCGATTCCGCCCTTGATGTTGCGTTGCGGATTCGGGCGCACGTGCTTCTTCACAATCATGACGTGCTCAACTAAGAGCCGCCCCTTGTCCGGAAACACACGCAGGACACGGCCTTCTTTGCCCTTGTCGCGACCGGTGATTACTCTCACCGTGTCGTTGTGCTTGATATCTATTCGCTTGTGCTCTTTAACTACTGTTCTCATTTCAAACCTTTGTAGTGCCTGATCTAGTTCACTTCTTAGATAACTTCCGGCGCCAGGGACACGATCTTCAAAAATTTCTTCTCGCGCAATTCGCGGGCGACTGGCCCGAAAACGCGTGTTCCTACTGGCTCACCTGCGTCGTTGATCAGCACAGCTGCGTTCTGATCGAAGCGGATATACGTACCGTCACGACGTCCATATTCCTTGTGAGTGCGCACTATTACCGCTTTGACAACCGTGCCCTTCTTCACTTGGCCATCCGGCGAGGCTTCCTTCACGCTCGCTGTCACCACATCTCCCAAACCAGCGCGCAGTCCGGTCGAGCCGCCCAGCGGCAGAATCACCTGGAGCTTGCGAGCGCCGGAGTTGTCGGCGACATCGAGCCACGTTCTCATCATTACAGCCATAATCAGTCTCCCTGTCCGCTCTTAACTACTCGGCTTTCGCCAGATCCACATTAATGGCGGCATCCGCCGGCAGCGAAGTCTTGCGGACTACCTGCTTCAGCTTCCAGCGCTTCAACTTCGACAGTGGACGCGTCTCTTCCAGCCGAACCACATCGCCAATGCGCGCCTCATTGGTCTCATCGTGAGCGTAGAACTTTTTCGACTTCGAAATGACGCGGCCGTAGAATCCATGCGCCTTCTTGCGGTTTACTTCCACCACAATGGTCTTCTGCATGCGGTTGGAAACAACTTCTCCTACCACTTCTTTACGCCGTCCCGCCGGTGCGCGGCCCTCTTGTACGTTTGTCTCAGCCATTACTTCTTCTCCGTTGTGGCGCTGGCAGTGAGCTCGCGTTGCCGCGCAATCGTCTTCACGCGCGCGATGTCCTTGCGCAGGCCACGCATCTTTTTCAAGCTTTCGGTTTGCCCCATGTTGAGCTGGAACTTCAGCTTGAAGAGCTGATCGTTGAGATCGCGCTCTTGATGGCTCAGCTCATCGCTAGTCAGGTTTCGAACTTTGTCAGCTTTCATAAACAATTCCTAAATCTTCGGTTTCAAATTTCCAATCTTCTAGCGCGCCCGGCTTCTAGTGAGCCAAAGTTGGACGCTTTACGAATGTCGTGCGCAGCGGCAGTTTGTGCGAAGCAAGGCGCATCGCTTCCGTAGCATCCGCCACCGAAACGCCTTCCATCTCGAACAGAATCTTGCCCGGACGAACTACAGCCACCCAATGATCCGGAGCGCCTTTGCCCTTACCCATACGAGTTTCGGCGGGCTTCTTGGTCACCGGCTTGTCCGGAAACAGACGGATCCAGATCTTGCCGCCGCGCTTAACAAAACGCGTCATGGCAACACGGCTGGCTTCGATTTGCCGGTCGGTAATCCAACCCGGCTCGAGCACCTTCAATCCGAAGTCTCCGAAGGCGAGCTGGCTGCCGCGCCAGGCTTTCCCGGTCATGCGTCCGCGCTGCTGCTTGCGGTACTTAACTTTCTTTGGCATCAACATAAAGCAGCCCTTAGTCCTCTAATTCGTCGTACGTATTTCTCAAGTTCTTGCTTATTCAGCGCTACTAAAATGCGCCTACTGGTTGCTGGTGATCGCGCTTCTTTGCTGCCGGCAAAATCTCGCCCTTGTAGACCCAGACCTTCACGCCAATCACGCCGTAAGTTGTACGAGCTTCAGTGAAGCCGTAGTCGATATCGGCACGCAATGTGTGCAGCGGCAAACGGCCCTGCAAATACCATTCCGAGCGGGCGATTTCATTTCCGTTCAGACGTCCGCTGACGCGCACCTTGATTCCTTTGCAACCGAAGCGCAGAGCCGAGTCCACCGACTTGCGCATTGCGCGGCGGAATCCAACGCGCTTTTCCAGTTGCAGCGCGATTGCTTCCGAGACCAACTGCGCATCGAGTTCAGGCTTATGCACTTCCTGAATGTCGACGTGCACTTCGCGCGACGTCCGCTTTTGGACGTCCAATTTCAGCTTGTCAATCTCAGCGCCCTTGCGTCCAATAATGATGCCAGGACGAGCCGTCTTGATAATGACGCGCAGCTTGTTGCCCGGGCGCTCGATTTCAATCGAGCTCACACCCGCCGACTTGAGCTTGTCCTTCAGCTCAGCCTTCAGCTTGATGTCTTCGAGCAACAGCTTGTCGTAATCCTTTTCGACAAACCAGCGCGACTTCCACGGCTTGGTATAGCCGAGGCGAAATCCGTAAGGATGAACCTTCTGTCCCATCGTTGCTCCTAATAACTCTTCGAACCTAATCTTGAAACTTAAAGCCTGAAGCCCAGAGCCTACAGCCTGTTTTTATCTCGTTCCTGCAAATTTCTTTTCTGTCTTCTTCTTTGCTTTACCCTTAGCCACCGGCGCTTTGCCTTTGGCTCGAGCTTTATTCTTGGCTTTGGTCTTCGCTCCGACTTCTTCTTCGCCAACCACGGTTGCAACTCCTCCGTTGCCGCGAACCTTCTCTTCCAGAGCGATCTCGATGTGAGCGATACGCCGGACATATCGGAACGCACGGCCCATTGGAGCCGGACGAATCCGCTTCATTCGCGGACCATCATTCGCCACGGCACGCTTCACGTAAAGGCTGTCTACGTCCACGTCCAGCCCTTTTTCGTTGCTCAGATAATTCGCGTTCTCAAGCGCCGAGCGCAGCAGCTTTTCAACTGTCGCTGCGACACGCTTTTTCGTGAACACCAACGTGTTCAACGCATCCTCTACACGACGCCCCTTGATCAGGTCCAGCACCAGCCGGGCCTTCTGGGGAGAGACGCGCATGTAACGGGCTTCAGCTCGAAATTCCATCGCGAGTCTCCTTTACTTCGCCGCTGGCGGCGGTGCTGCCGCCGGACGCGCGGCTGCTTCGGTCGCCGCTTTCATCGAGTGGCCTTTGAACTGGCGGGTAAAGCTGAACTCGCCCAGTTTGTGGCCAACCATATTTTCCGTGACGTACACCGGGATGAATTTCTTCCCGTTGTGTACGGCGATAGTGTGACTCACCATCTCCGGAATAATTGTTGAGCGCCGCGACCATGTGCGCAGCACCTTCTTCTCATTGCGCGCGTTCATCCCTTCTACCCGCGCTTGCAGGTAGCCATCGACGAACGGCCCTTTTTTTGTGGAACGTGCCATAAAATCTGCTCTCAGCCTTTCGGCTATCAGCTTTCGTTCTAAAGCTTCCAGCTCAAACTTTTTCTTTCTAACAACTACTTCTTGCCGCGACGGTTGACGATGAACGCATCCGTGCGCTTGTTATTACGAGTCTTGTATCCACGCGTCGGCTGTCCCCAGGGCGTTACTGGATGCCGTCCGCCTGAAGTCTTACCTTCACCACCACCATGCGGATGGTCCACAGGGTTCATCGAAACGCCGCGATTATGCGGACGCTTTCCAAGCCAACGTGAACGTCCGGCCTTACCGATCGTGACATTCTCGTGATCGGTGTTTCCGACTTGCCCGATGGTCGCCATGCAATCCTGCGCTACTTTGCGGATTTCGCCGGAAGGCAATTTCACCAGCGCATAGTCGCCTTCTTTGGCAACCAGCTGCGCCGAGCCGCCAGCCGAGCGCACCATCTGCGCACCTTTGCCTGGCTTCAGTTCGATGTTGTGAATCGTCGTGCCCGGAGGAATATTCCGCAGCGGCAAAGCGTTGCCGACCAGAATATCCGCCTCGGGACCGCTCAACAGTTTCTGTCCCACCTTCAAACCGTCCGGCTGCACGATGTAGCGCTTCTCGCCATCGGCATAATTCAACAGCGCAATACGGGCCGAGCGATTGGGATCGTATTCGATCGTCGCCACAACTCGCGGGAATGCCGGTCTTGTCGCGCTTGAAGTCAATAAGGCGCAACTGGCGCTTGTGACCGCCTCCGATAAAACGCATGGTGGTCTGGCCGCTGTTGCGGCGTCCGCCGGTGCGCTTCTTTGGCTCAAGCAATGCCTTGTGAGGCTTGGTGCTCGTGATGTCGTCATTGACGAGGGTCGTGCGATAACGCAGCGTCTCGGTTGTCGGTCTGTATGTCTTAATCGGCATAAAAAACTCTCTGATCGTTCGTCCTTGGTCGTTTGCCGTTCGCTAGCCACAGCCAACGACGTGCGGCCAACGACTGTCTTACAAATTCTGTGCGTACTCCGGCATCTTCTCGCCAGCCTTCAACCGCACAAAAGCTTTCTTCCAATCCGGACGGTAGCCGGCAAACTTGCCGCGCCGCCGCTCTTTTCCCGGGAAATTCGCGGTGCGAACCGAATTCACCTTTACTTTAAAAATGCTCTGCACGGCTTGCTTGATCTCGGTTTTGGTCGCTTCCTTCGCCACCTGAAACACCAGCGTGTTCTGGTTTTCCTTGATAGCAAGACCTTTTTCCGTGATCACCGGGCGTCGCAATATTTGATATGCGGATTTCATTAGGCCACCTCCGCCGCTGCTTCATGCTTGGTCCGGCGTCGCGTGGTGGCTTTCTTCGCCTTCTTGCCCTCAGCTTCGCCTTCACCTTCTGCTGCATTTTGCCGACGCTTCGATACCGATCCCTTCAACGAGACTTGCAACTTCTCAATCGCAGGTTGAGAGAAGATTGCCCGGTCGTAACGCAACAGATGATAGGGATGTACTTCACTCCCGCTCACCAGTTCCACTCCATGCAGATTGCGCGAACTTAAATCCAGATTGCGATTTTCGTGCTTCGCGGTCTCCACCAGCAAGACCGTGCTGTCGACTTTCAAATTGTCGAGCGATTCGCGGAACAGTTTCGATTTCGGCTCTTTCATCTCGAACGTGTTCACGATGATCAGCTTGCCATCAGCAAACTTCGAAGCCAGCGCCGAGCGCAATGCTCCCAGCAGCTTTTTGCGAGGAAACGTGTAGTCGTAAGAGCGCGGTTGCGGACCATGCACAGTACCGCCATGCCGCCACAGTGGCGAACGGATCGAGCCGACACGCGCGCGCCCCGTACCCTTCTGCTTCCAAAGTTTTTTTCCGGCGCCGGATACCAGCTTCTTGTTCTTGGTAGCGTGAGTACCGGCTCGCTGCGCGGCGCGGTAATGTTTCACCGCCTCCCACAGCAGATCTTCGTTCACTGCGCCGAACACTTCGTCGGCCAGTTCGAAGGTGCCAACTTTGGCTCCGCTCAGGTTGTGTATGTCAATCGTTGCCATTTTTCTCTTCCTGCAATTCTCTAATGCCTGTGTTCGATTCTTCTGTCTTAAATTCCGGAGAACCTTATTTACCCTTTTGTGCGCGCTTGGCTGCCTTCAAAGGATCGACCGTCGCCGAACCCGCAAATCCACGGCGCTCTCTCGGCGGCTTCTTGGCTTTGGTGATCACCAGATATCCGCCATTCGGGCCAGGCACGCTGCCTTCGACCACCAACAAATTGTCGTCTTTATCGACGCCCAGCAATCGCAGATTGCGAACCGTCACGCGATCCGTGCCCATGTGGCCGGACATGCGCATTCCCTTGAACACGCGCGAAGGAAACGCCGAAGATCCGATCGAACCCGTAACCTGAAACATCGAACCGTGTGACTTTGGACCGCCAGCAAAATGATGGCGGCGAACCACACCTGCGAACCCGCGGCCTTTGCTGATGCCGACGACATCAACGAAACGATCTCCGTCGAAGATATCGACCAGCACGCGGTCTCCAGCTTTGATTCGCGCCAGCGCCGTCGCCTTCAGCCTTCTCTTCCACTTCGATCGGAACCTCGCGCATGAACTTCACCGGAGGCAAGTTGTGCTTGCCCAGGTGGCCCTTCGCGGGCTTAGTCAGGCGCGATTCCTTGACGAATTCCACCAGGCCAATTTGCGCTGCGGAGTATCCATCGCGGGTCTGCGTCTTATACTGCGTAACCACGCAAGGACCAGCCTGCAACACAGTCGCTGAACGCATGTCGCCCTTGTCGTCAAAGAGCTGCGTCATCCCAACTTTTTTTCCTAAAATTCCAGCTACCTTTGCCATTTCCCTTTTCTCCGCTCATCCAGCTTGGCTTCGCGCTATTGGCTGGTGCTTCTTTGAAGCTGAGAGCTGACTTGCTAAATCTACTTGTGCTCTTTGCCAAATGCCTTGATCTCAACGTCTACGCCTGCGGGAAGATCGAGCTTCATCAGCGCGTCTACTGTCTGCGGCGTCGGATCGAGAATGTCGAGCAGGCGCTTGTGCGTGCGAATCTCAAACTGCTCGCGTGATTTCTTGTCCACGTGCGGGGAACGCAGCACGCAGTACTTGTTCTTCATCGTGGGCAATGGAATCGGGCCCGCGATTTGTGCGCCAGTACGCTTGGCGGTATCAACAATTTCACCCGTCGACTGATCGAGGATGCGGTAGTCGTAAGCCTTCAAGCGAATCCGAATTTTTTCGTTTCCTATCACGTTTCTCTCTCTGACCCCTCCCGGCTATTCCGGAAGGAAAGAACTGGCGGCGAGCTGCAAGCCGCGTTTTTATTGTGTGGGGCGGACACTCTTGTCCGCCGCTGTTGATCTTGCTGTTCCGTGCTTAACCTCTGCCGCTATCCGTTGCTGCTAGTCGCCGACTCCCAACGACTGGCGACCAACAGCCAATGACGGCTTTGCCTCTACGTCACGATCTCTGAGATCGTTCCTGCTCCTACCGTGTGGCCACCTTCGCGGATCGCAAACCGCAATCCCTTTTCCATCGCCACCGGCGTGATCAACTCAATCACCAGGCTCACATTGTCTCCCGGCATCACCATCTCCGTACCCGCCGGCAACTCCGCCACGCCCGTCACGTCTGTCGTGCGCAGATAAAACTGCGGACGGTATCCCTTGAAGAACGGCGTATGTCGTCCACCTTCTTCCTTCGTCAGGATGTAAACCTCAGCCTTGAACTTGGTGTGCGGCGTAATCGATCCGCCCTTGGCCAGCACCATGCCGCGCTCGACATCTTCCTTTGCGATACCGCGCAAGCAGAAGCCCGGCGTTGTCGCCCGCCATGCCTTCGTCCAGCTGCTTCTTGAACATCTCAACGCCCGTCACTACCGTCTTGCGGGTGTCGCGGAAGCCGACAATTTCTACTTCCTCGCCCACCTTCACCTTGCCACGCTCGATACGGCCCGTCACCACCGTGCCACGACCCGAGATCGAGAAGATATCTTCGATCGGCATCAGGAACGGCTTGTCGAGTTCGCGTGCTGGCTGCGGAATGTACTTGTCCACCGCTTCCATCAACTCGTCGACCTGCTTCTCCCACTTGGCTTCGCCGTTCAACGCGCCCAGTGCCGAGAGCTTCACTACCGGAACATCGTCTCCCGGAAACTGATAGCTCTTGAGCAACTCGCGCACTTCGAGTTCAACCAGCTCGAGCAGCTCAGGATCATCCACCGCATCACACTTGTTCAGCGCGACCACCAGATACGGCACACCCACCTGGCGCGCCAACAGCACGTGCTCGCGGGTTTGCGGCATCGGACCATCGGTCGCAGCCACCACCAGAATGCCGCCATCCATCTGCGCCGCACCCGTGATCATGTTCTTGATGTAGTCGGCGTGACCCGGGCAATCGACGTGCGCGTAGTGCCGGTTCGCCGTCTCGTACTCGACGTGCGCCGTCGCAATGGTGATTCCGCGCGCCTTTTCTTCCGGAGCGTTATCGATCGAATCAAACGACCGGAACTGAATCTTCGGGTTGTGCTTCGACAATACCTTCGTGATCGCCGCCGTAAGCGTGGTCTTGCCATGGTCGATGTGACCAATCGTCCCTACGTTCACGTGCGGCTTATTACGATCAAATTTCTCTTTCGCCATTTCGCTTCTTCCTTAACTCGCTTTACTGAGATCAATGCTTCTCTTCAGACTTACTGTTTACTTCGTCGTCCCCTGCACCCTTGCAATGATCTCTTCCGAGACCGACCGCGGTGCCTCTTCATATCGCGCAAAGTGCATCGAGTATTCGGCGCGTCCTTGCGTGCTGGAACGCATGTGCGTCGCGTATCCGAACATCTCCGCCAGCGGCACGATCGCTTTAATCACCTGCGAACCGGCGCGGTGCTCCATGCCTTCAATGCGTCCGCGACGCGAGCTCAGGTCACCCATGATCGTTCCCGCGTAATCTTCCGGGGTCACGACTTCAACTGCCATCACCGGCTCGAGCAACACTGGAGACGCCTTGCGGGCAGCTTCCTTGAATGCCATCGATCCAGCGATCTTGAATGCCATTTCGTTCGAATCGACATCGTGATAGCTGCCGTCGTAGAGAATCGCCTTGACGTCGACCATCTCGTAGCCAGCCAGGATGCCGCCTTCCATGGCTTCCTTGATGCCCTGATCGATGGGCTTGATGAATTCCTTCGGCACCGATCCGCCAACCACATCGTTGACGAACTCGTAACCCTTGCCAGGCTCTTGCGGCTCGAGACGAATCTTGGCGTGACCGTATTGGCCTTTGCCGCCTGTCTGGCGAATGTATTTTCCTTCTGCTTCGGACTTCTTGCGGATGGTCTCGCGATACGCGACCTGCGGCTTGCCGACGTTGGCTTCAACCTTGTACTCGCGCATCATGCGGTCGACGATGATTTCAAGATGCAACTCGCCCATGCCGCCAATGATGGTTTGTCCGCTATCGGGATCGGTGTGAACCTTGAAGGTAGGATCTTCCTGAGCGAGACGATTCAGCGCCGCACCCATCTTCTCTTGATCGGCTTTCGTCTTGGGCTCAACCGCGACTTCAATGACCGGAACAGCAAAGGTGATGCTTTCCAGCGTGACGGGATTTCTCTCATCACAAATCGTGTCGCCGGTTCTGACGTTCTTCAGTCCCACTACCGCGCAAATATCGCCCGCCAGAATTTCCTGAATGTCTTCGCGCTTGTTGGCATGCATCTTAAGTAGACGGCCAATGCGTTCACTACGCCCGCGACCAGCATTAATCACAGCCTCCCCAGATTTGAGTTGACCGGAATAAACACGAATGAATGTCAGCTGACCAACAAACGGATCAGCCATAATCTTGAACGCCAGCGCCGAAAATGGTTCGTTATCCGCTGGCTTGCGCGTCACTTCAGCGCCGGTGTCGGGATTGGTGCCTTTAACGTCGCCCGCATCCAGCGGCGAAGGTAAATAATCGACGACCGCATCGAGCAGCGGCTGCACGCCTTTATTCTTGAAACGACGTTCCTACAACCACCGGAAACAACTTCAACTCGATTGTCGCCCTGCGCAACGCTGCCTTCAACTCGGGAGCAGTAACCGTCTCGCCTTCAAGGAATTTATGCAGAATGGCATCGTCAGTTTCGGCAACAGCCTCCACCAATTGCGCATGGAAAGCTTCCGCCTTCTTCTGCAATTCAGCAGGAATTTCGCCGGTGATGTATTCCGCGCCGATGGTCTCGTCTTTCCAGGTAATCGCCTGCATGTTGACAAGATCGACTACGCCTTTGAACTTGTCTTCTTGTCCGATGGGAATCTGAATGGCGATGGGATGTGCGTTCAGTCGCTTGCGGAGAGTATCAACTGCGTGCTCAAAATCCGCGCCAGCCTTGTCGATCTTATTGATAAAACAAATTCTCGGAACTCCGTACTTATCCGCTTGCCGCCAGACCTTTTCCGATTGCGGCTGCACACCATGAACGGCGTCAAACACAGCAACAGCGCCATCGAGCACACGCAGGGAGCGCTCGACCTCGGCCGTGAAATCCACGTGGCCGGGTGTATCGATAATGTTGATACGGATGTCGCGCCAGGTGCATGTGGTAGCAGCGGACGTAATGGTAATTCCGCGCTCCTGCTCCTGCTCCATCCAATCCATGGTTGCAGTGCCCTCATGGACCTCTCCGATGCGGTGCGTGCGTCCGGTATAGAACAGGATGCGCTCCGTCGTAGTGGTCTTGCCGGCATCGATGTGGGCCATAATGCCGATATTTCTGCAACGCTCTAATGGTACTTGTCTCGCCACGGCTTCTCTATTTCCTTCTGGGGCTCTCGAAAATCAGCTTTTAGTCTTAGCTACTAGCTCTTAGCTAAAAGCTAGGAGCTAACAGCTTCTCTACCACCGATAATGCGCGAATGCCTTATTGGCTTCGGCCATACGATGAACATCTTCCTTCTTCTTGATCGCGGCGCCTTTTCCGTTGGCCGCATCCAGCAATTCGTTTGTCAACTTCTCGACCATGCCCTTCTCGCCACGTCCGCGAGAATAGGTAATCAGCCAGCGAATCGCCAGCGAAGTACGCCGGTCGGCATTGACTTCGACCGGAACCTGGTAGTTCGCGCCACCAACGCGGCGGCTCTTGACTTCGAGCAGCGGCTTGGCGTTTTCGACCGCTTTGGTGAAGAGCTTCAAAGCTTCGTCGCCACCTTTGGACTCCAGCTTTGTGAGGGCTTCGTAAAAGATGCCCTCGGCAGTGCTCTTCTTGCCTTGCCACATCATCGAGTTGACGAACTTCGTCACCAGATTCGATCCGTAAACCGGATCGGCTTCCACGCTTCGCTTCGCGATATAACCTTTTCTTGGCATCGTCTAACTTCTCCTACTAAATCGCTCCTACTAAGCTTTCGGGCGCTTGGCGCCATACTTCGAACGGCTCTGCTTGCGACCTGCAACGCCGACCGAATCCAGCGTGCCACGCACTACGTGATAACGAACACCCGGGAGATCCTTCACGCGGCCGCCGCGAATCAGCACAATCGAGTGCTCCTGCAAGTTATGGCCGACGCCTGGAATGTAAGTCGTAACTTCAATCCCGTTGGTGAGGCGTACACGAGCCACCTTGCGCAGCGCCGAGTTCGGCTTCTTAGGCGTTTGGGTGTAGACGCGGGTGCACACACCGCGCTTTTGCGGACATCCCTGCAATGCGGGACTCGCCGTCTTGTACCTTGGACGCTTGCGTCCGGCTTTCACTAATTGATTAAAAGTAGGCACTCTTTGCTACTCCTTCAGCCACAACTTCTCAGCCATATTCACGCCCACGCACATTTACGCGCACAGGCAAAACAAATGTTGCTGCTTGCTTTTCCCTGATTCAGGGGCTGGGTGGCGATCTGCCAACCATAATCTTGCCCGCTATTGCCCTGGCAAGAAATTTTCGGTTTCCCGTTTGACTGAACCGACGACGGTGCCGCCAAGCCCGGAACTCATTCAAACAACCGGAGGCGATCCGTTTCGTCAGTGGCGCCCCGCATAGTCTTCCAAAAGGCGGAAGGTGCGCGCAGGACGTTTCAGCGAGGGTATCTACAGAGTTTGATGCGCTCTGAAGATGGATGATTCTAAAGCTTAACTGTGATCTTTCAGCGTGTTTCCAACGCTTCTTTGACGCGGCAAGAAAAGCCACCACGTACAGACAAGCCAAACTTAACTCGCGGAACCTTACAAATATAACAACCTGAAACACACATCGTCAACTGAAGTTTGCTGCATCTCACAAAAAGAAGTCGCTGTTTGAGATTTACAGATGTATTCGTGGTCATCCGACTGATCCATAGATCGATAGATTGAAAGATCGAAGTATTGGAATGAAGGGAATCGATCCTTCGGCTTCGCTCAGGATTTCGGCACGCGGCTCAAACGCCGCGTAAGCGCCTCAACTTGCTGAAAAGATACATAGCCTCTACACTAACTGGAATTTTCCAGAGTGAAATTTTCTTAGGACACAGTCAAGCACCAAGCGTGCTCGCCCCATGGGCGGCCATGGGAGCGCGGAGGATGAATGGGTAGGTCGGTTTCGGCAGCAGTCGCAGGTCTGATCTTTTTATTACTAAGCTTTAGCCTCAGTGGATGCAGCGGCGGCGGCAGCACGAAAGTTGTGAATTTTCCTGTACCCGCAAGCATTGGTCTCACGCCTGCCACAAATGCCTCAATGAGTATTGGGACCACATTAAACTTTACGGCCTCGCCGAAGACGAATGCTGGCACCGCCATTACCGAACCGGTGGCTTATCACTCCAGCAACCCAGCTGTTTTGACGATTGCTTCCAATGGCACAGCATGCGCCGGGACTTGGGATTCCCTCACTAGTCCGACGGTTTGTACGCCTGGACCGACCGGCGCTGCTCAGATTTATGCGACAGCATTGGGCATTAGCAGTCCCACTACAATCTGTCTACGTGCATCAGCAGATCGACAGCATCGTGGTTTCAATCGCCCCAGTAAATTTGCAGACAAATCCGATACCCAATGCTTGTTATCAAGGAATGTTGGGCTATTCCAAGGGACAGCCCTTAGGTGGACAGCAATTTGTAACGCTGCAAGCTACAGCTATGAGTCGTGGAATCGACATCACCTCGACTGTGGGGCAGTTTTCCTGGTCCGCGCAAAGTTCAGGAACCACTGGGGTGGTCACGCTTTCTTCGGTTCCGTTGACCAATCCGCCCACCCTGAACCAGGAACAGGCTACGGCCAACATTCCTGGGTTGACTTCCATTTACGCGAGCGTTGACGGGGTGAACAGTGCGCCTTACCCCTATCTGACATGTCCCGTAAATTCAGTCGTGTTGTCGGTCGTCGGCAACTCGGGAACTTCGACTTCGATCACTGCGACTGCTTATGACACAAATCCAAATGTAACAAATCCCAATGGTCTCAAAGGATTTCCGGTCACCGGAATTCCTTTGACCTGGACTTCGTCCCAGCCGCTGGTGGCCAAAGTCACGGGAAGTAGCGCCACCACCATCTACGCTGGAACTGCAACGACGTCGCAAGGCACTACCGGAGGCACCGCAACCATTATTGCCTCTTGCACGCCGCCAACTTGCAACATAGGACTCTCGCCATCATTGCCAATTTATCCAAAGGACCTTGACCCAACCAGCACTTCAGGCATTTTGAACGTCACTTCGACACCTACGACTGGAAGCTCGACCGCGACACTCTACGTTACATCCAGCGATTGCGGCACGATTGATAGCTGTTTCACGAGAGTCTTACCCATTACGGCCACACTCGCTAATTCAGGCAATGGGGCAACTTTCAGCGTGGGAAGTCCCATAAACTTGGCTACCACTACCGCTGGATCGGGAGTAACTCCAAATTCCCTCGTATTCGAACCTCAAGGCACAAAGGCTTACTTGGGAACCGAAAGCGGTGGTCTAGGCACAAAGGGATTGCAAGTATTGACGGCAAGCGGAAACTCTGTGACGCACTTCACCTCGACTCCAGGCAAAGTTCTGGCGGTTTCGCCCGACAACAGCAAGGTCATTGTCTCGGATACCACCGATACACCGAATCAGGTTTATATTTTTAGCCCAGCCAGTGGCAGCAGCGTTCCGCTTATTCCGACGGGTGTGACCGGAGCTGTGGCCGCGGCGTTTTCGCCAGACAACCTCAAAGCTTTCATCGTGACTAATACCGGGAAGCTTTACGTGTATTCAACGCTGGATGCGCTGCAAACCATTAATATGATGAACCCAGCGACGGACGTCTCCTTCTTCCCACAAGGTTCGTTTGCTTACATCGGAGAGCATCCTAGTTCGGGGGCGTCGAATGTCACTGTGCGCAGAACTTGCGATAATGTGATCGCCGAAAATGCCGCGTCCAGCCCACAGGTAATCACAACTCCAGGAGTGCCGAATTTCGTACGAGCGCTGCCCAATGGAACGGGGGTAATTGCCGTCGATCCTCCTGGCATTGATTTCATCAGCCTAATGGTAGTGCAGCCAGACACACTCCCGTTTGACTCGGATGGCTGCTCCAGTGCGACCGCGGTACCTCCCTCGCCGAATATAGGTAACAGCATTACTTCCTACAATTTTGGACAGGGCAGTTTTACGCCGGTTCAGGTACTCGTGTCCGAGGACAGTTCGACGGTTTACATTGTGGCCAATGATGCAGGCGGACAGCATCCGCTACCATACGTTTTCGAATTCAACGTCAACGCCAAGACCATCTCTACGCCACTGGCTCTAGCCGCGAGCGCTATTCCCTCTGCAAGTTGCCTTAACGCAAAATGGGCGCTATCTATTTGTAGGAGCGCAGGAGCAGGTGAACGATCCTGTGAATCATCACGTATTTGATCCTACGATTCACATCCTGGATATGGTGATCTGGGACTGACATTCAGCAGCTGATCCTTACGAAGTACTCGACTGTGCCAATCTGTTCAGGCCCGGGCAATCCTCCTCTGGATGCTCCGGTGACTTGTTATCCAAAGCTGATGGCGGTTGCGCCGTAGCACAGGTTCGCCTACAACAATTCCGGTGGAAGAGCGGTCCCTTCCAGGGCCGCGTTATGTTCGCGTCGGAAACTTACACCGCGCTAAAGCGCCGCTCTTCCACCACGTAGCCCGTGGGATCTAAATGGTTCGACTTGATGGGCTTTTCCTAGACTTTGGCTTTTTCCAGATCGCGGCCGACGCTGTCGAGCACTCCGTTAATGAATTGCACTGACTCCGGGGCGGAGAACTTTCGGGCAATTTCCAGTGCTTCATTAATGATCACGGCTCGTGGGGTTTTAGGGAAAGCCAGCAATTCCGCCACTGCGGCCCGCAAGACGTTCCGGTCAACCGCTGCCATACGTTCCATGCGCCAGTGTTCGGCGTGGCGTTCAATTAATTCATCAATTTCGGAGGTGCGGTCGGTCGCCACACGGAAAAGATCCTCGGCGAACCCTTGCACATCCGAACCGACGGAATCTCGTTCCTTCCAAAAGACGCGGCGCACATCTTCCGGCGTCTGCTTTCCCATATCAGCCTGGAAGAGCATCTGTAAGACGAGTTCGCGAGATTTGCGGCGGGTGCCCATCTGGTCGTTGGTCGTACGTCATTGGTCGTTGGCAATCGCCATCGGCCTCATTCAGTTTACAGTTTTCGTTACGAGAGAGATCATTTACAGCTTTGATTTTCTTGAGCGAGAGTACTTTTCGGCTCTTAGCTTTGGTTCTGCCAATGACGGAAGACTGCTGACCAACGACTGCTTTTTTCAGATTTGCCATCTCTATCGCCGCTAGCGCGGCTTCGAATCCTTTGTTGCCCATCTTCAATCCCGCGCGATCGATGGCTTGTTCGAGCGTATCGCATGTGAGCACTCCGAAGGCATGCGGAACACCGGTTTCCTGAGCGGATTGTCCGATGCCGCGAGCACATTCATTGACGATGACATCGTAGTGAGCGGTATCGCCGCGAATCAGACATCCGAGACAGATCACGGCGTCGTATTTTCTAGTTTCAGCGAGCGTACGCGCAGCGGAAGGAATTTCAAAAGCACCAGGAACCCGGACGATGTCGATGTCTTCTTCGGTCGCTCCGGAACGCAGGAGTCCATCAAACGCGCTCTGCAACAGTCGTTCGGTGATGAAGGCATTAAAGCGTGAGACTACTATGCCAAAGCGCTTTCCATTCGCACTCAGTCCGCCTTCGAGCGCCTTCCCATGAAATCTGGGGCGAGGATTTAGCTCGGATTTATTTTTCTTGTCCATTTGGTATTGGGAAATTTGGTCTCCGGTGAATTGCGTTTTATCCGTGAGATCCGCGTTAATCCGCGGCTAGATTTATTTTCCTTTGAACTGCGCTGCTCTCTTTTCCAGAAATGCCGTCGTTCCTTCTTTTTTATCTTCGGTTGCGCAACACATTCCGAAGAGTGTTGCTTCCAGATACAAGCCCTCAGCCTGCGTCATCTCCATGCCTTTGTTTACAGCTTCCATGGCATATTGAACGGCTAGGGGCGCATTCGCAATAATCTTTTGCGCAATTGCTTCAGCTCGCGGAATTAAATCCGCTGACGTGGTGACTTCATTCACCAATCCAATGCGATGCGCTTCCTGCGCACTGATCATCTCACCTGCAAGCACAAGCTGCATCGCGATGCCTTTGCCTACGAGCCGCGGCAGACGCTGCGAGCCACCGTAGCCGGGGATAATACCCAGCTTCACTTCGGGCTGTCCGAGCTTGGCATTTTCGCTGGCGAGACGCATGGTGCATGCCAGGGCGAGCTCGCACCCGCCACCGAGCGCGAATCCATTGATGCACGCAATAACAGGCTTGCCAAGATTCTCGATCAGATCGAGCACGGACTGCCCACGATGCGTGTACTCCTTGCCAGAAACGGCGTCGTGCTTAGCAAGTTCGGCAATATCGGCGCCCGCGATGAAAGCTTTCTCGCCAGATCCGGTCAGGATGGCAACGCGAATTTCGCGATCGTCTTTGATGTCGGTGAAGGCGGAGCGCAGCTCTTCCATGGTAGCCATGTTGAGAGCATTGAGCACCTTGGGCCGGTTGACAGTGACGTAGGCGATGGAATTTTTCTTGGAGAGAAGAATGTTTTCGTAGTTCATAGACTCACAACTTGCCGCAGATTTACACGGATTTCACGGATAAAACATCAATCTACACTCGAGATGTATTTTCAGCTCATACTTACGATGTCTCTGGCCTCTGAAGTGAAACCATTTCAGATCTGCATCCATCCGCGAAATGGCTATAACTTGTTCGCCTTCGGATTATTTGGATCTGCGTAATCGTAAAACCCTTTGCCGCTCTTTCTTCCGTACCATCCCGCCATTACCAGCCTCTTCAACAACGGCGGCGAGGCGAACCTTCGCTCTTTGAATTCGTCGTACATCACATGCGTTATGTAGTACGTCGTATCGAGCCCGACAAAATCGAGAAGCGTAAGAGGTCCCATGGGATAGCCGCAGCCCAGCTTCATTGCATTATCGATGTCTTCAATCGATCCCACACCTTCTTCGTAGGCGCGGACAGCATCGAGCAGATACGGCACCAGCAGGCGGTTGACGATGAATCCGGTCTTGTCGCTGGTGCGGACGGGAACCTTGCCCAGCTTTTTCGCAAATTCGTAGGCGGCATCGTAAACTTCCGGCGCTGTCGCGATTGTGCGGACGACTTCAACCAGCTTCATCAGCGGCACAGGATTGAAGAAGTGCAGTCCGATGAAACGCTCGGGGCGCTTGGTGGAAGTTAGAAGTTCAGTGACGGAAATGGACGAAGTATTGGTGGCGAAGATGGCATCTTTCTTTACGATGCTATCGAGCGAGGCGTACATCGCCTTCTTCTCTCGGAACGTTCTCAATGATCGCCTCGATGATGATGTCGCAATCGGCTAGGTCTTGTTTGTTGGTTGTGCCTTTGAGCCGTGCGCGAATTTCGTTTTTTTGCTGAGCAGTGATGCCGCCCTTTTCTGGAGGCCGCTCGGCAAACTTCGCCAGTGACTTTTCGATTCCGGCAAAGCCTTTGTCGAGATATTTCTGCTCGACTTCGAGAACAGTGACATCGAATCCAGCCGCAGCGGCAACCTGGGCAATGCCAGAGCCCATGAGCCCACAACCGAGAACGCCTACTTTTTTGATTTCCATGAGAATCCTTTTCACCACAGAGGACACAGATTTCCACAGAGAAACCTATTCAGAAATCCGTGTTCCCTGTGTTCCTCCGTGGTCAGATCACGCTCAAGCTCTCTACCACCATCGCGATTCCCTGCCCTCCGCCTATACACGCCGACGCCAGTCCGTACTTCTTCTTTCTTCTTCGCAATTCATACAACAACGTGATCACCAACCTCGTTCCCGTTGCTCCCAGCGGATGTCCCAAGGCAATCGCCCCGCCGTTCACGTTCACTTTATTTCTGTCCAGCCCAAGTTCTTTTTCAACGGCAAGATATTGCGCGGCGAAGGCTTCGTTGATTTCAATTAGATCAATGTAGTCGAGCGTGAGTCCGGCTTTTTGCAAGGCAATCTTCGATGCTGGAACCGGACCACGGCCCATAATTTTCGGATCGACGCCCGCAATGCCCCAGCTCACGATTCTGCCCAGTGGCTTCAGATTTCGCTTCTGCGCATTTTCTAAAGACATCAGAACCACAGCGGCCCCGCCATCTACGATTCCACTCGCGTTTCCCGCCGTCACCGTTCCCTTTTTACCGAATGCGGTCTTTAACTTTGCCAATCCTTCAAGCGTTGTTTGCGGACGGCGATGGTCGTCTTCATTGAGCGATTCTCCGGTCGCTTCGCCTTTCGAATTTTTCAGCGGCACGGGAATAAGTTCTTCCTGCAGCCGTCCTTCTTTATAGGCGGCGTCGGCCATCTGCTGCGACCGCAGTGCAAACTCATCCTGCATCTCGCGGGTAATGCCTTGCTGCTCACCGTAAAGTTCGGCGGTGTTTGCCATGTACAAACCGCAATAACTGTCGAGCAACGCGACCATCAAGGAATCTTCGATCTTGCCGCCGGGAGCCAGAGTAAAGCCATCGCGTCCCCGAATGGTGAACGGCGCCTGTGACATGGCTTCCATGCCGCCGGCCAGCACAACATTCGCTTCGCCGAGTTGGATCATCTGCGCCGCATTCACCAGCGACTGCATCCCTGATCCGCATAAACGGTTCACAGTGAGTGCAGGAGTTTCAATCGGCAAACCAGCTCGCAATCCAACGTGGCGGGCTCCATAAATCGCGTCCCCGGAAGTCTGCTGCGCGTTGCCAAAAATTGCGTGATCGAATTCCTTGGGATCGACCCCTGAGCGTTCAATGGCGCACTTGCCCGCTATGGCTCCAAGTTCCTGCGCGGTGAAGTCTTTCAGCTTGCCACAATAGCGGCCAAAGGGGGTGCGTGCCCCACTTACGATGGCGATGTCTCCGGGCTTCAGCATTGGTTACCTGACTGTGATCTACCTACCCTGGATTGGGCAATCACGATTGATCTCTGTTCAAGAAGAGTTCCGTGCGTGGAACCAAACTTGTCAGTGTAGCAGCGGAAAAGGGATTCTTGCTATTGCAGGTGAGTAGAAAAATGTCGCTCGATTCTAAGCGACGGCTGCGGCGGCAATGGCAGGCGATTGGACCACAATTCCACTTGGATTGTGTACTGCGGCATCGAGGGCCTGTTCAGCACGATTGATGACTTCCGTCACAATGTCAACAGCATCATATTCCTGGCGGATAACGGCCTCTGCAATCCCGGCAGCAAACGGAATCGGAATATTATTCTCGGAGATGTGAATCTCGCTGAGGATTTTTTGCAGCTTATCCACTGCCATCAATGCTTCTTTTTCCGCCGTTTCCCCGAGAACCATGGCGATGGACGTCGTATCGTAGCGGAACGCAAGATCGTTCTGCCGAACATTTGCGGCGAATACCTGTCCGATTCGTTGCATGGCGCCTTCAATGGCAGCCTCGCCGAATTCTTTCAACATGGCCGACCGTTCACCGCAACGCATCAGCAAAACCGTTAGCGGAGTACTGCTTTTGGCGGCTCGCTTGGTTTCAGCCATCAATAAATCCAGGTAAGAAGCTCTCTTCAGCAATCCGGACTTTTCATCTGTTACTGAAAGATTTTTGACCAGCCGTCGCAAGCCAGCATTGTTCAGTGCGATAACGATCTGCTCGCTGATCGTCTTCAGCACCATAATGTCATTCGGATTCCAGGAACGCGGGAGTGCTGTTTCCCAGGAGAAGAATGCCCACATGGTCAGAGCCGTCAGAGAGCGGAATCGCTATAAGGGAACGGATATTCAAGTTTTCAAGGGCTTCTCGAACGGGCTTTAACTCCGGGGCATTTCGCGCATCCGTGATACTCAGTGTCCCGCGACTAATAGCCAGGTCTTGCACCAAGGCTGCTATTTTTTCCAGAGCCACCGGGTTGCCCGGGTCCGCGGTTCCGAAATACTCTTTGATCGCGGTCAGCGTGAGTCCAGGTTTCCGCATGGCCGCGACGCAACGCCCGACATTCCATTGCGCTCCAATCTCGTTGGCCGCAGTCGAGAGCACCGCATCGGAATTGCCTTGCCGGTAAAGCTTGCGGGTAATTTCCGATACGCGAGTGAAACTTGTGACCTCGGCAGCCTCCTCGATTTCGGCAATCGTTGGCAAAGCTGGCACCGCCGCCACTACTGGCGCCGTCACTTGGGAGGGCGGAATAGATGCCGCCTGCGAGTACTGCGGAGTCATCCCAGCCGTTAAATACAGTTGTTGCAGATTAAGATTGCGATCCTCTTCGTGAGGAAAAAGCTCCTGAATGCGCTCTAGCCGCTCGATGGCTTTGGAGCGCATTCCGTACTGCACGAGAATTTCGGCTTGTAGCATGAGGTCCTGTAAGGTTCCAGCGCCGAGTGTCTTCTCTTCGTTAGTGCGAACAGGCCCGTTCGCAGATGCAAGACTGGTAAAACGTGACGCGATGACCTGAAACCGGTTGTCGTCAATCTTTCCACGTAGAGATTCGAGACGCTTCTGGTGGCCGGTCTCATATGCATCCACTTCGGCGGCACGATCCAGAGCCTCCGCAGCCTTCAGATAGTTTCCCATTCCGTACTGAAGATCAAACAACTTGACAAGAGTTTGGCAGTAATCAGCTTCGCGGTTCGAGCCATTGAATAATTCGCTCATGAACTCCAGCAGCTCCGGCGAGGGCTTATGCCGGGCTACGATTTCCTGCATCATGGTTACGAACGACTTGCGCTCTCCTTTGCGCCGTTGATATTGATCGAGCTTGCGGGCCAAAGCTACTGCTTCGGATTCCTGCTCGCCGTCTATAAAAAGGTCAATCAGTTTTGCAACTTCTTGAATGTGTGTGGGATCTTCTTCGAACAATTTCCACAGAAGCGGTTCCGCTTCGGCCAATCGGTTTGCCGCCATCAAGGCGCGGACGTAAATTTCATTAAATTCGGATGGCGCCGAAGCATCTTTGGCATGGGGTTCCAGGACAAAAATCGCGGCGCCCACCTGCTCCTGCGCTAATAGACTCTTGGCATAAGCCAGAGCAATTGGGATATCGCTGGCGTATTCCGTATAGGCACGTTCTATCCATTGCGACGCATCCTTCCCGGAAGCCGTCGCCATATTCGCTATCTTCATGAAGGCCGCAGCGGAAGCCTTCTGATCCCCCAGCTCGGAACACAACTCGCCATTTCGCTGCAGGTTTTTTTCTGTGGGATCGAGAACAAGAATTTTCTGTAGGACTTGCAGGGACTCAGCCTTCCGGTTCTGTTTCCCCAACTCGTCGAACGCGTTCTCATAAGTTTCGAGAGCCAGTTTACGATTCGAGTTTTCCAGCAATTGTCCGAAACAGACTTTTTGCTCCCACGTGGGATTTACATACCTGGCGAGCTTCTTGTAGGTAAGGCTGGCACGTGTGGCGTCGCCCGCCTCCGCCTGACGTTCAAACAACTCTCCCATCAGCTTCACTGCCTGGGGTATTCGTTGTAACGAGAGGCAAAGGTCAGCCGTCATTTGGCGGAAAGTGTCGTTCGCCGGATCGGCCGCAAGTACTTGCAAATACTCTTCGAGAGCCTCGGCGGTCTTGCCTTTTTGTAAAAGCTTTTCCGCACGCTCTACGCGTTTGGTGATTTCGGCCCGGTCTAATCGCTTGGTTGTATCGGACATGAAAGAAGACAAAGGGGCAGAGTGTCCCAGAGCAAATTTTAGGTGCTTGGTTAGACGAGCGGCAATCAAGTAACGCCGAAGTGCGATTACTTAGGTCACGGGCGGGAATAAATCTGCTTGGGAACACCGCGATTTCTTGATGGATGCCATAGCGGAACAGAGTGGTGCACCTTTACCATCAGCAGCTCTCGCACTGCCTTCGGTCAAATTACTTCCGTAAGCGCAAAATAGCCTTTTTCGCTGCTCTAAAGGTAGTCGGCCTAATTACGCTCGAAACGACACTATCCGCCATCTTTAGGCCGAACGTTTGGGAAGAAACGTGAACTTTCCTCTGGAAAGCTTTTTCTTGTATGGACGCAGCAATGGTCTGGCTTGGGCGGTAGTAGGGGCCTGCGCTGGAGTGTATTTGTTTTATCGGGGATTCATTCTACTCAATCGCAAGCGGCTGATCGAAAATACTCCTGCCTCGAAAATTCGCAGCGCGTCCATGGGTTTGGTGGAAGTGAGCGGTCTAGCTGTGGGTCCGCGCACAATGCCCGCGCCGATCACGGCCTTACCATGTTTTTACTACCACACAACAGCCTGGCAGCTAAAACAATCCGGAAGACGCAATGAGTGGGAGAAAATTGCCGACGAGAGCCTTCACTTACCATTTTTTATTGACGACAACACCGGCAAGGTGCTGATCGATCCAACCGGCGCAGAGATGGACATCCATCGCGACTTCCACGAAGAGTATGGCTCTTCCCTCCTGTCTATGGGTGCCGAGATTCCACCCGCAGTGAACGTATTTTTGAGCCGCCACGGTGTGTCTTGCGACAAGAAAATTAAGATAGAGGAGTACTGCATTAAGCCGAAGAACGCTCTTTTTGTTCTGGGAACACTGGCTAACAATCCGGGACTGAGTAGGACTTCGATGTCGAATCCGATTGCTCCCGCAACCGCCGCGGTCTTGAACTTGCCCAGCAAGACAGAACGGATAACAGCGCCTCTCTCTTTCGCAGTGGGCACAAGCATCGGCGGCACCCACCAGCAAGTAATTCGGTTGTCAGATCACGGCAACTCGAACCCATCCGAAATGACCCAGCAACAAAAGGTGGCGGCTGCCCTGATGAAGGCTGGGATCACTAATCCCGCCGCTTGGGCCGTGGCGGAAGCGGGCTCCGCAAGCACACCTGCGGTTTCGTCTTACTCTGGTGACGCAGCAGTCTCAAATCCAGTCGCAGTTGGCGCGGGGGCTGCAATCGAAGAATTCGATACACATTCACCTGTTGTCCTTATGAAGGGTGCCCATAATCCCGCATTCTTTATTTCATGGCATAGCCAGCGCGATGTCGTGCGGTCGTTAGGTTGGAAATCGGCATTGATGATCTGGGGCGGTCCTGCTTTAACTTTGCTTTCGGTTTACGTATTGCTGACACATTTCCGATTGATGTGATTCGCAACTAGTCGAGGTCTTAAGGAGCTGAATATGAACACGGTAATTTTGATTGCCGTCCTGTTTGCCGCAGCCGGAGTCGTGGTTTATCTCGTGACTATCTTCAATGGGCTGGTCGCGCTCAAGAACGACATCGACAAAGCCTGGTCGAACATCGACATCATGCTCAAGCAGCGTCATGACGAACTTTCCAAGCTGCTGGACGTGTGCAAGGGTTACATGAATTTCGAGAGCGACACCTTGCAGAAGATTACGCAGGCTCGCAGCCAATATCAGAAGGCATCCTCTGTAGATCAAAAGGCCCAAGCCGACCAGAGCATGGCTTCAGCCCTGCGCGGAGTCTTCGCGGTAGCTGAGAATTATCCCGAGTTGAAGGCCAACAACAACTTTATGCAACTGGAAAAGCGCATCACTGATCTGGAGAGCCAGATCGCCGACCGGCGCGAGTTCTATAACGATTCGGTGAATACTTTCAACACTCGTATTCAACAGATGCCAGACACCTTCGTGGCCAGCTTCATGAGCCTTGTACCCCGTCCTTTGTTTAAGGTGGAAGAAGCAGATAAAACAGACGTGCCGATGAGTTTCGCAGCTGCAAAATAGTCGCGGATTTACTGCAGTTCGGAGATGCGGGAAGGGCCGCGAAAATTGTCGTTAGGGGATTTCCGGAACCGGCCGTGTAATTGTGGAACATAAGCATAAGGCGACACACCGACGGTTACCCCTTTCCGCACCTCCTTCGAGTCCTTTTGAAAGCTGCTCTCGATTAGAATGGCTTCGTGACCGAGGCCGTTCGCATCGGGATTCTGGGCGACTTCAACCCCGAATTTCGCTCCCATCACGCGACCAATGACGCGCTGCAACACGCGGCGGCCAAGCTGAATTGCAAAGTTGAATCCGAGTGGATTCCCACTGCTTCTACTCTTGAACCCAGCGCAGAGAAATTCATGGAAAGCTTCGATGGGCTGTGGGCGTCGCCTGGGAGTCCGTATAAAAGTTTTGATGGAATGTTAAAGGGGATCGAATTTGCACGGCGTCGGGACTGGCCATTTCTTGGGACCTGCGGCGGCTTTCAGTATGCCCTGATTGAGTGTGTCCGCAATGTCCTCGGAATTGCCGATGCCGACAGCGCAGAAAATAATTCCGGTTCAAAGAATATCGTGATCTACCCAGTCGCCTGTGCTGTACCTGAGCGCACCGGAAATGCCCCGAAGCTTTCAGGATTGATTTCTGAAATTCGTTTGCGCCCAGGCTCTTTCCTGCAATCTTTCTATAAGAAAGATGTGGTGGCCGAAGAATTCTTCTGCAACTTCGAAGTGAATCCAGAGTATGAATGGTCGGCAATGGAAGCGGGCTTCCCAGTAGTAGCGCGTGGGCCTGAGGGGGAGATACGCGCCATCGAATCGCCTACCCATCGTTTTTACATCGCAACACTATTCCAGCCGCAGCTCTCGTCTACTGCAAAGAATCCGCATCCTCTGGTAATCGCATTCGTAAAAGCAGCAGAGGAGTGGCGAAGAAAAAAAATGGACGACAGTGTCCTTGAGTAAGAACGCTTGACTGACACATAGATTAATGCGCGATTAGGATTCTCTTGGAGATAGGCAGCCCGTCACTTAATCTTCCGTGTAGCAGAGCAGTATTTGCTCACGGATTCACCGCTCCGACAATCGCAAGGACCAAATTGGCTCAGGCCAAGTACCCTGATTACGTTGATAAAGAAAACGCCGAAGCGAACGCAGCTGGGAGACGACTACAATATGGACAGCATGACTATCAGTTCAATCAAGGAGCTGCACGTATGAGAGAAGGAAAGTACAGGGCATCCGATCATGGAAGCCATGTGGGAACAGCCATCGCGTTTTTGGTGATTGGCTTGGGAGCCGGCGCATTACTGGGAGCGCTTTATGCCCCCAAAGCTGGCAAGCAGATGCGGAAGGAATTAGGCCGCCGCTATAAGGGCGCAAAGGAATCGATTGATGATTGGGCGGAGGATGCCAAGGAGATTGCGGACGAAGTGATAGAGCGCGGAACAGAAATTGTGGAAGAGCTGCGGGAGCGGGTCGCACCACTGGCAAAGGGCGTTCGGCGAAGTTAGAATTCAGAACTTCGGCTCCGATGCTTTGCTGAAATTAGAGGACTGCTTACCCGAACATTGCCGAGAACAAACCTTTCACTTTTCCGAAAAACCCGCGGTGCGGCTTGGGTGGCGTAGGTCCTGCGGGAGGCGCCAGAACTACCGTTGTTGGCAATGGCTGGGGCGCTGACGAGGTTACCGGCAAATGTGCTGTCTCGCTGATCGGAGCCGCAAGCGGCGATCCAGTCGGAGGCAGATCGCTGGCGCGGAACACAAAGGGAGCCTCTACCTGGACATGGACGTCATTCGGCGTCGAAGTCGGCAGCGGCGCAGTCTCCGGTCCGGCAGCCGTGACTGCCACTTGAGCTGGCGAACTCGTTTCGGCTCCCTCGCCACTCTTCGGAGCAGTCGGCTTGGGTTCCTCCCCTGGCCGAGAAAGCTGCATCGATTCGGGGATGCTCTTCTCCGGCAGTTTCGGGTTGGGCGGTTCCGAAGCTAACAAAAGCGAATTATTGCGTGCCGGACAGCCGCAAGCCTCCGGTACCGTACTGTCAACGGCAGTCAGCCGCCCAGATCGAAATACCACCTGCTCCGCTGGTTTTACCTGGTACGTTCCATCCCCGATCAGTTCAGAGACGATTGCCGAGGCTGTATTCCCCGGCAGGGCGCGAACGCAGGTATTGCCTCGAGAATCGGCGCTAACGGCATAGTGAAACTCTCCCGGACCGGCTAGAAGGATCCGAAAGTCCGGCGTGAGAATTGAGTCCGCCGAACTCTGTAGGTTGTAATGCGCTTCCAGAGATCCGGTACCCATACCAAGCATCAAGTCGCGACCGTTAGGCGAAGTTGTTACTGACAAAGTGGTACCTGGGCAGACGCGTACTTGCCCGCCGCGCCCTAGATTTAAGACTGCCGCTTCAGCCCCCGCGGTTACCGACGAACCGGTTGTCAAGCGATGCCCGGCAAGCACCACAGATCCCAAACTCCCAGTACTTATAGGCACCACCGATGGTCCATTGGGAGAGAGAGCCACCACTGTGGGCGGCTGAGCTGCGGTCTCTCCGGCCGAGTGCAAGCGAACCATCAAGCGATTTCCCGATGCATCCCATGTGTAGTTCATCGGCTTTAGTAAGTCGACCACTACTCTGGTGATTGGCGGCGAATTCTGGAACTGGTTGACGCGGATCGCAGCTACTTCCAGGCTGCTGTAGTCGACGTACTTTCTCTTCATTACGACGGTAGAATCCGGCAAGTCGATGACCAGCCGCATGGGGTTTTCCAGCTTCTGTATAGCTGGAGTCAAGGGACCTGTCGTGACGATTTCAAGTGCCGGACCGTCCTTCCCTACTACGACGCCGATAGCCTGAACTACCGCCGGAAGTTTTACTACCAGCCGCGACGTGGGTGGCGCACTTGATTGGGCACCGGCAGGCAACAAGCAAATCAATTGCATGGCCAGACAGGAGGCGCGGAACCTCACACCGGAAGGCGGTAGGAAATTCATCTCAAAAGGATTTGGTGCTTAGAAGCAAGATAACACTAGCGGAGAAACGGGAACAGTGTCGAAAGGACCTTGAAGTAAACGATAAGTCTCAAATCAGTCTACTTCGGAGCATGCACAGAAAAGCAAGGTGCGGGCAATCCTAAACTAAGGCTCTGCCAGAAATTCGTACTCGTCGATAACCGCGGCAACTGCCACCTTGCCTTCTTTCTCCTCATCAACCCGTACAACTTTACCTGTGCAGCGCACCCGGATGGCCTCGGTCAATGTAATTTCGGGTGGAAGGGTGAGCGTGAATTCGATGCCTGATCCAGCCGCAATTGCAGACTCGATGAAAAAACAGATGCCCCGGGCGCTCACATCGCGAGTCTGGGCATGCATCTCGTGCGTTCCGTTTTCAGTAGTGGCTACCGCAACCGGCAACCGCAATCCAAATCGGCGGGTTGCTCGTTTGTCTTGCTGAGATTTCTCCTGCTGAGTCTCGGCCATGGACTCTCCTGAATCGTGTAAAGCATGGCCGTTCGCGGACAGGGTGTCAATGGCAAAAGTGGGCCATGAATCCCACTGAAATTGCCGGATATCACAAATTCCTCATATTCGCGTGTCGGAAACCGCAGAAAGCCTGTCGGCACAGGGCGAGAATCTCGCTACTACAGGTTTTGTTATAAGCTGAACTAAGAAGGCTGCAATGATTTTCGTCCTCGATAACTACGATTCCTTCACCTACAACCTCGTCCAGTATCTGGGCGAACTCGGCGCTGAAGTTGTGATCCGGCGTAACGATGAGGTTTCGGTGTTGGAGGTAGCCGACATGCGCCCCGACCGTATCGTCGTCTCACCGGGCCCCTGCACGCCGAAGGAAGCAGGCATTAGCGTCAGTCTCATCCGGCATTTTGCTGGCAAGGTTCCAGTGCTCGGAGTCTGCCTCGGACACCAAGCGCTGGGCGAGGCGTTTGGGGCAAAAGTCGTGCGCTCTCCTCATTTAATGCATGGCAAGACCAGCCGAGTCCATCACGATAACCGGACGATTTTCCAGGGTTTACCTTTTCCCATCACAGCCACACGCTACCATTCGCTGATTGTGCAAGAGTCTGATTTGCCAGAAGATCTCGAGGTCAGTGCCTGGACGACCGAGCGCGACGGTTCGCGAACTATCATGGGGCTCCGGCACCGGAAATTTGTGCTTGAAGGGGTTCAGTTCCATCCTGAGAGCGTGCTGACCGATCAGGGAAAAAAGTTGATCGAAAATTTCCTTGGGATATAGACTCGTCAATTAGTTTCGCTCCTGCATCCTCGAGAGAAAAAAGAGGGAAAGAATGCTACGCACCCGGCGCGTGCTGTTGCTGCTCGTGTTAGTACTGTCTTCGTTCCCGCTCTGTGCAGGACAAGAGACCTCGCAACTGACTCCGGCTCAGGTCGGCGACATCGAGAAGGCAATCACTGCGTTCATGAGTCAGGAGCATGCGCCCAGCATCTCAGTCGCGATCGTCAAAGATGGGAAGCTTGCGTGGACTGGAGCTTATGGCTTCTCGGATTTAGAAAACTTTGTTCCCGCAAAAACTTCGACCATGTATCGGCTGGCATCGATCTCTAAGCCGATCACTGCGACTGCGATTATGCAGCTGGTTCAAGCCGGAAAGATCGATCTGGATGCACCGGCTCAGAAGTATTGTCCGGCTTATCCGCAGAAGCAGTGGACAATCACAACACGAGAGCTACTTGGCCATTTGGCTGGAGTTCGGCATTACAAAAGCCCGATGAAGAAAGCCGCAGCACACGGCATTTCAACTTCGATTGTCGATTCTCTCGACTTCTTCAAATCCGAACCACTTGATCTTGAGCCGGGAACCAAATTCCAATATTCGACGTTCGGATTTTCGATCTTAGGATGCGAAGTCGAAGGCGCATCCGGCATGACCTACATGGATTACTTGCAGCGAAATATCTTTCAACCCGCAGGCATGAAGCACATCCGTTCCGACGACGCATACGCCATCATTCCGAATCGGACTCGTGGTTATAGAAAAACTGAGAGCGGCGAAGTAGTAAATGCCTATCTCGCCGACACGAGCAACAAGATTCCTGGCGGTGGTTTGATTTCGACTGCGACCGACTTGGCCGATTTCGCTATTGCGACCATGCACGCGGCATTGGTGACGAAAGCAACGGAACAGCAGATGTGGACTCCACAAAAGACTCGCGATGGCAAGAGCACCACTTACGGATTGGGCTGGGGAATAGGAGAAATGAAGGGAAAAAAGGAAATCGCACACAGTGGAGGCCAGCCGGGAACCAGCACAAATTTGGTTATGTTGCCGGAGTTGGATGTCGCAGTGGCAGTAATGTGCAACATGGAAGACGCTCACGCAGATGTATTGGCTAATAAGCTTCTGGAACAAGTCGCCCCATAGGGTTCTTCACGGTCGGCTCTTCAAGGTTGGCGCCAAATTCACATTAAAATGCTTCGGGGATTGAAATGAGACGTAAATGCTTATTGTGTCCGCTTTTAGTTTTGATTACAGCACTGCAATTGAGCGCTGCCGAAACTGACCACACAAAAGCAATCGATTCAATCTTCACATCCCTTGCCTCCGACAACGCGCCCGGGGCGGCCGTCCTTGTTCTGAGAAACGGCCACAAAGAATTCGAGAAAGCATATGGCGTATCCGACCTTCGCACGCTGCGCCCAATCGATCCAGTCACGAATTTTCGTCTCGCCTCATGCAGCAAACAGTTCACGGCCATGGCGATAATGCTGCTTGTCCAAGATGGCAAGCTGCATTATGAAGATCGCCTGACGGACATCTTCCCCGATTTCCCAGAATACGGCCAAGCCATCACGATCCGAAATTTGCTAAATCACACCTCTGGCCTGCTGGACTACGAAGACTTAATGGCTCAACCAGATTTGAACATTCACACGGATCAAATTCCGCAGATTCAGGATGAAGAAGTTCTGCAGCTCTTGAAACAGCAGAAGACAACCAAGTTCGTCCCCGGAACCAAATGGGAGTACAGCAATTCCGGCTACGTGGTGCTGGGCACCATCGTCGCGAAAGTTTCCGGCAAATCCTTCCCCGCAGTTCCTACAAGAACGAATCTTCACCCCTCTCGGCATGATGAACACAGTGGCTTACGTGAGGGGAAAGAACGAAATCCCCAACCGCTCTTACGGACACACGAAGGAAAACGGCACTTGGCGCCAAACCGACCAAAGCCCGACGTCGGCAACGTTAGGAGACGGAGGAATTTATTCTTCGCTCAACGATCTCGCGAAGTGGGATCAAGCTCTGCGCGAGCATAAGCTGCTGAGCGAAGTAGAGATGAAGCCCGCGCTAACTCCGGTGCAAGTCCCCGGAGGCGCACAGGAGCCTGATGGCAAGCCCGCAGAATATGGCTTTGGATGGTTTCTTAATCCCTACAAAGGTCATCCCAGAATGTGGCATTACGGAGAAACCGTGGGATTCAGAACGGCGATTCAGCGCTTCCCGAAAGACAAACTAACAATCATCATTCTCTGTAATCGGGCTGATCTGGAACCGAAAGACCTGGCATTAAAAATGGCGGATTTATATTTGAAGTAGGCCGAACGGAATGACGCGGACATGCCGCGAATCACTCCGCCGGAGCCGGTGTGCTGCCCGGTACAACCGCTGCGGGTTGTGTTCCGTTCTCCACACCTGTATTGACCAGATCCTTTAACTCTTTGCTGGGCTTGAAGAAAGGAATCTTCTTTGCCGGAACTTCAACCCGGTCGCCAGTCTTGGGATTCCGTCCGACGCGGGGTTTACGCTGACGCGTGCGAAAGCTGCCAAAGCCGCGGATCTCGATTTTGTCGCCAACGCGCAGTGATCGAACCACGCTGTCAAAGATAGTCTCGACAATGACCTCGCTGTCTTTGCGGGTTAATTCCGCCAAGCGGGACACTTCGTCGATCAGATCGGCTTTCGTCATAGGCGTCTAGGCTCCGTGCTTTTCAGCTTGAATTTCAAGAACGTGCTCTGGATTATAAACGTGATCGCAGCCACCGTCCTATTTTGGTGAGTCTCGCGAGTCAACCGCAAACGCTACATAACCTTCTCAAATATCAGGGGTTGTACGCAAGAGTCTTTTAAAGGGCAGGCTCTAGGCGTCAGGCTTTAGGCTCTAGGAAGTTAAATTCGCAGACGAAATGGCGGCGGCTATTTTTTAAACTAGAACCCTAGAGCCCAAAGCCTGACGCCTAGAGCCTGCCCTTTCACTTCCACAAATAAAAGAACCCGGTCTCCTGATCCAGCAGCTTCTCTTTCGTAGGGAGATACTGCGAGACATCGCCGAACAGCAAATCCAGCACTGACTTGCGATCTTTCTCCGGATGCACCAGCACCGGTTTTCCGCTGATATGGACCGACTTGGCTGTGTCATCAACCGCAGCTTCAAAGTCCCCGATCTGGTCTATCAGGTGCAAAGAAAGCGCCTGCTCACCCGTCCACACCCGGCCGTCCGCAATGCTCTTGATGTCATCCACTTTTGCGTGCCGTCCATCGGCCACTGCATTCACGAACTGCCCATACATATTGTCGATGAGCGACTGCATGTAGGCTTTCTCTTCCGGCGTCATCTCCCGCGTGGGATCGCCCGTGTCCTTGAACTTACCAACTGTCAAGCACTTCCGGCTTCAGCTTCGCCCAGCGCATCAGATCGCCATAATTCACCCACTCGGCAATTACGCCGATCGATCCCACCACGCTGCCGTTATCGGCATAGATCTTATTTGTGGCTGAAGAAACATAGTAAGCGCCACTTGCCCCCACCGTCTCAATCGACGACACAATGCGCTTATGCTTTTCATCGCGAATGCGTTTGACCTCGCGGTAAATCTCCTCCGAAGCCGCCACCCCGCCACCCGGAGAATTCACATGAATGATGATGGCCTTGATCGAATCGTCATCTCCAAATTTCTTGAGGTCTTCGACAACTGTCTTCGGCTCAAGGATGACGCCCTCCAGATCGACCACGCCAATCTTGTCTCCAAAACCGTGCAGCCCGGAGCTTTGATCTCCGCCGGCGTGCATGGCGAGGTAAACCAGCGTAAATACAGCAAGTACGAAAAGGAAGAAAGCTCCTCCCCCAATGAGGATCCAGAGCCATGTGCGGGAACGTCCATTTTCAGCCATAAAAGTGGATGTAGTGTAGCACCAGCCGACTGGAATCGGCTGGTGCGCATATCATTTTTGGCTCGGCTTTTGCGGGCGGGCGCTATTGGTGTTCGACAACGAGAACAGCAAATGTTCCTGGCTTAGGTTTCATACGGGCTTTTTGCCCGGCGACAACCGCGGCCGGCTGCATCTCCGCCGCGGAAAGAAACAGACGCTTCGACTTAGGGTCATAGGCCATCGTCTTGGCACTTTTCTGAGTTTGAATTTCACCCACTGATTCGTATTCGTTCGCGCTCTTCTGGTGTATCACCGATACCGTGCCGCCACCGTTGGAGGCGTAAATCAACTTGCTATTTGGATCGAAGGCGACCGCATCTACTCTCTCGCCGATCGGCAGGGTAGTGATTACCTTGCCGCTGTTAGCATCCCTCACCGCCAGAACCTGGCTTCGGCAGCCGATGAAGAGCCGAGCGTTTGCAGCGTCCATTGCCAGCCCGGTGGGAGTCTTGCAACCGGTAATAGGCCACTTTTGTTTCACCGTCAGTTGCTGCGGATCGTAACTAACTACTACGGCGGACTCCTCCAAATTCACGAAGCCCACTCCGTCCAGACTTACGACGGACGCTTCCGCCCCACCGCCAAGATCTATTTTCCCAATCACAGCCTCTTTCTCAGGATCTATCGCCGTAATTGCAGCGCCGTCTCCATAACAGACCAATACTCGCTTTGTCGTCACGTCGTAGAAAATAAAATCCGGGTCTGCGGAAACGGAAATGGTTTTTATAGTCTTGAACGTATTCGTGTCAAATACCGACACTGTGCCATTGGCACCATTGGTGGCAAATCCTCGATTCAAGCTCGGAACGATGGCAATGCCGTGAACGCCGGGCGTGTTCTCAACCTTGCCAAGCGTTTTGCCAGAATCTGCATCAAGCACATCCACTTTCGTCCCGTGCGAAACGTAAAGGCGATTGGACGAACTATCAAATACGATGTAGTCAAAACCGTCGTCGCCCTGAACAGAATACTTGTTCGTAACCTTGTAGCCGGGCGCGTCTGCAGCCAGACATAGGGCGCTGAATATCAAGAGAACCGAAATCTGCGTCAATATTTTCGTCACCATTATCCTCTATCCTCGATCCTCGATTCGGGAAATCTTAAGTTGCGCCGCTCATGATTATTGGCGGCATTGGCGTTTCCAACTCTTCGCCATCAGACGAAAAGCTCACGCACCTCAAGATACGCAATCGTAGTTAATAGAACCTGACTCCAGATCTCTGCAACAGAAGCACTTCCAAATTGAAAGTTTCTTAATGCAATCTGAATTGCACATTAAGAGCCAAAATCCTCAGTCCTCGATTCTTTTAACGAAATGTTAATTCCGCCTCAACACTCCATTAACAAACAATCTCTAGTCTGCCCTTTCTCGATTCGAAATTTCGCTGTATGCAAAATCATCCTGGGGGTCAGACCATGCAAAGATTGCGCTTTTGGTTTCTATCGGCGGTTCTAATTATGTTGGCGGCAACTGCGGCCATGGCGCAGGTAGATAAGGGTTCCATCTCTGGTGTGGTGAAAGACTCGACAAACTCTGTATTACCTGGTGCACGCATCGAAATACAGCCAAACGGTCCATCGGCTGTATCTGACGGGCAAGGGCAGTTCATAATTCCGAATTTGCCGCCCGCCACTTATACCCTATCCGTCTCGTATGTAGGATTCTCGCCACTCACTACGTCTATCACCGTGACTGCCGGGCAGGTGGCACACTCGGATGCTGTCCTTCAAATAGGAAAGCAAAGTGAGGAGGTCACCGTTAACGGAGAGCGCGCTCGCGGCGAAGTTGAAGCCATCAACATCGAACGCACGGCCGACAATATTGTGCAAGTGCTTCCGTCGAAGGTCATCACCAGCTTGCCAAACACCAACATAGCCGATGCAGTGGGCCGCCTGCCTAGTGTCTCTCTGGAGCGTGATGAAGGGGAGGGCAAGTACGTCCAGATTCGCGGTACGGAACCTCGTTTAAGCAATACGACGGTGAATGGGGTCAACTTGCCGTCTCCAGAAGGAAACGTCCGCAACATTAAGCTCGACATCATTCCATCTAGTTTGGTGGACCGCATCGAGGTGAACAAAACTCTCTCTGCCAATCAAGACGGAGACGCCATTGGTGGATCGGTCAATCTCGTCACAAAATCGCCAAGCGAAAAACCGATGTACGAATTTGAAGGTCAAGGAGGATATACAAACATTATCGGGGGCCGGTGGCTCGACGCTTTTAACGGCACCGTTGGCCAACGATTTGGCGAAAGCAAGCGATTCGGATTTCTGCTCGGTGGTGGCTATGACTGGAACGGACGCGGCATTAACGATCTCGAACCCGCACCGGGAACTATCGCGGATTCTTCAGGTGTCGTTCATCCATATTTCGCGAGCGCTGACATGCGGACTTACAAGTACTATCGGACTCGCTATGGCTTCGCGCCTGAATTGGATTACGTGATCAAGCCCGGTTCAAGTATTTATTTCAAGGGACTCTACTCGGATTTCCATGATTACGGCGACACCTGGGTCTACACGCCCAGCGTTGGAAGTACCCTAAATTCAGTTAACGGGACGCAATATTCGTTTGCCGATTCAGGCTCTATGAAATACCGCCACTACATCCGCCGTCCCGATCAACAGATTTTCAGCTTCCTGACAGGAGCTAGGCATGACTTCACGTCTTCCTTGCTCACCTATGAATTCTCGGTCTCTCGCTCTCACAATATCGGCGGTCAGGATTTTGCCAGCACAAGTTTCAGTGGGCCCTCTGTCAATCTGGGATTAAATACGGCGAGAACGTACGAACCACAGTTTACCGTCCTGGATGGCACAAATATCTTCGATCCGACGGCGTACACACTCTCCTCCTACTCTATTCCGCAGTACGCCAGTTCGCAGCTGAATTTTCAGGGGGCTGCCTCTTTAGCAAAACGGTACAGCACTCACCAGCACTACGGTACATTTGAGTTCGGGCTGAAGATCCGGAATGCGCACAAGACACAAAGCGAGAACGATCAGATCTACGACAACCCAACTACGAACATCACTCTCAACCAGGTTCTAGGCAACTTTTCCAATCCAAGCTATTACGACCACGCCTACCAGATTGGCCCTCTTTCTGACTACAGCAAGATTCAACAACTCGCTGTCAGTAACCTGGGGCAGCTCGGCTTCGATGCAAGTGCGAGTCAAGGCAACTCGATACCAGCGGATTACGATGCCAATGAACGTATTTACGCAGGCTATCTGATGAACACGATCGGCTTTGGTAAATTGAGCATTCAGACTGGCGTGCGTTTTGAGGCAACCGATGCGACCTATCGCGCAGGTGGGCTAAGTACCGATTCGAATGGAGTCACTACCATTACTTCGACTCCGGGCAGCTCGAGTTACGTAAATGTATTGCCGAGCATTCAATTGCAATATCGAATCGAGAAAAACACAAATCTCCGTGGAACTTTCGGCATGGGTATAGCGCGGCCCAACTTTTCCGATATTGTGCCTTCCCAAGTAGTCGACGCAAACACGAGCCCATATCCCAGCATTGTGAAAGGAAATCCGGCGCTCAAGGCAACGAAAGCCAATAACTACGACGTCCTGGTGGAACACTATTTCCAGCCGCTCGGCATCCTGCAAGCTGGCTTTTTCTACAAGACCTTGTCTGACCCTATTTATCCAACAACTTCAGTGCTGCAGGGCGGACCTTTTCCGACTTACTTCGTACAGGAATCGATTAACGGGCCGAGTGGTCACATCACGGGCTTTGAAGCCGCGTGGGAACAGCGACTCTCATTCCTGCCAGGACCTTTGAATGGCTTCGGAGTTTCAGCCAACTATAGCTACACGACGTCGCAAGTTACGTTTCCAACCGGGTTCAACGGAGGCAGAACCGATCATCCGAGCTTGCAGCGTCAGGCACCCAACAATTGGAACTTGGGCTTCACTTACGACAAGTCCCGCCTCTCGATGCGCTTTGCCGTAAGCCACAATGATGCGAGTATCTACTCCTACTTCTGGAATCAGACCGGCGGGCTGAATCCAGCCGATCGGGTTGTAGGATTGAAGGGCCCTAATGGAGATCAATACCTCTACGCGCACACTCAATTCGACATTCAAGGCAGCTACCGTGTGTACAAGGGATTAAGCGTGGTTGCCTACGGACTCAACCTAACTAACGAGCCTTTTGGCTTCTACCAAGGCAGCACCCAATATCCCATTCAGAGAGAGTTCTATCATCCGACCGCTTCTTTCGGAGTGCGCTGGACTTCGTCTGGAGAGTAGAGCGAAAGATACTAGAGGGTGCCCCGTCCAAGCTCTGCTTGGGCGGGGACTTTTGCCAGTACAGGCACGCTCACTGATTTGAGAATAAGGGACTTTCTTCTGCTGGAACGATGGCCGCGTCACTCGCGCCCGACGTTGTCAGCAATGGCCAGCCACGGCGCAGCACATAGTCGAGCCACGCGCCCGCCATCTGTGAAGTGAGGACGGCAGCTAACACAAGTGTGGTGTAGAACGCCGGACTGATTATTCCGGCTTCAAACGCCACGCTGGCCAGCACGATCCCCGGTCCACCTCGTGCGTTCGTTGTGATCGCAAGATTAATCAGATCCAACCCACGGAACCCTGCGAAACGCCCAGCCAGCGAAACAGAAAGAATTTTGACGATACAACTTCCGACGATAAACGTGGCCAACATCCAGAACGATAGACCCCGAATCAAGTCGAGTTTCAATCCTACAATCGCGAAGTACGCAGGAATAAAGAACGCGAACGACACCTTTCCTATAGCGTCGAGCGCCTCCGCAAAAAGCCGGCGCTTCTTGTGTACGACGGCGAAGCCGGCAAGAAACGCCGCAAAAACTACGCTGACATCGAGCGCCCCCGCAACTACGCAATATCCGAGCAGAACTGCAATCGCATATGCCACGGGCGAGTGCTTTGCAATGACATTGAACCGCGATTTATTAATCCGTTTGATGATCCGGGGAACGATGGTTAATCCGAGCGCAAAGAACCCAATAGTGGTAATCAGGTGATACGACATTTGCCGTGGGTTGAGGACGGTTTTACCAGCCATCGCCGTCGCCACGGCCAGTGCCAGCCACAGCACGATGTCTTCCAGCACGGCCACACCTAGAACCAGACGTGCAAAGCGGGTATGGAGTATCTTCAGGTCCGCGAAAATCTTCGAAACAACCGGAACGGAAGTTACAGCGACGCCAACAGCAAGAATGATGATCAACGAAATGCGATTCCCATTCGGTCCCGCGAGCGTGGGGCGAATCAGCCATGGGCCGAACACCAGACCTAGAATGAACGGCATACCCGTGCCTACAATGGCAAGCCAACCTACTTCGCGCCGCTCTTCGCGGCTGAACAATTGGCGAGTTTCCGCCCCCGAGAGAAACATCAGCAGCAGCAAGCCGAGCCAGTAAACAAAGTTCAGAATGTTTCCCTGGTGCTTAATAGCCTCCATCAGCCCCGAAGCCAAGGGCAATCGTCCAATGAGAGCGGGGCCAAGTACGATACCGGCCAGTATTTCGCCGACCACCTTCGGTTGCCGGAGTTTCACGAAGAAATAGCCAAGCAACTGCGCCAAACCCACAAGAAGTAGAAGGATAAAGAGAATCGACGTGAGATCGGAATTTGACACCTATGCTCCCCCGCAGCTTAGGATGCCTTCCGCGTGAGAAGGTTTGTCGTGGACGATTTAGAGCTGAACGAGCTCCGATGTTCCCTTTTGCCTAACTTACGGGGGCCACGGAAGTTCCAATGGGACAGGCTACGCGTTATTACGTTCTAAACCCTTGACCACTAGCGGAAAGCTTCGTAAGATTCGCCTGCTCGCCGTACCGGGAGGCAAACCATGGCGGCTTTCTGTGTAAATTGTGGTTCTCAACTAGCGGATGGAGCCGGATTCTGCAGCAAATGCGGTAAGTCAGTTGTGGGGCAAGCCACTACACCCCCAGATGCGTCTGCTTCATCAGTTACAGCAGCGACACCGACAGTCATTCCTTCGACGCCTGCTCCCATTACTCCTCAAAGCAGCAACATGGGAACAAAGATAATTTTTGGAATCCTCGCTGTCGTAATGTTCTTCGGTCTATTAATGGCCGGAACTTGTTTCTATATTGCGTATCACGTCAGGCAAAAAGCCCATGAATTCTCTAGGCGGATGGGTAGCGACGTGACTCCTTACTCCGGACGGCGGGAACCTTGCACGATGCTGACCACCAATGACGCAAGCAAGATTCTTGGGCAACCGGTAACGTCCGTGCGGCAGCGTGGCATCCAGGCATGTGAATACGAGTTTGGTACCGACGGCAAGCGGCTCAACATTGAATACACATGGGATGGCGGTGCCATGACTATGAAGCTAGCCCATGGCGCGATGAAACAGATCTCCGGGATGGAAACTTTCATTCCAGTCAATGGCATTGGAGATGAAGCCTATGTGGCACCCGGCGGTTCAGGGCTGATGATGCGAAAGGGTGACGTCCTGGTAAGCATCGATCTGCGAGTAAATGGAGTCAGTACAGACGCAGCAAAGAAGATAGCCAGCAAAATTGCCGACAATCTGTAATAAGGCTAACTCGCAGAAGCGATAAGAATCAGTTTGTTGCGCGGCGTTCGCGTCGACTAATTTACGGCGTCAATTGAGCAGGCTGTACGTGCACCTTTGCGAGAAGACTTCCAGAACAACTCGACCGGTTAACACCGAGATAGAGGTGGCTTGGATCGGTCACGGGAAGCTCCGCATCTGGAGTCGCCAAAACGGGCTTCGCTTCGGCGTGGAGTTTTGCAAGCAATGTGCCCGCAGGTGCCGAGGGGAGCGGCAGCGTAGATTTTTCGCTCGGCGCTGGTCCGCCACAAGCAATAACTCCGCCATAGATATGGACCAATTGTCCTGGCTGTAAGTCCAGGCCTGTATCGATCCAGACTTCATTTGCCGGAACGGAAAACGAATAGTCTCTCGCTACTGTCGATTTGTTTGACTGAAAATTCTGGGCGACGAGGGAAAAGGCAGCAAGGAATACAGATGTTGCAACCGCAAACGTGCGACTCATAACAACCCCGCTGAACCATCAGTCCAAGCACTATGGCTCCGCTTCTATTATCCGCCTAAACAGCTTCACGCCTCATGGCTAACTTAATTGTCCGAAAGAACGAAACTTATCCTACTTCCTTAGGTTTAGCTAAGTAAGCTGTAAAGTAGTGTAAAACCCACTTCGGCGCTGTTTCCTGATGCTACGTTAGGATAGGTAGTGAAAAGCTGAAACTCCGGGGAAGATATTTATCAATGAATCAAGTTAAAACACTTCTTTGTTTAGGTCTTGTGTTCTCACTCTCTTTACTCAGTTTTGGCCAGGAACCGAAGTCGGCTGCATCGCCGAGCACCCCTCCTTCCGGAGCCGAGCAGCCATCTTCTTCCTCAGAAAAGAGTCCGACAACCGATAAAAGCGTTCAAGATAAGAAAAAGCAGGAACAGACCGGCACATCCAATGACCGGCTTTTCTATGCTCTGCCAAATTTTTTGACTGTCGAAACTAAAGATGTGCCGCCTCTTACAGCCAAACAAAAATTCGGAGTGGTGGCAAGGGGTTCGTTCGATTACATCCAGATACCATGGTACGGTTTTTTATCCGGTATTAGCCAGGCTGAGGACAGTGAACCGGGCTACGGGCAAGGCGCCGCGGGTTACGGGAAGCGTTTCGGAGCCGCCTTGGCAGACGGCACAATCGAGAATTTTATGACTGGCGCCATTCTTCCGTCGCTACTTCGCCAGGATCCACGCTTCTTCGAATCTGGTAAAGGGAGCTTCTCGCATCGCACCGGGTATGCGATTAGCCGGATCTTCATTACGCGCACTGATTCCGGACATCAGCAGTTCAACTACTCCGAGATTGTCGGCAGCGCTCTATCAGCTTCCATTTCCACCTATAGCTATCATCCAAAAGCTGATCGCACTCTATCGAACACCGCTAGCGTATGGGGAACAGAAATCGGATACGACACAATAACTATCGTAGTAAAAGAATTTTGGCCCGACATCCGTCGCAAATTACGCAAGAAGCAAACTGCACAAGAAATAGCAAATCCAGCGAGTTCTTTACATTCTGACTAGAAGTCTGGCGAACAGCAGCACCGAAGCGGCAATCGCCCCAATGCTATGGAACCGCACCGTTCGGTAACTTGAAGCCCACGGAAACATGAGCACATCGAAAACTGGCATGAGTTTTTCAGGCCACAACAAACCTGCCAGTCCGAATGCAAGGGAGATCTGGACAATCAACGACGCGGCGAGGTGATTCATTCAATGACTCCAACAAGAAAGCTGAGATTATGGGGAGGGATCCGGTTGCTTTGAGTTTGCCTTCGCAAAAGCAGAGCGTCAAGAAAAAAGATGTTCGCCTTTCAATCTGGAGTAACGTTGCGCTTCCCAGTAGTCTACTGAGAGATCGTTTTAAATTTGGCCGGAACAGGAGTCGCGAGACGTTGCAGTTCTTCATTGTTCTTCTCGCGCACTCGCTTAGTTTTGTTATCGCGGATCAATTTTCGTGCGTAAGCGATGGCCGGAGCAGGATCATTCCAGTGAAACGGGGTGGCATCGGCACCGAACCAGGGATGTATCCAGGACCACAAGCTCGCACGTGGTAACTGTTGCTCTTTCCAGGCGCGCAGGTCATGCACGAAGAAGACACATCGACGGCCGATTTCGTATTTCCCTACCGCTTCCACCGGAAATCCGAGTGCGTCTCGATAAGCCATTGAGCAAACATCGACTCCGCATCGCGACGCGAACTCCACATACCACCACGGGCGGGCGTTGATTTCGAACAACTTGAAATTCCCATCTCGCTCGTCGCGCTTGAACTCGGCGCTGAAAGTTCCGCGGTACTTCAACACACCGAGTAGATGTTTAAGTGCCTCGGCCGCCGGCGCTACTTCGCTTTGCTCGACTGTAACCATCAACGTGCTATTCCCTAATTTCGGAGGGCTCATTCGCAGACGTTGCCTTGCCAGAAGACCGCAAACCTTGCCACGCTTGTCTACAAATCCATCAAGGAAGTAACCAGCACTCGGCGGACCGGGAATGAATTCCTGAAGCATGATCGGAAATTCAGCTCTTCCCATCGCAATCAGCGCTTCGTCCTGGTTCTCAACTACGAAGCCTTTCACCCCATACTTGTAAGCGAATTCGACCGAAGATAACGGCTTCAGAATCGCGCCGCGGAATTCGTCGCTATTAACACTCGATAGCTCCTGAAAAGAACGAATCAGGCAGGTCCGAGGATGCGCTATGCCTTCTCGCTTGAGCACTTCCGCCAGTCGCCATTTATCTACCAGGATGTTGAGTGTGTCTGCAGAAGGGCTGCTCGAAGGAAATCGAGCTAACAGTCTGCCTGGTAAGGCGGCCACAGCTAATGCCCAATCATCCGAGCACGGCATGAGTACGGCACGTTCCAGGGGAAGCTGTTCGAGAAACTCCGCAAGGTTATCGATTGCAGGTTCAAGCCGCGAAACCGGCAAATCTCTGTGCCAGCGAGATCTCGCGACGAAGTCTCCTCGTGGCGCGATCGTGTAGCTTGGAATTTCTGCTTGAGCCAAGAGCGTGAGCACGGCCGCAGCCGTGATTCCGCCGCCCAAAACGATTACTGGGACGGTGCACTCAACGCACTGATGAGCAACTGCGTCAACAGAAAGCTTTGTAGTCAACTTATGTGAACGCCTAGGGGATGCTAGGGCAGCGGAAATGGCCGCTACTAACCGGGTTTGCATATGCTGTTCGCGAAAACCTGGGGGCTGCGAACAACATACGCGCCAAACTACTTGAGCTAAATTCTGAAAATCCCAGGGTCTCGACAACAGCGATGTAGCTATCCGTTATAACTTCCAATAAAGCCGAATTGTCCCGCTGATTATCCGGGAACAAAGCTTATTTCGAACGAGCTTATCATATGAGGTCTGGAAGAGTATCACCTAAGATCGTCAGGCAAATCCTTCCGGAGTTACTAAAGTGCCGATCTAAATTTGTCACTCAGACTCGTTCTCTCGTGGGCAGCACCAGCCACTTTAGCAGCATGTTCACCAGGCTAAGCACTACTCCGCCCCAGAATGCCGCGAGGAAGCCAGCCACGCGAAATCCCGGCACGAACAGCGAAGCCACTTCAATCATTATGGCATTGATAACAAACCAGAAAATCCCGAAGGTGAGCAAGGTCAGCGGAAAAGTCAGGATCTTCAAAATCAAGCCTAGAGTTGCATTTACGAATCCAATGACAATCGCCGCAATAAGAGCCGCTCCTGGTCCACTCACATAGAATCCGTAAACCAATTGCGACGTAACCCAAACAGCTAGAGCAGTGATCAACCAGTGCAGCAGCATTCGGAGCATGACGTACCCTCCGTCACTAACTATAGAACTCCCGCAAGATGGCGGCAAACGGGCCGCAGAGAGCGAATAAACCACTCAGCCTAAAATAGCCTGTGGCTCACAAGACCAATGCCGTTCGCCTTCTCGAGCAACTGGGAATCCTATATGAGTTGCGCGAGTACGAAGTCGACCCCGAACAGCTCGATGCAGAAATCGTAGCCGCGAAGATCGGACTACCCCCAGAGCAGGTCTTCAAGACACTGGTCGCTAGAGGAGACCGCAACGGAATTTGCATGACCGTGATTCCAGGCAATTCCGAGCTTGATCTCAAAGCGTTAGCTGTCGCTTCCGGAGATCGTAAAATTCAATTAGTCCCAGTGAAAGAGTTGCAAGGGCTCACCGGATATATCCGCGGCGGGGTCACTACATTTGCTGGCAAGAAAGATTATCCAGTCTATGTGGATGAAAGCATCCAATTGTTCGATAGGATCTCCGTCTCGGCCGGAATTCGCGGAATGCAGATTCTGGTCGCGCCGACAGACTATCTCAAGGTAACGAAGGCGACTTTGTGCCAACTGGCGCAGCCCAAAAGGTGAAAGCTCGACCCAAACGTCCGACTAGGATTGAACTTTCGTAGCTCGATCTGAGAAATCCTGCGAGATGAACTAGAATCTATAAGCCATGCCACAGCTGACTTATCTTGAAGCCATCCGCCAGGGCATTTGGGAAGAGATGGAACGCGATCCTACCGTCTTTTGTCTCGGCGAAGACATTGGCATATATGGCGGCGCCTTCAAAGTCACTGACGGATTCATTGATCGTTTTGGGGCTGAGCGCGTCATCGATACGCCCATTGCCGAATCTGCCATTGTGGGCGCCGCTTTCGGAGCATCCCTCACCGGCATGAGACCGGTGGCCGAATTCCAATTCATGGACTTCATCGGCTGCGCCTTCAACCAGATCACCAACATGGTCGCCAAAACGCACTATCTGTGGGGACCGCCAGCGCCGTTGGTGTTGCGCGGTCCGACTGGCGGCAACGTGCACGGTGGTCCCTTTCATTCGCAAAATAATGAAATGTATTTCGTCCACACACCAGGATTGAAGGTGGTGTGCCCGGCCAGCGCCTACGACGCTAAGGGATTGATCAAAGCCTCGATTCGCGACAACAATCCCGTCATTTTCTTCGAGCACAAATATCTTTATCGCCGGATTAAAGAAGAAGTCCCGGCTGAAGACTACGTTGTGCCACTCGGTAAAGCGCGCATTGTTCGGGCAGGCCGCGATCTGAGCATCATCACTTATGCCGCAATGGTCCATGTGGCCAGCGAAGCCGCTGATATTCTCGCTAAAGAAGGCATTGATATAGAAATCGTCGATCTTCGGACGCTTGCGCCGCTTGATCGAGAAGCCATTGCAGAGACAGTTCGCAAGACAAACAAAGTTATCCTGCTGCATGAAGATGTTCGCACCGGAGGAATTGCCGGGGAGCTAGCAGCTATCATCAACGAAGAAGCCTTTGACGATTTGGACGGGCCCATTGTTCGCATCACTGCGCTTGATACGCCAGTGCCATTTTCTCCGCCGCAAGAGGAATATTTTTTGCCAAAGGTAAGCGACGTAGTGCGGGAAGCCCGCAAGTTGAAAGCTTATTGAATTTTCTGAGTTGAAAACGTCCATTTTTTTCCGGACCTGCAGATGCTGGGCTACTGACCTAAGAGTGCCACGCATCGGAGGAATAATGCGTAACTTCATTCTCGGAGTCATCGTTACACTGCTCGTTCTTGTGCTCGGGGGCTTGGCGTTTCTTACTTTTGGATACATGCCTACCACTGCCGACGCAACCCCGCCTCGCATCGAAACTCACCTCGCAATGTCAGCGATGGATGCTTCCATGGATCGTCACGCGCCACATTTGAACAACCCGGTGCCGCCCACCGACGACAACCTAATTGAAGGCATGAAGATTTACACCATGAACTGCTCTCTGTGCCATGGCACACTCGACCAGAAGCCGAGCCCTTTGGAGAAATCTTTTTACCCGCCACCGCCGCAATTTATTCTCGATCCGCTGGATGATCCCGAGTGGCATATTTTTTATGCCGTGCGAACTGGAGTTCGTTATACAGGCATGCCCGCATGGGGCAAGGTTCTGTCCGAACCCCAAATGTGGAAGGTCACGGCATTTTTATCTCGCATTGAAAAATTACCGCCTGGAGCGCAAGAGTATTGGAAGAAGTCCTTCGGCGTAGCCCCTCAGCCGGGCAAAGAAGGCGGAGAAGAGCACAAACACTAACACTGAAGAGAATAAGCGCTGCCGTCTTCCGTGCTAACCCGCTCTCTTGATCTTTCGCTATAATCTAGGGTTGCTCTCGTCTCGAAAAACTCCGTAGAGCGCGGAAAAGGATTTATGCCGACTGATATCGTCATGCCCCAGATGGGCGAATCGATTTTTGAAGGAACCATTACCAAGTGGCTCAAGAAGCCCGGCGACAAAATTCAGCGCGATGAACCGCTCTTCGAAATTTCGACCGACAAAGTTGATGCCGAAATTCCAGCCCCAGCATCCGGCGTACTCCAGGACATTAAGGTCGAAGAGGGATCGACTGTACAAGTAAATACAGTCGTAGGAACGATCTCCTCTGATGGCGAAGCCGTTGCAACGTCCACCGCAAGCGCTCCAGCCCCAGTTCAAGCGGCTGTAGCAGCGTCATCCGAAAAGAAGGCTGAGGCCACACTTCCAACCGAGGAGGAACAATCCTCAGACGAAGAGTCCGAACACGCGCGATCCTCACCTCTCGTACGGAAAATGGCACGTGAGCACAATGTGAACCTGTCTCAGGTCGCAGGAACTGGCCTTGGTGGCCGCATAACCAAACAGGATATTCTCGCTTTCGTCGAAGGCAAAGGGGCACAGCCCGCTGCAGTCGCTGCGTCGAGAACGGCTGTTCCAACTCCAGTTGCCACTCCCTCCGCGCCACCCGCCGCTAAGTTCGCAACGCCGGCACCGGCCGCCATTCCCGGAGACGTTGTTCCACTAACCAAAATGCGGAAGATCATTGCCGAGCGCATGATCGAATCCCGCCGCACGAGCGCGCATGTGCATTGCATGTTTGAAGTGGACATCACAAGAATTGTCCACTTGCGTAACAAGATGAAGTCAGGCTTCGAGCAGCGGCACGGCGCGCGTCTAACCTTTATGCCGTTTTTCGTTCGAGCCGCGATCATTGCGTTACAGCAATTTCCGATCGTGAACGCTTCGCTCGACGGCGACAACATTCGCTACCACCGCAACATCAATATAGGCATTGCGGTCGCGCTCGACTGGGGACTCATAGTACCGGTCCTGAAGAACGCGGGCGAACTTAACTTTCTTGGATTGCAGCGTGGCATCAGTGATCTCGGTGAGCGTGCCCGGTCGAAGAAGCTGAAGCCCGAAGAAGTGGAGGGTTCCACCTTCACAGTCACCAATCCCGGCCAATTCGGAGCAGTCTTCGGCTTGCCAATCATCAATCAGCCTAATTCTGCGATCATGGGTGTCGGTGGGATCACCAAGGCTCCCGTCGTCGTCACTGACGAACACGGAAATGACTCGATCGCTATCCGGTCTCTCGTACATTTGACGCTTGGATACGATCACCGTCTCATTGACGGAGCCGTCGCCGATCAATACATGGCTTTAGTAAAGAAGATTCTCGAGAATTGGAGCGAGGAAGTCGGATAGAATTTCGAACTAAAGCTAAGGCTGCTTCGCAGTCTTAGCCCATGATGACGCGTTCAAACACTCGACTATTCCATTGATGATCTGGCTCAACCCATCTTTGAATTTTGTCTCGTCCGTAATTTGACGGCTGACCACCGCTTCGCCCATTGAGATGGCGGTCTGAATAAACGAAATTGCAGCCGCTTGTTTCTCCGTGCCCGGACGATTGGTGAACAATCCTTCAATCCCCGTAATGATCGCCGGCAGAAAACCGATTCCCTGTAGCAATTTACTGAAAAAATCCATGACTTCTCCTTATTGGTTAGCGATTGATTAATTTCAGACGAGACTGAGAACTAGGAACTGAACCTGCAAACTGAACTGAGACACCTGGTTCTTACTTCCACCAGCGATCATGCATCGCAATGGCAGCGCTAATCGCCATCGTGATTGCCGCATTGACCAACCGGTCATAGACACTCCGTCGAATATCATTTCGCTCTAACGTATTGAGGCGATCTTCTGCTTGCTTCATCCTGCCAGGCTGTGCACTGCCAACCAGCATGTCCATCTTGGCTTCGAGCCGGCCTAGTTTTTCCAGCACTGTGCATTGAAAATCGTTATCAGTTACACGCACGACCAGCGGCTGTTTGCCTGCATTTCCATGACGCCCTTCTTCCGTAGAGGTCCTCATAACGGGTAATCAACGTGGAGCGCGCCCGAATACCTGGAATACTTCGGCGGCACCGAATTGTCATACTGTTGCAGGAAGTATGTTTGCACTTTTCCTAATCGCGGCAGCGTTATGTTTTGTGTCGCAAACCGGCCAACAAGATTGCGGTCATTGTCGGGCCCCCACCCGGAGTCGCTCCATCGAACCTCCACGCCTCCGCCGCTGATCGGCGTAACCCCGACGTCGACACTTATAGTCGTCGAAGTAACCAGAGTTACTTGTGCCGCAGTCAAGCTGGATAAAAAAACTGTTCCTATTTGAGTGTTTGTCACAGCGAGTAAGTCCAGGGCGGTTGCAATTTTTGCAGTTTCAAATTCGAAGGAAAGAGTTTTCGCGCCGTCCTGCGCGAACTTGATCTTGTAGGTGCTATGTTCGTTTGCAAGATCTTTGAGAGTGATGTCCACCTCACGTACTATGGCCTGAAACACCGCTCCGCGAGACGGCACATTAATCTGAATGGCATCCCCCGGAAAAACATCCGTAGCCGCACTCGGCAAAAAATCGCTCCAGACCTCGTATTCTCCTGTCCACGCGTTTCCCGCCGCATCTTCCAGCAATGTCAAAGCCGCATTCTCGCAATCCATCGCAGTACGAGCGAGCGGTCGCTTCACATGCCGCACAGTTCCATGAACTCCGTTATCGACTCCGCTTTGGAAGGCAGCGATGCTCGTCGGATTCGTAACCCGCGCTAAAGCCCTGCCTAGGCCTCGATAATGCACTTGGATTAACTGATTGCTAGCGGGAACATGTGCAGAGAAGAATGTCAGTTCACTCGAAGTTGTGTTGCACTCGGCGCCATCGGAAAGAGCCCCCACGAGGCGAGTGACATAGCTTTGGCCCGGCAGTGCGCTGCGGACTTCCGTGTCCACAGGACGAATGAGGCGCGTGAAGGCAATTGAACAATGAAGGTTCGACGCGTTCACCAATGCATATGTACAAAAATCGGGCGCTGCCGACAAAACACCGTCATAGAGAACGACCGAAGGAGCGATTTGAGACCCTGGATTCGCGGGATCAATATCATGAGCTTCCAAAACGACTCGGACATTAGCGCTGACCTCTGCGCCACCAACTCCGTTGCCGGCGGGATGCATCGACGAATGAAAAATCTGCTGCCGCCGGAAGATCTCCAGCGAATAAAGACGAGTCGTCAAAACATAATGATGTCCCGCGATAGTGTTCAGAACCGTGTTTATCGCCGCGCCGGATATAAGCGCCTGAATATTGGTGCTCGTTCCATTTGGGGTGATTAGAAACCCTGCAAGGCAGCCAGCCAGCGAAATTGGCCCCGAATACAAGCCTCCGACAACCCCGCTTGATGCCGCGCTGAATAGGACATCGCCATGCTGCAGCACTGTCGCCCCGCCTAATTCAATCTTTTCGACAAATTGAACAACCGTGCCGCCATCGCTGCCCGTTCCACCCGCGACCTGCAGTTTTCCACTCGCTACGCTGACCGCATGCGCGGGATCTGTCGCTATCCATCGCGTAGAGTCCAACGTCAAACCTGCGTACTCCTCGTTAACAAACGTTTGATTACTCTTCGTGAACGGTTTTTGCGAAAGATAGAATCGTGTGCTGAGCCCGTCACCGACAAAATAATCTCGAACATAGGCTTGAGGCTCTATCTCGCCAATTACGGTGAAATCATTAATGACAGTGTTCCCCAACTGGAGCTTCAGCCCCTCCCGGCGAAAAGGTACTGTCACTCTCGTTCAATGTGTGCTGGCAACTCCGACGGGAGCAAAAATCAAAGTGCCATTTATCCCTCGATAAATGCCGCGCCCTTGGATTGCGATCTCGCCAGCTTGCTGCGACCAACTCTTCTGTGGATCCGGGGCATATATCGCTAATGGGTCGGCATCCTGTACGCCGCTCATATCAAGCAGGCCGGGCACCGCATCCTGGGTCAACTGCCGGAGCGCGTTTCCGGCGCTCCGTTCAACAAAAGGGGAGCGTTCCGGCAATCGTTTTTCGTCCAGCAGATTTCGTCCCCCTGGGCCAACAAGTCATACCGATATCGCGGGCCACGCTCTGTCCAACCCAGATATTCGAAAGCGGGTGGTTGCATGAGGTATCCGGTAAACAGATCTTCTCCGTTCCTTTGTCCCAGTATCACGCGAGCTCCAACGACTGGCACCACAAAGTCAGAGGTATCCGCTACCAAGCTGACGTGTAACTCGGAAACCTGATTGAGTTTACGAATCACCTCGGGACCTTGTGTGCCGTCGATTGCGCCGGTATAATCGCGCAGCCCATAACCATCGTGATTGTCAATTTGTAGTTTCATGTGATTTGAAGAGAGCTGTTTCTCGCCAGTGCTGTACTCGCTTTTTTTCGCTACCCCACCAGATAGAGCTTTCAGTAGTAGATAGAACTAAAACTAGAATCGCAGGTTTCGTAGGTGCTCGGCTTGTAAGCCGTCACTAGCAGTGGGCCGAGATTTACGTTATCGCTTAGTACAGAGCGGCCAGAGCAGCCGGGAAGTAGCTGCGATAACAGACGACTACCTGACCATCGTTCTCGTCAACATGCGGCATCGCCTGAAAGGCGGCTCGCAATGCCAAGCACGCGATAGGCTGCGCGACTTCTATAGTTTCTTCTCGTTGAAACGTTTTCGGCGCTCGCGTCTGCACCGTCGTCCCAGAATCGCGCGGCATCGAAGTCTCAAGCGAAGTAGTGGGGCTGAGTCGCGGATAGTGAAAGCAGACTCGTCCACCGGAATCCTCTTCTGCAATAAAGAGCCCCGACCACTCTTGGAAAAATGCTCCGCCCTCACGATCGACAAATGCCACCACTTTCTGAACTCCTGCAGCTACGGGTGGAGCGCCTCCTAAAAGCGGTTGAGCCAGTAGTAAAGAGGTCTGGGTCAGTTGCGCGACACGTCCGATGTTGAAGGTTACTCGGCGAATGTAATTCGCATCCTGATTCACATCCGTTGGATTGTTTACATAAGCGGCAGAAATTCCCGTGCCTTCATCTCCAGTCTGTTGCTGATAGTCGGCGTCAATCGCAATCAGATCTCCCGGCGCGAATGCGCCGACCGCTCCCGCACCGACAATAATTTCGCTCGCTGTAGAACCTGGCAGCGATGCCACAGCCTGCAGACACGTCCCACCTGAAGGCTGTGCGTTCGCCTGGGGAATGGAAGCCAGAACGTTCATATGTTCCGATCCGCCCGCCAAAGCCATTTGCAATTTCCCCCACTCTCGAAAATCGAACTCAATGCGAACATCCACCGGTCCGTGGAACTGGCTTGAAGGCGCTCGCTTGCTGCCAGTCCATAATGGTTGCGTGCTAGTTCCGCAGAATCTTGGAAACTTTCGATCCAACCTAGATCAAGCCAGGGGGACGGCGGCGCATCCAGCAGAAACCGCCCATACTTACCCCGGATCGAACACACTCGGCGCACCCGTCACCCGATTGATGGGCGCAAAATAAGCTCGCACTCGCCGGGACGTCAGGAAGCATGGCGGCTCGCACAGGTAAGGTACTCATGAGAAGTTCACCTCGGAAAAGAAGAAAACTTTTAGAGTTGCACTGCGCTCCAGTCGTACTCCCTCCGTGCCTCGGGGCAGGCCTTCATTCTTGAGCGCCTCGCTGCCGGCAATCTTTCCAAGCACCGGAGCAGTCCACAAAATATTCGTACCCAAATCGACACTGGGAGCTTGCGTGTAATCTCTCTTCGAGCTTCTCGACGGCTGACAGATGCTGATCAATTCCATATCCAGTGCCGTCAATGTCCGCCCACGATCTACACCACTTTGTACGGAACCAAAGGTGTGATATGAAATTACGCAGTCCATTGCAAATAAGGCGCGGTTCCCTGTCTGCCGTTTCACCGTTTCCGCCGCTCCCCATTCGACATAGAAAGACTCCGGCAGTGGCTCAACCGGGATCACCAGTTCATTTTCGGCGACAATCAGCGCTGGCCGGGTAGCTCCGTTTAGAGTGACCATGCGTTGCGGATCCAACGCCACCAACCGTTCCAGCAACGTCATGTAAAAACTATCTTTTGTAAATTGCATAAGTTGAACTCACCAGAAAAAACTCTGTACGCGGTTTATTCCACTCCGACTAGCCGGAATAGATATGCTGCCCCGGCAAAATGTTCGGTCGTAATGCCGTCGATATGAAAAAGCTGACCGTCATACATAATCCCCAAGGCACTGGCGAAGAGGGCCTGTGCCGACGCTACGTTGCGAGCGGCCAGCTCCGCAGTCACAGCTGACCCCGACAACAGGAATTCCAGCCGTTGCCTCGGTCCTGAACTTGGAACCGCAAGGTTCCGAATAACAGGACCAAACCGCACTTCCTCAACCCCTGGGTCAACCATTCCCAATTCGACGCTGGGATCATTCGGCAAAGCGACCAATGGAAACAGCAATGTGATTTCATCTCCACCAAGTGCCCGCAGCATGGCATCCCCGCTCGCAACACCGCCGTGCCGCTAACTCCGGTTTGCGCTTGTGGGTCCAGCATACTCACCCTACTTTCTGCGCCACATATGGCGCCAGCAAACCTGCACCGTTTGATCGACAGTGTGCCCGCAAAATATTCCAGCCGCATGCGGTCAATCTCGCCGGACTTCACATTCAGACCCGGGGTGGCCTGCGCATTTCTCACAATCTGCGCGCACGCCACCTGCACCGGCTCGGCAATCGTGCTGAAGCCCGCGTTGTACACCACATCCACTTCGTTGAAGGTCAATCCCAACACTATTCACCGGAAACGTAATCTCTCCGCTGCCCGCCCAGATGTCGATCGCCTTTGGATCTATCGCCGTCCACATTCCCGGCAGCGAAAATCCAGCGCAAATTCCAGGCTCATCTCTGTCGCCCACTCCCCTCTTCGTGGCATCGCATACCGCCCCTGCAACGTAACAATCGGCGTAGTCGCCGGCGCCACCGTCACCATGGGCAAATAGCTCACGCGCACCGTGTTCAATTCCGGCGGCATCTTCAACCGCTCCTCATATTGGTTCACGCCCAGCGTCACCCGCCGGCAATGCGCATCAATGATGGCCGAAGCCGCCGTAATCCACGATGGATCCGTCGCCACATCCAGCCCGTAAGTCAGATAATCCGTTGTCGCCAGATAATTCATAAGAGTTCTCAGTTCTCAGATGTCGAAAAACGATGTCGTTGGCCGTCCGTCGTTGGTCCTTGGCACAAAGCGATTCCAACGACCAACGACTAACGACCAACGACTGTTTTCCCTACCGCTGCACGTTCACCTGGAAATGCGCGAAGTTCGCCCCCTTCACCACAGGTGCGCCGAACTTCACCACCACCATCTGCTGGGTCAACGCATTGGGCAATCCCAGCTTGAATACCCGAGGATTCGGATCGCTCAGCCAGTGATACTCGATCAGATCCTCGGTGATGATGTACGCCGGATACGTTCCCGGCGATCCCGCAGTATAGGGAACTGCCCAGTCCGGAATCAACGGCAACTCGCCAGCCTGCGTGGTCAGCGCCTTCACTCGGAGTCCAGCCGTGATCTCCACTGTGTTAAGCACCACGTTGTATTCCGTCTTCATTTCCTTGTCGATCAAATCCAGCGTGACCGGATTGGCATAGATCGCCGTCGGTCGCACCGCATACGACGAACTCGCAACCATGTTTGCCACCGTGGTCTTGATTCCGTCCACAATGCTCGCTGTGGCTCCAATCGTCGTCGTATTGCCGCCCGCCACAATCTGCCCGATCACGCCGAAGTATTGCGTGGTCGTCGGCGAACTCAGCGAAGTATCGTTGCCGTTCCACAGCGCCACATCGTGCGTGCGCAGCAGTCCATCCACCGAATCCGCCAGGTCTTTCGCCTGCAAGTAAGCAAACTGGCTTTGTTGCGCCGTCACTTCCAGGTCGAACAGGTTGTAGTTGAGTTGCGATACCAGCGCCTTCAGCGGCACCGCCAGCTCAATTCGAGTTGGCGACCCCACCACCGGAGCAATGTTTCGCGGATCGACAAATGCCTGCGCCGCCGTCGGCGCATTGATCGCCGTCTCTTCAAAGAATCGCGAAGGATGCCCCGTGGCCGGCACCTGTTTGATCCTTTGCCCAAACGCTCCCCGACGCCGCACGATGTCGAAGATCTCCGTCTGGTAGCGATCGACTTCCACCGCGCCTGGCCCAAGAAAATCAGCCGACGCATACAAATCCACAAATTGTCCCTTCATGTGCTCTCCTTAGTTTTGATTTGTGTTGCTTCTGCAATTCGAATGTGAAGACGGCTATCCTTACCGTCGATTTCGGAACCCAATCTCAGAACCAATAAAAAAGGCACGACCGAAGTCATGCCAATGAGAAAAGCAATTGTGAAATCTAGAGCCTAGAGCCCGAAGCCTAAATCCCGCCTCTACCCAATCATTCCTGCCCTGGCCATCTCCGCCTTCACAGCAATTCGCTGCTCAATGCTGAGTGCCTGGAGAGTTTTGTCCAACATCGCGGAATCAAGCTTGTCTCCGGGTTCCGCGCTTTCTTACCCAACAGTGCTGTTACTAGAGGGGACAGAGTTTTCCGAGTCATGCGCGCCGCCTGCGCCTTAAGATCTCCGTTTGTTTTTTCCAGCTCTGCCACTCTGACTTCGAGCTGTCGCGTCTTCTCAGTATCTCGACCTGCTTCGGCCTCCAGTTCCAAGGGACTTTCTTCGACCGCAGCGACGATTCGATCTACTTTGGCGTTCAATGCTTCCTGTTGAGCATCAAGCCTCCCCAAAACGCGATCGAGTGCTTCGGCCGCGGTGGCCAGCTTTTCTGCCGTTGATGCAAGTTGATGCGTGATTTCTTGATCCATGAATCTCTCCTTTCAAATTATTCAAGAATTTACCTACCCCAATTCGATCCAGGTATCCCGGTATGCAGCCTTGTCCCGCCGCAAAATCGCGGCGCCCGTGAACGTGACTTTCGTTAACGTCCAGACTTTTGCTTTGGTATCAGCTATTCGTGCGTCCGCTATTTCATACGACATCCCCAGGCAACCACCAGGACGCGAATATTTCCCCGCACTTGCCGAGACAGGCCAGTTCTCGCCGCGTTCAATTTCCCTCACAATCTCTGGAAAATCTTTGGCGAAGAGATATCCGCCAAGTTCGAGTTTCTTTCCGACGATCTCCGCGCTCGTGATCACGCCGACTTTTCTTTGCGCATCGTGCCGGTCGAGCGACGGAGAATAGTCCAGCGCCATACCGATCAGGGACGCCAGCGCGGTCTCGGCGGCATTGCGAGTAAGTACAACCCGATGACCGCGTGCTCCCGAAGGCGCTTTGTCGGACACCACATCCACCAGCGTAAGCACTCCACGAAACGCTTCTCGATTCGGATGCCCCGCGAAAGGCGGCATTTGAATCGCCATCGATTCCAGTTCGATATTCATCATTGAGTTGTGATCTGTACCTTCTTTTGGATTTAGCTGTTTTTCCTCACCAACCGCCTACCTCGCATACATAACCTGCTGTCATCCTGAGCAAGAGATTCGTTCGCTGACCGACGAATCTCGCGTCGAAGGGACCCCTACCTTAACCAAATACTTCACGCAGCATCGCCTTCTATAATGGTGTTAATCCCCTCATCCGCCTCACCTCATTCACCGTCAGCACTCCGTTCTTGATGAGAATGTCCTGGATCTGCGCTTCTTCCATTTCGCTTCCGCCGGAGTCAACGTCAGTGAAAACAAATTCCAGATCATGCCATCCAAGTTTTTTCCCGATGCCATCCCGTGTCAGGTGTTCCGCGAGCAACCGCGCCGTCGGCACGATCGCTTGCCGGAACGCCTGATCATTCATCTCTGCGGCTGTCGAGCGATTTACATCCCGCTCCAGCCCCAGCGCATTGCGGGGGAAGATCGAAAGCATCGGCGATGATCCTGAGCAAGAACTCTTGCCACTGCAAACGCAGATCAGCATCGGTCCCACCACCGAATCGCAACACCTCCGGTTTATTTTCGACGGAAAAAATTGGCACCCGCCCGGTGCCTTCAATCTCATCCTGCCACCACCTGATCAGCCGTTCATGGTGATCGGGCGTCAATCCTTGCAACCAAAGCGCGTACTCAACCACGGAATTCGACGCGAGACGGCCCGCATAGCGATGCGCGCCTAAAATGCGTTGATCGATTCGAATGCAACTTCGAGACGTCCCAATCCAAATGGCGTGTGCGTCCGCGGATTGAGCCGGATATAAATCAGCTCATCATCATTGAGAATGATGTTTCCCTCCGGACCAGACTTCCCCGTGACCTGCACATACCGCGCCGATCCAGGTAGTCCATCCCAATCGGTCTTCATGCGAATAGTCGCGCCATCAACCGGCCACAGGGCGAGAGGTCGCTGCGGATCATTGGTGAGATCGAGTTCGATTGCACCAAATCCTCCGACGATAATGTCTTCGAGCACCTGCTCAGACATCGAACGGAACGAATCATCGGGATTCGGCGCATCAAAGTTGTCAGTCAGAATCTGCATCCGTATTTCAGCGTCAGGAGCTAACGCTGAACCGCGCCCTGGACGCGGTTGCACCCGCCAACGCATTCCCGCAATGCGGTCTTTAATTGTGTTGATTGCCTTGCGCGCCACTGGAGTCTCCGCGAAACGCCGCAGGTTGATCGGTGTGGGCTTGGGAAAAGCATCAGCCCTCGGCCCGTAAGTGTTAAGGATGGATGGCATCGCAACCGTCCGCCGTTTGCCTTGCGCTCCGTCCGAGTTCAAAGACACGCCGGCGATCCGGCGCATAGCGCCGCGCAACTTCTCTGTAATATTCATAATGTTTTTGATTTTTTGTTATTTGAAGAACGTAGGGATAGCCGCCCTCGGCTGTCCGTCGAGCGAAGCTCGACTACTCTCGATAAGAAAATATGCCGCCCGGTACACAAATGCCCTGACCCAGCTCACCTCAACCGAGAACTAAGAACCGACAACTGCGAACTGACAAACAACTTCCCTCACGCATCTTCTCGCCAATTCGGAAACGGCCTTCTCGGCGATGTCCTGAACGCCGTGATCAACTCCCGCACCATCGACCGCCGATTCAGCAGCGCAAGCGTCAACTTCTCGAGAGCACTCCAATCGCTTCCATACCATTCCGGAGGAATCTCTCCCGCCGCATTCCAAATCACATCGTCTTTCATCTCTTCGATTCGCGAAAGCCAAGGTTCAAATGACTTCCCATCCATTTACATCGGCATAAACTTCATTTCGCGCATAAACGCCGCGCAGAGGATAATCCGGGAATGTCCATTCGCCAGCATTGAAGCAATATCCCTGATCGATGAACGTCACCGTATATTTCCGTTCCCGCATCTTCCGCCAGAATGTTGCCTGCCGTCCATTCGCGTTCCCGGTCCACTTATCTATGACCAGAATTCCTGCGAATGATTCGCGATCGCGCACCCGTTCGAGCATCTCTGTCGGAAGATAATCGAACACCTGCCCTTCTAAAGGATCCACCACGTACCGCGATCCGAATTGCAATCCTGCCTGACATGGGATCGTGCTACCCGCCAATTGGATATTCAATTCCGGAGTATGTTGCACCAGCCACTCTCCCACTTCCACTACTTCGGTCGCTGGCACCGGCAAGTCAGCGCCTTCAGCCAACCGAGTAGCGAGCAGTTCATTCGCTAACACGCGCAAATGCTGCGGGTTATTCCGGAACTTCACGACATAGAAATACCCATCGGAGCAGCGCATCATGTGCCCTTGCGCCCCACCCCGCATCCGCCGAACGTGTTGGACGGCAACGACAGCCAATCTGCGCGAGTTCCAATTTGGAAAAGCACGACATCGTAATCCATACGCAACCGAACTGGATGTGACGGCTAAACATCACTACCCTGTGCAATTCACGGAAAGTCCCACTTCAGATCCTCCCCGCCGAAAAGGGAGGCTCGCCAACTCGAGCGTGGCCTTGTATGAAATATCCCCGACTGCCTTTCGCCTTGCACCCATCGCAATGGCCATAGCCATAACACAATCGTCATGCGTGCCAGCCATCGCTCCTGAACTGCCATCAGGATGTCGAACAAAAGTCCGGCACTCATTCAAAAATCTGGTGCTCTGAAATAAATCCGGCTGCACCGCCAGCACCGCCGCCAAATTCTCAATCATTGCCGGCCGACTCACCGCGGACGTAAGCCACCCATCCTGGCCGCCATCTCGAAAAATATTCAGCACTCCTTGTGTTCGCAAATGCGCCAGAACTCCATAGCCATGATTATTTCGTTCCACGGCCAGCAATGCATCGTGGTAAATTTTTGCTAATTCAGCGACTCGGCTCGCAAGCTCTCGCGGCGGAAAATGTCCGTGCAGTTCGGCGCATTGAATCCCGGTACTGCGTTCGATCACCTGCGCACACGCGTAATCGCCCTCCGTACCGCCGCCCGCAGGATCAACTCCAACCACGTACTGCTTGCCCGTTTGGACCGGAAACCAGGTGACAAGCCGGTCGTTGTCCCGCACCTCGAATGCTTCAGCGCTCGCGCGATGAGCTTGGTCAATCGATTCCAAATCAAATACGCATTCCCCCGAAGCCCGAAAACAAGACACCGGATCCTCCGCATATTCCTGTGCAGCCAATCCGCGTAGCTGAGCCCGGTTGATTCTTCGCCAAGCCAGCTGTTCGTTTGTCAATCCATATCGTTGCGCCAACTCCTCTTCATCCGCAGTCAAAGCGTCCAAAGAACCCAGCTTTTCCTTCCGATATGCCCCCTCATACCACCATGGAAAGAAGTGGCGAGCGTAGCCGGTTTCACTCGCACGCTGCCATTCTTCGTAGAACACGCCTCCCGCTCCGTTGGGAGTCGACTCGATTACGATGTTCCCATCTTCTGGAACCGCCGCGCGCAACGACGCCAGTGATTCCTCTCCATCCCGCGGCCAGCGGGCTACCTCCGAGCAATGCAGATTGTGGATGGTCATCCCGCGGCCAGCGTTCGCATCCGCCGCCGTTGCGATCCGGTACTCGCTATCGAGTCGCGGAAAAGCAATCTGGCGGATGCTGGCGCGCGATCGCACAAGCGCGCCCCTCCGCATGCCTTCGGGCAGATTCTCCCAAAAGCGATGCACGATCTGGAAAATCTCTTCTGCCGAATCCTGATTATGTGCCACCTGCACCGTTACTGTTCCCGGCTGGATCATCGTTTGGATAAAAAATGCGCCGCGACATAACTCGTCCATTCCCATTTGTCGAGCCTTCAGCATGCTATTACGTTTAGTGCAACTCCGTGAAAATTCCCGTCGCGCCCGGTTCGGCTTCAACCGAAACGGCTGTTTGTCCTTATCCGCACTTGAAATCCCCTTAACCATAAACCTCGACCGTCGAACCCTCGTATATCCACCCCTGGTTTTTGGCAACACGCGCGAGCATCGAGGCCGAAATTCCAAAGCGGCGCCTAGACGCTGCAACAATAAAATGTCGCCGATCACTGATACCCTCCTTCATCGCAATTCGTAAAGGACAACATCCACTCTGCACGCTGCCGTTCCTGAGTAAGCGGATTCAACTCGGATCGCACGTTTCGTTTCCGCTGGTATCACCAAATCCGCCATAACCAGGACTGCCGTCGGAATTCGAATTCCAGTACGTCCAGTCCGTCGAGCAAATCGCATAGTCGCCCGTCTGAGTAGCTGCGCATCGCGGCGTCGAATAGAATCGCGTTATTTCATTTCCATTGCTGTAAAGCATCCGACCGCACCGGGTTAAACGCCGGGTTCATCGGAATTCCGACCAATTCGCTGGTATACAAAGTCGTCGGCCAGCTAGCCGAGCCATACGCAGTTACCGGCGTAACTATTACAATCGGGAACCGGTAAGGCATCCCGGCACTCACTACCAACTTTCGTGAGAAGCGAACTGGCACTTCGGATTCGTGCTCGAGCAACCACTATCGTCATCGGCCTTCGTAATGTTGGTAGTCTCCGGAGGCCTGCGAACTCGTAATCCAGAGAGCTTGACTACTGGCTGCCGAAGTTCGCCTTGGTAGCCTTCTCCCCGACGCCCCCCGCATGCTTTCGGCACCAGATCGATTTGTAAACGTTATAAGGACAAGGTTGATATTACGGATTGCACGCAGCAGTCACATCTGGATACCAGAAGTGAGGTGCTACGTGGAATCCCAGGTTCGCAGCAATTGCCGTGGAAGTGATGACGATTGGATTCCCACTCATATCCATCTTGTCGTTGTGAATATAAAATCCTGAAGTAGCCTGCAATCCTGTATAAGCTTGAGTTCCGCCAGTCGCGATACTGCTGATTGTTGTATTGACCGATACTCCCTGCACCGCTTCGGGTACAACCGATGTTGGACCTGCACTGCCATCATCGGTGAAGCTCGTCCCCGTCCCGCGATAAATTCGGCCATCGCGAGTATTGCGAAACAGTTCATTCGTAACGTTCGCGCTGGTCGACGCTGTCCACGAAATTGAATTTGGATTCGTCGTGCTGACCGGATTCGCCGTCTGCACGGTGCAAATCAAATCGCTACTCGCAAAATTTAACGTGGGGCTATTCCGAACCACGACATAATAGATATAGGAGTAAGTTGTCCCTGCGTTCCCGGCCGCAGCCGAACAAGTCAATTGGAAACCGGCAGTGGAGCTTGATCCACAGTCTGACGGCTCGGAACGCATCCGGGACTCGCTGTGTTATCGCACATGTAAACGTTGTAGCCAGTAGGAGTAATCGTGGCCGCTGCCGGTTGCGATCCTGAGGAGGAGCACCAGGAGCTGTCAGCGCCATTGACCCCTGTCCGCCGCTCAAAGTAACCAGAGTGAATGGCGATCCGTCGGTTTCTCCAATATCGCCTGCTGTCGGCGCCTGCGTGATTCCATTCCGCAGCGTGTACGAATATTGAATTGCATACTGATGCCCACTCACCAAATTTCCGCCTGACGTCCCAATCCCCGTTGGCGCCGAAGGCGACCCCAATTTGTAGTCCCCAGTCGGATCAGCCGACACCGCAGTCGGATTATTCCAACCCGTAGACATTGCCATTCTCCGGACATCAATCCATTTGCAACCTTTGGTCTTGTCCCACACCACAATTAACCCGCCTTCGTCTTGTGATCCACCAAAGGTTCTCATCTCTGCCGTGAATCGGGTATCGTCGCCACTCACCGCGAAGTTTCCGAACTGCGTCCATGGCGTAAACATCGTACCCAGGCAATTCGAAGCTGCCACGTTCACTCCATTCGCACCTGTGGTCGGCCAATTCGGATCAAGCGTAACCGTCCATGGCGATCCCTTCGCCAATATCCAGCGCTCAATCTGCTGCGACTTGTCGTTGAACGCATACATCGCGAGTGTGTCTGCCGCCGAAGTTCCAAAGACAAAAGCCGGTTGGGACCGAGCTCGGCCCCTGCATGCACACCTGCTTCGTAGCAGCTTGGCAACTTGTCCCTCCCGCAGCACAGCTCGGGGATGCCCAGGCCAGCCGATCAAAGGAAAATAGGCAACGAAAGCTGCTTCGCTCTAATACTCCGAACACGCTCCCGTCATAATTGGTCTGCGTAGTCTCTGCCGAAGACCGGGTCACGTAACTGTCATTGGCGACATTCGTCGCCGAGTCCGTAACTCGCAGCATCCGATTGCCGTTATAGAAGGAGTCGGCAGCCACCACACCCGAGCCCAAATTGCCGCCCCAACACTGTGACCTGCCGCAAGCGGTCGATTGCCCCGGCGCGGCCAGCAGCGGTGGATGCTTCGCATTGGTATTGTTTGGATCGACCAGTGAATTCAGAACCGTGTCGCTACGCGAACACAGATAAGCTGGTGGTCCGCATGGCAATCCACTTTGCCCTGAAGATCCCCAAGTCGCAGAACCCGCGCTGGTCGAGGTGCCCGTATAGACAGACTGTCCCCAGGCCGCCGAAGCGGTTATTAAAATCGTCAAAAATATTTTCATGAGAGAGAAACTGCGAATGAATGGATGCTGTCGCTAGCTCAAGTAAGTCCGAAGAAACTGAGAACTGAAAACTAAGAACCGAGAACTGAGGAACCGAACACGCTCCGTGCCTGTGACCACTGTCGCGAGCGAATCCTAGAGCCTAACGCCCAGAGCCTGCCTCACCTCACTCGCCCCGCATATTCCGGCACGAACGAAAACGCTCCCATCTCCCAACCTGTTCCAAATTGCGTTTGATCGACACCCAGCAAATCGTATTTGTATTCGCCGTTGAGTGCTGCTCCCTGATCGACCACGGGAGAAGCAACAGTGGGTCTTACATCAATATCCAGACTAGCATCGACGCCAGCGTAATAAGTCGTCCCTGGATTCTGTTGTGCAGCCAGCAAGTAATTAATAAGTTGCGTGTTTGTCATTAGCGTTGCCCCGGAAGACTTCAGCGTGTCCAGCATCAATCCGACCTGCGAAGCCGTCAGCTCATTCCAGTGCCAAAAAATCCCGAACGGAACTCCCCAAACCGCCGACTTGAAAACGATCGCACGAAACCTGTTCACAAATTGTTGCGTAGTCAAATTCTGGAAGTACGGCACCATCCCCTGGCTAAGAATATTTTGGATATCCACGCCACTCCCTAAAACTGTCCCTGCATTCGGCGACGGTTGCATCGTGCCTGATCCGCGCGACCCGGCATATCCCGTTGCGACTGCGATGGTCTCCGTCGAAGTATCCTCATAACTTCCCGGATAAACGTAAACTCGATTTGCCGGAAGCCCCGTCAGGTTTGCATTCATCCATGCCATCGACCAACCCAATTCGTCTGTCATTAGCCGCGTCTTGTCGGTCAGCAGCAAATACGAAGCGCTCTTGATGTTTTGTGCCGAGACATCAGCTAAGTCTTCGCTCTTAACCGCCGGTTTCATATTCGGATCCGCGGTGACCGAAAACACTCCGCGTTGATTCAATGTAAAAATCAGTCCTCCCAAAGTATCGAGCCCGCTCGGGACCAGGTCCGTACCCGAAGGCGCCAAATTCCAACTCACCTGCGCATTCGAATCACCCGGCGCTGTAATCGTGAACTGCTTGTTCGAAATTGAAAGTGTAACGCTCGAAGCCGCCGTCCCCGTGTACTGAATCGTGAACGCATTCGAAAAGACAAAATATTGATGAGACACCGAATGACAGTTCACATCCCACCCGGCATTAATCCACGACTGATAAGTTGGGATCAGTTGTTGCGATAAATCGTATCCCGTCACTACAGCGATGCTCAGCGGTACGCTCTTTGCCTGAAAAGTCGGCAGGAGCGCCTGAATATATTCAGCTGGACCATCAAGCAATCCCGGATCATCAAACGTCAGCGTGATCAGCGCTGGATACTGCATAAATCCCCGAACATTCGGCGGAGTGTCCGCTGCAACGTTGTTCCCGCCGTTGATCGGCCCCGGCGTCCCAGTAATATCGGTCGAAATTCCCGTAGCCAGATTGTTGGCATAAAAGTGGCAGTACGAATAAGTCACGGCCCCCGTGTTATCCATCAACCCATAAGTTCGGTTCGCATAGCCTCGGCAGTTTTTCAACTCAATCGCGGAAGGCGTCCTATCAAATCGATAACCCACATAGTTCCTGTGAGCATCCGTGTTGTAGAGGTGAATGTCTCCCGGAGTGCCAGTGGGCTGCACATAAAACCCAATCGGCACTGTGGCATTCGGAATCTTGCTATCCGCCATCACATTCGCGATCCAGATGTGATCACTCGCCCCCTGCACTTGCACGCCATACCCGTCGTACCAGTCGAGCTTGATATGTTGAATCTCGATGTAACTAACCCCGTTCACATTGATCAGCGACTGTCCACTGAGAATCATGGGTGTAACTGAACTAAAATGCGTAACCGGATTTCCACTTTGCGACCACACATAAAGATTCTGTGTGACCGGATCGTAGTACCAATCGCGATCATGCGCCAACGCACCTTGTGAGCTCTGCGAATTTCCCCAAACTGTTCCGAACTGCACGAAGTTCAATTGCGAAATCGGCTGCGTTGCACTCAACGCAATCTGCCAAACGTTCCCCGAGGTATTCGTCCACTGTGACGCCAGCGTCGCATAGTAGCCAGTAAATTCCGGAGGCCGGCCATTTCCATAAGCGTCAAACTTGATAACGTTTCCCGCCGTTCCGCTCGAAGGAGGCGTGAGCCACTCGTTCCAAACGCCATCCCGTTTAAACAAAACTGAATCTCCCGGCTGGAACGCGGAGATTCCAACTTTGAGCAACGTTCGCCAAGGCGTTTGTGGCGTAAGCCCATCGTTCCCGTTGCTGCCCGCGGGATCCACGTAGTAAGTCGTGGCCGCAGCGCGAACCGCGAGCAGCAGTACAAAAGCCATCATCCGTTTCATTGTTGTCCTTCAATTGAGAACTGAAGATTTGCAAACTAAGAACTGGGAACCGTGGACTGCAACTAAGAACTGGGAACTAAGAACCGAGAACTGAAGATCACTAACCGAGAAGTACAACTTCAATGCACCGAGAATGTCGGAACCGTAGTCGCCGTATATACGTCGGATGGCACCGTGATCGTGCTCGGCAGTGTTCCGCCAGCAGTAACACTCTCGCTGATATTCCCCGCGAATGTGACTGCCGTCCCACTATTGCCGCCTTCAAGAACCGCGCAAGAGGTCGTGCAGTTTGTTGTCAACGCCAGGTAGTACTTGCCAGGAGGAAGCTGTGCGCTCGCCGTCCAACTTAGAGTCTTCCAACCCACTGATCCCGCGAAACTAGTTCCTGCAGTCGATCCAATATGTGCAACCACCGTCCCAGCGGAATTCACCAAGCCAATGTCATAAGTATTTGAAGTGTTATCAATCGTTGCGACGTCGTAAGTGACCTGCGAAGTTAAAAGATTGCAGGAGAGCACAACTCCCCAGAGCACAGCCTTGTTCGCGGTAGTAGTGAAATTCACGGTGCTAGCAGCATTCGACGTGCTAAACCATATCGGACAAGTCTGCGCCTGCACATAAGCTGTCGTCGCAATTTTTGTCGAACTATCAGAGCTGCTTGCTGTAGGAGCAGTCGGCGTCCCAGTGAAACTCGGAGAAGCCAGGGGAGCCGCTCCCGTGATCTGCGCAACTGCATAATCTCCCGAAGCCGCGACGACCGCTCCGGTCCTTCCAAATACAGACCCAACCGCCCCGCCTGCCTGTCCTTCAGCGCCAATCAATACTCCGTAAGTTCCCGCACTAGCATTCGTCGACAGCACCCGACCCAATACTTGCCCGCTTGATGGATAACTACCCCCGCATCATGACAATCCGCAGCATTCGTCGAGCTGATCTGTATGAAATCTCCAGCCGTCGTCGCGCCATCAAAGCTGCAATTTGCATATCCTTTATATGCAACGATCGCATTGCCACTCGTCCCCGATCCGCCCGCCACAATTCCTACGATGCCCGACGTATCCGACGTTCCCGCCTTAATCGCACACGAAGGTGTCGCCGAGTTCAGCTTTGCCAAAAAGTTCAGACTTGTTCCGGTCGTCGAGTCATTGCAGATTTCCAGCGTCTGCGCACCACTAGTGCTGAGGTCGAAGGACGTGGCAGCGTAAATCGTCTTGGGACGAAATGTTGTATTTCCAATGTTGTATGAGTTGTCTGCAAATGGTTTGAAAGCCGCCAGTGTATCGATAGCCCAAACAATGTGCGTTCCCAACCAGAAGCCCAATCCGCGCTGGCTCCCCGTTCCCGCGTTTTCATTTCTTACAACAAAATACCCGTCCGCCTGATCCCAGCCCAATCCTGTACGCTCCCAATTTGTTGAGTTAGTCCAGGTTCCATAAATCCGGAGTGCTTGCGGATTTGTGACCGTTCACCTCTTCCAGCGTGTTCGCCGGATTCGTTCCACCCGAATCCTGGTTGAAAACATTCAGCAGCCCCAGTTGCACCGGCTGTCCATTGTTGTCGAGCACCTTCGGGCAATGACAGGTCGAATCGAACCAAAACAATCCATAGTTCGCAATGCCTGCGGGTTGTGTCGTCTCCGAAAGTTGCAAAACGCTAGCCGTTCCGCAATTCGCGTTTCCGTTTGCTTGAACGCCTGTAGCAAAGCTTCCACTACATTGCGTCGGAGTTTGCGCCAGCTGCGTCGCCGTATTCGCGTTCTCCGAAAGATTTCCACTCGTATCAAGCTTGGCGACTTCCACTACCGCCCCGCCGTTTTCGGAAACCTGTACTTTGCCACTCGCGCCAAATCCAATCAGTGACTTGCCGCTTGCAGCAGGACTCAGAGTTCCAAAGTTCCCAGCAACGGACCACGCTCCCGTACCAGTCGAAATAAACGAACTCGCTTGCACGGTCCCGGCGACTGTAAGCGCGGAATCCATCTGGACGTTTGTCTTAAATTCTTTGAGGCTCGGCGTGAGCCGTTCCAACCAGTTCGTCCCGTCTCCGACATTTCCAATGTAGTTGGACAAAGATTTGGGCGCTCCAAAGCTGATCCCAATCTGCGTGGGATCTCCATTTCCAAAGTCATATCCAATGAAGGCGTCACTAGCATCGTTAATGGGACGGTTGTTCGCGGTCGCAATAGTTTTCTGAAAGTTGGAATCAGAAAGCGTAATAATGTGCCCCGGCCCGCTTCCGAGTGTTGGAAAATTGAGCCGGCCCTTCAAATTAGTTTTTAATCCTCCATCAGCATTGGGCTTGACTGCCATCAAGAATGCGCCCTGCTCGTAAAAAGTAGATGGCGCCATCCCCGAATAACAACTTATCCACATCGGAGTCCAACTCCCCAGCGAATCGCAAGTGGTGGAAATTACCGCGGGTTCAAGCGCACCTTGCAGCGCCACAACGCCGCTCGGCACCGCTTGTGTCCAAGCCCGCGCCACGTTTAACACGTTGCTGGAATCCTGGTTGCCTCCCAAAATGAGGCTTCCCGGCCAGTAATCCAGCAAAGGAAAGTAAGTCGTAGGCGGAACCGTATACGAAGCCAGCGCCGCTTGCGTATCCGAAAATGTGCAAACTCCATTCGCGCACGCCGACGCTCGCGTTACTCCCGTCGCAACCGCATAATTACCCACACCATAAGGTGCCTGCTCCAAACTCGTCGTTGGACCTGGCACTCGTAACAGGTCGAATGTACTCGCGCCTACAATATCTGCCGTAGTTACGGGAATATTTCCTGTCCCATTGGTCAACGCCCGGCCCGCATACAAAGGATTCGAAGTCCCATAAGTTCCGTTGTGAGCGACGATGTAATAGCGGTAGTCCGTCGTGCCAGTATTGACAAAGGTGGGTGCGCTGCCGCCGGGAGCTTCTCCCCCATTGATCATCACTCGCGAGCCCTGCGCAATAACGCCGGCCTGTCCAATAGCTCCAGCTGGATTCGAGCACCCTCCGATTTCTTCATATAAATTTTCCAGTTGAACCCCGCCAAATCCGCCGCGCTTGGTCCCGCCGCGAACCCCATATTGCGAGACTCCCTGAATAATACTGTCAGATATCCGAAGAGTGTTTCCGCTCTGCCAATCGACGCCATTGCCTGAGCATTGCATCGAGATGTTCAAATGTTTCAACCAGCCCACTGCCGAGAAAACATTGAAGGGCCCCGGCGCATACACAATCGGATTGCAAACCGTCGCATCGCATCGCACACCAGAACTCCCCCCTCCCTGCCCTAGAGTGGTATCAAGTCCATCCAGAAGGAATGCCTGATCGTCATCCACCTGCACATAGCTGCTAAACGTTCCTCCTGAAAAAGCGAGTCTCGTCGCTACATTGAATATTCGGGTCTTCTGCGCATTCACTTGTATAAAAGGACTCGCTCCATTTGCAATCGTGGGGCGCCCTCGTGGATTGACCAGCGTTATGTCATTAAAATTGTTCGAAGACACCGGATCACCCACGAAAATGCAGGTGTCATTCATCCAACAATTAACAATCGATCCCGAAAAATCCACAGTAATGTTTGACGACCGTATAGAAACTCGTGCGTAAGCATTAAGTTCTCCCGGAGGAACCACGACCTTGCCACCCTGTGGACTTCCCGGTGGATTCGTTGGAGTAAAGCGCGCCGCAATCAATGCTTCTTGCAACCCGCCGGATGCGCTGGTCACTGTGTATCCCGCGCTGTGCGCGTTAGCCGTGGTAAATTGCAGCGTTCCCGCTTGTCCATTGCCGGCGCATGTTCCGCCCGTCACCAGCACAGCCTCGGCTGTTCCTGTACCCGAGACATAGACGTAGTATTGCGGCTCCGACCCAGTCACACCGAGAGCACAGGCCGACAGGGTTACTGTTTGCGCCCCGGCCACGCCCAGGTTTGCGGAAGGTGACTGCGAAAATGCAAAGTCCGTCGCGTACTTGATTGCTTGCATGCCGCCGCTAACTCCACCGCCAGCTTTCGGCACGTACTGTCCAAGTGAAGCAACATAAGTGATGACTTGGCTATCCGTCGGCGGCGTCGTAGCTACTGGAACACTCTGAATCGACGACGCATTGCTGCTCGTGCCGCATGCTCCCCACGTGGAATCGCCATGCAGGCAGACGCTAGTGTTGGCCGTACCAGTACCCAACTCGCCCGTAGGTACCACGCCTGCGACCAAGTCCAGCCGTCCCAGCAAGTCCGCTGTCTACATAGTGCTTGTTTGAGGCTTGATTACTGGCCACGGGATCGCCCGCGAGCGTCAGCGGCCCAGTCATCGTATCCCCAGCTTTACTCACATAGTTCCCGCTGCCCACATTGCTGACCGCGGTATCGACATAAGTTTTATTGGTCGCGTCTCCCGCATGTACAGGAGTTGGCAAAGTTGGCGCGACCGCAAATTGTTTCGTGCCACTGATCACTTCCGATCCGCCGAGGTGTACAACCGCCGAGTCGTTAGCCTTGGGAGCCACTGCAGCATTCACATACTGCTGCGTAGCGAATTGAGTCGGTGAACCTCCCGAGCCAGGTGTCGTCAGGATCGCCGCGATTGTTGTCGGAGTAGTTTGTGTCACGCTCCAGAATTCAGTTTTAATTGCGCCGTCATCCAACTGGAACACAACCGTGTAAACCGTGTTCGCCGGAGTCGCGCCAGTATTCGGAACCAGTTGCACCGACAACGCACCACCGATACCGAGAGTTACACTCTTCGTTCCGCCTGCCACCGCGTGTCCATCGGCGCTGGTAAAACTCTGCCACGAGATCAGTAGAGTTCCGCCAGCCGGAGTTCCATCCGCCCGGTACACGGTATCGTTGATCGTGGTCAATGCAGGCCCAGTTTGCGCCGAAGCAGCGACAGCGAACAGCAACACCAATAAAAAAAGCCGCCCAGATAGGCGGCGCACGTCGAACATAAATTCCTCCGTTACAAAATCGAAAACAATAGCGGCGAGGATCCTCGCGAACGAAGAACTTCCTCAAAAATAGCAGTTGTATGAGAACTAAACTGAGAACTGACTACCGAGAACTGATAACTGAGAGCCCAGCGCCTAAAGCCCGAAGCCTGAAGCCTAACTCCTGAAGCCTGCTCCCTAAAGCCCGACTTTCTGTTGCTCCACAAACCTTTGCACGCTTTCCACATACACTTCCGCGAAATCCACCACCGGACGCCTCGCCTCAATCAGCTGCATAGCCTGCTCAATCTTCCAACCGAGCGAAGCGAGCACGGCCAGCGTCATCATCGGCGCGCGGTGTACTCCGGCAGCGCAATGAATAAAAAGTTTCGTGCCTTCCTGATCCAGTGCACGGAATGCAAAATCGACTCCGCGTTGCAAAAGCTCCGGTGACTTCGGCTGAAAATCGTCGTCAGTCGCATTCCACAACACTTCGATGCCATGTGGTTCGGCCAACGCAGTGTCGTCAAATTCGATTTGCATGTCGATAATGTGCGTTACCCCGGCCCGCGCCACGTCCGCCATATTGTCTGCTGACCATATCCCGCCACCGACGGCGATCCGCCCGGTCACCCATGTCATGTCCATTCTGGATTTCTCGTCTTTCGTGCCCCGAATTCGCGTAATCTCAGATGCCTTCAGCTGAGTGCTCGAACAAAGATCGGTGTATTTTTTCAACGCAACCGAAAAACGGCTCTCGACCGCCGGCAAACATCTGTTTTTCATTTTACGGTATCGCTCTCTGTTGCCGGACTATCCAACTCGCGATCTTTGGTAACCGAAGTTTCCATTGCAGGTTCTTCCGGAAGTTGCAATCGCCGCAGCAACGTCTTCGCCATGGAATCCGCAACCGGAGATTCTTCTTCTTCGCCCGATACCGGATAGAGCCCAATCATCTCGAACAAGAACTTCATCGCGAGATAATGACCTTTGTCGACTTCGTCAATCGTTGTCTCCACCATTCCTACCGCGTGACCTCCGACCAGGCTGCTGATCTGTTCGCGGATCGTCGCCAGATCCACCGGCTTGCCCGCGTTCTTCCCACGAGGGGTCTTCGATTTTGCGCGGATGCTTTTCGTCTTAGCTCTTTTCATGCGCCCAATCCGTAAATCAAAATTTGATTTGAAAGTTATGCGGAAAATAAAAAAGGCGCGCATTGGTTATGCGCGCCCTTCGCAATTTCTTATCTATGAATTCAGCATAGCAGATTGAATAGGGAAATTGCGCCACACTTTTCAACTTTTTATTCGCTACTCTCACAATCACTTACATCATTTTCATCGCTTTCCCCCTCTTGACAAGCGTTTTCCCGATTCGAGATTGTGGTCGGCAGACGGTCGATTAAGTCCCCTTTCAGGAAAATTTCGCTCAACTTGTCGATCATCTCCGGAAACCGCCGCACCAGGGTTCGCCTTCCGCAGCCCAGTAGACGAGCCGCTTCATCCTGCGAATATTCCTGAAACACCATCTTCGCCACCAGCTTCTTTTCAAACTCATCGAGTTTTTCTAAAGCGCGCTCGACATCGTGAACGAAAATCACCGCGTCTTCAAAAGTACCTACGGTGTAAGACGTCACTCGAGTCCGAAAAAACTCTCGCCCTAAAAGTGACGGCAGCCGTCCAACTTCAATCGACATTCGCAGATAGCGCTTGAGCATTCCAATGGTGCGATCACGATACAACCAAAGTGTCGGATCGCTTCCAATGCCAGGTGGAATTGGGAAGGCTCCAACCGGAAGAGTTTCAGCTGTCAAATCATTGGGTTCGCCGATCGAAGGCGCATCGAGCAGGATGTCGATTGCATCTGCAATCGTCTCCGGTATCTCGCTCAGAGAATCTTTCTCACGCGGCGAGTTGGAACATAATCCCGCTACGATCGATTCATCCGGAACGCCTGCGCTTGCATGCAAAAACTGAATTATCCCAGTTGTCATGCATTGCCTCCCTTCCCGCTTACGATGGCGAGTGGCCCGTGATGAATTGCATTGTTCAGTTCGGTTTTATGGTTTGCCGCGAACCGCGGCCCGTATCTCCGCTTCATCGGACGCGCCAAGTTAAACATTTCAATCGCGCAACTCGCGCAGTAAAGATCTTCCGTTCCGGCAGTGCGCAACCACAAACCACCGCAACGTTCGCAATACTTCAGTTCCAAAAAAATGAGTTCTTGCCCTTCTAGTTCCATATGATTGCCCTCCAAAGGCTGTCTTGGTCCGCAACGACCAACGACGAATGACGAACGACCAAAAATAAAAAGCCCTGCGCCGATTGCTCGGTCACAGGGCCCGTTTCTCTTACGGAGTACCTGATTAACTTATTTATTTAAATTGCTTTGCGACTATCTTCCCGGTCGCTGCCGGAAATAACCTTCTTCGTATCCAGATTTCAAAACATGTCCATTTTGCACTTGCACACTGATGTTGCCGGTGAAGTTAAGTCTATGAAGCAACGCCTCTATGGATGAAGACAGCACGTCCCCCGAACGTACTTTGTCACGGAACACGATGAAACTACCTGCCTGATTATCGGATTGCGGCGGTTCTGGTTCTTCCGGTCTCAAATTATTGAACATGATTCCTGCCTAAGAAAAAATGAGTTATAACAAGGCGGCAATCCTATAGCTCTGGGCTAGTGCGCGTCAAGAAGATGACTATGCATTTGACACAGAAAAGCAATCAAAGTTCACAATAAATCAGCCGTGACAGGAGAACAGCAATGAAAGTATTTTGGTGGCAAGGTGGGTTGCATCTAGAGCCAGAGTCGGGGGAAGAAGCTAAGGCTCTAGAAAGTATTGTGACGGGACTACATGTTGTTGATATCAATCAAAGCGTTCCAAGCGGCCCAATCGAGGCCAATCTGGGTGACAAGAATTCTGTCATTAGGATGCATGAATTTTCTTAAGTGGTCCCTGGTGGCCACTGAGGAATTTGTGCTGCTCAGTACCCACTCGGATAGCAAGACTCTACGTGCTCCAAGACGCTCAAGCTCTTTGATTAGAGTTTCATATTGGTCGAACGATTTTCCGATCAGATCGTAGCTAATTAAGTAGCGTGTCAGTGCCATTGTCCCTCTTTTCTGAATTTGAATTGCGGGGCCGATGGGGGAAGCGAACGTATATCACAGAATGACAGGCCAGAGATTAAGAACGTTTGTGGTGATACGAAAGCCGGACGCTGCAACGCAGCCCCCTCGCAATTACTTTAAGCGGAACGTCCGGCTTAAATCCAAGATGGCACGAATGATGCCAACGAAAGCTGCTTATTTTGCAATGTTCGGATTGTGGAACGATGCCGAGATGTCGGCGGGATGACGAAATAGCGGCAGAAATGGAAAGGACCCAACATTATAATAAAATAGTGACAAAACGACCTAATGGTCATATATTGTAAGCATGGCGGAAAGTGTGCAAATTTCGAATAACAACGTGTGTGCTTACACTGACCAAGTTCACCCCAAGTACGTGTTTTACACGGGCGGAATTGTAGGAATCAGCGACCGCGTAACCCTAAAGGGTGACCCCGAAGCTCTCAATTGTGGAGCGGATGAAGTTAAGCTTGAACGCAAGTGAGTAAATTGCGTTTAGGTTTTCAATGTAGTCGTCCGACAATCCCAACGGCATCTGCTTAATCATAGTCGCTTTAACCATCTGCTCCCTTATTTTCACCGCTCTGTATCCGTGTACGAATCCAAAGACACGTCCGGTTTCTGCTGAGAAAACAGGGCCTCCGCTGTTGCCGGGAACAAACAAAAAATTGACTTCAATAATAGGAACATCTGCCAGCGGGGGTTGCAAGTTCGCTGTATATCGCCCTGTGACGTGCCCCTTTGCGGCTCGGTAAATTACGCCGTCATAGCGCAAATCCCCATTCACCACATTCAATGCAGGAATAGGGTATCCAACAACTCCAATGTCCAAACCTTCGGGAACCTCACCATATTCTAGCGGCACGAAAGGTTGATCCTGTGCCGTGTTTGGAACCTTTAATATCGCCAGATCCAAACTTGGAAACAGATGTATCTCGGTTCCTACCTGGGGTTTGTTTAGTCGAATAAATTTTTCCACTATCGCCAGTCAGGTTCGCGACTAGCTGGTAAGAATCTCCGACTTGATGCGGATCATCCGGGTTGTTCATCACGTGATTGCATGTAATGAATGTGTCTTTAGAGACAAAGAATCCCGTCCCTAGGGCAGCGGCTCCATTGCCACTCTGCATAGGCCTATGCCGTATTACGCTACAAACAACGTAGCGCATGTCATTAACAATTTCGTAGAAGTCCCGTTTCTTTCCCTTCAGTCGTCCAGTTGGTGCAATCATTAGTCCCTTTCCGAAAGCTGTTACTTTACAGTAAAATGGCGGAGAGCGGGGGGATCGGACCCCGTTCCTCGTAAGGAACTAGCCGTTTATAAGACGGCCCCTAGTGCCAACTAGACGCTCTCCGATTCAGGGCAAATTGAGAACGCTTACCACGGCCTCTTACCAGTCGTTCCGCCAAGAATCCTGGTATGGGGCCTTTATGTTTTCGCCCAACTCCACGGCAAGCCAGTGATGGAATCAGGCTATTACTCTTCTGAGCATAGACACACTTCTCCCTTTGACTTTCTTCACTTTTTTATTGACTGGAATTTAGGACTAGGCTAGGATGAATTCGGTCTTGAAAACTTATTCATCCCAAAAGGGACTCGTTGGCGCGAGTCCCTTTAGCTTTTGTCTGGCAAATTCCTTGTTACGTCAATATTGACGCAGGGCGATTATAAAGGGTATGTCAACAAATGGCCACTATATATAGGGTATAGCTTGTGCAGAACCTGTGGATGATGAGAATTCACTGTGGAAGGAATTGGAAAACGACCGGCAAAGATATGGCGAAAACTACAGTTAAGGTGAGCAAACAGGCGTTCGATGATCTTCTAGGAAGGGTGTTGAAGCTGGAACCACAGAAGCGATCCGAGACTAAGCCGGATAAAAAGACTAAGCCTCGGAAGCGTTCCAAGAATTAGCGAGTGCCTGTTTTGAATTATCGTGGGGAACGAAGTTTAACCAGTCGCTCTTCTTTTTCCATCAAGAGCTTATTGATTTCCGTGATTAGTTGGAGCATTTTTACAGGATCTTGTTCGACAGCGGCTTGCGCCGCGAGTTCCTCCCACCGCTGTTTCTTTTCACCTTGCATATTGACCGATTATATCCTGCGGGAATTCAAAACAATGCTGATGAACTTACGTTCAAGCTAGTGCCGCACGAAAGGCGTAAACGCGGTCTCTTCTACTAGCTTGGCATAAGGCAATGCCTTGCCAGCGCACATCCGGCCCACTGTCTGCTCGAATAGGTCTGCATCTTCCCGGCGATTGAACCTGTAACCAAACTCATTCAAATAGCGTTGAAGATGTTTTATCGAGACTTGATGGAACGATCCGGTAATGCCACGCTTGAATAGCGAGAATGCCGATTCCACGGTGTTCGTATGCACGTCGCCCTTTACATAAACTTTGTCCCTGTGGCGAATCCGGCCATGACGCACATTGCGGAATTGCGTCATCTTGAAATTGTACGAAGGATTTTCGTCCGTCATAATCGCTTGCGCGTCTTTGGAAACATGCTTGGAAATGACATTGTAGAGTTCGGATGCGCTGGCATCTTTGGTATGAACTAAGCGCAGATCGCCGCCACGTTCCCGAACGCCAATCACTACGTCTTTATTCTTGAGCTTGCTTTTATGGCCCCTCTGGCGTCCGCCGATGTACGTCTCATCAACTTCGACGACGCCTGTTAACTTTGGGCCTTCACTGTCCACCATTGCTTCCCGGATGCGGTGCGCCAGATACCATGCTGTCCGGTAATTGCAGGCCAGATGCCGTGAGAGCTGTAAGGCGCTCATCGACTTCTTAGCGTCTACGAGCAGAGCAATTGCCATGAACCATTTCGACAGGGGCAAGTGGGAATCGTGGAAGATCGTGCCATTCGTGGCGGAGAATTGCGATTTGCAAGACTTCTCTAAGCACTGGTAGACCTGAGCACGTTTATTCTTCGATTGGCTCTTGCGCGTGATCTTAGACACTTCTTTGTTGCCGCAGATGGGGCAGCGCACACCATCAGGCCAGCGTGAAGCCTCTAAGTAGGCTAAGCACTGTTCGTCACTGGCAAAGGTTTTAGTTACGTCTATCAGTTTCATAAGGATTGTCCATGGGAAACAGTAGTTAGCATTAACCAAGTGAGCAGAATTACAACTACGGCGGTGATCGCCAGAATCCATACTCGCTTACTAACTTTATCGCCCATGAACAAACAATACGCTTGACTTACATCTGTGTCAAGTGCATAATCATCGTCAAGAACTCTATTTGCTTTCAGATGTTGTGTTTACATTGTAAATAGCGAATCGCTATAGACGAATGCTATACTCTGCCCATTATGAAATTCAAAGTTCTGCAGGAAAATCTGCGCAAAACCCTGTGGGAGCGAATTGACGATGGCGATTTAACCGGCTTGCGTTTGGCTGAGCTCACCGGATTTCAAGCAAGCTCATATTTCTAACTTCCTAAATCGTAAGCGCGGGCTGAGTCTCGAAGGCATGGATAAAGTATTGAAAGTACAAAAGCTTTCCGTGCTCGACCTGCTCGATCCCGAGGAGGTCAACAAGCGCGCCAGCATTTTGCCTCCCAGTGAAGATGAATTCGAAAATGTCCTCATGGTTGACGAAGCAGTGGCGGTCGAGCCGCTCATCATGAGCATGAACGTGAAGGAAAAGCTGAAATACAAGAAAAGCTTTTTGCAAACTCTTCGTTCCGAGATGGAAGGCGATCGCGATGGCTGGGAGCGCTTCGTCGCTCTCAAGGCGGACGGTCGCGAAGGCATGAGCATGTATCCTCGCCTGTTACCGGGAGCAACCGTGCTCATCGATCGGCATTACAATTCTTTAAAGCCGTATCGCAAGGGCGAGTTCAACATGTACGCCGTCAACAAAAATGGAATCTGTACGGTGAAGTACGTGGAACTGGCCGGCAATCATATCGTTCTGCGCCCTCATAACCAGGCGTATCCGGTTGAGGTCGTGCCGATGGAAGCGGGAAAGAAGGCGCACGACTATTTGGTGGGAAGAGTGTGCTATGTGGGAATTGAGACGTAGCAATAGAGATTCTCGCGGACGGGCGAAGACGCCCGTCTCTACATAAATTCAGTTTTGTCACGCATGATTATGACGACTAAGCCATTCGCTCTTCCGCCTATCAGCATGATTATGCTTGGCGTTCGAGACTTGGAACAGTCTCGGATGTTTTATGAAGATCGCCTTGGCCTGAAGGTCAGCCAGAAAATTCCCGGCTATGTTTTCTTTGAAACCGGGGCCGTCACGCTCATCCTCAGTGAGTCGCTCGCAAAGAACGTCTCTTCCGTAGCTGGGGCAACGGAAGTAATTTTCTCCGTTGATGACGTTCGCTCATATCACCAGGCGCTGGTTACGCGAGGCGTCGAATTTACTCAACCGCCGCACAATGTCGCGGGATCGATGTGGGCGGCCAATTTTCGCGATCCTGATGGCCATCTGCTTACGCTTTTCGGTCCGGAACGCGGCCCATCTTAAGTTCGAGATCTATTTATTCTGATTGGGTTCGAGGTCATAAAAGACTTGAGAAGATTAACGCTGTTTCTGTTGCTCGCCTGCGTTGCTTCCGCGCAGAATTCCGATTCGCCGCTTGCTCCCGGCCTTCAACTGCTGAAGAACGGAAGAACCACGCTCGACCAGAAAACTCTAGTCGAAGCTCGCGATTATTTTTCACAGCTCATCAGCAAAGACCGAAACAATGCAGAGTATTTCTATCAACTGGCGCGAGTCGATGCCTATCGTGTTGACGCCTACGCTGGCCAGCACGACAACAAGAATGCCGAGGCGACGCTGAAGCAAGCCATTTCCGAAATCGAGCATGCGATCGAAATAAACGACAAATCCGCCAAGTCACATAGTCTGCTTGCCGACCTCTATGGACGCAAAATCAATATGGGCGGTTTTATGGTTGGTCCGCACTACGGCCCCAAGATTGACGCGGAGAACAAGAAGGCGTTTGAGTTGGATCCCAATAATTCAAATGTGCTGGCTAGTCGCGGACGCGAATACCTTAATGGCGCCATCCATGTTCGGAGGCGACGTGAACAAGGCGATCGAAAATTTACGTAAGGCCACGCAAGCCGATCCGGCAAACGATGAGAATTTTGTCTGGCTAAGCCGCGCTTATCAAAAAGCAGGCAACACTGCGGAAGCCGACAAAGCTCTGCACGAGGCGCTCCGCCTCAATCCTGGCAGTGTATTCGCCAAGAATACGACGGCAGGAAAGAAATAACCGTCTCGCGAACTGCATGGCGATCTTTTTATCAATTTTCGCTCTTTCGATTGCGATTACGAACTGTGGCCAAGTGTCGGGCGACTTTAGCCGAATTCGCCTCGCACCGGGTAGTCCACAATGATCGCCCGGCCGTCGGTCAGTGCCTTAACTGAGTGGGGAACGTCGCTCGGTACAATCGCCACCATACCCGGTCGGGCGACCCCGGTAACGCCGTCGATGGTTATCTCCAGCTCGCCCTCAACTACTTCGTATACTTCCTCCTGGAGATGGAAGTGCTCATGAATGGACGAGCCCCGCAAAAAATCATAATGCGCGAATGTCATACTTGGTGAGTGGAAGTAGCGTCCATGCCAACCGGGCAAGCGCTCAATGACGCGAAGACTGCTAATGTCGATAAACGGCATAGAACACGTCTCCTTAGCGGAATCCTAGCACCGACTAACGGTTTTGGAGATGAGTGGTCGGTGAACCTTACCGTGGGATTACTTCAGAGTTGCCCGTGATTCGGACACAATCGATAAAGGGCGTAGACGAACCACATTCGCGAAAGCTTTTTCACTGAGCCACAGCTGAGTTCGCGGCGGCTTCCGCACTCTGCAACATTTGGTCCAGCGCAGGACGATCAAATTCTTTTCCCGCCAGGAACACCGCGGAGATTTTCGTGGTGTTATGAATATCGGCAAATGGATCGGCGTCCAGCAGCACGAGATTCGCGACCTTTCCCTTCTCAATCGTCCCCAAATCCTTTTCGATTCCTAAGAAACGCGCGGGGTTGATTGTCGCTGTTTGTAAGGATTCCATCGGAGTCAAACCCGCTCGCACGAGTAGTGCAAGTTCGTCGTGCAGAGAGAATCCAGCGTAGACATACGGTTGAACCCACCCTGCATCGGTCCCCGCCAGCAAAGGAACACCGGCTCGATGAATAGCGCCCACTACTTGAAGTTTTCGTTGGTAGGATTTGCTTTTGATCGCAGCGCCTGCCGAGCCTGCTTTGCTCCACTGCTTTTGAACAGCCGGAGGGATGTATTTCAGCCGGGGATCCGCTGTCACGCGGACATCAAAAATCTCGGAATCCGGCAAGACCGCAGTAAAAGTCGGGACCATCCAGGTTCCGTTCTTGGCAAGATGTGCGAATACATTCGCAGCTTTACGCTCATCGTAAGATGCAGCAGCCTCGTCTAGCTCGAGGCGTATTCGTTCCGATCCGGAAAGACTGACCCCACCCTTTAGCATCTCGGACCGTAGTTCCTCCTCACGACTCGAGCAGGCGAGATAGATACCGAATATGTGCTCCATGCTCCTCTGCCCTAGCGTCAGAGGCTTCGAGCGCGGACACCGAGAACGGCACATGTCCGGAAAATGGAATGTTCTGCTTCTTCGCTTCTTCGGCGATCGCTAAGAAGGAATCGCGCGAAAGGTTGGAATAGACCTTAATGAAGTCAGAGCCGCCGCTTTTGAGCCGGCGTACGGTTTCACGACCTTCTTCCGGGGTCGTGATCAAGATAAAGTTAGGACGCGAAGGTTGCGAACGTCCATCGAGAATGGGACCAGCGGCAACGATGCGGGGTCCCAGCCGGGAACCGTTTGCGGTCTGTTGGCGCAGTTGATCGATGTCCGCCAAAGGCATGGACGTTCCCATGTCGCGAATTCCCAAGGACGCCGTTGGCGACGAACATAGGAAACATGCTATCCAATCTCTCCGCGAACACAGCATGCACGTGCATATCCCACAGTGCCCGGAATCAAGTACTTGCCATTGCCGTCCACTACCTTCGTGCCCGCAGGCGGCTTTATTTTTTTGCTGTCTCTCACTTCCGAAATCCGGTCGCCGGAAACAATGACCGTGCGGTCTTGAATCTTTTTGCCATTTTCCGTGTCGATTACCGTTACATGGGTGATGTACGTACTGCTTGCATTGCTTGGTGAAATGACGACTGGTTTCTCTTGCGCCATCGCAACTGCGCACAGTTGCACGAATGTGACTAGCAATAGACAAAGCTTGGTTCTCATCAGACCCTCCGGACGGTAGGATTGTACTTGTATTTATTAAGGAGGCCCAACTACTCGGACGACAAAGGCGCCATCAGCAGATGTGGCCTTACCGGCTATTCGGTTCTAACCACCTTGCGATAGCTCCCGAATTGTCGGCAAGCCGGAAACTGACCCCACTACCCATTTCTCCGCTGCGTGGTGAAATTGGTCGAAACCGTTTATGCTCAGTCGGTACTGGAGGCACTCCCTATGAAATGCACTTTCCGTTTTCTCGCCATTGTCGTGCTCACCGCTTCCGCCTGGTCCCAACAAACAGCCGCACCGAAAACACCTGCAGCCACGCCGCCAACAACCAAAGATCCTGTGACTGCTTCCATTCGGATACTGTTGCCACGGTCACAGAAAAACATTCTGGCCGCTATCGACGTGATGCCGGCGGACAAGTTTTCCTATAAACCCACGCCCGACCAGATCACATTTGGTCATCTTGTCGTTCATATCACCGAGTCCAATAACTCGTTATGTGCGAAGGCAGCGGATGTGCCCGCCCCCAAAGTCGCTGAAGTTAAAGACACCGATCCTAAAGACAAGCTGCTAGCCGCCGCGAAGGAATCATTCGATTTCTGCGGTGAAGCACTGGGCAAGATGGACGATTCGAAGCTCGGGGATAGTGTAGAGCTGTTCGGTGGCCGTCAGTTCCCTCGCGCAATGGCAGTGCTGGGATTGGCGAGCGGATGGGCGGATCATTACGGAGCAGCAGCGATGTACTTGCGCTTGAATGGCATTCTGCCGCCGACGGCACAGCCGAAGAAGTAATGAAAGGCGAGCCTTGCTCGCCCGGACAGCCGAGGGCGGCTGTGCCTACGAGAGCTTTGTATTGTTCGAAAAAAAAGCAAAAGGCAGCGGACAAGAGTGTCCGCTCTACACGACCGAGACTTTCGCGGACGGGCGAGGACGCCCGTCTCTACATCGAACAAAGGGCAGAGTTATCTAGAGAGGGCGGCTGTCCCTACGGGCATCTCTCATATGCGGACAGGCCTTGATTTTTAGACCTGTTCGCGGGCTTCGCCCAGAGTCACGGTGACTTCCATCTTTTTCTTTCCGCGATAGACCGTGAGACGCACGGTGTCACCGGAGCGATGGTTATTCATGACCTGCGATAAGTCCTGCTGGTCGTCTACTTTTTGGTCATCAATCGCGACGATCAAGTCTCCGCCGAGCATGATCGGGATATTCCCCAGATAAGCTCGCTCGCTGCCTCCGCGAAGACCTGCGCGGTCGGCCGACCCACCTTGCATTACTTGAACAATCAGCAATCCATGGTCTGCGGCTAACCCCATCTGATCCGCTAACTCGGGTGTGACTGGAATTGTGCGAACACCCAGCGCGGGCCGGCGCACGCGACCGATCGTGACGAGGTCATTCAAAACGGCCTTTGCAGTATTGATGGGAATGGCAAAACCGATGCCCGCACTTTGTCCCACGTTCGACGCGATCATCGTATTGATTCCGATCACATCGCCGTGGAAGTTGAGCAGCGGGCCGCCAGAGTTGCCGGGATTGATGGCAGCGTCCGTCTGGATAGCTTCGTCGATTGTCATTCCATCGGGTTCCTGGACCTGACGGATCGAGCTCACGATGCCGGTGGTCAGCGTGCCGGAGAGGCCGAATGGATTTCCGATGGCATAAACTTTTTGTCCAACTTGCAGGCCGCGTGAATCTCCCAGAGTCATGGGAACAAGATCCGGCGCCTTGATCTGAACCACGGCGAGATCATGCGATCGGTCGCTGCCGACGATAGTTGCACGATATTTTTTCTTGTTGTGCAGAGTCACTTCGACTTGGCGGGCGTCAGCGATAACGTGATAGTTGGTGAGGATGTGTCCTTCTTTATCGATGATGAAGCCGGAACCTTGCCCCTCTTGCGGAACTAGCCCGTAGAAAAAATCGAGGGTCATCGCTCGCGAGGTGATGTTCACCACCGAGTCGATGTTCTTGTGATAGACACCGATATTGTTCTGCTCTTCGTTTTCGAGCGCACTGTTCCCGGAAGCCTCGGTCATTTCGAACTTGCTTTGAGGACCACCCCAGCTCGCAGGGCGCATTCGTCCGGAACGATAGGTCGTCAGATAAAAGAAGGCACCGACTAATAGGACGGCAAGAATTACAGGTCGAATCAATTTCATGGCTCAAGCACCTTTCGCACTTGGGTCTAAAGAGAGCACATTTATTCTAACTGTTGTAACCCGAACTGTAAGAACCTAGTGGATAAGGCAGATGGACACGGCGTTGTTGCGATAGGGACATGAAAGGCCTTCGTTTTCCGGGCGCTCGAGTATGACCCAGTCCACACCGTATGAGTTCTTGAGCCGATGGAAATCTTGCTCGCTGAAGTGGCTCCATCCGTCTTGCGCGTTTACTTGCTGTAACCAGGTTTCGGCCAGTGCAGGAAACATAGTCACAGCGCCACTATCTTTCGTACGATCGGCTATCCTGGATCGCTCTGCAATCGCTCTGAACCCGTGCTGGTCCTCACCGGGCAGCTGCATGTAATCGGGATTGAATGCGAAATAGGCATTCACGGGAGTGTTATCGCGAGCCCAAACGAAGGCTTGCACCCATTCGTTTTTTGACCGTGCTCCCGGCCATTCGATGTGTGAAGTGCTTGGAAAACTCTGCCGCTGTGCGTAGAACATTCCTGCGCAAAGCGGCACGAATAGCATTATCCATCTCCAGATCGTGTTCTTGAACACGAATTGAGCGAGCAGGCCTCCGGCAAAAACAAACAGCAATACGTAGAGAAGGTGCAAGCTGCGCATGGGCTGTAGTTCTACTAGATTCCCAAGCTGTGGCGGGATTGTGATGACGAGCGCGACGACAAAGTAAACAATTTCAAACGCGATCAGCGAACGACAGAGCAGAGCCAAGCAAGAAAGTTTTTGTCGGCGCGCAATCCATTGGAAAAAATACAGAAGCGCGAGCGGACCAAATATGCCCAGCCACTCATACCATTCCCATCGCAGTATAAAGAAGTAGGAGTGCCGGTCGATCGCGATGCGGTAGGCGTTGGTCATCGGGGGAAAAAGGCCAAAGGGCATCAGCATAGCCGCGGTAGTGTTTAGAGTTTGAGGCGGGCGTTCCATTACCCAGAGCAAGATCGCGTAAGAAACCGCGAACACCGCCATAAGCGGATGAATTGACGCAATGAAGATTGCCCATAGAGCCGCACGCCAGAGCTTCTTCTCTAGCACGTTGATGACAACGAATAGAGCTGCTGGAGTTGAGAACGATCTCGGAGTCAGGTACTGGTCCATGATATACAGCGCAGTACCCGCCACCGGAATCGTCAGCAAGGATGCGATCATGGCCACGCCTCCCCACCTTGCTAACTGATCGCGGAAGCAGAGCCGTCCCAAATGCCAGCAAGCGAGCAGAAGAAGAAAGACGGAAAGAAATTGCCAAGAGAATAGCGCCCATTCGAAAGGAAGATGAGTGATGCGAATTGAAGCCGCAATCAAATTGGGGAAAAGAGTCAGATGCGCATGGGATGTAAAAAAGACCGCATTGAAAGAATAAAGCGCCGGATTTAAAAGCTTCTTAATTCCCGGGACATAAATTTCGGCGTCTTCAACATAGGGATGATAGCCATGAACAAGAATGGCCCCTGCGGTAAGCAGCAAGAGAATGGCGAGTTGCTTAACGTTGGGTCGAGTAGGCAATGTTTAATTGCAGAAGACAGATTTCGATCGGACAAGTTCTTGTAAGCCAGCTAGCGAGCCTGCTCAGCAGCCGCTCCACGGACATAGTACGTGTCTGCTCCGGGCTCTAACTTCCGGCCATTCGCATCGAAGATTGGGAAATGGGCGAGCCCCGCTCTCTGTAGCGCAAATTGTAGCGTTGTCGCCAGCACTCCAAATCCGTACTTTACGCTTCGCCGGAAATTGATCGAGGAGGCTTCCTCAAAGTATTTTGTCGGACACGAGACTTCGCCGATGCCTAATCCGAAATACGCGCATTGCGCCAGCATCTGGTTGTCGAACACGAAATCGTCGGAGTTCTCCAGCAGTGGCAATCTGGTGAGTACGTCGCGGCTGAAGGCACGGTATCCGCTGTGATATTCGGAGAGCTTTATTCTCAAAAATAAATTTTCAAACGCCGTTAATAAACGATTGGCGACGTACTTGTAAAACGGCATTCCGCCGCGCATGGCTTTACCACCAATGATTCGCGAACCGAGCACCACATCGTAAATGCCGTAGGCAACCATGCTCGCCATGGCAGTGACCAGGAGCGGCGTGTACTGATAATCGGGGTGCACCATGACTACAACATCCGCTCCTTCGGCTAGTGCCTCGCGGTAACAAGTCTGCTGATTGCGTCCGTAGCCATAGTTCTTGTCATGTACATAGAATTGCAGTCCAAGGCGATGGGCTTCCTCCAAGGTCCGATCCGAGCTGTGGTCATCCACCAGAATGCGGATGTCGACAATGTCCGGCAACTCGCGAACTGTCGCTTCCAGTGTCTTCTCCGCGTTGTATGCGGGAAAGACCACCGCAATACGTTTTCCATTGATCATCGTTTAGTCATCATCGCTTAATTATCGTCGTTCGCTCGGAAGGCTACATCTCCCGATGCATCCAGCTCTAGTTAGTATGATGCACGAATGTTGCGTAAATAATAGCTCATAGTGTCCCTCTGACTGAGCCCCCGCCTATAATCAAGGACATTCACTTGTGTGGTGCGAGTAACCAGAAGCAAACAACGCATGATCTTTTGCCACTCCGAACACTGCTTCGTCGAAGTCTTCCATCAAGGGAACCCCTTTCGTTCACCTGGATTTTGTTCTGACAGGGGTGGTCATGACCTTGCTCGGGCCCATGCTTCCCGTATTGTCCCGGCGATGGTCACTTGACGACACACAAGCTGGATACCTCTTTATTGGACAGTGGGTAACGTCCATATTTGGCATGCTGCTGTCGGGGATCCTCGTCGAACGGTACGGTTCTCGCGTTACTCTGATCGTGGGATTGTTCCTGATGGCACTTGGGATGGCCGGCTTGGGTTATGGTGGCTGGATTCTTGGATTCGCATCGGTCTGCATTTTCGGAGCAGGAAGCGGCGTGACTACTCCTGCCGCAAATTTGTTGATTGCGAAATCGAATCCTTCGAACAGCGCTTCGGCGCTGAATCTTTTGAATTCTTCGTGGGGCGTGGGAGCTGTGTCTTGTCCATTCATTGTGGCGGCAGCACAGCGATTTCATCACACATCGCAGTTCCTCTATGCGATGGCGGCGGCTTTGGTTTTGCTCGCAATCAGCCTCTCGTTGGTTCAGTTCACTGCGGATAGAGATCGGCTTCCTGTCGAGAAACTTCCCCATGCCGATGCGAGTGTTTGGAAGAACCGGTTAGTGCCCATTATCGCGGCTTTGTTCTTTGTGTATGTCGGTATCGAAACTTCCGTAGGAGGATGGGTGGCCTCATACGCCCGGCGTATCGATCCTTCGGCGGTTGCGCTGTGGGCCATTACTCCGTCTTTTTTCTGGGGAGCGTTGCTGGTCGGACGCACGTTGGCTCCTTTAGCGCTGCGACGCGTGCGTGAAATTAATCTTGCAACTTTCGGAGTGGGATTGGCGGCCGTAGGCATTGTTGTTCTGCTTGCGGCAAAAAGCATTACCGTCATCATGGTCGGGGCAAGCATGGCAGGACTGGGGCTGGCTTCCGTTTTTCCCATCAATGTCTCTCTGCTGTCGCATTGGTTTGGGGAAACAGCGACGCGCGTCAGCGGAACCATTTTTTCCATCGGCAATTTGGGCGGAGCGGTTATGCCCTGGTTAATGGGGTTCATCTCTACGCATCTCGCCTTGCGATTCGGCTTCGCGGTTCCGCTCTTGGGAGCTATCAGCATGCTGGTGTTTTATTTAACTTCGGACAAGCTCATCAGAGCCACTTCCGCCGCGAATTGTTGATAAAATATTTCAAAGCACGTTAACTCTGCTTCTGATCATTGCTTCTGAATCATTGGCTCGAGGAAGCAACAGGAAATAATTCTCCGAATGGCGGAAAAACGCACTCTGTTTGAGAAGATATGGGACGAGCACGTCGTGTGTTCGCCTGCCGACCGTTTACCCCTGCTTTATATCGATCTGCATCTTGTGCATGAAGTGACTTCTCCGCAAGCGTTCGATGGCTTGCGAGCCGCTGGGCGGCGGGTTCGTCAGCCGCAACGCACGGTTGCGACCGTGGACCACAATATTCCGACCGAGCCGCGCGGCACTCCTATTACTGATCCGATTGCGGCCCGTCAGATTGAAGCCCTGCAAAAAAACTGCAAAGAATTCGGCGTGCCTCTTTTTGATATGGACTCGCCCGAGCAGGGCATCGTGCACGTGATCGGACCGGAGTTAGGCATCACTCAACCTGGAATGACTATTGTGTGCGGCGACAGTCATACCAGCACGCACGGTGCTTTCGGTTCACTGGCTTTTGGAATCGGGACTTCTGAGGTTGAGCACGTGTTAGCAACTCAGTGCTTGCCGCAACGCAAGCCGAAGTCGATGCTCATCAAGGTCAGCGGAAAGCTAGATGAAGGCGTAACCGCAAAAGATCTCGCATTGGGCGTTATCGGACAGTTCGGCACAGACGGAGCGACTGGCCATGTGATCGAGTATGCGGGCGAAGCCGTTCGCGCTCTCTCCATGGAAGGCCGGATGACACTGTGCAACATGAGCATCGAGGCTGGAGCGCGAGCGGCCATGGTGGCTCCCGACGAGACGACTTTCGCTTATGTGAAAGGACGCCGCTTTGCACCGAAAGGCGCGGAATGGGATAAGGCTGTCGCGCATTGGCGCAGTCTGGCCTCTGATCCAGGAGCTCGCTACGACACTGTGATTGAGATCGATGCTTCCTCGTTGTCGCCGTTTGTTACGTGGGGAACGAATCCGGGCATGGTGGTTCCGGTAAGTGGACGAGTGCCGGAATTGGCTGAGTTGAAGACCGAAGCAGATCGAAGTTCCGCGCAACGCATGTTGGAATACATGGGACTTGAGGCAGGGACTCCCATGGAAAAAATCGCGGTCGATCGTGTCTTCATAGGCTCGTGCACAAATTCGCGGCTTGAGGATCTGCGAGCTGCCGCCAGAGTTGCCAAGGGGCACCATGTTGATCCGAAAGTTCGCGCCATGGTGGTGCCGGGCTCGCAGGCTATAAAGCACGAAGCTGAGCGCGAAGGCTTGGATAAAATTTTCCGGGAAGCCGGCTTTGAGTGGCGCGAGTCGGGCTGCTCGATGTGCCTGGGAATGAATCCTGACATTCTTCAGCCGGGAGAACGTTGCGCTTCGACCAGCAATCGCAATTTCGAAGGGCGCCAGGGGCGAGGCGGAAGGACGCATCTGGTTAGTCCGATGATGGCTGCTGCGGCTGCAATCGCTGGGCACTTCACCGATATTCGCAATTGGCATTTCAATTAGCTTTTAGCTTCTAGCTCTTAGCTTTTCAAGGTCAACATCATGCAACCATTTCGCACACATAAAGGCCGCGTGGCGCCGCTCGACCGGGCCAACGTGGATACGGATCAAATTATTCCCAAACAATTTCTGAAGCGGATTGAGCGAACCGGCTTCGGAGAATTTTTGTTCTATGATTGGCGGCGTTCGAAGGACGGCAATCCTGACCCGGCGTTTCCTCTCAACCAACCACGTTACAAAGGCGCCAGCGTCTTGGTCGCAGGCAAAAACTTCGGTTGCGGCTCGTCACGAGAACACGCAGTCTGGGCGCTCGAAGATTTCGGATTTCGTGCTGTGGTCGCGCCTTCATTCGCTGACATCTTTGCCAATAATTGCGTTCAGAATGGCGTGCTCACTGTGGTTCTGCCCGAAGAGCAAGTAGCTCAGATCATCCAGTCGTGCCGCTGAAGTCCCCGGCTACCAGCTCACGATTGACCTTGAGCAACGGAAGATCAGCGACGATCAGGGATTTTCTGCAGATTTTCATATCGAAGAATCGACGCGCCATCGCTTATTGAATGGTCTGGACGACATCGGACTTACCTTGCTGCAGGAAGCTGACATCGCAGCGTATGAAACGAAGCACCCAGTGCCAGCGGCCTCGAGTCAGCTCGTCTAACAGCTCACGATTTCCAAACAGTTTCTGCGAATCTGCATCAGAATGTCATGCAGAGATTGACGATCAAAACTCGCAAAAAGCGCGAAGTCCTCGACATCACCGACGATGTTGAGAGCTTACTTAGCGATAGTTCTCCTGGGAAGAACGGCTGCAGACGCGACTGGAATTTGTAATCTGCTGGTTCTGCACACGACTGCGGCTTTGACCACGGCTGATCTTGATCCTGGAACCGACCTCGACATGCTCGATGCGTTTGAGGCCATGATTCCGAAGCTGCGATACCGCCATCCGCATGATCCCGGGCACGTCCCGGATCACATACTCTCTGCGCTTATCGGAACGTCCATCGCTCTGCCATTTGAGAATCGCAAATTGCTGCTTGGCACTTGGCAAAGAATCGTTCTGATCGAACTCGATGGACCGCGCGAACGTGAGATCGTCGTAACCGTCACGCCCGAGAAGTAAAACTTTTCAAATCAGTGAGTGTGCGTTGCTGCCGCTGAAGCACTTGCTGCGGGAAGAGTTGTGGGCGGTGGCGCAGGCGTCGGCATAAGCGATTGCTTCACCGACTCCGGAATCTTATCAGCGTTTGCCAGCAACAGACTCACTTGCCACATCTGTGCATCGGAGAGGGTTTGTTTGAAACCGGGCATGCCAGTCAGGCGGATGCCGTTCGCAACCTTCCAGTAAGTTTCGCCGGGCTCATCGTCCGTGACGCCCTTGCCTTGAAGAAGTTTAGGCGGCTTGGGAAACTCACCTTTGGCAATCGCAGTCGGTTCTCCGGCTGCCATGGTATGGCACACGGCGCAATGGTCCTTGTAAACCTGAGCGCCCGCAATGTAAGTACTCTCGTCGGCTGCCATGGGAACGGTTTTGGGTGCTTCCTTCGCTACGCGTGCGTCGAGCGCTTTATGCGCGAGCGTCTTCTCAAACGGCATGGCGTCCGCGGACGTTGCGACCGGCGCGCTCCCCGTAACGAAATAAGCGAAGAGAGCGAGCGGAACGATGATGATCCCAATGATCAGACCGAGAACGAATTTCAAAGGTAGTCTCCTGTACGAAGTGACGATGAATACGAATGGAGGATTTTAACCTGAGAAGTTGCTTTAGGACCATGTGTAATCAGTGCATAAATAAATAAAACGCCGCCATTTAAGGCGGCATTAATATCTAGCGTTTACCACAGAGGACACAGGAAAGTCGCACAGGGATTCGATTCATCAATTCCAAGCGATTCTCGTAAGACCGCCTGTGTTCCTCTGTGGTTATATAGCTGTTTAGCGATGTCCTCCGCCGGAGTGGCCCCCGCCACCACCTCCACCGTGCGAACCACCGCCGCCACTGCCACCACCATGAGAACTGCCTCCGCCTCCTCCGTGATAGCCACCAAAGCCGCCGCTCGGCGCCGAAGAGTGGGATGGAGCCGATGAGCTATGACCGGAGTATCCACCACCATAAGGTGAACCTCCACGCGATGCGCCGTAGCTTGGACTACTCTGCGAATAACCGCCGCGGGACGATGAGCCATATGGCGAACTGGCGCGTGACGACCCGCCGTACGGAGATCCGCCGTAACCTCGGCTCGAACTCTGGCCATATGATCCAGCGGAATAGCCGCGATTATTTTGTGGAGCGGAGTAGCTGCGTGTGTCAGCCCGCACTGGTCCAGATGGACGAGGTACGCTGCGCGCGCTAAGTCCGCCATTGAACGAGCCCTGTCCGCTGTAAGAGCCTTGGCCTCTTGCGGACGAGCCAGAGTATGACGCCCTGGAGTTCTCAGACGAAGATGGCCGAATGCTTCCCGCCGGAGGACGCGGCACAGATCGATTCATCGCCGTCTGCGACTGCTCGGAACGTTGTCCCATCGAACGTTGCTGCGAGAGAGCTTGCGAGGATTGTCCAGCCGGTCGCGCGGACATTGACTCGGATCTTGATCCCGTCGCATTGGCGGCCGCGGTACAGATCGACCGGGACCTGCTTCCGAGCGATTCCCGGCTGTTGCGGAACGTCCTGACATCGGCGCTCTGTTTGCGTTTATACCGCTCTGTGTTGGCTGCGGAGCCGAGCGCCCTGCTGACGAAGATTGGCCATTTGGAAAGCCTCTCCCAGCAGAAGGTTTCGCTATAGACTTCTTGAGCTGCCATTTTCAACACTACGAATTCCAGGTCCGTTCGATGGTGCCCGCGACGCGGAAATCCCAGCTGCTCGCGAGTTTCCGCCTGCGCCCATCCTGCTTACTACTGGACGATTAAAGCCGCGCGAGGTCGGTACAGCAGCGCGCATTCCCGCCGTCCTTCCCAGCATCGCCGCACGAGTCGGATTTGCGCTCACTCGGCTCAAAGCGGGCGCATTACGAAGCGCATTCTGCGGCACGTGAACCAGGTTCCTGTTCACCGGCAATCCATGTTCAAGCGTGCTGCGCGATACGGCATTGAACCCGCCGCGTGCATTCATGTTCGCATAGTGCATTCCCTGGAAGCCGTGCTGGAATCCATTGCGATACACGTTGATATTGTTAATACGCGTGTTGTAAATGTTCACGTTGCGGAAGTAGCCCCATCCGCCGTGATACCAGGGGTGGAACGGCTCTCCCCAACCTAAGGGGCACCATCCGAAGCCGCCGCCAAATCCGAAACCAAGACCAACTCCCCAGCCGCCGCCGCCAAACCATGCGACCATCGCCGGCGAATACCATCCTCGCGACCAACCGCCGTAGTACGGACCAGGTGCCCATCCCCAACCGCCGCCGTAGCTAACCCAGCGGCCGTAGTGGAACGGCGCAAATCCCCAAGGGGAATAATCTTGCCACGTCCAACCCCATGGATCGACCCAAATCCAGTTGCCATAGGTATATGGAGCCCAACCCGGTGCAACCGAGGTCGGAGTCCATACTGAGCCATATTCCGGCGTGTCACGCCACGTGCCATTGTCGTCCAGATCTTCGGAGCCAATCACGTCAGGTGAAACGTGACGAGCGGAAACAGAATTGTCTTCACGACGATCACGCAGATCGCACCATTGATCAAAACCATCGGGATCCGGCGCCTGATGAATGTCATGCGTCAATGAAGTTCCGCCAGTGAAGCGGGCCTGCTCATGAGCCTTGATGCGGATAGCAGAGCCTTCGCCTGTTACTTCGCCTTCGCCCTTCCAAACCGTAATGACGGTTGTGTCCCCGTTGGGATCAACATCGAAGCGGTAATCGCCGGGTTGCAGAACAGTGAAGGCTTGATTGGGCGTGTCGATTTCGTAGACTTCGTTATCGAACAAATGCCGCACGTGGACGTTTAACGCGCCCTGATGGAGCGATACCTGAACGGTGTTTTCATTGACATTCGTCAGCGTCACGCTGGTTTCGGAACCGATGCGCAGCAGCCCGGTGCCAAAGTTCAGTTCGGCTCGCGAATCTTTGTCGGCCCAAACGTTATCCGAATTGGTGAGGGGACGATTGATCGAGCCCTGCACCCAATCATTGACGCCGTGGGGCTGAAGCGAAACCGAGCCAGTCATGTATTGCAGGCGAGCTGCGCGGCCCGGTGCATCCTGCGCGTCCGATGAGTTGTTTTCTTGACTATTTTGTTCGCCTGCTGGCGGCGGAGGCGCTTGCTGCTGGTCATATGCCGCGTCTGGTGAATCCTGCTGCATTTGCGGACTTGCCTGAGTCTCTTGCTGCGAATACTGAGGGTCGGCGTTATCTTGCTGCGCAGCGGCAACTAGAGTGCTCGCCGACCAAAATGAAATGAGAAAACTTGCAATGAGTACGCGATTTAGGAGTTTCATAACTTCCTCTCCCTGGAAACCTGCATGTCTTCGATTTCCTAAGGGCGCTCGCTTCTTAATTAGATGCAAGCCACCTGCTGAACAATCCTGCCAGTAAAGTAAACCCGGATTGGAGCAAGGAGTTGCGGCCATATTACGGGCCAATCCTCAGTATTGATTGGGATTAACTGAGTATTAATTGGGAGTCACGCTGATTCTGCGATGTCGTCTCGCGGCAACGTGGCTTGCGGCTTCAGTTTTGGAATGAAGATGCCCTCACGATACTTATTCCGGACTAGTATCTTGCCCCTGTCCGAAGCGCGAAGCGAGGTCATAATTAAGTCGTCGCTACCAGCAGCTCCTCTGCATTGTTCGGTGGGCGAAGGCCATCTGTCCGACCGGCGAAGTAGCGCTGGGTGAGCGTCGCTGCCGACACGTGCTGGACGTCTCGAAAGCCGGCTTCGCGGGCCAGCGCCAGCATCTCCGTCGGCGTGAAGAAGCTGATGAACGGCGTCCCGCTGGCTCGCGCGCCTTTCTCGGCCATCTGAAGCCCGGGACGCACTTCGGGGTCCGCGAGCTCGAGCGGCAGCAGGAACGTCATGGCGAGCGTGGAGCCCGGGGCGAGCGCCGCGACCTGGCGCAGCGTGGCCGCGATCGCGTCCCTGGTGAGGTACATGCTGACGCCGGTGGAGGCCACGACCGCCGGCTGGCCGGCGTCGAAGCCGGCGGCCGCCAGCCGCTGCCACCAGCGTCGCCCGCCTCGAAGTCGACCGGCACGAGCCGCAGCCACTCCGGGAATGCCGAAGCCGAGCTCGATCAGGCGCTGGCGCTTCCAGGCCTGAGGACCCGGCTGGTCGACCTCGAACACTGCAGGCGGGAGGCGATCTCCGGCCTGCGCTGGGCGAAGGTGTCCAGGCCCGCTCCGAGGATGACGTACTGCCCGACGCCGCGGCCGGCCTGTTCCACGACCAGATCCTCGATGAAGCGAGCACGGGCCACGATGGAGGCGCGGAAGAGGCTCGTGGCGTGCGGGTCCATGTCCGGGCGGCGGCGCCAGCCGTCGTCCGGGGCGGCCAGCCTCAGGCCGATCTCGTCTTCGAGCACGTGCGGCGGCGGATCGACCTGGACGTGCATGGCCCGCCACAAGGCGACCCGCACCGCCGTGCTGTCTGGCGCCGCGGTTCGCTCATCATGCATGGATGTCTCTCTCCTCCGATTAGGTTCTGCTGACAAAAGGGATTCTCATAAAAGCGATGACGTGAGTCAAGACTGCCTCTTGAGGAGGCTATTTCGATTCGCGGATTGATGAGCAATGCGGAACGAGTGTTATCGGATCATTCACGACAACACGGGCCGCGCCGCGCCGCGCTATCCGATATGACAAGACATCCGTATTAGCTGGCTGACTTTTCTCCAAACTCGCTTCGATTAAAGTCTGGCTACGCTTTATCAATAGGACTAGTTCTTTTTCGGAGGCTCATCCTTCTGCGACGGTCTGGGAGCTGGCTCGTGAGCAGGAGGAGCTGCTTGCCGCGGAGCCTCCTGACGAGGTGGAGCTTCCCGAGGAGGCGCCATCTGGCGAGGCGGAGCTTCACGTTGGATATTCGCCTGCGGAGGAGCCGGGCGCTCCTGACGATTGGCCGGTGGCTGCGGACGATTCTCCTGTGGTTGAGGAACATTCCGGGGCGCGGTGTCTCTTGGCGGGTTGTTAGGGCGGTTGTACTCCGGCGGATTGGCGTTATTGTTTGGCCGACTATTGTCGGGACGATTGTTCTGGGGGCGATTGGTGTTAGGTTGATTACCGCCCGGCTGATTACCAGGCATGGTCTGGTTCTGGTTTCTGTATGGCGGCTGTGGCGCTGAACGATTCGGGTTTTCGTTCGGCGCGGGTTGGTTCATTGCTCCCGGCCGATTATTTCCCTGTGGCGGATTGTTCGCTCCGGGTTGATTATTTCCGCCCGGCCTTGGACTATTCACATTCCCACCAGCCGAGGGAGGGCGAGGAACATTTCGCGCTGGGCCGGAATTCGGCGGTCCCGCCGCTCCTGAATTCGTGCCAGGTTGATTAGCTCCCGGGCGATTCGGATTTTCGTTTGGCGCGGGTTGGTTCATCGCTCCGGGTCGATTATTGCCATTGGGAAAATTGTTCGCTCCGGGTCGATTGTTCCCGCCAGGTTGCGCTGTATTCGGATTTCCGCCAGCTGACGGAGGACGCGGCACGTTGCGGCCAGGCCCAGCATTCGGAGGAGAACCTGCGTTTGGTGCTCCGCCGTTCCTTGCTGGTCCAGCATTTATATTCGGATTCCCCGGATTATTTCCCGGACGATTGTTTCCATTTGGATTATTCGCATTTGGAGCGGCAGGCTGCACCGGGCCGGTTAACATTCGGAGCGCCCGGATTGTTCTGTCCGCCGGGACGGTTGCCGTTCTGAACATTTTGTTGCTGCTGCGGCATTCGCGCCCGAATCTGCTGCACGGTCTGGGTGTCCAACGGACGTCCAGGATTCTTTGCAAGTGCTTCCTGCTTGGCTTCGAATGGAACCGGCCGTGGCGGCGGCGCGCTCTTTGTAACCACTTGACGCGATATGGCTTGCGCTGGTGGCGCTGCGGCCCGAGCGCCGGCGTGCAGTCCAAGCACAGAGTTTCGAGAAGGCGCTACCTGTGGAGCCGCACCGACTTGCGCTCGCGCAACTTCCGCCGGAGGAACATTCATCGCAACTCTGCGTACGGATTGAGAACTTGCCATCGCGCTTGCGGGCACGGCAGTGAACGCTCCGGGAGCAGTCCGGTTCGCGTAGTGGATGTTATTCACCGTTGTCGTGTTGTTGTAATAGTTGTTAATCACCGTCACATTCGTGATGTGAGTGTTGGTGACGTTCACATTGTTGAAATAATTCCGGCTCACTCGATAAGGTGGAACGTAGGGTTCGTTATATCCGAGCGGAAACCAGCCAACCCCAACGCCGCCGCCGACACCAACTCCCCACCCCAGTGCTCGCCCCCAACAAAAGCAACTAATGCGGGCGCGTACACAGGACGCGCTACGATCACTGCCGGTCCGGGAGACCAACCCCAATAGCCGCCCCCATACACCCATCGACCATAGTGGCAAGGCGCGAATCCCCAAGGAGCATCGTCGACCCAGGTCCAACCCCATGGTTCAACCCAAACCCAATGTCCATCGTGGTAAGGAGCCCATCCCGGGCCGACTCCTGAAGGTACCCACACTGCGCCATAATTGGGCGTCTGTCGCCAGCTTCCGTATTGATCCAGATCGTCGGCGCCGATTACGTCAGGAGAGACGTAGCGGGCTGATTCTGATCGGCCTGCACGTTCGTTTCGAACGTGGCACCAGTCATCGAAACCATCTGGAGCCGCCGCATCGGAAATTTGGTGCTGCATGGACGTGCCGTTGCTGAACGTCGCCTCTTCACCAGAACGCACTCGCACACCATTGCCTTGACCTGTCGCTTCGCCTTCACCGCGGCGCACGGTAACGTATGTAGTGTCCCCGTTGGGATCGACATCGAAGCGATACTCACCGGCCCTGGTAATGGTGAACGCCATGTTAGGCGTGTCGACTTCATAGACTTCGCCATCGTAGAGGCGGCGAACCCATAGGTTGAGGGTTCCCTGATCCAGTTCCACTTGTACCGTCTGATCGCTCACGTTGGTCAGCGTGAGGCTAGTCTCAGAATTCATCCGCATGGCGGCCGTACCCAGGTGCAACTCGGTACGCGAATCCTTGTCGGTCCAGACACGATCGGCGCTGGTCAAGGGACGATTCACCACGGCCTCAACCCAATCATTCACCCCGCCGGGCTGAATCGATACCTGCCCCGAAATGTAGCGAATGTCGACCGCCCTGCCGGGGGGATCATCGTCGCCATCGGCCAATGCCAGGTTGACGGATAAAAGGGTTAGCAGCGTAATCCAAAAGACAAAGGCGAAACGACGTGAAATGTTCATGTCTCTCCAGTCCATGCCACCCGTTCCGGCAAGATTCAAAATTGCGATCCTTAGCAGCTGTATTCAAACTACCGCAGTCTGTCAAAGAGTGTAAACACGGCAGTCCACCTGCAGTTGCGTCCCAGCAGCTCTAGTCCAAAGTAACTTACGAATTCCAAGCCGAAACTGACGTAAGCTCTTTATCCGCAATGAATTGTACCTATCGCAGACCGATGGTCTGCACGGAATGTGCGGCAAAGACTCTAGTTGGGCACTACCCTACGTCCCAAAGTTCGGCCAAATATGCGTCATCGTGCTATACTGAATTTGCGCTTATCACAACGGTTGCGTGCCGTGCGGTTTCCTCCTAGTTGAGAGCTTTACCTGAGACTTCACCAACGCTTTTCCCTCCGTACATTGTCAGCGTAATTTAAAACCAGCTGGCTCATGCTTATCGCTGGCTCGCCCGGAAACGTGTGCGCGCCACAATCGCTTCCGCCAGACAAGAAAGTAAGTGAATGACACAATTTACAGAACTGCCGATCTCCGCCCCGTTGCAGGCGCGGCTATCCGCAGCAAAATTTACAACCATGACCCCGGTGCAGGCCGCCGCAATTCCGCAAGCCCTTGAAGGCAAAGATGTTCTGGCTACAGCCCAGACCGGAACCGGCAAGACTTTAGCATTCTTGATCCCATTATTGGAACAACTGCTGAAGCAAAAAACTCCCGGGATTTCAGCCCTGATTCTCGTACCGACGCGCGAGCTTGCCATGCAAGTGGCTGCGCAATACGACGCTCTACGCGGCAAGGGCACTCGTCCCGCAGCGTTGGTTGTCGGAGGTTTGCCAGAACGGCAACAACTCCAGGCAATCAGAAGCGGAGCCAGCGTAATGGTCGCCACTCCCGGGCGGCTTGAAGATTATCTTGACCGTCGATTGGTCGATTTCCGCAATATTTCGATGCTCGTGTTGGATGAAGCTGACCGCATGCTTGACATGGGCTTCTTGCCCGCGATCAAGCGGATCGTTGCTGTTCTCCCGACCAAGCGCCAGACCATGTGCTTCTCGGCGACCTTACCGGATTCGATCGCGCAGCTCGTAAACAAATACATGCAGACACCTGTACGTATTGCTTTGGGATCAACATTGAAACCTGCCGAAAATGTAAGAATGCAGGCGTTTGAAGTTGCGGCCGATCAAAAACAGGAAATGCTAGCCCGGCTTTTGGCAGCCGAAACTGGACGATGCCTGGTTTTCGTACGAACAAAACACAATACGGAACGCATCGCGAAGCGGTTAGTTCGTGACGGTTTCGCTGCGGCCATGATCCATGGCGACCGTTCACAAGGACAGCGAACCGCTGCGTTGAACGGATTCCAACAAGGCCGTATTCGCGTACTCGTGGCGACTGATGTCGCGTCCCGTGGGATTCACGTGCAGGACATCGCACACGTGATCAACTATGATTTGCCCGCTGTTGCCGAAGACTTCATCCATCGCGTAGGTAGAACGGCGCGTGCTGGAGGAAGTGGCGTGGCCTCAACGTTGTACGGACGAGACCAAGCTAAGGATCTCCGTCAGATTGAGCGCACTTTAGGGATTCGCATCGAACGAAAGTCCGATACGGACCTCTCGGGAAAGCACTCATCCGGCAAATCAATACGAAATTCAGATGAAGCGCGCGAATATGAAGCGGCTCGAGCCAAGATGGTGCGCCTGCCGGGGGAAACTCTGCAGATGCATGCTACCCGCGCATAGTTGAGTTGGGTTCTTACAGAAACGACGAGGGCGGCGCCAATGCCGCCCTTATTTTTTTGATATGAATCGGATTACGCAGCCATGCGGTGGATGGAGCTGCGAACTTTGTTGCGCGTTTGATCGTCGATCATCATCCCGTGGTCCTGGCGGCCATGTTGCTCGATTTTCGGCATAATTTCTTCTTCGCTGTTTCCACTTACCTGCCAATTGCAGTCTTTCGGTCCAACATCCGAACAGCGGAAATTCAGCTTCTCAGACTTGTTCCCACCGGGATTCTGGTTGTTCAAGGTAGTTGAGCTCATGGTTCCTCCTGACGACAAGGCTCTTCTTTATCCAGAGCTGGAACAATACAGCGTAGGCCGTAGGTGTCATCTAAGATGACACGACGTAATTGGTCGGAATCAACACGCGGTAAGAAACGACGTGGGCTCCGGCTTGCCGCCGGGTACCCACGCCCATTAAAGGATTACTCGTTTACTGCGCGATCCCTGCGCTCGGCTTCGTTTTCCTCGTCTTCGGTTCTGGGTGGATGTTTCACTGCGTCCTTCACAGTTCCCCAGGCATTTTGGGTCTTGCCCTCAACCTGTTTCGCAGCGCCTTTTGCTTCGGTTTCCTTGCTGCCAGTCCACTCTCCAACCTTTCGTTCCACGCCTCCTGCGATGTCTTTTACTTTGCCTTTTACCTGATCCTTGTCCATGTGTTACCTCCAGGTTATGAATTGTGACTTGTGCTTACATCCCACCATAGCTTGGCAACTGCTTGGACAATATAGGCTTGAATCTGTACTCGTGGAAGGGAGGCCATGTAGGCGTCAACTGCCTGATCTAGAACGATTTAAAGAGAACTAAGAGGAGCTGGATTGGTAATTTTTAGGACTTCGAGGTCCGCTCAAAGCAAGAACCGTTCGGACTTTCCCAGAACAACGCTGCAGCCCGAACAGTTCACGTGGCCAACCATGAAACGGGGCGACGTCGGAATAGGCCAGCAGCATCACCTATTCACTGATGATCAACTTTAGAACGCGCCGAAGCTGTGATTGTCATGGACTCTTAATTTGACTGTAAATTTATTGTCACTGAGACAAAGATCTCAGGGATGGACGTAGATAGGGTTGTCGGGAGCGGGAGGATCATAGTCGCGGCCGTATTTATTCTTGTGACCGCGCTGTGAAGCGACTTCGGGAAGGCGGAATACTCCCAACGTAGAAGTATCCTCAGAAACTGTGATCTCGCGTGTCATGGCGTTCAAAGTTTCCGGGATGGCAACTTCATCCCAAATTTGCAGATTGTAGCGGCCAACCGGCACATGCGGAATGACGATCTCTCCACGTTGATTGGAAACTCCGAAGTAAGGGGTTTCCAGCGCAATGACGACCGCACTCATTTCCGCGTGGATGTTGCAAAATATGTAGGAAATTCCCGGTTTATCAAAGTGAACATCACGCGTAGTTCCTGCTTCATAAAGCCCTAAATCAAAACGCTTTCCCTCGAAGAGGGAAAATACATTGTGGAAGAAGGGATCGCGGTTAGGAAACTCGACCACTGCCCCCACCGGCACAATTAAAACATGGGGAGAAAAGCGTTTGCCCTGTTGCGTCAAACGGGGTTTCGGGACATCGGCAGGAGAGGCCGAGGAGAGCGGTTGATTTCCCACGGGCGTAAGCCAAAGAACCACGTTTTGGGCCTGCGAGTGGGTAACCTTTGCGCCTTTGAGTAGCGCTATGCGAGCAGTAACTGTGACCTCTTGCGCTGAAGCGAGAGTTGCGCAAAAGAGCAACACTCCAACACAGGTGTACCAGAGAACGCCCGCTTTTCATACTCAGAACAGAACTCCCATCATCAGATTAATCTGTTCCGCTGTATTGTCGCCCAGACTTTGATCCGTTCGCAGCCGACGATATTCCGCAGAAAACAACAGATTCGATCGCGGACGATAAATAAAATTCGTCAGCCAACTGCGATTCTGCTCCGACGTATGGCTGGTTACCAAAAGCCACTCGCGCCTCTGATGCTGTTGGATTATCCAATCCGAAGGCCCCGTTGAACTCAAGCTTACTGGTCGCCTTGAACTTTAGTTGCGACCATCCTCCTACTGAGTCGAGCCCGTACGCTTGTAAGTAGGGATCTGTCGGATTACCACTGAAATAGACGCTCTGTCCGCCGCCACCACCAATACCGCCGATGGCTCGGCCCCGGTACAATTCTCCCGAAAACTCCATGCGTGGGCCAATAGGAATTTTCCAATCCGTCATTCCGGCCCAGCCATCCACATGACGACCGAAACCGTAGTTCTGACGGCTGTAGTATCCGGCTCCTCCCAAAGTCAGCGGCTGTCCAAGAAAATCACCCGTCCATGATGTCCGCACGGCGTAGGCCGGCTGTCCCGAGTTTTCCCCAGGGCCAGGCACGCGACTCCATAGAACAGCTGAGGGAAATTCGCCCGTCAGATTGTCCAGAATTCCGGCTTGTATTTTGAAATTTTGCGTATCAGAAATGGCAAAGCGATGCTCCACTCTTACTTGTGGGATCCATCCCCACAAGTTTCCCGAATAGTTCATGGCGGGAACAGCAAGCGAAGCGAACGATGTCGGCGAAAGCGGCGAGAAAAATAGATCGTCTTGTCCAGCCACTAGCGAAGTATTCTCCCAATCCATACGGGCGCTGGCCGTGCGCAAACGGAAGTAGCCAGAATTCACCCCGTTCCATGTAAACGGGAAGCCGCCGGCGAAATCAGCTTGCACAGTTCCTGATGTCTTTGCGCCGGCAAGAAGCGGTCCGAACACTTCGAGTCCGATCTCCGATTGCCGGAGGGTTGCACCAAAATTGACGTTACTGCCGCCACTGACAGATGGGAGCGCGAAGCTCGGGAAATCCTGATTGTCAGTCGTTCCGCGGTTGCTGAAGAGATTCAACAAGGCGATGCCCGATAGCCGCACTCGATATTTGGAAGCACTCTCGACCTTCGTTTGATACTGATCGTCAACCTTGCTGCTTAAGAGTTGCACGTTGTCCTCGAGAGAAGCGACCCGTTGGCTGATTTCCTGGGATGGCGATGTGCTTCCTGCCGCTGGATTGTTATTTTCAGAATTGGGCTGTGCTTTGGCGGATTGAGAATTGTTGGCAGCAGTAACCTCCGCGTCCTGCGCCGAAACAACCGGATGCGAGGCCTTCAGTTCGCGGCGCAACTCCGCCGTTTGTTCGCGATATTCCGCGGCCTCGGAATGCATCTCTGCTACGGCTGCGCGCAATTCGCGAACCTGTTGCTGCAACTCCTGAATGGCTTGCTGCATGGCCTGTGTTTGCTGCTGCGGCAGCGTGGTGTTTCCCTCTTGTGCCACTCCCAGAATCGATCCAGCGAAAAGGACAAGCAAGAACGTCGCGAACGTAAGAACCTGCTTCGGCAAACCATTTTGCGGTTTCAAGATTCGCCACCTCAATATTTGGGTTACGGTAGAGCAAGAATACGCGCTAGGCGCGGTAAATTAAAACTTCGCCGACGAGGTGGACGAAGAGGACAGCGCCTTGGCGTGGTTTCCATCCAGCGGAATGCGCTCCGATGAAGAGGCCAGCGGAAGCAGCACCCTAAACGCCGTTCCCTTTTCCGAAGTCTCTTCAATGATCACGTCGCCGCCATGATCCTGAACGATCTTCTGGACAACCGTGAGTCCGAGACCGGTTCCGTTTTCTTTCCCTTGGCTCACAAATGGTTCGAAGAGGGTGGCGCGAATGGACTCGGGAATTCCGCGGCCATTATCCCGGACACGAACCTGTATGCCGTGGGATATTTCGGATATATCCACCTCTATTTTTCCAGCCTTTGCGTCCACCGCTTCACAGGCATTCAACAAAAGATTGAAGAACACCCGCTCCATTTTTCTCTGATCGAACAATCCTTCGCTGCTACCCGTTTCTCGAACAACAATTCTGATGTTGTGAAATTGGGGATTATTCAGAACAGACGGAACTACCCGGTCCGCGACATGCTTTACGCTGCCAAAGGATGGCCGCAGCGATTCGCGCGTCCGGGAAAACTCCAGCAAAGATTCGATAAGCTCAGTCATCTGAGTAACAGCTATTCGAATTTCCTGGTAAAGATCCTCTTTCTGCTCCGGCAACAACCGACTCTCGCACAAGAATTCGGCATTGGCCACGATAGCCGCCAGCGAATGCCGCAGGTCATGCGAGATCGAGCTTGCCATGCGTCCAATTGTTGCCAGCCGTTCGGCGTCCAGCAATTTTTGCTGCGTCTTTTTTAAACTGTCGCGCATACGGCCGAAAGCCCCTGTCAGTTCGGTGACCTCGTCGCCTCCGCGGCGGTCCAGAGAATAAGTGAAATCTCCTTTCTCGAGCGCACGCACTCCGGCCACCAAATGTTCCAGAGGTTGGGTAAATGTGCGCGAGATGAGAAACACCAGAATGCTTCCTACGGCAATTGCGGTGAACCCAAGAACCAGAAGAAGCCGATTTAAGCTGTCGAGGAAGGCGGTCGCTTGATCGTAAGATTTGAGGACGGTGAGCCGGACAGAAGGCGCATTGTCGGCAAGTTCCACCGAACTTCCCAAAAATCGCTCGTCCCCCAGTTGCACTATCACAGGCTCTGAGGTTCGAGGCGCAGAACGCACAGATGCTAAGTGAGAGAGCGCTACTTCATGGGAAGGAGTGAGAGTGGTCTTTACAACGGCGTCATCGTAGTAAAACACGACTTGGCTGGCGGCAATCCGGCTTATTTGAGAAGTTACGCTGTCATTAATCTCGTAACCGATCACCAGAAAGCCGAGCAATCGATTCTCAGCTGCCGAGCCGAAATAAATAGGCTTTAGAAATACCTGGTAGAGATGCTGAGCGCCAAACCACCAGCGGCTCTGGTTCGTAGGATTCAGGGAAGACGCGAGTGACTCTTCCGCCATCTTTGGGAGTGAAGCCGTTCGATGAGGTATGCAGCGCAACTACGGCGCCAGTGCGATCCGCCAATACGAAGAGATCACTTCCGGCCAAACGCCACAAATCGCTGGAAGCGTCCTGAATGGTCGCTGGATGATGGGTTGTCATCATCGCGCGCAGGTTCGGCAGGTCTGCAAGTAAGTCAGCGGAATGACTGAGAGTGGTTTCGCGTTCCCGCTGGAAATTCTGGAAGGTGCTTACGGAGTTCTCGAGATCCGCGAAAATCTCTTTCCTGATTTGAGCGTCGACGCGGTGTCTAACCAGCAATAGGCTGACGGAGGTTAGCCCGGCCGAAATGAGGAGCATGGAGAGAAGAAACTTGGTCCGAAGCCGAAGTTTCATCACGTCGCCTCTCTTACCCAACATTACACTCTCGGCCCGCTGAGCCTTCTCAATTCTACGGGACAAACTTGTAACCAATACCATGAACGGTCCGGAAGTGGACGGGATTCGAGGGATCCTTCTCCAGCTTTTGCCTGAGCTTTAAGATGTGATTGTCCACGGTGCGCGTCGAAGGATAGTTCTGGTATCCCCAAACTGTATTCAGGAGCTCGTTGCGTGTGATTACCCGCTCAGCGTTCTGTAGCAAAAACTTCAATGTCTTGAATTCCTGCGCGGTGAGGACAATCGGCTCTCCCTCTCTTAGAACTTCCATCTTGGCAATATCCACCGTGACCATGCCAAATGCATTGGTCGGGCTGGATGCCTGACGCAGGTTGTGACGTAGGGCGACTCTCACCCGAGCTAGGAGTTCGCGCGGGCTGAAAGGCTTGGTGACATAATCGTCAGCCCCGAGTTCCAGCAATAACACCTTGTCCGAGGTGTCACTCGCAGCGCTGAGAACGATAATCGGGACATTGGGAGACAGCTGTTTAATCTCGCGGCAAACGTCTCTTCCCGACATAAGGGGAAGGCGAAGATCAAGTACGATCGCTGCGGGAGCGGAAGCACGAAATGACTCCACTGCGGAACGTCCATCGGCGCTGATCTCCACCGCAAACCCCTCGGTTTCGAAGAGGTGCTTAAGCGCCTTCTGCACAGCACGATCGTCTTCTACTATAAGAATTCTTTCCATCGGGGTCGCCTGGGCATTGACGCCAAAAGCTGAAGGGATTGGAAACCGAGTGCCGCCTTGCTGATCTGTGGTGCGCAACTGATGCATGACGTCCTCGTTGTCTTAAATTGAACTCTTTACTCAGACATGACAAGCTTACTACCACTCTCAACTGGCCAGACACAATGCTCTGATTATTGACATTTCTTTTACAATGCGCCACTTAGGATTGCTCCCAAAGTCTCGGCATTGCGTTGGATGCCTCCAGGCGGACTGCGGTAGAACTACCTTAATTGGCGGGAATTCATCGATTCAAAGCGGTCGATCAGGCTCACTCGCTGAGTTGCCTGTTCTTAGTGCAGCACTGGTGTCGCGGCAGCAGAGACGCATACCATGCGCCTCCTTTGTTCACCCACGTATCGATAAACCGATCTCGTGTTTCGTAGGCTTTGCCCTTTTCAACTCCCTTGATTCGAAACACTCCCGTCGCAAGCGCAACGTTGCCGGCCATGTGGACTCTCAACGATTCCGGCGATACCTGCTGCTCTTGGGATTGTGATGGCTTGACCCCGGCCAGGAATTCGGCCTTGGACTGCAAACTGCCGTCATCGTTGACTATAACGATTGGGTCATCAAGGATCGCGCTAATGGCGTTTTTGTCTCCGAGTTTGTAAGCCTGATTCCAAGCCTTTTCTAAAGCAATGATTTTTGATTGAACATCGGCATCATTTTGCGCGGAAACAAACAAGACGGATGCACAAACCAGCATCATTAAAACCATTGTTAATTTTCATTTTCGTAACCTCATCTGAGTGACATCGTCCAATAACGCCCTGCAATTGAAAGTGCAGGCTTGCACTCTAGAAAAGGTTACTTCTTCAGGCAGCAACTTTCCTTGAGAATTCCGCATTGCAAGTTACTATTGACTTCCTCATTCGGCACTCGATTAGGTAAGGATTAGCGAAACAATAGCGCGGAAAATGTGGCTAGATTCCTCCGCCAAACCATCCAGGTGTGCTCACCTGGAGTTTCTATATCCACATGCTCAATGCTCTTCGACTTCAGCCAGTCTCGGAAGCTACGATTGAGTCCGATCAGGTGATCGTCCGTTCCACAGGCAATCCAGAGCAAATTGGGGCGGACGCCTGGAAGTGTATTTAGTGCCGGAAACTGTGCATTGAAATCGTCCGCTAGACCGCCCGCGCTGAAGGATCCGATCCAGGCAAATTTGTCGAGATTGTTAAGTCCGGTCAAAAGCGATTCCGAACCGCCCATAGACAATCCTGCGATGGCGCGTGAACTGCGATCTGTCTTGACGTGATATTCGGTCTCCACCCTCGGAATGATTTCGGTGAGCAGCGCCTCGCGAAATTTGTCGAAGTTCTTCTGCCGAATCGCATCATGACTAAATGCTCCGAAACCGTAGGAGAGTATTTCCGGCGCTCCGTAGCCAAGCGGCATGACCACAATCATCGGCTTGGTCTTTCCTTGCGCTATGAGGTTGTCGAGGATCACATTTGCGCGGCCGACCGCTGTCCATCCACTGGCGTCGTCGCTGAATCCATGCAGCAGGTAGAGCACTGGATATTTCGTCTTACTTTTCGCTTCGTAACCCGGCGGGGTGTAAACGTAATAATCGCGCTCATCACCTACAACTCCAGACTTGTAAAAATGTTGCTGGAGTACGCCGTGAGGCACGTCATTTACCTCCCACGGTAACGACGAGGGGCCAGGAACATGCACTTCGCTCGATACTCCAAGCAGATTGGGTTTCATCGCTGAGTTTGAAGGGTCGGCGAAACGCACGCCATCCACGGTGAAGTTGTAGCCATAAAAATCTGGGTCTAGAGCGCTCGTTGTCAGGCTCCAAACTCCTTGGTCGCCCTGCTGCATGGACTGCTCCTTTGCTCCTTCGAGCTGAAGCATGACCTCCTTCGCGTTCGGGGCACGCAATCGGAATGTGACTCGATTATCTGAAGCCACTTCCGGAGAGACAACTGGCGCGGGTTCAGCGGGTTTTGGGGATTGGGCTTGCATCGAGATTGCGCTGATAACTATCGTAAACAGCGGGAGCAGAATATTAACAATGCGCCGGTTCAATGTTTCCATCGTGACCTCCAGAAATGTACCGCAGACAGAAATGTACCGCAGAATTTTAATGCCTCGCCTCCGGTAAGTGCATCAAAGTAACGCTTTCGCTTTAAATTATGGCTATTTCTCTGCAAATTCTGTGGCTTTTTGTGCTGGCTATTCCGGTTGCAAGCGTCACATGGACCGTAACCCACGAAGAAGTATTTCGCGAGCCGCGCGAGTATTGCGAGGGACAGTGTAAGAAGTCTCGCAGTATTCTACGGCGTAAATTTTTCTATTTGTTCACCTGCGAGTACTGCTTCAGTCACTACATCGCGGCATTTTTCCTGATCGTAACGCGCTACAAGCTCCTCTATACAGATTGGCGCGGCTATCTGCTCGCGCTCTTCGCGCTGGTGTGGGTTGCGAATCAATACATGAGCATCTACAACCGTCTTCGTCTGGACATAAAACACGAGCACGTTGAAATCGAAGCCGACGAGGAAGAGCTGAAGGGAAACAAAACCTCGCGACCAAAAGCTGCGTAAAGGAACGACATTAATGCTTGTCGTTGTCGTGGTCATGATCGCGGTCGTGATCGTGATCATGCTCGTGGTTGTGACGCCAGTCAAAGTATTGTTTTTGCTGATCTCTGTCACGATCCCTGAACTCGCGGTGGTCGTAGTGGTTCTGGTTTTCCCACTGTTGGTAATAGACGACCTCGTTGTTATTCCAGGTATGGTAGTCGCCGTGGTCGGGGTCGTATGCCCGGTAGTGGTGCTCGCAACCTGTGGTTAAAGCGGGAATAATGAATGCAGCACCCAGCAATAACGAACTCAGTATGCGGTATTTACGGTACATTCGTAGCTCCTCGTGGAATCTCGGACTCGTGGATCTGCTCTAAGTTGCTGCGAGGGGAACCATAGGTTGCCTTATCATTCAGAATTCCATCATCTGTTCATCTTTGCCTATCTCTTCACTGGTGGGCGCGGGATTTCAAAGCGCTCCGTGGTACGGGAATATTGCATGCCTCCCATTCGTCCGATGAGATCGAGAGCATTGGGATCAAGCCGATCTTGCTGAAGTACGCCCTCATCAATGTGCACGGAAACGATTTCTCCCATGACAAAGCTTCCACTGGGAGGTTCGGTTCCGAAGTCAATGATCTGGTATAGCTTGCATTCGAAACTCACCGGGGAAGCCGCGACCTGCGGAGCCCGCACAATTTGGGACGGACGGGTCGCGAGTTTTGCCAGCTCAAATTCATCAACCTCATGTTCATATTCGCCGCTGGTTACGTTCATCGCCTCAGCTATCTCGTAAGTTACGACGTTCACCACGAACTCTCCGGTGTGACGGATGTTGAGAAGCGTGCCCTTAACCTCTTGTCCATTTTCAAGGCGCCGGAGAGCGGGAGAAAAACCAAGGAGCGGAGGTTTCGCGGACACCACGTTGAAAAAGGAAAACGGGGCAAGATTTGGGCGGCCTTCTCTGCTGAGTGTGGAAACCCAGGCAATAGGCCGAGGAGCAACAGAACTGATCAGGATTCGATAAAACTCGCGCTGCGAAAGTTGGTCAGGTCGGACGTTCATGCAATTAGTCTAGCGCGTCTGCGGCCCTTGAGAGTTACGCAACTCGCAGATTGCAAAGAGATAACATCCCGGCAGTCGCAGAACGAGCCGGAAGGAACTGCATTGCAGGAATCGGTCAGCGAAGTTCGATCCAGCCACGGGGCGATTCGGTTCTTTTTTTTCTCTTATTCTCTCCATAAAAATTGCCAATTGGACACTCCTCGGGAACGCCGAATAGCCTAAGTACATGAGTGCTGTATCGAGCCATGAAGATCTGGACATCCACCTATTGCACGAGGTTGGGAGCCACATGGCTTCCGCCGACGCCTTGCACGACGTGTTGGCACGAGTGGTTGATTTCGCAGTAGCTCTGGTTAAATGTGATTCCTGTTTTGTTTACGTTTTGGAGAATGATGAACTGGTTTTGCGGGCGTCGAAGAATCCTCATGCAGAAGTCGTAGATCGCCTCAAGCTGCATGTGGGGCAAGGAATAACCGGCTGGGTCGCAGAACACTTGAAGCCGGTGGCGGTTTCGCAGAAGGCTTCGGAAGATCCTCGCTTTAAATTCTTCAATGAATTGCCGGAAGATACTTTCGAGGCATTCCTGTCGGTGCCGTTGTTATCCGGCGGACGGGTAGTAGGTGTTCTCAACGTACAAAATCGGCAACAGCATGTTTACAGCCGCAGACAGATTCAACTCATGTCTACTATCGGCTTCCTGGTGGGCGCGGAGATTGAGTTGGCACGTCTGGAAGGCGAAAACCTCCATCTTTCCGACCAATTAAAAACTCGCAAACTGGTGGAGCGAGCTAAAGGGATTTTGCAACGCGAACTCGGCGTAAATGAGGAGCAAGCCTATTTGGCATTGCAGCGGCAAAGCCGACAGAAGCGCAAAAGCATGAAAGAAATCGCGGAAGCCATCGTTCTAAGCGATGAAATTAAGCGCGGCACGCCGACTGGTTAAACGTTTTATTTTTCGCTAGGGGCGTTGTATGGGTTGAGCAACCACTGAGTTTGGGGACGTCAACTTGCCCGGCGCGTCAGGAGGTCGACATAGGCTTCCGGGACAAATTGACTGCGATCGATCCCGAAGTCAGCCAGCAGCTTTGTGGCGATGTCCTTACCTTCGATTTCGCTTTGTTCGGGGCGAAGCACTACTTCCAGTTCCAGAAAATCTCCTAACGCCTCAACTTGATCCAGGTGTACCCGAGTTTGCCCAATTAGATACAAGGTACGTGTCTTCCTGACTATTCCGGCTTGGCCGAGTGTCTTAGTCAAGATGTCGCGCATAACTTGCGGATCAGCGGTGCGGGCAATTGAGTAGCGAGAGCTGCGAACCTCAGCCACATCAGATCTTTCATACCGGATCAACTCTCCATGTTCCGGGCTCAGAATGCGAAGCTTAAGACGCGCCGTTTCACAGCGAAAGAAAACATCTTCTTGATGGATTGTTTCAGGTCCCGAATCGCTGAGCCGCGCCACAATGGTCTCGACCTTACGGCGGTCTTTCAAGAGGGCTTTAATTTCAACGTTTGAGGGCATGGTTTATCTGGAGATAACGATTGGAACGGAGAGTACGAGAAAAGGAATTGGTTCCGGCGTAAAACGAAAGCCGCCCATGCGAGCGGCTTTGCCTAAAAATACTCCCAGCAACTAACGCGACGTTTCTTCGAGTAACCCTTGTTCCAGTTTTTCCTGGCATTCGATGCAGTGGCGCGTCCAAGGTACGGCTTCGAGACGCTTGGCGTTAATTTCCTCGCCACAGGAAATGCATTCCCCGAAATTTCCTTCGCGAATGCGTGACAGGGCACCGTCAACCATTTGCAGCAATTGACGGTCGTTGTTGCTCAGGTGAAATAAAAATTCCTTGGTGTAGGAGCTGGCGGCCTTGTCGGCGATGTCCTGTGCGGACCCTTCGTCGATAGTGCGTCCGTCCTGCTCGGTTCGTGAGACCATCCGCCGCAATTCTTCCTTGCGCGTTTCGAGTCTCTTCTTAAAATGTTCGAGCTTCTTCTTGTCCATGAATGTAAGTTCTAAGCGGGAGATCGAGCCCTAGATCCTTCCTGGCGCGCGGGCCAAACGGAAATCATATGCGCCTAAAATAAGATGCGTCAACTGGCACAATGGATTCGCGTTGAAGAGTGTGAGTTGGTTAGTGGCGATATCCTGTGGAAAAGGAAGTCGCCGGTAAGTGTATGTTTGTGTAAAGCTGCGTAAAGAACGCAAAGGAAGTGCCCACTCGGAAGAGACGGCACGACAGCGCGAGGGCGGGCTGTCGCTACGTGGGTGTTGTGGAACGCGAGATTTCTTTTGCGGCGCGCTTTCCGCTGGCAATTGCTCCGTGCACCGTTCCGGTGTTGCCGCTTACATCGGTTGCTTCTCCTGCGAAGAACAACGTATTCTCTACAGATTTTCCAAGACTCGCAGGACAGTCTTCTCCCCCAACTTTCACATAGCTGTAGGCTCCACGGGAGAATGGGTCAGTCTGCCAGTCGTGGAGATAGACTGCTTCAAGTAGACTTTCAAGTTTCTGGCGATCAATGGGGAGCAAATGGCTGAGGGTCTCTATTGCCTTTTCTCTAACGAAATCGTCCCCCTGTCCCGAGAGCCTTTCGGCGGATTGAAAAGGCGCCCATCCGACGAGAAGAGGCAGTTTTCTTGGCATAGTGGTCCACCAGGTTGGGAACCACTCGGCATTGTTTTGTGAGAACAGAAAACTCATGTCTGACAAAGTTTTCGATGGCTGAGAGTGAGGATGAAGATTGTCCCAGAAGCGCTCACGAAAACGCAAAGTCACGCGGATGACTTTGCCCATCACGATTCGGTCGAGTGCGGAGCCCTTTTGCGACGGTAATGCCGGGCTGAACTGAATGGCGCCTTTTTCGTGCGAAGGGGCTTGTAGCACGCCGGCAGGAATGGTGATAAGAACTTTCGGCGCGGACATTGTGAAAGTTCCGTTAGGACTATTTCCTGTGATTTCTGCTTTGCCACGAGTCCACTTTATACCTTCGACAATTGTGCTTAGCTGGATGCTTACGCCAGAGCGACCTAACTTTTCGCGAAATATTTCGATCAGATCCGCGTAGCCGTGTTCAGCGCGGAATGCACGATCGCCTTCAATCTTTTCCTCAGCACGCATTTCTTGCACCAGCCAATGCACGCTAACCTCGGCGGGATCGGCGGCGTTGAATCCCGTTACGTAACTGAGAGCGCGTTGTTTTGCTTTCTTGCGTTGAGGGCTTTCGTCATCAGAATCAGGAAAGCAGCGGTGGAGGAAGTCGAGGAAGGATTCGTCAGGTCCTTGGTCGTCCATGTTGGAAAGGATTTCGTCGACTTCCGAAAAGAAATCGCAAGGACGTAATTCGTCGTTTTCCAAGCACCAATTGTCGCCATCCACTTCGGAAATGTTTATGTTGTGCTCCTGCAATGGCTGCAAGATCTCCGGGGAACGTCCGTGGATGAATTCGGCTCCTAGTTCGATGGGAGCGTTGATTGTGGGATCGTATTTGGTGAACATGCGTCCCCCGATGCGATCGCGGGCTTCGAGAATTTCCACTGCAACGCCAGCATTGGCGAGATCGATTGCAGCGGACAATCCCGCCGCGCCTGCTCCGATGATCACAACTTGCGGATTAAGAGGCATGGAAGGAATCTAGATGCACCGACACGCTGTGGCGCTGCTCCGAGAACAAGATGCGAAAAGCCCCAGCCTTGGAGAAAGCTGGGGCTCGGCTGGACAGCCGAGGGCTGTCCCTACGTCATTCACGCGAGTTTTTAAGTATCGCCTTAGCGGCTTGCTAACGCCGGCTCGTGCTTTCCAGACTTCAGCGTTTGATAACGCTTGTTGATTTCATCCCAGTTCACTACGTTCCACCACGCGGCCAGATACTCCGGACGGCGATTGTGGTATTTCAAGTAGTACGCGTGCTCCCAGACGTCGTTGCCGAGAATCGGGAACAGACCTTGAGAAATCGGATTGTCCTGATTGGCCGTGCTGATGACCTGGACTTCGCCGTTGGACTTACCCACCAGCCACGCCCATCCGCTGCCGAATTGCTTTACTCCCGCATCGTTGAATTTGGTTTGGAAATCCTTGAAGCTGCCGAACGCTTTCTTGATAACGTCGGCAATGTCGCCGGTGGGCTCGCCTCCGCCTTTGGGTTTCATGATCTTCCAGAACATGGTGTGATTGACATGTCCGCCGCCATTGTTGCGGACAGCAGCGCGAATGTCTTCTGGGATCGCGTTCAGGTCGCGCAGCAATTCTTCCGCGCTCTTGGATTGCAGCTCAGGATGCTTTTCGAGCGCCGCGTTCAGGTTCTTAACATATGCCCCGTGATGCATGTCGTGATGCAACTTCATGGTCTGCTCGTCGATCACGGGTTCGAGGGCGGAGTAGTCGTATGGTAACGGGGGTAGTTCGTGCGCCATAAATTTTCTTCCTCCAAGGTGCAAGATGACTGGTTCGAGGCGAATGATTCAGGGATGAGCTAGATAAATTCCAGCAGACCCGGAAAGCTCTCCTGTTCAAACCTTGTTGTCTAGGAATATTGTCTATCAATTTGCAGAGGATTGCACGCTGGCCAGAGCCGCGGGGTTAGAGTTGCGAAGGCTCTGGATGATCATTGGATCAAACGGAAGGAAGATATCGCGCCGGGTTCGCGACAGAAGAAACCGAGGAATAGGCGCTCTCCTGGTTATTGGGCCGATATTTGTGCAAGTCGCGCTCACGCTGATCCAGAACCTTATTGAGCTCTTCGATTAACTCCATGAACTTCTTCGGATCTTTTTCCTGACTTGCCGCTTGAGAAAGCTCTCTCCAGTCTCTACACAGAACTGGGATCATAAGGGTCACCTCTTCAGTAAGACACAGTGATTGGACTACCGGGTCAATTGTGCAACCCAATTTCTGAACTCAATTTCCTTCAGATAAATGCATTTGACGTGCCAAGGCAAGAACTGGTTACTTTTCTTTTAGTTATGAGATTGTGTAGGAGCAGAGCGGGTGCGGACCGCGTAATTATTCCATCTACTCACGATGAATTACAGACGAACTAACGATTACTCAGAAATTCACGCAGGCATTTGTTCTGTAAAAAAACATTTGTCGGGAACGGATTGCAGTCTAGCGACAGATTGCCAGATCAAGAATTTAAGGCGGCTTTGCGGAGCTTGTGGCTTTCAGCCAGCAAGGCCATTGAATGCATGAGATTTTGCAATGTCACGATTCCGATTAGACGCTGATCTTCGACAACCGGGATGATGCTAAGATTTCGCGCCGTTAACTTCCGGAACGCGGACGACAGTGGTTCACCTTTCTGGGCGACTTCGAAAATACGGTTCATCACAGCTTGCACGTAACCGTTCCCTTCCGCGCGCAGGGCTTGCAAAATCTTCTGCTTCGAAATGACTCCCACCATGTCGCTGCCGCGGATCACAGGAAAATCGTCTTGTAGCGAGTGAACTGCCTTTTCCAAGGCATCTTCAAGAGTATCGGCAGGGGAGAGTGTCGCGAAGTCGGTGAGCATCACATCTTCAAGGTGCACGGATTCCAGCACGGACTGGAATACCACCGAGCGTTCTTCGAGTTGCGCCGCTACAAACAGAAAGACGCCAATCATGGTCAGCCAAGGCGTAGTGAACATGCCCGCGATCATCATGAGCGTGGCAAAACTTTGTCCGATGGAGACGGCGCGCTTGGTCGCGCGTACGGGGTCCATGCGGCGGCTAAAGACAGCGCGGAGAACTCGTCCACCATCCATGGGATACGCGGGCAGCAGATTGAAAAGCGCAAGCCACGCGTTGGCCCAAACGAGGCTGCGCGGCAAATTGGTAGAGGTCACGTAAGGCTGCGCCCAGAGCTGAATCTGAGGCGCGAGTGACAAAAGAATGCCTCCCGCTACCACCGCGATCAGCAAATTCACCAGAGGGCCGGCGAGCGCGATACGAATATCTCGTTTCCAAGTTTCGGTGCCCGGCGCGAGTAGATCGCGCGTTTCGTCGAGCAAAGTTACTCCGCCGATAGGCAACAGTATGATCGCTTTTGCGGGAATGCCAGCCTGCTGGCTGATGAGGGCGTGTCCCAGCTCGTGAAGAACAACGCAACCGAAAATGATTCCGACCAATGCCATGCTGCGAGCGGGATTGGTGGTAGTGTGAGACGCTGCTTCCGTGCCGACCACAAAAGCCAGCAACAAGATAAAGGTCAAATGAATGCGTATCTGCACTCCAAATATTCGACCCGCCGGAACTGACCAATTTCTCATGTAGAACTAAGCTGCCTCTCTTCCATTCTATATAGTTAGACGCTGGTATGTCGTCTGCGGATGCGAGTAGATAGTCGGAGGTGTTGGTACTTGCGGGTACGAGTTAGCTGATGAGAGTGATCGCGGGAAAATATCGCAGCCGAACGTTGCACTCTCTGCCTGGGTTGGATATCCGCCCGACGTCAGATCGTTTGCGGGAAACTCTGTTCGACGTTTTGACCGCCGGGAACCCTGATGCACTCGAAGGAACCGTTTGGCTCGATCTCTTTGCGGGAACTGGTGCGATCGGGATTGAAGCCTTGAGCCGTGGCGCAAAGATGGTGTACTTCGTTGAGAGCTCGGCGAAGGCTGCTGAGTTGATCAGGAAAAATCTGCAATCGCTCGGTGTGGAGTCGGGATTTCATGTTCTGCATCAAGATGCGATTCGAGGATTGGCAAGTATCGAAAAGCAAGGCGTCACGGCGGACTTTGCGTTTCTGGATCCACCCTATCGGTTGGTCGAGATCTATGGGAAGACTCTTGAAGCTCTCGCCAGCTCCAGCGCCATGAATGGAGTAGTGGTGGCGGAACACGAAAAGAGGTTTGATCCAGGAGAAAATACCGGAGGATTGGTGCGTTACAGAAAGCTGGTGCAGGGCGACGCGGCACTGAGCTTTTATCGCCGCTTACCGAGTACAGACGATTGAATCACATTAGCAATTCGTTGGCGCGACGCACGATCGGATGCTGCATCTCTTGCAGATCATTCTTTACGCGATTTAAGCCGTAAACACATTGTTCAAATTGCTTGGAGAGGCTGGCGAACATAGGGGCCACTTTGGTGTATTCAAAGTGCTCGAATTTGGAAACAATGTAATAGCTCTCTTTCCCCGCTTTCATCCAATCAATAAAGTTTTCAACGCGGTTTCTACGCAAACGATAGTGATTGATGCTCTCGGGAAACATTCCTGCGAAAAATAGTGTGTAGTCGCCGATATGTTTGCGCACCTGGCGCTCACGGTCAAAAGATGGCGCGGGTCCATATACGGGGTCCGACTCGACTAGCATTTCGCCCACATCCGCCAGAGGCTTTCCCGATACGTTGCAGATCTTGAAAAGTTGTTCGACTTCGCAGAACTCGGTGAGAAGGTGCGCGACATAACTCACGATTTGAGGGTCGCGGATTCCGATCTCTTCGGCATAGTGCCGGGCTACGAGTTCCTTAAAAAGCTCCTGCAGCGGATGTGATTCTGGGACCATATTCTGGGCTCCTTAGAAAACCTGCATCACGCAGGGATTTCATCGGCATGTCGCGACTTTTATCGCAGCTCCATCGCGAATACAAGTAACTTTCGTAAGTCGCTCCACACTTTGTTAGAGCGCAAAAGTTTACGGAAGGTTTTATCGAGAGACTTGGCAGCGCAAAGGCTTGACTGCTAATCACTTGATGATGCAGTTACAATGATGTGCTTCGAAGGAGATTCAAATTGTCAATGCAGCGAATGAATATTTCGAGTGGCTCACCATGGGAGCCCGTCGTCGGTTACTCGCGAGCAGTGAAGATCGGTACCTCCGTTCATGTGGCCGGAACTACAGCAACTGGTCCGGACGGCAGGATTGTCGGTGTAGGTGACGTTTATGCGCAAACCGTGCAAACAATCAAGAATATTGAAGCCGCGTTGCAGAAGGCGGGCGCGACTTTAAAAGATGTTGTTCGCACGCGCATGTTCGTGATCGATATCTCCCAGTGGGAACAAATTGGCAAAGCACATGGAGAATATTTCGGGGAAATTCGTCCAGCGACGAGCATGGTCGAGGTGAAGGCGCTAATTTCACTGGAAATGCTGGTAGAAATTGAGGCCGATGCGGTGATTGATCCGGGAAAGTAGACTCTTCGCCTTATGAATGCAAGATCTGTAATCAAACACTATTTAAGGAGCCGAATGAAAAAAACTTGGTTGCATAAGAATGTTCTTGCCGCTTCTCTAGCAGTTATTACAGTGCTGACCTGCCGTTCTCCATTAGTAGCACAAACCGCGACAACACAATCTGGTAAGCGGATCGTTATCCGGGCGGGTCACGTACTCGATGTGAGGAGCGGGAAGACTTTGTCCAGCCAAGCCATCGTGATTGAAGGCGACAAGATCGTCAACATCAGTCCGTCTGCTGAGGTTAAGACCTCTGCGTCGGATCAGGTCATCGATCTTCCGAATGCGACCATCCTGCCCGGGTTGATCGACGCGCATACTCATTTGACGAGCGATCCTAAAGATGTTGGTTATGAAGGACTCGCGATCTCGGTTCCGAGAGCGACTTTGACGGGAGCGAAAAATGCTCGCACTCACATTGGAAGCTGGTTTCACCACTGTTCGCAATGTCGGAGCGGATGGTTACAGCGACGTCGCGCTGCGAGATGCTATAAATGCGGGCGATGTTCCAGGGCCACGGATGCTGGTGAGCGGGCCTCCACTCGGCATCACAGGAGGACACTGCGATAACAATATGCTGCCTTCCGAATATCACGCTGTTGGCGATGGTGTCGCAGACGGAATTCCTGCGGTACAACACAAGGTAAGAGAAACCATAAAATATGGCGCGGATCTGATCAAGATTTGCGCGACGGGCGGCGTGCTTTCCATGGGCGACAGTGCCCAGGCGTCGCAGTACACGCTGGAGGAAATGAAAGCCATCGTAGCGGACGCGCATCGTTTGGGACGGAAGGTTGCGGCGCACGCTCATGGAGCACAGGGAATTTTGTGGGCTTCGGAGGCAGGAGTCGATTCCATCGAGCACGGGTCATACATCGACGATGCGGGAATCGCTGAAATGAAGAAGAACGGGACGTATTTGGTCCCAACGCTTTATCTTGGAGACTGGTTCCTGGAAAATGCAGACAGCCTGCATGTTCCGCCATTCATTTTGGCGAAAGCTAAAGAAGTTATGCCCGCCGCGCGAAAAAACCTTGCGCATGCTTTTGCTAGCGGAGTCAAAGTGGCATTTGGCACCGACGCAGCGGTTTATCCGCACGGATTGAACGCGCACGAGTTCGCAGTGATGGTGAAATTAGGCTTGTCTCCGCTGCAATCGATTCAGGCAGCGACGATCAATGCGGCGGACCTGCTGGGCTGGTCCGGCAAAGCGGGAGCGATTGAGCCAGGAAAGTGGGCGGACATCATTGCCGTCGATAGCGATCCTCTGCAAGACGTGACTACGCTGGAGCATGTGAAGTTTGTGATGAAGGGCGGAGACGTGGTGAAGAACGAATACGGAAAGTGAACCACTGAGACGAGTAGTTAAGTGCTTTTTGAACATTCGTGCAAAGCAAAAGGCCGGCTCTTCAGCCGGCCTTCGCATTTGTATTCGTATTTATCTGAAACTACTTCTTGGCTGGGCTGGGTGCGATCGCGTCTTTCGCGGCCTTGGCCACGCGGAACTTCACCACGGTCTTTGCCTTGATCTGAATCGGTTCGCCGGTTTGCGGATTGCGTCCCACGCGAGCCTTGCGATGCGCCTTCACCAGGCGTCCGATGCCGGGAACTACGAATACTCCGTTCTTCTTGGTTTCTTTGATGGCGGTATCAGCCAAATGCTCCAGAAATGTCGCCGCTGTCTTGTTGTTAACTTCTAGCTTCTCCGCCAGATGACGGACGAGCTGAGTCTTGGTCAAACCTGCAGCCATGAATCCTCCTGTGAATCTACGATCTGAATTTTCCTGCGATGCCAGCATCTTATACTTCTGAGCTGTGGAAAAACAGTGTTTTCCCCGCCTTTTATGCGGTTTTCCGGTTAGAGGAATCAAAAAAGACCACAAAAAACGCATTTTCTGCACTTCGGCGTCGTCCAAAGCCGCGATTTCAAAGGCTGGACCTAACCTGCGGGCAAACAATGCGGTTCTATTCGCATGTCATAATTGTTCGCAAGAGGTGAGTAATTGAGTTGTGCCATCTGTGAGAAACGTAAAGAGAAACGTTTCTGCCCGGCAATTCACGGGCGAATCTGTCCTCAATGTTGCGGTGAGAGTCGCGAAGTAACGCTCGATTGTCCTACAGACTGTCCTTATCTGCGGCAGGCGAGAGAGCACGAGAAGGCACGCCCCTTGCAGGATTTGGATCAATCGGCGTTATTTCCTCAGGTGAATATTGGTGAGCAGTTTCTTTATGAGCAGGAACATTTGCTCCTGGGATTGAGCTTTGCGCTTACCAAGAGCGCTCGGACTGATCGAACTATCAAAGACGCTGATTTGATCGCGGCTCTCTCCACGCTGGCGAAGACTTACGAAACGCTGGCCAACTCGGGGCTATTCTATGCTCCTCCGATCACCAGCTTGAGCCAGCAGAACGTCGTGTCTGAACTGCAAAGTATGGTGAAGGAATATCGGGAGGCAGAGCAGAAGCACACCGGCCAGACGCGATTGCGCGATTCAGATGTGCTGCGGGCTCTGGTATTTTTGATTCGCATGGCGCAAGCTCGAACGAACGGAAGGCCGAAGTCGCGGGCCTTTGTGGATGTTTTGTTCGCGCAGTTTCCAGAGAAGCCGGGTATTGCTGCAGCGGAAGAAGCTGGAAGCAGAATTATCCTCTAAACAGGCTTCGGATAGCAGGTTTTAGGCTTTAGGTGCGGAATGTGGAATTTTGCGAATGGCTTGTCCGCTTGGTAGTGCGTCTCTGAGCTCTTGGACCGTTCTCTTTAATACCGGATGGCAAACCTCGGGTGCAATTTCCGCTAACGGTTCCAGAACGAATCTCCGCTCATGCATGGATGGATGCGGAATCGTCAATTCTGCCGTGTCGACTATGCAATCCCCGAACATCAGTATGTCGATATCGATTACGCGTGGGCCTTTGTCCTGCTTGCGTTCCCGCCCCATGTCTTGTTCAATCGCAAGAAGCGCGGTCAACAGCTCTTTAGGCGACTTCTGCGTATCGAACTTTAAGGTGCAGTTCAGGAACCACGGCTGGGCGGTGAACTCGACCGGCTCGGTTTCGTAGAAAGAGGAAACCGCAAGCACAGTGCCTACGGTACTCAGCCGAGTAATGGCCGCTTTCAAGTTGTCGGCCCGATCACCCACATTTGATCCGAGCGAAAGATAAGCGATATTGTGCAAAGGATTCTCTTACCAGTTTATAGAGTTCGCCTTCCCTCAAAGACTTAAAACATTGCTAAGTACCTCGCTTACAACTTGCGGACCGGTGAAAACCCCGGCAACCTAACAAATTATCGAGGTGCGAACGGGATGCTTTCTATTGATGCGAAGATTGGTCGCGCGCAACGACTAGTTCGAATGCTGGAAGAAGATGCGCCGCTTCTGGCAATTCGCGTTGCACCGTTGGGCCCGGAACATCAGGATTCGGCAAAAAGCTACGCGGCCCAACTCACGGCGAAAGCGCGTGCGGAACTGGAACGGCTCATACAAGAGGGGAGTTTCTGGGACACCAGCGACGTGAGTCCGCAAGCCGCTGACTGAATTGGTTAAAGAACCTGCTGAACGACAGCCTGTGCCATTGGCCGTGTGTGGGTTCGATCATCTTCGAGCGTTGTTTCCTCCCAAAGAGACCTATCCCGGAGCAAACGTGATACCAGCGCCGTGTGCATGGCGTGGCCTGCACGGTCCGCAACGACGTTTCCGAGGATACGCTTTCCGAGCAGTGCCAGGTCTCCGATAAGATCAAGAATTTTGTGACGCACGAACTCGTCGGCAAATCGCAAAGGCGGATTCATCAATGAGTCGCGGGTAAGCACGATGGCGTTTTCGGCAGAAGCTCCCCGGATCAAGCCTTGTTGGCGCATCGCGTCGGCCTCGTGCAAAAATCCAAATGTGCGGGCTGCTGCAATTTCCCTCAGGTAATTTCCGTCTGATAAATCTACGCAGAAAGTTTCCTTCCCTATGAGCTGGTGAGGAAAGTTAATTGTGTAAGAAACGGAGTAGCTTTCGGCCGGGTAAACTCCAATGAACTTGTCACCTTCGCGTAATTCCAGTTCCCGAAGAATTCTGAGATAAGTCCGAGGGCGGCGTTGAGATCGGATTCCCGCTCGGCGGATGAGCTCCACGAATGGCTGGGCGCTGCCATCTAGAATCGGAAGCTCAAGATTGTCGAGTTCGACGATCGCATTGTCGATTCCGGTGCCAATGAAGGCGGAGAGAAGGTGCTCGGTAGTAGAGATGAGCACTCCCTTTTTCATGAGGCTCGTGGCGTAGCTGACACGCGCGACATTTCGGCCCGTGGCCTCGACCTCGAATCCATCGAGATCAGAACGGCGGAAAACGATACCCGATCCCGCAGGAGCTGGAAGAATGCGAAGGGAAACTGGGGCTCCGCTGTGTAGACCTATGCCCCGGCACTCCACTGCCGAGCGGATTGTTTGTTCATGTCTCAGAAGGATGTCTTAAGCAGTGATCTGGCTGTAGATTACAAGGATCTTAGAAACTTCGACTGTGGCAAATCAACCACAGTACATGGATTATTAATGTACGCTGAGATCGAATGCTGACCCAAGCTGCTAAGAATTAATGACTTAGCTTCTCGCCATCCAAGAGTCACTTTTTTGAGGCATTGGTAGGATTGGCGTCAAACAGAGAGTCGTTCAGGCCTTTATTAAAGCTGACAGCAGTCATAAAACGCTGGTTCGACATGTCTCCATTGTAGTAACGAGTTACGTCGAAAGGAGTCATGACGCCCTGGATGGGCCGGTAGTTGTCGTAGATTTCGTCTTCGACATTGCGTTGTTTGTCGGTCGGATCGCGCCAGGAGAAGCTCTTCTTAACGGGCAGATGAGTATTGAGATCGATGTATAACGTCACCGCCTCGTTTTTTGAGTTCATGACGGTGATCTGCTCGGCAGACTTTTGGTCGGCGACAGTTTGTCCCTCATAGAAAAGCGCTACCCCGGGCTCGGACAGCCAATGTCGAAGCACCCAATCAAGGGCATAGTGGCGGCGGCGTAGGTAATCGGCTAGCTCCTTGTCGTCATTCGGACGGGTACCTTTGTAGGTGATCTCGTAACCTTTGTCGCCATTGAAGATTTCGACTACATCCCGTTTCTTGGTCAGTTCCACCCGATCTTTGTCGGGAAATTTGTAGAAGCGCCAAAATATTGTTCCCGCGCTATTGGGCCGTCCGAGATGGAAGCTGTAGGTACGGCCTTCCTGCGAGATGTCCTGGATGTTCAGATAAGCCTGTCCTCCCAAGGCCTGGATCATTTGATCGAGTAGTGCCTTGGCTTTCGTGGCATTTTGCTGATCGGTTTGCTGATTTTGGGGAACCGACTGCGAAGCGACAAGCGAGGAGGAATTACTCGGCGCGGAATTGCTTGCCTGAGCCACAGCCAAGGCTTTGAGTGAAATTGTTGTCAGGACAAAGATAAAGACGAGAAGATACTTCATGCTTTCTAACCGTTAGACGCGGTCACGCCAATTGTAGCTGCCTCAGGTATTCGGTTTAGTGCGGTTATAAGAATGCTGAGCAGGGTCGAAAGACGACTATCCAACCAGAACAGCTCCCCCGTTCACGTTGAAGATTTCTCCCGTAATGAAGCCGGCATGAGGCGTGCAAAGAAACAGAATAGGTGCTGCGATCTCCTCCGGTTTCCCGACACGTCCCAGAGGGATGGATGCAAAAATCCTTTCGCGAGCCGTAGAGTTCTGTAGCGTGGAAGCGGACATGTCGGTGGCGACCCAACCCGGCGCCACGCAGTTTACGTAGATTCCATCGCGGGCGAGCTCGGTCGAGAGCCCCTTCACCATACTGATGAGGGCTCCCTTTGTCGCCGCGTAGTCGCAATGAAAGGCTTCCCCGCGCTGCCCGGCGGTGGAACTCACCAGAACAACATGGCCGGCTGCACCGGGGGATTTTGACTGCGTCTTCATTTGAGCGACTGAGTGCTTGATTAAGCCGAAGACGCTGTCGAGATTGATTGCTACGGTGTTATGCCATTGCAGATCGGACATCTTGTCGACGGGAGCATCCTGCGGAGGCCAGACACCGTGATTGACCACGAGAATATCCAGACGGCCAAAGCGGTCGACAGTTGCTGCCACCAAATCGTGAGCCGTATCTGTGCCTGAAAGATTGCAGGCAATCGCGGCACAGTTCTCGTTACCGAGTTCCTTAACCAACTCTTCAGATTGCTCCCTAGCTTTTTCATAATTGAAGAGGACGCGAGCGCCCGCTGCAACAAACATGCGGACAGTTGCGGCACCGATCCCGCGTGAGCCGCCGGTAATGAGCGCAACTTTGCCGTTGAGAGAGATATCCATGGAGGTTAGTGTCAGGTTTTAGGACAGAAGTTTCAAGTGAACTGGCTTCACAGGTTCGAGGAAGCGCGTTCGGCCTTGAGTTCGCGCAGGAGAATACGCACCAGCATTCCGTCGTAGCGGATTCCGCTAAGCTTACTCAACTCCGCGAGCGCCTGATCGCTGGTTCTCGCCGGCGCAAATGAATGCTCGGTTGTCATATTCGTGAAAGCATCCGCAATTCCTATGATTCGGCTCCAAAGCGGGATCTCTTCTCCGCGCAAACCTGCGGGATATCCTGATCCATCGAAGGCCTCGTGATGGCATTCAATTGCTTTTTGTATTTCCGCGCTGTTCGGAATCGCACTGCAAATTTCCGCGCCTAAATGAGCGTGCATTCTTACAAAATAAAATTCTTCTTCAGTAAGAGGGCCGGACTTGTTGAGGATGCGTTCCGGCACAAAAATCTTACCGACATCGTGAACACGAGCGGCATAAACCAGATTGACGATGTCTTCAGGAGAGAATCCAAGTGCGCGCGCCATGATTTCGCAATAGCGCGAGACAATCTGACCGTGTCCAGGACTATGCGATTCCCGCAACTCTGCGGCGTGGGTTAGCGCTTCAATCGAGTCTTTCAATAATTGAAGATCACGACCGTCTTCAGCGACAAATTGTTTCAGCGTGCCGATAAGCTCTTCCAGATGTTCCGGGCCGGTATGCTGGCGCTGCAGAAATCCTTCGATGTAGCCGGAGATCAACTGTCGATGAACCGCTCCCGTTTCGTCGTCAACGTATTCTTCAGCAGCCGAGACGCGGTCACCGCCCGCATGCTTCGATACGTACATGCCAGCGTCGGCGACCCGGATAATGTCTTCCGCGGAGAGACCGTGAACAGGATAGCTGGCGACACCAAAGCTGCCAGTAATGTGGTGTTCGCTCAGCATAGGATCGGTGGCGAGCCAGAGACGTAAACGCTCGGCCAGGATCTGTGCCTGCTCGGCTCCGGTTTCTGGCATTAGAATTATGAATTCGTCTCCGCCATAGCGAGCCACGACATTGGATTGGCGACACTTCTGTTCAAGCAAGCGGCCCACGCGGGCTAAAACCAAGTCGCCTTCCAGATGGCCTAATGAATCGTTGACCTCTTTGAACTTATCGAGATCGATCAGAACGACAGAAAACGGACGACCGGACCGAGAGGCTCGTCGCCACTCTGAAGAAAGCGCTTCCCAAAAGAATCGGCGTGTCTTGATTCCAGTAAGACTGTCGGTAATGGATTGCTGCTGAAGCTTTTGATAATCGAACGAATTATGAAGAGCCGTAGCTAACAAGTCCGCCAGCGTGTTCATGATGAGTACATCTTGAGGTGCAAAGGCGTCTTCGTTTTGGCTTTCAACATTCAGGACGCCAAGCAATGTGTCACCATAGGCGATAGGAATGCAGAGTACGGCACGAGATCCGGGCAACACCCCTTGCAAGGGACCATTCCCGCTGGTCTGCACTAGAGCCGTTTCTCCGGTTCGAGCTACACGTCCTAAAATTCCCACGCCCAGCGGAATGCGCTTTCCGAGAGTCTTGGCCGTTGTTCCGGCTTCAGCCTTTATTTCAATATCCTTCGTTGCGTAATCGAGAATGCCAATACCGATATGGTCAAAGCGAAAATTTCTTTGAATATGGCCTACAATCTCCGCCAGCATCTGCTCTGAGTCCTCACTGGAAATTGCCGTCTTCGAGATGCTGTTCAGGAATGCCAAATGACGAGAGCGGCGTTGCTCTTCTGCGAAGAGCCGCGCGTTTTCAACGGCCACTGAAACCTGACCTGCAGCGGTATGCAGGACTTCCAGATCGCGCTGCTCAAATACAAATTCACGGTCTGTGCTCATTGCCGCCATGACCCCGCAGGGCTTTCCGCCAAAGACAATGGGGGCGGCACAAAAACACTTTGCCGGTTCCGTGGGAATATGCGTCACTCCCAGCCGCTCGCGAACTTTTTCCAACTCCGATCGAATCAGGAGCGGCTGTCCAGTGCGAATTACGTACTCGGTCAAAGCGTTGACGACTTTCCTGGATCGTTTGGGAAGAACCTCGCCTTTCTCGACCTCAAGCTCGAAGCGAATGTTGTCGTTTTCCTGGAAAGCAATGTAGAAGTTGCGGGTATCGAAGATCTGTCCTAGCTCTTCGTGAATGGCGCGTAGGACTTCATCCTGATCGAGCCGCGAACTGATGACCTGGCCAATCTGCGTAAGTAGTTCGTATTCCTTTGTCCGGCGCTGCGTATCGTGCATGACGACATAATTTTCCATCGTCAGTCCGATTTGCAAAGCAAGTCCGATCAATAGCCGCAGGTTGGACGATCCAAAGACTCGGCGTTCAGCATGAGGAAACAGGATCACGCCAAAATTGTTTTCCCGCGTTTGTAGACTTACCGCCGTGAGATTGCGGATATTTTCTTCTACAAGCAGGAGGCGGAATTGCTCGAACTTTCCGCTGGGGAATGCCGGAAGCGGTTCCGCCATTTCCGATACGTTCTGAAAAGTAACAAATCCCCCGCGTTTATAGGCGAGTTCGCATATGTATTCTCCCGCTCCGCTCTTTTCGAGTTTGGTCACGAAGTCAGGGGAGAAACCACGCTGTACCGAGGGCAACACCGGACGCCAGCGTCCGGTCATACAAATCGCCGCCCTGTCGGTTGGCAATGGGGCGACTAAGCGGTCGAGTATGCTTTGCATGCTCGGCACTAATTCTTCGGATGCGAGCAGTCGCAAAGGGTCGGAACCTAAAGTGGAAAACGCCAGCGCATTCTCCTGTACAGCATTGCGCTCGTTTTCAAACAGGACCATCACCATAGCAATCCCAAGCAGCATTTGCGGCACTGGTCCTAACAGGTGACCGGCGACACCGAAGGTTTCCAGGATAGAGCTGTGGAATTGTCCAACGGCCATCAACATCGCCCAGAACGCGAGGGAGACAGCCAACAAGGTGAACGCAATCGAATTTTTTCGGTGACCGTGACGATAAAAATAAAAAGACGAGTAGAGAAGTACAGCCGCGAGGCCTATCTCTAACCGGAAATGCGGATTGGGTAGGACTTCCGGCCGATACACGCCATTAGCCAAATGCCCACGCAGATTCAAGTAGGCGATCACCCCCCCTACGATGCCCAATGCGGTCTCATACCAACGTAGACGGAACGCCTCGCGCCGTTCCGGTCCGGTTAGCCTTCGCATCAGGCGCGTTGAGACGAATATGCTGAGCGCCATTACCACCAACAGCAGAGAGGCAAGAAACGAGAGGATGGCATTCGGTTCACGCAGCGTCCCCCAGGCGTCGAGAGCAAAATGCAGCGTGTAAGCCGCCCAACCAATTTGCCAGGCGCGAAAATACGGTTGGCGGCTCTGTTCGTAAAGGTAAGTGAACACCAGAAAAAGCAATAGAGCGACTACGCCTGGTACGATCACTGTACTAATGGCAATAGTTTCCACGCTGGAAAGGGCTCTCCTGAGGTTGCCGCCATTCGTCCCGGCAAGTCGAAATGGGAACCGTCAACATACAATGCTTTCATACGATTGGACGTAGCACAATAGAATAAAAGAACAGGAACCCACTAAAGGAATAGGGACTTCCATGTACGCGGATGCCGAGTTATGCGTGTCTCGGCTCCTCGCTTGACCGGACTTTTGCGACAACCGTAACATCGCAATTGGTTACTTCCCAAATGACAGAATCCTCAAATCCAGCGGAACGCAAACCGATTAAGCCCAGAGTTCGATTTGCTCCATCTCCTACAGGCTACCTGCATGTCGGGGGCGCAAGAACGGCGCTGTTCAACTGGTTATTTGCGCGGCATTTTGGAGGCATGCTGGTTCTTCGGATCGAAGACACCGATCTCGAACGTTCAACCGAGGAGATGGTTGAAGGAATCTTGCAGGGAATGCGATGGCTTGGTCTGGATTGGGATGAAGGGCCTTTTTACCAAACGCAGCGCACGGAAATATATCGAGCAAATGCCGCGAAATTGGTGGAATCGGGCCATGCTTACTATTGCTTTTGCAGCAAGGACGAACTGGAACGCAGGCGCCAAATTGCCGCTGCCGGGGGACGGCCTCTGAAGTATGAAGGAACGTGCCGCAAGCTCGCGCCAGAAGAGGCGGCACGACGCAGGCATGCAGGCGAATCGGGAGTTGTACGGTTTGCGGTCCCCGCATCGGGCAGCACAGCATTCGAAGACGCGGTGTTCGGTCGCGTGGAGTTCGCCAATACGGAGCTGGAAGATTTTGTCTTGCTTCGCTCCGACGGCGGCCCGACTTATCACCTCAGCGTTGTTACGGATGATGTGGATATGCGTATCTCTCACGTTATCCGAGGCGCGGATCACATTTCGAATACGCCTAAGCAAGTCCTCATCTACAACGCTCTGGGTGCACCCATGCCAGTATTTGCTCATGTGCCGCTGATCCTCGGCGCTGACAAGACTCGGCTCAGCAAGCGGCACGGGGCAACCAGCGTTATGGCTTATCGCGATGAAGGCATCGTCCCGGAAGCGTTCCGCAATTTTCTGGCGCTTATGGGATGGACTCCGCCCGAGGGCACGCCTGAGGTGATGGCCGATGCTGAACTGATTCGGCTTTTTGGACTTGACGGAATTTCCAAGTCAAATGCGGTGTTCGATCGAGCGAAGCTGGACTGGTTCAACACCGAATATATTCGTTCCTATCCAGCGCAAAAGTTGCTGCCTTTGATCAAAAATGAGTGGGACAAAGCTGGCATCAATCCGCAGCACAACTCTGAATACCTGCTGTCTACGATTGATTTGCTAAAACCGAGAGCACGTAATCTGAAGGATTTTGCGACATCTTTCCGGGCATTTTTCACGGATGACTTCGTCAGTCGATTCTGCCGCTGCGGATAAATTCTTGAAGGACGAAAATGTGCGGCAAATGATTGTTGATTTGGGAAATCGGTATGCAGCGGACGACAATTTTACCGAGCTGGATACAGAACGGATCTTGCGAGAAATGGCAGCAGAAAAAAACATGAAGGCGGGAGCACTGATTAACGGCGCGCGAGTAGCATTGACCGGACAAGGAGTCGCGCCGAGCTTGTTTGCCGTAATGATTGCTTTAGGAAAACAGCGGACCGTGGCGAGGCTGAAAGCCGCACAGTCCTTGGTCACTCAGTCAGCGCCAATTTAAATCTGAATAGCTCAGCCGTGTAGTGCACTCTAGTGGATGTGTGGGCTCTGAGCCGGATTGTGGCGGGGCGGTGGTGGCGCTTTGATCACTTTAACGTTGAATTCGACCGGCAACTAGTTTCGGCGGATAGCAGGAAGCGTTATCGCAAGCCTGGTATTTCAAGTTTCCGCGAAGTATGTAGTTGCCGGGCAGCATCCCTTTCAACGGACGCACTCCTACCGATAAATCGAATGTTCCGCTGTACACGCTGAGTTTATCGTCTGGGGCAAAAGGAAAACTCGCTAATTCGCCCGGCGGGTATGTCACTCCCAAAACAATATCGGTCGGAACATCGAGCTTCAGTGTCGTAGGGATCAAATAGTTGAGAGTCGGTTTATTGGAGTTGATGTGAAATCCTGAGCCAACATGGAATTCGAGTTCCACCTTATTCGCTTTGCCACGCGTCACTGTCTGGAGCGGGACTGGAGTCATCGTAACCGACGGAGCTTTTTTGCCAGGGATCTCCTGATTCAAGGCGGCGGAGGTCAACAGAAGCGCCGAACAGCACACCCGTCCGATTGTCTTCATAGAAGAAGTGATGCGGTTCGCCAATTGGGGTAAGTCAACTCTACTTTTGTGCCTGCGTTACTGATCCACTGGCGAGCACTTTCTTTATGTAGTCCTGAATTTCGCCGCGGCCTTTCAGCCCGAATACCTTGTCCACCACTTTGCCGTCACGCCCAACATAGAAAGTAGCCGGGAGGAACTGCACTCCGCCGTAGGCGTCTCCGACAGAGTCTTTCCCAACTACGATGGGATAATTCACTCCCATCTGTTTCGCAAACTCCGAGATATCTTTTGGGCTCGCATCGTCCATCGCTACTCCGAGAACCTGCAAGCCTTGCGCTCCGTATTCCTTCTGCATCTCGACGAACCATGGCATCTCGATCTTGCAGGGTTCACACCATGTGGCCCAAAAATTCAAGAGCACCGCTTTTCCGCGATAGTCAGAAAGATGAACTGTCTTGCCGTCGAGCGAGGTTAAGGTAAAGTCTGGTGCCATCTTACCTTGCAAATTTGATCCGCTCTCGGCGATTGGCCCCGAACCCTGGCGAGCTTTGTGGATTCCGTAGACCAACATCAGCGAGACGACCATGGCAACCACGATAATTACAACTGGATCACGTTTCACAAGAACTCCTAACAAAGCGCAATCGTCCTGCGCCTAAAGCGCGAATCGTCCCAAGAAAGACAAATAATTCGACAACAAAGTAAATTTGCCCACCACCAGCAGTATCCCTAGGGCAATCAATAGGCCTCCGCTGGCTACTTCAACAGCATGCATATGTGCGCGGAAGCGGCTATAGAACTTCAAAAAGCGCTGGATGCCGAACGAGGTCAAAAGAAAAGGCACCGCAAGGCCCATCGAATAAACCGCGAGCAGAGCAATTCCTTTGGTGACTGAATCCTGTGCCGCGGCAAAACCCAGAATGACCGCGAGAATCGGCCCTACGCATGGAGTCCATCCAAAAGCAAATGCGAAGCCGATCAAGAATGCCCCGCCTGCCGTGCTTCCACCCTTCACATTGTGCAAGCGTTTGTCGGCATAAAGAGCATTAATACGGAAAATGCCGGTAAGGTGGAGTCCGAATAAAACGATGACTACACCCGCCACCCGCGCCAGCAGCGATTTGTAATGCGCCATCAACTGTCCGACTTCGGTTGAGATCGCGCCTAGCGCAATAAACACGACGCTGAAGCCTAAAATAAAGGCAACTGAGTTCAGCATCACTTTGCGGAAAAGGTGAGTTTCCTGCGACTTTAGCTCTTCGACTCCCACACCCGAGATCAGCGAGACATAACCCGGCACGAGCGGCAAAACGCAAGGAGAAAGGAACGATACCAAGCCGGCAAAAAAGGCCGCAATCGGAAGAGGAAGAGTGGACATTCGGAGTTATTGTACCTACACGAAAGATGTTTCCAATTCGCGGTAGGTTACAAAATAGTGGACTACGCCTTCTTCTCGGTATCCGCTGGAGTGCTGGTAGGAGCTTTAGGCTCGTCTTTCATCGAGTCTTTAAAGTTACGGATGCCTTCACCCAAGCCTTTGCCCAGCCCAGCCAGCTTGCTAGGGCCAAAGATCAGTAGTGCGATTCCCAGAATAATGAGCAGATGCAACGGTTGAAATAAACCCTCACCCATATAACCCTCCATGGGATTGTAAACACATCGAGTGTTTACTTCTTCCCAAGCTAAAATCTAGCCAAGCTAAATTCTAGGCTTCGAGCACCTTAGAGTCAAAGTGTATCGGCGACCAATAATAGCTAGATGCTGACGGCCGACGCTTCATCCAACTTCGATCAGGCAGTTTGTATCAAGCGCGCCAGCAATGCTGCACGCCTGGGTAGCTCTGAAATCAGCACGGATTCGTGGTTTGCATGCGCCCCTTCGCCTACGCCGCCTAATCCGTCGAGCGTCGGTATTCCGAGGGCAGCGGTGAAATTGCCATCCGACCCTCCACCGACTGCTGCCTCCTGAAGCTTCCAGCCTAGTTCTTTGGCGATAGATGTCGCCTTTTCGTACAACATAGCCACGCCTGCCGTGCGCTCCATTGGCGGGCGGTTAAATCCTCCCAAGACTTCGATCTTGCACTTGCGGTTGAACGGGGTGATGGAGCGGATCTTTCGATGAATCGCGGCTCCGTCTTCATTCTGCGCAATTCGTACGTCAATGGTCGCTTTGGCTTCCGCGGGAACCACGTTGCCACGCGTGCCGCCTTGAATTGTCCCAACATTTACGGTGAGACCACGCTGAAGATCAGTCAGCTCTGAAATCTCTGCAATTTGCCTTACCAGCTCAAGAATGGCGTTGTGCCCTTTTTCGAAATCTAGACCGGCATGCGCGGCCACGCCCGTGACCTTGACTATGTACTCGCCCACGCCCTTGCGGGCCGTTTTAACTGCGCCTTTCAGTCCGAACGATGGCTCCATTACTAAGACTGCTGACGATTTTTTCGCGAGCGCTTCCGTGATGTACCGCGATGAATCGCTGCCAACTTCCTCGTCTGAAACCAGCAGCACCGTTACAGGGCGTGGCAGCTCAGATCCATACCAATCTCGGAGCCCCTCGATGGCGTGAAGGATCAGCGCGATCCCTGACTTCATGTCGAGCGTGCCAGGTCCCCAGACTCGTTCTTTATCCACCTGGCATGGCATGGTCGAGATGGTACCGATTGGATAGACCGTATCCATATGGCCCAACAGCAAGAGCGGTTTGCTGTCTGTCTGTCCGGCGAAGATTACCTGTAAGTGATTGCCGAATTTCTCGGCTTTGTGAATCTCAACTTTGCCTCCCAAATCGCCGAATCGTCCAGCCAGTACCGCCCCTAAACGATCTACCGACTGCTTTACGTCACTGGGAGATTCAATCTCCACGAGTTGTTTTATGCTTTGGACGATATCGTCGCGACGCTCCTCGAAATAATTCAGGATATCTTTTGGATCGAGTTTCGAAGTCGATGAAATGTGCTGAGGGTTCTGTGCGGCCAGTTTGGAGTCTTTCCGAATCTTCTTCTTCATTTTCCCTTTTTACGGTTGTGTGCGTTACGTGGTTTGTTCACCAGCTAATAGGGCGGTGCGGTACAGTATAATCGTCGATCTTGACCAGACTCGAATGACCGATACTGTTCATCCCGTCTCCGAAGCGTCAGCTCAGTCCAAGACTGCGCTGGACATCAACGACATTCTTCGGATTTTGCCGCATCGTTATCCACTATTGCTCATCGATCGCGTCCTCGATCTTACCCGCAAGCAGCGAATTGTCGCCATAAAGAATGTCACGTTTAATGAGCCCTTCTTCCTGGGACATTTTCCCGGCCTCCCCATTATGCCCGGTGTGCTCATTGTCGAAGCGCTGGCCCAAGCTGGAGGCGCGCTGTTGCTCACTGAAGTCGAAGATCGGACGGACAAGTTAATGGTCTTCACCGGAATTGAGCGTGCTAGATTTCGCCGGCCGGTGGTTCCAGGCGATCAGCTGCGCTTGGAAGTAGAATGCAAAGGATGGCGCGAAACATCTCGCATGATTGCCGTACGAATGGCGGGCATCGCCTACGTTGGAGAAAAGCGAGTAGCGGAAGCGACGGTGACCTGCCAGCTGATTGACAGCTCACGCGGACGCGCGAGTACGGACGGAACGGGAGAGACCTCTCCTGGATGACGAGGGCCGGCTATTTTCATTCCGCCCCATGAGTCTATGAAAATCCAAGTCAGCGATAATCCAGCGTACGCATAATTCATGAGCTTTCATCCCACCGCCATAATTGATCTCCATTCACAAGTTCATTCTTCCTGCAAAATTGGTCCCTACTGTGTGATCGGGCCTGAAGTAGAAATTGGCGAAGGCTGCCATCTCGTCTCCCACGTGACAATTGAAGGCCCGACGAAAATCGGGATCAACAATGGATTCTTTCCTTTCTGTTCAATCGGTATGGCACCTCAGGACATTTCTTATGCGGGCGAATCGACAAGACTGGAAATTGGGGATCACAACGAAATTCGCGAATTCACTACGATCAATCGGGGAACTGCAAAGGGTAGTGGCGTGACGCGGGTGGGCAATCACATTCTAGTCATGGCCTACACCCATATTGCACACGACTGCGTAATCGGAGACCACGTGATCCTCGCGAATGCCGCGACGTTAGGAGGCCACGTCGTTGTCGAAGAATGGGCTCAGGTAGGGGCGCTCTGTCCCGTGCATCACTTCGTTCGCATTGGTGCTCATTCATTCATAGGCGGAGGGACCACGGTCACCAAAGATGTGCTTCCGTTTTCAAAGACGGTTGCAGCTCGCGACACCCATGCTTATGGATTGAATGCGATTGGACTTGAGCGCCGGGGTTTCAGCAAGGAGCGCATTAGCAAGATTCATCACGCTTACAAGCTTTTGCTCGCCTCTAAGCTGAACACAAGTCAAGCCTTGGAAAAATTGAACGCTGAACAGGATATTGGAGAAGATGTAGCGATGCTCATCCGATTTATCGAGAAGTCAGAGCGCGGAGTGATCAAATAAACTGAGTGGAAAATCGTTAACAAAAGGGCCACAATCCAGGGCAGAGTTTTGAATGATGGAGCGCATTGAACAGAACGCTTTCCGGTAATATGCGGGACGTGGGCTGATGGGCGATTTGTTCGGCAATCATGTATTCGACGAGTTTCGCCAGGTTCGCTTCCGCTTCTGTACAGCGTTCCTTGAACTCATATAACCCAACGCGATGAACCTCGAGGCCAGATTTTATCTGTTCCCGCAGTTTTGCTGCGCACTCGGTCGAGAAGTGAAAGTGCTGATTTCCCGCCAGGGCTACACTGATTCTCCACAGGTAATTGGATGGATCATCGATGAGCGGTGAGCGTTCCGGCATGATTGCTGGCATGGCAATAACTATGAGTCCGAAAAGATTTTCTGCCTTAGAGCATCAAGCAAGCAAGACTGTTTTTCTTATAACTGAATCTTAGGGACGTACCTTGACCATTTCGAAACGCCTGGGACTAATCGCGGGTAATGGCACTTTCCCATTTCTGGTGCTGGATGCAGCTCGGGCTCAAGGTCTCGACGTAATCGTTGCTGCAATCAAAGAGGAAGCTTCCCCCGAAATTGAAAGTCGTGGTGCCGTGGCAGTGCACTGGCTTTCGCTCGGTGAATTATCAAAACTTATCGAGACCTTTCAGCGCGAAAACGTGACAAGAGCCGTCATGGCCGGACAAGTCAAACACAAACAAATTTTTTCCAGCATTCGTCCGGATTGGCGACTAGCCAAATTGTTGCTCTCGCTGGGAACGCGTAACACCGACTCGTTATTGGGCGCCGTGGCGAAAGTTTTGGCCGATGAAGGCATAACACTCGAGAGTTCAACGTCTTTGCTCGAGCCGTTGCTGGCAAAATCGGGGGTTCTGACCAAGCGCGCACCCTCTGAACGAGAGCTCAAGAATGTCGAATATGGACGTGTCGTAGCCCGTCACATGTCCCAGTATGATATCGGTCAAACCGTGGTCGTGGCCGAATCCACATGTGTGGCGATGGAGGCCATGGAAGGTACCGACGCTGCGATAGACCGTGCGGGGCAGCTCATGCAATCTCTCGACGCAGATGCATCCACTTTAAGCCGCGAACTGACGGTGGTGAAGATTGCGAAACCGAATCAGGATTTACGATTCGACGTGCCAGTGATTGGTGTAAAAACAATTCAAGTTATGCAAACCGCAGGCGCAACATGTCTAGCGCTGGATGCAGGCAAGTGCCTGCTGATCGATGGCGATCCGATTATTGCAGCTGCCGATGCAGCAGGAATTACAATCGTAGCGGATTGAGGTCACTGGAAATGAATTCATCGCGACAGACGTCTTCTGAAACGGCTCATATCGCTGACCAGCTAAACCGCGCTTTTAAAGGCGATGCCTGGCATGGTCCGGCTTTGCTGGAAATTCTGTCTGATGTGAATGCCGACACCGCTTCTGCACGTCCCATTCCCGGTGCGCATTCCATTTGGGAATTGGTTCTACATATCAATGCTTGGGAGGGCGCAATCCTTCGGCGCATGCAAGGTGAAGCACTGCAGTTGGAAGGGGCCGAGGATTTTCCAGAGATTCAAGATACAAGCGAATCAGCGTGGAAAACTACTCTCGAAAAACTGAATCGCAAACATGATGAGTTGGCGCGCGCGATTGCCGACATGCCCGAGTCCAGGTTAGCTGAACAGGTTCCGGGCAAGGATTATGATTTCTACCACATGCTTCATGGAGCCGTGCAACATGCGCTCTATCACGCTGGCCAAATTGCATTATTGAAAAAGGTCAGAAGTTAGCTTCCGAGTTACGTTTTGGGACGGTTTTAGCAGAAATTGGACGATGCGCACTGAATCTTATCGTCTGCGAGATTAAATCCGAGCTATTCTTATTCTGAAAATCTCCACCTTACCGAGAGTTAAATCCTGAAAACTTCGAATATTGTCAATGTTGCTGTGATCGGCGTTGGAGCCTTTGGACGCAATCACGCCCGCGTCTATCACCAGCTTGCCAAAGAAGGCGAGGCTGTTCGTCTGGTTGGAGTGGTTGATCCCGATGTCACGAGAGCCGACACTGTCGCGCAAGAGTTCGGGTGCCGCGGTTTTGGGTCTATTGAGCAGCTCATTAACACGCATCATGAGGTTCAAGCTGCATCAGTGGCTGTGCCGACAGTGCACCATCTCGAGGTAGCCAGCACCTTAATGCAATCCGGTATTGACGTTCTCATCGAAAAGCCGCTGGCTGCATCTCTCTCGGAAGCTGACGAATTGGTTCGCATTGCGAAGCGCCTCGGACGTATAGCCCAGGTCGGCCATTTAGAGCGGTTTAATCCCGCAGTCCGCGCAACGTTTCCACTTATCACAAAACCTATGTTTTTCGAGGTACATCGATTGAGCGTATTTACTCCGCGTTCTCTCGATGTAGATGTCGTGCTTGACTTGATGATCCACGACCTCGACGTTGTGCTCGCGTTCGTCAATTCCACGGTCACCGAAATTCGAGCTGTCGGATTGCCGATTCTTTCCGCAAAAGTAGACATCGCGAACGTGCGCTTGCAATTTGCCTCGGGATGCGTGGCGAACTTTACCGCCAGCCGCGTTTCAACCGAACGCGTCCGGAAGCTGCGATTCTTTCAACCCAAGCAGTACATCTCGCTGGACTACAGCCGGCAAGACGTTATGGTATTCAGCGTCGGAGAGGATGGTGTTCCATCCGCGAAGCCGACGGTCAATCCTCAGATCAATGTTGCCAAACCTCCGGTGATGAGCGAGGAACCGCTGCGGGCTGAGTTGCAATCGTTTCTGGATTCAGTTCGGAAAAGGTCCACACCTGTCGTTTCTATGGCAGATGGCCGCCGCGCGCTAGCAGTGGCGCTGGAAATTATTGCCACCATCGAACAGCATCGCCACAACGTAAATCTTGATAAGCTGGGGAAATAACATCGAGATCGGCTCCTGGGCCGTTTACACTTCTTGACAAGTTGCCTGCAACGGCGGATGTATTCTTAATTGATAACGATTGTCATTGGCAACTAAGGTGCCGTTCGTAAGTACTTGTACCATCAGGTCTTCGCAGGTTTCGTGGAAAAATGCGAAAATGAAGTGGTACTAGTTTCGACGACTGCGTCTCGGCTTTGGTTCATCACGTAGCAAAGTGGTAGCTTCCAGCAACTAAAGGCCGGTAGGTCGTGTCTAATCTTTAAGCTACCGGTTAATGTCGACCACTCAAATCCCGCCAGTAAGTCCCGCCCCGGCGTCGCCACCACCTCCGCGTCGTGAGAGCGGAGATTTATACGACGCACAAAATTGGGAAGCGGCATATCGGCAGCTCTATTCTGCGCCGGCGTTGCTGGTCCAACTTCAAGATGATCTAGCGCATTCGCGTAAGCGCGAAGCATTCTGGATTTCCGTCGTCGTTCACCTTGTCTTAGTGCTGTTGTTAGTCAATTTCGCAGCGGCTGATGCAACTCGTTCCGCGGCAGAACGCGATGGTCATTACGCCGAAAGAGCAGCAGAAAGATCTGACCTTTCTTGAGTTGCCGCCGGACTTACAAAAGCATGTTAAGCCCCCGAAAAGCAACATCATTTCGGACAAAGATCGGGTCGCGACTTCTCGTGCGCCGATCATAAATCACGAGGATCTGAAGAAAGCTCTCGCCGGACGTTCAGGACGGCCGGGGATGACTGCACCGCCACCGCCGCAGCAAACGACACCCACGCCTCAGCAACAGGCTCCACAACCAGTTCAGCCGCAACCACCTCCGCCTCAGGAATCGGCGAAGCTGCAGCCACCTCCGGTGGAAACTCCTAAGCCCGATTTTCGCACTGGAGCTATGTCGCCCGGGTCTGCAATCAATCAGGCAGCTCGCGCAACCTCAACCAGCCGCGGAGGCTATGGAGGAGAGGGCGGGGATTACGGACTGGGCAGCGGCAAGCGTCCGACAGCCGCGATGGGGCCGCTGGAAGTGCTGAGCGACACTATGGGAGTTGATTTCGGCCCCTATCTTCAGCGGGTGCTGCACGACGTGAGAATGAACTGGTACAACTTAATCCCAGAGTCGGCGCGGGCTCCACTCATGAAAAAAGGCAAGCTGACGATTGAATTTGCCATAATGAAAGATGGCAAAGTGCAGGGCATGAGGCTCGCGGCAGGATCAGGCGACGTCGCGCTCGACCGTGGCGCGTGGGGCGGAATCACTTCTTCAAGTCCGTTTCCGCCGCTGCCCGGTGAGTTCGGCGGACAGTATCTCGGCTTGCGGTTTACGTTCTTCTATAATCCGGATAAAGCCGACCTGCAGTAAGACCTAAGCTCACCAGACCCTGCAACGATTCTGTCTCACCATCGGCGCTCCCACCTTGCAGTGAAACGCTTCCTGAAATTGCGGCATATTGGAGACTACTCCGTTGGCTCGATACTTTTCCGGCGAGTGCGGATCGACTGTCGCGCGTAGACGTTTAGTCTCATCCCGCGTGTTGCCACACCAGCTTTGTCCGTATGCGATGAAGAAACGCTGCTCTGGCGTCAAGCCTTCGAGTGGCTCGAGTTTCTGGCCTTTGGTTTCGTCCTGCCATGCCATATAGGCCAGGGTAAGGCCGCCGAGGTCGGCTACATCTTCGCCAAGAGTGAGCTTTCCGTTGATCTTAATGTCATCAACGATGACATAATTCGAATACTGGTCGGAGATGCAACTGGCACGCTGCTCGAATTGCTTAGCATCCTCGGGAGTCCACCAGTCGCGCAGATTGCCTAGGGAATCGAACTGCCGCCCTTCGTCGTCAAAGCCGTGGGTCAATTCGTGCCCAATCGTCCCGCCAGTATCGCCATAATTCGGAGCGTCGTCGGAATGAGCGCTGAATAGCGGTGGCTGCAAAACTCCGGCAGGAAAATTAATGTCGTTCATCTGCGGATTGTAATAAGCATTCACGGTTGGAGGCGTCATGCCCCATTCGCCGCGATCTACCGGCTTGCCAATCTTCGCCAGTTGGCGGTTGAATTCGAATCTTCGTGCACGCAAAACATTCCCCATCTCATCGCCGGGAACAATTTGGAGCGTGCTATAGTCGCGCCATTTGTCGGGATAGCCAATTTTATTGGCGACCGTGTGCAGTTTCACTAAGGCCTGCTGTTTCGTTGGTTCAGTCATCCACGGTAGGCTTTCGATATCGCGCTGCATGGCTGTTTCGATTTGCTTCACTACTTTCAAAGCCCGCTCCTTGGCTTCGGGGCTGAAAGTACGCTCGACGTAAACTTGCCCTAAGGCTTCACCAATATCTCCGTCTACATAGCCGACGCAACGCTTCCAGCGTGGCTCAAGTTCCTCGGCTCCTCGCAAGGTTTTTCCGTAAAATGCAAAGTTCTCATTCACAAATGCCGACGAAAGATACGGAGCATTAGCGTGAATAAGATGCCAGCGCAGGTAAGTCTTCCAGCTGTTCAAATCTTCCTGGTCCAACTCCGCGCTCATGGCCTTGAAGAAATCCGGCATTGCTACATTGAGGGATTGCACCGAACCAATCCCAACTTTGGTGAAATATGTATCCCAGTGAAATGATGGACTCAGCTTCTGGAGGTCCTCTCGCGACATTTTGTGATAGAGCTTCTGCGGATCGCGAAGCTCCACTCTGGTTAGGGATCCCTTTGCCAGCGCCGTCTCAATGCGTGTTACTGCTTGCGCTTCGGCAGCGGCCACTTCCGGCTTGTCTCCGAGCAATTCGAATGTCTTTTGCACGTGAGTGACATAGGCTTTTAAAAGTTCTTTTGATTTCGCATCGTCTTTCAAGTAGTAATCGCGATCTGGAAGACCTAGCCCGCCCTGACCGGCTTCGGCAATGACCTCCGATGAATCCTTAAAATCCTGGTCGGAGCCAAAGCTGAAAAGGACATCATCATCGGCAATTGCGGCGGCAACGTCTGCGAGGTCTTGTTTCGAGCGTATAGCCGCGATCTTTTCGAAGTCAGCCTTCAGCGGCTTAAGTCCTGCCGAATTGATCGTGCCCTCATCCATGCAGGCAGCGTAGTAGTCTCCGATCTTCTGCTGCGAAGGGCTTCTATCGGCGCTTGACTTCGAGGCCACCTCCAAAATGTCGCGTAACACTAGCTTGTTGTCATCTTCGAGCTTGGAATAGAGACTCCAACTGGTCTGATCCGGAGGAATCGGATTCTGTTTTAACCATCCGCCGCACGAATACGTGAAGAAATCGGTGCATGGGTCCACAGTAGTGTCCATGTCGCGGAGATCCAATACTGCTTGGGAAGCGAGCGCCTGGGGCGGAGGAGGCGTGGTTTGCGCTGAAGCTGAACCCGCGATGAGCCATGAAGCCAATAATCCAAATGTAATTCTTAATGTAGTTGTAATTCTTAATCTAGTTAAAGACGAGCGCATTCCTTCTCCTTCGCAGTTCAGTTCGTTGAGATCAAAAGTGGAATTTAAGATTTCTCCAGATTGATCGAGCCGTCCCCAGTATGGACGGTCAGCACGTTTCCGCCACCATTCAATTTGCCATGGATATTATTGTGTCCCAATCGTCCCTCTACACTTAATGGGAGGTCAAGGTTGATATGCCCGTCGCCGGTATGCAGGTCTACGTCAGCAGCAAGAGTCTTCTGGCAACTGAAGGGTTACGCTTCCATCTCCGGCATGAAGCGTCCAACTTGAACTAACTGTTGAGCCCGGCAACACTCGTGCATCTATACGCCCGTCGCCGGTGGTGAGTTCCAATCCGTCGAAGCGGCCAGCTACTCGAATGTGTCCATCTCCAGCGGTCGCCCGAAGCTTCCCATCCACTGAGTCAATGTCCTGATGCCCATCGCCGCTGCGCACTTCCATGTCGCCCTTGAAATTTATCAGTTTTATGGAGCCATCGCCGGTGTGCAGGTTCACGCGGCCCTGACGCGGCATGTGGATTTCGACCTCAACCTTGTTGCTGCGCCAACCGAACTGGACAATGTGAACATCATGCGGGTAGCGCACCTCCAGTTGAACCGAATCCCCGCTTTGTTGCTCAATGATCTGGATCCCATGCTCGCCGATTTTGTAATGCTCTGTCGTGACGTGCGCCTCGATGGTGTTCTGGTTCCATGTGTCAACGCGGATGTTGGCATCCGAGGTCTGAACCCGCAGGTCGGGCGTCCCCGCGATTGTATAGGTATTCGACCATTCATCGGCGTGAGCGGCGGAGACGATTGCCAGACAGAGTCCGAACGTCCTACAGCAATCCAACTTTTTTTCATAGTGTTTCTCCTGCGATTTGAATTACTGAACGCGCGGGGGGCGACCGGGCACACACATACTGCTTGAGTGTCAGACGTAGATACGCAACTTCAGTAAGCGTGGTTCCATCAACTTCACCTGCTAATCGAATGAATTCTGTTTCGGATACGCCATCTGCAACAACGTTCTCTCCGCGAAAGGCACATATAGTAGCGCTGCTGTAGCAGCAAATGCCGCGCCAAATCCAATTTTCTGAGTAGTCAAGAAGGGCGAAAGCGCCCAGAGCTGATCTAGCGCGAAAATCAGCAGGAATATCCGCAAGAACTTTTCTCCCAAGCCGCCGGTAATCGAAAGCGGCTGCGGAAAGCAGGTAAAAACGTAAAGGGATGCCGAGTCCTGCGGTGATCACTACCAAGATAAAAACAGCCTGCGATGGAGCACCACGCAAGAATGGGTCGACGGCGCCTTCGATAGATTGCCAGTGAAACAGCGCCGACAAATAAAAAGCCAGATACATGATCTGGATCAACACAAACAAAGCGCGAGTCAATGCCCGGCGCGGAATCGGAACTTCGAGCTCCGAGTGGATGACGATCGGATTGCTCGGAACTTGCAGCGCCGGTTCCGTAACGGCTTGGGTCTGGATTTCAACCGAGGCAAGGAATCGATAGCCACGGCGAGCTATGGTTTCGATATAACGCGGATTCACTGCTGAATCCCCTAAAGCTTCGCGGATTTTCTTGATCGCGGTGTTCAGGCTGTGATCGAAATCGACAAACGTGTCGGCAGCCCACAACTTGTTACGTAATTCTTCCCGGGTAACAATGTCCTCCGGCCTTTCGATGAGCAACGCTAGAAGTTGAAAAGGCTGTTCCTGAAGACGTACACGTAGCCCGTTCTTGCGGAGTTCCCTTGCTGCGAGATCAGCCTCAAAGATCCCAAACCTGAGAATCCGCCCCTTCGAACTGGTGCTCGGTGTCGCCATAACGACGGCGCGTAGTGTACCACCGCAGCCGAGTGCGACGTTATCGTTCGCGACTCCCGTTAACGACTGCGAACGGAGCTACAATGCTCTCGTGGCAGCGCGGCTCCCAAATCGCCTACAAGAGCACAAAGTAAAAAAACAATTGTTGCCCACCGTGCCGCGCAGAGAAGCCGCAGGCATTCTCATCATCGCCCTGCTGATTCTGGCGATTACAGTCGCACGGTATTGGCACAACATCGCCTGGAGCGCCCGGTAACCGTGGCTTCCGATCCTTTGCTGGTTGTGATCCTCGGTCCCACGGGAAGCGGGAAGACTGCGCTTTCGCTTACGATAGCCGAACGTTTTAGCGGCGAAATCGTGAATTGCGATTCCGTCGCCATGTATCGCGAGTTCGAGGTCGGAACTGCGAAGCCCACCGCATACGAGCGTGCGCGAGCCCCGCATCATCTACTTGACTTCGTCGAGCCCACCGATTACATCACAGCCGGAGAATATGCCCGCCAAGCACGAGCGGTACTCGAAGAAATTAAGTCGCGGGGGAAACTGCCAATCGTGGTCGGTGGAACCGGGCTCTATTTGCGCGCTCTCTTGGACGGACTGTTTCCCGGCCCTCAACGCTCAGAGGAATTGCGCGAAAGATTACGTGGTCTGCAAGAAACAAAGGGCGCTGCTTATCTGCATCGCATTCTGCGGAGATTAGATCCGGGCGCAGCGGCGAACATTCATGCAAATGACATCCCTAAGCTGATCCGAGCTATTGAAGTCTGTCTGGCCTCTCGTCAGAAAATGACTGAACTGTGGAAGGGCGGAAGCGAGCCGTTAAAGGGATTTCGCATTTTGCGCCTCGGATTAAATCCGGATCGTAGCGCTCTTTACCAGCGACTCAACAAGCGAGCAGAGCAAATGTTCTCAATGGGTTTAGTAGAAGAGACCCAGAGTTTGTTTGGAAAATATGGAAACTCAGCCGGGCCGTTGAATTCGCTGGGTTACAAGCAAGTTCTTCAGCTTATTCAGAGCCAACTTGACCGGCCTGCCGCGACCCAAGCGATGCAGCAAGCGCATCGCAATTACGCCAAACGCCAAATGACCTGGTTCCGGCGCGAGCCTGACGTTGTCTGGCTGGAAGGATTCGGCGATGATCCGCAAATCCAAAACGCCGCACTCGCTCATATCGTGAATTAACCACTCTATAGCGGCTACAACTCTGTTATCTTTTCCGCATGCGCATCCTTCTGAGCATCGGACTTATTCTTTCAACCCTGGCACCCGCTTTCGCAAAAGATAAAAAAGAATCACCCAAACCGCATCAGCCCAGCCCTATTCATTTGGACCGCGACGGCGAAAAGTGGGCAGAGAAGACGCTGCACAAACTTTCTGTCGAAGAAAAAGTTGGACAGCTTTTCATGATCTGGGTCCGCGCTCAATTTCTAAATGTCGACAGTCCGGACTACGTCCAGCTTCGCGACGATATTCGCAAATATCACATTGGCTCGTTTTGCATGACAGTTCGCTACGATCCGCCATTCCTCTATAGGAGCGAGCCATACGAAGCGGCTGCACTGCTGAATGGGCTTCAGCAAGACTCGAAGCTACCCCTGCTGATCGCAGCCGATTTCGAGCGTGGAGTCGCCATGCGTCTGTCTGGCGCGACGGTTTTCCCCACTGCTATGGCTTTTGGCGCGGCCGGAAAACTTGACTACGCCGAAGCTTTTGGGCGCATCAGTGCCCAGGAATCCCGCGCCATCGGAGTGCATTGGAATTTCTTTCCGGTTGCGGATGTGAATTCGAATCCCGCCAATCCCATCATCAATACCCGCTCTTTCGGAGAAGATCCGCAGCAGGTGGGCGACTTTGTTTCTGCCTACATTCGCGGCGCGCGCGCCAATGGAATGCTCACCACGGTCAAGCATTTTCCCGGGCACGGCGACACAGCGACCGATTCGCATCTGAGCGTAGCGCAGGTAACTGGCGACATGGCACGCCTGCAAGCCGTCGAACTGCGGCCCTTTCGTCAAGCTATTGAAGCTGGTGTCGATTCCGTCATGGTCGCGCATGTCAGTGCTCCCGCGCTCGACCCAGACCCAAATCATGTTGCAACAGTCTCGCCAACGATAGTGACGGGTCTGCTCAAGAATCAACTCGGCTTCAAAGGGATAGTTGTCACCGACGCCCTTGATATGGCGGGCCTAACCAGTCTCTACTCCGCAAATGTCGGACGAGCGGCAGTAGACGCATTCAAAGCCGGCAACGATCTGCTGCTTATACCCGCTGATCTCGACGGCTCCTACCGCTCTGTTCTGGATGCCGTTCGCAGTGGTGAAATTCCGCAGGCACAACTCGATGCGTCCGTCCTGAAACTCCTCAAAGCAAAGGCTTCTCTCGGACTCGAAAAGAATCGACTCGTCGATCTAAGTTCTCTTACTACTTTAGTTGGGAAGCCAGAGAACGTCGCTCTCGGTCAGCAGATCTCCGACGATGCCGTAACCATGGTTAGGGACAATGGCAAAATCCTGCCATTGAAAAAAATTGGAACCGTAGCGGCTGGACTTCCGTATCAAAGAGTCGAAGAGGTGCGTAATCGCGTTGTAGTCGTTGTTTTCGCGGAAGATGTGCGCACGGACGCAGGTCGTACTTTGGAACGTCAGATTCGGTCACGAGTTCCGGACGCACATGTGATCTATGTCGATCCACGCATTGCCGCAGCCATGTCGAATGAGGTGCTCAGCACGGTGGATCAGGCACAGGCCGTAATCGCCGCTGTATATGTGGTACCGACGGCAGGCAAAGCGGCGAAAGTCGAAAATGGGGCGATCAAGAATTCTGTCGGATTGGCGGACGCAAGCGGAAGCCTGCTGCAAACTATTCTCGATCATGCAGCCGAAAAAACTGCCGTGCTCGCGATGGGCAATCCCTATCTCGCGCAGGATTTCCCTTCGGTCCAGAATTATATTTGTACATTTTCAAATGCATCAGTTTCAGAGATCAGCGCGGCCAAGGCTCTATTCGGAGAGATCCCGATTCGAGGGCGTCTGCCTGTGAGCATCCCAAGTATTGCTCAGCGGGGCAGTGGGATGGACCGTCCGCAGCAAATCGTTCAAGGAGATTCGCACCATGTTCACTCCCAAGTCACTCGCCATGAAAACTAAATTTGCGCAAGCAGCGATCTTCGTAGCCTGCCTCGCTGTTCTCGCCTGTAGCGTAAATGTGAAAAAAAGCGGCGATGGCGACGAAAAGAATGTCGATATTAAAACACCCGTCGGCGATCTGCATGTTGGCAAAGACGTCGATGTTCACGACACCGGTCTACCTGTGTACCCCGGCGCGCGGAAGAAAGAGAAGAAGGAAGATGGCGAAGAAAACGGCGCGAACGTTAACATAGCGACGAGTTTTTTCGGAGTAAAGGTTGTTGCTCTCGAGTATGAGTCAGACGATTCTCCGGGTAAAGTAGCCGAATATTACAAAGATCAGCTGAAAAAGAGATTTGGGAACGTGCTTGAGTGTCACACTACGAAACGTGGCAACGACTTCAGCACGAATATCGATAAAGACGACAAGAAATCAAACGAACTCAAGTGCGAACAGAACAGCGGTGACAATATAGAGTTGAAAGTTGGCACCGAAGACAATCAGCATATCGTTTCCATCGAGCCAAAAGATAAGAAAACAAATTTCGCGCTGGTTTATGTGCAAACCCGCGGCAAGCAAGGCTCGATTTGATTTGTCAATCCCAATGCTCCTTGCCTGCCGCAAACTAGCTGCTGTACCTTGAAAGGGAGTGGATCACCCTTGTTATCGCTGTAGCGCGGTCGTCGAAGACGGTATTCCTTTCTGCCCGCATTGCAATGCTCCGCAAATCCGGGTTGCTGCTAGTTCGAGCTCTGAACCACCTCCAAGTCTAGAACCCTCCGCACAAATTCCCGACAATTCACCTGCCCGTTCACTTACGCCGGGAATCCAGTGGCGTCGTGCAATCCGTTCGGCTGCACTGGCAGCTGCCGTGGCTGGAATCCTGATCATCATTCCCTTGAAATCGGGCGGACTTGGAATGTTGGTGGCGGGATTTCTCTCAACGTTCTTTTACCGCCTCAGAAACCGTTTTGCCGACCTCACGCCCGGTATAGGAGCACGCCTCGGAGCTCTTAGCGGAGCGCTTGGTTTCGGATTCCTCATGCTGATACTGGCGATTGTGGTGTCGACGCTGGGCGAGAAATTTCACCAGATGGCCGTCCAGTTCATTCAGCAGTACTTCTCCGGCAATACCGACCCCGAAATGCAAAAAGTATTGGAGCTGTACAAAACGCCTCGTACCTTTTGGTGGATGATGGGTCTTGGTTCATTGATGTCGTTGATCGTATCGTTGATCTTGTCAGCAATCGGCGGCGCCGTGGGAGCGGCATTGCTGCGGGTAAAAGAGCGGCTGTGAAAGCACAGTGCCATCTTGCCGCCTATGGCCTCGCCCGCGTATGATTCAGCGTTCATGTCTTCTAAAAATTTAGCTCGTCAACCCAATCTGACAGAGAAGGCGCAACTGATGTCCGCCTCCGAGATCGAGCGGACTCTCGTACGCCTCGTTCACGAAATCATAGAGAAAAATGACGGTCCAAAGGATCTCGGACTGGTTGGCATCAAGCGTCGCGGCGTCTTTCTGGCCCAGCGACTAAGCGAGATGATTCATCGTATTGAGAAGGTCCCGGTTCCCGTAGGTACGCTCGACATCACGCTTTATCGCGATGACCTCTCCACCGTGGGTAAAAAGCCGGTGGTACAAAAAACGGAAATGGAATTTCCCATCACCGGCAAGAATATCGTGCTGCTCGACGACGTGCTCTATACCGGGCGAACGATCCGTGCCGCGCTCGACGCATTGTTTCGCCATGGGCGCCCCAAAAAGGTGCAGCTCTGCGTTCTGATTGATCGCGGACATCGTGAATTGCCCATTGAAGCTACTTTTGTGGGACGCAAAGTGCAAACGACCTCGCGGGAAATCATAGAAGTAAAGCTGCGTGAACTGGACAACGCGGAAAAGGTTCTGCTGGTGGAGAGACAGGACTAGAGGATGTTGGAATAAATTGTGTGGCGCGGACACTCCTGTCCGCGAATTTTGGGCTGAAAGTTCCACTTTTAGTTTGAAGACAAGCATGACAAAGGTCGCACCCGGTTCCCTCCTCGACATTGAAAGCTTAGAAGCGCCGGATGTTGTGGGCCTACTGAAGCTGGCCCAGAAGATGAATCCGCTGAAGCCTCGCCCATTGTTGCGCGGCAAACGCGTTTTGCTCCTCTTCTACGAACCTTCCACTCGTACACGCAGCTCCTTCGAAATAGCCGCAAAGTCGATGGACGCCATGACCACCCTAGTGCTCTCCAGCGGATCGAGTATCGAAAAAGGCGAGTCGCTGCTCGACACCGCTTACACGCTGCGAGCTGTGGGTGCAGACGTGATCGTAATCCGGCATCCCAATGCTGGCGCCCCGTTGTTGATGGCCGAGCATCTGGACATTCCAGTGATCAATGCTGGGGACGGCATGCATGAGCATCCAACACAAGCCTTATTGGACGCTTACACTATGCTGCGCCACAAAAAGTCCTTTAAGGGTTTACGGATCGCAATTGTCGGAGACATTTATCACAGCCGGGTTGCGAGATCCGCGATTCATCTTCTCAGTAAATTCGGAGTGAAGATTACGCTGTGTGGACCGCCGGAGCTGCTGCCAGATCTGGCAACCAGCTTAGCCCCCGGGCTTCAAATCACCCGAACGGTGGAAGATGCGGTTCGTGGCGTTGATGTCGTCATGGTACTGCGTGTACAAAAAGAGCGCTTGGCTGGCATGAACATCAGCCTGGAAGAGTACATTGCGAAATATCAGATGACAATTCCGAGGCTAAAGCTGGCGAAGCGCGACGCTCTGCTCATGCACCCGGGCCCGATCATCCGCGGACTCGAGTTGACGTTTGAAGTGGCCGATTGTCCGCAATCTGTAATTGAGGAAGAAGTGCGTAACGGAGTGCCGGTGCGAATGGCGGTATTGGCAAGAGCGCTGGGTAAGACAAAATAGTGGTGCTAAAGACCGTGTAGCGCGGACACTATTGTCCGCCGGTTCTGACTTTGATTGTTTTTGATCGACATAAATACGAATGCAACCTAAATCCAAGTCGCTGCTGATTAGAGGCGGTCACCTCATCGATCCCGCCGCAAAGATCGATGCCCCGATGGATGTCCTTCTGGAAGACGGCCGCGTTGCCGAAGTCGCTCCACCGAATAACATTCGTGGCAAAGCTGACGAACAATTCGACGCACGCGGCCTGATCGTCGCCCCGGGCTTTATCGACATCCATGTTCACTTGCGCGAGCCCGGCCAAAGTTATAAGGAAACTATTGCGACGGGTACAGCGGCGGCCGCTGTCGGGGGATTCACCTCGGTCTGCTGCATGCCCAACACGCAGCCTGTAGTTGACTCGCCGGAATGGGTGAGCTGGATTCAGGGCCCAGAACGCGGTGCCGTCGTTAATGTGTTCCCAATTGCCGCCGCAACTCAAGGCAGCAAGGGCGCAGTGCTAACGGACTTTCGCGCCCTCCAACGCGCGGGTGCTGTGGCCATCACGGACGATGGCAAGCCTATTCTGAATGACGAGATCATGCGCGAGACGTTGCGAATTGCAGCCGAGCTGAATCTCCCAGTAATCCAGCACGCAGAGGATACTCGCGTCACAGAGGGTTGCTCGATGAACGAGAGTCCAACCTCGTTTCGCCTGGGATTGCGTGGTATGAGCGCTTCCGCTGAAACGTGTATTGTTGAGCGAGATATACATCTCGCGCAGCAATTCAGCGGAGCGCGTCTCCATGTGGCGCATCTCTCGACAGCCGACGCGCTGAAGGCAGTGCGTCGCGGCAAACGCAACAAAGTTCACGTGACTTGCGAAGTGACTCCGCATCACTTTGTGCTTACCGATGCAGCCGTCGGCAACTACAACACAAATTGCAAGATGAACCCGCCATTGCGTTCTGCTGCCGATGTTGAAGCTATCATCGTCGGACTTGCTGACGGCACTATAGACGCGATTGCTACCGACCATGCTCCGCACGCTCTCCATGAAAAAATTGTAGAGTTCGAACGAGCCGCTTTCGGAATCACCGGCCTTGAGACAGCCCTCGGCCTCTCTATCACTCATCTGCATCGTGAGCACAAAATCTCTTTGGCGAGAATCGTCGAACTACTCACCGCAGGTCCTGCACGCGTAGTGGATCTGAACGGGCGCGGTACACTCTCGCGAGGCAGTCATGCAGACGTGACCATCTTCGATCCGAAAAAGCGTTGGACCTATGAAGCAGCCAAGGGAAAATCGAAGTCCCAGAACACACCCTTCGATGGAGCGCAACTTACCGGCAAAGTTATGGCGACGATTGTAAGCGGGACGATAGTCTACCGGGCGGAATAAGTCTGAAGATTACTCGCGGAGAGCGCAGTATGCAACTCTTGCTTAGATCGAATCTTTATCGCTCTTCGGAATGAAGGCGCAGACACCAAGCCACGGAAGATCTCAGCGGGCAGTAGCTCCGGCACCTTTTTCTGCGCGCGCCCCTGTAAGGATCATGACGGCCGACTCCGAACTATCTTGCAATTTGCGAACCGAGGATTGAATCGCGGTAACTTCTTCTTGAGTACCATGCTGTCCCGCTAGCGTCGCCATGCGCTCCCCATGTTCATTAATGGCGCGAGATAATTCGAGCAAGGCGAGCAGCGAGTCCGCATGCAGCTTCCAAATGGAAGGTGAGTTCTCCGAACGCTTCAACTCTTCGATTTCCGTGGTGATGCGAGCGCAGACAGCAACAAGACGCAACAGTACCCGTGCTACTCCAGCGCGTAGACTCTTTTCTTCCAAATAATCAGCGCAATACGCATCCGCTTCGGCCGAGGTCAGTGCCAAGTTGAAGAATCGCATAGGAACGATCTGCCGGAACTTGGGGTCAGCCACCCTGACGAAAATTCGGATCGACTCCTCAATCTTGAGAAGCTTCGTCTCTTCGGCTGAAATCTGTTGCGGCGTCACAGCCGAACGCAAAGCTTGCACGTCCAGCACCGGCCGGCGTGCCGGAACAGGCGATGGTTTTGTCGCCGATTTGGCGCCGGGCTTTCCAGCAGCAGGACTCGCCGGGAGCGGCGGCTGAACCAGTTGCGGTTTGCGCCGGATTGGAGGACGGCGCTCCAGAACTTTCTTCAGCTGCGAAACGCGGCGAAACTTGTCGGTGGCCTGCAAATAGTCTATTTTCAGCAGTTCGCCTTCGTGCATTGCCGCAACGTGCTCGATAGTGACGTCAACGCCATCCACTGTGCCCAAAATGCTGCCACCTTGTTCCTGTAACGCTTCAGCGAAATTCTTTATTTCTGAGGTCGTGGCGTGAAACAGATCGTCAAATCGTTTCCCGAATGCCGCATTATAGGGGGCGATCGTAGCCAGCACTCCGGGATGATAAAAAGCAACATCGAGAGACTGCTTTAACTCACGAACCAGCGGAATGATCCCCGACTCAATCAGCGCATTCAAATCACGGAATTTATCTACTTGCTCGAGCAGCGGATCGAAGCGGCGCAGAAGCTGCACATGTTCCTCGGCCAGCAGGGGAGCATCGCTGTCTGCGAGTATTTCAAGCAGTGCGATCTCGAAAGGGGAGAGCGGGAGTGATCCGTCAAGCCCATAACCGCGACGTTCCCATTGACCTGGGACGCGCGGATGTCGATACAGGAATGTTACGACAAGGTCGGTCTTGTCCCGATGTACGTCGCTGCCATCTTTCGTCCGCGTGAAATAGCGGAGCATGGCCTCAGCAATTTCCGGGTCAGTATCGCTGGTAAAGGCCAGCCGCAGCATGGCTGGCGTGATTGCCATATCGAGTAAGCGCAACCAGCGGCGCATCTTGGCCAGGGTCTCCTGGACATCCCCGTCCTCTTGTAGCGAGATCGCCTCAAGGCCGGCGGGCACGGGAACTTCTCCCTGAACACCCTGTTGCAGGAGCTTCTCGTAGAAGCCCTGAACGGTGGCAAGGATGGCGAGTTCCCACTTCGGATCTTCGGTCAAAACTCAACTCCCCCAAAGGATCGGCGGCAATTTACTGAAATTACAAGGGAGGCAGGGCATTTACCCTAATAAAAGCCAAGCCAGCGCTATTAGTCTCTCCTATGACCCCGTCATGCCAAAGTGACATTGGGAGTACCACCATTGGGTAAACGAAGTTACTGACAGGGTATTGCGAAAAACGAAGGAAAGTTTGGGAGGTAAAAAAGGGGCCGCTGCGGATGGAGACTGCGTGGGGTCATTCCCTATCCGTAGCGGCTGAGACGAATGTTCTAACTGACCAAATATTAAAGCCTAATCCCTAGTATGTCAATAGGGATTGAGAAATATATTTCCCCGCTGGGCCTTTTGCGGATGTTAGATGAACATAGGCTGTTAGTTGAAAACTACTGTCTTATTGCCATAGAGCAGAACCCGGTTTTCGATATGCCACCGCACAGCGCGGGAAAGCACCACCTTTTCCAGGTCGCGTCCCTTCTGCAACAAGTCTTCCAGGGAATCGCGGTGAGATATCCGCGCGAGGTCTTGCTCGATTATGGGACCGTCGTCGAGTACCTCAGTCACGTAATGACTCGTGGCTCCGATCAGTTTCACCCCGCGTTCAAATGCCTGATGATAGGGTCTCGCGCCAACGAATGCCGGCAAAAATGAATGGTGAATGTTGATGATGCGGTGTGGGTATTCGTTTACGAATTCATTCGAGAGGATCTGCATGTAGCGAGCGAGCACGATAAAGTCGGGACTATGTTGTTTGAGCAGTGAAAGAATCTTCTGCTCGGCATCGCGCCTCTTGTCCTTGGGAACTGGAACCGTCACGTAGGGAATTTTGTAAAACTCAGCAATTGATTGATTGTCTGAATGATTGGAGATGATCAGCGGGATCTCGCAAGTTAGCTCTCCGCTCTTATGGCGATATAGTAAATCAACCAGGCAATGATCATATTTAGAAACGAGAATGACCATCTTGGGGCGATGGCTGGATTGCGCCAGCCGCCATTGCATCCTAAACTTTTCGGCGATCGGAGAAAAATATTCGGCGAAGCGTGAAAGCTCGATATCGAATTCCAACGGGTCGAATTCCACCCGCATGAGAAAGCGGTCGGATTCCGAGTCTCCATGCTCGTCCGCATGAAGGATGTTGCCGTTGTGGCGGTAAACGAAATCCGCGATGGACGCGACAAGGCCGCGCTGGTCGGGGCAAGCAATAAGAAGGATGGCAGTGTTCTTCATGATTTGACAGACAATGCAGAGTGCCTACCCAACTTCTGAGAGCCGGCGAAACGTGCGGTGTTATTTCTTCAACTCTTTCAAAATCTCTCTCGCTGCGTTCGCTCCCGATCCTCCCGTTAATCCGGCTCCCGGATGGGTTCCCGATCCACACAGATACAGATTTTGGATCGGGGTACGATATCGCGCCCAATCGAGCAACGGACGCATGGTGAAGAACTGATCCAGCGATAACTCGCCGTGGAAGATGTGGCCGTTCGTCAGTCCGTAAGTGTCTTCTAAATCCTGCGGCGTAATGATCTGATGGCTCAGGATCAGCTCGGGCAGATTCGGCGCATATTGCGCAAGCGTCTTCACGACAGTATCCCCGAGCGCAACCCGCTGAGTTTCCCAGTCCGTTCCCTTCAGTTTGTAAGGCGCATACTGCATGTAGATCGACATGACGTGCTTACCCGCAGGCGCGAGCGACGGATCAGTGACAGTCGGGATCGCGACTTCGAGATAAGGCTGCTTAGAAAAACTGCCGTACTTCGATTCGTCAAAGGCCCGTTCTAGATAGTCGATCTCGGGGCCGATGTGGATGCGGCCGCTGAGTGCATGGCATCACCGTTCAATGCAGTGAATTTGGGCAATCCGGAAAGCGCGAGGTTTACTTTCGCCAATGTTCCCGGCATCCGGTAGTGCTGCAACTTCAGGGCGAAATCCGGAGAGAGATGTGCCGGATCGACCAGCTTCAACAAGCGTGCGCTTCGGATCGGCATTTGAGACGATCGCCTTCGCGGTGATTTCTTCTCCGGTGACGAGTACTACGCCGGTTGCTGCTCCGTCTTTCACGCGGACTTCGATGACTTCCGCGCCGGTTCGGATTTCCGCTCCTGCCTGCTGTGGCAGCGGCGGCCATGGCTTGCGTAATCGAGCCGATGCCACCAGCCGCGAAATTCGCCGAGCCAGCGGGATGAGAATCGCCAGCCGCGCGAATCAGCAGCACAAGAGCGCTGCCCGCTGACCACGGACCAAGAAAAGTTCCGAAGATTCCGCGAGCCGCGATGGTGGCGCGCAAGCAATTCAGTCTCAAAGTATTCGGCGACAACATCGGCCACGGCCGCCGGTCCCCAGCGCAGCAAGCGATACATATCTTTCTTGCCCAGATTGCGAATCGCGCGTCCGGTCTTCAGCATTCCCCAGAGATCGCCTCGGCTGGGGCTGTCGATATTCGGAGGAGTTAGTGCGAGCGCTTCGCCGATAACTTTGCCCATCTTCGCCAGCGAGGCCTGAAACTCGGGATATTTGGCCGCATCTTTTTGCGAAAACTTGCCGATCTCTTGCGGCCGATTTCTGTGCGTCGTGATAGAGAATGAGAGCGCGGCCGTCCGGAGAGAGCGACGCGACGGCAACATCCGGGCGTGATGAATTTCAGTCCGTGCTTTTCGAGCTGCATGTCGCGGACAACTTCGGGGCGAAGCGGCCCGGCAGAGTGAGCGAGAATCGAGCAGCGGAAACCGGGATGAAATTCTTCGGTGATCGCAGCGCCACCCGCTTGCGGGCGGCGCTCGAGGACCAGCGGCTTGTATCCAGCTTTGGCCAGGTAGAAGGCAGTGACCAGCCCGTTGTGGCCGCCGCCGATGATGACGACATCGCGCTTGTCGGCCATTTATGCTGCTCCCTTGGTCTTTGAGAATTTCGAGCGCCGCGAGCCGTCCTGGCGCGCCCATGATGCCGCCGCCGGGATGCGTGGCTGATCCGCACATGTACAGATTCTTGATCGGAGTGCGGAACTGCGCGTAGCCGGGCACGGGGCGCAAGAAGAACAGCTGCTCGAGCGAAAGCTCGCCTTGAAAGATGTTGCCTTCGCTCAGACCGAAATCGCGTTCGAGATCGAGTGGCGTGACGACTTGCCGATGCAGAATGATGTCTTTGATGTTCGGAGCGTATTCGGCGATCGTGTTGATCACGGTGTCGCCGAACGCTTCTTTCTGGTCGTCCCAGTTCAAGCCAGCGCGCAGCTTGTAAGGCGCGTACTGCACGAAGCACGACATGACGTGTTTGCCGGGAGGCGCGACCGACGGATCGGTCAGCGACGGAATCACCATGTCGATGTAAGGGCGGCGCGAGAAGTTGCCGTACTTGGCGTCGTCGTAGGCGCGCTCCATGTATTCGACGCTGGGGGAAATCGACATTGCGCCGCGCAGGTGCGCGCCTTCGCCGGGCATGCATTTGAAGTTCGGCAGTCCGTCGAGCGCGAGATTTACTTTGCCGGACGATCCGCGGAACTTGTAGCGATTGACCTCTTCGAGAAATTCGTCGGGAGATGTCCCTTCGTCGATCATCTTTACGAATGTGAGGCGCGGATCGACGCTGGATGAAATGACGTCGGCATAAATTTCGTCACCATTGGCAGCACCACGCCTTTTGCTTTGCCGTTCTTGACGATGATCTGTGCGATGGGAGCCTGCTTGCGAATCTCGACTCCAGCTTCGCGAGCAGCGTCGGCGATGGCGTTTGAGATCGCTCCGGTGCCGCCGCGGGCGAATCCCCAGGAACGGAACGCACCGTCGATTTCTCCCATGTAGTGATGCAGCAGCACGTAAGCGGTGCCCGGAGAACGCACGCCGAGGAACGTGCCGATGATTCCCGACGCCGACATCGTCGCCTTGAGCACGTCGGTCTCGAACCACTGATCGAGAAAGTCGATGGCGCTCATGGTCATGAGCTGGACCTGGTTGTATTTGTCGTCGCTGGTCATGCCTTGAAAGCGCTTGCCGATGAAGAGCATCTTCATCAGTTCGTGCGGATTCAGCGTAGTCGGGATCAGGCGGCACCATGCTGAGAATCGGCTTCACGAAGCGGCACATGGCCTGCATCGCTTTGCCGAATTCGTCGTAGGCTTCGGCGTCCAGCTTGGAGTGGCGGGCGATCTCGCGATGAGTCTTGCCGTGGTCGTTCACGCGCCAGAGATAATCGCCGCTCGGCATGGGAGTGAAAGTGCCGTCGAGCGGAAGAATCTCCAGGCCATGGCGCGGAAGATCGAGGTCGCGGATAATCTCCGGACGCAGCAGCGAGACCACGTAAGAGCAGACCGAAAACTTGAAGCCGGGGAAAATCTCTTCGGTGCACGGCGGCGCCGCCGAGTACGTGGCGGCGTTCGAGCACCAGAACTTTCTTACCGGCGCGCGCGAGATAGGCGGCGTTGACCAGGCCGTTGTGGCCTCCGCCGATTACGATTACGTCATATTTTGAGTTGGTGCCGTTCGATACCGCCATATTCGTCTTCCGCTCTAGCATCCCTCATGAATCGCACGGATTGTAGCAGGTGCATTTCGAGGATGCTGGTGATGGTTAAACCGAAAATATTTGTGTCTGCCAGAAGTGGCGATGTCTCGGCTTCCGGCGAAAGAGCGCAGCTAGGAGTTAGCCGGCTAGAGCCCGCTGGGAAGGACGGTCCACGGTCTTATGAAAGTCCAAGGCGATGTCATGGTTTTGATTTGAAACTGATGACTCGCTATTCTATCCGCAAGCAGCCTTTTTGTCTGCAAACTTGCGCAATCGCTGACTGGCAAGTCATGCGACTATTTGCCGCGAACGTATACGGGTGAATATAATCCGGCGTTCGAGGTTCTATGTAATTTGTGCCGCTTCCTTAACGCGCCAAGATCAAGTTGAGGTAGTCCTTTGCCAGTCGGAACCGCGTTTCACGAGAGAACTTTTCCGCTTTGCCACAGCTTGAATTACCGCGAGTGGTCGGGCTATTACACGGTCAGCGTGTATGAAGTGCATCACGAGCACGAGTACAACGCCATCCGCAACGCGTCGGCGCTGATCGATATTTCTCCGCTCTACAAGTATCTGATCACCGGCAAGGACGCGACCAAGCTGGTGAACCGCGTGATCACGCGCGACATCAACAAAGTGAAAGTCGGGCAGGTGATTTATTGCTGCTGGTGCGATGAAGCAGGGCAAGGTCATCGACGACGGAACGATTACGCGGCTGGAAGAAAACATATATCGCTGGACGGCGGCCGATCCGAGCCTGCGCTGGTTCCGGCAGAACGGCCTGAACATGGATGTACAGGTCGAAGATATTTCCGAGAAGATTGCGGCGCTCGCGCTGCAAGGGCCGACTTCGGCGAAGCTGCTGAAGTCCGTGGCTGAAGCCGATATTGCTAATCTGAAATATTTCCGTGTGACCCATGGCAAAATTGCGGGCGTGCCGGTCGACATTTCGCGCACGGGATACACGGGCGATCTGGGATACGAAATTTGGACGCCATGGAATGACGCGGTGAAAGTTTGGGACGCGCTGAATGCGAAAGGGAAAGCAGTTTGATCTGCACGCGGCGGGAATGCTGGCGCTGGATGTGGCGCGCGTCGAGGCAGGGCTTCTCTTGATCGAAGTGGATTACACCAGCAGCAAGAAAGCGCTGATTCCGTCGCAGAAGATATTCGCCTTATGAACTCGGCTTCGGCAAGATGGTGCATCTGAATAAAGAAAATTTCATCGGCAAGCGAAGCGCTGGAAAAGGATACAGAAGAATGGCGTGGCCGCGGCAATTTGTCGGACTGGAAATCGACTGGATCGAAGTGGAGGATGCTTTACGAAAAATTTGGCCTCACTCCGGCGGCGCCGAGCCAAGCGTCTCGCGTTGCGGTTCCTGTGTATTGCGGAGAGAAGCAAGTCGGCAAAGCGACGACGACGACTTGGTCGCCGATTTTGAAGAAGATGATTGCGCTGGCCAGCATCGAGACCGATCACGCCAAGCTGGGCACGAAACTTGCAAATGGAAATCACGATTGAAGCTATGCGGAAGAAAGTACGGAGCGAAGATCGTGAAGATGCCATTCTTCAATCCGGCGAGGAAGACGGCGACGCCGGTGTAGTACATTCTGTGCGTGCAGGCATTCTTATCTAATCAACAGCCGCCTTCCGTCACTCCAGGATTTCGCAACCAACCCCAAATCCCTCCATAAAGATGTCAGTGACGCATTTTTAATTCCCCACAAATTTTTGAGCTCGAAATAATTATTACTTTTTTGAAACGAATGCCCAGCATTCCTCACTACTCAAGTACCCCCACTTGCAAGAACAATCTGAAAATTAGTGAGGAAAACAATGAGAAGCACGATATTTGCAGTAGTGTCCGCGGCCCTGCTTTCCGCAGTCGCCTTCGCAAGCGGAAATCAATCCGCGCCCACCAGTCTTCCAACCAATGTAACCGGAGTTACAACTTTGTTCGCTCCTCCAGCGGACTTCAATCCCGTAACTGCGTCTGACGATGAATTAGCCGCCTACGCTTTCCCGCCCCGGCCCGATGCCAAAGCTGAACCGCAGGCTTATGCGAGCTGGAAAAAAGCGATGCTTGCTTCGAAAGAGCGAGTTTTTGGTGAGCTCAAAGTTACCGATCACTACAACGGGACACCGAAGCTGCGCAAAGTTGAAAACGGAGCTGTTTCTTCCAACAACTGGAGCGGGTCAGCGGATGTCAATAACCTGACCTCCTACAACACCAAGAAATCGTACTACTTCATCATTTCCGACTACGTAGTGCCAATGGCCGAGCAGGCATTTAGCGTATGCGACGGTGGCTGGGATTATTCCTCAAGTTGGGTCGGTATAGACGGCTTCAATTCAAACGATGTATTGCAAGCTGGTACAGAATCTGACGCCTATTGCAACGGCGGCACGACTGCCAGCTTCTACTCGGCGTGGATTGAATGGTTTCCATTCAGTGAGACGCGAATCTCGCTTCCCGTGACCGGCGGAGACGATATGTTCGTCGAAGTTTGGAACACGAGCTCGGTTCAAGGGTATGCATATCTCGTGAATGAGAACACGGGGCAGGTTCAGGAATACGGATTGAATCCGCCTTCCGGAACTCAGCTAGTGGGCAATAGCGCGGAATGGGTCGTCGAGCGGCCGGGAGTGGGCGGCGGTCTTGCCAACCTGACAAACTACATGCAGGATTTCTTTGCCAACTGCTTCGCATACAACTTCACCGAAAAACCGAGCTTCGGTCCTGGCTCGAAAACGACGCTTACGTTGACCAACTATCAGATCACCATGGACGACAATAATGGTAATCCGATTTCTTATCCGACTCTGCTTGGTACAAATGGTATTTGGTTCCAGGATGAAGGATCGGCCTACTAAAGCACGCCGGCATCGGCAACGATGTGCAGCAAATCTCCACTAGGAACTACCAGTGGAGCACGGGGGACTCGAGTGTGCTATTACATTCGAGTCCTTTTTATTTTTTATTTGTTTCTAATTTCTCGTGCCGCTCTTTTCTTTCCCGCAAAATAAACCCAGGCACCGATCAGCACCAGGACCGCTGACAGCCCCACCACTTTGAACACCGCTAATGGCTTGTTCGGCTCATCAGGCTGCGGCACCAGCGACATAACGATCGTCAAACTCGTAGTTACAAATCCTACTATTGCGATCAGCTTCGCAACTGGTTTTCCTCCGGGTACGCGAATCACACCCGGACCTGCTGGTTCATTCTGCAGCTTGATCATGGCAGCGAACAAATACAGATACGGTATGAAGTATGCAATCACCGTCATTGCAACCAGCACATCGTAGGCACCCTTTACGGATGTACCAGCTTGTCCCAGAAAAATGAAGACTGCTCCAATCACTGCTTGTACGAGCAACGCGACCCAGGGAGTTTTCCAGCGAGGATGCAATGCTCCGAACGCAGGCGGAAGAAAGCGATCAATCCCTGCGACAAACGGCAGGCGCGCCACCGCAGCCAGATACGCGCCTGCCGCACCCACATTGCTAAGGGCGATGAGCAAAGCGGCCAGGGGAATTACGCCGTCGAATCCAACGCGGCTCGCAGTTTTTGATATGGCCTGCATTAATCCTTGCAGGTTGCTAACGTCCGATGGCGGCAAGGCCACCATCACTGCAGCGGTACCGAGGATGTAGCACAGCGCTACCGTTATGCCGGCTACGAACAGCGCACGCGGAATCGTGCGCCGCGCATCTTTTATTTCCCCGCCCATGAGCGACGCGGTTTCACATCCCCCAAAAGCAAAGACCAGCAATGACCAGAAGATGATGTCATTGAAATGCATGCTCGGGATCATCGAATGAAGCGTGAACGACGTGGCCGATCCATAGCGATGAAAAGCTACCGCACCCATAAAAATGACAATCCCGACTGGAATCCACATGGCCAGCGCCCCTACGTTGTGCAGCCATTTGCCGATATTGAGGCCGATCACATTTAGCAAAGTCGCGAGGCCTAGCGTCAGAAGAGAAAAAACAATGTAGAAAGTTGGATTACCCGAGAGGTGTCCCCACCTGGCTTCGCGCATGTACAGGATGTTGCTTGCGGCGAAGTAGAGCACGGCGGGGAAGTAGGGGAGATTGCTCGTCCAGTAGGTCCATGCGGACATGAAACCCGCAAAATCTCCAAAGGCGCGCTTCGACCAAACATACAACCCGCCTTCATTCGGATAGCGGGATGACAATTCGATGACTGACAGCGCGAGCGGAGTGTAAAAAGTAAGCCACGCGCCGATCCAGATGACGATAGAACTTGGTCCCGCTGCAGCTGCGGTTGCAATCCATCTGAGACTGATTCCCGTGACCACGTAGAACAAAACGAGATCGCGAAATCCGAGTACACGTTTGGGTTTGTTGGGATCTTCAGTTTCGGAATTTGCGTGTGGTTCTGGGCCGAGTATGTTAGGCGGCACGGGGGCGGGTTTGATTTCTGCCACTCTTGTATCCCGGGGTCAGCTTAGACGCATTCGCGAAAGTGCCTGCGAAAAGTAATCAGGGATAACATTGTTAGGGGAGGAACGGCAAGATGAATCTTATGGAACTGCGGCCGCTTCCGGCTACTCCGCTTCCAGTACAAATATCCTGGCACTCCGATCAGCACGATGATTGTTCCCGCCAACGCTTCTTTCGGCCTGGTCACAACCGTATTCAGCGTCCATGCTGTTCCAATCAGAATGTAAATCGCTGGCAACCACGGATACCCGGAACATCGATAAGGACGCGGTGTATCGGGACGCTTCCAACGCAAGATGAACAACCCAATCACGGTAAGCGTATATGACAGCACCATACCAAACATCACGTAAGTATAAAGCTGATCGTAGCGGCCGCTGACGGTAAGCAGGCATGCCCAGACGCCTTGTCCAATCAAGCTGAGCGCGGGCGTCCGCCACTTGGGATGGATCTTGGCCATGCTTTGAAAGAAGACTCCATCCTTTGCCATGGCGTAATAGACCCGGCTGCCGGAGAGCACTAAGCTCGCCATCGCTCCGAAGCAAGAGACAGCAATCATGGCTGATAGCCACACTGCCGCACGAGGAGAGAATAAGGCCACCGCCGCAGCATGAGCAATGGTTTCGTGTTTGGCGATCTCACGTGAGCGGCAGCGCATAGACATACGCCATGTTCATGGCAACATAGATCCCGCCGACTGCTAAGGTCCCGAGAACCATTGCGAGGGGCACATTTCGCCGCGGGTCTTTTACTTCGCCAGCGACCCACGTGATATAGACCCATCCGTCGTACGCCCAGAAGACTGCAATGAGAGCCACTCCAAAAGCGGAGAGCAACTGCCCTGAGCCGAAGCCCATGCTGAGCCCTTGAGCGCTCGTCCAGTTGCTCGACGTGAAATGATGCCAGTCGCCCTTGCCAATCGTGAACCCAAGTAAAACGAATGCCGCCATGGCCGCGAACTTTGCCCAGGTCGCGACATTTTGCAGAAGTGCTCCTCGACGTAACCCGACTACATTCACCCATGTGACCAGCACAATCGAAATCAGGGCGACGACATGAGCCCGGGTTAAGACAATTCCGGCAGCTGAGAAGATCACGTGATCTTGGGAGATCCCCGGAATGATTCCGCCGAGATAGGCGGCCGAAGCAACCGACAGCGCGGCGATGCTTCCTCCATTGGCTACTGCGAATAGCATCCAGCCATACAGAAATGCCGCTAGATCGCCGAAAGCCTCTCGCATGTACACATATTGGCCGCCAGAGTCGGGAAACATCGATCCGAGTTCAGCGAAGGCGAAACAGGCACACAGCGAAATCAGTCCGCCCAAAATCCACACCAGCAAGAACAGAACGGGATGCGGCAATGCTCCAGCTATATCCTTGGCGGTCAGGAAAATGGACGACCCAATGATTCCGCCTACGAGCAGAAGTACCGAATCCAGTAGCGACAAGCCACGAATTAGACTTGGTTCAGAGTCAGCCTGCACAGCTGCCGATGGTTCCGCCACTGCGGGAAGATTCATGGTTATCCCATCCCGAGTTCGTCGGGCGACTCCAAAGGCGTGCCACAGCGGCGACAAATCACAGAAGAGCAATCGCCGCAGGTAAGTGGATCAGTAACTTCTACGGCGCAGCGCGGACAGTAAAGTGGCTCGGGGACACGCTGAGGCTGGGAAGAAGGCTCTGGGCTTGGTGCCATGTGGAAGGAAATGTAGCATACAGGTAGTGCCGCCGTCCTGACGCTGCATTTGAGAGGTCGACGTACGAGGAGCGCTGATGCCGCAGAAATACGAACAAGAACAGACTAGCTCCGACGAGAAGCTGCAACAGGAGTTCAACCGCTGGGCTGCTGCCGGAGAAGGCGAGAAGATGGAACATCATCATCTCGACATTACTCAGAAGACGATCCGGCTTATGGATCTAGGGCCTGGAGCCCGCGTTCTTGACTTGGGATGCGGCGCGGGTTGGGCCACACGATTACTTGCCCAGTCAGTTGCGGGCAGGGAGCAGTCAGGGCAAGTTGTTGGATTGGATGTTTCTGACGAGATGATTCGGCTGGCGCAAGAGTCCTCCAAAGATTTTGCGAATATTCAGTACGTAGTGGGATCGGCGCAACGAATTCCCTGGCAAGACAATTTCTTCGACAAAGTACTGTCCGTAGAGTCGTTCTACTACTATGCAGATCAAGATCAGGCATTGGATGAACTATTCCGTGTCATGGCTCCGGGTGGACGAGTGTTCATCCTGATCAATTTGTATCGCGACAACGAGTACTCATTGCAATGGGTAGACAAGCTAAATGTCCCAGTGCACGTGAGGTCTGCGGCTGAGTATGAAGAGATATTCAAGAAGCATGGATTCGAGAGAATCGAGTCGAAGCAGATTCCGGACGACACGCCAACGCCGGACGATTACAAAACGAAATCGTTTAACAGTCTGGAAGATTTGAAAGCGTTCAAGAGGATGGGAGCGTTGCTGCTGATTGGGAGCAAGCCGCGTGGAGACGTAACAGCAGATTCCTCGCCAGCTGAAGCTGGCTCGGAATGACAAGGGTTGGAGAACGTGCTAGAACTCCAGATCGTCAATGGCACAGGAGTGATAGCTATTTCACCAATCTGTTGTATTTCTTCAACACCTCTCTCAACCTGTCATGCGGCAACCCAATTACTGTGTGATTATCGATTCCCTTCATTGTGTCGGCCGCCACCATCGCATTTACCACGGCTTCTTCCGTCGCCTGCACCGTTGCCAAAAAAAGCGGATCGAGTTGGTCGTTGGGAAGCATCGTGAGCTGATGCAGGGCCTCGGGCGAAGCGGCTCCCGGATTTGCTGTCGAGAAGGCGACGAAAATATCTCCCGAGCCGTCTCCGGAAAAACTGCCATCTCTTCCCAGCCCCAAAGATGCACGTTTCGCCAGACGCTTGAGTTGGGTTGGAATTAATGGCGCATCGGTGGCAATGACAATGATTATAGACCCGGTGTCAGTTTCATAGGCTTTGTGCTCGGGTATTTCTTTCCCGACCGGAACACCAGCAATCCGCAATTGATCACGTTCACCGTAATTACATTGCACCAGCACGCCGACTGTATAACCTCCGTGCTTCGCATCCAGAACACGCGACGAAGTTCCTATTCCGCCTTTGAATTGGTTGCAGACCATACCGGTGCCGCCGCCAACACTTCCTTCTTCAACTGGGCCGGCATGAGCCGTATCTAACGCATGGAAAGCGTCTTCCGGCTTCACGTGGAAGCCATTGATGTCGTTTAACCAGCCGTCCCATGTTTCGGCCACGACGGGCAGCGACCACCAGTATCCTTCCATGTCGGCTTGGCCCCGCTTCACTTTCCAGGCAATCACGGCGTCGCGAACTACGCCAACGCTGTGCGTATTGGTAATCATCACTGGACCGTCGAGGAAGCCCGATTCCTCAAGCCACGTTGTTCCTGTCATCTCGCCGTTCCCGTTCAAAGTGAACCATCCCCCGAACACTGCATCTTTGGAGTCTTTGCCGCGGGGGAGGACTGCGGTCACGCCAGTTCGTACAGGCCCAACTCCAACTTTCAGAGGACCGTCGCCGGAGATCAGAGTGGTATGTCCCACTTCCACGCCTTTAACGTCCGTGATCGCGTTGAGGGGACCAGGTGTTCCGTCGAATGGCACGCCGAGATCCCGAGCGCGAGGCTTGGTCTGTGCTGCTGCAATCGTTAGGGATAGACAGAAAATGACAACACTGAACGAGATCCGAAAAATCCAGACCTCGACATGAGGTTTCCGCATCCAAGTCCTCCGAAGCTTTGCGAAGTGAATAATGAAAGCGCTTTGTGACTGGGAAGTATAAAGCACCCGATTCCTGGCTTTAGTTACAATTACTGGTCGGAGGAAGAAATGGAAAATTGGAAGAAGGCATTACTCGGCGGCTCGGCAGCTGTGGCAGTCATCATGCTACTGAAGGGCAATAAAACCGCTGGCCTGATAGCAGGCGGAGTTGGGCTCGCTACTTTGGCTGCGGAGTATCCGGAAAAGTTTGCCGAGATTCGCGAAAATCTGCCGGAATACATTGAACGAGGGACCACTTACCTGGATGTTGTGTCTAGAGTCGGGGAGCGTCTGGCTGAAGCTGCCGAGAGCCGCGGCTCCAATTGGTATGAAGCGTTGCTGGCTCGTTAAACACCGAACGGACTGACGGCCATTCGGAAAGGCTAGGAACTACTCGATCCCGAGCTGCTTCTTCGCTTCAGCGCTGAGACGCTCGGGAGACCACGGCGGATTCCAAACAACGTTCACAGTGACGTTTGCGACGCCGGGCAACTGCTCGACCCGGGCCTTAACCTGCTGGCTGATATTGACGTGCTCGGGGCATCCCTGAGCAGTCAGCGTCATGTCTACCACTACGTCGTGCTTGTCCTCCGAAGACGGCTCGAAGCGGATACCATAAATCAACCCTAGATCGACAATGTTGACCGGAATCTCGGGATCGTAGCACTGCTTGAGAGCGCTGAGGACTTCGTCTTCATTAATAGCGACAGGCATAACTTCTCCGTTACGGGCGCTGCTGCGCCTAAAACAAGTTTACCCCATTTAAGGACATTGGCTGCCGTCTTTGAAGGGATACGCTGCTTGTTCGCTGTATCATGTTATTGGTGATTCCAATGCAGCAGACCCAAACGACTCCGCGGTCCGTCCTTCTTTCCATTCTCGGTGTCAGCACCGTTGCGGTCTTGTTCCTGCTTTGGCTGCTCTACATGCATCATGCGCCGGCTGCATTTGCTGGCCGATATGTTTTTCTACCGGCGCTAAATGCTTTCCTGAATGGACTTAGCGCGCTCGCCCTTTGCATTGGTCTCTACTTCATCAAGCATGACAATATGAAAGCGCATAAAGCGAGCATGTTGTCGGCATTTGGCTTCTCGTCGTTGTTTCTGATCAGCTATATCGTGAATCATGCCCTTCATGGGGATACGCATTTCCCCGGGCACGGAACCATCCGCACGGTTTACCTCTCAATTTTGGCCAGTCACATCTTTCTTTCGATCGTTGCATTGCCCCTTGTTCTGATCACTTTTTTCTTATCTCTGAGTGGGCGGTTCCCAATGCATAAGCGGATTGCGCGATTCACGTTTCCCATCTGGCTCTATGTCTCTGTGACGGGCGTGGTGGTCTTCGCTTTATTGCAGGCTTACGCTTATTAAGCCGCTCCCAGTTGGTATTGCGCACCTCGGCCGTCCAGCACTAAACTTCGCTACAGACTGATAACACGCAGGAAGCTTTGCGGATGAAGAGATTCCAAGTCCTACTTTTAATCGCGATTCTAGTGACTGGATTGAGAGTCGCCTACATCTTCTATGCGCGGCACGAAGAGCAGGTGCAAGAAGTAAAGAAAGCAGCGCCGCCGCCTTTGAAGGCTGATTACTACGTCACTCCCAGAAAGCTTTATCCTTACGACTTAAAATCGGCAAAGCAGTTGACCCAGCAGCCTGTGTGGGTGAAGGTCGGCTACAGCATCACTTATTTCCCCTATGACAAGGCAACTGGACGCGTTAATTTTGCGCACGAGTCCGGAATGTTGCTACCGATTGAACGCCTCGATATCAAAGACGTGATCACGGCCGCTGCGCCAAAAGATCCTGGCGAGAGACAGGCGATGGCCGTGTTCTCGAAGGATGGCAAGATGTACGCCTTCTCAATCGGCATACTCAAAGATGGCGAGTACCACTTTTCTTCCGACGAGATGCTTTTCATTCAGGATCCGCATGAGCTCTATAAACACTGGCCCGCGGATGTCTGGAGCGCGATCGACAATCACGAACTGAAACCGGGAATGAACGAACTGCAGGCCGATTTTGCGGTCGGGTTGGGGATTCCCGAGCCTGGGGGCGATGACGATAACAAGACAGTGAATTATGCTGACGGAGGCAAACCTCTCCATGTTACCTATCGCGAGGGCAAGATTACAGAGATTAAGGCGGGAGCGTCGTGAGGGCTAACGATACACGTCACGCGGGAATGTGCATCTTCCACAGCATATAGCTGGCACTTTCCCGCAGCAACGCTACGCCACGGGTCCACATTGAATGTGCAATTGAGTCTGGCCGGTTTGCCACATACCGCACGCCTTCGTGCTCGAGTAGCTTGCAAATCCGCCTACGCCCTGACTACGAACGCCTCCCGCTAATGATCGTGAGTTCGGCGGACGGGCGAGGACGGCCGTCCGCTCCATTGTCGATATTCGCGTAGAAAATCGGCGTTCAGAAAATCCTTCAGGATGTCGAAGCGTTTGCCGTTACACCAGGTCCTCAACTTTCAGCGCTTCGCCTTTCCAGGATGAATCGAACTCGTGCTCGATGAATCCGGCGTCGTAGTCGCGGCTTTCGGCCTTGAGCGCCTGCTGCAGTCCGTACAAAGAACGCGGATTGCGAGGATTGCGTTCAAGATCAGCGCGAAACACTTTTTCCGCGCCCGCCGCATCGCCGTTGACGAGAAACGCCGCGCCCAAGGATTCGCGTACGGGGAAGAACCAGTCGGGTGGCTCTCCATACTTTAGGGAGTCTTCAACCACAACCGCTTCGGTTAGCATAGCGATTGCTCCTGGATAATCTTTCTTAGTGCTGGCGATCTTTGCACCGAGAACGTCTTTCGCAATTTTCATGATGTCTTTGGCTTTGTTGTTTACCGGCATCGCGAAGACGACGTCTTCGGGAGTGCTCTGCTCGGCGTCAGCGACAATCTTGTATTCGGCTTCCGCTTCGCTGGTCTTGCCTGTTCCGGCTAAGGCCATGCCGCGAGCGAAATGCCAGAAGATGGTTGTGATTTTCATGTCGGGACTGGGTTGCGGCATATTCAAAATGTCGTTCCAGCGATGAAAGCGGACGTCCACCGCGATGGGAATCGTCATGAAGCCTTCAAGTGGCGGCATTTCTTTCACATGGGGCGCTACGTGAGCGGCTAGTAGGTCGGCATTCTTCTTTGACTCGGCGTAATTGCCATTCATGGCGGCGCACATGGCGATGAAATGCAGATTGTGGCTGTAATACATCATCGGGTAGATGCCTTGCGCGCCACTCGTCTTGATATAGGCGCGGTCAACAGCTGCGGCATCTTCGTTGGTCTTGACGGCGGCTTCGTAATCGCCGGTACGGATGTAGATGTGAGCCGGCATGTGGACAATGTGTCCCGCAGCGGGAGCCAGGGATGCCAATTTGTTCGCGCCAGCGAGTGCGCGCTCGGGAGTTGGCGAGGCCTCGACGGTGTGAATGTAATAGTGGACCGCGCCCAGGTGGTTCGGATCGCGTTTTATCACCGACTCGAGAGTGCTTACTATTTCATCCGTGCCTGCTTCCGGCGTGCCGTCGGGATGCCATAGGCCCCAGGGATGCAGGTTCATCCCTGATTCGGCGAACAACGTGGCGGCATCGAGGTCGTCGGGAAATCTCTTGGTCACTTCGCGCATAGCATCGTGATAATCTTCGGCGGCTTTTCTTCGGTCCGCCTTTGGGTCGGCAGGAAAACGCACTGCCATTGCTTGTATGTAAGCTTTCTCGCTGGGCGAGGCATTCGCGGAAAGGTCCGAGGCCTTCTGAATGGCTTCGTGAGCTTTCATGAAGCGCTCGTCGCTTGCAGGATCGTTGTAATTAGGGCCGACGGCTTCGGCGACTCCCCAATACGCAATTGCGAGTTTCGGATCAAGTTCGGCGGCGTGAGCGAAGGAACGCGCGGCTTCGTCGTGATTGAACGCGTAGATCAGGCGCAGACCTTGATCGAAGAACTGTTGCGCCTGCGGGTTGCTGGTCGAAACGGGATGATGCAGGTCTCCTAGTCCCGACATTAACGTGGGTGTTTTGCTCTGGCTGTGTGCTGAGTGATCTTGGGCAAAGGCGGGTACGAACAATAGGGTTACGAGCAAGGTGGACATCAAGCGGCTCATAGCGTTGATCCTCCTGAATTTGCGGACGAGAAACTCTGTCCTTAATAGTGAGGCGTACTAATGCTCGGGGGGGATTGCGCGCTAAGCTTAGTCCAAGAGCATGTAAACATGCAACAGGTACGTCTATTTGGGGGGAGGCAGCTTCCGTCGAACCGACCCTGCTATTCAAGCCTTAGTACAATCCAGATATCGTCATTTAGATACACCCATTCAAATATCGCCATGCGCAGGGCTGCTCTCGTCTATAACCCGCTGTCCGGAAGCAGTCGCGGCAACCGCTTAGCCGACGTTGAAGCTGCGCTATCCACACTCGAAGCATCGGGCGTCGAAGCACGGTTAATTACCACTCGTTCCGGAGCGGATGCAACGGAGCAGACCCGCAACGCGATTTCTGAAGGGCAGGACACCATCTTTGCTTGCGGCGGCGATGGCACCATAAACGATGTCTTGCAAGGCATGGTGGGGAGCCGGGCAGCACTTGGCGTGATCCCGCTGGGGACGGCGAATGCGCTGGCTCACGATCTCGGAGTACCGCTTTCGCCGAAGTCGGCTGCGCATTGCGCACTGACTGCTGAACCGCGCCGCATTGCGGTAGGCCAGGTAATCTATCGCGATTTTTCGGGAAGCCCCGCGCTGCGCTATTTCAGCGTGACGGCCGGGGTTGGAATGGATGCGCACCTGTTCTACAAGCTGAATATGTTGATCAAAGGCCGCTGGGGCATGTGGTCTTACTATGCCAAAGCACTTCACTTGTGGCTCATTCATCCGATGAAATTGTTTGACGTGGATTTTCTTAACCTCGAAGGACAGACGCGGAGGGAATGTGTTTCTGAGCTGCTGGCGGTACGAATTACTGACTTCGGTGGAATTCTGCGGGAGCTGGCTCCGGGGGCAGGATTGCATCGGAGTGACGTACGCCTGGTGTTATTCAAAACGCGTCGTCGATCGTCGTATCTACTGTACATTCTGCGTGGCATGATCGGGGCGAGGTGGAAGGTTGCAGGAATAGAACTGGAATCGTCGGAGAAGGTAACCTGCAAAACCTCAGCGATGGCGCAAAAGATTCATGTCGAAGCCGATGGAGAATTGCTGGGCACGTTGCCAGCGGAGATTTCCATTGTTCCGGATGCGCTCACGATATTAGTGCCGCGACGGTGATAACTTTCTCTGTGTGTTAAAAACATGACTTGGAGCCTATAACCCACTTCCTGACTGGCGCGTGTCTGAGCCGCGCCGGCCTAAACCGAAAGACTGCTCTGGCTACCGCGACCGTGACGCTGGCTGCGGAAGCGCCCGATCTCGATGTGCTTGGCCGCATCAAGGGCCCGGTATTCAGCTTCGCTCATCATCGCGGGTTCACACATTCTTTCCTGGGGTTGTTCCTTATGTCAGCGGTGGTGGTTGCCTTCATGTATTGCATTTGGCGTATTCGGGGGCGCAAAAACACCAACCCTGAGCTGCCACCGCGATGGGGACTGTTGTTTGTCTTCTCGTATCTGGCAGGGCTCAGTCACATACTGCTCGACTACACCAACAACTACGGTGTGCGGCCGTTCTGGCCGCTTTCTGAGAAATGGTATTCGTGGGACATCGTGTTTATCGTTGAACCTGCAATTCTCGTACTGCTCACCGCTGGGCTTATCCTTCCGTCTTTGATCAGCCGGATCGGCGGACCTTCAAAAGCAAGCGACAATAGGCCGAGAGGAAGATTGGCCGCGACCCTGGCGCTTTTCGGAGTGATTACTCTTTGGGGAGTACGGGATTTTGAACATCGACGTGCTGTTGATGTTGTGCGATCCAGATCATATGAGGGGGCGGCACCAATCCGTGCCTCGGCATATCCGTATTGGTGGACACCGTTTCGCTGGTACTCAGTTGCTGAGACGAAAGACTCTTTCACAACGATGGTGCTGCATTCTTCTACAGAGAAGACATCGCAGATTCGGGTTTATCCCAAACCAGCGGAATCGCCGATCACACTGGCCGCGAAACGGTCTTACCTCGGTCGCGTTTATTTGGACTGGGCGCAGTATCCCATGGTCCAGAGTTACCGGGTAACAGATTCCGATGTAATCGCTTATCGAGTGCAATTTCAGGATCTTCGCTATGCCTATCCTGACATGGTGGGACGAGCCGCGCTGTCTGCTAGCGTGGAACTCAATCGCAAGCTGGAAGTCGTTAGGGAGAGCTTCGGAAGCCGCAGCCAAACAGTTTCACCTCCTGATTGAATTGGAGCGGAACGCGATTACAAGTCCGAGCTTGACGCAGGCTCATCTACGGGCCACAATCATTGTTTAGGGTTCATTGCTTAGCGCTGTGAGGTGATCATGCTGGCCTATTTGTTTTTGCTGACTGCGGTTGCGGTGCGTTTTTTACCACATCCATGGATGTTCACTCCGGTTGCTGCTTCATTGTTGTTTTTTGGTGCACGCGGCCCTAAGCGCCAGCTCTGGCTGCCGTTTGTGATGTTAGCCGCTTCGGACGTGGTCCTTACCAGGGTCGTCTACTCGTATCCGTTTTCGTGGGACCACTATGTAACCTGGGTTTGGTACGCTGCGATTATTTGGCTGGGCACCAACCTCCGTGAAAACAGCAAGCCGCTGCGGGTGATTGGAGCGGCTTTAGCCAGCTCCCTGTCTTTCTTTCTATTGAGCAATTTGGCGGCATGGGCCGCATGGACGGATCTTTATCCGAGAACTTTGAACGGCGTCATGCAATCTTACGTGGCAGGGCTACCATTTTTCCGGAACACTCTTGAAGGGGACATGCTGTTCACGATTGCCATGTTTGCTACTCCGGTTGCGGTGCATTACCTGGCTGGAGTTTTCGCAAAAGGGGATTACAGGGCAGCGTAAAGGAATCGGTTTTACTTTTCTAGCTAGCGCCCTTACTCATCGTCGATTACTGGAATGAAGCAGCAAAAGATCGAAGAGTTGCCGAGCTTGCTCGGGCTGGACGGGCGAGGGCGCCCGTCCCTACACGATCTTTCCCCCGTCACGAATCTAGGGCTCAGTAATTTCTGCGGCAGAATTTTGTGAGGCTGCTCGTCTTCGGCGCCTTAGCAGCCAAGCCGCTAATCCGGCTAGTGCTATCGCAGCGAGAGCGTAGAGGTGCCTGCTGAAAAACGGCCCAATGACGTGCACGAACTCGGGGCCAAACTTCAGGGTGAGTAGCCCTAGCACGGTGAAGCGAATGAAGCGGCCTGAGAAAATCGCCAATAGATAATGGCTGAATTGCATTTCGGAAACAGCGGCCGCCAGAACGAAAAGCTTAAACGGCGTCGGCGGAGGCAGCATCGCTGGCAGCATCAAGCTCCAGTAGGGATGCTGATCGAAGGTCGAGTGGATCTTCTCGAAGCGAGCTGGAGAAATCCGCTTTCGCAACAATTCCTCTCCACCTTTGTAGCCAATCGCATAGATGACCATGCTGCCCACGGTCTCTCCTGCAGATGCCATGAACACATACAACAGAAACTTCGCGGGACTTTGATAAACGTAAGTGGCGACTGCGACGTCGATAGGCAAGCCAAGAGCAGCGGCGTCAATCGCTCCGATGACGAAAACGCCCCACACGCCAAGAGGTTTGAGGAGAACCCAAAGGAAAGCAGTGTAGCGGGCCAGGATGTGCTTCAGCGTCTTCAAAGGATAAAAGAAAAGGCGTGAAAAAAGTGTACGCGAAACTAGAGATCGTTGGGGCGGACTATCCTAAGACTATTCTGAGCGCCTTAGCCGGAAATAGAGATGAGTGCTCGGTGTCTCCGCTCAGCAAGCGAAGGGCATGGGGCAGCAAGTCGATTACTGCCACGAGCGAGTCGACTGCTCCGCGTGGATTTCCAGGCAGATTTAAGATCAGCGACGTTCCTCGTATACCGCAAACTCCACGGCTGAGTGCCGCGAAGGGTGTTTTCTTCGCGCCTTCTGCACGTATTCGTTCGGCCACGCCTTCGAGCAGACGATCGCAAATTGCGCGGGTAGCTTCAGGAGTGACATCGCGGGGAGCAATTCCTGTTCCGCCGGTTGTAACTACGAGACGAGCCTGATTGGTGAGGAGAAGAATTGTTTTTTTGATGGCGGCTTCATCGTCCGGAACAATTTCTGAAATGTTAACTGCGAAATTGTTTTTTTTTAGAAGCGCCGCTACGGCGGGTCCGGAGAGATCGGTGCGTTGCCCGCGGGAACATGAATCACTGACGGTCAGGACAGCAGCGGTGAATAGTGCGGAGCTGGAAGGATCAGGAGTCGAGGAGGACATCGTCTTCCTCCTCTTGTTTTTTCTCCGCCTGTTTTTCGGCGGCTTCTCCGCTGTCCCGTTCGGCTTCGTCGAGCAGGCGAAGGCCTTCCATAAGCAATCCCTGAGTATTTAAGGTTGTGCTTTCCTGCGAAGTCTTACCTTCAAAATTTATCTGAAAATTCCCATTCGTCCAGCGCAGAACTTTGAAGACCGCAGGATCTCCGAGCAGTGAACCGTAAGCAGCATGTGTGACTTGGCCCTCGCGAAAGTACATCTCACACTTCTCTGCATTGTTCGTCAGCGTGAGCGAACAGCTCTTACGGCCCATTTCGAGTGACTGGACCAAATCAATTACATTCATTTGCAACAGGCTGCCGCGAAATACTCCGTCGGATGGCGTCGCCTTGGCCATCTTTTCCAAAGCGATCTTGTCGATGACACGCTTGATACGCAGAGTTGCGTCTTTGAGAAAGAACGGCTTTTCGACAAAGTCGTCGACCGAGTGCTCTTGCATGCCCAGCTTTTCGCTGATGTCGGTTTTCGTGGCAAGCAGGATGACGGCAATTCCGGCGGTCTGAGGGCGGCTCTTCAACTTCTCAACAAGTTGCCGGCCATCCATTCCGGGCATGCGGTAGTCGCTTACGAGGAGATCCGGTGGATCCTCAACGGCTTTCAGCAAAGCGTCGGCGCCGTCAGAGGCGGTATTGACGATCGCCAATGGAGTGAGGGCTCCCCGCAACATTCCAAGCACCATCGGATTGTCATCGACCAACAGAACTTTAACGTTATTTGCCATGCACTACTTCTTTGTCGTTAATCTTTGTCGCAGAGTTATTTTTCGTCCGCAGGTAGTCTCCACTCTTCCCGCCGGATTTGCGCTCAAGCACAATCTCGCGAATCTCAATGCCCTTGTCGAGCGCTTTACACATATCGTATACGGTAAGAGCCGCGACGCTTGCCGCCACCAGTGCTTCCATTTCAACTCCGGTAACAGCCGTGGTAGTAACTGATGAATGAATAGCGACGCCATTCTCGCATAGCTGCAAACGCACATCAACGTGTGACAGCGGCAGAGGATGGCACATAGGAATCAGATCGGCAGTCTTCTTTGCGGCCATTATCCCCGCAAGCCTCGCAACTTCCAACGGATCGCCCTTTGGATTGTCAGGGAGAGCTTTGAGGACTGCGGGCTTGAGAACAACGAAAGCACTGGCCTCGGCTTCGCGTTTGGTGGGAAGTTTGGTGGAAACATCCACCATCTTGGCGCGGCCCGCGTCATCGTAATGGGAAAGCTTTTTTGGCATTGCGAAGTTCTATATTACAGGTAGGAGGGGGACAGGTTTCAAAGTTGAAGTTTCAAGTTGCAGGTTTCAAGATTTCAAAGATGAAAGGTTTAGGACAAGGTTCTCGTAAACTCGGTAGCTTTGCGATCTGAAGCTTTGAAGTCTTTGCACTTTTAATCTTTTGTACCTTGAACCTTGTATCTCGGAACTTTACTCACCTTAGCCTTATCACCTCGTCAACACTGCAATCCACTCTCCTGCTGCGATTCGTTCGCGGTCTGGAGGAATCACAATGTAGCAGTTTGCCCGCGCTGTTGCGGCGATGTCTCCCGATCCCTGCCACCGCACTACTTCGACGTTCGGTTTGATCGAATTCTCCAGACAGAATGGCAGGCAGAAAACGAGTGAGCCCCGTCTTAGTTTTGATTTCGGATCTCAATTTCGCATGCAGGAATACTAGCTTTTGTGGGGATAGCCCAGCAAGAGCATCAAGAACAGGCCGGACAAATAGTTCAAACGTCACCATCGTAGAAACAGGGTTTCCGGGCAACCCGAAGAATACTTGTCTTTACTTTTACCCTGACTTTTACTTTTGCCAAATACAACCGGGCGGCCGGGTTGAATCTGTGCTCCGGTGAAAAAGAACTCGGCGCCGAACTCTGTCAGCACCTGCTCAACGAGGTCATATTTGCCCATGGAAACGCCGCCACTGAGCAGCAACAGATCGGCATTAAATCCTTCAGCGATGAGTTCGCGCAAGCGGCCCGCTTCGTCTGGGGCAACTGGCAGCACAACCGGGTCCCCGCCAGCCGCTTGTACTTGCGCCGCTAAGGAGTAGCTGTTCGAGTTGCGAATCTCGAAGGACCGGGAGAATCTGTGATGCTCACGATCTCGTCGCCGGTGGCGAGAATGGCTATTCGGGGTTTCTTGTAGACGTGAAGCCGTGATTCTCCGACAGACGCAGCCAGTGCTATTGCGCGATGATCCACTCGAGTCCCGGTTGCCAGCAGTTCGTCTCCGCGTTTGGCTTCCGCACCAGCTGGTACGATGTTTTCTCCTTCAACGTCCGCTCTTGTGATCTCGACTATATTGTTTTTGGCGACTGTGTATTCGACCATTACCACTGCGTCCGAACCATCTGGCGCTGCCGCTCCGGTCATGATGGCAGCAGCCTGGCCGCTTGTGAGCGGCGGGAAATTCGCTGACACCACCAGCTTTAATTTCACCGATGACGTTCAGTGTGGCTGGAAGCTTTACCAGATCAGCAGCGCGAACGGCATAACCATCACGTGTCGATCGCCGGAAGGGCGGAAAATCGCGATCCGCGAATACTGGTTTCGCGAGAACGCGACCAATCGAGTCAAGGAGACCGGTCGCTTCAGTATCGGTAGGGCGCAACCCGGAAGCATGTTGTTCGACTAGATGGCGCGCATCTTCAAAGCTGAGAACGCGTTGTACAGGGAGAGGACTCGCCATCCGTCGATGATAGCGAGGGGAATGAAAAATTGAAAACGGAGCGGTGCGGTTCATCGTTGGAGGTAGGGGTCCTTCGACTCGTGCTCTTCTTCGCGTTGCGAAGAAGAACGCTCGCTCAGGATGACAATGGCACAGCAAAATGATTTGATCTTCGCTTGCGGAAGTGGTGTCCTAACCTACCGTTAGGATGAGTGTTCTAAAGCCCGCTGCACCTCTGCGGGATCAGCAGCGAACGAAAGCCCGGTTTGCAGGTCAATCGTTCCGGAACGCACCAGCTTCGCGATTTCCGAATCGAAATTTTGCATGCCATCGAACTCCCCGGATTTCATGGCTTGTCGGAGGAACGATCCGTTCTGATCGCCGCGTTCCACAAATTCTCTCGTCTCCTGCGTGGCCTTGAGGATCTCGATTGCTAAGACGCGCCCGTGTTTGTCACTCCGAGGGATCAGCCTTTGCGAAATGATGTAGCGAAAGGCTCTGGAAAATCTGTTGCGGATCGACGACTGTTCTCCGGTTCCAAACGAGCTCGCAATGCGATCTACTGCCTTGATTGCGTCGACCGTGTTCAAGCTTGAGAGCACTAAATGTCCAGTCTCGGCGGCCTCCAGGACCATCTCTATGGTGTCATTGTCGCGCATGTCGCCTACCACAATTACTTTTGGAGCCTGGCGCATTGCTGCCCTCAACGCTAACGCCATAGTGGGTGCGTCGCTATGAAGCTCCCGCTGGTGCACGGTGGCACGTTTGTGATTGTGCAAAAATTCAATCGGATCTTCGATGGTGATGATGTGGCAGGTTTGCTGCTCGTTGATTAGATCGAGAAGCGCAGCCATGGTCGAGGATTTTCCAGAACCTCTTGGCCCGGTGACGAGAACGATCCCGTCTCGAAGAGCGGCTACTTGTCTCAACTCGGGCGGCAGTCCCAATCCATTGAAATCTGGAATTGTGCCCGGAATGACTCGCATTACAACAGCACAGCTTCCCCGTTGAATGAATGCATTGACACGGAAGCGGGCAAGGCCGGGCAATCCATAGGACACATCGCACGAACCTTGTTCTCGCAGAATCGTGATTGCCTGCTTATTATTGCCGATCAGGTCGGCAGCGATGCGGCGGGTATCATCAGCGCTCAGAGCATGAATTCCCGCACCCTGTACCGCAATGAGCTGACCATGCACTTCTATCTGCGGAAGCCGGCCAGGAGAAAATATTAGATCGCTGACGTGCTCATGGGCTCGCAACATGGCCGCCAATAGCGCCTGTGTGGCGCTGGAAGCTGAAGAAGTTTCAACCGTAACCGAAATAGGAGCTGTGCCCGGCGCTGCCATAGTTGGTGTTGCGATCTGAGTTCGCGGGACATGCATGGTCCACACTTGCTCAACCAACTACTCTAGCGAACGCAATGCTGTTCTTCTACGAATAACAGCAAGTGCCAGACCTTTCGTAACAAGCTTGCCCGCAAAGAAAAGGGCGGCTCTAAGAGCCGCCCTAATCAATTTTTTAATTCAGGAATTCTGTGGGCTATTTTTTCACGTTGACAGGATTTCCTTTTTTCTTTCCGTAACTCGTCTCGACCGAGCTGCCGATGTATTGCAACATCCCTTTGGCGGCTTCAGCATTCGGCCCGGTCGGTTGTAGCTCCAAATATTTATTTAGTGCTTCTTCCGTGCCCGCAGCAGGAATTACCTTGCCACTCTTATCCGTTGTCGCTTTGCTGATTAGATTCACGCCCTTTTGATAGTAAGCGTCCGCCTTGGTGGGATCAGCGGCAATCGCCTTGTCAAAAGCCGCAATGGCGTCATCGAGCTTTCCAGCGTTAGTTAAGATGGCGCCGAGATTGTAGTAATACTGAGCGGCTCCTGCCGGATTCAATTGTGCAGCTTGCGAATAATCTTTCATAGCGTCGTCGGTCTTGCCCGACTTCGCTTCTGCTTGCGCCAGATTGTTGTAATACGAGGCCGTTATTTTCGGATCCTCCGGATTCGGCTTTGCGCCTGCTGCCGTAGCTTTCTGTTTTAGATCGATTGCTTTTTGATAGTCAGTCACTGCCTCGCCGTAACGCTTCGTTTTTTCACCCGCATCGCTTTGCTTGTTGGCCGAGTTGAGATAGGCGTCGCCTAACTTCGCCCACAGAAGATCGCGATTTGGATCGGTCTGTGTCGCTTCGTTCAAGTCGGTGATGGCAGTATCAAAGTCTCCGGCTTGTGATGCCTGGTTGGCGGCGGCTAGTTTTTCATTCAACTGCTTTACCGTTAGAACTTCCTTCTGCTGCTTGGCTTGTGCCTCTTGCATGGCCTTCAACTGCTCTGGAGAAATGCCTTTTCCAGCGGCCTGCTGCTCCTGATTTTTCTTTTGATCAAAATCTAACGTGGCCTCGTCGAGGGACACAGGGAAGTTGTTCACTTTGTCGATCTGCTTGCCATCCTTAGTCAGCGTAACTTCATACTTTCCTGGATCAATTCCCAGAGAAAAATATTCGCCTTTACCGTTTGTCTTCAGCGTGTATTTTCGTCCATTATCCAGATTGCGCCATTCGACTACGGCTCCTGGGATGGGCTTGCCCTCTGCATCTCTACAAACTCCTTTTACTGTGCCCGACGCCTGAGCGAAGGACTGGGTCGCACAGAGACCCACCATCAACGCCAAAACCGCCAATATTGCAAAGTGCCTTTTCATTCCAGCCTCCCGGCTCTACTCAAGTGTATTTTCGATGTTTGATGCTCAAATCCTGATGCTCAAATTCAACGGTGAATTCTCGATGCTCAAACCTTGAGCTCAAATCATGCCGCTCCTCCAAGAGCAGCAATGCCAGCATTCATCTTCTACCATAAAAATCACAAGCTTCTACGCTGGCTGTACCGCAGCGGCATAAGGAATGCGATCTGTCTCGCCCGCTTCTTGAAACGCCCGAAGCCGCAACACACAACTATCACATACTCCGCATGCGCGATCTTCTTGGCTGTAACATGACCACGTTAAATCTAACGGCGCGCCAAGTTCAAGGCCCAGCCGTATGATGGCAACCTTCCGCATCGCAATCAGCGGCGTCACAATCTCAATACGTCCTTCTTTCGTACCGATTTTTACGACAGCATTGAAGGCATCATAGTAGGCTGGGCGGCAATCCGGATATCCCGAGCTGTCTTGCTCCACGGCGCCTATGTAGACCTTTTCTGCGCCTATCACTTCCGCCCAGCTGACCGCAGCCGACAAGAAGTGCGCATTGCGAAACGGCACGTAAGTGACGGGGATATCCGTACCTATGGCATGAGATTCTGGAACGGCGATATTGGAATCTGTCAGGGCCGATCCACCAATCGCGCGGAATATTTCATTGCGCACGATTAGACGGTCGCGAATTCCCAGGCGATCACAAATCGCGCCGAAAGCTCGCCGCTCCCGCTCTTGTGTGCGCTGACCGTAGCTAATGTGGAGCGCGGCAGCATCGTGGTCGCGCGCAGCCAACGCCGCACAGACACAGGAATCCATTCCCCCGCTGAGCAGAACGACCGCGCGTGATTGATTTTGGCTCATATTGGCGAAGTCTCGAACCACGGGGAACACAGAGGGCACAGGGAAAATCACAGGCACCGCGCTTCACACTCCCTTGGTCGCCGGATCCCAAATGAACTTATGGATCTGTAATCCCAGCCGGGCGGGAACGTTGTCGGCTAACATCCAATCCGTCAATTCGCGCGGATCTAGCAAGCAATGCGATGCATCCCGGGTTCCCGTGGCATCCTTACTAAATGCCGGCGAGAACAGCACCGCATTTACCTTTTGCCCAAGATTGTGCTCTGAAACGAAATCGCGCGCAAACTCGTAATCCATCCGCCCGCTTAGAACGAATTTGACCTCGTCCTGCGATACCAGAGATTCCAGGTTTTCCGGAAGGAACGTACCTCCTTCACCAGAGTCCGGACACTTCACGTCGACGATCTTGATCACGCCTTTGGGTACTCGCTCCAGAGGACGCTCGCCGCTGGTCTCGATGAGCACGGTATAACCATCATCTAGCAGGCGTTGCATGAGCGGAACCACCTCCCGCTCTTGCAGCATTGGTTCGCCGCCGGTGATTTCAACCAATCCGCCGCCGGGACTGAGCCGATCCACCTCGCTGCTAATCTCTTCCAGCGACATGCGATGTCCGCCGCTGAACGTGTACTCGCTATCACACCAGCTGCAGCGCAAATTGCAGCCCATCAGCCGCACGAAGACACAAGGAAGTCCCGTGTACGTGGACTCGCCTTGGATCGACTTATAAATCTCAATTATTTGCATGAGAATCAGAAACAAGCGCAGTTTCGACATGCGCTTATGAACCGCCAAGCTACTCGGAATATTTCGCGGTTGTCGTGTCGGTCTCGAACACGGTGACGTCCTTGACACTCACTCGGTCCTTAGTTGCTGCCCGGAGGCGTCCATTTGTCTCATCATAAAAGTATTTCGCCAGGTTTTCCGCCGACGGATTCAGGACGGTGAAAGGCTCGATTTCGTTGATCATTTGATGATCCAAGCGCTCGATCACGTGCTTCATGACTTCTCTTAAGTCCTTGAAATCGAGCAACAAGCCGGCATTATCGAGCTCCTTTCCAGCCAGAGTGACCCGGATCTTATAGTTATGGCCGTGCGGATTTTCGCACTTGCCTTTGTAGTTGCGCAGGTAATGTCCTGCCGCAAATGTATCTTCAACCGTCAGTTCGAACATGAATCTCCTGAAACGCACTGTCGCTACCAGCGAGGACCGCCGGACGCAACTTAACTATTTATTGTACCGCGATCGAAGGCAGGGTTCCTGTTTCCGGATGAGTGGAATTTATCTTAAGGAAGTTGGCGGCTGCAATGCTGCGGAGAAGAGTCCTCACCATCTATAAGAACTCTTCTGTCCGAACTCCAGATCTCAGATCTCGATACAGTTCCCACCTTCTTACAACCCGGCGCTAAGCAACCCGGGACTTGGCCATTGAGCTAGCCGTTGTTGAATCAGGTGGACGAACCATCAACGGAATGACCGCGCTCACCAGCATGACGATTGCGATGATTGTAAGAGCTTCGGAATAGTGTCCAGTGCTCTGCCGAATTCGCGCGATTAGCGTTGGACCCACGAGGCCGGCGAATCCCCAGGCCGTTAGCATGAGTCCGTATACAGAACCCACGTTTTCGGGGCCGAAGTAATCAGCTGCAAAGGCAGGCATGGTTCCGAAACCTCCGCCGTAACAGAGGAGAATCAGGAATGCCAGAGTTGCGAAAGTTGGAAAGCTATTGACCCGCGGCAGGATCCAGAAGATCACGGCTTGGATCAAAAACATGGCAAGGAATACCCATCGTCGCCCGATGAGATCGGAAAACCACGCCCATAGAAAGCGGCCCAACCCATTTGCAATAGAGATAATGCCTACCAGCCCTGCCGCAGTTGCGGCGTTTACTCTGGTGATTTCCTGAGCCATAGGCGCGGCCTGAGAAATAATAGAAATTCCGGCGCAGGTGTTGAGGAACAAGAGTGCCCACAGGCCGTACCATTGCCAAGTCCGGAGTGCATCGGAAAGCGTATAGGGTCTGGTAGAGCGCTGTTTTTGCTCCGCAGCGGTGGGTTTCCATCCAGGTGGGTTGTAACCTTGCGGCGGATCCTTCATGAAAAATGCGGAGCCGGTAACCGCAATAAGGTAGACAATGCCGAGTACTGCGAATGTTTTCAAGACACCGACACTGGCAATCAGGCGGCTGGCGACTGGGGCTGTGATCAGAGCTCCGGCTCCGAACCCAGCTACGGCTATTCCGGTTATCATTCCCCGTTTGTCCGGGAACCACTTTACCAGCGTGGCTACAGGCACGATGTAACCCAAGCCCAATCCGATTCCGCCCAAAACTCCGTAAGAAAAATAGAGCCATCCCAGGTGCCCGGCTGAAAAACTCGCGAGAAATACTCCTGCCCCATATAAAATTCCAGCGGCTATGGCGACGGTACGAGGACCGGCCTTCCGCATCCACAGCCCGCCAACAAACGAAGCGAACCCGAGCATGAGGATGGCGAGAGTAAACGTGAATGTGACTTGGGAAATTGTCCATCCGAAGGTTTTTGTTAGTGGGATACGGAATACGCTCCAGGCGTAGACCGCACCTAGCGCGATCTGCATCACCACCCCAGCAACGGCGATTCCCCAACGATTGGGGACATTGCTGCGAATTGGAATCGCGCGATTGGAACTTGCCATGATGCTACCTCCTGAAATACTTGCGAAACAAACAGGCAATCGATGTCTACGATGCCGCTCCCGGAGAAGGCGTTGGAATTACGCATCTTCCGGAGAACCGGACGCCCGCTTAGCCCAACAACGCAATGGATGCAGATTCCCCTGGGTCGGTTCTGTATTGAATTTGCAGCGGGACATCGGAGCGATGTCGGGCAGGAAGAGAAGGTTATGGAGAACCGCCAACCATAATTGAATCAATAACTTCCCAAATCCAAGGTCAGCTGTCGTTTCCAATTGACCCGTGAGCTGCTGAATGACATACTCTCTTGGAGTTGCTTGCGATTCCCGATCCCCAGGGTCCGCAATCTCCGACAAATCCCCCGGTTCTAAATCTTAAATTCTGCGGAATTCGTGTTTTCTGAGGAGAGCCCCGGCATGCCCGTGCAAGCCCTGGTCACAGATCTGAATCAAAGTAATGTCTGTTGGGATGAGGCTCGATGGCGCACAGCCGTTTCTGGTTTGCGCTCACGGGCCGTATTGCTAGCATCCTTGGTGCTTAGTTGCATTTTCTCGATCTCTCCTGTGCCCGCGCAAGGTCAAGCCAGCGTGCTGACCGAGCACAATGACGTCGCTCGTACCGGCCAGAATACAAACGAAACTCTTCTCACACCTGCGAACGTGAACTCGACCTCATTTGGCAAATTGTTCGTACAGAATGTGGACGGATCGATCATTGGCCAGCCGCTTTATCTTCCGAATGTTGTCATTCCCGGGCAGCCGTCTCCGCATAACCTGGTGTTTGTAGCTACCCAGCACGACTCGGTCTACGCGTTCGACGCGGACAGCAACCAGCCACCTTTGTGGAACGTGAGCTTTGTGGACTTCGAGCACGGGATCACGAGTGTGCCGATTTCGAACTACGGATGCATGGGGACTGGCTTTACCGAAGTTGGCATCATGGGGACGCCAGTTATCGATCCCAGTAGTGGAACTCTTTATCTGGTTTCGAAGACGCTGGAAAATAATGAACATGTTTTCCACTTGCATGCTCTAGATGTGACAACCGGCATGGAGAAATTTGGTGGTCCAGTAGAGATCAGTGCGTCGGTTCCAAATCTGAACGGGAACTCTAAATTTCAATGCGACCGTAGAAATGCAACGTCCGGCATTGTTGCTCGAAAATGGAGCCATCTACATCGGTTTCGGAGGCAATGGTTGCGACCAGTACGCCTATCAAGGATGGCTGCTTGCTTATGATGCGCAGAGCTTACAGCAGCTTGCAGCCTTCACGGTGGAACCGAATGGCAAGCGAGGAGCAATCTGGCAAGCGGGAGCAGGTCCTGCGGCTGATGCCGCAGGAAACATTTACCTGGCGACGGCCAATGGCACCTTCGACGCAAATACGGGAGGTTCTGATTATGGAGACAGCTTTCTAAAACTCAGCATGCAAAACGGCAGCTTCAGTGTGCTTGATTACTTCACGCCATTCGATCAAAGCTACCTATTTGCGCAAGACGTGGATCTTGGCTCCGGCGGCGTCCTGCTGCTGCCTGACCAACCCGGTGCTCACGCCGCATGAGCTCGTCGGCGGGGGAAAAGAAGGGACCGTTTATGTTGTCGATCGGGACAACATGGGACATTTTCATTCTGGCGATGACAGTCAGATCGTACAGGTGTTTCCGCAGAGTTTTGCTGGGGAACTGACGAGCGTCCCGACCTATTGGAACAACAGTGTCTACATCGGAGCAACTGGTGACTTTATAAAAATGTTTTCTGTTTTCGGCGGGCTGCTCTCGAGCCAACCTGTGTCGCAAACACCGATCATTTTCAATAGTGGCGGTCCTGGTACGGTTTCGATCTCTGCGAACGGAAGCTCGAACGGCATACTCTGGGCCATTCTTCACGGGCTGGGAACCTTGTACGCTTACGATGCGACGAATCTTTCTCACCAGCTTTACACCTCGACTCAAGCACCGAACTTACGCGACAAGTTGCCGGCCATGGGACATTTTGTTACCCCTACGGTTGCGAATGGAAAAGTGTTCATAGGGGCGAGAACCCAACTCGCGGTGTATGGCCTTTTAGCGGCCTTAGTACCAACGGCGGGAAACAATCAAACGGCACCGGATGGCACGACTCTGCCGATTCCTCTAACTATTCAGGCGAACGATTCCTACGAAGGTAGTCCGGAAGTGGGCGTCTCAATCACCTGTAAAGACGGGGGGATAGGTGGCGTATTCACGCAAGCGGTAATCGTTACCGACAATTCCGGAATGGCCAGCACCAGCTACAAACTGCCTAAGAAAGTAAAACCGATCACAATTACTTGTACGACTCCGGGATTTGTGTCTGGAGTCTTTCATGAATCTTCCGTGCCGGGAGCTGCTGCTTCACTCAGGATTGTATCCGGGAATGCACAGACTTCCCCGGCGCAATCCCCTCTACCCTCGTCCCTCGTCGTGTTGGCCATGGACGCATACAGCATCCCAGTACCGGGAACTGTTGTAACGTTCAGCGATGCCGGCGCGGGTGGAACCTTTTCTAAAAATCCGGTCACTACGGACGCTAGCGGAAAGGCAAGCACCTCTTACGTGACGTCCGGAATAGTGGGAAAGATCAAAATAACCGCAGCGGCCTCCGGCGCAAGGTCGATTGTCTTCACAGAGACAGTCACTGCTCCATAGATTCGCTGCGAAAATTCCCCGCCTGCTGATTAAACTTAAGCAGATTTGGAAGAGCGCCCTTTGGAGCTACTTCGCGAAGGTCCTTTTTTGCCCGAGCTGCTCCTGCTTTTAGTACTCGCGTTTTCCTGCCTACCAGTTTTCTTGGCGCTACGTCCAGTCGAACCGCGCTTGGATTGAGACGAACGGCCTGATACGCTCGCCCGACTGGTTGTCTTGTTCGAGCTGCCGCGGCCGTTTTTCCCGGTGCTCTGCCGTGAACTAGTTGCACGAGAACTAGCTTTTCCAGTCCCACCGCCGGATCGTCTTCCGGATTCGCGCTGCTTACCGCTTTCTGTTTTGCTGCTTCGACTTTGAAGCTCTTCTACATTCTCGCGACTTACGAGTTTGTTGAAGTTGCTCTTCGTTCCGCTCGCGGTTTCTTCCTGGACGATCAGGGCTAAGTTGCGCTTGTCGAACTCTTCAAACCAGTCGTCCCAACTGATCTCTTCCAGTGAATCTTCTTCACTTTCGCTGTAACCCGGGAACATCAGCCGTATTATTCCGACGTCGCTGTTGCCACCAGTTCCGTGAACCCGAGCTGGCTTTGCACCGCGTTCTTCTGCCCATTGGAGGATCTCTTCGTGGTCGGTCAGTACTCTTTCTTTGGACGCACTCTTCGCCATGTCATTTCTCCTTGAGAAAAATCCTGCGCCTCGCACACGAAAATTATGATGCGGCACGCAATATGCAGGTTGGAGTTATAGGCGGTGCAGCACTGCTATTCCGACTTAGGTTACATACCGCCGTCCAGTTGCTGTACATTTTGGCGATTCGCCTCAGTCTTGGGCCGGTGTTCTACTGCAGGCGAATTGTTACTGCGTTATTTCCGGAGCGAAGATCCTTTCCGTAGGCGAGTATCACACCTGTCCCAAATACCTTTAGCTTCACTTGGGCTCCGAGATCCCAAAGCCATTTGTGAGAACCCAAGCTGGTACCGGCACCCGTGGTGCTTCCGGCATTGACCTTTCCTGTATCTAAAAACGGACCGACTTTTACCGCGAAGGGCGCGTAGGTGTAGACGTTCTTGTCGAACTCCCAATTGGACAAGAAATAATCGCTTCCCAGCGGCGCACTGCCCTTTCTTCCATCGCGAGTCGCAATATGCGCACGCATCAGGAGATCTGTGTCCCCGAGAACGCCCAGGGAATAAAGTTCGTCGAATGGAATCGTGCCCAGCGTCTTGCCCGCGCGAACCTGCTCCTGCAATTCGTAGTCGTCTCCTTCGGATTTCGGGAACCAGTGCAGGCGGGCCGAGCCTTGCAGCTTTTCGAAGGTGTGATACGGATTTGACCAGATACGTCCAAGTTGCGACGATGCTCCGCCATCGATGACGAGTCTTTTCTCTGGAACTCGCCAAACGATCCGCGTCTATTCGGGTAATCTGCTTCAACTGATATCCAGTGGCAAGCAAATTCGGCGTGAGTGAAGTTCCTGAAAATACGTTGCGAAAATCGCTATGAGAGATCTCGGCGCCCGCGGACCATCGCCAACGACCGCTTTCGATTGTTAGGAAATCAGTGTTAACTGCCTGCCTCCGAAGATTGAGACTGCCCAGTAGCGGCGCAGGTCCGGTGAACGAGTTGCGAATGTTCCAGTTCTCATTGCGGAGATCCGCCAAAAGCCGATAGCGATGTTTGACGTCATTGCCGAAAGGCCCTGCAACTTCGCCATCTATGCGCCGCTTCTGCGCGTCCCAGCGATAGGAGGTACGGATATTGATTGCGCGATGACGCAGGTTGAAGAACTCCGGATAAACACTCTGCGCAGGCAAGCCCCGGAGCAAGCCGAAAATGCACTCCCACTTACCTCCGCATCCATCCTTTTCGTGGTTGCGGAACACGACGTCGAAATTTCCGTCGTCGCGCGCCTGCAGCTCGAACTGAAAGCTTGGGAAAATCCCGAGTTCCCGGACACGTGCTTGAGAAGTCAACAGCTCTGAACGCGACAACGTGCTGGCAGCTGAAAAAGCAAAAGTGTGGTCGAGAAGTTGAGGTTTGACCCGCGGTTCAGGTTCAGAAAGTACCCTTTCAATTTTTGGCTTCCCAACCTGATTCCAATACTTGAGAGCAGCTTCCAAGTTTCCCTCAAGGAAATAAACAGTTCCGAGGAAATCCAGACTGTAGGAATCTTTTGTATCGAGCTTCAACGCTCGGTGAAGGTATTGAGCGGCCCGGGAATACTGCTTCTGTTTGAAAGCGACTCCGGCAAGCTCCTGAGGAAATCGCTTGTCACTGGGACTGAGGCGCGCTCCGGTTGAAAACGCTTTTCTCGCATCGGCCCAGTGACCCAGGTTCGCCAATGCGGTTCCGACGTAGAAGTTGAGGTCCGCAGAATGTGAGAGATCTGTGCCCGCCAAGTTCACCACATCCTGCCACCGCTGCTGTGACGAGAGTTCTTTGACTTGATCGAGAAGTTGGGAATCAGTTTGGGATTGAGGAAAAGCGCAGGCGATCAGAAAAAATACGCTCAAAACGGAAGAAATGGACAGAGTCGGGGTTTGGCTCAGTGGGCGTCCGCCTGCGGGACGGCCAGCAGGGTCCATTTTTCGGTTGCGCTCCATTCGTGCTCGAAGCTGGATCGATCTTCTTTCAGCAGCTTACGTTGTGCAGGATCATTAATCAGCACAAGCTGTTGAACGGCGTCGATGCCCGCCACCACGACATAGTGTAACGAAGAGCTACCGCGCATTGGCTTCAGGGCAACAATGAGAGGACGTCCCTTTTCAAGGTGCTGTTTCAAGTCATCCCAATCGCCGTGAAATGCGAAGGTTCGGAACTTTTGCTGCTGTAGGTACTGCACAACCGCAGACGAGTAGATGCCGTGAGCAACACTCGAGTAAAGACTGTTTTGGATCTGAGCCTCGTCAGCGCCATTACCTACAGATCGTCCCTGTTGCTGCTGCCAGTACTGCATGATCATGGCGATGCTCGCCGCTCCGCAACCGTCTTTTTCCTGCTTCACAAATGGCACGTCAAGCAAAATGTCAGACGGAGTTGCAGCGGCGAACACTCCACAAAACGTGAGCAGTGCGATCAGCGCTCTAGTGGCGCGTGAAAACATCGGTTCCCTATCGAGTCGCAACTACGATGATGATGATCAGCACGACTCCTGCGATGATCAGAAGGTCATCAAGCCGGCTCAAATGACCCGCGGCAAAGTCGCGTTCACTATTAGCAGCCCTGGTTGCCAACCGGGCGAGTTCCTGATCGCTTAGGCTGGCGACAGCAGCTCTGACCTGAGAAGGGTCTGCGTGTACCGACTGCATAGCTTTCTCTGCGCGCTCCCCAGATAAGAATCCCCTGACGGTTTCGATGTTTTGTTGCCGCGTTTGCGAAACGCTGACCGCCGCTTTCTGCAAATCCGAAGGGCTCACTACATGGCTGGTCTCAGCCATAAGATTGGTTGGAACCGTAAAGACGATTGCCAAAACACTTGCCGCAAGCATGCGGACCCATTGTCGATGATCAAAAAACATTTCGAAACTCCTAACGATTTAAATGCAATGCTGGCCTTGGATGCTCAGGTTTGTTGTAGGGGTTTACCGGAAGTTGCAAAGTTGCCGGGGTAAGTTGCTGAGTAGCTAGGAGATCAACTCTGGAATTAGCCTCACGACCATTACTTTGGTCGCGTCACTCCGGCTTTTATGTTCTGGACAGCCTCTATCGCATAATCGGTCCGGTATGAACAAATCATCCAGATTGGCCGCCGTTTTTTTAACGATATTTGCATTGCCTTTCTGCGGCGCTGGCTTATTTGTGCTTCTTGTGGGATTTCAGTCGTCGGAGGTTGCGGGTCCGCTCAGAGGGAATCCAACACCCACACTCATTCAAATTGTCATCGGACTCGTATTTTCGTGCGTTGGTTTCGGGTTACTCGCAGCTGTAGTATTTGGGCCCAGAAAGATGCGGAAGTTGGAAAGCGTCAAAGCCGCGCATCCTGACGAACCATGGATGTGGCGAGAAGATTGGGCTCAAGGCCGCGTACACAGCAAAACAAAATTCAACATGATTTCCGCGTGGGGCTTTGCCGCGTTGTGGAATCTGGTGTCCGCGCCCGTACTGGTTTTCGTGCACCCGGCGCAAATTCAGCACGAACCCAAGCTGCTGATAGCTCTTATCTTCCCACTGGCTGGCATGGGCTTATTGATTCGCGCAATTCGCGAAACGCTGCGCTGGTTTGAATTCGGAGATACAACCTTCGAAATGACAACGCTCCCATGCGTCATGGGGCGTGATCTGCGTGGCACCATCGTAACCCGCTTTCCGCACATTCCCGACCACGGCATTCAACTTAAGCTCTCGTGCGTAAATCGCTTCGTGACCGGTTCAGGCAAGCAGCAATCGACCAGCGAAAAAATACTGTGGAGGGATGAGAGGACAATCTCGGCCGCGGAACTTTGCCCGGGACCTAGCGGCGTCTCGATCCCTGTGTCGTTTCATGTCTCCCTTGGTAACCCACAAACGGACACGACGAATCCTCGCAATGAGATTTTGTGGTTACTCGAGGCAGATGCCAGCGTTCCCGGAGTCGATTATCGGGAGACTTTTGAATTGCCGGTGTTCAAGACCAAAGCCTCTCCGCTGAACGATGATACCCAGAACCTCACGGAGGCAGCAGCCGTTCGCAACCCTCCAACGAATCCGACGGTATTGGTGCGACCCAGCAGCGATGGAGGGACCGAATTCTACTTTCCCGCCGCTCGCAATAAGAGCTTTGCGGCAGGCACAACGATCTTTGGGCTGCTCTGGGCCGGAGCGTCCTGGGGTACGGTCATTATGCATGCCCCATTTATTTTTCCACTCGTGTTCGGGTTATTTGACCTGCTTTTTATTTACATCATTCTCCAGCTGTGGACGGGAACATCGACCATTGTCGTTGGCGTGGGCAGCGTGAAAGTACGCGACGGCCTATTTGGTGCTGGCAGATTCAGTGAAATTCCTTGGACCGAAGTCTCGACGATACAGCTGTCCATTGGAGCACAGTCTGGCGGAGCTTCGGGCACGCCGTATTACGACATCCAGTTAGTACGCAGTAATGGGCTAAAAGTTGTTCTCGGTCATACGGTTCGCGACAAGCAGGAAGCGGAGTGGATAGTGGCAGAAATGAAACGGCTCACCGGTCTCAGTCTACCGGCAAAGGCAATGGCCGCAGCTGCAAGATAGCGCGCTTACAGTCGATCAACCGTCTTCTGTAGGTCTTTCGCAATCGATTCTGGGTCACTGCCCGAAGGGAACAGAACCGGGACACCAATTTTGACCGCGATCTTTCCAGGACGAGCGAATCTCTTGCCTGCCTTCTTCACTTCGAATAATCCATCAATGCGCATGGGAACGACTGGAATCCCAAGATTATTCGCAAGTAGACCAATACCGGGGCGAAACGGAAGCATTTTGCCGTCCGTTGTATGGCGGCCTTCCGGGAAAACTAAAATGCTGTAACCACGATCAACCGAGGCTCCGGCATAGGCAAAGCTTTCGCGAAATCCTGCGGCTCGGGGTAAAGGAAAAAGATTGAGCAGAGAAACGCCCAGCGTCCACTCGATACGGTCGTAGATCTTGCGCAAAAAACTCTGCGTTTCGGGCGGAGTTCGCAGTGCTTCAAGAGCTTCTCCGCCTGCCGCCGTTGCGAGGTTGTGGCGAAGATGCGAGGGCAAGGCCGTAAGGACGAATCCTACGTCCACATCACCGATGTGATTACATACCACCAGTACCGGCCCGCGAACTCCTCTCAAATTTTCTCGGCCTTCTACACGCGGCCAGCCAAGTAGGAACACTGCAGGACGCAGTAGTAGGTAGTGAATTGCCAATCGAATCCAAGTTGTGGGCCAGCGCTGAACCCATGCAGGATAGTGATAACGCACTCGCTGCGGAACCTTACCTTGCAGCATGCGTTCGAGATCGCCGATTGTATTCGCAGCGGCGAGTTGGGTTTCGCTGAGATCAAGCTGATAGCGATCTTCAAGGGCACCAAGCAACTCAACTTTATCCAACGAACTGAGATTCAGGTTGTTTTCGAGATTTGCATTTCCGGACAAGCCGGCAGTCGATCGGCGGGAGACTTTAGCGATCAATTCCGCAAGGGGACTTAATCCCGAAGCTTGAGACGAGGTTTGGTCAGCTTCCTTACTGAACTGGGTCAGCACAGATTCTAGAATTAGGTTTCGGCGAGGTTTTTGGGTAGATGTGCGCGGAAAATCTTCTTCAGGCCATACGAACCATGCACGCATACGCTGGAATTCTGCCAGCGATTGATTGGCGCGCCTCACTACAGGCTCGGGATCGTTGTCGCCATCACGCAGAATCAGCACGCCACAGGGCTCGGCATTCCCGTTCTGTGGCAGACCAATCACAACGCAATCTTTGATCTCTGGCTGTTGACGCAGCGTGGCTTCAAGATCTTCGGGATAGATGTTCATACCAGCAGGAGTGACCAGAACGTCCTTCTTACGGCCCTTGAAGTACAGATTCCCGTTCTCGTCGAGTTCGCCAACGTCACCGGTACGGTACCAGCCGTCTTCGGCGCGAACGGATTGCAGATCCTTGTCGCTCCAATATCCCGCAGCCACGCCATTACCTCGCACAAGAATTTCGCCGTCTGACGCAAGTTTGACCTCGCGTCCGGCAAGCACTTTTCCAATTGATCCTTTCCCGCGGCGAAAAGGATGATTCACGCTGATGAGAGATGTCGTCTCGGTCAGACCGTATCCTTGGATGACGGCGAATCCAAGACGACTCCAGAAGTCTTCCGTTACTTGGTCAAGAGCGGCTCCGCCGCAAATAAATGCCCAGAACTTCAAGCCGAACTGGCCGTGGATTCTTCGGAAGATCCACCAGCGCCGCAGGAAGTGTTTGTCCTTAGCGTTCGCAAATTTCCTATAGAATTTTTCGAGCTCATTTTCAGCTTTCAGATCGCGTTCAATCTTTTCCTTCAAAGACTGCAGCATTCGCGGGACTGCGACCAGCACCGAAACGCGCTCGCGTTTGATCGTGGCTAGTACATCTCCTGGCTTGAGTGTTTCCTGGAAAATAACCGTTCCACCCATGAGCGGCGGCAGGAACATTCCCAAGAATTGTCCGAAGACGTGGCTCAAGGGCAAAAGGTTCAAAAACCGGACCGGATGGACGAAGCGTTCATACTTGAGGTACTTCTTGATTTCTATCTCCAGAGGCGCGATATTCGCAAGAACATTGCCATGGGTAATTACGACACCTTTCGGTTCGGCGGTCGTCCCGGAAGTGAAGACAATCTGTAGAGTGTCGTCTCGATGAACTTCGGCCTCCAGAAAAGGATCGGAGGAATGCGGTGCCAAGGCTTCCGGTAAGTTATCCAAAAAAACCGTAGGCACGCTGCTCTGGACGTGTTCTCGCGAGCATAGTAAGAGCTTTGCGCTGACTTGCTGGTAAACGCGCAATGGGAAATCCGGCGCGGCAGCATCGTCCATTGGAACGACTATGACGCCCGCAACAGCACAACCGAAGAACGCTGCCACCCACCCTGCGGAATTCGGTCCCCAGATCAGAACACGATCACCTTTGGTGATTCCTCGACTCTGCAACTCTCGAGCGAAACGAAAGGCGGTTTGGGCGATCTGCCGATAACTCCAGCGTACCGTACGGTATCCGCGCTGCTGTACGTAGGCACATGCCGTGCCGTGTTGGAGAAAGTCGTTTAGATATTCGCCTACCGATCGGCGCTCCATGAAGAACAGCGTAGCGTATTCTCCGACGAACCGCTGCTATGAGAATGGCGGCTTCCGGGAAATCCGGTAGTAACCCAGTCGTACACTCCCTTTTGGTAACCCTTAGTAACCATACGATTCTGGGTAACCAGCCTTACAATGACCATGTCCGAATGGCCACCTCTCGTGCGACGAAACAATCGTCAAGAGACATGGCCCAAAGGGTGGTTCAATTTTTGAACCTACCCTTAAGGAATCAAATCTAGGCGGAAGAAGAACCAGGCGGGGTCCGCAATTATATGGCTTTTGGTTTCGGCTTCAACAAGCAGAAGGTCCTCAGCGCCGCGGAAAAATTCGTCCAGCAAGGCAAGGTGCAAAATGCCATCGCTGAGTACGAAAAAATTCTCAAAGCTGATCCCAAAGACCTTACGGTAATGAATACCGTAGGCGATCTTTATTCACGCCTTGGTGACAGCGATAAAGCTGTCGAATGCTTTAAAAGCGTCGGCGACGCCTATGCCGCCCAGGGATTCACGGTCAAGGCGATCGCGATGTACAAGAAGCTGAGCAAGAGCAAGCCTTCGCTGGAAAGCGTAATTCGGCTGGCTGAGCTCTACACGCAGCAAGGATTATTCAACGATGCCCGTGCGCAGTACTTACAAGTTGCAGAAGAATTCCTGAAGGCAGGCGAACTCGAACAGGCAGTCCGCATTTTCCAGAAGACACTGGAGATGGATCCCGAAAACGTAGCCATGCGTACCCGTCTCGCCGAAGTCTACGTAAGACTGGGCAAGAAGACAGAGGCGTGGCAAATCTTTGCGGCGGCGGCCGAAAGCCTTCGAGGCAAGGGACAACTGGATGCTGCGGATGGCATTTTGCAGCGTATGGTCACGCTAGATCCTACTAATAGCTATGTTCTGCTGCTGCGCGGCCGCACAGCTCTCGATTCTGGCGACGTCGCCCATGCCATTGAGTACCTGGAAAAAGTTTCCGATCTCGATAGCAACGCTGACGGATTGCGTTCTTTATTCCAAGCCTATCTGCAGGCCGGACGTTTAGCGGAAGCAGGTACGCTGGCAGGCAAGCTCATTGCCGTTCATAACGACACTGGGTCCATTCACACTTATGTGGACGCGCTGGTCTCATCCGGCCACTTCCAAGAGTCTCTTCAAGTGTATGAGCAATACTCAGACCGCCTGTTGTCATCGGACCCCGGCAGGGTACTCGAAAGCCTGCACACGATTATCGGGCACGTAAAAGAAAACACCGGCGCCCTTGAGACACTGCTGGATCTTTTCCATAAGGCAGGAGAGAACACACATCTCACAGAAGTCTACGAGTTGCTGGCTCATGCTTACGTCCAATCAGGCGATTTGGAGAAGGCCCGCGATTACTACTTGAAGTTGACGCAACTGGAACCGCAAAACCAGTTGCACTCAGACAACTACCAGCAGGTTTTGGCGAAACTGGGGGGAACCACTGCTTCCCGGCTGATCACAGCTGAAGAAGGCGCGGTTTTAGTCGACGAACTGGAAGCCACTGCTCCGTTCATTGATCAACGTTACGACGATCAAGTGGCGCTGGCTGTTCGCGCTGCGCTCACTGATGCCGAGCTCTTCATTTCATATAACATGCCGGCGAAAGCGCTGGCCCCTTTGCTCATGGCACTGCCCCAGGCTCCGGGAGACTTGCGGCTGAATCAAAGGCTGGCCGCTCTGCATACTCGGGCTGCGCGATTTGCCGAAGCGGCAGTCTGTACTCGTACCCTTGAAAGCATTTATCACGATGCGGGCCATCCGGATGAAGCCAGCCGGTATGGAGAACTCGCTAGCAAGTATGAAGAGCGGGCAGCAGGGGCGGCAACGGAAACGAGTGACGCTCTAGTTGCTCCGGCGGTAGCGGAAATTGCTTCCCATAATATTGCAGATATCCCCGAGATTTCTGTATCTGTTGAAGAGCCGGTAATGAGCGCGAGTGGACCTGTTGCAGAAACCGCGCAAGTCTCTCCCACACCTTCGATTCCTGTGGTCAAGCCGGCTCCCGCGAAAGCTGCTGCTTCAGGATTGTTTTTTCATGCGCCCGCAGCTCAGGCTCAGGCGCCTTCACCAAACGCTCTTGAATTTGAAGTGCAAGCCGCGCCAGTACCCGAAGCCGAGATTGATCTTTCTTCCGAGTGGGAAGGATCTTTTGCCGAAGAAGATGTGCCTGCGACGCCAGCTCCGGTGGAAGTGGCAAGTGCTTCAGCGCACATACCCGAGCCGAGCCCCGACAACTCTCAAGCGATTACCGAAACGATCGACGAGATCCGTTTCTATCTCGGTCAGTCGATGCATGAGGAGGCGGTTGCGGGGTTAGATAAGCTTCGGCAGCTAAAGCCCGAGGAAGGCTTGCTAAATGCAATACGTTCGGAAGTTGAAGGTGCTACCGCACATGCTTCCGCAGTTCAGCCCGAAGCGATTGAAGAAATTTCTGCGGCTGACTTGACTCCAGCTGATGTGAGCCCGGTGGAATTGAGTATTCCGGCAGCGCTGGAAGCCGAAGTTGAACCGGAGCCTCAACCAGAGTTCAACGTAGAAGCGCAGCCAGTTGCAGCAGCGCACTCCGCACAACCAGAAGTTACCAAACTGGATCATTTCGTTCACGACCTTGAATCATCATTGGGCGAAGAATTCTCGCCAGCTCCAGCAGCTCAGGAAGTCTCGCCGGAAGTTGTAGCTGCGACGACGGGTAATTTTGGCGTCCCGGAAAGGCCTGAACCACAAGCTTGGCCGCAGCCGGTACCGCCCGCAGAAGTCCCAGTACAATCCGAACACACTGCGCTGGGCGATTTCGTCTCAGATCTAGAAGCTTCTTTGGGCGACGGTTTCTTGCCGCAGGTAGCCGTTCCGCCAAGCCAAGCCGAACAGCCAAAGGTTGGGCAGGCTTCCGCAACGTCATTGCCTGCTACAACTAAGGTCGCAGTTGCAGCCAACATTCCCGCCGCTATGGCGGCAGCGGCACCGAGTTCAAGCTCATATTCCGCCAACTTCGCGCATTCGCCTACATTGCCACAGGCACCTACCAACCGAGGCTCCGAAGTTCGATCCTGCTGCTGGAGTAGATTTAGCCGATATGTTCGGCGAATTGAAACATGAGCTGGAGGAAGACTCAGCATCTTCGGACGAAGATCCGGAAACGCACTACAACCTTGGCGTAGCTTTCCGCGAAATGGGCTTGCTTGATGAGGCCATCGGAGAATTACAGAAGGTGTGTCAATCGATCGACAAGGGGCATGCGTTCCCGCAAGTTATTCAAACTTACACCTGGCTGGCCCAGTGCTTCCTCGACAAGGGCGTGCCCGATGCCGCAGTTCGCTGGTATGAACAAGCTCTTAAGATTCCTAAGATCGATCAGGAGACCCGTACTGCGCTTCACTACGAAGTTGCCAGCGCCTACGAAAACGCCGGAAATAAGGCTTCCGCTCTCAGCAACTTCATGCAGGTGTACGGAAGCAACATCGATTATCGTGATGTAGCTCAGCGCATTCAGGCCCTAAGGTCGTAGAATGCTGGGATGGGGCTAGACCAACTCGCTGTGGCCATGCGTCTGCACCGGAATATTTGTTTCGGGGAGCGGCTCGATGGCTGAATCCAAGACACCACCCTCCAGCACACCTACTGTTCCTTCGGAAGCGAACGTTCACGGAACGAATGGTTCCTCGCCGGTAAGTACGCTTTCACCGCCACAGAGGGATCCGGAAAACCGCAACCGGAGCGTCATCGAACGTTGGAGCCATCGCATCAGCGTTCTGCTCTTTGTTTTTTTGTGTGCAGTCGTCGGCGTGCTTCTCGTAATCCTTCCGTGGCGGACGGAATGGACGGACAATCATCTGTTAACCACTTACCCGACATTGCGAACAGTTGTGGGCAGCGCCTTTACGCGTGGGATTTGCAGCGGGCTTGGTGTTCTCGACGTGTGGATCGGTTTCTGGGAAGCGATCCATTACCACGAAGATTAGCGGAACGATTGTTTCCCGTGCACCACATAGTTTCCCTCGGCCTTGGCTCTCCAGTATGCTGAATCGCGGGAGGATTCTGAAGCGTTCCCCGGAAAGATTACGTATGGACGAAAAAGAGATTAAGCGAGCGCCCCTGGCGTACGAGAACGAGCAATTCATTAAGAGCCCGGACGGGCGCATTCTTCGGATTCTTGCTGAGTACAGCGAACCCCTATCCCGCTTCCGGCGCGAACAGATTCAAGATACAGTCGTGTTTTTCGGCTCGGCGCGGTTTCACAGCCACTCCGCCGCCGAGAAGAGTTTTTCTGAAATCGAACAATCGAAGCTTTACCTATCGGAAGTTGAGCAGCACGCAACTGAAAAACGCGCGCTGGCAGCACTCGACATGGCTCGATACTATGAGGACGCGCGGCGGCTGGCGTTCATGTTGAGCGAATGGTCGATTAAGATTCCGGCACGCCGGCACCGCTTCGTGGTAACAACCGGCGGCGGACCCGGAATTATGGAAGCCGCGAATTTGGGAGCGAAGGAAGCAGGCGCCAAGACCATAGGCCTCAATATTCAGTTGCCTTTCGAACAGAACCCGAATCCCTACATCACGCCTTCTCTCAATTTTGAGTTTCACTATTTCTTCATGCGCAAGTTCTGGTTTGCGTATCTCGCCAAGGCGCTGGTGATTTTCCCCGGGGGATTTGGGACCTTCGACGAGTTATTCGAAATTCTGACGCTTGCTCAAACCCAAAAGCTGGCCAAGAAGATTTTGGTGGTCATCTATGGCAGCGAGTACTGGAACAAGCTCATCAACTTTGAAGTAATGATTGATGCAGGAACCATAGCGCCTCAGGACCTCGAATTATTCAAGATAGTAGATTCTCCGGAAGAAGGATTCGAGTTTCTCCGCGATGGCTTGACCAAGTACCACATGGGTCCGCAACCGAAGCCCGTCGGTGAATCTGTGCCCGAGATCGCAAAGACAAATCCATAAGCGTATAGGCCGTTGTTCCTCGACCGATTTGATCAGAGCTGCGGTAACTCGCATACTCATCCTCGACATGTTGCTTTACTACATTACTGATCACACGCAGTTCCCTGGCAACGAGACTGTGCGTCAGGAACGTCTTCTCGAGAAGATCGCCGAAGCCACACGATGTGGGGTCGACTTCATACAACTGCGCGAGAAGGACCTTCCTGTTCGCGATTTGGAACATTTAGCATTTGAGGCCGTTCGGGTAATCCATGAGAATTCGCGAACTTATAGTTGGCAGCCAGGAACGGCAAACTCAGCTTGCTGATTAATTCTCGTACCGATCTTGCTATTTCATGCGGAGCCGATGGAGTGCACTTGCGGTCGAACGATGTTCTTCCACCCGACGTTCGCAACGTTTGGACCAAAGCCAGGGTGGATCTGGCGGGGGATGCACGTCAACCGAAAGTCGCAGTATCATGCCATACGCTATCAGAGGTCCTGCGGGCGGAAGAAGGCGGCGCTAATTTCGCCGTACTCGGACCGATGTTTGAAAAAAAAGCCACTCCTGAGCTACAGCCTCTGGGTCTCGGTCTATTGCGGCAAGCCTGCGCGCAGGAGATTCCCGTGCTTGCTTTAGGTGGGATCAACTTTGAAAACGCTCATTTGTGCACCGAAGCCGGAGCCGCAGGCATAGCTGCCATTCGCATGTTTCAAGAAAATGATATAGAGGAAGTCATCCGCAGACTGCGCTAGACGAAGAGGCCAGAAGCACAAGGCTGGATTGGTAACTACGATCTCTTGGCCGAAAGCATGTTTAGAATTTCATGCAATCCCTGGCGGATGCGCTTGAGATCGGCATTCGGCTGAGCAGGAAACGGCAAAGGTGCTTGCTTCTTTCCACCACTCTTTTGTTCAGATTTTATCTGCTGGCGTGCTCCCGCAATGGTAAAACCTTCTTCATAAAGCAGCTTTTTGATGCGCAACACATTCTCTACGTCCTTGCGACGGTACATTCTCTGTCCGGTGCTACTCTTCACCGGCTTCAGTTGGGGAAATTCTGTCTCCCAGAAGCGCAAGACGTAAGCTGGTAATGCGCATAGCGTAGAAACTTCGCCAATGCGAAAATAAAGTTTGTCGGGAACCACAACGTCAGTGGCACTCACAGACTTCACAGCGGATTTGCCGCGGGGACTCATCTTCTAGGAATCTTCTTCAGCAATCTAGCTTCAGTAATCTAACCACACAGTTGGCGTTATAACTCGATTCTGCACAATCTTACTTCTTCCAGAACTTAAGCGCCACAGAGCAAAAAACCCCTCGAAAGGTGCTTCTTTCGAGAGGCCTTACAGCTTGGTTCGCGAATTCGCGAAGTTAGTGCTTCTTCTTTTTTGCTGCCTTTTTCTTTGTAGCCATGTTTGTTTCCTCCCTTGAATTTGTGTTTTTTAAGTTGTAAGCGAGCCGAAAATCCGCAACCGTGCCCATTTCTTGGACCGAACACGATCTTGCCACAAGATATTGGGCTCTATTAACACAATTGTCAACACAAATTTTCGAGAAGGAAATACTTTGTGTAAAGCTCCTTCGAGTTGATGAAGGTGTCTTTCCCGGCAACTCCGGACTTCAGCAACTTGCGAGTTTTGTTGCGGGCTTCTCAGCCTTACCCTATGCTTCGTTTAAATGCCCTACGGCACGGAAGAGTTATTGCTCGAACTTCTCGTCATTTTCGTTTCCGCGAAAGTGATTGGAGAGATTTTCGAGCGCTTCAGCTTGCCTTCAGTGCTGGGCGAAATATTGGCAGGCATCGTGCTTGGTCCGTACGCGCTCAACTGGATCCAACCCAGCACCACGATTTATTCCGTTGCTGAGTTGGGAGCGATTTTTGTTTTGTTCAGCGCTGGACTTGAGACCAGCCCGCGCGAATTGATCCGCATTGGAGGCAAAGCAGTACAGGTGGCGGGCGCGGGGATCGTTGTGCCCTTCATTCTCGGCTTCGCCTACATGAGATTGCGTGGCGATGCCACCAACGAAGCAGTATTCGTCGGGGCGGCGATGGTCGCGACCAGCGTAGGTATTACCGCACGCATTCTTGCTGATTTGCATGTGCTCTCCACCCATGCTGCCAGAATCATTATGGGTGCTGCAGTGTTCGATGACATCTTGGGAATGCTTCTGCTGGCCGTCGTTGCGGGCCTATCGAGCGGAGGCGGATTGCACTGGTTACACCTCGGCATTCTTATCGGTGAAGCAGCGGGCTTCGCGTTGTTCATGATGTTCCTTGCTCCACGAATCGTGCACCGGATGGAGCCGCGGGTGGAACAACTCTCCACTCAAAATGCCTCGTTGATTGTTGCCTTGGCAATCTGTTTGTTACTTTCGTGGCTGGCGGCCAAAATTGGAATGGCGGCGATTATTGGCGCCTTTTTTGCGGGTTTGGTTTTTGCCGATTACGCTCCGCAATGGAATCTGCTGCCGCGGGTCTCTGGCATCACGGAATTCCTGGCGCCGTTTTTCTTCTTTGCTATCGGTGCACGCTTAAACGGAAGGCTGTTTACCAAAGATGTGCTGGTGGCCGCGATTATTATTTCGGCACTGGCCATAGTCTCAAAAGTAATTGGCTGTGGTCTCCCGCTTCTTAATGAAGGATGGCCCACGGTATTGCGAGTTGGTGTCGGCATGATGCCGCGGGGAGAAGTTGCGCTCATCGTCGCCCTGGTCGGCTTGCAATCCAAAATTATTGGACAATCAACCTACGCTATTGTTGTCTTCATGACCGCCGTCACGACACTCATCGCTCCTCCACTTCTGCGTTATATGTTTCGAGACCAGGTTTCCGACAACTTGGAAGATTCTGCTCCATCTCCCGTACGGTTATAATTCACCTTCGCAACAGCTTTTGTCACACTCAACAATTGAAGGAGAACAGATGACGCTCTCAGGCCGCGTGGCGCTGGTCACGGGTGCATCACAGGGAATTGGCCGCGCCTGCGCCATCAGGCTTGCGCAATCAGGCGCTACCGTAGCACTTGCAGCGCGGAATCAGGAAAAACTCGAGGAAGTGGCGCAGCAGATCCAGTCTGCAAATGGGAAAGCGGCGACATTTTCTCTCGACGTTTCTGATGAAGAGCAAATCAAGACGGCATTCAAAGCTGTGATTGGGCAGCTTGGGAAGATCGACATCCTGGTGAACAATGCCGGAATCACTCGCGATCAACTCGTGATGCGGATGAAGCGGCCGGATTGGGACGCGGTTCTCAATACCAATTTAACGGCTGCGTATCTCTGCATTCAGCAGGTGATCGCCTCGATGCTGAAACAGCGCTGGGGACGCATTATCAACATCACTTCCATTTTTGGGCAAACCGGACAAGCCGGTCAGGCGAACTACGCTTCATCCAAGGCTGGCTTGATTGGTTTGACGATGGCCATTGCCCGCGAGGTTGGGTCGCGTAGCATTACTTGCAATGCGGTCGCCCCCGGCCTCATTGAAACTGCCATGACGTCCAATCTTTCGGATGAATTGAAACAGAGCGCGCTCAAGAACATTCCGCTCGGACGAAATGGGACTCCAGAAGATGTGTCAAACGCGGTGGCGTTTTTGGCTTCCGAGGAAGCGTCCTACATCACCGGGCATGTGCTGAACGTCAATGGAGGGCTGCTGATGGGGTAGTTGCGTCGCTCGGTGGCCGGGACAGCCGAAGGCGGCGGTCTTTACGCTATTTTCCTAGGCGCTAGCGGCTTCTTCTGATCCCAAGGGCAAGAAGTATTGGGTTCCCTTGATTGGCTCCGAGACCTTTCTCAGCAACTGCTGCAGGTCTTCGTTTCTTTCCACGAAGTCGATTTCCGAAGTGTTTACGATCAGCAGGTCGGACGATGTGTAATGGAAGAAAAAGTGTTCGTAGGCTTTAATCACTTCTTCCAAATAGTCGTCATTGATCGCTTTCTCTCCCGGCGCGTTTTTCTTCTTGAGGCGCTTCTTTAACACTTCGGGAGTGGCTTGCAGATAGATCACCAAGTCAGGCGTGGGGATCTGCTCGCGAAAATAATTGTAATAGCGATTGTAGACATCAAGTTCCTGGTCAGTGAGATTCAGGCAGGCGAAGAGTTTATCTTTTTCAAGAATGAAATCCGTGATGATGGTTTTCTGTGAGCGCGGACCGAGGTCGAGATCTCGTAGCTGCTCGAACCGTCGAATCAGAAATGCGAACTGCGCTTGAAATCCCGCGCCACGTTCGCCTTTATAGAATGCGCTGAGAAACGGATTTTCTTCTGCTTCCATAACGCGTTGGGCATTGAGGCGCTCGGCTAAAATGTCGGCCAGCGTACTTTTGCCGACGCGAATGGGTCCTTCTACGGCAATATAGCGGGGCAGTTCAAAAAGATTCGCCATGGGATCGGGGGCTCAGCTCGATAGGGCAGGATATATCGGCAGAGAGCGGCGCGCAATTGAGGGATGAGTAAACCCGGTTGCTACCACGCGCGTGACCGAGAGGAACGATTACAATCTCGCAGATGCTTGGACCACTTTTCAGTGCGGTAGGTTTGGCAGGGGCGGTCGCTGCCGGATATCAATCGATGGCTCCGACAGGGCAGTGGTATGGGAAGACTTTCACCGGAATCAGTAGAGAATCGAAGCAATTGGCGCTGACTTATGATGACGGCCCGAATGATCCGCATACGCTTCGTTTGCTGGAAGTCTTGGCGAAGCACGATGTGCGGGCTACGTTTTTCTTGATTGGCAGATTCGTTCAGCAACGTCCGGACATTGTGCGCGAAGTTGGCCAAGGCGGGACATGTGATTGGGAATCATACGTTTACTCATCCACAGTTGATTTTTAGAACTCGCGCACAGGTGCGGGATGAAATTTTGCAATGCAAGCGCGCGATCCAGGACGCCATTGGAGAGCATTCGAATTTGTTTCGGCCTCCATTTGGCGGACGAACGCCGACGACTTTGCGTGTAGCTCGCGAGCTGGGGTTGGAGCCGGTGATGTGGAATGTCACTGGTTACGATTGGAACGCGCCGTCGGCTGAGCACGTCGAGCGAAAAGTCACAGCGCGAGTTCGCGGAGGAAACGTGATTCTGCTGCATGACGGCGGACATGTGGCGTTGGGAGCGGATCGGTCGGGAACGGTGGAAGCGACAGACCGGTTGATTGCGAAATACAAAACGGAGGGGTTCGGGTTTGTTACGGTACCAGAGATGATGGACTCAGTGCCTCCGTGGTGAGATCAAGCAGTTGTTGTTGCAAACGCCTGCTTGGCTGCCTCTATTGTCCTATTCACGTCTTCTTCGGTGTGGGCCGCGCTCATGAACGCCGCTTCGAATTGTGATGGAGGCAGATACACTCCGCTGTCCAGCATTGCCCGGAAAAATCTACCGAATGCTTCGGTGTCGGATTTCACCGCTGAATCCCAATCCGTTACTGGGCCTTGCGTGAAGAACCAAGTGAACATCGAACCGACCCGATTGTTGCACATGTTCACTCCCGCTTCTTTCGCGCAGGCGGCAACTCCATCCACGAGTTCCCCGCTTAATTTTTCCAGGCGCGGATAAATTTCCTCTTTGTGCTCGCGAAGATAAATCAACGTGGCGAGTCCTGCGGCCATGGCCAGCGGGTTCCCGGAGAGAGTTCCTGCCTGATACATGGGGCCCAGAGGGGCGACCAGATCCATAATTTCCGATGGGCCACCGTACCCTCCCACCGGCAAGCCTCCGCCAATAATTTTGCCCATGGTGGTCAGGTCAGGATTGATTCCGTAAAGTTGCTGCGCGCCACCAAAAGCCAGGCGGAACCCTGTCATTACTTCATCGAAAATCAATACAGTGTTCTCTCGTTTGGTAATTGCACGCAGAGCGGCTAGATATCCACCCGACGCCGGAACGCATCCCATGTTGCCAACGACCGGCTCAACAATTACACACGCGATCTGATGTTTGAATTTTGCGAATGCCTGTTCGAGCACTTCGAGATCGTTGAAGCGTAGCGCGAGGGTGAACTGGGTAAACTCCTCGGGAACGCCCGCCGATCCCGGGATGCCGAGGGTCGCGATACCGGAACCTGCTTTCACCAATAGTGCGTCGGCGTGTCCGTGATAACAGCCTTCAAATTTCACGATGTATTTGCGCTTAGTGTAGGCGCGGGCTAGACGAATCGCAGACATAGTAGCCTCAGTGCCGGAACTCACGAAGCGAACTTTCTGCATGTGCGGAAAAGCAGAGATCACGATTTCCGCGAGATCGGCTTCGCTCGGAGTCGAGGCTCCGAAGCTCGTTCCGTTGCAGGCGGCGTTCATGATGGCTTCGACTACGGTAGGAGCGGCGTGGCCGAGGATCTGTGGTCCCCATGATCCGATGTAGTCGATCAGCTCATTACCGTCGGCGTCCCACAAATGTGAGCCCTGGCCGCGAACGATGAATGGAGGATCGCCGCCCACGGAGCGAAATGCGCGCACGGGGGAGTTGACACCTCCGGGAATCAGTTGCTCAGCGCGCGTCTGCAGCTGACGCGAAATATCGGTTTTGCGGGGCATTGGGCTCCTGTGACAATGCACCCATATAGTAGCAGTGGAGAAACTTTGTGAGAGTGTTTCAGCAGATTTGGGCAGGTAAACCGGAGTAACTCGCAGTTTTTACCTAAGTGCGCTGAATGTTGGCATTATGCGTTGACACCGAACTGAGCAGGCAGCTCGAATAAGCGTTGCTCTTGGATTCACGGGAAATTCACAATCTCGAAACAGTCCTGCAACACGCGGGCGGTAGCCTGTTTGCAGCACCTGCCCTTCTAACCGGGAGGGTTTAAAGGACGGCCTCGGGGGGCTCCGGGCCGTCCTTTAACTTTTGGTGATTCGGAAATTCTGTTGCAGCATGCGCAAGGACTTTCTGCCAGCGTTGCCGGCGTCACTTGAGATACGAACGGACAATGCCGATCAGTTCATCGGCGGCAGCGGTTTGCCCGGAAGTCGGCTTCCGTGCGGGGTCAAGCACGTGAAAGCGAACGTGATCTTCCAGCAACTCAGCCATTAGGCCATTCATAGCGCCACGTGCTGCGGTGATGAGTTGCAGAACGTCACCACAATCTTTTTCTTCGACAAGCGCGCGTTCGATGGCATCAATTTGGCCGCGAATGCGTCGCACTCGGAAAATGAGTTTCTGCTTGTTTTCCGCAGTATGCATATTTCACTGGACTATACCATACCCCGAGTATCATATACTATACCCCACTACGGTATAAACTATTGACTTGATGTTCCAGGACGGCATGGATTTCATACGCTGCCAAAAAAAAATCATATTTAACTATAGTTAATATATTATTGTATACTCACGCTAACGTAAATGGGTTTGGCGGACCGCGCGGACTTGATTTTGCCCATTGCTACCAGTACGGAATTCCCTGGAGGATGATTGCTGATCGTAAATGGATCTTGGCGTGTGGTTCGTCAGCACACTACCTGGAGTTTTGGACTGGCGCTGTTGTTGCTGGCTACGTTCGCTTGGGGGCAGTCGGATACTTCTTCCAACGCGCCTGGAAACTCTCCTGTGGCGGATGATCCCGCTGTCACCATGTTTTCGCATCCGGGGACGACGCGCTACTGGATCTCGGGGCAGGACAACATCATCTTTCAGTACCATCCATCTTTTTATGCAAAATACAGCGGACCAAATAGCCTGCACTCACACGCCGAGAGCGCCGTGTCTAATGTATCCACTTTGTTTCTCGGCTATCAGTTGAGCAACACTACCGAAGTATTTTTTGACTTGGAAGAGGCCAGCGGCGGCGGACTAACGGATGCGCTTGGCTTGGCAGGGGAAACAAACATCGATGTGGTACGTAATCCGCTGCTTTCCAAGGCGCCTTATATGGCGCGGGTGATGGTGCGGGAAATCATTCCGTTGAGCGATGAGACGGTGGAGGTCCCGCGTGGGCCGCTGGCTTTGGCAACTCGCCTCCCGGTACGACGTTTAGAGATTCGTGCCGGCAAAATTGCTTTGCCGGATTTTCTGGACGTTAACAGTGTTGGCAGCGACAGCCATTTTCAATTCATGAACTGGACCCTGGTTAACAATGGGGCTTACGATTATGCCGCCGATACCCGCGGATACACTTTCGGAGTGTTCGCCGAATATCGCGACCGCAACTGGGCATTCCATTTCGCTGAAGCCCTGATGCCAACGGTCGCAAATGGGCCGGATTTAGTATGGAGTCTTCGGCGGGCTCGAGGGGAGAACTATGAGCTTGAACTACATCCCAAGATTGGCGCGAATCGCACGACCATTGTGCGGCTCTTGGGTTATGAAAACCACGCCAACATGGGCGTCTACCGGGACGCGGTGAAAAACTTTCTGGCAGGAATCACTCCGCGCCCAGAGATAAGGGCTCATCCTTTGCAAACGACAGTGAAATACGGTTTCGGAGTCAACATCGAACATGTGTTCACGCCAGAACTGCGCGGCTTTGCGCGCTGGGGATGGAACGAAGGCCAGCATGAATCGTACGCGTACACCGAGGTTGATGAGACGATCGCTTTCGGCGCGGACTTCGTCGGCAAGAGATGGCATCGCAAATTCGACAAGGTCGGCACCGCTTTTGCATCAAACGGTATTTCCGCGGATCACCAGCATTATTTGGCGCTGGGTGGACTAGGGTTTTTGCTCGGCGATGGCGGGCTCAACTACGGTCGCGAAAATATTGAGGAAAGCTACTACACAGCGCATGTGTGGCGTGGACTTTTCATCGGACCGGATCTGCAGCACATCAATAATCCGGGATACAACCGGGACCGTGGCCCGGTGCTGGTTCCGGGGTTCCGCTTTCACTTGGAATTCTAGAAAACATGGAGTTCTAGAAAAACTTTATCTCTGCAATTCACGAACAATTCATCCCTTAGCGATATTTCTGCAACAAATGGTCGCTACTCTGTAGTTGTTCGACCCCTTCTAACCGGGAGGGCTAAAAAAAGACGGCCTCGGGGGGCTCCGGGCCGTCTTTAGTTTTTTGCAACTCCAAAGTCGCGCCTGCGTCACAGGTAACATGTCGCCCGAAGTTAATGAATTTGCCGCCTACCCTCGACTCCAGAGTTCATCGACATATATTCTGTTACGAACATAAGCAGAGTTGATCGCCACGTACTGGGCGAAGACAGCTCCCGAAATTGATCCAAGGCTCCTGATAACTAGACATCGGTTATACTGAATCGGGAGCAATCACCCGCCGACCGACGACTCGCGATCAACGACCGATCTTAGTACTTGGGCATCTTCGGATCGACTCTATCCGCCCAGGCCAGGATTCCTCCCGCCATATTTCTAACCTTCTTGAAACCAGCTTGCCGCAGGAAGTCTACCGCTTTGCCGCTTCTTACTCCTGAGCGGCAATGGGCTACGATCTCGCGACTAGAGTCGAGTTCGCTCACTCGCTTCGGCAGATCACCCAGCGGGATCAGATGGCCTCCGATATTGCAGATCTGGTATTCGTGCGGCTCGCGCACATCGAGCACGAAAATATCTTCGCCTGCGTCCAGACGGCGCTTCAAATCTTCAACCTGTATGTCGGATGTATCTGCTGCCACCTCGGCCTCCTCACCACGAATTCCGCAAAACTGCTCGTAGTCTATCAGCTTGGTAATGGTCGGATGCGTTCCGCATACCGGGCAATCGGGATTCTTGCGCAGCTTCAGTTGACGGAAAGTCATGCCGAGCGCATCGACCAGCAATAGACGTCCGATGAGCGGATCGCCCGCTCCCAGGATGAGCTTGATGACCTCTGTCGCTTGGATCACTCCGAGAAGACCGGGCAGAATGCCAAGCACTCCACCTTCGGCGCAAGAGGGAACCAACCCTGGCGGCGGCGGCTCAGGATAGAGGCAGCGGTAGCAGGGGCCTTCTTCGGTTCCGAAAATGCTGGCTTGGCCTTCGAAGCGGAAGATCGAAGCGTAGACATTCGGCTTACCTGAGATCACGCAGGCATCGTTCACCAAGTAGCGCGTCGGGAAATTATCAGTGCCATCGGCGATGATGTCGAAGTCTTTGAAGATTTCGAGGGCGTTGTCACTGGAGAGGCGAGTGTCGAACCTCTTGATATTGATAAACGGATTCATCGCCTGCAGTTTCTCGGCTGCGGAATCGAGCTTCTTGTGTCCCACGTCGGCTGTCGAGTGGATGATCTGGCGCTGCAGGTTGGTGTAGTCGACCACGTCGAAGTCGACGATGCCGAGAGTGCCCTACTCCTGCTGCTCCCAGATACAGAGCCAGCGGAGAGCCGAGTCCGCCTGCTCCGATGCAGAGCACGCGCGCGTTCTTGATCTTCAACTGACCTTCCATGCCGACCTCGGGCATGATAAGGTGGCGCGAATAGCGCTGGATTTCGTCATTGGAGAGAGTCGTTGCAGTTGCAGCTTCGGGTTTAATTTCGATTGTGGTGGACATGAGTACCTCAATAATTTACGGACTATAGAATTTTCAGATTGACGAATTTAAAAGCCAACGACGAACGGCCAATGACTAACGACGAGCTAACGACAGGAGGTACAACAACAGCGGATCGTAAGAGTAGTTTTCAATTCCGCAATCCTGAAATTTGAAAATTCGGCAATCAACTGCGGCCTCCGGCAATCGAGGGCACTATAGAAATGTTATCACCGTCTTTCACTGCCGTAGCCTCTTTCTGCATGTAGCGCACGTCTTCGTCGTTCAGGTAGACATTCACGAAAGCGCGCAGCTTGCCGTCATCGTTATAAAGATGGCGGCGCAGATCAGGATGTTGCGATACGAGGTCGGCGAGAGCTTCGTTGACGGTGCCTCCCTTAACGTCAACGGCAGGCTGCTTGCCGGTGTATTGGCGTAAGGGCGTAGGAATGTGGACCTTTGTCATAGACCATAATGATGCCACAGGAAGGGCCGAAGATGCAGGACGAGGAGAACGCGTAAAGACTCAGGCCTATTGTGTTGCTGGGGATGCAGTTGCTGCTTGGGATGAATTTGGTTGACCGCCGCTTGAAGTTTTCTTAAAGAGTTGTATTAGATCGACCCCTATACCAACGCGGAAATAGTCTCGGTTGAGCGGTTGTAATGCGTATCGAAATGTATTGGAGTCATTGCTGGCGCCGGTAACAGGAGTGTTGATACTGTATGAGTTATAGGGCTGAGTCTTTTGGTTTCCCGTAATTCCGGTATACATAGATGCGAAAAGATGAATTCCTTGATAAAAAGGTAACGGATAATTAGCGTCCAGACGAAATAGCCAAGTCGACATGTGACCGGCTGTCACTGCTTCGTCTTTTCCCACTGTCAAATCGATGGTCCCTGGGAATATGTCATAGAGACCGTCGCAATCCCCCTTTTCGCGGCTGACGCGGGGGATAGCAGTCGGCTTTAATCGTACGACTGAAGAAGTCTTAAGGCGAAAGCCTACGAAAGCTTTACGAAAAAACCGTGACCGCTCAGGAATAACAAAGTCAACGTAGGAAGCTATACCGCTTGGGTTGACGTTCTTAGGAGCCTCTATCACCGGCGAGGTTGATGGTGAGGTTCCCGGCACACAGACCAAACCACCAGCGTTGCTCACCGAATAGGATGGACTGTTACGCGGGAGACTTGCGTTGACATTGAAGGCATCACAGATACTCTGGTTCACCTGCGAAACAACATCGGTTTTATCCTGTCGAGAACGGCGTACTCATTCCTACCCCTGACGAGCAGTGACGGGGAGAGCCTTGCTTGAGTATTTGCATACTCGGCCCACCATGGAATGCCATCGCGAGGCTTAACAATGGCGACTTGAAATCCTCCGTTCACATCGAGACCTTGAATATCTCCTACAGAACCTTTGCTCGTTTCCTGACTTAGAAATGAGCCGGTAGCATTAATGGTTGAAAGAGCGCTGAAACTTGCGGCCTGAGGAAGGCTTGTAATCCTTGGATTAAACCATAACCAGAGCCTATTCTCAATGGGATCTTCATTCTTCCGTAACCCAGGTACTTTCAACGGTGCTAAAAGATCGAAATCGACGAAGTAGGCTTGCTTTATAGTCTGTGCACTGGGCGCTGACAGATCGATCCCTACAACAGCGCGAGTGAGAGGGTACTTCCAATGATCCGGAATAGCAGTTAGCGAGATGGCCTGAAAGCTCTGCTCGATGTCCTCGATAGCTCCGTTTTGATCCTTAGAAAATTTATTCTTTCCGTATTCACGTCGTAGGTCTTCATATCTTCTCCGAGCCTCTGGTAGTTTCGGCACGATGACAACAAAATCTCTTTCGCTGGAACCAGGGCGCTGGACCAGACTTCGAAGGGGCGAAAGCTATCCCAAAGCTGCAGTTTGCCTTTTTTGCAATGGTGTTGATGCAGGTATTCGAAGAAATTGTGTAGTTGGTCGATGTGACAGTAGTCGAAAGATCTTCGATATCAACATCGTTGCTCGTCGAATTGGTGATGGTGACTGTTTTTACCGCGCTCGCAGTCTGCATAGCCTGATGGCCGAAATCAAGCGAAGCAGAGGCTGGGGGAATGTTGAGTTTAAGGTTGGTAATCGATGCAGCTTTAACTATCACTTTGCCCGTGGTTGGCTGCAGTCCGCCGGCGGGAACAGGCGGTAAAGATTGGACTACTTCAACTGTGTCGTACTGGCTCAGTGGATGCAAGTTGATGAAAGTGAACTTTTCCTTTGATCTGGCCATACGTGTCAGGCACAACGTTGCCGTTAATTGCGATTGTGACGATCGTACCCTTAGGTGGATTGCCAGTCAGGCTGCCGGTGATTTTGGTATCTCCCTCAGTCGGTTGATCGATACAGGGTTTCCGAGGAGTGTCGCAAGTGTTACCTCCTTGTACTGAAACTGGCCCTACGTTAATGGCAGGAACAACCGCTGGAGCAAATTGAAATGCGCTTACGGAGTCGTATTGATTCAAGTTAATGGGAGAGTGAAACTGAATTCTCCGCTAACCGCATTCAGTTTTACGGCCCCAAGGTCTGTGGCGTTAAGTTTGATGTGAACAACTGTTCCCACCGCAGGTGCGACGCCAGCGGTCGTCCAATGGCCACTAATTTCCTTTGCTTCGGTGGTCGGCTGATCAAGACAGGGTGGCGCGGCGTTGCTGCAAATTTGAGCTTGCACAACCGGCCCAACAAAAAGCGTGAGTACAACGAGGTATAGAAGAGATCGCTGGCCCATAGACATTGGTGTCCTCACCGAAGTCAAAATTGAACACTTGGCCCAAATAATTTTGTTAAGTACTAGAGAGCCGGGAAAATCTGGGGAAGACCGCCTACTCTGACGTAGACGATGGGCGAATAATTAACAAAGAAATTACCCAATAAGCCGATTAATTAATTCTGTTCTGATTTTGTAATTTCTAGGCAGTTCGAGCATTTCTCTTCAGTAAAAATGCTGTTGACCGGGTTAGTTCCTCGCACAAGAGTCGCTTAGAAATAGTTATTAATGTTACGTTTGCGGACAGACTCTCATGAGCGGACGCTAAATGAGTGGAGGTCCGACGGGTCGCTGATTTTTTAAACCTAGAACCTAAGCAGAAATTACCCAAACAGGAATCAAAATATGAGCGGACAGTAAAAAAAAGCGTCCGACATTCCGATGCAAAATATTCAACACCTCCCATCCTAATCTTCCCGTTTCGGGCCTGATTTCGCCCGATTTCCTGACACCTATGCAGGAAATGCAAAAAATCTTGTCAAGCCCCCTTTTGCCGTCAATTCTTCCGAAGCTCATCATTCCAGGGACAATATAAAGTGTGAAAGTGTGGCGCAATTTCCCTATCCAACCAGCTACAATGGAGGTAGAGATAAAATAAAAAGGCGCGGCCCAAACGGTCGCGCCTTTTTTATCGCTAGTAAACACCATTCAATAAGATCGATCACCTGGAATCTTTCAATTTTATTGTCATCTGACGTCCGGCTGGGACGTCCAAACGACATTCATTGACGTGAACATTAACGCGCATGAACTTTGATCATCGCGACTATTTCTTCCGGCTTGGATCGTCTTCTGAATTGACGTAGTTGAATTGCACCGGAGACATTCCATGAATCTGGACTATCACCTCGCCGTTAGCCATGGCGTAGTGGTGCATGTCAGGATCGAGATAGGCAAAGCTACCCGCTGGAAAGCTGAGCATGCTGCCCTCCACAAAGTGATCGCCCATACCCACTTTAAACGTGCCCGAAATCACGGTCACGTTCTCGCGTTTGGGGTGCCAATGCGGCGCGATTTTGTATCCGTCTGGCATTTTAAGACGCACGGTGTAGTCGCCGCTCGATGCCATCGGATTACCCTCAAGCACAGCCAGCTGCGCACCAGGCGCCACAAACGACGGTGCTGGACCGTATTGAATTGCATCCGGCGTAAACACATTTTTCTCCGCGGAAGCAGCGGCGGCCTTAACACTTAGGCTGCCGGGCTTGCCTATCCATAACATTCCGGCCAACAACGCCAGCATCAGGCACAAATTTCGTTTCATGGGTGTTCCTCCTCAATGTCGTGTCGCATTTATTGAAGCCAATATCGCGTGATTTCCGGCAGGTTGCAATGACCGCTGAATATCTTTTCTGTATTTTTGGTGTATCTTCGTAGCCTATTGGTGAATATAGGTTTATTCGTCGAAATGAGTTCCATGTCACGTTCTAAATTGAGTGCTGTTGAGCTTGATCTCGGTCGTTACGAGCTCCGCCGCGGCGGGCGAAGGGTTAAGCTCGAAAAGAAACCCATGGAGCTCCTGATTTTTTTGGTTCAGCGGCGAGAGCAGTTGGTTTCCCGCGAAGATATCGTCGCTAAACTGTGGCGCTCGGATCTCTTTGTCGATACCGAGCGGAACATCAATAACATTGTGCGGAAAATTCGCACAGCTTTGGGTGACGATGCAGCGAAACCGCGTTTCCTTGAAACGGTGGTTGGCAAAGGCTATCGGCTCATCGGACCTATCCGTTTAATTGGTCCGCTTCGCCCACACGCCGATTTGCAAACATACGCAGACGGCAACATGCGCATGACGAACGATTTACCTTGGGACGCGGACCGTATGTCACTCGCAGTGCTTCCACTTCGCCCTCTCGGGGATTTCGAGGACGATAAGGGTCTTTGCTTAGGCTTTGCCGATGCCTCAGTTTCGCGCCTCGCGAATTTGGAGGGTGTTGACGTCCTGCCAACATCGACGATTTTGAATGTACCAACTAGCGCTACGGCCGCGGAGATTGCTGCGCGACTGGGAGTCCGGTTCGTTGTGCACGGCGCTATTCAGACTTCCAAGACAGAATCGCGCTTGTGCGTGGAACTGTTTGACTCCCATTCGCAAAGCAGTCGTTTCATAAAAAAATTTGTTCTCGATATCACTCGCCCGTTCGAGCACATCGACGAGATCGCCGCCCATACAGCCAAAGCCCTGAAGCGTCCTCTTCACACGCCGAGCGTTGAGAGTCGTGCTCGCTATAGCCGCGATCCACTTGCTTACGCTGAATTCATAGAGGGCTATCGGCGTAGTTCTTCGGGAGACGCCAAGTTATTGGAAGAAGCTACGCAATTTCTAATGAGTGCCGTGGCTCGCGATCCCGCCTTTGCGCTAGCGCATGCGATTCTCTCCTTCGTATGCGCGGCGCGCCACTTCGAATTCGATCCTAGCCGGAACTGGCTGGAGAAGGCCGAATTTCATTGCGAGCGCTCACTAGCGCTCAATCCTGCTCTGCCCGAAGGACATGTAGCCAAGGGATTCCTACTATGGGGACCATCGAAAAACTTTCAGCATATCGAGGCAATTGCAGAACTGAAGCGTGCACTCGCGCTGCAAAAGAATCTGCCGCATGCCTACAACCGCTTCGGAACCATCCTCGCGCATATCGGTCTGCTTGATCATGCTCGCACGATGTATGAGAGAGGCAGGCTATTAGATCCCAAACAAACCATCAGCCACAGCATTGCCCAAATCTACCTGTGGAGCGGAGAATACGAACTCGCCCGTGAAGAATTGCAGAGATGGAGAGTGGAAAATCCAGCAAGTAAATACGCCCTTCATTTCGCGCTGGAGCTCGCGATCCTTACCGCCGAGTGGGATGAAGCCAAGGGCTTACTTAAGGAAGCCGCGACTCTCATGCCAGACGAATCCCTGATCATCAGCCTTCAAGGTGTGGTGCACGCAGCGACTGGCGAATCCGAGCTTGCGCTGCAGTGCATGAACCAAGCCTGCACGAATCCGAAATCCTTTGGTCATGCGCACCATACGTACTATCAGATCGCCTCTGTTCTTTCTTTGCTTGACCGGCCTGGAGTGGCGTTTGAATGGCTTGAACGCAGCGTCGATACTGGTTTCGCATGCTGGCCATATTTTCTCAAAGACCCGCGATTGGAAAATCTGCGACGCCATGCGCAGTTCGAACTTTTGGTGAGTTCTTTACAGGCCAAATATCCTGACCATTTGGGGTTTCTATAGCAGAGTCATCACTTCTTATTCAGGTCGGCAGCCCAATTCAGGATCAACATCATCGGCTGCATTTCCGCTTTTTCTATTTGCGTATTTATAAGAAACCGCTCGCCGTCCTTCGTGACGTCGTATGTCACCAGCTCTGATGTGGCGACCAATTCTCGCGAATTCGCCTGGAACAGAGCCACTGGAGCTCCCGCATCGAAGTTCGTCCCGGCTGTCACCGGCACGGCCATCATTTTCCCGTCCGACGCCAGGTAGAAAAGTTCCTTGCTGTCTCCTCGCCAGCGCGGCTGGGTTCCTCCGGCGCTGGAGACTTGCCACTTCCCATGGGCCTCGGGAAACGAGGTAACATAAATCTCCCATTTGCTGCTCTCGTTCGAGGTGTAAGCCACCCATTTGCCGTCTGGCGAAAATTGGCCGTTCTTCGTGGTGAACGGACCGTTTACCAACGCTCTGGTCTTCAATTCCGCGATTTCGGCGACCCATAGCCCGGTTGCCACCGTTGACCGTTCGTACAAGAGGTATTTGCCATCGCGCGACCAATCACTCGGATATTTATCGGCCTTATCGGAAGCATCTAATGCCAACAACTTTTCTTCTTCAGCTCCATCTGCGTTTTTTATGTACAGCTGAAACAGTTTGTCCCGGCTCGACGCAAATAAGATCCGCTTACCGTCCGGACTCCACACCGGGGTCGAATCGATTGCTGGGTCAAACGTCATGCGCTTCACGCTGCCTCGTTGCAGATCGTACGTCCACACGTCTGCGTTCTGGTTTTCTTGATCCGTCTTGTCTAACGCCAGCGCTTTGCCGTTCGGCGCAAGGGCGAAATTGGCATAAACTTCCGGCTTGCCAACCTCTCCAATCTCATTTCCTTTCCGATCGCGCCAGACCAGCCTTGAGAGCGCTACTCCAGCTGCCAACTCGTGCCGCCAACATTCCAGTATCGGACGCTGAATAAATCGCGCGCTGGATTCTTGGCAGGTAAGCCACATCCCTTCGCAGCGAAACCGGCTCCCCTGACAGTTCGATCTTGTTCGCATCGAATCTTTGCTCGTACAGGTTTTTGTCGCGGGAAAAAAGCAGATATCCCGGCGCTGCATAGACCGGATTACCGGTCGCCTTTGTGACGAATCTCTTCTCGTTCGAATCGAGTGCGCCAACATAAATCGCGCCAAGATTCGACTGGCCGGAAGTATTCGCAGCGAGTATACAAAATGCTTTCCATCCGGCAAGAACATCGGCCAGCGATGGCTGTTTTCTCCGCGACTCGCATCCGGGAGCGTGATCCGGATCGGTGACCCACCGCTTGCGGACACTCGGTACAGTCCATCACTCTGCTGTCCACTTGGCGTAAACACAATCACTCCATCCTTGTTCCATGCTCCTCCACGACCCGAGGGAGCATCACAGATCACCTGCACCGGGCCGCCCGCTACTTCTAACCTCTTAAGTTTTCCGTCAGCAAAGAATCCCAGCGACTTCCCGTCCGCAGACCAGAAAGGAAAACTCGCTCCTTCGGTTTCCGGAAGTCTCCTCTCCTCTCGGCCGCCGACTTCATAGAGCCACAGAACATTGGCCCTCTCCGATTCGGAGAATCCCACAACCGCGATCGTGTGCCCGTTTGGCGCAACCGCCATATCGTGCACCGGAAACGGCAGCACCGCCAAAAAATAACTTGCTTGCGCAGTTCATTTCGCGCTGCGGCGAACGATCATTAAGCCGATCAACCCCGCTACCAGCAAGCCGCATAGCATCCAAGGGAAAAATCGACGCAATGCTCCGGCGCTGTTCGTTTTCCCCGGCAGCAACGGAGGCGTCGCGTGGCTACCGCTCTCGCGGGTCCATCTGAGCTCACTTGCGAGGTCTCGTGCCGTCTGCCACCGTTCATCGCGATCCTTTGCCAAACATCGCATCACGACGTGATCCAGATTCGCCGGAGTAAGCGGCTTGATTTCACCGAGCGGCGCCGGCTCCCTTTCCATAATCGCGGACGCCACGCTCAACTGTGTCTTTCCCTGGAACGCGCGAACACCTGTCCACATTTCGTAGAGCACGGCGCCTAAAGAAAAAATGTCGCTACGCGCGTCGAGATCTCTTCCTTCCAACTGCTCCGGCGACATGTACTGAAAGGTTCCCACCAGTGTGCCTTGCGCCGTCAGTGGGTGACTTGGAGACGGTGTGCTCATGGTCATGGTGAGGCCGGAAGCTGGTGCGGCTGTCGCGGAGACCGACTTTGCCAAACCAAAGTCCATCAACTTGGATCCGCTTTTGGTCAACATGATATTGCCCGGCTTCAGATCTCGGTGGATTACTCCATTGCGCTGGGCATTCTCCAGACCTTCACATATCTCATTTGCAACTTTGAAAAATTGTTCTGGGGCCAGCGGTCCTTTGTGTAACCGATCGGCCAGTGTCTCGCCCTCTAGATACTCCATCACTAGGTAGCTGATTCCGTCCTGCGCGCCGACGTCGTAGAGATGGCAAATGTTGGGATGGCTTAGAGATGAGATAGACCGGGCTTCGCGGTCGAAACGCTCTTTAGCTTCGGGATTGTCTGAGAGGTGGCTAGGGAGGATCTTGATGGCGACGGTGCGATCCAGCCGCGTGTCCCGAGCGCGATACACTTCACCCATACCGCCAGCACCTATTGGCGATTGAATTTCATACGGCCCGAGTTTCGTCCCAGAGGTAAGGGCCATGGTGGGCGCAATTATAGTCCCAAGCAGTACCCTTCCCGCATGCGACGATTTTGGATGGAGATGGAGTTGTCGGCCATCTGGCAGTTATCTCGATCTTCCGAATTACTAATTCTGTTATTCCGGTAGCGAATAGACTTTTCCGGTCCGAAAGCAATCTTTCACAAAACTTTACTTGCGATTGCAAAGCAGCTCACAACATGCTGATTGATAATGTGTTCGATTCATCAGCATCTCGCGTGGATCGGTTTCGACTAGATTGGGTTCCAAAATCCGGTTTTCGGAACGGCCTTGATGCCGTAGACGGAGAACCACAATGCTCAAAGCTCCTGCTTCTTCTGTTGGTACAGCCACTCGGCAGTCTGTTCGATCCGCAGGTTGGACAGCCTGCCTAGCGATCGCCTCACTCGCATTGGCTGGCTGTACATCCATGCAGGTCCGCATGGGGTGGAAGGTTTATCTCGAAAAGACTCCCATCGCCTCAATTAAGGCCAGCGTATTGAAAGGTCCGGGAATCGCGCCGGGAGAGAAACTGCCGCTGGTAGTGGTAGTCACCGAACCGGACGGCAAAATTTTGCAAACGGAAGGAGCGGGCAACGGAAAGGTTCTGTGGAAGGACCTCACGGTCACGGCGAGTGTGGTAACCGCCAATCAAAAAGGCGTTGTGTCCCTTTCCCGTGATCCAAGGATCAGTGACGGGAAAGACCCACATGTGACGATCACGGTGCCCAGCCATCCTGATCTGCGCGCCGAGCTCGACATTCCTTTGCGCTACGACCATGCCTACAGCGCGAATTTCTCCGGCAGTCCCGGCTACAGCGGTTCGAACGGCATGGATGGAACGGACGGAACGAGCGGCAGCATGGGATCAATCGATCCGAATAATCCTTCTCCGGGGGGAAATGGCTCGAACGGAGGCAATGGCTCGGATGGCCAAGAGGGAGGAGCTGGAGGGAACGCGCCGTCAGTGCAAATCCGGGTGGCGCTCAGACCAGGCAGCCATCCCCTGTTGCAAGTTGCTGTGTCTGCGGTAGGCGTGCCTGCGGCAAAGCAGGAGAAGTTGTACCTCATCGATCCGCAAGGAGGTTCTTTGACAGTAAAAGCTGACGGAGGTCCCGGAGGTTCAGGAGGAAAAGGCGGCCGCGCCGGACGAGGAGGCTCAGGCGGCGTAGGAACCCCAAATGGAAGCAGTGGAAGCGATGGAATGAGTGGACGCGATGGCTGGGATGGCTCAGCAGGCAAAGGCGGAAGCATCACCGTAACCTATGATCCGCAAGCAAAGCCCTTTCTGGCGACGATCCATCTCTCGAACAAAGGAGGACGGCCGCCAGTATTCAAGGAAGAATCAGTGGCTCCGCTGTGGTGAGCGTGAACGCTCTTCAGTAAGGGGCTAAGCAGGAACCAACAGCAACCTGTGTTCCTGAACTCTCATCTGAATCGACGCTCGCCAGGAGGTGTATTATGTCGCGCGCAGCGTTCCTTTGCTTGATCCTCTTCTTTGCTTCCTTTGCTCTGGCCCAAAACCCCAACCCGCAAAATTCTTTTGCTGCTCAACCATCGTCCTCGACAGTTCAAGTTGTTTATGTAGTCGAGGGCACAACGATTGTCACTTACAACGTAAATCAACAAACGCTTTACGCGACGCAAGTTGGCACGCCGCTTACAGTGAATGCGTCTAGCGTTTACTTTTTGTATCCATCTCCGAACGATCACTTCCTGTATGTCGTCGCTTACGACGCGAGTTCGAACAAACATCTCTGGGTGTATGACACAGACATTTCAGGTGTTCCTCAGGTTCCCGCCGTTCAAGAAATAAACGCCAGCGGCTTCGATGGGCTCCAGATTAATCCCAAAACCAACTTCCTTTACGCTGTCTATGAAGCTCCCAGCGGGCTTTACAATACGGCCTACACGATTCAGCGATATGTCGTAGATCCAAACGCGGGAAAGATCAGCCAACCCCAAGTCGAAGGGACATACATACTCCCGAATGGAGCTGAGGGCACCGAAGGATGTTACTTATCCATTATGGGCTTCGCTCCGAGCGGGAACAATCTCTTCGACGAGATTGGTTGCAGTTACCACGGCGGCAACAGCGCGACCTATAACGAACGCACCCTCAATCTTAAGACTGGCGCACTTGGGCCTGACGTGCAGATTTATAGCTGGAACAATGCGACCGAGGGCGGAGAATACGTTCAGTTCGTGAGGAATCATATGTTTGATTTCGTCACGCCGAACAACTATGACCCAGGCGTAAACAGTGTGAATATTTATCCGGTGCAACCCAATACCAATACTCCGCTGGTGCAATGTACGGCGACCATGTTGGAAGCTTGTGGCTATGCCAGTGGCGTTGCTCATCCTTCTGGCAAATATGTTTTTATGGCGATTTCGCAGGGTGCGACGCAGATCGACAAAGTTGAGCTGAGCGCGAAGAAAATAGTCGACACCTCACACTACATTCCAAATAACGTAAGCCAATTTAGTCCGGATGGGACACTGGTTTATGGAGTCTCCTATTCTAATCCCGGCTACTACATTGAGATTTACGGATTCGATGTGGCTACCTCAGATGTCACGACTTCGGGGGGAATTATCGGCATTCCATCAATAAACGATTTTTTCGTTGTGGCTGAGCGCTATTAGAGCCGCACTCTAAAAGCACAAGAACCGCCTCTTGAATTTTCAGGAGGCAGTTCTTGTGGTTGATACGTCCATCAGTTACATCTCGAATCTCTCCCATGTGCTTCCTCCGAGGGGAAGACTCACAATCCCTAGTGATTCAGCGCGGCTGGACACTCTGCTCCCTAATCTTTAGCCTTCAGGAACCCGATGCGCCCTGGCTGGCATCCATGACCCGGTAGAATCGCGACTCCATGAGAATGCCCTGTGACCAAGCTGTAATCCAATCGACGGCTGCCGAACCTTCGTGTGCAGCAGAAGCCAGACTGTGGATTCTCATCGCGACCATTCTTGGTTCCAGCATGGCTTTCATCGACAGCACGGTGGTGAATGTCGCTCTGCCTGCGATCCAAGCCAGCTTTCATGCAACAGTAACGGATGTGCAATGGGTGGTCGAGTCTTACGGACTGTTTCTAGGTGCGTTGATTCTGGTGGGAGGTTCGCTCGGGGACCTGTTTGGGCGCCGTCGGATGTTCGTCGTGGGCGTAGCAATTTTCGCCATAGCTTCCGCTGCTTGCGGCGCGGCTGCGAGCATTCATCAACTCATCATTGCGAGGAGCATTCAAGGCGTGGGGGCTGCACTTCTCGTCCCCGGCAGCCTTGCGATCATCAGTGCGTCTTTTGATGAGAAGAGCCGTGGCCAGGCGATCGGGACGTGGTCAGGCTTTACGGCGATCACCACTGCCATTGGGCCGGTTCTCGGCGGCTGGCTGGTGCAGCATGCTTCCTGGCGATGGGTGTTCTTTATCAATCTCCCGCTTGCGGCGGTTGTGATAGCCATTTCGGTATGGAAGATTCCGGAGAGCCACGGCGCCACTGGAGGTCGCACAGATACCGATCGTATGAATATTGATTGGTCCGGAGCGTTTCTAGCCACCGTCGGATTGGGTGGTTTGGTCGTCGGGTTTATCGAATCGGTGAACGTGGGTTGGCGAAATCCTCTGGTTGTTGGGAGTTTGATTGCTGGTATCGGCTGTCTCATTGCGTTTGTCTTTGTCGAGTCTCACGTCACTTCACCGATGCTCCCGCTCACATTATTCAAATCCCGCGTCTTCGCTGGGGCGAACCTGCTTACGCTTTTCCTATATGCCGCGATCGGAATTTTCTTCTTTTTGTTTCCGTTGAACCTGATCCAGGTGCAGAGATATTCGCCAACGAAAGCCGGCGCCGCGGTCCTTCCACTCATTTTGCTTATGTTCTTTCTCTCCCGCTGGTCTGGCGGGCTTGTGGCGCGCTATGGCGCAAGAGGTCCATTGATCATTGGGCCGATCATTGCCGCTTTAGGATTCGTTCTGTTCGCCGTGCCTTCGATTGGAGACAACTACTGGAAGGCATTCTTCCCCGCGATAGTTGTCCTGGGATTCGGGATGGCGGTTACGGTAGCTCCTCTCACTACCGTAGTCATGAACTCAGTAAATCAAGACCGAGTCGGCGCGGCTTCTGGAATCAACAATGCAGTGGCGCGCGTAGCGGGCGTACTCGCAATCGCAGTCCTCGGAATTGTGATGGTGAAGGCGTTCGCTTTTCGTCTAAACCACGAACTGGCTCAGGTGCCGCTCCCGCCCAGCGTTCTGCAACAACTTCATGCAAATGAAACCAAACTTGCCGGGTTGCAAGTGCCCGCTGATCTCGATCCCAGCACGAGAGCCACCATCAATAAATCGATCGGCGAAGCATTTGTATTTGGATTTCGAATTGTGATGCTGATCTGCGCAGGCCTGTCTCTGGCCAGTGCTGCAGTGGCGTGGCTCATGATTTCAGAACGATCATGATCGCACGGGGCGCAGCCGCATAATTTGCGAAGCAGCCCCATGCAATTGCTTTCGATTTTTCTCTGCTACGGCAATGTCGCCGTTGCGATCCCTACATTGCCTTGATCTGGTAGCGTGGTAGTCGAGATCAGATCCCCTGTGCTCGATTGAAATGTGTAAATCCCAATATCGTTCGAACTGGAATTCACTGCATAGACGAGACGACTGTCGGGACTGAAGTAAATTGCGGGAAGACCCGGAATCGAAGTAGGCGCCTCAATCAGTTCCGACTTGCCTAAATCAATATGACCAATAAAGACTTGATTCACATCAATATCCGAGAAAAAGATGTTCTTGCTGGCTGGGTCGAAGGCTAAAGCCCCTGGATCATCGACGCAGAACGCCGGAGTATTTTCACAAGCGACTAGGAGCTTGCCGGCGATAGAGGCAATCGCGAGAGATCCGCTGCCCGAACTGCAACAAGCGCTAGCAGATGCGCTGAACACGTCGTTTACCGTCACCGCGCCTTGTCCAGAGCAATCGGCTTGGGCGTAGAAAAGACTCTTCAGAGGTCCTAATCGGCCCGTGGTCTGATTCACCGGATAGTCATCATAACCAATAATGCAGGTATGAGGTCCGTCGTCGGAATAGGACGCATATAGCCTTTTGCCGGTAGCACCGAAACGAAAACCGGTGAGCCCTATGTACTCATTGGGACCGTAATTGGCAACGACCTGTTCGGTGTTCGTCAACTTCCCGGTGGACTGGTCGATCGTAAAAAGCATCACGGCGGCATAGGAATTATTCTGGTAGCCGTACCAAGTCAATCCAGCGTACGCAAATTTTCCATCAGGGTCTGCCAGGAACGTGTTTACAGGATGCGCGAAATTGAAGGTGAGATGTTGCGCGGGATTGGCTGCCGGAACACCTTTTGCATTGGTGACATACAGCCAGACGTCTGTTGAATTCCAAACATAGATGAAGTGCTTGCTGCCAATCGTGAGCGGGTCAATCGAAGTACTTCCGATAGAAATTGGATTGCCAACCTGCTGAGCAACGGCAGTTTCAGGGTTTACGTTGTAAGTAAGAAGTGAAATGTTCGAGCCTTGGGGCTGTGCGACGTAGAGCACTTCTACAGGAGAGGTTGCGGCGGAGCAGGTCATTGCTAACACTGCCATCATTGCGATGGCAACGAAGAACTTGGACATGGCGAGTTCCTCCAGAAGGAACTTTTTCGGCTACTCAGATGCCATGTCATCAGCTCAGGGTTGCTGCTAAAAAAGGCGGCCTGCTCTAGGCCGCCTCTCTCTACCTTGCAACTGTCTACTTCTTAATAAAAGCCATCCCGTGCGGACTCACCATTCCGGTCACGACGTTCTTAAGAACTCCGGTATCGAAATTTAATTCTGCCACGGAAGTGGGCGTTGCGCTGTATGCCGCGTTTGGCGCAAAGATGTTTCGTGAGATCGCGTAGACGGTTTCCCCATCACGATCCGCCACCAGGATTACTCCATGGCTCGACATTGCAAAAACCGTATCGTCGATTTGAACCGGAGATCCGCTTTGCCGTATGGGCAGATGATAAACGCTTTGATCTGTAAACCCTGGGCGGTGCACGATGATCAACTCGGCGTCTGCTTGGCTGTCGAGAACCAAGTCTCCGAATGGATCGAAGATCATCGAGTCTGGATCCTGCAGGTTGAGAGTGACAGGAGTATTTGTCGGAATATTTGTCGCTGTCGCAGTGCCACTCAGCACCGGGGTCACCACGACGGTGTTTCCGCTAATTTGTGCCTTCACAATGGCAGGAGCGTTGTTCGGATTATTGGCTGGGTTCGATGCGCTAAAAAAAACATCGTTACCGCGGAAAGCGATATCGTCGTAACCGCCACCGTGCGGAGTTGGACCGAATGTGTACATCGTCTGCGTCCCAGCAATCGGATCAATGATTACCAGGTTCGGATTTTTATCTTCATTCTGCATCGCCCACAACTGTTTCGTCTTAGGGTTCACTCGAAGTCCATCGTTATGGCCGAGCACGGTGTAAGTCGTGACTACATCGCCGTTCATCTTGTACTCAACAATAGTGCTGCTCTTGCCATCGGAGCCGTCGGGAGCCACGCCGTCACCGTACCCGACAAAAACGTTTCCGTCCAGAACGGCAATTGAATCTGGAGCGAAATCCACGCCGGGGATACTGGTGACAAAGGTAGAAACGGTGTAGGGTGCCGATGCTACAACCTGACCGAACGCCGCCATGCCGGTCAGGAGAGCACCACAAACAACAACTCGTCGCAAAATGTTTTCGTATCTCATTGAATTCTCCGTGAAGGTGCCAGATCTCTGGCGCATGAATTGAAGGGTATTCCCTTGAGGAAGCGGGGATGTTGCAGGCAGATTAAAATTCACAGAAAAAGAGCTCTGGATTGGGGCTTTCAGCCTAAGCGGTTTTACGCACGCAGTGTTTGAGCGGAGTCATTTTACTTCTATTCTTTCGTCCACTAGCTTTTTGTCGTTCTCGTCATTCCCTGTTAACTCGAATGCGTTCGTCAACACAGCTTTGCCCTTTTCCACGCTCGTGATTACATACGAGCATCCGAACCAATGAGCTTCAGCGAGGTCGGTTTGCGACCATTGCGCGGGGTGGTCGGGATGAGAGTGGTAGAAGCCGACAATGTCTTCTCCGCGGTCGCGGCCTTCGCGCTGGATACGGATCAGTTCTTTTGGATCGATGTTGTAGCGATTGTGCGCCGAATCGGTACGCGTGTTGCCAGCCTTAGCAATCGACGCAACTACGCGAGTGCCATCGTCTTCCATTTGGCCCAGAAGAACTCCGCAGCATTCGTGAGGATAAGTTGATTCGCCATGCTGGCGAAGAGCTTCGTATTGTTTAGCGTTTATCTTCAGCATGAAAGATTTCACCACAGAGGCACAGAGAAGCACAGGAAATCAAAACTTCAACAGCCTCAGAAGCATTCTTCTGTTCTTCTCTGTGATCTCCGTCCTCTGTGGTCGTTTCACCCTTCTTCCCAGAATCTTTCGCTTAAATACTTATCCCCTGAATCGCAAAGTATGGTTACAAACACACCTGTCTCATCTTTCTTGAGCCGGCTCGCGACCTGCAGACATCCGACAACCGCCGCTGCTGCTGAAATGCCGACCAGCATGCCCTCTTCCCGCGCAAGGCGTATTGCCATCGTGTACGACTCTTCGGTCGAGATACCGAGGTCTTCGTCCGCCAGCTTCGGATCGTAAATCTTGGGCACGATGGCGCTGGCCATGTGCTTGGCTCCTTCAATTCCATGAAAAGGAGAATCCGGCTGAAGGGATACGCACTGAATATTTGGATTGAGTTCTTTTAGCCGCCGAGTTGTTCCGACGAATGTTCCGCTGGTACCCATCATGGATACGAAGTGTGTGATACGTCCTTCAGTTTGTTGCCAGATTTCGTTCGCCGTGCCATGGTAGTGTGCTTGCCAGTTCGCATCGTTTGAATACTGATCGGCATAAAAATACTTGTCGGGCTCTCTCGCATAGAGTTCACGAGCTGCGCGAATAGCTCCGTCGGAACCGTCGGCGGGATCGGTGTAGATGATATTGGCACCATAAGCATGCAGAATGCGCTTACGTTCAACGGAAACATTTTCAGGCATGCAGAGCGTCACCGGAAAACCTTGTGCGGCTCCGATCATGGCGTAAGCGATGCCCGTGTTTCCGCTGGTCGAGTCGAGCAGATGTTTTCCTTCGGTGAACTTTCCCGAGGCTCGACCTTGGGCAACGATGTTTGAGGCGGCACGATCTTTGACGGAACCTCCAGGATTGAGCCACTCGGCTTTGCCGAGAATCTGAATTCCGGGGAGATCGCGAGTGATCCGCTCAAGACGAATGAGTGGAGTATTGCCGATGCGGTCTAGATTCCGAATGCCTAGCGCGGAGGATGGAGAACGATCTAAGTCGGAGAGTAACGGCTCCGTATCTACAGAAGAAGCAGAGACTTGCGCGGATTTCGAGGATACAGGATGCATGGTTATAAAACGCCGCTTCCCTAACTATAGTAATGTTCCTCAAGTGCAAAGTACCGCGCCCGGAACCTGTGGTTAGATTATAAAAGAGTTAGTGGATACAGGGATTCGCGACCGAGCATCTTTTAGGGCGCCGCGCATCTAATGTTAGGAAGAATTGAGCGTATAAGTAGTGTCCGCAGATTTGAAAGGGAACAGGCACACTCAATGGCAACGAAGATACCGGATGTAAAGCGACGGGATTACGACGAATCCCTGAACTGGCTGCGCGAGCATGGCTTTGATCTGCTCGAAGCCCCGGGTACGAACGGGCGCGTGTTCCTGAAGAAATACAACTGCTCAGCCGCCATCCAGAGAGACCTTACGGAAGGCGTGAAGATATTCGCTTATCCGGGATGCATGGTGGGAACGGAAATCTCAAAGCTGGTGAACCGCGGCTATCAGCAGTTTCTCAAGACGGCAAAGAACGAAATTCCGGCTACTGCCGACCATCTGAAGGCGCTGCAGCAGTTTACCGAGGAGCTGAAAGAAGGTCTCGGGCTGCCTAATCTCTACAACGAATCTCTGGGAACAGTGAGTGAGTCCTACCAATACGATCGAGTGAAGGACCGTGACAAGCCCCCTGCAGAAAAGCCAAAGCGTCCATGGGAACGGGCTGGAGCGCTAGCGGCGGCGGCGAAAAAGGGCAGGGCGTAAGATTTAGCGAAGCTTTCCTACAAACTTCCTCAAGCATTCCTTCGATGTGCGAAACTGGTGCGCTTTGGAGGATCCGCAATGCGCCCCAGATCTCTGCTGATTGAAGTTCTTCTACTAAGCCTTTTTACGCTATCAGTTTCCGCACAGAATCCCGCTCCCGATGTGAAATCTCAAGTTGTGCAGGTTCTCGAATCTCAACAAGCCGCCTGGAACCGTCACGATCTTGAGGGCTTCATGGCCGGATATTGGAATTCGCCTGATCTGACTTTCTTCTCCGGAGCGAAAATGAACTCCGGGTGGGAATCCACTCTCGATCACTATCGCAAAACGTATCAGAGCGAAGGACGTGAGATGGGAAAGCTGGAGTTCTCTGACCTGAATGTCCAGGCGCTTTCGCCGGATGCAGCCTTCGTTCGGGGAGCGTGGAAGTTGGCGATCTCTGATGGGAAGAGCGGCGAAAAGAACCCGCGCGGGCTGTTCACATTAGTGTTCCGCAAATTCCCTGAAGGGTGGAGAATCATCCACGATCACACCTCGGCAGCAGAATAGAGAAAGGCTCTCCGTATCTAAAATAATTTCGTCTCTGCAAACGAAAAAGCCTCCTACCTTCGTAGGAGGCTTTTTCCGGGGGAGGGCTGCAGGTTTCCCCGCAGTCCTAACTTGCGAGCGCGAGTTATTTCGGCGCCGATTGCTGGTCCGGGGTAGCGGGAGCCGAATTCAGCGCTTCCAAGTTGTTCTTCAGAAGACTGATTTCGACGCGACCACCACTGGTACGCTTTGTTTTGGTTCCCTGCTCGTCAGCTGCGCTCGGAACAGGCGCGTTGCCCATGCCGACTACGTAGATCCGGTATACCGGAACATCGTGATTCTCAACCAGGTAGCGGACTACTGCATCCGCCATACGTTGTGAAGTCGCGATTGCGGCTTGGCCTTTACCGGACGAGAAGCCCTGGACTTCGACGATGTAGCCGCGCTGATCCTTCAGCGGAGTGGCGAGATCATCGAGGGCCGTCTTGGCATTCTTGCTCAGCACAGCCTGCCCTGGACGGAAGCGGATTTCGGTTTGGTTGGAAGCCTTGTACTGGTCGATATTGCTGACCACCTGTTCCACGTTTCCGATGCGAGTGTTCGCCTGGGTCGCGGTCTGCTGCGCCGTCATGGCCTTGTTGCCAGCATCAATTGCGTGCTGGTCGGCTTCGTTGGCCTTTGAAGAGGCCAGCTGAATGCCTTGCTGGGCGCGGGCATCCGTGTCCTTAATCGACTTCGAATTGGAGGCGGTGAGCTCATCCAGTTCGTTCACGCGATCACGGATCGGAGCGGTCTGCCGTTGTACGTACTTCTTGCGAGCGAAAGGATTCACTCTACCCCAGAAGCCCTCGCGAGCTTCCGGCTGCAGCGGCTGTTTTCCGCTGGCGCCAACCGTCGACGAAGACTGGTCGGCGGGAGTGGTTTGAGCAGGCTGAGTAGTGGCGGATTGATCCTGGGACGTAGAACCGGTTTGCTGTGCAATTGCCGGCAAGGCCAGCGTCCCAGCTATGAACAGTGTAACGAGTGCGCGATTCTTCATTTCACTTCCTCCGATGGGAGCGTTAGCTCCACTCCGCACGCCTAAAACGGGGCGTGTTCCGTGCATTTTGCGTCTAAAAAACTGAAATCAAATCTGGAATCTGCGGCTTTGCGTTGACACCCTGCGCTGCCCCGCAACCAGAACTACCAGTATCTAAGATGCTGATACCTGTACTCTCGTATAACAACTCAGGGGCCAAATAGGCTCTCAACCTAAGTCTCTTATTTACAATTACATTGTAAGCCTCGTGCGGAAGAAGCGAGAGCAAAACCGCGTCCATACGGGTAATTTTGGCAGAGCTGGTATAAATTCTTCGCGGGCTAAAACGCGCAGTAGTGGCGCTCCTCAGCCAACTTTTCGAGTGATCAGCTTGCCCCGCAATACTTTTCATATTGTTCGTAAATATAGGTGTCCGTCATGCCCGCGATATAGTCACAAACTATTCTGGGCAGCGATTCCTGCTTGGATTTCTCCCGGTAACTCAAGGGCAAGTTTTCCGGCTGTTTCAGCCAAAATTCGAAGAGTTCGCCGATTACCCGCTCCGCGTCATTCTTTTCCGGGTTGAGAGCCTCGCTGAAATACAGGTTCTGATAGAGGAATTCTTTCGAATTCCGGCGCTCCTGTTCGACTGTAGGACTTAGCGCGACGAGTCTTCTGGGGCAGGCTCTCACGTCCGCCAACGTCCTTATATTCGCGGCTTTGATCTGTTCGTCCGTATTGCGGATCAAGTCGCTCACCAATCGGTCGAGCATGCGTTTTAACGTTTCGTTGAACTGTAGCTTCTCAATCGCATCCGGATAGATTTGCTGGACTTCGCGATAGAAGCGTTCAAACACCGGTATGCCTGCCCGAATTTGAGCAAGCGTGAGCATGTGCGCTTCGTATCCATCGTCGAGATCTGCGGTGCTGTACGCAATTTCATCCGCTACATCAATGAGTTGGGCTTCCAATGGCGGGTGCTGGTCGAGCAAATATTCAGAGAGCTCAGGGAATTCCGCTGCGGAATAATCATGGGAGTGCTTGATGATTCCTTCGCGTACTTCGAAAGTGAGGTTCAGGCCGCGAAAGGCGGCATAACGCAGCTCGAAATCCTCCACAATTCTTAAGGCGTGCAGGTTGTGGTCAAAAGACAATCCGTGTTTGCGCATCTCCGCGTCAAGGGCCTTTTCACCGGCGTGGCCAAACGGAGGATGGCCAACATCATGAACAAGCGCAAGCGCTTCCACTAAATCCACGTTTAGTTTTAATTGCGCTGCGATGGTGCGAGCGATTTGGGCTACTTCAATGGTATGAGTAAGGCGATTGCGGAAATGGTCTGAGTGGCGGCGAGTAAAAACCTGTGTCTTCGCTTCAAGGCGACGGAACGCACGTGCGTGGATTACGCGATCACGGTCGCGTTGAAAATCGTTACGGTAGGGATGCGCTGGCTCAGGATACCGGCGTCCGCGGGATTGTTCGACTCTCACCGCGTAGTCAGCGAGCATGAAAGAAGTCTAGCACTTGATGACGGCACGCTTGTGCCCCGACTAACGTTAAAGAGTCAAAGCTATTTAGTGGATTCTTCCTTGGCCAGCTTGACCTTTGCCGACTCGAGTTCCCGCTGAACTTTGGTGACATCATCTGTGTCGACTTCCGCCGCAACAGTCTTATTCCACTCTTGCAGCGCACGATCCCAGTGGGTGACGGCTAATTTCAGGTGCCCGGTTTTCTGGTAAAGATCGCCGAGGTGCTCCTGCACCGTCGGATCGGCTCCCATATGCTGCGAGGCCTTAGTCAGACTATCTTCGGCTTGGTCATATTTGCCCAGTTTGAAATAAACCCAGCCGAGCGAATCGAGATACGCGCTGTTTGCCGGGTCGAGATCAACCGCCTTCTTGATCAACCCCAAAGCTTCATCCAATTTCACTCCGCGATCCGCCAGCATGTATCCCAGATAATTCAGGGTCATAGCGCTTTGCGGATCGCTTGCCAGAATCTTGCGGAAAATCTCTTCAGCCTTATCGTTCTTTTTCTGACGCTCATACATCGAGCCGGTCAAGAACTGCACATACTCTTTGTCGTCGGGCTTCGTTGAAAGCTGCTCTGCTTTGCCGAGAGCTTCTTCCGCTTCTGGCCAGCGCTTGAGGCGGCTATACATTTGACCGAGTGTGACGTAAACTTCGCGATCATCGGGAGTGCCCTTCAATAAGGAGCGGACCTGCTGGAGGGCGGTATCCGATTGACCCTGATCGGCTAGCTGCGAAGCATAAACCATTTTCAGGCCGCGATCGTTAGGCAGTTTCTCGGCCGCTTCCTTGGCCGCGTCAGTCGCTTGCTGCCACTGCTTGGCTTCACGGTAGGTATCAATGATCTGCTGATATCCGCGAACCGCATTGTCATCGCCCAAGCTCAACATCTTGCGGAAAGTATCGTTCGCAAGTTGGCTGTTGCCATTGTCGCGATAGATAGTCCCAAGCCGCTCTAAGAAGACGGCGCGATTATTCTTTTCACTCTGGCTATAACTGCTTTCGGGCTTCTCCGACTTCTTGAGAAGATCCTGAAGCACCGGGATCGCTTCGTCATAGCGACCTTGCGCCTGGTAAACGGCTGCAATGTTGTAAGGGACTTCAAGCGAATCCGGCACCATGGATTGGGCTTTTTTCAGATTGTCCAATGCCAGGTCAAACTTGCCATTCTTGCGATAAATCTCCGCCATGCTGATAAACGCTTCCGCGTCTTCAGGATTGGCATCAGCAATAATCTTGTACTGGGTTAGAGCAGCATCAGTCTGCCCGTCAAACATCAGATTTTGCGCGAGACCGCGAATCGCATCGAGATTATCCCGGTCAAGAGCTATGGCTTTTTTGTATGCATCAATAGCTTTGGAATAATTCTTTTGCTGCTCGTAGGTGGAACCGAGAGCAGAATAAAGTTTTGCGGACCGCGCAGCATCAGGAACGGAACTCAAGGTCTGAGCTGCTCGCGTGCTGTCGCCCTCCTGGTTATAGAGAAGCGCAAGCGTCGTGATCGCCTCTTCTGAATCCGGCTGCAGCTTTACCGCCAATTTGTATTCGGCTTCGGCTTTTTGCAGATCGTTATTCAGAGCATACAAACGGCCGAGAAGCAGGTGATCGTCCGCGCTCTCAGGCTCAAGTTTAACGATCTGCTCATATTGCTCAATCGCCAACTTCAAAATGTTATCGGTGCCATTGCCCGCCTGCATGTCGCCCATGGACCGCAGATAAATCCGACCGAGCAACTTGTGAGCTTCGAGGTCGTTGGGACTAGTTTTTAGAATGTCCTGCGCCTGCAGCACGGCATCGCGAATTCGTCCGGTTCTGAAGTACAGCTCCGCCAAACCTGCCGTGAGATATTCCGAGGTCGGATCGGCATCGATTGCCATGCGGTATTCCGCTATGGCTTTACTGGCCAGTTCGGAGCGGTTCGACACCCCAAACTGATCCTCGTACATGTGAGCCAATGTGTAATGGTAGTAAGCCGCAGCTCGGTCGGTCTTGTGAGCGCTGGTTGGAGTTGCAGGCTTGGGATCAGCCTTAACTGGAGCCTGAGCGAGCGCGGTTGCGGCCACAAGAAGAAGGAAAATAGAGCGAACCATCATTTTCATTAAAAACCTTCGAGTCCCCAAAGCCATAGCGATTGGATGCCGAACCGCAGTAGGCGGGTGCTCGGAATATTGTAAACCTTAGTCAAGCCAAGCGGCGCGAATGCCAGAGAAGACGCGGAAAACTGAGCGCCCGAGAGTACACGAACTAAAGAAATATCCGGGTGATTCGGGAGCAACTCTATTTAAGCGGCAGATTCTCCGGAAGTCTCAAGCGGATGCCAGCGAGCTACCATGCATCCATCGGGAAAGACACGGGCCTGATATTGAATGGCTATGCGGCGTCCGTCTCTCGCGACCAACGCGAACACACCTTCCATCGAACCCTGAGCCACGTAATGATCGAACGTCTCTGGAACAGTTGCTCGGATTTCCGGAGCAGTGACTTCGTCGATTGACTTGCGCAACAATTCGGCTCGTGAGTAGCCCAGCAGTTTGCAGACGCCATCTGTCACCGCGATGTAGCGCCGGGTTCCGTCAACACACGCGACATAGTCGCCAGACATTTCCGGATGCGAGTGCGACTCAGGACGAGTGTAGCGGGCAGCCGCTGCAATTTCCTCGTACAACACCCGCAAATTTTGTTGAGCATCGCGAATCGCTTGCCGCTCTTGCGAGGCTGCCGATTCGCCTGATATAGCTTGGAGTCTTTCCTTGATCGCGGTATCAGCAGCTTCCAGATATCCGGCGAGTTTCGTGTGATCAATTTCGAGGAGTGCGGATTGATAAAAATCAACCCATTGCAACTGTTTAGTTTTCTCTGACACGCGACCTCAATTTCTGGGGAGGCTGAACGGAACTGGTTAACCAGCAATGATTTTAGCAAATCCGGAGTTGCGGGCCATATCTCGAAATCTTAATGCCGGAAATGTCTGACACCGGTAAAAATCATTGCCAGTCCGAGCCGATTGGCAGCGTCTATCACTTCCTGATCGCGAACCGATCCGCCGGGTTGAATGATTGCTGTAGCGCCCACCTTCGCGATTTCCTCGATGCCATCCGGAAAGGGAAAAAATGCGTCGGATGCCGCTACCGTTCCCTTCAAAGGAAGTACGGCCTTCATGGCCCCAATTTTGCACGAATCCACGCGGCTCATTTGTCCAGCGCCAACTCCCACCGTCTGTCCGTCGCGAGCGTAGAGAATCGCATTGGATTTCACGTGCTTGGCGACTTTCCATGCGAACAGCAGGGCGCGCTTCTCTTCCGGAGTCGGCTGACGTGTGGTCACAACCTTCAAATCATTTTCGGCAAGCTGACGCACGTCCGCATCCTGCACCAGTAGCCCGCCTGAAACATTCTTCAATACCCATTTCTCGCGGACTTAGGCGTTATCTCCACAAGACGCAGGTTCTTCTTTGCTGCGAATTTGGCCTTCGCAGCTTCGTCAAACGAAGGCGCTGCGATGACTTCCAGAAAGAGCTTGGCCATCTCTTCAGCAGTCTCCGCATCGATAGGCCGATTCACGCCGATCACGCCACCGAACGCAGAAACCGGATCGCACTCCAGCGCTTTGACGTAAGCCTCAGACAATTTCTCAGCCGTAGCCGTGCCGCATGGATTGGTGTGCTTGATGATGGCGCACACCGGGTCGCTAAATTCCTGCGCTAAATCCCAGGCAGCTTGCAGATCTACGATGTTGTTGTAAGAAAGCTCCTTGCCTTGGAGCTGGCGCGCATTTGCGACGCCCACGCCGGAGCCGTCCGAATACATGGCCGCTTTCTGATGAGGATTCTCGCCATAGCGAAGATCCATGACCTTGTTGAATGAAAGCCGCAAAGTTTCCGGGAATGTGTCCGGCGTGGTTCGCCTCGATTTGATGATTGTCAGTGATTCGCTCGAGTGTTGATGCAATCGCAGAGTCGTACGCTGCGGTGGTAGCAAATGCTTTTTGTGCCAAGCGCCACTTTGTTGCCGGCGAAAGTGATCCGCCAGATCGGCTCATCTCGTCGGCGATGGCGTCGTACTCCGCTGGCGAAGTTACGATGGCAACATCCTGGAAGTTCTTCGCGGCAGACCGGATCATCGATGGGCCGCCGATGTCGATGTTTTCGATCAATTCTTCGAAGTGCACGCCAGGCTTGGCAGCTGTCTTCTCAAAAGCGTAGAGATTTACCACAACCATATCGATGGGCTGAATGCCATGTTCGGCAACTGCGGCGCGGTGGGCGGCATTGTCTCGTCGATGGAGAATGCCTCCGTGCACCTTCGGATGCAGAGTTTTCACCCGGCCATCCAGCATCTCCGGGAATCCGGTCAGATCGGAGATGTCTTTGACGCGAATACCAGAATCGCGCAGCAACTTCGCCGTGCCACCTGTGGAGATCAGTTCTACTCCCATGCTGGCGAGCTTTTGGGCAAATTCGACCAGACCAGCCTTGTCGGTAACGCTGAGAATGGCACGTTGAATCTTTTGCGGTTGGGACAATTCAAGCCTCAGAAATCGGGATGGGGTAACCAAAAATTCTATCAGGAGAGTGAGGGGTGATGGCGGGCGAGACGCGCCGCTGCCGGTGCGCGTGAAAAACAGGCGGGATTAGATTTTTGCTCTGGCTTTTAGCCGAACGTGACCTTCCTGCATTTCAACCGTGTATTCCACCGATTCGCAACCATACTGCTGTCGTATTTGGTCGGTTTTCTTTTGCACAAAGGAAGTAAAGCTGTCCATATTTCCCGATACTGATTCTCCAGCCTTCTTTTTCGCCTCGGTTAGCGCGTGAAAGAGCTTCTCCACTTTGTCGCGTTCGGTGCGGGCGTCGGAACATTGGACTGTGAGTGGCTGCGCTTCAGGAGTGGGGGACGTAACGCTGGGAGAAATGGAGGCTCCAGCGGCCATCGCGGCAGCGGCTTGTGATACTCCATAAACTTTGTGTCCATGCTCGTGCTCGCTTGGCCTAACTCCCTGCACCGATAAAATCGCATCTTGTGGGCGGCGATACCCTTCCTCGCGAATTCGGCCCTTCTTGCGCCACAGATCGCTATAAACGGCATAGCGCTGCGCCATTTCGTTATAACGGAACCGCTGAGAGAAGCTCATTCGTCCGCCGTCGCTAAATTTGCGCAGCAGGCTGAGCACCTTCCACTCGATATCGGTAGGCGGCTTCTTGGTTGGATTGCTGAAATAAACCTCGTACTCGATCTTTAACCGTCTCAGCTGCGATTCAAGTACCGTTAACTCTTCGTCGATCGTCACTCGAGAATCTCCTGCTGACAGTGTAGGAGTTCTGGAGTAACGAGAGGAGGTACCCGTTGGTCACAAGAGGGATGGAACGAAAGTTACTTTACTTGGAGTTCGAAGCCATTTTCTTAACCATGGCCAGCACCAGTTTGCGGTCGCTGTCATTCAGGCTTACGGAGTAGCGGCGAATCTGGCTCAGAAAGCGAATTTCATCATCCGACAATTGCGGCAAGCCTTTTGCCCCGTTCGTATGGCCGGACTCGTTAAAGAATTGCGAAAGCGCAATCTCCATGGCTCCCGCAATTTTCGAAAGCGTGTCGAGCGAAGGGATGGTGTGGCCATTTTCCACGCGAGACAGGTAGCACCGCAACAGCCCTGTACGCTTTTCAATGTCCCCCTGCGACATGCCTTTTTGTAAACGGTAATCCCTGATTGTCTGCCCGATGTTCATGGAAAAAACGGCCAACTGAAACCCCCGACGATGGACTGCATAGTAACCAGAGTAGTACCGTCTGGCAAGAGAAAATTGATTGTATTTGGATTCAGGCTGTTGCACGCGCCATTAGCGGCAATAAACTAATACACGCCAGTCCTGGCCGCTGATTTCCCAAAGCTACGATTCAGGTCCTTCACTTCTTCAGCATGGTAGCAAGGAAGTTAACTGTGCGAGTCCAGGCGTCTGCCGCATCCTCGGGTCGAAATCCTGACTTGTTGTTGGGATTTTCAAAAGCGTGTCCAGCTTCGGGATAAATTTTGATATCCACCATCTTCCCCTGTTCTTTCATGGTCTGCGCAAATTTGTTCACATCATCCGGCGTAATTCCTTGATCTTTACCGCCAAAGTTTCCAAGGATCGCCGCGTGGATTTTATTGAGTGACTGCCGGTCAGTCGCGAGGTGGCCGTAGTTTATGACATCCGCGGTCAGTGTAGGCTCTTGAAGCGCCACATCTAGTGAATAGCCGCCACCCATGCACCAGCCAATCGCCGCAGTGCGATCTTTTCTCACGCTTGGCTGCGATTTGAGAAATTCAAATGCAGCGTGCAAGTCGCGTTTAGCGCGATCGTCAGGAACTCCACGCATGATTTCATGGGCAAGTTCCGGTGTTGTCGCAACTTTTCCGCGATATAAATCAATAGCCAGAGTGACATAGCCCTGGTCGGCCAATTTGGACGCCTGTTCTTTAATCCAGTCGTTGAGTCCCCACCATTCGTGGATAACGAGGATGCCGGGAAATGGCCCCTTTCCCTCGGGCGTGTACAGGATTCCGTGAACTGTTTCATCTCCACTCTTGTAGGAGACCTCTTTAGAGGTTGCGGCAGAGGAGAAGACCGAGAACGATGCAACCAAGAAAAACATGAGAATCAAAGCCAGCAATCTCTTCATATAGTGCGACCTCAAGCGGAGAAGATAGGGATAATCATTCCTCCCGTTGTGCGTTGTGGATGGCCTAACCTAATGCGAACACAGTCTCATACTTAATGATCCATTTGAAAAGAGGATTGTAAGGCAGAAGGTTGTAAGCAGAGGTAGAAATTGCTCACCTACTTCTCATATCTTGGCAGCGAATGGACCGACAGCGTTTTCCTGTTGTTTAAATATCTTCCTCGTTCCAACTTCCTTATACGAGGACGAGTACTCCACGTGCTATCTCTTGACGGGTTACAATCCTTGAGTCGAATCCCTGCTTTAGCCTGTCTGGTGCAAGAACATCCCTAGGAGGGACATGGGGCGAGTTAAGAAGCAGCCTAAAAAAGAAGCAGCCAAGAAACCGGGGAGTCAAGTTCAAGGAACGGTTACATTAAAAACCCTGGCGGCTCATGTGGGGCTCTCCTTAGGTACGATTTCTGCGCTGCTGAACGACTCCCCTTCTTCCAAACATATTCCGCAAAAGACCCGGGAACGCGTTTTGGCAGCTGCTCGGGAGCTTGAGTACCGGCCAAATTTCTTTGCTCGATCTTTGAGAAACAAGAGAACCTACACGATCGGAGTCATCGCGCATGAGATCGGTGATTCGTATTCATCCATCGTCATCTCCGGCATCGAAAAACTTGCCCGTCAAAAGGAATATTTTTTCATCACTGGAATTCACCGCCACGATCCCGACCTGTTCGACAGATACGCGAAACTGCTGTTGCAACGAGGGGCTGAGGGCATAATCACGGTGGACTACAACCTCCATCACTCGCTGCCGGTACCCACAGTTGCGATTGCCGGACATCCTCACTACGAGGGCGTGACCAACATCATTCTTGACCACGAACGAGCGGCTTGGATCGCTCTACAGCATCTGGTCGGGCTGGGACATCGTAAGATTGCTTTTATGCGCGGACATCCAGCGAGTTCTGATTCAAAAGATCGCTGGCTGGCGATTTGTGGCGTGGCGCAGAAGATGGGAATCGAAATTGATCCTTCTCTGACTCTACAGTTCGAGATGCAAGAGTCCACGCCCAAGATCGGTTATATCTATGGCAAGAAACTAATTGCAGGTGGTCTTCGATTTTCCGCTCTGTTTGCCTATAACGACATTAGCGCTTTTGGAGCAATGCGAGCCTTTCAGGAAGCGGGATACCACGTACCGCAAGATATTTCTATTATTGGATTCGATGATATTCCCTGGGCTGAATTCCAATATCCAAGCCTAACGACTGTGCGACAACCTTTGCAGCACATGGGGGAGATTGCTCTACAGACTCTCTTGGAAAGGCTTGAAGGACGAGAGACTTACCGCCGAGAAATCGCCATTCAACCCGAACTAGTCGTGCGCGAGTCCACGGCGAAAGCTTCAGCGAACCAGCTGGCAGTTTCCCCCAAATAAGGTTGCACCCGAGCTCACAGATCTCACTTACTTGTCATCCCCAAGTTGCTGCTGTATCTTCTCTGGATCGCTAATATGAACCAAGAAAAACGTTATTCTCTTCTAGTCCTGTTCTTGTTATTCACGCATTTGTGGCTGTCTGCCGGTGATCGAATCCCAAAAGCCGCATGGCGCATACCGATCGGACAACCACCAGCGAATCCTGGAGGGAAAAAGCCCGAAGTCAACAACATCGACGATGGCTTTTGGCAAGGAGCACCGGTGGGCGGATTTGGTTCTGGAACCTTCTCGCGGACGAATCGTGGAAACTTTGAACGCTGGCACTTGAAAGCTGGGGTCCATAAATATCAAAACGTTCCAGCGAATCAGTTCGCAGTTTTCGCGCAGAGCGACAGCGGAAAGCCAATGGCGCAAGTTCTCTCAACTGGTAAGGCAGAAAATCCATCGCAGAAGCCTGTCACCGTTTCTTTGCTCTTTTCCTGGACCAACATGGTTGGATGGTTTCGCGATGGTACTGCGAACTTCAACGGTGCTCTGAACGATCAAAACAAGAACGTCTATCGATCAGAAAATATTCCAGCGGGCACAATGCAAGGCATCGTATTCGATCGTCTTCGGCACGGTCATGTAACTGAAGAGTGGGATGGGCAGTTCGCCATCGCAACACTCGTCGACTCTGGCGTCGAAGTTAGTTATCAGACCAACTTCGATCCTCGAAGCTCAGGGGACGAGATCTGGAAGCCGTTCTCTACCACCGGTCGGCCTTAATAATTCATCATCCGACATGGCCAGTAGCGGCGAACAGGTGGCAGGCGCAATTGCGGTGCGATTTACGCTAGCTCCCGGAGAGAAGAAACTGATTCCCATGGCTCTTTCCTGGGACTTCCCTATCGTGCAGTTCGGCGGAGGACGCAAATGGGTTCGACACTATACGAAGTTCTTTAGCGCATCAGGAAACAACGCGTGGACCATCGCTCGCACGGCTTTGCAGCAGGACCAAAACTGGAGTCAGCAGATCGATGCCTGGCAACAGCCCTATGTGGACGATGAATCGAAGCCTTTATGGTACAGAGGGGAGCTTTTCAACGAGCTCTACATTTTGGCGGATGGAGGCACCCTGTGGGCACATGAACTCGACACGCCGGCGAATCCTCTGCACATCTCGGCGAAAAATGCTGATAGCTTCAGTTATCTCGAATGCTTCGACTATCCCTACTATGGAACTCTCGATGTCCGATTTTACGGTTCCTTTCCTTTGATTAAATTCTGGCCGGAAATAGAGAAGCAGGAAATGAGGGAGTACACGGACACCATAGCCGAGAGTAATCCGCAACACTACTTATGGGCATGGAAGCTCCAGCAGGAGCATAAGCTGCAAAGTATTCAACGCAAAGTTTCGGGAGCCGCTCCCCACGACCTCGGCAATCCCTCCGAAGATCCTTTCGTCAACATCAATCAATACAACTATCAGGATGTTTCCAATTGGCGCGACCTCAACAGTAAATATGTGCTGATGGTGTGGCGCGACTACGTCTTCAGCGGCAGCAGTGATTCAGCTTTTCTGCGTTACAGCTGGAATGGTGTGAAACAAGCGATGGAACATCTCCGGCAATACGATACCGATGGTGATGGACTCATCGAAAATGGCGGGTTTCCCGACCAGACTTACGATAACTGGATAGCCAATGGGGAGAGTTCTTATAGTGGAGGCCTTTATCTTGCAGCCCTTCGAGCCACTACGGAAATAGCGCGCAAACTCGACGAAAACAGTGCCGCCTCTGGATATGAGGCGCTATTCAAAAAGGCGCAAACGGCCTATATCAAGAAGCTTTGGAATGGAACCTATTTCAACTATGACGTGGGCAGCAGCTATCGTACGGACATTATGGCAGAGCAACTCGCGGGACAATGGTATTCGAACCTTACTGGCCTGGGTGATCTGGTGCCGTCCGAAATGCAGCGCTCCGCCTTGCAGCATGTATTCGATTACAACGTTATGAAATTTAATGACGGCCAGATGGGGGCAGTCAATGGCATCGGGGCTGATGGCACACTGCTGCATGAAAACGAACAAGTTGAAGAGGTCTGGACGGGCACCACTTTTGGCATTGCGTCACACATGCTTTCCGAAGGAATGCGTGATCAGGCGTTCACGACAGCGAAGGGTGTTTACAACGTGGTCTGGAAGGATCGCGGATATTATTTCCGCACACCCGAAGCCTATGACTCACACGGAATGTTCCGTGCCAGCATGTACATGCGGCCTGGAGCAATCTGGTCAATGGAGATCAGCCCGAGCGCTGCTTCGAAAACTGTCCCTCGAAATTAGCTCCCTCGCACATCGGTCTTCGCGTCAACCGATATTCCGATCCCTCCGACAGTGTTGACTTGAAACTAGAGCCGCCAAGATGGAGAATCGCGAAGCTGCCGTCGCGGTTCATACCATAAGTACCGTATTGAGGCTCTGACATGTGCTGGTTACTCTCGAACATCGGGCTGTCTGGCCTCTAGATTTACCTAGTTGCTTGCGTAAGGCAATCAACTATTGGTTTTACTAACAAAGTGAGATGATCTGGAATTTTCAATGACAAAAGAGGAACAAATCAATACCGGGATAGAAGGGCTAGATAACATCTTAGGGGGAGGCCTCCCCAAAGGTCATCTTTACCTGGTTGAAGGTGATCCTGGCACCGGTAAGACTACGTTGGCTTTGCAATTCCTTATGGCGGGAGCGAGCATTGGCGAATCCGTACTTTACATAACTCTCTCGGAATCGCAACGCGAATTAAAGGGAGTTGCAGAATCTCACAATTGGTCGCTCAAGGGTGTCTCCATATTTGAATTGCTGCCCGATGAGGATAGTTTGCGACCAGAAGGACAGTACACGGTCTTTCATCCTTCCGAAGTAGAACTGGCTGACACCACAAAGGCCGTCCTCGACAAGGTTGAAGAAGTCGGGGCGAAACGTATCGTCATAGATTCTTTATCAGAATTACGTATGCTTGCGCGCGATTCGCTTCGGTACAGGAGACAGATCCTTGCCTTCAAACAGTATTTTGCCGGACGAAGCTGCAGCGTGCTGTTGCTTGATGATCGAACCGGTACTCAGGAGGATCTTCAGCTTCAAAGCATCGCGCACGGAGTGATTGCGATGGAAAGCCTGCCGAGAGAATACGGAGTCAAGCGGCGTCGCTTGGAGGTCGTAAAACTTCGCGCCTCATCGTATAGGGAAGGATTTCACGATTATTCAATCAAAACGGGCGGAATATCTGTCTATCCTCGTTTGATCGCAGCCGAACATCGACAAACGTCTATAGTGAAGAAATCACTAAGTGGAATTCCGGAGCTCGATGCGCTTTGGGGAGGCGGCGTCGACCGGGGAACCTCTACGCTGGTTCTCGGACCCGCCGGATGTGGAAAATCAACGATCTCAACCCAGTATGCAATAGCCGCCGCTGCAAGAGGTGAGCGTGCGTGTGTTTTTACCTTCGATGAAAGCGTAGTCACCCTACTGGCCAGGATGAAGGGCCTTAACTTAGGTGGAGAGAAGCATATAAAATCCGGGCTTCTTTCCCTGCAGCAGATCGATCCCGCAGAGTTATCTCCTGGAGAATTCGTTAGCCTGGTTCGCCAGTCTGTCACAAAGGAAGGCGCTACAACCATTGTGATTGACAGTCTCAACGGCCTGCTGAACGCAATGCCTGGCGAACAGTTTTTAACTATGCACCTGCATGAGTTGCTTACTTTTTTAAATCAGCAGGGTGTATCAAGTTTCATAGTCATGGCTCAACATGGATTGCTGGGTAAGGACATGATCAGCCCTGTGGACGTAAGCTATCTGGCAGATTCAGTGCTTCTACTGCGTTACTTCGAGGCCGAAGGGCAAGTGAAACAGGCAATTTCGGTAGTCAAGAAGCGCAGTGGAGGCCACGAACGCAGCATTCGCGAGCTAATACTGGATAGGGGCATCCACGTGGGCAAGCCGCTGCTTAATTTTAGGGGTGTTCTAACCGGGGTGCCGGAATTTCTCCCGAATGGCTGGTCCGAAGACAATGTCCTCAAGAGCCGATGAGATGCTCCATTCACTTGTCGTAGTCGCGCCCGTCGGCCGGGATGCGCAATTAATTTGTGAGTTTCTTAGCGCCTTGGATGTTAAGCGTCGACCTTATACCCACCTCAGAGATGTACCGCAGGAAATACTGGAATCGGTTTCTGTATTACTGATTGCAGAAGAAGCACTGGACGCTCCCGCCATTCAACACCTTTCAACCACGCTACACAATCAGGAGGCATGGTCAGATATTCCAGTCATTGTCTTGACCGGAAGTGGGGCCAGCACCGACTTAAGCGCCCGCCTGGTAAGAATGAGAGAGCCTCTCGGGAATGTTACGTTGCTGGAAAGACCCCTTCGGGCGATCACTCTGACCAGTGCAGTGCAGACCGCTCTACGTGCGCGAGCCAGACAGTATGAGATGCGCGATTATCTGGCTGAACGCAAAATCATGCAGGAACAGCTGGAGCAGTCTTATGCGAAACTTGAGACCACGGTTTTTCAACGGACGGCAACCCTACGCAATCTCTCTCAGCGTCTTCTTAGATTGCAGGATGAAGAACGCAGGCGAATCGCGCGTGATCTGCATGACAGTACCGGCCAGGTACTCACGGCGTTGAAGATCAGTTTAGCGGTTTTCCAACAGAAATTTGGCGATCTGCCAGCTATTAAGCAGGGGTTGGCGGACATAATCGGATTGACAGACCAGGCGTTGCAAGAAATTCGCACCATGTCCTATCTTCTACATCCTCCAACGCTCGATCATTCTGGTTTTATTTCCGCTGCCCGCTGGTACGTGAACGGAGTCGCTGAAAGAAGCGGCATTGTAGCGGAACTTGATCTGCCGGAACACGACCTGCGGTTGCCGGATATCGTCGAAAGAGTTTTGTTTCGAGTTTTACAGGAAAGTTTGACCAACGTTCTTCGGCATGCCAACGCCGATCAAGTACACATTCGCTTTTTCGCCAACCAGGAATCCGCGATTTTAGAAATTGAAGATAATGGTGACGGCATATCCGCGGAGCTTTTGACTCGCTTGCAGAGTATGGAGTCGGACGGAGGGGTGGGTCTGGCGGGGATGAGAGAACGAATCCACGAATTAAATGGAGAGCTTGTACTGGAATCAAACGATGAAGGTACGAGAGTGAAGGTTTCGGTGCCCCTTGAGGCCGCAGGTGGATACAGGGCCAGCAATGGGAATGCGTACGAAAGTGCTATGGTTCGTAGATAGTGCGGGCATCATAGAGAATCTACTCGCCATACCAGTTCGCCAACCAATCTCAGTTTTTTAAGCTAACCTCGCGCTCTCTTCTGGCAACTAATCTTCAAGCATCGCAATACTTGCCTGTTATTACAAAGTCATTGATCGAAATATCGATCAAAGGAGATTTCATGACTGCCGCCGAGAATAAGAAATGCGCCCACCTCCCTTGCGTGTGCGTCCCCGCCAGTGGCGAAAAGTACTGTAGTCAATTCTGTAAAGACGCCGGATCAGAAGAGGCTGAAATTGGATGCGACTGCGGACACCCGGCCTGCTCCCGCTGAAACCAAAGTAATACTTACCCGGACTCCAGTGACTCGGGAGTTCGCTGTATGGCTTATTCACGGGCAGAGCTGTAAGATTTGTTCTCCTACGGCAGGCGGGAATTTTGCTCAAAATCTTAATTGCTGACGATAGCGATCATGTCCGACGCGCCTTAAGGACATGTTTGGAGCTCAATCCGGATTGGGAAGTATGTGCCGAGGCTCAGGATGGTCGGGCCGCGATTGAAGCTGTACGAAAAAGCCCGCCTGATCTCGTCTTGTTGGACTACGCCATGCCCTTGATGAATGGGCTGGAAGCAGCCCGCGAAATCAAGGAAATCGCTCCGCAAAGCGCATTGTTTTTGTTCACCATGTATTCTTCCGAGCCACTCAAAAAAATGGCTGAGGACGTCGGCGTGCGAGCGGTCATATCTAAGGATGTAGGAGGAGTCGGCGCGCTGGTCAAAGCGATCGAGGAGATGATTTCACAATGCCCGGCCCAATAAATCCTTCCGATATGGGCCCTCCCGAACGGGGTACTGACGCCATGCGCGAAGATATCAGCTTGTCAGCCTGGAAGGCGCTTTACCAAACGGCGATATTGGAAATGGATACTGCTATGGTCATGCAGCGCATAGCCGAAGCTGAACAAGCAATTGTCGAACGCGCCCTGGCGCTGCGTAAAGAACCAGCAAGCGATCACGCGAAGGAATTGGGAGCATTGGCGTATTCGGCAAATTTCCTTGCAGAACTCCGACGGCTGGAAACTACTCGGCATACAAGTGCCAGCTCAGCGGACGCTACTCGGTAATCCGTAATCTCGAGCAATTCCAAATTATCCCTTAACGCTGACCTTTGAGAATGACATCACAGCTTTGCCTGAAGTCGGGACTCCCATCGACATCGCGGGACGAAAAGTCGTGAAGATCAACATATTCTTCACCTCCGAAGGAACGTCCTTCTCCTCCTCCGGATTAGACAACACTCGATAGTCCTGGATACGCCCGCGGGAATCGACGTAAGCTTCAATCACCAGCGAATCCTGCTTAATGGAGCCGAATGACATTCCAAATGCCGATTCCTGAATTTGCGGAGCGGTGTAGAGCATCAATGGAACATCCGGATTGCCGGCCTGCAACGGGAGTGACGAGAATCCCATAAAAATAGCAAACAATGCCACTGTCGCCACCAATCCCACCATGGCCGGAACCATGAATACTTCGAGCGCATGCTGCAACCGCAAAGACAATACTTCGAAGGTGGTACGCGGAGAACGTGCGCTCTCACGCGAGATGGCAAGGCGAAGTTTTAGCGAGAGATCGGATGGAGCTTTCCTTCGGCCCACCTTAGCCAGTAATTGCTGAGTTTGCACCAGACCAGAAAACTGCTGCTCGCATCCAGAACAGCCTTCGAGATGCTCGTTAATGGCGCGCATTTGCGTGCCTGACACTGCACCATCTAGATATGCTGATAACAACGATAGGGCCTGGGCGCACTTCATGGCGTCACCTCAATCTGCCTGCCACGCGAAGAAACCCTGGGACGTGATGCACCTCTGGAAAGATGTTCCTGCGGCGGCTGCAGTCCGAGTTCCGGACCCACCTCTCGTATATAGCTCAAGAGACGCTGTTTCAGCGCTTCTCTGCCCCGCGTTAACCGTGATTTAACAGTTCCCAACGACACTTGTGTAATTTCCGCTATCTCTTCGTACGACATTTCTTCGATATCCCGCAAGATAACCGTTGTGCGATATGGCTCAGACACCTTGCGCAATTCCTCTTCGACCCGCACTCGTACTTCCTCGTGAGCCACACTATCGAAAGGAGATTCACGCGGATCGACCAACAAGATTTCAATTGCCGGAACCGCATCAAATGTATTCCCGCACGGCTCCATCGAGGTTTCTTGGGCCTTGTGACGGAACCACCAACGACGGCGGTTCGATGCTTCGTGAACTGCAATGCGGTAAATCCATGTCTTCAGGCTGGACTCACCGTGGAAGTGCTTCATCCCACGAAACACTTTCAGGAAGACTTCCTGGGTAGTGTCGGCGGCGTCCGCAGGGTCGCTGACCATGCGATAAATGAGGCTATATATGGGCTGGTGAAACTCGCCAATCAGCCATGCGTAGGCTTCCTCAGATCCCGCCTTCAGTTCGGTTACGATGCTTGATTCCTGGGCCCGAATTCCTAATGCGCTGCTTAGATCACCCAAACTGGTCGCTCCCGCCATAGTTGTCATGGCGCAACCTCCATTATAGGTTCTTTTCTGCTAAGGAATGTAGCCCAAAAATAGTGCCCACTCTTCTCCTTGAACCAGATGCGGTTTGGAAGGCCGGATCACACTTACATAGACTCCGCGAGGACTGCCAGGGTTCCCGGAACGGGGAGATTGTTTTCAGATACTTAGAGGCAAGCTCGCTAAGAGTAACTGGTATGACCATAGACCACGCGTTTGGGACGTCGAATCCTTCCCTCAGGACGTGATTCAGGGCTTTGTCGTTGTATTTGTATTTGGTGGTGTAGTTGTCGGGGGCGGATTAGTTGTGCTCGGCTTCTTCGCTGCCGCCTTCTTTTTCGCAGTTGTCTTCTTCGCCGGCTCCGTGTCATCAACTACCACTTTCTTCGGAGGAGCGGCATTTTCGGCGGCTTGCATATTGTGAATCTGAGTACGAAGCTGGCCAAGTTCTCCATCCTTGGCGCTGGCAAGTGTTTCGACTCTATCTGCGAAAGATCGGCGCACTCGCTCAACACTGTCGAAATCGTTGCTGAGCGACTGAAAATCATCTTTGCTTCCGAATGCTCCGGCTGACTCGACAACGGAACCGAATACGTCATAGAGCGCATCGAGGTTACGATAGAGTTTGAAACTAAGTGCCAGATTTTCTTGCGAGTTTCGCAGTTGACCGATTACATCGGGCAGCGCTGTTTGCAAGTTGCGCTGGATTGACTCGACATTCGCCTGGGTCTGCCGTTTCGTATTCGAATCCGTCTTCCATTTCTCGATCCGCATCTTGGCTAAGTCGAGCTGTGTTGCTTGCGATGTCTGCTCCAGCTGCGACAGCAATTGATTCAGCTGATTGGCGGAAGAATACGATACAGGCGCTGAGCCTTGACTCGGATTGCCCTGCGCAAAAGACACTGCCAATAAAAGCGGAGCGAGAGAGAAACATCGGACAAATCTGCGTTCGGGTTACGTTCATAGTTGAACTCTTTGACAGTTTCAGCATGCTGACGGATCGTTTTAGCATACTAATGATGACAGTTTTCGCCAAATGGGTGCATAAGGGAATGATCCTGTGGGACATGCTGGCAGAACGTTCGTTTCTAAATACGAGCCGGAGAAAGATGCAACTTGTGTTCCCTTGCAGAGTTCCTGTACCCTCTTCTACGCGGTGGTAAACCGTTTTAATAGAAGGTTTTCTGCTGTTTGTGGAACACATACCTTAAACAGGATTCCGAATGCCACGTTTTGATGTGACGATTGCTGGCGAGTTGAACATGGATCTTATCCTCTATGGTTTGCCAGCGGAACTTCCGCCTGAGAGAGAGTTGCTGGCTGATCGCATGATGCTCACGCTTGGTGGTTCATCCGCGATTGTTGCGCACAACCTCGCCGCACTCGGAAGCCGAGTAGGGTATCAGTCGCGCATCGGCGACGACCAATTGGGGCATCTCGCGCTGGAACGCCTCTCGGAAATTGGAGTCGACGTCTCTCACGTGCGACAGGTACCCGGTCCCATCAAGAGTGGCCTGAGTGTCATTTTGCAACGGGAGAGCTGGCGCAACATACTCACTTATTCCGGGACCATCGCTGAACTCACATCAACAGACCTTGATCTCGATTTCCTTGCAGATTCGCAGCATTTTCACCTCTGTTCTTTTTACCTACAGACAGCGCTCCAGCCACACGTCGCGGCAATCTTCACGCGTTTAAAGGGCAGAGGCCTTACCACTTCCCTTGACACCAATGATGATCCTGAAGACCGGTGGGAAGGTGGCCTCCGTGAAGTGCTACCACACGTAGATGTGTTCTTCCCTAATGCGCGCGAAGCTCGGCGAATCGCAGGAACGGACGATTTGGAAATCGCCATCAAATTCCTTGCGGAGATCGTACCTATAGTTGTTGTAAAACTCGGCCACGAAGGAGCCATGGCGCAGCGCGGCAAAGATCGGTTTTTCAGCCCAGCCTTTAAAGTCGATGCGGTAGACGCGGTGGGAGCAGGCGACAGTTTTGATGCGGGATTTCTGCATGAGTTCGTGAAGGGCTCAGATCTAACAACTTGTCTGAACGCGGGAAATCGCGCGGGCGCGCTTTCAGCCACTCGGGCGGGAGGAACTGAGGCGTTTCGGGACGGTGAACACCGCCAAGATTTCTTGCGCAAACACGACCTGGCATTAGCGCAAAAATAAGTTTTCCGCAATACATTCTCTGCTGGCTTCGCGGAACCGGGTACAATGCCCGATTGCGACAACATGACAGGGAGGGTCTATGCGCCGCGTGTTTATTACGCTGCTTTATCTCGGGCTCAGTTTGAGCACGCAGTTCTCGTCAGCGCAAGCCAATAACAGCGCGGAACAACGAACCAGTCGATACATGGATTCGGTGCGACACAAACCTCCGGTATTGCTTGCTTTCCTGCGAGACATGCCCAAGGGCGGCGATCTTCACAATCACCTGTCAGGCGCTATTTATGCTGAAAGCTTCATCGACTTCGCAGTCGAAGATGGACTTTGCATTGACCGGACTACATCCATTTTGATCGCCCCTCCCTGTGATGCTACTTGTGACCGATATAACAGTAAGCCAGCGGTTCGCTGCGCTTACAGCGATCAAGTGCTTTATAACTCGATCGTGGATGCATGGTCGATGCGCAATTGGGAACGGGGCAGCGATTCCGGGCACGACCATTTTTTTGCGACATTCGATAAGTTTTTGCTCGCAACTTTGAATCATGCAGGCGATTCCATTGGGGACGCGGCATCGCAGGCTGCTCACGACCATCTTCAATATGTTGAACTGATGTACACCGCGGACGGAATGCAATCTGCTGCATTAGGCGCGAAGACTGGCTGGGATGCCGATTTTCCGAAATTTCGGGAGAAACTGCTTGCGGGCGGATTGAAAGAAATTGTAGCGTCAACGCGGAAAGATCTCGATACCAGCGAAACTCAAATGCACTCGCGACTGAAGTGCGGAACAGCGCAGGCCAACCCCGGATGCAATGTTACTGTCCGCTATTTGTACCAGGTACTTCGCGGACTTCCTCCTGAGCAAGTGTTTGCCCAAATCGTGACTGGGTTCGAATTAGCGCAATCCGATCCTCGTATTGTTGGATTAAACCTGGTGATGCCGGAAGATTGGTATGTGCCAATGCATGATTTCGATTTGCATATGCGAATGCTGGACTATCTGCATGAGATTTATCCGAAAGTCCATATCAGTTTGCATGCTGGCGAATTGGCAATGGGATTGGTGCCGCCGGACGGATTGCGCTTTCATATTCGTGAATCGATCGAACGTGGGCATGCCGAACGAATTGGACACGGCGCAAGTGTAATGAATGAAGATCGTGCGATTGATCTGCTGCACGAGATGGCTTCGAAAAACATCCTGGTGGAAATTTGCCTGACCTCCAATGATTCGATTCTGGGTGTAAAGGATAACGATCATCCTCTTCCGATCTATCTGCATTATGGTGTACCAGTGGCGCTCGCAACAGACGATGAGGGTGTATCGCGCTCCGATCTAACACGTGACTACGTGCGAGCCGTTGAAAGCTATGGGCTCTCGTACACTGATTTAAAGCGTTTGGCGCGTCAAAGCCTTGAACACAGTTTTCTTCCCGGTGCGAGCCTTTGGGCGGATAGTCAACATTTTCGACCCGTCGCCGACTGCGCCTCTGGCAATTCGGACGCGACCGCAGCAGCAACCTGCCAGAAATTTCTTGATAGTAATGAGCGTGCACGTCTTCAGCGACAGTTAGAACAAGAGTTTGCCAGCTTTGAAAAGAAATTCTAGAGCGCGTATATCCTTCCACATGATGTCTTAAGGATGGCTTTTTGATGACGGACGATTTTGCCCAAGCCGAAGCCGCTGCAAAATTTCTTCTTTCGCGAACTCCGATCCGCCCCAAGATTGGACTCATCCTCGGATCAGGTCTCGGCGCTTTTGCCGACGAACTTTCCGACGCAACGCGGACACCATACACGCAAATTCCCTCCTTTCCGCAATCGACGGCGATTGGCCATGCCGGGCAGATGGTCATAGGAAAAGCTGCCGAAATCCCGGTCGCGGTAATGCAAGGGCGAGTGCATCTTTATGAGGGATACTCGCCGCAACAAGTCGCATTTCCTGTGCGCGTGCTCGGACGAATGGGCATTCGCGCGTTAGTCATTACCAATGCTGCGGGCGGAATCAATTTGGAATACAAGCAGGGCGCGCTGGTTGTGATTACGGACCACATTAATTTGCAGGGCAAGAATCCACTCGTTGGACCGAATGATGAACGCTTTGGCGTACGTTTCCCCGACATGACCGAAGCCTACTCGAAGAGTTATCGCGAGATTACTCTCAACGCCAGTCGCAACCTCGGTAAGACAATCTATCAAGGTGTTTATGCTGGGTTACTTGGCCCGAGTTATGAAACGCCCGCTGAGATTCGCTATTTGAGGACGATTGGCGCCGATTTGGTGGGCATGTCGACCATAGCCGAGGTGATTGCAGCACGGCACATGGGGATGAAGGTGCTCGCGATTTCCTGTGTGACGAACATGGCAGCGGGAATTCTAGATCAGCCCATCAACCACGAAGAAGTGCTTGCGACCGGAGAGCGAGTGCGTGGCGATTTTGTGGCATTACTGAAAGCGGTCCTGCCGGAAATCGCGAAGGACGTTGCAGGTTAACTCAGATAAAAGTAAGGACTAACCGCCGATGTGGACCATAGTCCTCGAGGCGGGGACAAAGTCTGGCTCGCCGATGTGGTGACGCTCTTCCTTCTTCTCGACCACGCCTCGGATGAATTCCGCCAAGTCTTCATCCGATGCACCGCGTCGCATCAACTCGTGCAAGTCATGGTCCCACACGGAGAACAAGCACGTGCGAATTTTCCCATCTGAGGTGACGCGGATCCGACTGCAATGCCCGCAGAATGGATGCGACACCGGCGCGATGATTCCAATTTCTCCTATGCCGTCGTCGAAGCAATATCGGCGAGCAGTCTCGCTGCGCTGATGCGGAATCTCCACCAACGGGCGATACTCCGCCATGCGCTGGAGAATTTCATCGAGCGTGACCACCGTATCTCGGCGACCACTTGCGGTCTTCTTCGAGCGGCATGAATTCTATGAAACGCACTGTGACAGCCTCTTCCCGGGCAAACATGCCGAAAGGAATAATCTGATCTTCGTTGAACCCTCGCATCAAGACGCAGTTTACTTTCACGGGCCACAGGCCGGCCCTGCGGGAAGCTCGAATTCCTGCCAGCACGTTGTCGTATCCGTTGGGCACGCGGGTGATGCGGGCGAAACGTTCGGGATCGACCGCATCCATGCTGACTGTGACGCGCCGCAGCCCGGCATCCTTAAGCGGCTTCGCCATATCGGCGAGAAGATGTCCGTTCGTTGTGAGTGCTATCTCGATCGGCTCGCCATCAATGTCGCTGAGCTTAGACAATTCACGCACGAACTGAATCACGCCATTGCGGAGCAGTGGCTCGCCACCGGTTATGCGGACTTTCTTAATCCCCAAACCGACGAAAACCCGCGCCATTCGGAGATAGTCCGCGAACGGCAAATCACCATAGAGTGCGCCTTCGTTGCCGGTACGGCAGTAGACACAACGGTAGTTGCAGCGGTCGGTGATGGAGATCCGCAGATCGGTGATGGGGCGGCGGAATTTGTCGGTAAGGATCAAGGTATTCAGTCGTTGGTCGTTCGTCATTGGTCGTTGACGTTGTTGCTGGGCTAGCCAACGACTACCGGCCAAGGACCAACGACTTGTTTTAGAAAGGAGACAAACGGCAGGAATACTCCAGCGGCCGTTTCCTTTCCAATGGCTTTTTAAAAGCCGGGAGGCGTAGACATTTCCATCCACACCCTTAGAATGCTTTCTTCAACGAAGAAAACCATCCTCGCCACCTCAGCCAGGGTATGCCCGAAGGCTGAAGCGGTCGGAAACTCACTGCCATTATAGATGCGATGCCCGACAAAAGGGCTATGGTTTGTCTTGAATGGCCATACTCTTTTGGATGGCCGCTTCCGCCAGCGGTGCCATGATTTTGTAACCCGTGGCATTCGGATGCAGTCCGTCTTGGGCGAGATCGCGCTTGAGCAAGCCTTTGTCGTCCACCATCGGAGTGAAATAGTCGAGATAAATCAATCCGTTCGCCGCGCAATAATTCTTCAGCCAGCTGTTGAGCTGCAGAATTTTCTCCGGAGAACGCTGTGCAAATAATTCCTGCGACTGCGGCGTGTAGTTATGCACCGGAAGTACCGAGGAAAAGATCACGCGGATGTTATGCACGCGCGCCAATTCCACCATAGTTGAGTAGTTCGCTTCAATATCCTCTAAGCTCATAGGTCCGGTATTTCCGGCAATGTCATTCGTGCCAGCAAGAATCACAATCGCCTTGGGTTGCAGATCGATTACGTCTTGGCGGAAACGCACCAGCATTTGCGGCGTAGTCTGTCCGCCGATTCCGCGATTGATGTATGGTTTGCCGGGAAAGTATTCGTCGATCTTCCACATGTCGGTGATCGAGTCACCGAAAAAGACGACTCGATTCTCGTCCGGAGCAGGCGGTTTGAGAGCGGCATTGGCATCGCGATAGCGTGCCAGTTGGCCGAAGTCGTCGGTGAAGACTGCAATGCGTGAGGCCCGGTACTGATCGAGGCCGGGATGGCCTGTGGAAGGTGGGCTAACTTGTTGAGCGAACCCGCAGGCGCACAACAGTAGAATTCCAAGACTCAGGTGGACATTCCGCATCATATTGTCTCCCCTTTTATATTCATGTTGTTTCTGTTTTCCGCATCACATTCCATCGTAGTTCGGTCCGCCGCCGCCTTCGGGCGGTACCCACGTAATGATCTGATACGGGTCATGGATATCGCAGGCCTTACAGTGCACGCAGTTCGAGGGATTCAGACTGATGCGCTTTCCGCTTGGCTGTTCCGCGTCGTCGATCATTTCGTATACATTTGCCGGACAGAAATTCTGGCAGGGGTTGCCGAACTCTTGCACGCAGCGCGTGTTGCAGATGTTCGTGTCATGAATTACCAGATGCGCTGGCTGATCTTCTTCATGCTTCGTGCCTGAGTGATAGAGATCCGTGAGCTTGTCGAACGTAAGTTTTCCATCACCTTTTGCGGGTCCGAGCAAATGCGCTTCGTCTCCACCGTCAGGCGGCAATTCACTTAGTTTCTTCATGCGCTTGTAGCCAGGAATGGCGGGATACCGATTATGCAAACCGCGCCCCCCCGTGATCTGCTGCAGCGCCGTGTGAAACAGGCCGGCGTAGAGTCCGTGCTCGAATCCTTGGTGGAAGTTGCGCACCTTCCAGAGCTCGTCTCTTATCCAGCTGCTTTCTACTCGCTTCTGGTATTGGCTTAAAGTCGCGGTGGAGACATCGTCTTTTACAAGCGCTTCGAAGGCTGTTTCAGCGGCTAACATTCCGCTCTTAATCGCAAGATGGATTCCCTTCAAGCGCTGCGAATTCAGGAAGCCGGCGGAATCTCCGAGGATCATCCATCCATCGCCGGAAACGGGCGGCACCGCCCACCAGCCGCCGTATGGCAATGACTTCGCGCCGTAGCGGATCATCTTGCCGCCTTCAAGCAACTTCGCGACGAAGGGATGCTTCTTGAACTCCTGCAACACGTGCTGCGGATCGAGACGCGGATCGGGATAATCGAGACCGGTGACATAGCCGAGCGAGACGACATTGTCCTTGCCGCCGTAAATCCAAGCGCCGCCGTATTCTTTGGTGGTGAGCGGCCAGCCCATGGTGTAAATCACCTCGCCCGCGGCAATGCGGCCAGACGGTACTTCCCAGAGCTCTTTTATTCCTTGTCCGTAAGTTTGCGGGTTGCGGTCCTTCAACAAGTCAAATTTATTGATGAGCTGCTTCGTTAGCGACCCGCGAGAACCTTCGGCGAGTATCACGACTTTCGCTTGCAGATCGTATCCGGGCTCGAAGTTGGATTTCGGCTGGTTGTTCTTGTCCACGCCTTTGTCATCGGTGCGAACGCCGCTAACACGGTCGCCGTCATACAAAAGCTCAGACCCGGCGAAGCCCGTGAATACGGTAATTCCAGCTTCTTCAACTTTGCCGCCCAGCCACTTCACGAAACGATTGAGCGAGATCACGTAGTTGCCGTGGTCGCGCAGCGGAGGAGGCGTAATCGGAAGCTTGAATTGACTTTTCTGCGTGAGGAAATAAACAGCTTCTTTGCGTGACCTCGGCATCGAGCGGGGCTTCTTTCTCGAATCCTGGAAGCAGTTCGCGCATGGAGCGCGGATCGAGCAGCGCGCCGGAGAGGCAATGCTGGCCGATCTCGCGGGCCTTCTCCAGAACGTAGATGTTTTCTTTGCTGAGTTGCGAGTCTGGATGTTTCGCATTGTGCGCGTCGATCAGTTGCGAGAGGCGCAAAGCACAGGCCATGCCGGCGGGCCCACCGCCGACAATGACCACATCCGCGGGCATTTGCGGACGCTCAATGCCGGTGAGGGGTTTGCGGAAAGATCAGCATTTATCCAGATTTAGCTTGTGATAGTGGTCAACTTGCTTTCGCCGCGGATTACGCGGATGAGCACGGATGTTTTTCTTCGTGACGATCTTACTTAAAAAAACTACGGTTGATTGTTCATTTATCCGTGTTGATCCGCGTAATCCGCGGCTAGGCTCTAGCCTCCGGCCTTTGCCTTCTTCACTTCTTCAGTCAGCGGCGGCACGATTTCGAACAAATTTCCCACCACGGCGTAATCCGCGATCTCGAAAATCGGCGCTTCGGAATCTTTATTAATGGCGATGATGGTCTTGCGCGCCCTTCATGCCCACGATATGCTGGATTGCTCCGCTGATGCCGAGCGCCAGATACAGCTTGGGCGCGACTGTCTGGCCGGACGATCCGATCTGGCGATCCATGGGGAGCCATCCCGCGTCGCAGATCGGTCGAGACGCCGAGATTTCTCCGCCCAGCGCTTCGGCAAGCTGCTTCGCGAGTTCAATGTTCTTCTGTTCTTTGATCCCGCGGCCGACGGACACAATGATTTCCGCCTGCGTGAGATCCACCGCCTGCTTGGCTTCTTTGAAGACTTCTTGCGGCTTGTTGCGAACGACGTCGTCGGCGATCTCAACATTCACGGTTTCGACCGGAGCCGCCGCTGATCCAGCTTCCGCCTTGTCGCCACGAAATGCTCCGTTCTGAAATGTCACGAACCACGGGGCGATCACTCGTAAAGCTCACGTCGGCCGCAAACTTGCCCTGGAACATCTGCCGGGTAAACAGCAGCTTGTCGCCTTCCTTTTTGTATCCGATGCAGTCGCTGATGACGGTGCGGCCCATCGCCGTCGCAAGCTTCGGCACGAAGTCGCGCACCTGGTAGGTGTGCGGCATCAGGACAAGCTTGGGCTGCTTGGATTCGATGAACTGCTTTAGCGCCGCGCGAAAATGCGTCTGGCGTGTAAGGCTCGAGCTTCGGCGACTCGATCGCGTAGACCTTGGCAACCTTCTTGCCTGCGACTTCTTTCGCGAGATCGCCCACGCCGCTGCCAACGACCGCGGCTTCAAGGGTCCCAGCCGGTTTCGGCAGCCAAGGCCTGCCCCGCTGCAATGGTTTCCCAGGAGACGCGATTAAGTTTGCCTTCGCGTTGTTCAACAACTACCAGGATTGTGTCAGTCATATTGTGTAAGTCAGGCATTCCTTTTCTGGTCGCCTTCGGCACTCTGCCTGCCAAAATCCTGAGGATATCGGCCGAGCAAGACCTAGTCTGTCAGGCTCCCGCGCTTGTGGATACCAATTTCGAGGAGGATGAGACCGAGAACCCCCTCGATAATCACCCACCACAGCCACATGTGCGATCCGCTTCTCAATCCCACATAGACAAACATGAGCAGCAGGAAATCCGTCCAGAGAAGCACTTTGCCGACCGTCATAAAAACGGTACCCACGCGCTTGCGTTCTTCTATCGTTGATTCTTCAACTCGAATTAGCTTAGTTCCTGACATAGTGGCCTTTAGATGCCCGCTATTGACAGGAGAGAAGCCTGGATCTCTACAGTACCCGCACCTCGTTCCGCAGCTTGTCCACCAGCTTCTTGGCAATCTCTGACGGGCTACCCTCCAGAAACTCTGTCTTTTTTGTCTTCTGAGGGATGTACATCCGCTCGATCTTCTGCAGATTCTCTCCGATTGCGGACTGTACCTCAGCCAAAGTCACCTTTCGCAAAGGCTTATTCTTGGCGTTCTTAATGCCGATCAGCGTCGCATAACGCAGTTTGTTGATTCCGGACTGAATCGTGAGCACCGCAGGCAGCGGCATGTCAACAAATTGAAAGAAACCGGCTTCGAGTTCGCGCTTTACGCGAATGCCCGCATCGTTTTTCTCGATCTGCATGATGATGGTTGCGTGCGGCCATCCGAGAAGTTCTGCCAGAACAACGCCGGTTTGGGCATACCCGTAATCGTCAGACTGCAGACCAGTAAAGATCAAATCGAACTGCTCATCTTTGATTGCCGCAGCGAAAACCCGGGCTGTGTTGAAGGCATCGAGTCCGACAAACGCGTTGTCTTCGAGATGGATCGCGCGGTCGGCGCCTTTCGCCAAAGCCTCTCTCAGAACCTGCTGCGAACGGGCTGGACCGGAGGTGATTACGACCACTTCTCCGCCGTGCTTCTCTTTCTGACGAAGGGCTTCCTCAAGCGCGTAGGCGTCGGGCTCATTCACCTCGTAGGAGACATCTTCACGAATCCACGTGCCCGATTCGTTCAACTTTAGCGGCGCATCTTTTTGAGGCACCTGCTTGATGCAGACCAATATTTTCAAGACAAGCTCCTTAAACTCACCAGACGCGGAAGGCCCATCCTGTCTGGGCAAACCAGTAAGTATAGCCTAGGGATCGCAATGCGGAGTAGCGGGCGGGGCTGGAGATACTAATTTTTTGGGGCCTGAGCAGGACGTTTTTGAGAGAGTAGCAATTGAATCGCGATGCCAGCGGCGATAGCAGTACCTAGCGCTGCAAAGAAGGGGTGGGCTGGCCAAATTCTGCTGCCCAGTCCGAACTGCCAAAGACAGATGGATGCGGCTGTCGAGACCAGAAGCGTGACCAGGAAGGATTTCATGACTGATTCTCCACCTTAAGGTACGAGAGGGGAATGTATAAAGTTCCGGTCAATTAGACGACTCGGAACTTGATGGGACCTATTCCGTGAATACAACCGATTGCAGACTAGATATTTCAAAGCGCTTCCGGCAGCGCACATTTTTGCAGCCCATCATGTCATCTTTACGGATCATATAGGACTTCGCTTTGGCGAACCGGGCGCGATCCCGTTCGTCGGCGCGGCCTCCCAGTTGCCGTTTCTTGGTTCGCACCAGCCACGTAATCTCGTACTCAGCAGGCTGATGGCAATGGGGACAATTTAGGGTCGCCAGCTTCTTCTCGGGCCGTTCATCGAAAAAATCGCGCTCTTCCATAGGTAAGTCGTTGGTCGTTGAGCCGTCCGTCTTTGTCTTTTCATCTTTGCGATTATTGCACAACGCTCGGTGCCGAGAAAAGAACGGGAGGATTTAAAGAAGAGATTAAACTCGTAATGGGGATGCTCATGCCAAAGAAAAAGCAAAAGAAATTCCGAGTCGATAAGATGGTGAGAGAGATGGCACGAGAGCGGATTGGAGAGCCTCCGGCATCACGAGTTGTGCCTGATGGCAAGAAGAAGCGAGAATCGGGGGAAAAGCACAAACCAACTCTGGAAGAGTTAACAAGGGAACCGAGTAACGGTTCTCAGTTCCTTACACGTCTTTACTTCTCGGCCCTTACTTCGGACACGTCGGAAATGTCGGATCTGCCACGGTTATCGTAGCAGTACCGATGATCACGTCCCCCCCGGGATTGTTCGGACTGTTCGTAATGCTTGCGGTAAGACCCACAATCCGCAAGCTCCGAATCCCGGAGTTGTGACTGCGCCTGCCGAAGAAACAGTGACAATTTGAGAATCGTCGGACTTCCAGACTACCTGGTTCGTAATGTCCTTTGTTGCTGGCGGATGAATGTAAGTCCCTAGCGCTGTAAGTTGAACAGTCAGACCAGTGAACGGCCTTAGAAACGTTACCGTCGAAGGCTGCACTTGGTAATACTTACTAATTTTCTGATCGTGACCGCAACTCGGCAAACCCATGAGGCAACCAGCGGCAATTGCGACCACAAATATTCTATACAACTTCCGACTCATGACTTCTCCTGATTAGACAATGTGCTGACGTGCTGGGGGTGTGCGCGCTAATTTATTAGAAGAGAGCTGAAAAAGCAAGAAATTCCAACCGCGATGTGCTACTTGGCAACTATTTCCTCCACGAACCTTGCAAACTCCTTCACGTCTTTTTCCGTCGTATCGAAGGAACACATCCAGCGGACCACCGACTCTTCCTCGTTCCAAACATAAAAGAAGTATTTCTTCTGGATTTTTGCTATTGCCTTGCGGGGAATCTGGGCGAAGACTCCATTGGCTTCCACTTTGTAGACGATTCTCACGTTTGGAATTCGCTTCAGTTCCTTTTCCAATAACTTCGCCATGCGATTGGCATGCTGCGCATTCTTAAGCCAGAGATCGCTCGAAAGCAACGCCTCAAACTGCACCGAGGTAAACCTCATCTTGGAGGCAAGTTGCATCCCCTGCTTTCTTAGGAACCTAAAATCCTCGCCAAGCTTCTTGTCAAAGAAAACAACGGCTTCCGCGCCCATTAATCCATTCTTGGTTCCTCCAAATGACAGCACATCGACGCCTAAATCCCGCGTCGCTTGTCGTAAACTCAGGTCCAAGCTTGCGGCTGCATTGGCAATGCGGGCTCCGTCCATGTGAAGAAGCATGTCACGGTCGTGTGCAAATTTCGCCAGGCTCTTAATCTCCGCAGGCTTGTATACCGTTCCCATTTCGGTGGACTGAGTAATCGAAATGACTCGGGGCTGAACGTGATGCTGGTCACCAATGCCGTGATAGGCATGTTTTACGGATTCGACGGTAAGCTTTCCGTCCGGCGCTGCGATCGGAATGAGCTTGCAGCCCGTAAATTTCTCGGGCGCTCCGCATTCGTCCGTATAGATATGCGCAGCTTCGCTGCAAATCACAGCGTTATAAGAGTTTGTTAGCGCCTTCAGACTTAGGCAATTTGCCGCTGTGCCATTGAACACAAAGAACACAGCGATATCTGAGCCGAAATGCTGCTGGAATTTCCGAACAGCCGATTCTGTATAAGGATCATCGCCATAGCCCACCATATGACCATGATTGGCGGCCGCAATCGCTTCTAAAACATCGGGATGAATACTGGCATTATTATCGCTGGCAAAGCTGCGGATAGGGTTCATGTTGCAAATAAATGTAGCAGAGTGCCAGTCCGCAAGACCGCCTTGCCCATGATGCGCAGCTGCTGGCTACACCTCGACGCAAACGCTTCTAAACTGTAATATCGGCAACATGCAACGGTCGCGACTTTCATTGAACGTCCTCTTTCTGTTTTGCTTATTCCTGCCCTCGCTGATTTCCGCGCAGACTAATTCAAAAGCAAAGGCTACGGACAAGCCAGCCCCCCCTCAGACCTGGACCTTCGCCGTTTCAGGAGATTCGCGAAACTGCGGCGATGTGATCATGCCTGCCATTGCCGCCGGAGCAAATAATGACCACGCGTCGTTCTATTGGCACTTAGGGGATCTGCGAAAGATCTCTGCGCCAGACGAAGATTTCAGGCAACTCAAATTGGTCGAAGGGAAGTCGTTCACTATTAACGATTACGAAAGCGAGGCTTGGGACAACTTCATCCAGAATCAAATCGATTCCTTCGGAACTCTCCCCTTCTTTCTCGGAATCGGCAACCACGAAACGATCCCGCCGAAGACGCGAGCGGAGTTCGTCAAACAATTCTCCAAGTGGCTGGATGCTCCTGAAATCAAAACGCAACGAATGAAAGATGATCCAGGAAGCGATCACATTACCACCTATTATCACTGGATGCGGGACGGGATTGACTTCATCAACTTGGATAACGCCTCGCACGATCAGTTTGACCCGGCGCAGATGAAGTGGTTTGAAGGCGTGATTGCGCGCGATAAAACAGATCCGTCCATTAAGACAATTGTGGTAGGGATGCATGAAGCATTGCCCGAGAGTATTTCGGCCGACCATAGCATGGACGAATGGGAGCTAGGACAAGAACGGGGTCGGCAAGTCTATCTGGATTTGCTCAAGATACAGAATGAAGGACACAAGATCGTTTACGTGCTGGCGAGTCATTCGCATTTCTTTATGGATGGAACATTCAACACCGAATACTGGCGAACTCACGGTGGAGTACTGCCCGGATGGATCGTGGGCACAGCAGGAGCGCAACGTTATCCGTTGCCACCGAACTCCAACGATGCCAAGATCGCAAAGACAAACGTCTACGGATATCTTTTGGCGACAGTGAACCCGCCAGGCGAACCCGAAGGGTCAATCAAGTTCGACTTCAAGCAATTGGATGAAGACAAGATTCCGGCCGACGTAGTACATCGCTTCACCGCCCCTTTTGTTCACGAGTGCTACATCGGAAATCGGAGATAAACGCAGTCGGACTATGTACCGGCTCTTTTGTACACGCGCACATAGTCCACCAGCATTGTTTGCGGAAATTGCGTGGTCTTATCCGGATTACCGGGCCACCCGCCTCCCACGGCTAAATTCAGAATCACGAAAAATCGGTGGTTGTATACCCACGTTGCATTCTCCGGCAAGTCATGGGGCGTCCGAGTCGCATACAGATTCCCATCGACATAAAAACGGATCGCCTCTGGTTCCCACTCGACCGCATAGACATGAAAGTCATCCGCAAACCGCCCGTCTTTCAATGTGAATGGCGAACCAATTCCTTTGTCGCCGGAATATCCGGGCCCGTGAATTGTTCCGTGAACGATTGAGGGCTCCTTGCCGATATTCTCCATGATGTCGATCTCGCCACAGATTGGCCATCCGACTCTGCCGATGTCGCTGCCTAGTAACCAGAACGCCGGCCATATTCCTTGGCCATAGGGAATCTTGATGCGAGCTTCAAAGCGTCCGAATTTCTGATCGAACCTGTCCGCAGTGTTTAGCCGCGCGGAGGTGTATTCGCGTTTCACGCCGTCAGGTCCAGCGTAGTTTTCCCTGATCGCGGTAATGACCAGGTGGCCCTTCTCGACGTGCGCGTTTTGAAGGCGATTGGTGTAGTACTCGAGCTCTTGATTGCCCCAGCCATTTCCGCCAGTTTCCAGCTTCCACTTCGCAGAATCAGGAGCCGAGCCGTCAGGCTGATTGAATTCGTCGCTCCAAGTAAGCGCCCAGTCCAGTTTGGCTGAAGCCTTGATCGGCGTAGCCTGTGTCTCCGAAGTCGAGTGAGGGGGCGTCGCAGGAACTGGAGTTGCTGCATTCTGGGCGAAAACTGAGATAGACAGCCCAAAGAAGAGACAGACAAACTCGCAGATGCCAAACTTAGAGCATTTTTTCATAGAAGTCTCGTCGAGATGAGCAAACCAGAACCTGGCAACAACAGTCTATACAATCAGAGAAGCGGAATACATCCGGCAGGCTCGCAGAGTAGTGGAAGGTCCCTGCTCTATAATTTGTAGACACTTTGCTATGCGCAAACTCCTGTGCTTGGGACTCTTAGTTTCGGTGGTTGCGCCCGCCCAGAACGCGAAACCACCCCAGTCTCTCCCGAAGTTTCAGGATGTTGCGAAGGACGTCGGTCTAACATTGCCTCACATTTCCTCGCCCGAGAAGCAATACATTGTGGAATCCATAAGTGGTGGGATGGGACTGATTGATTGCGACAACGACGGCAAGCTCGACATTATCGCTGTAAACGGATCGACCATCGATCATTTCCGGCAGGGTGGCGATCCTATGATCACGCTTTACCACCAAAACGCAAATTTCAAGTTTACCGATATCACGAAAGCCGCCAACCTCACGCACAAGGGATGGGGCATGGGTGTGGCCGTAGCCGATTTCGACAACGACGGACTTCCCGATATTTACGTCACCGGTTATGGCGGCAACGTTCTGTATCACAACTTGGGAGACTGCAAATTTGAAGATGTAACTGAAAAAGCAGGCGTGGCTGGTGGTGGATTCAGCACCGGCGCTGCCTGGGCCGACTATGATCGCGACGGCCACGTGGATCTGTTCGTCTCCCGCTATGTGCATTTCGATATGAATAAGCTGCCCGGCTTCGGCAGCGATGAAAAGACCTGCCGATTCAAAGGCGTAAAGGTGCAGTGCGGCCCTTGGGGTCTTCAAGGTGAATCGGATCTGCTCTTCCACAATCGAGGTGACGGCACCTTCGAAGAAGTTTCAAAGAAGGCAGGAGTTGACGATCCCAATCGCTATTACGGTCTGGGAGTAGTTTGGGGGGACTACGACAACGACGGCTGGCCGGATTTATACGTCGCCAACGATTCAGGACCGAACTTCCTTTATCACAACAAGCACGATGGAACCTTCGAGGACGTAGGAATGCTGGAGGGAGCTGCGCTGAGCGGAGAAGGCTTAGAGCAGGGCTCCATGGGAGTGGATTGGGGGGATTACCTTCACGAAGGACGACTGTCGGTTTTCGTGACTAACTTCACCGAGCAGGCAGACACTCTGTACCGCAATATGGGCAATGACGGATTCTCCGACGTAAGCTGGCCCGCAAAATTGGCAAAGCCGACGTATGAACCCGTCGGGTGGGGAACTGGCTTCTTAGATATTGACAACGATGGTTGGTTGGATCTTTTTGTGGCAAACGGACATGTATATCCGCAGATGGATCAAATCCCGGGAACCAGCCGCTACGCTGAACCGATGCTGCTGTTCCGCAATAAACGTGACGGTACATTTGAGGATATTTCCAGTGTTCTCGCTTCTATTCCGGATGCATCCCGGCGTGGCGCCGCATTCGGTGACCTGAACAACGACGGAAATATCGACATTGTGGTCTCGAACATGGATGGCCCGCCTGCTCTGCTTCTGAACCAGGCCGGAAATGGCAATCATCGTGTGCTGTTCAGCCTTATTGGAGTGCAGAGTAACAAGTCAGCTATCGGAGCCCGCGTCACGGTGAAAGCTGGACGCTTGGTACAGATCGGAGAAGTTCGCGCTGGTGGAAGCTACATCTCGCAAAATGATCCAAGGGTGCATTTTGGATTGGGAGCAGAAGCCAAAATGAACGAAGTCGAAATCAAATGGCCCAGCGGAAAAACCGAAACCCTGCGAGATATTCCAGCCGACTTCATCTATACAATTATCGAAGGTAGCGGCGTCAAAAGTAAGACGGCTCTTCCGCCGCCATAAATGCAAGTCTCGACTTCCAGCAACTGAATCCATCCGATATCAGTCGTACAGTTAGAACCCGTTTGTCATACAGCCTCGCCTGCTGCAACGAGCCGCCAATCTCCCACATCGAATTCCCCGCTGGACGACCTCCAGCCAACGCAGCATGATGAGGTACAAGACTTAAGCTACGACCAATTTAGTTTTAGTGGTCGTCTGTGATCACTTCCTCTCCGGCTGAACTCACGAAGTTCTGGATTTCCAAGTACGGCGTGTTCAGTCCAAACAGGCGTAAGTTTTGAGGTTCGCATGTTAGGCCACATTTTCCCCGTTCTGATCGTCATGGCTCTTTTTCTGATCAATATTCAGTCCAGTTTCGCTCAGCTTTATTACGCCCCTCTCTCGCCAAGAATCAGCATTAACCATGCCCCCAGCAGCTTTGGTGGGATTACGCTTTCCAAGCGCGTCGACGAAGTGAACCTTGCCTTCACGGTGACGGATAAGAAGGGACACTTCATCCGCGACCTAGGCGGAGACGATTTTCAGGTGTTCGACAATCATCTTGCTCCGGAAAGGCTGAGGTTCTTCGAGCAGCAAACCAATCTTCCACTGAGAGTAGCTCTGCTGATTGATTCCAGCTCCTCGGTGAAATATCGCTTTCGGTTTGAGCAGGCGGCGGCTGTGGTCTTTCTCAAAAAAATTTTACGGCCCGGATTGGACCAGGCTTTTGTGGCGACATTTAATGATCGGGTTACTCTCTTAACGGATTTTACCGATGACGCTAAAGGGCTGGCGCGGCAGGTTAAAGAAGCCAAAGCAGGCGGAAACACAGTACTCTACGATGCTATCGTTTACGCCTGCGATAAACTACGCGCCTATTCGGAAGAGCAAGTCACGAGGAAAGTTGTGATCGTAATCAGTGACGGTGACGACACCGCCAGTCATAACTTGATGTACGACGCGCAAACGGATGCTGTCCGTAGCGAAGTGGCGATGTTTGCTCTGAGCACCAATGATCTAATCTATGATCGTTATCCCCGTGGCGAAGCAGTTCTGAATCTGCTCACCCGGCCGACAGGGGGACGAATTTTGCCCGCCCGCGAGGATTCGCAACTCAGGGGCGCCTTCCGGAGCATTGAAACCACGCTGCGTAACCAGTATGCACTTGCATACGCACCACCCGAGTTCAAACCCGACGGGAGTTATCGTCCCATCGAACTCATTTCCCGGAAGCCCAAATTGAAAGTGTCTTGCCGAAAGGGATACTACGCACGCCGGGAACAGGCAAGGAATGGCGATATCCCAAATGCTAATCCTTGAGTACTTGATCTAGCAGTTGCCCGACTGCCCGTTTCGCCTCAAGGATGGAGCTTCGGTGGTCCATGATCCCTGCAAGATCAGTGTTGGCGAATGCAATTCTTCCAAACGGATTAGCTCGTAAGACTTCGCTCGGCGCAGGCTTTCCATCTTTGCCGAAAAAGAAACCGGGCTGCGGGTTGAGATAAGCGTGGCCCCAGCGGTTCAAGATGATCCCTGCGATATCCCGGCGTGCATCGAATCCGGTTCGCGCAAACATGTCAGTAAATTGCTGCCGAATTTGCCGCTCATATTCGCTGAAGGGAGTCGAGAGCATCTCGCCGCGGCCGCGGCGTCCCTGATCGGCAATTGCCATTCCCGGATATGAATAAAGAATTTTTAGATTTAGAACAATCGGCGAGTCCGGACTGATCGTTGATGAATCTGCGCCCATAAGCGCAGTCTTTCTGACTTCGGCGTAATTGCCAATACCTTCGAACCAGCGAAAACCGCTGATTCCCATTTCGTAAAGAAACCGCCAGTTGCGAAGCGCCACATTCGCCATCAAACAAGGCGAGCGATAGAACTGGCTGTAGGCTTCTCGCTGCTCTGAGGGAAGATCGCGGACAATGTGTTTAGTTGTCCAACAACCACCAGCCATTACGACCGTGCGGGCCTTCACTCGAAAAACTTTATTTTCCTGAGTGTAAATCACAGATACCGACTCGGACTTCTGAGGATCGCCATCGTGCTGGACCCAAACTGCCGTTGAATTTAGTCGAACGCGTGCTGCCGATGACGCTCGGTCGAGAGCGGGAAAATTTACCTGCCCTTTGCATACCGCTTCGACCGCGTGATCTCCAGAAATTGAATCTGGAATCAGCGTTTTCATCATGAGCCGCGCAATACCCGCGTTCCCTCTCGGAAACATTTGGTCGCCATCTTCAATGTCGAGCGGGTGCAGCATGTCAGCTGCGTAGTCGGCATAAGCGGACAATACATCGGGGCCGAGCCCGGAGCCGCCGCCTTCCACTGGAGACAGAAATGTACGAATCGTTTCGCGGCCAATGCCGAACCGGTGCATCATGTGATCTTCAAGAGTGACCTGGTCCAGAGCCCGCGAGATCGCGTCGCCGTGATATTGCGGACGCTTCTCCGGCTGTTCTGATCCTTGACGCCACTTCAGTAGTTCCGCACGAGCAGAGGCTGAAATCGGAGCACCTTCTAACTTCTTGCCCCACGGATCAGTAAGCCACAAACCGGGATTCTGGCCGAACTTCGAACCGAAATAAAATCCGTAGGTTGAAGGCTCGCTTCCAACCATGTCGTATGGCGTTTTGCTCAAGTGGTATTTCTGGCGAAGGTCCAGCCCAGCTTTGATATTGCAGTTTCGGAGACTTCAGACCAATCGAATCGTAAAAACTAGAAATGAAACTGTGCGGATACTGCACGAAAAATACGGCCGACCCTTGATGGGCCAGGAGATGGTGGCCGTCGACGACAAACTCATTGCCCTTCGCCTCACCGCCAAAGATCGGATGATTATCCAGAACAAGGCACTTGCGATTTTCGCCGGCTTGCCGCAAGAAAAACAAAGCAGCAGCCAATCCGCTGATTCCACCTCCCACGACAACGCAGTCATAGACTTCGCCAGTATCAATAGCGGCGGCCGGAAGCGTCTCAAATTCGCCATTGCGGATTCTGTGACCGGCTTGCACAATTTCGTAAGTGTTGCCATTGGATCGACTGTAGTCGCCAACTCCTCCGTAGCCCGTCCAATCTTCTTCTGAAAGGAGTTGGGCCGGAGCGAGTGAACTCATTAGCAATCCACCAGAAGCAAGCAACGTGGAATTCAGAAAATCGCGCCGTGAAATCCGCTGATCCATGCCAAGTGCTTTGTCGTGGTCTGGTTTGGATCCTGAGTTATCGGAATCGGACATTCGATGTGAGCCTCGATAGTGAATGGAGACCCTTCATCATAAAACGATTTAATAGATTGCGGGAATGCGTGCCTAGCAACGAGGCGGTCCATCGAGCCTAAATCGAAGCTGAACTAGTTGGTGGGCTGACCGTTAGTTGGCCACTTTAGCCGGAGCAGCGGATCGCCAAACAAGATATATGTTTTGCGAACATCCGGATCTGTGATCCCTGATTTCGCGAAGATGATCGCGTCTCCGAGGGTGGGAGTGGGTTGTGCAAAGAGTGTCTGAACTAAAATTTTATTCATCTGTGCTTGCGGATCAGCCTGATTCAAACCCGATGACGCCCATACTGCGACTCCTCCTCCACTGCTGGACAGAAGCAGAGTCTCCGCGAGACTTTGCGTATACACGTCCTGAAAATATCCGTTCAGGCAGTTCATAGTCAGGAATACAGGTAACCTGTCGCCATTGGTCAGCGTCGAAGCCGATGTGTCATCCAACAGAGTCTCGCCCGACCAGACTTCCACCGATCCATGGCCAGTGTAGTTAACAAGCAGCTGACCGCTATTGATATTCGTTAAGATCTCCTGGCGTGCGGTCTCCGGATCAAGATTGCTGGCAAACACGTCGAAGACATTCATCGACTTCGGCAGGACATTCTGAGTATCAGTCGCTTCCTGCGTAAAATTAATATCGCTATCGCGATCCGCAACCATTAATGCCTGATTCGTCCAGCCTCCCGGTTGAGCACTCGCATATGTCGAGATCTTCCCGACTACTGTGCTAGCTTCATCACGGGTACGCACGGGTAGGCGTCCTGTGGCGATCTGAGCGAAACCGGAATCGTTGAAATCGGAGAACCAGTCATCCGATGCGGTCTTGATCTCAGTTGTCGAAACCATTTTCGTAGGTACAAAGTCAAAGTAGCCAAAACCTAAATAATCTCTGGGATCAAGCGACGCATCCCCGACCAGCAATAGGTATTTCGGTTTATTTGCCCACTGCAGCGTCGCAGTTTTCAAAAAGCTCCGAAGAGCATAAGGGCTGCGCTCGCCGAAATTGAATTCGTCATAAACATCGTTCACACTGACCACTGCAACGGATTTCCCCTCGGCTTTATGCAATCGAACTAATGGCTTTAAGTCTTCGGCGAATTCCGGATAAGAGATCATGACCACTTCAGCCCCGGGTTGAGCGTTATGCCACTCGCTGGGCTGATTGCGGAGGATGTCAAACGGTTTCGTAATGTGCTGGTCAGAAACTGCCAACAGAGTGTGCTTGCGAGATATTGACCAGGGAACTCTAGCCTGGAGGGAATAAATTCCCTTTTCGAGAGAAATCTGTGGAACCAGCTCAATTGGCTGTGCGGGGTTAGTGACGTCAACTAAACGGGTTGGAATATGATGGAAGCCACTAACTAAGATTTGGTCCCCAGCCTGGGCGGTGAATTCCAACTCGTCGTTCTGTGTGCGATAGGTTCGCGGATAGGCAAGCTGGATATAATCCACCACGCTGATATCGTTCTCGCCATTTTGCGCCGTTAGGGTTACAGTATTCGCGCCCTCGCGAAGAGTCCCAGCTGGTACGTCGAAGTTGGCGGCATTTTCGATTTGTCCGACAAAGTTCAATGCGCCAAGCGTCACACCGTTCAGAGTGACAGTGACATCGTGAGTCTGGCCATCGATAGCCCCTTGCAAAACAATCCGCAAATTTGCATTTTGTAGAGAGGACGCGATATCGGAAGTATTGAGCACCTGATCTACCGGAGTAGAAGTAACCACGGCGCCGAAAAAGTTATCAGTATCTTCTCTCAGTAGCGCGGCAAAATAAGTCGTGCGCTGTTTCAACTCCACCGTTTGAATGAAGCTTTGCGCTTGCGGTCCCCCTTCCTGAAAGCCTTGACGAAAAATTCGTTTCCCAGGTTGATTGCCAGAAACCAGCCAGTAGACACGCTTGCCGGAGTAGAAAGTATCGATTCCCGTACCATAAAATTCGATGGACGCTTGCGGACCAAATCCTCCGTTACCGGGTCTTGCACCCTCGATCCGAATTGCCTGCTCAGTCCCTTCCGCAAAAAGTTGTAACGAACTCGGATCACAAAAGGATTCAATCCTGCAGCCACCAATTCTGGCTGCGTAATTCTGTACCAGCCTTCATGGCGCACGAATATTTTCACCGCGGGATGAGCTGCCAGCTGGAATTGCTGCTGCTGTTGCTGGGAATTGGTTGAGACGTTTGCGACTGCCTCAACCAATATGGCTGGATGCAGACTCCTCATATTGCAGAGGAACAGCGTTATTTAAATCTCGAAACGTAGTTGATTGTTCCGAGGATGCAGGTGTCGAGACATTTTGCCCGGAAACTGTCACCGGTCCATGAAAAGTTCTCGTCCCGCTCAAATCCACATCTTCCAGCCAATACAATCCATTACTTGTGCCAGATCGGTCTATCCATCCGTACGTTTTCGCCCCATGCTGCTCGAGTCCATTTCGCATACGAAGGGCAGAACCAGCGATCAACGATGGATTCAACCGAACGCGTTCCCCATTTACTTCGCCATACACATTGAATCCGAGATTTCGGAGCTCTCCGCCTGTCTTCCATTTCAAGCTGACGCCACCATTAACCGAAGTCGCGGTGAAGGTCTCCAGGTTGACTTGCGTCACAAATGTAATGAGTTCGCTTTGTGTCGCAGAATTATTCGTAATGTTGGGATCGGCCGAGCTCTCAGTCACAGAAGCCGTGTTGACAGCCTGCGACGGGGTGTTTGCAGTGACTTTGATTGTAATGGTGGCACTGGCTAGGCTGACTAGTGTGCCTACGTTGCAAGTAACCGTACCAGCTGATTGTGAACAGGTTCCCGCCGTAGTCGTTACGGAAACAAAGGAAACATCCGCGATAGGCAAGGGATCTGTAACCACAATGCCAGTTGCCGATACGGCTCCGTTGTTCTTTACAACAACCGTATACGTAAGCGTCTGGCCTTGTTTTACTGGGTTAGGTGCGGCTGATTTGGTGATCGATACGTCGGCACACGGCGCAGTTGAAATTGGTCCTGGACTGGACGCTAGAGTAGCATTCGTGACACTCAACCCAGCCACTCCGCTAGTGGCACCGTAGGGATAAGCGGCGGGAAGAGTAGTTCCATTGGCGCCGCCAGTTACACTGATGCTTGTTGGCACGCCCGAGAGCAGCACAACACCACCGCCTCCTCCGCCTCCCGGACCGTGCCGGTCTGCAAGTGGCGAACCTGCAGGGTCGTTATCCCATGCATCGCCACCTTTTCCACCATTCGCGGTAATTGTTAAACCAGCTACCGGGCCTGCAGCGGTGAGAACTACAACTGTGCCGCCAGCACCGCCGCCACCACCAGCATCATTCGCCGTGCCGGCGTAGGCTGCCGCGCCGTTCGCTGAAATCGTTGCGCTGCCGGCTATACTTCCTGCACGAAGGATGACAATTCCTCCGCCTGTCGCGGCCCCACTCGCCTGATTATCTCCATCGCTATTATTCCGGCTTCCCGCACCCCCACCGCCACCCATCGTTACGCGAGCAACACTGGCAGGAAACGAAGTACCTCCGAGTCCGCCGACACTCATATTGATGTTCCAGGAATTTCCTCCGTAGCCACCCGCACCGCCGTTCGCACCGCCTCCGCCGCCTGCATTGTCGTCGTTAGCCGCAGGATCTGCATCGGTGCCGCCGCCGCCCGCATTGCCCGGTGCGCCACGAGCCATGCTGCCGACGGGATAACCATCGGTGCCGGTACTCAGGAAGCTCGCTGCTGATTCCACCCACAGCGGAGTGCCCGCGATACCCTCGCCCTTTGGGGCTTGCGCTCCAGCAATTGGGGCTCCCGCGTAGGCAGCAGGAGCCGCAAACACGTAATCTGCATTCGTTGCCGTCGCGCTGCCGGTGAGCTGCAGTCCCGCTCCACCGCGGAAACCAAGCCCATTGACAGTAATGGTGTTCGCCGCGCCGACGTTCAACGCGTTCTCTACGTCGAGCGCAAGGACACCACCTGTAGCGCCGTTCCATGCGGAAGCCGTAAGACCGGCTCCAATTGTGGCGCTGCCATAATGTGGAACGCGGATTACCTGGAACGTGGAAACTCCTTGGGTAGCAGTGGCAGCTGCACTGGTATAGCCGTAAAGCAGGCCGCCGCCGGGTCCCGCTCCGGCAATATTAACCGTGCCTCCGCCGACCGCAAGAGCGCTCGTCGCCGTTACGAATTCATAGATCCCGCTGTTGTTGATACTCGTGGAACCAGATCCGCTCGCACCATCGCCATAACTCGAGGTGTTGGTGGAATTGATCGAGGCATTCTGCATTTGCATGACTATCAACAGGTCGCCAATGGCGATCGGAGTCGAGAGTCCCCGGGCCGGGCCGACTGTGACAGAAGTTGCGGTTGCAGCCACGCTGGCCGCCCCGGAGAAGTACGTGTTAACGACCCCGGCCGGAGTACCTGCAGTGTTGGTTGGAGTTGTGCAAGTGTTCGCTTGCGAAAATGCAACTCCGCTTGCGGAGTTATTGCCAAGATTGAGATCAGCAGTCGTCGCGGTGACACTTGCGTTATTCGGATATCCACCACTTGCGCCCGGTGTAGCAACCACTGTTACAGTAGCGCTGGCTCCAACTGCTAGCGCGCCCAGAGAGCAACTGATTGAGGTTGTGCCAGCACAGCTCCCGACTGAAGGCGTCGTGGAAACCCAGGTCAATCCAGCTGCTAGCGTATCCGTAAGGGTCACACCCGCTGCTGCGGACGTCCCATTATTCTTGACCGTGATCGTGTAGCTTAAATTGCCGGGGTATAAGGCAGAAGTTCCCGCTACGCTCACTGACAAATCCGCTTGCAAGGGCCTTACTGAAACCGCTCCCATAGACCAATTGGAGTTGCCACTAAAATTCTCCGACATGGGAACACTAGGTGCTCCCGTTCGAGTCGAACCATTCCCGTATACATCGCGAGTGGCGCTACCGCCTGCGGTGGAAACCAGCCCCCACTGCTGTAGTTGGCTCGGACCAACGCCGGTGACTGATCTATCGCCTTCGATCGTGACCGTATCTATTACCATTTCGCCCGTTCCGCTCGGAACGTCAAGATCTGAGAACGTGGCGTTCGCGCCGTTTGCTGATACAAACGGCCGTATCGGGGACGTTTGATCCGCTCCCGTAAAAGTGGTCGCTCCAGCGACGACTCCCACGGCTGCTGCTGAAGCGACCGTGACCACAACGTTGCTGGTCCCTATCGCCGGAGCAACCATGTACCACATTTCAATTCGCTTTGTGTTAGTGGCATCGTTATGGCCGCCTGCAAATGTTAGGGCAGTTCCATTGTAGGTAACGCTGCTTATTGTGGCGGCCGCATTAAGGCTCAGATTGATCGACACGCCCACGACCATGACCCGATTCGTTCCTGCCGTGGTGTGTCCAAAAGTGAGCGGAGTCGCCGTAGCCATGCGTTGCCCGCTAGAGCTAGTTGAGTCAACGGCAACTTGTGCTGAGCGAGAGCTTTGGAATCGCAAATAGCACCAATAAAACGAATATCGCGGATAATTTTCCAAAATTATTTTGTCGCGGGAATAATCCTCTGATCGCTCGAGTACCTTTCTCACCTATGAGGCTGTGCAGGGCATGAGAAATCAGAACTCGCATCTGTGAAGCAACAAAACGCACTCTCGCGGCTCTGCCTTGAAGCGAAATGACCCTGATTTTTTCGTCACATTCTCGCTTCTGTTCTTTCGCAACAACTTTGCCTAAAACTTGCTGCGCGCAAACTGGACCATCCATTTCCGCAGCGGCATCACCACGAGTGAACAGGACTTTTCGGGAAGGACCAATGCCTGTAACTCGATGAGCTCTGAAAGTCCAGCCGTCCGAGAACAAAACAATGTCCCGTTTTCTGATTTCACCTATCTCTACAGGTTCTACGTGAACCATCTCGCCATCGCGGATTGTAGGCTGCATGCTCATTCCGCGTGCTTGGAAACGGAACCCAAGCCCTGTTGCGAGGAGCTCTTGACCGAGCGAGGCGAATAATTCGGAATTGGGTTTGTCAATCATTTTTGGTGGTTTGGAGCGATCGTCTACCTCAGCCTTTGAAGTTCAAGATTGTTTCTACCGCGCTTGCATTTGGCCGAAATCGAAAGCGATAGCAAGGCACCATATTCACAATGCCTTCCAGATACGAAAGCGTGGAACTCACCGGCTCTCGTCCATGAAACGGTGGAAAACAGCGCGCAAACATTTCCGCAACAGCCTCGCTCTTGGTCAGCGACACGATTTCGTTCGCTTCGCCATGCTCCAGAATAAAAATCCTGCTGATGCTCGCCTTCTCGGGTAATGCAAACCCAGCGTCTCCGTGCCAGGGCGTGCCGTGCATCCAAAGATTGTTTGCATCTTTTCGCAGGATGATGCGGTCATCACTCAGGACCTCAGCATTTCGCACTGATTTCCACAAAAGCGTTGTAGTGCTCTTGCCCGCCCCCGAATGTCCCAAGAACAGATGCCCGCCGCTTTCGCCGTCTATCAGGCCGCACCCGTGAACTTCGACCCCTCTTCCCTGCGCGAGCCAGTTCGTCACCAGTAACTCGTCGGCTGGGTACTCAAGTGCGTACACTCTCTCGATACCACCTAGACACTCCCGATTCAAGACCAACCGCGCGTTCGAGAAGTCTTTAGTAACCAAAAGGCGCTTATAGGGTTGAAGTCCAAGCACTGGAGAGACGAAATCGATGGCGTAACCGGAGTCAGTGGCAAAGATCGTCCAGATGGAGCCGGAATCGAAGAGTTTCGTACCTTGCCAGCGTTGGAGGTGGTCAGCCCATTCGATGGTGATTTCGATATCGCAAGAATTTGGGGTTGTGTCAGCGCTATCCAGAAAAGGGGTTAGTTCTGGGCTGAGCAGAAGATCCCCGAGACTGCTGGAAGTTAAACCAACGGAAATTTCGGCTATCTGGATACCGCCTCGGAAGATCTCAGGGGCGGGTGCGAGTTTCCATACCTCTGCAATCATTCGATCGCCCCCTCAAGCCAGCTTCAAGACCCAATGGCGGAACAGATCGGAAGATTGGTACAAGCACCGTGGCCACTACCCGCCGATGAGGAATTCTTGCAATTTCCCAGAACGGCCTCTTCTGGACGAAGACCAATCACCGAGAGCCGAGGAGATTCATAAGTCTTCTTCTCTCGATCTTTGGATTGTTCACTCATATTTTCGGCGTCTTTCAACAGTTCAATGACACGATTGCGTCCCGCATCCCCCACAACCCGCGTTAGAAGATGCCGAGGAATCACCCAGAATCGGCAGCAGGACTTTCGGACTACTCCACTCCTCAACTCTTACTTCGTGTCCGGCAATCCTGTGCGCTGATTCTTTTACTCGTCGATGATGAAGTCCCTTGTTACAAAACTCACATTCACCATGGGCAGGGACTTCAAATCCCAGCGCCATCGCGCGTAGGTGTGCAACTTCACAGAGAAAATCAACTGGCGACTCCGCGTCTCCGTTTTCCAATTCGCCATTTGCCGGACACATACTGCAAACCGAATGAATGCGGCATTTCACGCATTTCGAAGGTCCTTTGCGTTTCCGTTCGCGTACCGTAAGAAGAAATTCATTCCACCCTTCTTTCACGCTTCCAGACCGAATATTGTAAGTGTCTTGACGAGAAAGCACACAAATGCTCATGTATCCGTAGGGATCAATGGCAAAAGCCTTCATCCCGCCCCCGCAGGAGTACACAGTATCGACATTTTGAAGGGTTGGGGGCTGTTCAATCTCGTGCGCGACATTTCTACGGTGCTCGTTAGCGACTTTGGGTAAATGCAGATCCAGCGCAACGACATCTTCCGGAGATAGACGTACGGCGAGTGGGCTTTGGGAACAGTCAATTCGTGGATTGATCATCGAATCGAATTTGAAATCCAGATGCAGTTCCTCTTCTGAGAATGCCCTCATAGAAAGCACTTCGTGCTTGTTCACAGTCGTGGGAACAGTTTTCAGTTTGACTGGCAACCCGCGATCCCTGAGTAGCCCAATCCCACGAATACACCGATCATAACTGCCAGGAACCCCCGTGAGCGCTTCGTAGGTCTCTTCTGTGCGTCCGTAAAGAGTAATTTCAATTGCAAATGGAGGCCACTCACGCAGATAGTCGGCAATCTTTTCTGTGATTACTGTTCCGTTAGTGAACAGGGTAATGAGAAAACCTTTCTTTTTCGCGTAAGTATAAATTTCAAGAAAATCCTTGCGGGCAAAGATCTCGCCTCCTGTAAGAAGAAGCCAGAGAACGTTCAAGTCGACGAGATCATCAAAAAGCTTGAAATATTCTTCCTTCGAGAGCTCCCGGTTGCGAGCCGCCGTGTCGGCCATATCGAGATTGTTGTAGCAATGCTGACATTTAAGTGGACAGCGGCGGGTGACTTCGATCGCGACCTCGAGCGGAACACGCTTCTCAGCGTAGTGATCGTGAATGAATCCGCTGAAATCGGAGTAACTAGTAACGCTCATAGGACCTGAACTCAATTTTCGCCGTCTCAAACAGTGCTCTGGCCGTGCGCCGATCCGCTAATTGGCACAACCAGGCTGTTGGAACGCATTTCCTCTAAGAATTTCGCTACATCCTGCTTTCGCTTGATCCGAACTTACCTCGTATTCAGATTCAACCAGTTCAGCCAACTCGTCCACACCCCTCGGCTTCTCCAGTGCCTGCCAAATTGTGCTTCCTACCGCATTCAAGCTATAGATCGAAGCCAAATCTCCGACGCTTCCACGAATAGGCACAACGAGAGTTTCGCCGGCAATTACGCGCGAGACCACCGAATCCGAGCGGACGTATGACTCTGACGACATAGTGATACCGCAGTCTTGTCTACATTTGAGACTGCAAGTCCACCTTAGCAAAATGCAAGGCTGATTTATGTTTGCTAGATAGGTTCTTCTTAAAGGGACCTTAGCCTCTTGGCATTCAACGGCTATCTACCAGGAGCCTTCTCCTGATTGAAGTCGCACACGCCATTCGTTGGTTGCGATGGCAAAGGAGGAGGAGTGAGGAGGTGCGGCGAGCTGAAGTCGAAAAATTCTGACATATTGTCAGCTGCCGCATCGCGCGCGGTTAGTGGAGCAACGTTGAATCTGTCTTCAATTAGCCGCTGGATCGAAGTGTAGTCCCGCCAGACATGCGAGACATGGTGCGGATTCACCCAGGGAGAAACCACAACCATCGGAATGCGAAATCCCGAGTGTGCGAAATCCCCGGGCAGATCGCCCGGTTGCAACATTGGAGGAATGTTGTCGGGCATAATCTCGCTGGCAGGGACAACATGATCATAGAGTCCGCCACCTTCATCGTAAGTAAAGATGAGAGCAGAAGACGACCATGAAGGGCTACTCAATAGAGCATTCATGATCTTCGCAGCGTCGGCCGCCCCAAGCTGGATATTGTTACCCGGATGTTCATCCAATCCAGAAGGCCCCGCACGCTCAATAAAAATTACAGACGGCAGCGTGGCTTCATTTTGCAGATCGGTATACCACGAAGAAATCGGTACGAGCTTTGAAGCGTCTCTTTGATATGTAGACCATTGCGGTAAATAAGCGCCGTTATCCTGATAGTAGTAACGCCACGAGACGCCCGCCTGATCCAAATGGTCGAAAATAGTTGGCTGCGTCCATCCCCCTTGTGGCGGAGTATCCGGAAAGATATGCCCGAACGATGTTGCCGCAAAAAGATACATCCGATTCGCATTTGTATTTGTTAGTACCGGCGAGAAGAACCGGTCGGTTGTAGCGAACTGGGTGGCAAGTTCGTAATAGTAAGGTAGATCGGTCTGGTCGTAATAGCCCATCGCGCGAGTTCCCGTGGTATCGATGTTGGACGGGACTGACTTAGCGACCGTTTTCATGAAGTTGTCCATCTTTCCGCCGTCTACATCGGTGTGAGCTTCGTTCCAGAAGGGACTCAAATTTTCGTGACACACGGTTTTGAAATGATAGGGATGGACGGGAACACCGGCCGAATCGTAGAGCGTCACCTTCAAATTCAATCCGTCAATGGAATTAGTCAGACCTTTGGAGACGCGATATTTCCCCAACATGCCAAAATAATTGTCGAATGACCGATTCTCCTGCACAAAGAAAATAATATGCCGCAGATTCGATAACCCAGAGTTCGAAGCTACGTTGACGGTCAGTGCCTTGCTGAACGTCGCGCCCGTGCTGTCTTTGACGGTTATCTTCACGGAATGTTTGCCAGAAGAAATCGACGTGAGATACGCATCCAAAACTCCGGCATTCGTCTGATAAGAAACTTTGCCATCAACGGAAACTTGTATTGACGGCACCGGATTTGAATCTGTAACCCCTGCAACCAAGTGAACCGGTGAGCTGACCAAAGCGCCAATCGCGGGGGTGCAAACGGTGATCGATTGGTTTTTCGTACTGAGTACGCATGGCGGGGTCATGGCGACCGGAACATTTGTCTTGAATGTTGCTCCCGTATTGTCCCAGCCTTGCACCGTAATCAAATGACTTCCCAAAGACAACTCGATGTAAGTATCAATTGAAGCAGCACTGACTTGGGTCACAAGAGCGTCATCAACGTAGATCTGGACCGCAGTCACAGTGTGCGAGTCTGTCGTGGTAGCGACGACATGGGTCGGAGTGCTGACTATTGCATTTGGGGTAGGCAAACATACCGTCACCGAAGGGTCGGTATTCCCGGGCGTACACGTCTGTGCCCGAGCCATTGTCGAAATCGCGGAGCAGACAAACAGAGTCAATGCGGCGGAAAAGACAAGTCTCATCCAGACTGGGCGGGCAAGTCTACTAAACGCATCAAGAGGAAATCGCGTGACGAGGTTCATACGTTCGGCGACAGGTCGTGCGATTAAGAGAGGCCTACTCTGGAATGAAGGTTGCCTCCCGCCTCTGAAAAGATTGCAATAAGAGGGCTGCCACTGCCTACTAAGGGCGTAGCAGCCGGATTGGAGAGAGTTCCCGTTAGAGTTAATTCTTCTTACCTTTGTGATATTTCAGCACTCTTCCGAGATTGATTCCGCGAATGATATTTGCGGAGTGGTAGGTCAATCCCCAGGAATCAATCGACGACATATCAGGGAAGATGCACGCTTCCAGACTCTCATCGATGGCGCCCCACTCCACCCATCCGCCGCCGGCAAAATTTATCCCGCCAAAAAGATCTGTCCCTCCAAGCTGCGTGCAGTAGTAAGACGCTGGATTGCCGCCGCCGGTCTGGCCGAGTGGAACCTTCGCATAGTAGGCGAGCGCTGCCAAAGTCGGCTTAGTCGCAACCAGCGTGCTCAACAGTACATGGATTCGGGAGCCTCCATTTTTCTCGGTGTACTGGCAAAATTGACGCATGCCCGCCAATCGTAGGGGGTTCGGGTTATTCGTACCAAAGTAAGGGTAACGAGTCTCGACTTGGCCACCAGTTGAGGTGCAATAATTCGCCGCGGACACAGCATCATAGGTGTCATCGGTCGCAGCAGTTTGTTGCGCATTCGCGCCTGCGAGCAGAAATAAAACGACTACGCACACTGAAAAAGCAGCAGCAAAACTTTTGGTTGAAAATTTCAAACGGAGCCTCCTGGGAGATTCGAGAGCGCAATTTTCTTACGCGAAGAGAGCGGGAATTCTAGCACAGGAATACAGAAGCGACGCTGAAATAGAACATCAGTGGCCGGGATAGCGGGGTCAAGAAATCAGCTATGACCACCGGTCAGTTCGCGCACAATGCTATTCACGAAGGATTTCGCATCCCCAAAGAGCATTAGAGTCTTATCGAGGTAGTAAAGCGGATTATCGATACCCGCGAACCCAGGGCTCATGCCACGTTTGATGACCATCACAGTGCGGGCTTTGTCCACGTCAAGAATCGGCATACCAAAAATTGGACTACCGGAATCGGTCCGGGCCGCAGGATTGGTGACGTCGTTCGCCCCGATCACTAGTGCCACATCCGTTTGCGGAAAGTCACCATTGATGTCGTCCATTTCAATAAGGCGATCGTAGGGAACATCAGCTTCAGCTAGGAGCACATTCATGTGTCCCGGCATGCGCCCCGCAACCGGATGAATAGCGAAGCGAACGTCCACGCCCTTCTTGCTGAGAGCGTCGTAGAGCTCGCGTACTTTGTGCTGCGCCTGCGCGACGGCCATTCCGTACCCGGGGACGATCACCACCCGATTGGCAGCTGCTAAAATTCCCGCTGCCTCTTCGGCACTCGCGCTGCGTGCGGTCTTTGCTTCGCCAGCAGCAGCAGTTGACGCTTGTACCTGTCCAAAAGCTCCGAAGATCACGTTGGTAAACGACCGGTTCATCGCCTTAGACATGATGACTGAAAGGATCAAGCCTGACGACCCATCGAGAGCACCCGCGATGATCAACAACTTGCTATCCAAAACAAATCCCATAGCCGCAGCAGACAAGCCTGCATAAGAATTCAGGAGCGAGATCACGGTCGGCATATCGGCCCCGCCAATTGGGATGACCATGAATACGCCGAAAAGGAGAGGTATCGCGACGACTAGCGGGAAAAGCTGACGCGCCTCTGGATGCAATACGAGATAAACAGCAATGCCGATCGAGACGGCGAGCAGAAAAAGATTGACGAAGTTTTGCCCTTTGTAGATGATTGGCCGCTGCGGCAAGATTTCTTGAAGCTTACCCGCCGCCATTAAACTTCCTGTGAAGGTGAGGCCTCCGAGAATCACTTCCATGGACAACACAGACATGGTGAACTTCGGAATATTTGGTGAGCGCAGATAAAATTCCGCGCTGCCGACCAGAGTGACGCAGAAGGCTCCAAACGCGTGACTAAGCGCGGTCCGTTGGGGTACCGCCGTCATTTGGACCAGCCCAAGCGGAATGCCAATGCCGCTTCCAATTACCAGAGCTATGGCGATCCACTTGTAATCCACGATGCCGCGAGTCAGCAATGTTCCCGCAATTGCCAGCACCATTCCGATCTCGCCGGCACGAACACCACGGCGTGCCGTGACCGGAGAGCTCATCCATTTCAACGAAAGAATGAACAGAGCACTGGCTACCAGATAGACCAATTCAATGAGTGTTCCACTCGGCAGAGTTGTCATGGTTTTGTCGGACGGCTGCTCTTGAACATCTTCAACATTCGATCGGTAATGAGGAAACCGCCAACGATATTGCTTGTGGCAGCGATCACTGCTAACACACCCAAAATCGCTGACAGCCGGCTCTCGTGCTTGCCCACCAGAACAATCGCACCCACTACGGCGATCGCGTCCAATGCATTCGTCAGCGACATCAGAGGAGTGTGGAGCAACGGCGAAATTCTTCGGATGACCTCAAATCCGATGAACGCCGCCAGCATGAAGACAAACAATCCGTTGATTAACGTAGAGCTCATTCGATTCTCTTATCCCGGGCGACTGAACCCGTGCTTGTCACGTTCGTTTAACCACCAACATTTATTATTAGACTGCTGTTTGAGCTTCGTCCCGCGGAGCTAATAGCGGAAGCGACAGGAATTCCCGCACCCGCTGATTCACAATTTCTCCATCTCGAGTAACCAAGGTCTCGCGGATAATTTCATCCTGCATGTTGAGCTGGAGCTTGCCGTCTTTGACTAAATATGTGAGAAAAGAAGTGATGTTGCGCGCATACATTTGGCTTGCATGATAGGGAACGCCACTCGCAACATTGATGTTCCCAATAATCGTAACGCCGTGCACGATGATGGTTTCGCCAGGTCGAGTCAGCTCGCAATTCCCTCCCCTCTCTGCGGCTAGGTCAAAAACGACTGAGCCCGGTGCCATACCCTTCACCATGTCTTCAGTGATGAGCACGGGAGATTTTTTCCCCGGGATGACCGCGGCTGTAATGACCACGTCACTCTCGGCGACTACTCGGCCAAGAAGCTCACGTTGTCTCGCATAGAAATTTTCGTCCTGGGCGGTTCCATAACCACGCGCATCTTGTGCGTCTTTGGCTTCAATTGGAAGTTCAACAAACCGACCGCCAAGACTCTGGACCTGCTCTTTGGCTGCAGGCCGTAAGTCGTACGCTGAAGCAACAGCACCGAGTCTACGGGCGGTGGCAATGGCCTGGAGTCCCGCCACGCCAGCCCCAATGATAAAAACTCGCGCCGGAGTTACGGTTCCCGCTGCCGTGGTGAGCATGGGAAAAATTCGCGGCAAAGTATCGGCGGACATAAGCACAGCTTTATATCCGCAGATAGTGCCCATCGAAGAAAGCGCGTCCATGGCTTGCGCTCTTGTAGTTCGTGGCACGAGTTCGACCGCAAACGAAGTGACGCCAGTTTTCGCAAGCTTCTCGAGAACTTCTCGCGATCCAAGCGGACGTAAAAATCCGATCAGAACCTGCCCAGGCCGGAGTAAAGCCAAATCCCCCTCGCCCGTAACGTCATTCGACCCATAACAAAGTACCTGGACGACGATCTCTGCGGTGCCGAATACAGCTGCACGATCCGGCAGAATCTTGGCGCCTTTTTCCGTGTAGTGAGAATCCAGATAACCCGCCTGTTGTCCTGCTCCGGCCTCCACGACGACTTCAAAACCCGCTTTGATCAGGTTGGGCACGACCATGGGTACAAGAGCTACTCGCCGCTCTCCCGGATAACTTTCCTTGGGAACACCAACAATCACGGAGTCATCTCCCTATTACCTGAATTGTTGCAAGGCTTTTCACGCCTCGGGTCAGACGCAGAATTAAACAGAAACTTGAAAACCGAATATTGTAGCTTGCATTTCCAGAAAGTCTACTGGCTTTTGAATCCTCGTGCAGGAATGTCGAAATCTATCGGATCGGGCACTCTCCTATAAAAGAAGTGGCGCCCCCAAGTATCCGCGGAACAAATCAGCCGAGCTGAAAAAAGAATCTTAGCTCTGAATCAAACATCTGATTGAGCAGAGATTTCCCCGCCAAGGAGGGCTACGCAATGGCTACTAGCCCAAGAATTGCTATTTCCGATCAAGTCGCTCCGCATCCGCTGCAATTGGAGCAAGTAGAAGAACTGCTCAAACTGCAACGAGCCGCCCAAAAGATCACGTCCATTCTGGATCTGGACCAGCTCATCGACAAAATTGTGAACGACGTGGCTACTTCCTTCGGATGCCTGGAAGCCAGCATCTACCTGCATGACGAAGAACGCGGCGAAATGGTACTGACTGGAGTGCACGGCTGCACCCTCGATTGCACGGGCCACTGCTTGAGAATTGGCAAAGAAGGCATGGTGGGCTATGTAGCCGCCACTGGCCAAATGCGCTATGCACCCGATGTTCGTTTGGACCAGTACTACATCTCGTGTGATGAATCGACTCTTTCCGAATTAGCCATTCCGCTCCATGTAGATGGGCATCTGGTCGGAGTGTTCATGGCTTCTCACAACGAGCTTGATGCCTTTCCGCCTGATCAACGACGAGTTTTACAGGCCCTTTGCAATCATTTTGCGGTGGCTGTACACAACGCGCGGCGTTTTCAACTGGAACGGCAAGAGCGAGAAAAGATGAGCCGTGACGCACGTGAGGCGCGCACGATTCAGGAAGCTTTGTTGCCTAAGATCTCTCCATACATTCCTGGCTTCGAGATATCGGGCCTCAGTGTTCCTGCTGGGTCTGTGGGTGGTGATTGGTACGACTTTATTCCGTTCGATGACGGACGAGTTGGGCTGGTCCTGGCGGATGTCGCAGGCAAAGGCACAGGCGCTGCCCTGTTGATGTCGGCTACCCGCGGCATGTTGCGCTCTTTGGCAGAGGCTCAATGCAGTCCAGGGGAAGTGCTTACTAAGCTGAATCGGTTGCTGGTCGAGGATTTCCCTCCAGCCAGATTCGTCACCATGATCTATGGTGTGCTTGATCCGGCGGATCGCACTTTGACTTTTTCCAATGCGGGCCACTTACCGCCCCTCTTGGTCGACCAGGACGAACCCCGATTTTTGGATACGGAAAAAGGTTTGCCACTGGGACTTTCCTTGGGAAGCTTTTCTGAATCCCAAGTGCAAATTCCAAAAGGTTCACGCCTGCTGTTCTACAGTGACGGCATTACGGAGGCAGTGAATCCCGTTGATGAAGAGTACGGCTCGGGCCGTCTCAAGCAACATATGTTGCGGGCAGATGCCTCGATGGAAGGCATCCTTAAAGAAGTTCGTTCATTTGCCAACGGAGCGGGATTGCACGATGACGCGACGGTTATTCTAGTCAAAGCGTAACGCTGGAGTTTGCGCGTTCGACTTCAGTCTACCGAAAACGCGTGTGATGCTCTTTGAGAATGCAACGATCCATGATCACGAATATCCCCGCTTTGCGGGCCTTTTCCGCCGCTCTCTCGTGGATAACTTCTTCCTGCATCCAAATTGCGGGAACTTTGAGCTGAATGGCCTGGTCAACGACCTCTTCCACAAATTGAGGACGGCGAAAGATATTCACGATATCAATCTTCTCGGGTACATCGAGTAACGAAGCGTAAGCCTTTTCCCCCAACGAACCTTTGATTTCAGGATTCACAGGAATAATCCTGTAACCATGCGTCTGCATATAGGCCGATACTCCGTGACTTGGGCGCCAAGGACTGTTCGAAAGTCCAACAACAGCGATAGTTTTTGCCTTTTTAAGCAGTTCGCCAACAGGATCAGATTGAGGCATCGAGGCCATTGGCATTTATTGTAGCTAAGTACGTAGTCCGTAAACCAGCGAAGCTAATCTTTCTTGGTTTCCAGTTTCTGTTTGAACATCCTTAGAGCAAGCTTGCGAACGGTTTCCGGTACTTCTTTGTTGCCGGATAGATTCTTCAGATCGTTCACCAGTAAATTCTTCATCAATCCCAGTGCGACATCGAGCGGAGTTCGCGGGTTGAATACCAGATTGCGTACGACAGCGTAGTTCTTCATAAATCGCCGCTTGATGGTGATCTGTCGCAGAACGGCTTCAAGAACATTCTTTTGGCTGGCAAATTTTTCGACTTCGCCATCGCTGATTTTCGGGGATTCCAAGACCGCTAGCGCCACGATTTTCGTGCCATCGCGAATAAGCAGGGACCGATCTTCTTTCGTGCCCTTCATGGCCAGCTGTATACGGCCAGTGATGTCGAGCTTCGCGATCTTCTGCAAGGCACTCCCGCGCTCTAGAACACTGGTTTCGGGCTTATTGCCTTGTTTTTTGGCGGCGGTTTCCGGCGGCAGTTCCGGAGTTTTTGCTGGTTCAACATTTGCCGCTGGGCCGCCAATCTCTTCGTGAGTTGCCCCGACTACTTGAAAGCCCTTACCTGTCTCTGCCGCAATTTCGCTCGCATTAGCGGTCAGGTAGGCGGCAAGTTCCGGGTCAGCTTCCGCGTCCAAATTGTCAGGCGAGACAGTGGACTCAACGACCGCTGTTTCTCCAGGCAGGATCCCACCTACAACTGGGGCTGGTTGGGACTTAAACGAAGCTAGTCTTTCTTCAACAACATTCGATTGAATTCCAGAAAGATTCGGATTAGACGCAAGCGAAGCAAGAACCAGTTTCGACCGCGTGATCCGATCATTTTTCAACATCGCATCAACCAAGTCTCGCGAGATTGACGCTGCTAAAGACGAAAGTGATTCTTCACCAATGGCAGGATTGCTAAGTAATGCGGGAAAAAGGGCTGGACGAAAATTCTGCGGAGCGACCAGGTAGTCGAGTACTTCCTTGGGAGTGTTAGGATTCCCTGCCGCTTCGCGGGATGAAGCTTCCTCCCATCCGGCAAGAGTGAGAACCGCTTGATCACTGAAGACTTTGTTCTGTGTGGCCAAGTAAACGAGAATTTCCAACATTTCGACAGCGGGAACCGAGAGAGCTCCCCGAGCAGCCGATTGCATCAGATTGGCCGGCACAGCAGAAGCGCGAATGAGATCAATCATGCGCGGCATGGGACTATTTGCGGATCCTCTTCTTGACAGTTTTGATCGTCTTCACTAAACGCGCAGCCAGCGACCGAGATCGTTTGCCACGGGCAGCCACAGCTTCTAGTTCGGGGACCGCCCTTTCGAATTCGCGAACCAAACGATTCGTGTGCTTACGGCGAAACTCATTCAACAAAGCCCGATAGTACCAGAGGGTTCCTTCGCGTCCCCCAGCAAATCGTTTCCAGACCGGTTCGCCAACTTCGCGATAGTCGGTGAGAATCGACCTGGCATTGTGCAACTTGTCCGCCACCGACACAAGTCGCGTGTCCGCGTCAGCAGTGCGTAAATGCTTTAAGTATTGCTCTTTCCGCTCGCGCCATGGCGGCTTCGGAGTAGTAAAAGCGTCCGTGCATCCTTCTACAATGTGAGCCACGCGTTTACCAAAACGGCGGCGAACCTGCTTCAGCATGGGAGTGCCGCCGCAATCTTCGACCACATCGTGTAGCAAAGCGGCAATAGCCAAGTCCTCATCGCCACCAGCTTCCAGTACCAGCCCCGCGACTATTATCAAGTGCGAAATGTAAGGTGCGCGAGTCTTTTTGCGGGTCTGGGCGGAATGTTTCCGTGTTGCGAACAGCAGAGCTTGCTCAAAGCGATGGCCGAGTTTGGGGGACGTTTTGCTGTTTGCTTTCATTGTAAGGATTCGTGCCAGTCGCCAACCAGCTCTGTATCCAAATCTTGATATCCGAGTACATCCTCTGCTTCAAGATTGAGCAATTCAACCACAGCATTGATCCGATCAAGATCATCAGCATCAGGCCTGCAGTTGGCACTCCGCCAGAATTCCGCGCTATTCATCATCCTTGTTTCTCGCCTCTTCTCATCTGCAAATACGCCCGGATGAACGGCTGCAAATCGCCATCAATCACTCGATCCACATCGCCGACTTCCATCTTGGTTCGATGATCTTTAATCAGGCGATAAGGCTGCAACACATAAGAACGGATCTGCGATCCGAAATCGATGTCGAGCTTTGAGTCTTCGATTTTCTTTGTGACTTCGCGTTTCTTCTCGAGCTCGTGCTCGTAAAGTTTCGAGCGCAACATGCTCATGGCACGCTCTTTATTTTTGTGCTGTGAGCGCTCGTTCTGGCAACCCGCGACAAGTCCGGTGGGAATGTGGGTGATTCGCACGGCGGAGTCTGTCGTATTGACGTGCTGTCCGCCCTTGCCACTGGACCGATAAGTGTCTATGCGAATATCTTCCGGCCTGATCACTACTTCTATGCTGTCATCGATTTCCGGGGAGACGTAGACGCTTGCGAATGAAGTGTGCCGTCGCTTTGCTTGATCGAAAGGTGAAATGCGAACTAGCCGATGCACGCCGATTTCGCTGGTCAGAAGGCCAAAAGCGTACTCTCCGTTCACGGCGAAAGTAGCGGACTTTACGCCCGCTTCTTCGCCGGGCTGATAATCGTAGATCACGGTTGGGAAGCCCTCGCGCTCGGCCCATCGCAGATACATCCGCAGCAGCATGTCGGCCCAGTCTTGCGACTCAGTTCCGCCCGCTCCCGGATGAATAGTCACGATCGCATTGCGGGCGTCATTCTCGCCTGATAGACAGAGTCTCAGTTTCGATCCGGTCGACGAGCTGCCGCAGGGTATCAATCTCGCGGCGCAGATCGGCATCTACGTTTTCGCCTTCGCGGGCCAGATCGAAATATGCGGAGATATCATCACTGCGACGATTCAAGTCAGCCTCGGTCGACAACATATTTTCGAGGCGCTTTTTCTCGCGCATTACGGTTTGAGATTTTTGGGGATTCGACCAGAGATTCGGGTCTGCGGCCTGCTTTTCGATCTCGGCTAACTGAGGACGAAGTTTGTCCCCGTCAAAGATACTCCTGAAGTTCATGAACTTTGCTTTTCAATGCTCCGTATTCGTGTTCCAGTTGCTCATCCATGCTGTTTTTGGGTCCTCGGTAATAAGAAGCGCACCAATAGCGCCAGTACAGAAATTATCGCACAGAGATACGCGAACCAATCTCCGTGACGAGTGTAGAACGTGGTTACGTTCGATAGCGCGTAAGGCGCGACCAGAGCGGTGCGAATCTTTCGCGGCACACTTGATGTGACTCGTCCAAATGGATCTATCGAAGCCGTGACTCCGGTGTTAGTGTCCCGCAGCAGCCAGCGGTCATTTTCCACTGCCCGCATTCGCGCCTGTTTCAGATGTTGAGCATAGGCTCCACTGTCGCCATACCAGCCGTCATTCGAGATATTTACGAATACCTGCGCGCCATTGGCTGCGAGCTGGCGAATTTCGTCGGGGAAAATCGATTCGTAGCAGATAAAGACGCCTAGCTTTCTTCCTCCCGCATCCAGTGGCGAGCGGGAGATCCCGTGCGAAAAGTCGCCTACCTCTTTCGTCAAACCTCCGGCAAACGAAAAAATATTTTTGAACGGAACATATTCTCCGAACGGAACAAGATGAATCTTGTCGTAGCGGGACATCCACTTACCATCTGGACTGACTAATGCCGCCGAGTTATAGATTTCCGTCTCTTGCGGTGTAGGACTGGCGATTGGTACGCCGATAGTGCCAACCAGCATCCATGAATCGGTTTGGCGCGCGATGCTACTAACCGTATCTCGGACCGTGGGATCGTTCGTATAGAAAGGCGCCGGAGATTCAGGCCACACGATCAAGTCTGGGCGTGGTTTCTCAAGATTAGCCGGATTCTCACTAAGACTAGTCAGGTCGCGTAGCGTGTCCTGAAAGTATTCGCGTGTCCAATCGGCGCCTTGGAGAATTGGCACGTTCGCTTGAACCAGAGTTGCAGTGTGGTCTGTGCCGATAACAGGAGCAGGGACCAGAATCCCCGCCTGCAACACAACGGCAGCCCCAATCGCTGCCAGGAGCAACGTCTTCCGTTTTTCAGGCCGCACCAGATAGGCCGCGGCAAAGGCGACATTCACCACCATGATCTCGAAAGACAAACCGTAGACTCCGGTGATAGTGGCCAGTCGCGAAAGCGGAATGTTGTCCACCTGACTGATACCCAACAAGTCCCAAGGAAAGCCGGTGATGCGAGTGCGTGCGAGCTCGACAGCAACCCAAACTACGGGAGATAGCAGCAAGGCACGCCGGCTAAATGGGTTCTGCGTGCGAGACCCTTGCCCGGCAAGCAAGCTGATCAGGAGGCCAAAGAACCCGTGGTAAATCGCGAGATACATGCAAAACAGGATCAGAATGCCAACCGCAGCAGGAGTATTGACGCCGCCATACTGCCGCATCACGCTGTAGATCCAGTAGCATGTGCAGGCGTACCAAAGGATGCCGCACACGTAGCCCAACAGAAATCCCTGTAACGGACTTGCGGGCAGCAACTTTATGTTTGCGTCCAATTGCAGAGTATTAGGTGTGCGTGCTCGCAACAGCGCAACCAGCAACGGCGCTAATGCGATCCAGCCAAGCATGTATAGATTTGGAAGAGGAAAGACAGCGATTTGCAATCCTGCGGAAAGCAGTGCAAGAAGCCACGCGCTCTTGTGAATTCGGACCACAGGAAAGAATAGCAAACCAGGCTGCGGGCTTCGGGCTTCAGGCTTCGAGACTCAGGCGAGGTACAAGAATTAGATCTGAATAATTGAGACGGAATTTAGAAGCCTAAAGCCTGACGCCTGAAGCCTGCCTCTGCATTCTGCTTCTCACAAATTCAACAATCTCGGGCGTCAGATATTCCGGCGGCTGGACTGAAAACATCGGCTTCTCGGCGACTGGCTTCAGCGAGACTCCCTGCCACGAGGTTTTGACGCTGCTAGGGTCACTCGGTTTGTGCAAGATCACCGCATCGGCCCGATCCAAAAATTCCTGCGCAGATTTCTTGAAGTCGGAATTTTCCGGATCGAGTACGGTCAGGTAGAGATCTGGACGGATAAATTTCAGAACGCTGTTTGACTCCAGAATCACGTTCTCCGCATCAGCCAGTCTGCGGCGGACCGTTGGCATGGCTTCCGCGAGGCGGCCCTGCTCTGTTCGCACCCACCAAACGCGCTTCGCACCCGCTACAAGAAATCGGGAGGTATCCGATTCTCCCGATCGATCTCTCTCCTCAGAAATTGCCCAGCTATGATCGTCAGTCGCGCAGTGGCAGGACTCGCCATTGAGAGAACACACTCCGTGCCCGTACTGCGTGATCTTCATAGCAGTCCAGTTGAATTCAGGCAACGCAGCAATCAGCCCAGCAACAACGCTGGTCTTGCCAACGTTGCGAGAGTGTCCGCCAATGACAATGAGACTCATGATTGTGTAGCGCTTGTTTGTGTGGCGCGGGCGCCCTCGCCCGCGAATAGTGGAACCATTCTCATCCTTACGCCTAATCTTTCCTCGCCAGTCGCGCCAAAGCTGCCAATTGCTTCAAATACTCGCGAAGCGGCTTCGCCGGAGTTCCCCAAAATGCAACTCCCTTACCGCGCAAGACTTTGTGTGGAAGCACGCCGCCTTGTCCGCCTAACATCACTCCTTCTTCGATGCGGGCATGCTCGCCGATGCCTACCTGCCCGCCTAACATGACGTTCTTTTCAATGGTAATACTGCCGGAAAGGCCGGTCTGAGCGGCTATTACAACGTTCTCGTCGATATTGCAGTTGTGTCCGATGTGCACCAAGTTGTCGATCTTCGTTCCCCGTCCGATGCGAGTTGTATCCAGTGATCCGCGATCGATGGTAGTGTTCGCGCCAATCTCGACGTCATCTTCGATTACGAGTCTTCCCACTTGCGGAAACTTCTCTCGCCGCCCAGTTTTTTTGTCGACCACATATCCGAATCCATCGCTGCCCAGCACTGCCCCGGCGTGGACAATCACGCGATCGCCGATCCGCACGTCAGCGTAGATAGTTACATTGGGATAGATGTCGCAATCGCGTCCGAGGCTTACATTTGCACCAATTACGCAGCCCGCGCCAATGCGCGTATTTCCGCCCACCTCCGCGTTTTCGCCGATCACCACGCGTTCGTGAATTGCGACGTTCTGACCCAGCCGTGCCGAAGGATGTACGACAGCGCTCGGATGAACACCCGGCTCGATGACTTTCTGATGAAGAAAAAAGCCTGGCTGCCCGCGCAAACGCAAGCCTGGGATGGGATGAAATCAGCAGTGGCTTCGGGCAGGCTTCCGAACTGGCAAACTCTCCGGCAATGATCGCGGAAGCCGCTGATCCGAGCGCAACCCGAAAGCTCTTTTCATTCTCGACAAAAACCAGATCCCCGGCCTTGGCCGACTCGACGCTCGAAATTCGCGTCAACTTGGTTTCTTGATCACCCACCACCCGTGCTTGGACGAACTCCGCAATCTCTCGTACAGTGCGCTGCATGGCACCTTTGTATATGTTTGGCGCGCGAAAGAAAAGCTAAGAGCCGAAGTTGCGGACTAGAATATTGCCATGGAGAAGAAAATCTTCTGGATCAGCTTCACGGTGCTGGGGCTGGTAGCTGATTTCACCTTGCCGATCTGGTGGGCCCTGGCGGCGACGATTCCGGCTGTGTTCATCAGTTGGTGGATCGCCTATAGGAGCGAGTGGTTTTGAACCGTTGACGAATCCTAGAAACCCGCAAAGTTTAAATCCAACGCAAACTGCAGCAGCGCTGTTACCTCGCTTAATACAGCCAAGCAGTCGGTAAAGTGGCTTTTATGCTATGGCATTCGTTTCAGTTATTATGATTCGCGTCCGCCGCCCGGCCAATTCCACATTTGGAGTTTGCGGTCACATCAGGCATACGAGGTCTTTGGATGATGCGTTTCTCTGCCCTGCTGGTCATATGTGCCGTCGATCTTGCGTTCGCAAGTTCTGTGCAGAGCGTCCCATTAGCCGAAGTCGCGCAACACGCCGTTGAACAATCGAAGCTGACATCCCCTGACAGCACCCCTTTTCACCTAAAGGCAAAAATCATCGAGACTACGAATCCTGGTTCTCCCTACAACGCAGAGATCGAAGAGTACTGGGTCTCATCAAACAAGTTGCGTCGGACAATTACATCGCCGGGATTCTCTCAAACTTTGATTGTCAGCGGCGAAAAAGTGTACGAGCAGAATTCGGAAGAGTATTTCCCTTGGTGGCTAAATGATCTGGTCACAGCTTTGTTCGATCCTTTGCCCATTCTTGACAGTCTGAGAAACCTGAACGTACTGATGCAGAAGCCGAGCGGATCAGAGCATTCAAACAGTTGCGCCCGTTTGCAGATGAAAGTTGGGACGTCTCCGGCAGCGAACAGTGCGTTTTTGGTTTTCTGTTTCGAGGGGAGTCACGGTCTCCTAGAATCAGCAATTTCCCCGGGGTATGACGCAGAGTTCAAGGATTATCGGGACTTCAAAAACAAAACGGTTGCTCGTCGCGTAATTCTAAACCCGGAATCGGGAACGACAATCGAAGCCAAGATAACCGAGTTAAACGAACTAACGAGCCCAAATGAAAGTCTATTTTCCATTGAGAAAACTACCCCTCCCGCGGATCGCATAGAGCGCATTACCGTCTCTGACGCCATGGCTCGCAGCTTATTCGCATATACGCCTGATGTCGTTTGGCCATCAGTTCGCAGCGGCAAGACTGCCGGAGTGTTAAGCATATATGCCTCTGTTGACCGGAGCGGTCACATTCGCGAAGCTTGGCCTCTAAAACTCGGACAATGCAGGACTGGAGGATGCCGCACGTGACCAAGTAATGAAATGGCAGTTCAAACCCGCGAAGCTGCACGATGTACCTATCCAGATTGAAACTGTACTCACGTTTGCGTTCGACACGAAAATTGGAGACCAAATACCTATCTTATCGGATACAGAAGCTCGCAAATTGGCGACAAAGATTGTTGAACCCATATTCCCATCTGGAGTTGCAAAAGACACCGAAGTGAAGGTTCAACTAGGAGTTAGTCTCGACGGAACCGTGAACGGAGTCGGGAATCCTTACAATGTGCCGTCGGCGCTTTTTATGGCCGCATATGGTGCTGTCCGACAATGGCACTTCCGTCCATATCTTCGAAATGGCAGGCCCGACCTCTTCGGCGCCGATATTGTCTTTCGTGTTCCGTAGAAGCCCTTAATAAATTTAGCGCGCTTCAAAGCGATATTATTCCCTACTTGTCCTTCGCCTCTTAAAAGCTGATCTTTGTAATCTGGCCTCCCGTGCCCACCAGCCATCCCGCATCCGGACTGGCAAATGCTACCGCCCATCCTCCCGTGATCCCCGGCAGCACATACCATGTAGTACCTTCATCGGGAGTCCATGCCGCTCCACCCGTATCGGCAGTCACCACCGCATAACGCACCGTATCCTGGCATAGAGCCAGACAGTTGCCAACCAGCTTGCGCACATAGCTGAGCCCGAAAATCGCCCCGGTCACCGGAGGCGCATTCGTCAGCGTCCAGGTTTTGCCGCCATCGTTAGAGATTGCGGTTCGCGCATTATCCGGATCGCTTGTATTAAGGTCGCCGCCGCCCACCAGCCCAGTCGAGCATCGCGGAAGTCCACCGTGAACGCGCCCGCACTCGGCGAACTCACCAGCGGAGTGTTATAGGCGTTCCACGTATCGCCGCCATCTGTCGTCGCCAGAATCCGGGCAATCGTCGAACCGCCCGTCGCAATCCAGGCATTATCCGTTCCCTGCGTCGTGATGCAAGTGCCGCTCGACGAGAACGAAGCTTCGCCAGGCAACGCTGGCGGCATATTAGCGCTGATGCTCTGCCATGTGGTTCCATCAGTGGTGCGGATATCCGGAAATACTCCATTCACCGAATCGCTGTGTGAAATTCCGCGGTCCGGGCCCCAGAAGGCGAAACAGTCATAGAACGCGCCCACCAGCTGATTCTTGAACTCCATCGTCCAGGTCGCGCCGCCGTCTACCGTTTTGTAAATGCGAAAATCTGCTGGGAAGTTTCCAATCGATTGTAGATACGCAACTTTGTCGCTAACGCCCTGCACATCGCGGAATTGCAACCCCTTTGCACCCGGCACCACGCCCGACTTCCACGTTTTGCCCCCGTCCGTCGTGAGCACATACGTTCCGTGCGTTCCAGCCGCCCAAACCACTCGCGCATTCACCGGGCTAACCGCAATCAACAATTCCGTAGTGCCACTGTTTTGCGGAGTCAATTTGGGGAAATGAGTTGCTGCAAAGCTCAGGCTTGCGGAGATAGTAATCAGCAAAACAACGAGAACAACACGAAGAATGCGCATGGGAAATTCTCCTTAGGGTCTTTTGATCCGACAATTTTGCCTTCGACAATTTGTCTGGTGAGAATGCTTCTGGAAATCGGTCGTTTGTCTTAAGGGGCGGTGCATCAAGTGGCGCACTGCTCCTCGGACCAGACAAGTCGTGCTGATTGTAATCCTAATGAGCGCGCCTTGTCAGTGAGCCCCTGGCGGAGGATTGGAGTGCTTGGTGATTTGTATATTTTCCAACCAATACTCCGTGTCTCGACCGACTATCTCAGCCGCAATCGAATCGCCGGGCGCAACTCTATCCAGATCGCTGGCGTTCTTCACCTGGTAAGGCATCGTCATGGCGGACATGAATCCGGGGATGTCGTCGCCATCCACAGTAACGGACTTGCTCTGCTTGTCGACCGAGACTATGCGCCCGGTTAATTTGTATCTTTTTGTGCCCGCAGTCTGGGCCTGTTTGGACGGACCGCACGCCATCAGCAAAGCAGTGCACACCAGAATCAACGTAAGCTTTATCACAGACGACTTTGTCCCACAGACGAAACTCAAGATTGTTCTCCTAACTTTTCAATTAATACTGGAGTTGGAAGGCCAACGCCAACTACAGTCTTCGGCCGCGAGAAACCGTGACTGCAGATCCCTCCGCGAGAAACGCTGATACCGGTGGATTCTTCAGAGCGGCTGATAATTCCGTGCCATAAAGCTTTGTCATATCACCTTCTACAAATACGCTCGCGCCGCTCCATACCTTCCACGCTGGATGTTCGACGCGATATTCAACGCATCCACCATTCTTCTGAGCCGCGTATCCCCAGTAGTGCTCGGTGATGAACTGCTCCTCCGATCCGGGGTTTGGCAGGGCTGAAGTCCCCATTGCAGTTAATCCTATTCTGTTCCAATCCGTCCCAGGTTTCCACGCATACTCCACGGCAAGCCCGCCGCCCGATTGAGATTGAATCTGATGCTCATGGGCATCGCGGCATAGTTCTCATTATAGAAAGTCCGGGCCACGGTTGCGATTGCCCATCGAGGAACGATCTCGCGGATGAACACCACGCCTCGCCTGACCTCATCTCCGGTATGGCGTCGTACATAGAATCGAAGGTTCACTTCTTCGAAGTTGCAATGAAACGGAATAGAGAATCCAAATACTTTGGTTTTCAGGAATCTGAATCCGACCAGGCTGATAAAGAGCTTGCCATTCCAAAAGTCTAACTCTGTCCCCCTGGGCACGAATCTCTGAAGTACGCGACGATCTACCTCATAGTTCAGCATTACAAGATTTTTCCACTCTGCGGCGAGGAACATGTCCCTCGACCTCGGCACAGCCGAACCAATCGATTCCATCTCGCTCTCCGTCCCCACCATACGTCAACCAACGGCAATCCGAACGCTTCGCCAATCAATGTAGCGGGCGGGAGCCTCGTCCGTCCGCCATGTGTATGTTAATCGATTATAATTTATTTATTACCATATAGATGGATTGATAAAGATTTACCTTGATTTATCAGGCTTAGGAGGTAGAATTAAGCCAAAGAGGATCTGTTGTGTCAACCACAATAACCAAAAAGTTCACTCCTGAGATCGATGCCCAGCTCTATGACGAGTTCGTCGCGGTTGCGGAACAGAATGGGCAAACGAAGCGATATGTTCTGGAGCAGGCGCTCAAGTTCTACCTGCACAACGTCGTTCCGTCCCAACACCTGGTCCGCCCTGAGGTGATGGATGCCTTCGAGCAGTCAGTTGCTCGTAACCGTGATCTATTGCAGCGCCTCGCAAAGTAAGCAAAATGGCGGATTACCTCACGGTAGCGGAAGTCTACCGGATGCAGCATCGATTAATCGATATATTCGGCGGTCTCCACGGTGTCCGCGATAAGGGCGCTGTCGAGGCCGCGGTTTTTCGTCCGCAGACCGGCTATTACAATTTCATTAGAGAAGAGGCGTCCGCCCTGATGGAGTCGCTCGGAAACAACCACGGCTTCCTCGATGGCAATAAACGTATCGCTTTCACTGCCGCCGACGTATTCCTGCGGCGCAATGATTTTTACATCGAGGTCAACGGCCCGCGACGGACACGCGTTCATTTATGGCTCGATGGACCGGCACGAATTCCGCTTCGCCCGAAATCCTCGACTGGATCCGTCAGCACATCAAACCACTTGTTTAATTTGCCTTCTTACAAATCTCGCTAGCTTGATGCTCACGTAGGGACAGACCGTCTCCGGCTGTCCAGCCGAGCGTAGCTCGACACTCCCGGCAATCTGTCGATCGTAGCGACAGGCGTCCTTGCCTGTCCATAAAGATGAGCTTCCAGCAAACTCTTACTACTGTCTTCCTGAGGGAGTGTTCTTCTTCGCGAAGCGAAAAAGAACCGATTCGAAAAGTACCCCTACCTGTCCCGAAAACAACCCGAGCGCACCAAATTTGGCGTGATCGCCCAAGGATTTATCGAGATTTAGACATTCGTCTCAGCGCTGCTGCGGATTGAAAAAGTTCCAGATCATGGAGGGTTGGTTTCACCACCCCAAATTGTTCCTGCAACTCCTCGGCAATCGGAACGCCTTTATCAAATTTCCAACAACTATACAGGTTAACATTCAAATGATGCTAACTTCCGACCTCGCTTCGTCTTATGATTAGCCCCTTTCCATGATAGATCTCCTTCGGATTCATCGCCCACTTCTTACAAAGATGTTACGGTCATCTGAAAGCAATGCCATTGTCCACGAAATTACAGACGACCTAATGTTTTTATTTCTCATGCTGCGGCAACGAATACACAGAGAGCGCCTTTCCAATCTTCGAAAATTCCGGATCGGCTGTGACCAGCCATGCGGTTTGTTCTATCGCTAGTTCCGCGGCGAAAGCATCGGCATAACCCAGCCCATGTTTCTGCTTCAGGCCGCCAGCTCGCGATGCCCGTTCACTATCCACATTAATCACCGCGATCGGCATCTGCAATAACTTCGCCTCTGCTTCGTGAGCCTTGGCCTCTCCGTGCCGTCTCCATGTTATGTAGAAAACCTCGCCCCAATTCACAGCTGACATCAGTAGTGGGATTTCTTGCCTGAAAGCCTCCTCTAGCAGCCTTAGCTCATTTTCTGCCACGCCCGGTCGCCCTCGGAAAACCCTATCAGCGCATTTGCGTCGAGTACGTACCTGCGACTATTTCCACGTACGCCCTGTTCGCACTACGTCTCTCCTGCGCTCTCGCTCTCGTTCCGCAAATAATTCCTCAAACATGGACGGCTCTCCAGGCTTTGGCTTTAGAAATCCCCTCATTTCCCGGATTCCCCGTTCCGTGATCGGAGTCAACACCAGCCTGCCCTTCTCTTCGATCCACGTTGCCGCAGTGCCCTTTTCCAGTCCAAATTGCTCGCGTAACTCCGCCGGAATCACTACCTGTCCCTTGGAACTGATGGTTGTTCGATATGCTCGCATAAGCTGATCTTACCATAAAGTAAGACGTATATAGAATTGTCCTACTACGAAGAATCACGTAGGGACAGCCGCCTTCGGCTGTCCAGTCGAGCGTAGCTCGACCATATCGGCCCACGACCAACGGCTATCGACCAACGACGATTCTCGGTCTACAATATCCCTAGCATCCAAGAAGATGCGTACAGGCTCTATCCGCTGCGGCGGAGGGGCACTGGAGGACACCGTGAGCATCACTCCGATTGGCGGGCGTTTCAACGATCCCAGCCAAAAGATCACCACTTCTTCTCTTCGCGAGAAAAAATTCCATCATGAACCCATAACCTGTTTAACCGCATACGACTATGCCAGCGCACGCTTAGTTGATGAAGCTGGCATTGACATCATTCTCGTCGGCGATTCGCTGGCCATGACCATGCTCGGCTACGAGAACACGCTCTCGGTCACAGTCGACGAAATGTTGCACCATACCAAGGCCGCGAGGCGTGGCGTGAAACATGCCCTGCTGATGGCGGATATGCCCTACGGCTCCTATCACGTAAGCGCGGAGGAGACTCTTCGCAACGCTTCTCGCTTCGTAAAAGAAGCAGGCGCGGAAATCGTAAAGATCGAAGGTGGAGAAAAACGCGCTGACCTGATCCGCCGTGTTATCGACGCGGAAATTCCCGTCGCCGGTCACATCGGGCTAACTCCTCAATCCGTCAATGCGATGGGCGGATACAAAGTCCAGGGAAAGTCGCTCGCCGATGTCGAACAGCTCATGCGCGACGCAGTTGCGCTCGATCGCGCAGGAGTCGCGTGCATGGTGCTCGAAGGGATTCCGCGCGAAGTTGCCGCAATGATCACTGCTGAAGTGAAAACGCCAACCATCGGCATCGGCGCCGGCCCCGAGTGCGACGGCCAAGTACTGGTATTTCATGATCTTCTGAATTTGAGCTTTTCGCCGCCGGCCAAGTTTGTCCGCCATTATGGGGACGCCTCAGCATTGATCAGTCATGCGGTGCAAGCATTTCGTGCAGATGTGGTCTCGCATCAATATCCATCGGACGCAGAGTCATATCATTTGCCGAAAGAAACCAAAGCCGCGTTGGAAACAGTGCTGGAGCGTAAAGCGAAGCATGCGCAGATAGGCATTAACCACAGAGAACACAGGGTACACGGGCAAATCAATCTTTTGTAAAACTCTGTAAGCAGCATGAAAAGAAAGACCTAGATTTATCTCTGTGACCTCTGTGTTCCCTGTGGTAAATCACTCATGCAGATTTATAAAAGTGTTCAAGAGATGAAGGACGCTTCTCGCGCTGCGCACCAATCGCGCAAACGCCTGGGCTTTGTTCCGACCATGGGCGCTTTGCATGACGGACATCTCTCGCTCGTTCGCGCCGCCAAACAACAGTCCGACATCGTAGCCGCCTCTATCTTCGTCAATCCGTTGCAGTTTGGACCGAACGAAGACCTATCCAAATATCCGCGAACATTCGAGCGGGATTGCGAACTGTTGGAAAAAGATGGTGTTGCGTTTCTGTTTGCGCCCTCTGTCGAAGAGATGTATCCCGAGAAGTCAATTACTTACGTAGATGTTGAAGGTCTCAGCGACAAACTTTGTGGACGCTCACGCCCCGGACACTTTCGGGGAGTAAGTACTGTCGTGGCAAAGCTTTTCAACATCGTTGAACCAGATATCGCCTTCTTCGGACAGAAAGATGCCGCGCAACTCGCGATCATTCGCCGCATGGTGCGCGATTTGAACATGCCGGTTGAGATTGTGTCAGGTCCAATTGTGCGCGAAGCAGATGGACTGGCGATGAGTTCGCGTAACGCTTATCTTGATTCATCACAACGCAAATCGGCGCTGGCGCTTTACCAGTCGCTGCAACATGTCAAAACTATTTTCGAACAAGGCGAGCGCAACTCCACCAAGCTCATCGCAGCGGGCAGACAGAATTTGAGTGCTGAGCCAGCGATAAAACTCGACTACCTCGAAGTAGTTGATCCCGATACGCTCGATCCCATCCAAGATATTCGTGACAACACCCTCGTAGCTGTCGCGGGGTTTCTTGGAACGACAAGACTCATCGATAACGTCCTCCTGAAGCCGTAAGAACGAAGCGGCATGGCGGACGGGCGAGAGCCTGCCCTGAACGAAGCCGAAGGGATGCCCGTCGCTACATCGACTCTCTGAAATCATTCACTTAGAGCTAAGTTGTTGATTTTTCGTACGAGGCTTGTTTCAGCATGCTAGTTCTTAGTTTAGCCATGTCGCACAGTGCCGTTTAATCGCGTTTCGAGACGCTCCTGCGCACGAGGAGTCCGTCGGACCACCCTGAGCCCACCTGAGCTTCGCAATAAGCTTAAAACGCGCCGTACGGTTTAGTTATCTTAAAGCTATTAAAAAGGGAGGATTGAGAGCCTATTTTTCTAGAGGCTTTGTCTTGAGAAATGAGACCAGGAACAGCACAGCAAAGAGCAGGTCTGCACCGCTGAACAGCAAGTCTTGTGGCTTCATACGCTTTTCGAGAAAGAGAACCACGGCAGGTATGCCGTAGCCAATTTTCTCGAGCACGGATGGAATCATCATTGGTCGAAAGCGCACCGGATTGCTTGCAATGATAAGAAACGCGATCTGCCATGCCAAGCCTGTACCTACGAATCCGTAAAAGAATGCTGGATGGGTAATCGGCGGCGGATCTTGTTGTCCAATTAGATTGAACATGAAATACAGCGGCGTCAGAGCAAGCACGCCCCATATTGCGGCAACATAGAAAACTACTTTGGCGAATTTCATGCGGCCTCTGATCTAAGCACTCATTGAATCACAAACTGGATGGGCTGGCTATCCGTCGTCCGGAGACAAACTCGTTGCCTGCTATTACATAACGAAAAGGAAGATGCGCGGCTTTGGTGATCCCAATGCGCACTGTAGTAGAAATACCCGCTGGATGATAACCATCATCGGCGATGTAAAGATCTGATTTTGCGTCGGTGAGATCTTTTTCGTTATCGCGAATACGAGTGATGCCGAAAGCTTCTGCCAATCTGCCGGGACCGCTTGTAAGTTTCCGAAGATCGCGTGGATTGTTGACTACGATGTCTCGGGCCAGGGCCATTTCTTCGATTCCCTGCAACGGTTCGAGTGCGCGAAACAGAATTGCCCCCGCAGTTCCTTCTGGAAGACAAGAAACATTCAGGCAATAGTGGTTGCCATAAATGAAATAAACGTAAACATGGCCGGGCGGTCCGAACATGACGGCGTTGCGGGGAGTGCGTCCGACGGCGGAGTGCGCGGCCGGATCATCCTGGCCAAGGTAGGCTTCCACTTCGACAATGCGTCCGGCAAGGATTTTCTTTCCTTCTTTACGAACAAGAACTTTACCGAGAAGATCAGGAGCGACGAGGCGAGGGTCGCGATTGTAGAATTCGCGGGGGATGGGTCGGCTGAATTTCTTCATGGCAATTTCAGTTGAATGCTTCACTAGAAAATCTTGCCGAGCTTGCTCGGCCCGAACGGGCGAGGACGCCCGTCGCTACATCGATCAGACCTTGACAGCCGAGGGCGGCTGTTCCTAGCGAATATTGCTGACGAAAGAGACATGAACATTTACTGATTTCCTGCCGATGCAATTTTCGCCGCGGCTACGGGACGCGAGAATACTGTGCCGTGAGGATAGGCATCGCCATGAAACCCGTGCGGCCATGACTTGCCGTCTAAACTGACGCCCGCCCGCTCGCTACCCGGATCACGGAAATGTTCATCGAGCTTTAACGCACCGGTCTGCGGATCGAAGTTCACCATGAACATGCGATGTTCGCCATACTCGCCCGAGTTCATGATGATGCGGCGTCCATCCGTATCGCTGGCAATCCAGTGCGGTTTCTGTTTTTCGTCCAACGTGATCCGCGATACTTCGCGTATTTGAGCCAGATCGGAGATGTCATACGTTGCAAGAGCATGCGCCGAGAATAGCGTTTGCACCCAATAATGACCGATTCGCAATGGCACGTCGCAGGCTTCTCCATCGAACGTTTTTAAATGGTGGACTGAAGGCTGGTTGGTGTCGAGGCCTTTCATCTGATACAACCCGCAATTAAAAGTATGGATGAGCACCGTCTTGCCATCAGCCAGCAGGCGGGGTTCGCCGGGATTATTTTGTTCCGAGCCCCGTGGCCCTGGCGGCAATACCAGCGTGCGCAGCAGCTTTAGGTCTGACAGCCTCCAGACTTGCACGATGCGTGCCTCCCCCTCACTCTTAAAATGCATGGAAGTATTGGTGCTGACAACGCGGTCGAGCGCCGGAACAACCACCAAGCTGTATGGCCTGACGAGTTCACCTTTTGCTGTCGCATCCATCGCGCTACCGCTGCGGATCAGATGTCCGCGCTCGTCGAACTCGACCAGTCCGCCGCCATCAGACTTCGGCCCGTGCCCACCGTGATACTGGAAAGTCGCGAGAACATGGCCGTTGGCCAGCCGCACGTAAGTATGCGGATGCATGTATCCGTCGAGGTCGCCAAACGAGGTTACGACAAACGGGTGTTTCGGCTGATTTAAGTCGAAGAGAATTGTGCGCCCGCTCTCGAAGGCATTCGCTAGCAGAAAACCATCTTCGGGCATTTCCTGTTCGGTGTGATGGGGCGTTCCGGTTGGGCCAGGAACGGCGACCGAAGCTACTGCCTGCCCATAGTGTGGGGATGCGGGATCGGCATCCACCACCGCGAGAAAATCGCTGCTCGTCTTCGCATCATCGCCCGCCCAAACGAACAAATAGGAATTGGCCTGAGTGTGTCCGCTAGCGGCGCAGAACAGCAGAAGAATAGAGCAGCAGAAGAGATTACGCATGGAAGCATTGTTGCGGGCAACGCGAGCTCTGTCAATCATTGTGTGGATTGCGGCGAGAGTAGTGGATGGCCAATCCTTGCATCAGCAGATAGGAACGGGGCCGCTTTGGCTGTACAAGAAGATCGCCAGCTCTCCTACGCGTAAACGGAAAAACAAGTCGGTTGATAGGTTGTCGGTTCATCATTCCTGAGAGAATAGGGATCCTTCGAATCGGGTTTTCTTCGTGAGCGAAGAAAACCGCTCCCTCAGGAAGACAGTAATCATTGGAGGAAAGCCGGACAGCCGAGGGCGGCTGTCTCTACGCGATTCTGCTATCTCACGCCGCGCCTGATCCTGCTTCTTTCAAGTAGGCCAGGACTTCTTCGGCGTGGCCTTCTGGCTTTACTTTTCTGAATACGTGCTTGATCTTGCCGTCTGGGCCGATGATGAATGTCGTCCGGGCCACGCCTTTCACTTTCTTCCCATACATATTTTTTTCGACGATCATGCCGTATTGATTGCAGACTTCTTTGTCTGCGTCGGCTAACAACGTGAATGGCAGGCTGAACTTTTCTTCGAATTTCTTCTGGGCTTTCGATGTGTCGGGAGAAATTCCCAGCAGCACGACTCCGGTTTTATCGATTTTCTTGTAAGTGTCGCGGAACTCACAGGCTTCGATGGTGCATCCCGGAGTATCGGCGCGGGGATAGAAATACAGTACAACGTACTTACCGCGAAGCGCTTTCAATGACACATCTTTACCATCCTGATCGGGCAGGGTGAACTCAGGGGCTTTATCATTAACATCTAAGCCAGTAGCTGGAGCTTTTTTGTCGAGGGAAGGCATGCAAGTTTCTCCTAGTTGTTTATGTTCAACGTTATACCGTAGTGCGCGGCGGGGCGCCATCTTGCTCGTACTGGTCTCTCTCGCGATAGGCCAGTTCACGCCGAAACCGAAAAAAGAAAAAGAGCCACGCGCCCTGGGATTGATTGAGATTCCGCCCAAGGGAAAGCCTCATCTGATTCCCATTGCGATTTTGATTGATGGCCAATTCTATGACGCCAGCGCCTACAAAGCCGCGCCGGTGCCGTTAGCGCTCTACTCCGACACGGTTTATGAAGGGATGAAGAGCGGCGTGTCGCAGGGACTGTTCACCGTGAAAGGTGCGCTACATGGGAACAATACCTGGATCGCGGAAGGAAGCTGGCGGTCGGCGGAGGAGATTCAGGCGGCAACGGCAAAGAAGAAGGCTCCGGCAACGACGAAAGGTCCTGCTGAGGATGCGGATGCGCGGCCAGTGTTGCGGCGAGGAGGAGCGGCGAAGGCAGGTGGAGCCGATTCAAAATCGGATGATGCAAAAGCGGGCGATCCGAAATCATCTGATTCGAAGGCGCCCGATTCAAAGCCGAACGATTCTAAAACCCAGGACTCTAAATCGAATCCGCCAAGCTCTGCTGGACCGCCTCCGTCGCTGAACGCACCATCTAATGGGACACCTACTTCTTCTTCACCTGCAGCCACAAGTCCAGACTCGTCGCCAGCTCCGTCCGCTTCGGGACCGGCGACAACTTCCGCTTCTCCTTCGGACGCTTCTGCAAACACACCACCAGAGCCCGAAGACAAGAATCGTCCAGCGCTTAGGCGCGGGAAACCTACTTCCAATTCGGAGAACAAAAAAGACGAAGTCGGGACTGCGCCTGAGGCGGCGACAACCTATTCTCCCGTGAAAGCGAAGCCAGCGACGCCCACACCGATGTATTCAACCAGTGTTCCCGCTGGCACACAAGTTTTCGCGGCAATTTCCGATGCTGGTGGTCCAGAGCCGCGTCCTTATGCCTACCAGATGAAGTCCGACGAAGAGCAGAAATTTCTCAAGAAAATGTTCGGTCTGGCTACGACTGAGATACAGGCTCGCGTGAAAGACTTGGCCGCGGCGACTACCAGTGCGACCCCGCCTGCTCGCGCCACTCGTCCCGGAGTTCGTTCGGGCAAGACGGCCAAAGCGCCAGAGCTTGACTTCAAAGATGTTCAGCTGCGTGTCTTTGATCTTTCGAATAGTAACGAGCCAGTGCTGGTGCTGATGGCGAATGCTCGTTTGCCGCACGCGTCGAAGCCGGGAGTGGAAAACGAGAGTGCAACGGCGGACTTGCAATACATGGTGACGCTGGTAGCTCGCGAAGACATCTACGCAGATTTGCACAAAGTGTATGCCAGCGTCACAGATTCGCAGCACCTGGATATTTCGCCGCGAGTGGAACTGGTCGACGCAGTCGATGCGGATGGGGACGGGCGGGGAGAATTGCTGTTCCGCCAGGTATCGGATGCGGGAAGCGCGTATGCGTTATATCGGGTGATCGGGAACCAGTTGTGGCCGCTATTTCAGGGGACCGCGGAACAATAGAAAGTTTTCACAAACCGTGATTACTCCACCCTCATTCTTATCGAGGGTGGAGCTTGTTCGGTCGGCTAATGGGCGGTCAATCCGTGAGTCTCTTTCAGTTGATCCACAAAGTAGCCCGTCACCACACCTTTGTTCGTCAAGTGAGTTAGTTGCGTGTCGGTCGCTCCTACAACATCCACGCTATTGAAAACGCCCGCAGAGTAAATGAATCCATGATTGACATTGCTGGCGTCGGCGTAAGAGCCAGAAATCAGGCCGGTATCATTGACCCCGAAAGCTGTAGTAGATTTTGCCAAAGGAACATCCAAGCTAGTAAAGGTTCCACTGTTGTAGATGAAACCGTGCTGAACACTGCTGGCATCATCGTATATTCCCACAACTTCTCCTGAAGAATTGATCCCGGCAGCTTGGGTAGATGTAGAGCTGGGAAAATCCAGGGAAGTAAATACACCTGTATTTTCCACAAATCCATGACTGACGCTGCTGGAATCGATCCAGATGCCGGCAGCCACGCCGGAAGCATTCACCCCTGTCACTACCGTTTCGGTTGCGCCAGGGAAATCGACGTTAGCGACGGTACCTGCAGTATCGATGAAACCGTGAGCTGCACTCGACGTATCAACGTAGACCCCGAAAATTTGACCGGAATCATTGATGCCAAACACTTCCGTCACAAGGGAACCGGGGAGGGTATAGATGCTGTACTGGCCGTTATGGTAAGTAAACGACTGGATAGGCGAAGGGCCGCTCGGATTGAAATCGAAAATGCCCACAACCGTTCCAGCCCCGCTGCCAGTCGCCAGGGTTTGTGCCGCGCCGGGAAAATCTACAGTTGCAAACTTATACACGTGCGGTGACTTGGCCAGGGCCAGAGTGCTGGTGTCTGGCACTCGGGCAGCTTCCGTGTTGACCGGCGAACTGTGGGTATGGAGAAGCCTCAACAAATCGTTTGATTTGAGAGGATCTTTTTTCGCAGTGGAAACGGGTGTTTGAGCGGATTGTGACCACATCAGAGTGCTTAAGATAGTGATAAGCATAGTAGATAACATCATTCTGTTTTTCATTTTTCCTCCTATGGCGAATCGTTAGTGAGCCGGATGTGACATGGCTCAGCGTTGTAGTTTGAATGGAAGTTGCGAAATCCTTTTTGCGGACACTCGTGTCTCTCCAGTGGATAGTGCAGGAATGCAGAGATTCGTTTCATGAGGAAATCTGGCAGAAAGTCGTCGAGGCTTACGATAGGCGCTTTGGGACAGCCGAGGAGGTGTGTCGAGCTGCGCTCAGGGCAGGTTCATGGACCGGACTACATGAGGCGTTGTCGAGCGTTGCTCGACTGGACAGCCGGGGCGGCTGTCCCTACGTACTTCTTCCACGGATATAATTTCTTCGTAATGGCTACAGCTACGAAAAATCCAACAAAAACGATCGAAGCGCTGCGCGAGACGGTTCGGCACCACGAACATCTCTACCACGTGCTGGATGCTCCTGAGATTTCTGATGCCGAATTTGACCGGCTCATGAATGAGCTGAAGGCGATTGAGGCTCACCATCCTGAGCTGATTACTCCTGATTCTCCCACGCAACGAGTCGGCGGCAAGCCCAGCGAAAAATTCGTCAAAGCGCGGCATTCTTCGCCGATGCTTTCGCTCGACAATACTTACAACTCGACGATCTGCGTAATTGGGAGCGGCGGGTTCACGAACTGAGCGGACGGAAAGATTTGGAATATGTTTGCGAATTGAAGCTCGATGGCATGTCTTTGGCATTGCACTACGAAGACGGAAAGCTAGTGCGAGGAATTACTCGCGGCGATGGCACGACCGGAGAAGATGTTACGGCTAATGTGAGAACCGTACGGTCCATTCCGCTGAGCATCTCGCGTGAAAAGTTAAAGAAGGCTGGGATTCCGCCGAATTTCGAAGTGCGCGGCGAGATGTTGATGCCCATCTCGTCGTTCAAGAGAATGAATGAAGAACGCGAGCAGAAAGGATTGCCGATATTCGCCAATCCGCGTAACGCAACCGCAGGAACAGTGCGCAATCTGGAGCCAAGCGTTACCGCACAACGAAGGCTTGATTATTTCGGATATGCACTTCTCATCGATGGGGCCGACGTATTTCGACCGCCATTGGGAGACGCTGGATGCGCTGAGCGCTGCCGGGTTCAAGGTGAATCCAGCTCGCACTCTGGCGAAGAGCTTCGAAGATATTTGGACCTTTATCGAGCAGGAAGAACCCAAGCGGGAGAAGCTGCCTTACGAAATTGACGGGATCGTGATCAAGGTTGATCGCACTGCTCTGCAACGCGAACTCGGCTATACGGGCAAGGCTCCGCGCTGGGCGATCGCTTATAAGTACGCCGCGCGATCTGGTGTGACGCAGGTTGAAGACATTTTGGTGCAGGTTGGGCGCACCGGGAAACTCACGCCCGTTGCGGCTTTAAAGCCGGTATTCATCGGAGGAACCACGGTCAGCCGGGCCACGCTTCACAACATGGACGAGATTGAACGGCTGGGCGTGAAGATCGGCGATTGGGTGGAAGTGGAACGCGGCGGCGACGTGATTCCCAAGGTCAACAGAGTTCTTGAAGATAAAGACCATCCGCGCGGACACAAACTGTTTCATATGCCGGAACACTGTCCGGTGTGCGGAGGGCAGGTGGTTCGCACTGAGGGCGAGGCGGATCATCGCTGCGTAAATGCGAATTGTCCAGCGAAGTTGCGGGAGACGATTCTGCATTTTGCGTCGCGCGGAGTGATGAACATCGAAGGCATGGGTGACGCGCTGGTGAATCAGCTCACGGACCGCGGTCTGGTGAAGAATGTCGCGGATATCTACAAGATCACTGAAGCTGATCTGCTGAAACTGGAGCGCATGGGGAAGAAGTCCGCGCAGAATGTGTTGGGTGAAATTGAGGCTTCGAAGAAGCTGCCGCTGGAACGTGTGATCTTTGGATTGGGGATTCGGTTCGTTGGCGAACGGACGGCGCAATTTTTAGCGGAGCACTTCGGATCAATGGAAGCTCTCGAGAAGGCGAGTGAAGAAGAATTGCAAGAAGTCACTGAAGTAGGGCCCCGAATCGCGAAGAGTATTCTCGAATTTTTCGAAGAGCCGAAGAACCGCGAACTCGTAAAACAGCTCAGCGATTTGGGCTTGACCATGTCCGGGAAGAAAAAAGAGCGTGGAACCAAGCTTGCCGGAAAGACATTCGTGCTGACCGGAACACTGTCGAAGCGCAGTCGCGACGAAGCCAAGAAACTGATCGAAGATGCGGGAGGAAAAGTGACCGGCTCGGTGAGCAAGAAAACGGACTACGTGGTCGCCGGAGAGGATGCGGGATCGAAGCTGGATAAAGCAAAAGAATTGGGAGTGAGTGTGATTGGCGAGGAAGAGATGGAGGAATTGCTCGGGTAGGAGATCGCGCAAGTCTTAGACAAGAGCATGGCGGACGGGCGAGGACGCCCGTCGCTACATCGAGCAATTAGAGCGATTACGTAGCTAGCGCGGCTTTGATTCTGTCGTAGGTCATCTGCAAAGTTTCGGGCAGGATTCTGGTTTCTCCTATCACCGACACGAAATTCGCATCCGCCACCCAGCGCGGCAATGCGTGCATGTGGATGTGTCCAGCCACGCCCGCGCCTGCGGCTTTGCCTATGTTCATCCCGAGATTTACTCCGTCCGGGCTGTACAGGGTTCGCAATACGTTCTCCATTTTTTGGGACAAATCCATCATCTCGTGGGCTGCTTCGATGGGCAGATTCTGCAACTGATCCAGATGCGCAAATGGCACGATCATCACGTGTCCAGGCGTATATGGAAAGCTGTTGAGGATCACGAAGCAATGCTGGCCGCGGTGGACGATGAGGGCTTTGGGGTCGTCATTCAGCTTGGGTAAGTCACAGAAGATACATCCTGAGATTTTTTCGGCGGTGCTGACGTAAGCGTAACGCCAGGGGGTCCAGAGATAGTCCATGTTTAGGGCAGGGTACCAGATACTCGCAGGATTCGGAATCGGGTGCGCTTGTGTAGAGCGGACACTCCTGTCCGCTGCATTTGAGGTTGATTGCTGTTTAGCGAAAGTCAACAGCCACAGCGGCGGACAAGAGTGTCCGCCCCACACTGGGTTTTGTTCTGAAAATGTTACAGTTTGAAGTTTGACACTCGTCGGAAGCGGTTGTTATAGTCGAATAGTTCCCTAAGGACGCGGGTCCGCTTTGCAAAACGTCCGACAGCTGGGATTGTCCGAGCCTGATTCGCCAGAATGAGGCCCATTACAACCACAGACTCAAGCCAGCAGTCCGCAGTAAACGCCCCGCATCCTCCAAGTACACCGGAGAGGCTATAACTTTGTTCGACGACAATAACGCCCACAACCAAGATTCCGCGACCTTAACGCTCCCCGAGCAAGCTCCGGACTCAGCTGAGGGCTCGACCCCAGGCACCCACACCCCCAACCAAAACCAGCACGCAGACGAGCGCGTGCAACAGCACTCCGGCAGTCAGTCCGTCGAGGGTCAGCACGAACAGAGCGAATCAGATCACGCCGAAGAAGAGCAGCAGGCTTCCGGCGCGAATGAAGACTTCGCCTCTGCACTCGAGAACTTCACTACGGAGAGCGAAGAAGCCGTCAGCGAAGACAAGGTAATCAAGGGTACGGTGCTCAAGGTTACTCCGACGCATGTAGTCGTGGATATCGGCGCCAAGTCCGAGGGGATGCTGCCGATTGCCGAAGTGCTGGATCACGAGGGCAATTCCAAGTTCAAGGCTGGCGACGAAATCGATGTAATGCGCGACAAGGGCCAGACTGAGGAAGGGTACATCAACCTCTCTCACCAGAAGGCGGCGCGCCTGCGGGCATGGGACGATATTGAAAAGGCCTACAACGAAAAGAAGCCCATCAAGGCCGTAGTCGTGGAGCGCATCAAGGGTGGTCTGACCGTAGACATTCAGGGAGCACAGGCGTTCCTTCCCGGCTCGCAAATGGATCTGCGTCCCGTACGCAATCTGGACGGTGTCAAAGGGCAGGTTCTCGAAGTCGCCATCATTAAGCTGAATAAGAAGCGCGGCAACATTGTGGTCTCGCGCAAACAGCTGCTGGAAGAAGAGCAGACCGAGAAGCGGTCGAAGACGCTAGAGCACCTGGAAGAAGGTTCGGTGCTGACCGGCATCGTCAAGAATCTCACCGAGTACGGCGCGTTCGTCGACTTGGGCGGGATCGATGGCCTGCTGCATATTACCGATATGTCGTGGGGACGCCTCACTCATCCTCGTGACCTGGTCAATGTCGGCGACCAGATTCAGGTGAAGGTTCTCAAGTTCGACAAAGACAAGCAGCGCGTTTCGCTCGGATTCAAGCAACTCACGCCTGATCCGTGGCTCGATGCGGAACATCGTTATCCAATCGGCGCACACGTTGGCGGACGCGTGATCAGCGTGACCGACTACGGCGCGTTCGTGGAACTCGAACAAGGCATTGAGGGATTGGTTCATGTCAGCGAAATGACTTGGTCGAAGCGCATGAAGCATCCCTCGAAACTCGTCAATGTTGGCGATGAGGTCGAGTGCGTCGTTCTCGTCGTGAATCCCACTGAGCGCCGTATCTCGCTCGGCATGCGGCAACTGGCAACAAACCCCTGGGATGCGTTGCATGACAAGTATCCTGTGGGCGCGACGGTCGAAGGCCGGGTTCGCAACTTGACCGACTTCGGAGCCTTTATCGAAATCGAAGAAGGCATCGATGGATTGGTTCACGTCAGCAACCTGAGCTGGACCAAGCGCGTGAAGCATCCTTCGGAAGTGCTGAAGAAGGGTGATCGCGTGAAGGCCATCGTGCTCGCCATTGAGCCCGATAAACGGCGCCTGTCGCTCGGAGTAAAGCAGCTTCAACCCGATGTCTGGGAGAGCTTCTTCGAGAAGCATCGCATCGGCGACGTGGTTCATGGCAAGGTCCTGCGCGTAGCCAGCTTCGGCGCATTCGTTGAAATCGCGGAAGGTGTCGAAGGACTCTGCCACAACTCAGAGGCAATCGATGCCAATGGCCAGCAGATCACGCTGGAACCGGGCAGTGAACATCAATATAAGATCATCAAGATGAGCCCGGAAGAAAAGAAAGTCGGACTCAGCATCAAGGCAGTCGGCGAAGAGGCGTCCCGCAAGGAAGTGGAAGCCTACAAGCATCCAGCCACCAGCACGGGCGGATCGACCATCGGCGACCTACTCACATGGAAGCGCGCGGGAAACGACAGCAACTAAGATCCAGCGCGTTGCCTGAAAAATTAAAGGCCACCAGAAATGGTGGCCTTTTGTTTTCCCCAAAAAACTCGAATACCCCACGCGCTCTACTTCTTCGTATCAATCCTGAGATTGAGGTTCACTGCTTTTCTGTCGTCGAACTGGCTCACAGTCTTGGTGTCGCTTTTCTGGCCATTGAACTGGGCATAAACTTCGTAGTCGATGTTTGGAGACAGCTCGGGAAAATGATACAGCCCATCTGGTCCGACAATGTAAGTCTTGACCGCTCGCGTGCGAGTATTCGATAAGTAGACGACCGAATCCGTGAGCGGATTATCTTGTTTATCGATCACTTTGCCGGTCAACATTCGTCCAGTGTCGCCTTTGTTCTTCTCTTTTCCATTAGCCGGAACCGTCATTACGGCTAACAGCATGACTAGCGCGACTGCCAGAACAGAATGCCTTTTCACGACTTCCTCCCCAAAGCAAATCCGAGTGTTTTTCAGAGTACCTGCTACTTTAGATGCACGCCGGTGTCGACCCGCTCATCATTCTCAACGTGGACAGTGACCTCCGCGCCGGCTGCTAACTTCTTGCCATCAGGTCGTTTATAGCCCTTCAGATCGGCCCAGACGATGTAATCGGCCCTTCCAGCGGGAACGCGCTGAGCGAATTCGCCGTGATGATCGGAATAAAGATTCCATTTGGCTTTTTTCTGGTCGGCGCGGCGGATCTTCACGTTCACGCCATACACAGCCTGATTGTCAGGCCCCCACACCGTTCCGAAGATTAAGGCGTAAGGAGCGTCAGCCTTGGAGTCCGCCGCATGAACAGCCTCCATGGACGGACACAGAAATAAGCACAAAGTTAACAGCAGACAAGCGAGAGTTACTCGGGGAAAATTAGGTGAGAAAGGGGACAAAGCTGGCGAAGGCATGCGGAACCTAGGAGTAGTCAGCGTCTTCGGCTTCCTCTTCGTCATCGTCGTCGTCGATCTCCTCTTCCACCGGCTTAAGCTCGATGGGATTGAGCGTCGTCACCTCAAAATCAGAGCCGCACTCCGGGCAGGAGATTATTTCTCCCTCGTCGATTTCGTCTTCATCCACGTCAAGATGGGTATCGCACTCTGGACAATAAATCATAATTGCCTCCGTTCTATAAAAAGCCCCCTGTTAATATTTAGTTTCTCTTGGGGCTGAGGTCAAGTGTCTAAGCTCGAAATGTTGCGCTTCGGATGTTACTAGAGACTGAAGGGCAGCTTGCAAGGATAAAATATTTATGAATTCTCCTACTCAGTTGCGATTGGAACGGCGCCTTGCTATGCGCTTATTCGCTCTTTCAATACTACTCTGCGCGTTGGCTTCACCGAAAGCCAAGGCGCAAGAAACGGCACGTCCGGCAGATTTGCCAGCAGATCCGAAGATTGCTGCTGCTCTGAAGCAGATTTCATGCTGCACGCATTCAAGCTAATATCGAAAAGTTGGTGAGCTTTCAAACGCGGCTTACACTTTCGGCTCAGGACCCCGCGTCGATTGCCGCTGGACATGGAGTCGGAGCCGCGCGGGAGTGGATTAAATCCGAGTTCGAAAGCTACTCGCGTGATTGCGGCGGTTGCCTCGAAGTTAAAACCGACAGCTTCACCGAAAGTCCGAAGGAACGCATTCCACAGCCGACTGTAATTACGAATGTCTATGCCGTCCTGAAGGGACAAGATCCGCAGAGCGCGAAGAGAATCGTTTTGGTGACCGGACATTATGATTCGCGGAACTCGGACACATTCGATGCGTCGGGCATCGCTCCGGGCGCCAATGACGACGCCAGCGGGACCGCCGTGAGCCTGGAATGTGCGCGAGTGCTTAGCAAAATGAAGTTTCCCGCCACTATTATTTTCCTCACGGTTGCGGGCGAGGAACAAGGGCTCAACGGAAGCAAGCACTTCGCAGAAATGGCCAAAGCTCAAGGATGGGACATTGAAGCCGTACTAAACAATGACATCGTCGGCGCCGACCGCAGCCCGCAGCAAGATACATCCGTCGTTCGAGTTTTCTCGGAAGGCGTACCGACCGCGGCTACAGATGCGCAACTCAAGCTTATTCGCAACCTTGGAGGCGAAAGCGATTCATCTTCGCGCGAGCTGGCACGCTATATCGCTGAGGTGGGACGCTCCTATGATACTGGCGTCAAGCCGATGCTGATCTTCCGCCTGGACCGTTATCTGCGGGGTGGAGACCACTACTCCTTTAATCAGCAGGGATATGCGGCGGTGCGTTTCACCGAATACCGCGAAGACTTTAATCACCAGCACCAGAATGTGCGCACCGAAAACGGCGTGGAGTATGGCGATTCGCTAAAGTTTGTAAATTTCGGCTATGTCGCCGCAGTTGCTCGCGTGAACGCCGCTACGTTGGCGTCCATCGCCTCTGCTCCAGCTCCCCCCGAGAAAGTTCGGATGGAAACGAAGCAGCTCGATAATAATTCCGCGCTGGCTTGGGAGCCCTCGCCTGACGGTCGTGCGAGCGGTTACGAAGTGCTCTGGCGAAGCACGGAGAGTCCGGAATGGGAACACATAAAAGTTGTTGAAAATGGAACCCGAATCACCCTTCCGATATCAAAAGATAATGTAATCTTCGCCGTACAGGCGGTTGACAAAGAAGGTCACACTAGTCTTCCAGTCGTACCGCTGCCCGAGCGTTGATCTGGCCCGTTGATCCAGCTACTTGATCTGGCCAAAGACCGACGCACAAACTGATAGGATTAAGATAAGTAGGTTCGAGCCGCGCACCACGGCAAATGGATCTATAGCAAGAAACAGCTATGGCAAGAAATTTTTCTTCTGAAATCGGCCTGCCACCGTTTCGTGGCGCAGTCCGGCAGATAATCCTCGCCAGCGTTGCCATTTATGTTGTGATCTTGTTGCTGGAGGCTTTTGCCCCGGCAACTGCTCATGCGATTCTGACGCTCGGCATTCTGAATCCAGAGCATATTCGGCAAGGCTGGTTATGGCAGTTCGTCACCTACACCTTCATGTATGTCGACCCGCTGGATTTTGCCCTGTCGCTGCTCGGCGTCTACTTTTTGGGATGGGCGGTTGAAGAACGTATTGGCTCGGCTGCTTTCCACGGTCTCTTTTTCGGCAGCATCATTCTTTCCGGTTTTGCAGGATTTGTTCTCTCGCTCACCCGCGTCGTTGCTCAGGGAACGGCCTTGGGTTCAGGCGCGGCCGCCAATGCAATTCTGATGGTATTTTATCTGTTCAACCGGGGCGCGCCGATCATGCTGTTTCCGTTGCCGATTCGCATCCCGGTGAAATGGATTGTTTTGTTTACGGCTGCGATTGAGACGGCATATCTTCTTCTCAGCCATTTTGCTTTGTTTTATATGATCCTGTTGCTCGGTTTGGGCGCGGGGTACGTTTGGTATTTGGTCTTTTTCGGACGCCGTTTTTCTACGGGTATTTCGGAACGGTTCTATGGATTACGCAATGGCTACTACCGTTGGAAGCGGCGGCGGGCGGCGCGGAAATTCGAAGTCTACATGCGCAAGCACGACCGCCAAGTGACATTCGATGAGCACGGAAATTACGTGCCACCAGATGATCTGGATTCGAAAAAGAAGAACGGCGGATCGAAGTCAGGCTGGGTGAATTAGACTCAAATTCGCCGCGGATTGCACGGATCAACGCCGATTTTTAAGAATGCTATCGATGTAGCGACGGGCGTCCTCGCCCGTCCGCCATGCTCACATGTTCGCTACGATGCTGGAACAGAACAAATCCCATTCCGTTTCATCCGCCAAAGAACTCTTGGAATGCCTTAAGCACGGTTCCAGGCAGTTCCTCTCGCTTCGCCTTCCCTTTGAATCCGAGATCGTGTCCCGCGCCCTCAACGGTCAGCAGGGATTTTTTACCGGGGATCAGTCTCAGTGCCAATTCCATTTCTTCAATCGATCCGAACGGATCGCGTGTTCCATGCACGAAAAGTGCTGGCGTATTGAGCTCAGGAAAATGCTGAGTCCGAAGCTGATCCGGCTTTTTCGGCGGATGCAGCGGATAGGAAAGCAGCAGCAAGCCATCCGCAATACTTGGCTCCTGCGCGCACAGCATTGTTGCTTGACGGCCTCCATAGGAATGTCCGCCGAGAAACATCCGGCCGGAAATTAGCTTGCGAAGTTCGGCGACGGCATTCCTCAACCCTTCGCGATCTTTCGCAGCATCACCAGGCCGAGGCGGCCCATACGGACGGTTTTGACGAAACGGCAGATCACAGCGGAGCACAGTGAAACCCGCGCCAGCAAAGGCTTCTGCGAGAGCGACAAGCAGGGAACTCTGGCAATTAGATCCAGCACCGTGCGTGAGCACAAGCCATTTTGATTTGGCTTCGGGCGGAGAATGAAGAAACCCTCGAACCGGAGGATCAACTGACAAGTTTGAAAATGATGTGGACGAGTTAATCATCTTGCAAACTACTTACGTCTTCTGGGCTTCCGTCGCTTTGACTATATGCAACCGCATAAAGTTCGTCGAGCCCGTCGACATCTTCGTGCCGCCCACGACTCCCAGCACGTCACCCGTTTTAACGCAGCCTTTATACAACAATTGCTCTTCAGAGGCGCTCACCATTCCTTCCACCGTTTGCGCCTGGCTGTGGGGCACGGGATGCACTCCCCACAGAAGGTTCATGCGGTTGCACACCGGGCCAGCGTGGCTGAAAGCATAAATCGAAGTCTGCGGACGAAACTTCGAGATCAGCCGCGCCGTATTGCCCGTGTCCGTAAACACTGCGATCGCACCCATGTGCAGGTCTTCGGCGGCGTGGGCGATTGACTCGCAAACTGTCTCCGCAATCGAAAGACTTCGCCGGCTGCGGCGGCGCGGCATCGTGAATTCGCCCATATTGCTCTCGGCCTCGACAACGATCTTGGCCATCATGGCAACAGCTTCGCGAGGATAAGATCCACTCGCGGTTTCCGCTGAAAGCATCACCGCATCGGTGCCGTCGAAAACTGCGTTCGCTACATCACTGGCTTCAGCGCGTGTGGGACGCGGATTCTCAATCATCGATTCCAGCATCTGTGTTGCGGTAATCACTGGCTTGCGCCACTCAGCCGATCTGCGAATGATGTGTTTCTGAATGACCGGAACTTTTTCTGGCGCCATCTCGACGCCCAAGTCTCCTCGCGCCACCATTACGCCGTCGGCAGCTTCAAAAATCTGTTCCAAATGTTCAATCGCTTGCGGCTTTTCGAGTTTCGCAATTACCGGCGTTGTGCCTCCGTGCTCGGCAATGATTTTCTTTACCGTCAGAACGTCGGAAGCAGAGCGCACGAAAGACAGCGCAACAATGTCCACATCGTGCTTCAGACCGAATTCCAGATCCTTGCGATCTTTTTCCGTGAGAGCTGGAATCGATAGTGCCGCTCCGGGCAGGTTGATGCCTTGATGCTCCCCGAGCTGCCCGCCATTGATGACTTCGCAATCCACTTCATCGCCATTGATCTTGGCGACTCGTAGTTCGATGAGTCCATCGCAGAGCAGAATGCGGGCGTCTGGGCGAAGCTCCCTGGCAAGGGTCGTGAACGTGGTAGAGATCAGAGCAGGCGTGCCTTCAATGTCCTTGGGAGTAATGGTGACGTGAGAACCTGTCACCAGCGTGATCGGTTTGTGGTCTTTCAGGCTTCCCGTGCGGATCTTCGGACCCTGCAAATCCTGCAGAATGCAGATGGTGCGGTTTTCTTGTTCGGCAACCCGGCGCAAGCGTTCGATATTGCGCGCATGATCGTCGTGTGTGCCGTGAGAAAAATTGAGCCGGGCGACATCCATGCCGAGGCGCATAAGATCGCGCAGCATCGGTTCCGTATTACACGAAGGTCCAATGGTGCAGATGATCTTCGCCCTGCGAGTAGCGGCCCTGGCTCGTGGCATTTCGTCGACTGCTTCGTCCAGTTCACCTGCAACCAGCTCAGGCTTGTTCTCACTCAAAGTCAAATCCTCGATTCTTGAGATCATGGTTTGGGAATCAGGCGAGCGAGGCTTAGGCAATGCGACGCGGAACTCGTGAATCGAATCGACGAGGAAACGAGCACGACCCAATACTCTGTTCAGAGCTTACTCAAAGTATATCGGCAGAAAAGACGGTTGCCGCAGTAGTTTAGATTTACTTTCCTATCGCTGCCGAACATTGCTTATTTTGGCGCGGTCGGAACAGCACACATTTGCCGCAGTTCCTTGCCCAGCATAGGCGCCCGCGGAAATAACATGGCATTGAACTCCGCGCCGATCAACACCACGAGCGAGATCAGGTACATCCAGATCAACAGGGCAATACCAACGCCGAGTGAGCCATAGATGATGCTGTAGTCAGCGTAGTCTTGCAAATACCAGCCAAATAGCAGCGTTACCCCAAACCACATCGCCGTCGCCAGGGTCGCGCCTGGAAGCACGCTATGCCACGGCTGAGTCCTCGGAACGGCATTGTGATAGATCAATGCGATTACCGCGATGCTGGTGAGCGTAGCGATCACCCAACGAAGAGCAGCCCACATCAGCAGAATGTAAAAACCAAATTCGTGGCCGAGGTCGAACAATATCCGCATCTCGATGCGGCTGCCGAACGCGACCAGCACGGTGGCGAACGTCAGCGGGATTCCCGCCATGATCACCAGCGAGAACGCGATCAGGCGTTCTTTGACCAAGCCCCAAATCTTAGGCAGTTCGTAGGCATTGCGGAAACCCTCCATCCAGGAAATCATGGTTCCCGAAGCCGTCCAGAGGGTCAGAAGCGCGGTACTGACGAGCAATCCCACGGAATGATGAGTGCTGCCTTTCAGATACGCCACGGCCGCGGAACTTCCTGCCGGCAGAATTCTGCCCAGAGCGTAAGAAATTTCCCGCAGATAAACTTCCGTCTTACGCGAGTTAGCGAGAACCGAACCGAGGACGAGCAGAGTGGGGAAAAAAGTGAGAATTGAAGAGTAAGCCGATGCTTTCGCAACCGCAAACGCGTCGTGCAGAAAGGCACGCCAGACCGCAAGGCGCAGCAGATTGAGAAAGCGCAGGATCAACGGTGTCAGAGTAGTGCGCCGGGGCACGGGGCGCAACTCAGAAATGCCGGGACGTCCCTGATCTTTCACCCGCTGATCTGGTAGGCGGTGATCGTTCAGTGGCTGTGGATTAGCGCTCATTCAGAATTTCAATTGCGCAAGTTTCCAGCTACAGCTTCAACTTACGTCCAGAATTAAATCACAAATTAAAAGCAAAAGGGACGGATTTCTCCGTCCCTCCCACTGTTCTCTCATTCTTACTCCGCCGCCATTTCCTCGGTTTCGCCTTCCGTACGCATGAGTTCGAGCGCGCGCTCGGCCTCTTCGTAGGCTTGCGAAACTTCCTCTTGTACCTTCGCAGCGGCCTCTTCCATCTCTGGCGAGAGGCGAACGTTGCGGTAGTACTCCATGCCGGTTCCGGCAGGGATGAGGCGTCCGACGATGACGTTTTCCTTCAAGCCGCGCAGGTGATCCACCGCTCCCTGAATGGAAGCTTCGGTGAGCACTCGCGTGGTCTCCTGGAACGACGCCGCCGATATGAACGAGTCGGTCGAGAGCGAAGCCTTGGTGATGCCGAGGAGCAACGGACGGCCCGTTGCCGGACGCCCACCTTCCTTGATCACCCGCTCGTTCTCTTCCGCGAAGCGGAACTTGTCCACGGTCTGTTCGAGCAGGAACGTCGTATCTCCCACATCTTCGATTTTGCGCCACCGCATCATCTGACGAACGATGACTTCGATGTGCTTGTCGCTGATGTTGACGCCCTGCAGGCGATAGACTTCCTGGATCTCGTTCACCAGGTAAGACTGCAGTTCCTTTTCTCCCAACACGGCAAGAATGTCATGCGGATTGAGCGGCCCATCCATCAGCGGTTCGCCCGCCTTGATGCGCTCGCCTTCCTGCACGTTGATGTGGACGCCGCGCGGTACCGAGTATTCTTTCTCAGTGCCGTTATCGGCGATCACATACATCTTGCGCTGTCCCTTGGAAACCTCACCGAACTTGACCGTGCCATCGATTTCGCTGATGACCGCAGTCTCATGGGGCTTGCGGGCTTCGAACAATTCGACCACGCGCGGCAGACCACCCGTGATGTCCTTGGTCTTCGTGGTTTCGCGCGGGATCTTCGCCAGCACGTCGCCAGGATGAACCGTATCGCCATCCTGCACCATCAAGTGAGCACGTGATGGCATCAGGTAGCGCTTATTGGCCTTGCCCTTGATCACGATTGCCGGCTGGCGCTTCTCGTCAGGAGAATCGGCTACAACGTGCCGCGATAGTCCAGTGACTTCGTCCACTTCTTCATGAAGTGTGACGCCCTCTTGCAAGTCCTTGAACTGAATCGTGCCGCCGATTTCGGTCAAGATGGAGAACGTGTAAGGATCCCACTCGACCATAACCTGTCCGAGTTGAACCTGATCGCCATCCTGCACCTTTACCTTGGCGCCATACACCACCGCATAACGCTCGCGTTCGCGGCCCTTTTCATCGATTACGGCAATCGAACCCTGACGGTTCATGATGACCAGATCGCCGGATTTCGCCTTAACGGTTTGAATACCGATAAAGCGGACCGTGCCGTTTGTCTTGGCATCAAGCCGCGACTGTTCGGAGACTCGCGATGCCGTACCACCGATATGGAAGGTACGCATCGTGAGCTGCGTTCCAGGCTCGCCGATCGACTGTGCCGCGATGACTCCGGTTGCTTCGCCGAGTTCGACGAGGCGTCCAGAAGCCAGGTTACGGCCGTAGCACATTACGCAAACGCCGCGTTTGGATTCGCAAGTCAGCACCGAGCGGATCTTCACCCTCTCGATACCGGCAGCCTGTGCGACTCCAGCCAGGTCTTCGGTGATTTCCTGGTTGATATCTACGACTACAGTTCCGTCGTAGTCTTTGAGTTTCTCGAGCGATACGCGGCCCACGATGCGGTCGCGCAATGGCTCAATCACTTCGCCAGCTTCAACGATTCCAGCCACGTAAATACCATCCACCGTGCCGCAATCGTATTCGCTGATAATCACGTCCTGCGCCACGTCGACCAAACGTCGCGTCAGGTAGCCTGAATCGGCGGTCTTGAGAGCCGTATCAGCCAGACCCTTACGTGCGCCGTGCGTCGAGATGAAGTATTGCAACACAGTCAACCCTTCGCGGAAGTTCGCCGTAATTGGAGTCTCGATGATTTCGCCCGACGGCTTCGCCATCAATCCACGCATACCGGAGAGCTGTCGGATCTGCTGTTTCGATCCTCGAGCGCCCGAATCGGCCATGACGTAAATCGGATTAATGAAGCCTTCCTTGTCGCGTTGCTGCATCTGTCCGAACATCTCGTCGGCCACTTTTTCCGTGATTCCCGACCAGATTTCGATGACCTTGTTGTAACGTTCGCCGTTGGTGATGGCACCGTCCAGATATTGCTGCTGGACCGCGACCACCTGCTTCTCAGCGTCTTTTACCAGGGTCTTCTTGTTGTCCGGGATGACCATGTCATCGATGCCGATGGACAAGCCAGCCTTGGTCGCGTACCGGAACCCGAGGCTCTTGACCTCATCCAGCATCTTGACCGTGACTTCCAGCGCGAACCGCAGATAGCAGTAGCTCACCAGTTGTCCGATACCCTTCTTCTTGAGCAAGCCGTTAATGTACGGCATGCCTTCGGGAAGGTGATCGTTCAGAATGGCGCGGCCTACAGTCGTGTTGATGAACTGCCGCTCGAACTGCACCGGATCGGTGTGAGTGATGTCCTGATCGTCGTATGCGGCGGTCAGATCAATCACTTCGCCCGTGTAGCGCAGGCGAATCGGCGTCAGTGTTTCAACTTCTCCGGCTTCAACTGCCAGCAACACTTCGTCAATGTTGGCAAACGCGCGGCCTTCGCCCTTCGCTCCGGGCCGTCCCTTAGTCAGGTAATAAAGACCAAGCACCATGTCCTGTGTAGGCACAGTGATCGGATGACCGGATGCCGGCGAGAGAATGTTGTGCGAGGAAAGCATCAACACACTTGCTTCAACCTGCGCTTCTGGAGACAGTGGAATGTGTACCGCCATCTGGTCGCCGTCGAAGTCTGCGTTGAACGCGGTGCAAACCAGCGGGTGGATCTTGATTGCCTTACCTTCCACCAACACCGGCTCGAACGCCTGAATACCCAGACGGTGAAGAGTCGGAGCGCGGTTCAGCATTACCGGATGGTCTTTGATGACCTCTTCCAGAATGTCCCAAACCACCGGCTCCTGCTGCTCGACCATTTCTTTCGCTTGCTTGATGGTTGTGCAGTGCCCGGTCTGTTCAAGGCGGTGATAGATAAATGGCTTGAACAACTCGAGCGCCATCTTCTTCGGCAAACCGCACTGGTGCAGCTTGAGCTCAGGACCGACTACGATAACCGAACGTCCAGAGTAGTCGACGCGCTTGCCGAGCAGGTTCTGACGGAAGCGGCCTTGTTTACCTTTCAACGTGTCTGACAAAGACTTCAGCGGACGGTTGTTCGCGCCACGCAGCACGCGGCCACGGCGTCCGTTGTCGAACAATGCATCCACGGCTTCCTGCAGCATGCGCTTTTCATTGCGTACGATCACTTCCGGCGCGTGCAGGTCCATCAGCTTCTTCAACCGGTTATTGCGGTTGATCACGCGGCGATAGAGATCGTTCAAATCGGATGTAGCAAAGCGGCCGCCATCGAGTGGAACCAACGGGCGCAACTCCGGTGGAATGACCGGAATTACGTCGAGGATCATCCAATTCGGCTTGTTGCCGCTCTTGCGGAATGCCTCGACTACTTTCAGCCGCTTGGTGTACTTGAGCCGCTTTTGCAGCGAGTTCTCGTGCTTCATCTTCTCGCGCAGTTCGACGGACAAGCCTTCGATGTCCACGCGCTTGAGAAGTTCTTTGATCGCTTCCGCGCCCATCATGGCTTTGAAGCCAGTGGGACGGAATTGCTGATCCAGTTCACGGAACTTCGCTTCGTCTTTAATGACTTCACGCTCTTTTACCGGTGCGTCGCCGGGCTCGACCACGACGTAGGCTTCGAAATAAAGAACGGATTCGAGGTCACGCAGCGAAATGTCGAGCAGGTGGCCGATGCGGCTGGGCAGTCCTTTAAAGAACCACACATGCGAGCAGGGCGATGCCAGCTCGATGTGTCCCAGGCGCTCACGGCGTACTTTGGAAAGAGTGACTTCCACGCCGCACTTGTCGCAGATCACTCCGCGATGCTTCATGCGCTTGTACTTGCCGCAGAGACACTCCCAGTCAGTTACAGGTCCGAAGATGCGGGCGCAAAAAAGCCCGTCGCGCTCCGGTTTAAAAGTGCGGTAATTAATGGTCTCGGGTTTGGTTACCTCGCCGTGCGACCAGCTCCGAATCTTTTCCGGCGAAGCCAGGCTGATTCGGATTGCGTCGAAGTCGGCGATAGGGTTTGCCAGGTCAAAGGGGCTCGAACGAAACAAGATGTTCCTCCGCTTCCTGCGGCCATGCGCTGCCGCGGGCGGCTCTTGAATGATTCGCTAGTCCGGAAATCGTTCCCGTCAGCGGATTCTTCTTAACCCGCAACCGCAAGAGCCTCGGCCGCGAGTTTCGTTGTCGTAAAACCGTTAATACTCAATTTCGATAAGCAACTTGGCAGAATCGCTGGCCGCCCAACGACGGACGGCCAACGACCCACGACCAATTAGTCCGCTGCAGCTGCCATCACTGGCTTTTTCTCTCCCGCCTTGATCAACTCCACATCCAGGCAGAGCGACTGCAATTCGCGGATGAGCACGTTGAACGACTCGGGCACACCCGGCTCCATGGCAGCTTCGCCTTTGACGATGGCCTCGTAAATCTTGGTACGGCCGTATACGTCGTCGGACTTCGCCGTCAGCAGCTCCTGCAGAATGAACGCCGCACCGTAAGCCTCAAGCGCCCAGACTTCCATTTCTCCGAAGCGCTGGCCACCGAACTGCGCTTTACCACCCAGCGGCTGCTGCGTGATGAGCGAGTACGGCCCGATCGAACGAGCGTGGATCTTGTCGTCGACCAAGTGCGAAAGTTTCAGCATGTAGATGTAGCCAACCGTGACCGGCTGTTCGAATTGATCTCCGGTCATGCCGTCGAACAAGTGCGTCTTGCCGGACTCTGGCAGGCCTGCGCTCTTCAGCAAAGCCTTGATCTCACTTTCACGCGACGCCGTCGAACACCGGCGAACCGGTGAACACGCCGCGAGTAAGTGTCGGAGCGACCGCCATCAATTCCTCATCGCTGAGGTCAGAGATGGTGTCGGCCAGGACCGTATCCTTGAACAATGTCTTGAGTTCGCGACGAATCGCGTCCTCACGGTTGTTCTCGGCCAGCATTCGGGAAATCTTCTTGCCCAGCTCGTGACCCGCCCATCCCAGGTGGGTTTCGAGAATCTGTCCCACGTTCATACGGGAAGGAACGCCCAGAGGATTGAGCACGATTTCCATCGGCGTACCGTCCGGGAGATAAGGCATGTCCTCTTCCGGCAGAATGCGCGCGATCACGCCCTTGTTTCCGTGACGGCCGGCCATCTTGTCACCGACACTCAGCTTGCGCTTCATGGCGATATAGACCTTGACCAGCTTGATCACGCCGGGCGGCAGTTCGTCGCCCTTGGTCAGCTTGTCTTTGCGCTCGTTGACGATCTTCTTGAGCACGTCGATCTGACGCGAAGTCATCTCTTCGATCTCGTCGATCTGCTCATTCACTCGTGGATCCTTGTCGGCATACTTGATCCGCTTCAGATTACGAGTCGAGATGCGCTCGATTGCGTCGCGATCAAGAACCGTATCCTTGGTCAGCAAGCGCTTGTTGGTACGCTCGTCGTGCAAGTCAGCCTGCACCACTTTGCCGCCCAGGATGTTTTCGAGGCGCTTCAGGCGTTCGTCGGTCAGAATCCGGATTTCGTCCGAAAGATTCTTCTCGAGTTTGCGCAATCTGCGTGCCCTCGATGAATTTCGCGCGCTCGTCCTTCTCCTGACCCTTGCGGGAGAAGATCTTGACGTCGACGATCACGCCCTCGATTCCCGGAGGGCAGTAGAGCGAAGCATCGCGTACGTCGCCGGCCTTTTCGCCGAAGATCGCGCGCAGCAACTTCTCTTCCGGCGTGAGCTGAGTCTCGCCTTTCGGCGTTACCTTGCCCACCAGAATGTCGCCCTGCTTGATCGCTGGCGCCGATGCGGATCACGCCCGCTTCATCCAGATTGCGCAGCATCGATTCGCTGACGTTCGGAATGTCGCGCGTGACTTCTTCCGGCCCGAGTTTCGTGTCGCGGGCTTCGATTTCGTACTCCTCGATGTGGACCGAGGTGTAGTAGTCCTCTTTCACCAACTTTTCGGAGACCAGAATCGCGTCTTCGAAGTTGTAGCCGCGCCATGGCGTGAAGGCCACCAGGACGTTTCGTCCCAGTGCCAACTCGCCATGATCGGTGCAAGGACCGTCCGCGATGACCTGCCCTTTCGTGACCCGCTGGCCCTTCACCACGACCGGCTTCTGGTTGATGCAAGTGTTCTGGTTCGAGCGCTTGAACTTCGTGAGCTGGTAAATGTCGCTACCGACTTCACGAGAGAGCTGTCCGGGATGATGCTCGCCCTCGACGCGCACGATGATTCGTTCGGAATCGACCGAATCAATAATGCCGTTACGCTTTGCCAGAATGACCGCACCCGAATCGCGCGCCGTAACGCCTTCCATTCCGGTACCGACGATCGGAGCTTCCGCACGCAGCAAAGGAACCGACTGGCGTTGCATGTTCGCGCCCATCAGTGCGCGGTTCGCATCGTCGTGTTCAAGGAACGGCACGAGTGATGCGGCGACCGAAACCAGCTGCTTCGGACTAACGTCGATGTAGTCGACATCATCCTTCGTAACCAGCACGAAGTTTCCGGCCTTACGGGCATTGATCAGATCGCCGACAATGCGTCCCTTGTCGTCGAGTTCCACGTTCGCCTGCGCGATCACGTGACGATCTTCTTCCCAGGCTGATTGATAGAACGAGAACGGCTCGTAATCCACCGGCCGCTTCTTCTTCTTCTTTCAGCTCGGCATTGATCTTCTCGATCTCGTGCTTCTCGATGTGATCGCCGACTTTCAGGTCGCTATCGCCAGCATTGACCACGCTGATGAAGTCGAGCACCTTGCCACTCTTCACGCGGCGATACGGCGACTCAATGAAGCCGTAATCGTTGATGCGCGCATAGCAGCTCAGCGACGAGATCAGTCCGATGTTCGGACCTTCCGGCGTTTCAATCGGGCAGATACGTCCGTAGTGCGTCGGGTGAACGTCGCGGACTTCAAATCCCGCGCGCTCTCGCGACAAACCGCCCGGCCCAAGAGCCGAGAGACGCCGCTTGTGGGTGATTTCCGACAGCGGGTTCGTCTGATCCATGAACTGCGACAGCTGCGAAGATCCGAAGAACTCGCGGATCGCCGCCATGACCGGCTTGGCATTCACCAAGTCGTGCGGCATCGCTGTCGACATTTCCTGGTACACGGACATTTTTTCTTTGATCGCCCGTTCCATGCGGACCAATCCGATGCGGAACTGGTTCTCCATCAACTCACCAACCGCGCGTACACGCCGGTTGCCAAGATGATCGATGTCATCCACGGCGCCGATGTTCTTGCGCAGCTTGAGCAGGTAGCGAATCGTGCCGTAGAAATCATCCGGCTCAAGTGTCCGGTTATCGAGGCTTGATGCATCCTGATTCTCGAACAGCTTGATGTTGAACTTCAGGCGTCCTACGCGCGAAAAGTCATACTTGCGCGGATCGAAGAACATGCCGTGGAACAGCGATGTCGCTGTATCCAATGTCGGCGGATCGCCCGGACGCAACTTACGGTAGATCTCGATCAGCGCTTCTTGCGGCGTAGTGACCGCATCGCGCTTGAGGGTCTGGCTGATCACCGTGCCCACATCGTCGCGCTCGGGGAAGAACAAATTGAGCTCGATGACGCCCGATTCAAGAATCTTCGAAACCTTGTCGGCGGTAATTTCCGTGTTGGCTTCGAGCAACACTTCGCCGGTCGTCGTATCGACGATGTCGGCTGCTGCCCACGCGCCTTCCAGATCGCTGACGTCGACTTCGATTTCCGAAATCTTCGCCTTATGAATTTCCTTCAGGGTCGCGGCATTGATCTTGCGTCCCGAGTGCACGATCTCGTCGCCATTCTTGCTCTTGATGCTGTGGGCCAGTTTCATGCCGAGCAGGTTCGTCGGCTTCTCTGTGTTCGGATCAAGCGTCCAGAAAAGCTTCTTGTCCTTCACCACCAGGCGATCGACGGTATAGAAGGTGCGAAGAATGTCTTCGCCCGAACGCAGACCGAGAGCGCGCAGGAAAATCGTGCCCAGGAATTTGCGCTTACGATCAATTCGGACATACAGCACATTCTTGTGGTCGTATTCGAACTCGACCCACGATCCGCGGTACGGAATGATCTTTCCCAGGAAGTAGGTGCGATTGTTGGCGGTTTCGAAGAACACGCCGGGTGAACGATGCAACTGGCTGACGATTACGCGCTCGGTCCCATTGATGATGAACGTGCCGTTCTGCGTCATCAGCGGTACATCGCCGAAGAATACTTCCTGCTCCTTGATGTCGCGAATCGAGCGGGTACCAGTCTCCGCATCTTTCTCGAAAATGGTGAGCCGCATTGTGACTTTGAGCGGAGCCGAGTAGGTCATACCGCGCTCTTCGCACTCGTTCACGTCATACTTCAGTTGCAGGCCGACCGGGTCTCCGCACTTGTTGCAGAAATCCGGCGTATTCGCGTTGTAGGTACCGCACTTGGTACAAAGCACTTCGCCAGGATGAAAGGGATCGGTAATAACGGTTGATCCGCAATTTTTGCAAGTGGTACGGAGGTGATGCAGCCCCTTGAGGTGACCACATTTGCACTCCCAATTACCAATTGCGTAATCCACAAACTCCAGTTGTGATACGTTTCGAAAATCGCTGATCGGGAACACCGATTGGAAAACGGACTGTAAGCCCGCATCATCGCGTTCACTGGGCAAACGGTCCATTTGCAGAAAACGCTCGTAGGAGCGCTTCTGTACCTCGATCAGGTTCGGAATCTGGATCGTGGCTGGAATTTTGGAGAAATCAAAGCGTGTGCGAAATCCATTGCTCTTTGACATTCAGATACTCCCAATTTTCATGCGCAGCAAAGGGCGCTGCGGCAAAGACGAAGAAATGTGGACGCAAAACCGCGTCCGGGGTTCAAATCGTGAAAGCTCGAAAAACCTGGTCGTTACTCGAAGATCGTTTAGCTCAAAATTGTTGAAAACGTTAAAAATGCGTACTGCGCCCGCAGGGACATGACTCCCCGTAGGCGCCGTTGGCGGCACTTAGCCTTGTTAAAATTTGTCGTTTCCGCGCCAGTATTTAAGGCCTGTTCCCGTTTCGCTGCCCACGAAACAGTCTGCCAACCCGTGCCAGTAACCCCACGCCGCTTCCCTGGGTTCGTTCCGTGTGGAGGGTTGCTGTCACCTAATCTTGAAAGATGAGTCGAGAAGCAGTGTGGTTATATAGATGCTACCACTTCTTCCCGCGCTTCACCAGATAAGAACGATTTTTTTAGTCAAACTTGCAGCTGCGCCAAAAGGCTAAACCATTTTGGGAGCCGACCAGAGTCCCAGCTCCCGAGCGCGCCGATTGGGACGAGTTAAGAACAACAAGCCATAACCCGCCCCGATCCAGCTATTTTGACCTTTCTTACTTAACTTCGACCGTCGCCCCAGCGTCCGCGAACTTCTTCTTGATAGTCTCCGCTTCTTCCTTGGAGACGCCTTCCTTCACGGTCTTGGGAGCGCCATCGACCAAGTCTTTGGCTTCCTTCAAGCCGAGGCTGGTCACTTCGCGTACGGCCTTGATAACATTGATCTTGTTTGCGCCGACAGCGGTCAAAGTGACGGTGAATTCCGTCTTTTCTTCCGCCGGAGCCGCTGCTGCCGCTCCACCACCGCCGCCCGCCACCATGACCGGGGCTGCTGCTGCCGCTGAAACGCCCAGCCGCTCTTCGAGCTTCTTCACGAGCTGCGCCGCATCAAGCAGCGACAGTCCGACAATCGATTCTTCTAACTGCTGTAGATCCGCCATGTTATGTTCTCCACTTTTGAAATATTAGCTTGTTGATTTCGTCATTCTTTGGCCGGGTTTCCAGTGCGACCAGGTTCTCCGTCTACCGCGCCAGACAACGCAGCAAATAGGAACCGCGCAACCCCCGCCTACGAACAACTAAATCTTTTTCGGACAGCTCGCGCCGTCCCGAAACTCTTTTAAACGCCCGCCGGAGCGTCGTTGGTGAACTTCTGCTTCTCGACGCCCTGGTTGATCACGACTGCCAAGTCCCGGCCGGCCGCATTGATCACCGTCACCAAACGCTGCGCCGGAGCACTGATCAGGAACAGCAGCTTGGAGTAAATTTCTTCCTTCGAAGGCATGGTCGCCAGCGCATCGATCTCCTTGATCGAGATCACGCGGCCTTCAACCACTCCGGACTTGAAGGTGAATTCCGGATTGTCCTTGGCATACTTCGACAGCGCCTTGGCCAAAGCCACTGGATCGCCTTCGGTGTACGCAATCGAGGTCACGCCGGAAAGATCCTTCAGCGCCTCTTCGACCTTGGTGCCCTTGGCTGCGCGCTCTGCCAGCGTGTTCTTCACCACGGTATATTTCGCGCCCGAGTTCGCGCACTGTCTTGCGCAGCTCAAAATCCTGCGCGACGGTCAGCTTGCTGAACGTGGTGACGATCAGGCTCGAGACCTTCTTCAGCTCAGCGCTCAGCTCTTCCGTTTGTTCGATTTTCTTTGCTCTGGTAACCGCCATGATTCAATCCCTCTAAACATCTAGATTTTGGTGGAGTCGACCGGGCGTCCTCGCCGCGTCTGGCCAATCTACTACGCCTTGGCCGCCAGCCTCTACCGCGGAAGTGTCAATCGAAATGCCAGGTCCCATCGTCGAGCTCAGATAGCAGCCCTTGATGTACTTGCCCTTGGCCACGGCTGGCTTCGCTTTGACTACGCTGGTAGATCAGCGTCGTCGCATTGTCGATCAACTTGTCGGGCGTGAACGAAATCTTGCCCACCGGCACGTGGACCAGCGCCGTCTTGTCGGTGCGGAACTCGACTTTTCCGGCCTTCACTTCCTGCACCGCTTTGGCGACATCGAAAGTCACGGTGCCGGTCTTCGGATTCGGCATCAATCCCTTCGGGCCAAGAACCTTACCGAGACGTCCAACCGACTTCATTACGTCCGGAGTCGCGATGAGCGCGTCGAAGTCCGTCCAATTCTCTTTGTTGATCTTTTCGACCATCTCTTCGCCGCCGAAAATATCGGCTCCCGCTTCCTCAGCTTCGCGAATCTTGTCGCCGCTCGCGATCACCAGAACTTTCTTCGATTTGCCCAGGCCATGCGGCAGAACTACCGTGCCGCGCACCATCTGATCCGCATGCTTGGGATCGACTCCCAGACGCATCGTGACTTCCACCGTCTCATCGAACTTGGAGAATTTAACTTTTTGCAGAAGCGGAACCGCATCCTGCAGCGTGTAAGGGCGCTGTTCTACAGCTTTGCGCGCCTTAGTAATATTTTTGCCTGCTTTTTTCATGTTTCTCCTGGTCTCCCACCGCGCATCGTTGTTTCGATGAGCCGTAGTTATTGTCGACTGCTACTTTTACGACTATTTACCCAATGTAGAGACGGGCGTCTCGCCCGTCTTCGTGGCCGGGCGGGGACGCCCGGCGCTACATCGCTACTTAACCCACGACTTCCATGCCCATGGAACGCGCAGTCCCACGGATGCTCTTGATCGCCGAATCTATCGATGCCGCATTCAAATCCGGCATCTTCTGCTTCGCGATTTCTTCTACCTGCTTCAACGTCACTTTGCCGACTTTATCTTTATTCGGCGTGCCGGATCCTTTGGCGATGCCCGCGGCGCGCTTCAGCAGAATGGCAGCTGGCGGCGTCTTGGTAATAAAAGTGAACGTCCGGTCGCTGTAAACCGTAATCACGACCGGGATGATGAGCCCTTCGAGTTCCTTCGCGCCCGTACGCGCGTTGAACTGCTTGCAGAACTCCATGATGTTGATCTGCGCCTGACCAAGCGCCGGACCTACCGGAGGAGCCGGGGTCGCCTTACCCGCCGCGATTTGAAGCTTTACTGAACCTGTAGCTTTTTTTGCCATGATTTATGTAACCACCTTCTCAACTTGCCCGAACTCGAGTTCGACCGGAGTCGAACGGCCGAAGATCGTCACCATTACTTTCAATGTCTCGCGATCTTCGTTCACTTCATCCACCTTGCCCGTGAAGCTGGCGAACGGACCCTCGGTAATGCGTACGGTCTCGTTCTTCTCGAACTTAACCTTGAGCTTGGGCTTGTCTTTCGCCTGACTGACCCGGAAGACGATATGCTGCACTTCTTCTTCGGAGAGCGGCGTCGGCTGCTGCCCGGTACCAACGAATCCTGTAACGCGAGGCGTTGACTTGACCACATGCCAGACGTGATCGTCCATATCCATTTCGACCAGAACGTAGCCGGGATAGAACATCCGCTCGACGGTATACTTTTTGCCGCCGCGTACCTCGGTGACCGCTTCGGTGGGAATCAGCACCTTGCCGATTTTCTCTTGCAATCCAAAGGCTTGGACGCGCGACTCCAGCGACTCTTTTACCTTCCGCTCGAATCCTGAATATGAGTGGATGATGTACCACCGCATGTTCGGATTGCGTGGAGCCTCAGGTGTGGCACCGTCCGCTTCAGACGTTATCGATCCATTGTCTGCGCTTGCGGCGGCTATATTTTTCTCTTCCTGCATAAGTTGTTCCTGCATAAAACTTCGATTTTCGGCTTCCCTGCACTTCAATCAGACTGCACCAGTTGAAATTTAGTGGTGGGTGAAATAACGAAACAACGAATCCACTCCACCGCCCGATTCGCCAGATCCACGATCCAGAAATAAAGCGCAAACAGAGCAACCGTGATAATGACCACCGTCGTCGTCGCCTGCACTTCTTTCAATGAGGGAGCGGTGACCTTCTTCATCTCCGTGCGGATGTCGGCATAAAAAGTCTTGATCCGCTCGGGCCAGGCTTTGATCGTCGTCGTTAACGCGTTTTGTTCAGCCACTGATGCCATTTTACTTCCTGCTTTCCGTTCGCACTCGCCGTCTCAACGAACCGCTAACCCAAAAATCTGGCAGGGGCGGAGGGATTCGAACCCCCAAGTTCGGTTTTGGAGACCGACAGTTTAACCGTTGAGCTTACGCCCCTAATTCCATTTACGAAGTTGCAGAATTGCTGATTGAACTGTAGAATGCTCAATTCGACCGCGTTCGGCTAGTCCCTATTACTTAACTTCTTTGTGCGACGTATGCTTCCGGCAACGGTTGCAGAACTTGCTTAGCTCGATCCGCTCGGTTGTCGTCTTCCGGTTCTTCGTCTTCGAATAATTGCGCTCTTTGCAATCACCGCACTGCAACGTAATGATCTCTCGGGGCATAAACCCAGCTCCTAGCTCTCAGCCTTTAGCTTCTGTGTGGAGCGGGCACTCTTGCCCGCCGCCGTTGCTCTTGCTGTTCCCTGCTTGACCTCTGCCGCTCATCCGTCACTGCTCGTGGATTACCGCCAACGACCGACGGCCAACAGCCAACGACGGTCTTCTACTTCACGATCTCTGCGATCGTTCCTGCTCCTACCGTGTGGCCGCCTTCGCGGATCGCAAACCGCAATCCCTTTTCCATCGCCACCGGCGTGATCAGCTCGATCACCAGGCTCACGTTGTCTCCCGGCATCACCATCTCCGTGCCCGCCGGCAACTCCGCCACACCCGTCACGTCCGTCGTGCGCAGATAAAATTGCGGACGGTATCCCTTGAAGAACGGCGTATGTCGTCCGCCTTCTTCCTTCGTCAGGATGTAAACCTCAGCCTTGAACTTGGTGTGCGGGGTAATCGATCCACCCTTGGCCAGCACCATGCCGCGCTCGACATCTTCTTTCGCAATGCCGCGCAGAAGAAGACCGGCGTTGTCGCCCGCCATGCCTTCGTCCAGCTGCTTCTTGAACATCTCGACGCCCGTGACTACCGTCTTGCGGGTGTCGCGGAAGCCGACGATTTCTACTTCCTCGCCCACCTTCACCTTGCCACGCTCGATACGGCCCGTCACTACCGTGCCGCGTCCCGAGATCGAGAAGATATCTTCGATCGGCATCAGGAACGGCTTGTCCAGTTCGCGTGCTGGCTGCGGAATGTACTTGTCCACCGCTTCCATCAGCTCGTCAATCTGCTTCTCCCACTTGGCTTCGCCGTTCAACGCGCCCAGCGCCGAGAGCCGCACCACCGGAACATCGTCGCCCGGGAACTGATAGCTCTTCAGCAGCTCGCGCACTTCGAGTTCAACCAGTTCGAGCAGTTCAGGATCGTCCACCGCATCGCACTTGTTCAGCGCCACCACCAGATACGGCACACCCACCTGCCGCGCCAGACAGCACGTGCTCGCGGGTTTGCGGCATCGGACCGTCGGTTGCAGCGACCACCAGAATGCCGCCATCCATCTGCGCCGCGCCCGTGATCATGTTCTTGATGTAGTCGGCGTGGCCCGGGCAATCGACGTGCGCGTAGTGCCGGTTCGCCGTCTCGTACTCGACGTGCGCCGTGGCGATGGTGATTCCGCGCGCCTTCTCTTCCGGAGCGTTATCGATCGAATCAAACGACCGGAACTGAATCTTCGGGTTGTGCTTCGACAATACCTTCGTGATCGCCGCCGTCAACGTGGTCTTGCCATGATCGATGTGACCAATCGTCCCTACGTTCAGTGCGGCTTATTACGATCAAATTTCTCTTTCGCCATTGACTAGCTCCGTACCTTCCCTCTGGGTAAATAAGTGTTCAGTAATACTGTACAGCTTCTTAAACTTTGTTCGCAGCGCCGGATCAAGCTCTTCGATCTTCGACAGATAAAACTCCCGCATCTGCGCCTGATCGGACATCGGTAATGCTTCGTACTGCGCCCGGCAAACTTTCGCCGGCTTCACGCCGTTCGCATATTCGAGGATTCCCTTGGCCAGCGCCGACTCAAGATCCCGTACGCGGACGTCCATGCTTTGCATGCGATTCAGGAACCGCTCAACTTTGTCTGCAGCGAACGCGCGATCGATTGCGCTCTTCAGTTCCTCGAATTCCTTTTGCCGGTCAACTTTGATCTCGGCCTTCTCAAAAATCATTTCGCTGCGACCCTCGATCAAAAACAAATTCTGGAGCGGGAGACGGGGATCGAACCCGCGACCAACAGCTTGGAAGGCTGTGACTCTACCACTGAGTTACTCCCGCCTGTAAATCAGCTGTCAGCATTCAGCTGTCAGCCCTCAGCCAAAACCACGCCTCTCATCTCTGGAGCCGATGACCAGGATTGAACTGGTGACCTCTCCCTTACCAAGGGAGTGCTCTACCAACTGAGCTACATCGGCCCAACCACTTCAACTGCAAACTTCTGGAGCCGATGACCAGGACCAAAAACCAGACTGGTAACGGCTTCTTGCTTAGATCCCTCGGCTACGCTCGGGATTTCGCCAGCGTTCTCTCGCTTCGCTCACGCCCGCTAATCGGCTCAACTTTCACTGCTCGCTGTCGTTCTTCGAGTGCATCGTGTCTTTGCGCCGCACCCAGGTCTTTACCGCGAACATGCCTAAAATAGCCAGCGTCACAAGCCGAATACGCTGATCGCTGATAGTTGTCCAAGCCAGAATTCCCAAGGCCACGAACACGCCCAGCGAAATATACAAACGCTTCACTTTAGTCTCTGGTGCACAGGGAAGGATTCGAACCTTCGTACCTCTTGAGAGGGGCAGATTTACAGTCTGCTGGCTTTAACCACTCACCCACCTGTGCAGTAAGCCGAATTTCGGCTCTCACTCATTGGTCCGGCTACTGCCGGCTTACCGCGTGGACGCGCAGAATCACACTAGCCGCGAGCTTTAAAAATGGAAGAACAGAAGTGCGCACGAAAACCTCTCGCACGCGAACACCACATTTGGAAAGTTCCTTATGGAGTGCTGTTGGATTTATCTGTTACGACGCCGCGCCACGTTCAAATATTCTGCGTTCCGGAACTCTTCTACCAATTTCGATCTTTGTTCTGAATCTCTTCTTGATCTTGGAGCTGACGGAGGGATTTGAACCCCCGACCCTCTGATTACAAATCAGATGCTCTACCAGCTGAGCTACGCCAGCAGTTAGGCAGTGACCTTTTCAGGCACAAGTGCCCCTCTGATCCCTTACTGATGTCCGGGACAAGTTTTAAAGTTACCATAACGATACCGGGCGTGCAACGCCCAAAGTTCAGGTGAAGCTTAGGCTCCGGCGAAGTGGCCCGAAAAATAATAGGTGAGTGCATAAAAAACCAGCACAGAAACGGTCAGAGCGGCACCGATAATGCTCGGAACCACAGATTTTACCTGCTCGTTATCCAACGCTTCCAGGATCGGCGCACTCGCAATGAAAAGCTGTCCCCAAGCCACCAGACAGGAGACCACCTCAACATAGGCGAGTTGCTGGAGAAGCGAAAACACAAATACTCCCGCGCAGATAAAGAATCCTGAGCCGCCGACCGTGATGCCGATCTGATTGCGAGTCATCTACTCAACCAAAGCGTCATCAATAAGTGTAACTCCGATTTGTTTTGTAAATCTTGCGGATACGCAACTTAGCAGATGGATCAAGGCTGGGAATGCTATGATTGTTGTTCCCTGGCTCCTGATCGGCAAATCTGAGTTTAGGCTGGATTGCCGTAGGCGGTCAGTCTTTAATGCGCATAAAACGCCGCCTCCCTGTTTTCTTTGGCGTGCTGCTCGTAATAGCAGCCGTCGCGCTGGCGGTTGTGCTGCGCAAACACGCTCCTCCCGAGCCGGCTCGCTTGCTTCCCGGAGCTGATGGCTTCTTTTACGTAAATCTGCAGTGGATGCGCCGCGCCGACATTACTGGCCCGCTCCCCAGTGTTCCCCACGACACCGAGTACGAACAATTTGTTCAGGAAACCGGATTCCAGTTCGAACGCGATCTCGACAAGGCGGCGTTTGCGGTTCACTACAGCGGAGACGGCGTGAAGAATCGAGAGCCGCGCTTTTCCGAGGTGTTTGTCGGCAAAATTGATGGCGAGCGCCTGCGAGCGTACCTGCGTAAGATCTCCACCTCAGCCGAGAGCTACCGTTCCACTGACATTTACAACATTCCCCTCGACGGACGCACCGTCCGGGTTGCGATCCTGAGTGTGGACACCGTTGCGGTGTCGAACCACAATGACCCGCAGGTTATTCGTGGAATTGTCGATCGCTCCCGCAAACTGGCGTCTCCCTTTGGAGGGCCGGCTCTGTTGCGGCAATATTACAAGCGCGTTCCCTTCGCGAGTCTGGTTTGGGGAATCTTCAAAGCTGATGCGGCTTCTGAAAACGCGCTCTCGAGTCAGGCCGGGAATTCCTCGTCCAAAATTTCGCCATTCGATTTGTCGTTTTTATTCGCAAAACCGGCAGTAATCGTCACTTCTGTTCGCTACTTTGGCAATGTGCATTTCAGAGCGGAGGCTTACACCGGCAGCGAAGATGCCGCGCAGCATCTAACCGAGCAAGTGGGCACATTTCTTACGATCTTTCGAGCAGCCGGAAATTTCGGTCGGACAACAAGGGCCCGATCCGGACGTGAAACAATTCTTTGAAGGCGTCAAGGTGGAACAGAAAAAAGACCGCGCCGAACTCACGGCCAATCTTTCAACAGCACTGATTCGCAAGCTTGTAGCTGCGGCTCCGAACGAAATCACTCCTCAATCCCAGCCACAGACGCCTGATCCAACGTCCTCGGCAAGCAGCCCTAAGCCGCGCCGTGCTCACGCAGCATCCGGTAAACCAGCGACACCGGCAGCCCCACCACATTGAAATAGTCCCCTTCAATGCGCGAAATCCAGCGTGACGCTATTCCCTGGATCCCATACGCGCCTGCTTTGTCGAATGGTTCGCGGGTTGCAAGATAAGCGCGAATATCGTCGTCGGATAATAGAGTCATGGTGACGGACGTGGTTTCAAAACGTGTGTCGGAGAATCCGCTTCCGATTAGACATACTCCGGTGATGACTTGGTGATTGCGTCCGGAGAGCAGTTTTAACATCCGCTCAGCATCTGCATCGTCGCGAGGTTTTCCGAGAATCTCGCCTTCGACGATCACGATTGTGTCCGCTCCGAGAACAGTGTCATTCGGCCGCTGCTGAAAAACGGCCAGTGCCTTCTCCTGCGCAAGACGTTCCGCAAATGCTTTTGGCTCTTCGCCATCTCGCAATTCTTCGGGGATGTTCGCGGGCTGCACCGCAAATTCGAAACCAGCATTGCGCAACAATTCCTGACGACGGGGAGACGCTGACGCGAGAACGAGCATGAAGTCTGATTCTATCTAAACCAGAGCTGAGGTTATCCGATGAGCTCAATGCGATTGGCGAAAGGATCGTGAATATGGCAACGACACACGCCAGGAATGTCATCGACTTCACTGACCTCGCAGCCTTGGCTCCGCAAATGCTCGATTAGCATTGGATAGTCAGTGCATCGCAAAGCAGGATGAGCTTTCTTTGCCGGGCGAAAATCTTGCTCCACTCCCAGATGAATTTGAACGTTTCCACTTTCAAACCAACATCCACCACGCTTTGCGAGTTCTGACGGCTTCGCGATTTCTGCCATGCCTAATAAGTCTCGATAAAAACAACGCGCCGTTTCCTCTTTGCCTGAAGGCATGGCAAGTTGCACGTGATCAATTGCGGTGAAGGGATGCATTGGCACCGATCGAATAATATCTCCTTAGTTCCAACAAAATGATTGCCCTGCCGTTTTTGACGGTACCGTCAATCAGGTCGTGCTACTGTCGGCAGGTTTTTTGTTGGCAGAAGCTATCGCCTCATCCGTCATGGGCGCAGTCTTTGCCATTCCATTGACGGTTTCGAGGGCCAAAAGAAGAGCCGTATTCTTATTGATGGCGTTCTGAACTGCGATCAGTACTTCCGCAAGAGTGAGGGTAGCTGCTCGTAACTTCAACGGCGGACTTGCGAGTGAGTGGAAGACGCGATCAACGGTCGCGCGGGTTTCATAGGCCACACGTAAAGGAAGAACCAAGGGCTCGTTCGCCTCAGGTACCGACAAGGGTACTTTCCCCCAATCACTTTGTTTTCCAATGTTAGCGGCGAAGTGCTCGAATACTGTCTTGAGCGAGGGAAAATCGGCCTTAGTATATCCGGCTGTCAAAACCTTATCTCTCAGCATTCCAACAATCGACTTCGCAGGCGCCGTCTCGATGTCATGCGAATTTCCAGCAAATAGTTCGTTGACTTTTTCCGAAAATACACGAGAGCCGGGTACGAACTTATGTTTCCGTGGATTGAAGTCCCCCGCCACCTCGATACACAGTTCTGCGGCTATGCTGGCCGAGACAGTTATTAAATCTTCGGCCCGCGTACCGCCATTCTTCGTGAGACTTTCAACCAGTATCTTGAAAAGCGCGTGTGCGCAACTCTCTTCTGTTGCAGCCGAGGTTTTCTTTTTCCAGAACATACACTCAATTATCTTCCTCGCGGAATTTGGCACATAGGATAGCAGCTTGAATCGAGACGGAAATCGAGTGTGGGTCCGCCTGTTAGAATCGCTTATTGACTGCATCAGCTATGGACGCCGCTTTTCTCCGAAATTTTGCCATCATCGCGCATATCGATCATGGGAAATCCACGCTTGCCGACCGCCTGCTGGAAATTACCGGATCGTTGACTGCCCGCGAAATGCAGGCACAAGTGCTCGATTCGATGGATCTGGAACGGGAGCGCGGCATCACCATCAAGGCGCATGCCGTGCGGATGATGTATACCGCGAAAGACGGTCAGACCTATCAGCTCAACTTGATCGATACGCCAGGCCATGTCGATTTTTCTTACGAAGTCTCTCGTTCGCTCGCTGCATGCGAAGGAGCGCTGCTGGTTGTCGACGCTTCTCAGGGTGTCGAAGCGCAGACGCTCGCGAATTCTTACCTGGCCATCAATCACGGTCTGGAAATTATTCCCGTCATTAACAAGATCGACCTGCCTAGCGCGGACATTCCTCGCACTAAGGAAATGATTGAGAGCGCCGTCGGTCTTGACGCCAGTGATGCCGTGCCGATCAGCGCCAAGACCGGACAAGGTGTGGTGGATGTCCTCGAAGCTATCGTCAAGAGAGTTCCGCCACCGAAAGGCGATCCCGAAAAGCCGCTCCAGGCGCTGCTTTTCGACTCCTGGTTCGATCCATATCGCGGAGTAATCGTGTTGACGCGCGTGTTTCAGGGTACGTTGCGCAAGGGACAGAAAATCAGGCTCTGGTCGAATGGCCGAGTCTTTGAGGTCGAAACTCTCGGCGTACTCACCCCGAAGCCAGTTGAAATTGGCGAGCTCCGCGCCGGAGAAGTCGGATTCCTCATCGCCAACATTAAGAACGTCGCCGACACGAAAATTGGCGACACCATTACTGAAGAAGGCAATCTCGCGCCCGAGCCGCTTCCCGGATTCGAAGAGATCAAGCCCATGGTCTTCGCCGGACTCTACACCGTGGACGCGCACCAGCACACGCAACTTCGCGAAGCGCTCGACAAACTGCGCCTCAATGATTCTTCATTTTTCTTTGAACCGGAAAGCTCTGTCGCCTTGGGATTCGGCTTCCGCTGCGGCTTTCTCGGGCTGCTTCACATGGAAATTATCCAAGAGCGTCTGGAGCGCGAATTCGGACTCGAGCTGATCACTACCGCACCGGGCGTGCGCTACAAGATCACAATGACGGACGGGAATTTGATCGAAGTCGATAATCCATCGCGCTGGCCTGATCCCAGCGAGATCGCGAAAATCCAGGAACCGGTCATTCTCGCCACTATCCTCACCAATGAAGAATACGTCGGCGGAATTCTAGCGCTGGTCGAAGAGAAGCGCGGCAAGCAGAAGACCTTCGAATACGTAAGCTCGTCACGTGTGATGTTGCACTACGAGTTACCGCTGAACGAAATCGTGCTCGACTTCTATGATCGCCTGAAGTCTGTCTCTCGTGGTTATGCGTCGCTCGACTACCATCTCGCTGACTATTGGGAATCGCCGATGGTGAAAATGGATATCCTCGTCGCCGGCGAACCGGTTGATGCTCTGTCTATTATTGTCCATCGCGACTTCGCTTATGAACGGGGCAAGGCCCTCGTCTCGAAGATGCGGGAGCTGATTCCGAGACAGATGTTCGAGGTGGCGATTCAAGCCTCGATTGGATCGAAGATCATTTCGCGTGAAACTGTCCACGCCATTCGCAAGAACGTGATCGCCAAATGCTACGGTGGCGATATCTCCCGGAAACGTAAGCTGCTGGAAAAGCAGAAAGAAGGCAAAAAGCGCATGAAGCGCATCGGCCGCGTGGACATCCCGCAAGAAGCGTTCCTGGCTGTGTTGAAGGTCGGAGAAAGCAGCAGCTAAGTCACTGAAATTCCGCCCGTTAGTTCTCTTAACCGCGTGAGTATTACAAGATCCGTAAACCTTAGTTCAATGGTACATGCCTCTCCGGATGTGCAAATCTCAAGGTTTACAAGAAATTCACATTTGAGCGGACAAAACTACCATTGCGGGCTAGTAGAAGCGTAAGCAGTTAGAAAATAAAGGCTTACGCAATTTGCAGAAGCATTTCAAGCACCGACCGAACGGTCTGTTTAGCGAGTTATCTGGAGGGGACGTTTCCACTTCCACAGACTTTTCCACAGGAAACTGCTGAAAGCAAGGGTAACTAATTGTATTTGAATGGCTTCGGTCATTCGTCCGACATCATCCCGCCATCGGCCATGGATTCGAAGCGGGTGCAGTTCTTGAGGAAGGCCATTTTGACGGTGCCTGTGGGGCCGTTTCGCTGTTTGCGGATGATGACTTCCGCCACTCCATCGAGGGCGGGATCGTCCGGCTTATAGACTTCTTCGCGGAAGATGAAGGCCACAACGTCGGCGTCCTGCTCGATTGACCCAGATTCACGCAAATCCGCTAGTTGCGGACGATGATCGCCGGCTCCCCGGCTTTCCGGAGCACGGCTCAACTGCGAAAGCGCAACTACCGGGACTTTTAATTCCTTAGCCAACGCCTTCAATCCGCGTGAAACTGCCGAGACTTCCTGAGTTCGATTTTCGTACCGTCGCGAGCCGCCCGACATCAGCTGCAAGTAATCCACGATGATAAGATCGAGCCCACCCTGCGACTGTTGCAGTCGTCTCGCCTTGGCACGCATTTCGCTCAATCCGATGCCAGGCGTGTCGTCGATAAATATCGGAGCCTGTGTGAGTTTCTCAAGCGCATGGGTAATCTTGCGAGTATCGTCCTGCCAGAGCGAACCAGTGCGGAATTTATGTGCATCGACTCGCGCCACCGAACACAACATGCGCTGGAGCAATGCCTCTTTCGACATTTCCAGCGAAAATACGCCAACGATTCTCTTGTCTTCGATGGCGGCATTCTCGGCAATATTCATGGCGAACGAGGTTTTGCCCATCGAAGGCCGCCCTGCAATGATGATCAGGTCCGAGCGTTGCAACCCACTGGTCTTTTCGTCCAGATCCGCATAGTGGGTTTCGATTCCAGTAATACGCTGACCGCGCTGCAGCAAGAGCGTCGATTGATCCGAAGGACTCCTTGACGATTTCGGTGATGCCCAAGAAACCGCGGCCAATGCGCTTTTCCGAAAGCTGGAAGATCGCGGCTTCGGCATCGTTGAGAATTTCTTCCGCGGCATCCCCTTGATCGGAGGCTCGCGAGATCGCCGCATTGGCGGCATGAATCAGCCCACGCAGCAAAGCTTTGTCGCGGACAATCTTGATGTAGTGCTCAATGCTGGGCCGGTCCGGAACGCCATCGACCAAGCTCGAAATGTAGCCAACATCGCCAATCGATTCCAGTTCCTTGCGGCGGTCAAGCTCCTCGACCAAGGTGATCATGTCGATGGGACGCGAGGATTCCGCCAGCTCGACCATGCGCGAGTAAATGCGGCGATGAGAATCGAGCGAGAAGTCTTCGGGATGAAGATGTTCCGCAGCCTCGTTGTAAGAAAAATTATCTAAAAGAATCGCACCCAGAATCGAGCGCTCGGCTTCGACGTTTGCCGGAAGGGTGCTTGCGATGTTGTAGTTCGTGGTCGCCAAGATTTATCTACCGAACGTTTTGAGGATGGAGTTGATCGTTAAAAGGAAATTACAGCCGCAGTATAAGAGAGCAAAAAGCGAACCGCAAGCAATCGTTGCGAATCCGCGCAGATTGTCTCCGCAGTCCACAAAATAAATGCGGCTCGGGCCAGCCACCCAAGCCGCATTGCTCGTGCATGTCCCCGCTACCGTTCACCACAGAAGTGGAGACGGGCGCGTTCGCGAAAAAGCATTCTCTAGGAACGCACGTTCGCTCACGCAACCTGACAATCCTGTCCAAAGACAAGGACTGCATTGTGAAGGTCAGCGACCGAGTCATCCATTGCTGAATAACTTTTCTGAGTAGGCCGCAAAGCCCGGGCAGCCGCAACGCGCGGTAAAGCACATTTCGAAACCCTGAGCAGTTCCATCCTCGAGAAATTTGCCGAGGCCGCTACTCCGTCACAATCTGCGGTAGCGCTTCAAGACATCTCACGCATGCAGTGAGTTCACTTTGCGGCAACATGAAATGTTTCGCAACGATTAAGTGTGGTTGGCTTGTGCAGAAACTGTGGAGGACGAGAATTCATTGTGGAAAGAATTGGAAAAGGCAGAACTAATTTCTGTACGGCGGCCCAGGTTCACTCGAATTGTTTTCGGAAGCTGGCAAACTGTTGTTTCAATTCTTCAACTTCCCTGCGCAGCTCAGCTATTTCGATCTCAAGTCCTTCGCTTCGGTAGCTTCGCATCGGTGTGCGTTCTGCTGCCGCATCGTGAACTGCGACCGCATCCCATTCTTCTAGATTCCCGGAGAGCAATTGCGCGTAACGCGATTCTTTCGTTCCGGGCTGCCTGGGCAACACTCTGACCAGCGGCGGATCACGTTGCATGAGGCGCTGCAATGTTGATTGCACGTCGTCCAACTCTTCGAAGCGATGCATGCGCTCAGAGCGGCCACGCAACTCGCCCGGCGTTTGCGGACCTCGCAACAACAAAACGCAGATGATCGCTGTCTCTCCACGCGTGAAGTTAAAAACTTCCTGTGATCGATGCTCGTACTTAGTAACTCTGCTATCGGCGCCTCGCGCCGGGCCAGCAAGTCGATTTTGTTGGAGGGATTCAAGCGCTTGGCGAACAGCATCTTCGTCGAGGTTCATCACCGGGTCACGATTATTCTTTTGATTGCAGGCGTTGACCAGCGCATTCAAAGAAAGCGGATAATAATCCGGAGTAGTGATGTCCTTTTCTATTAAAGCCCCCAGCACTCGGGTCTCAACCTCGTTCAAAACAATATTCAACTGCAGTACCTTTCTGTTACTCGACGATTTCAATAAATCTTACAGGTACTTCATTGCCCACGTTTATAAGATCGCATTCGGCGAAATAGTTTACGATTTCAGCGGGAAAAATTCTCCGTGACAGACTCTCAAGACTTACAAGAGGAGCAGAGCTGGGTCGGGTTGTGCTCCACCTGTAAAAATGTACGACGGATCACGTCTGCACGAGGATCGACATTCTATTTTTGCGAGAAGTCGAAGAGTGATCCAAGCTTTCCGAAATACCCTCGGCTACCAATCCTGCAATGTTCAGGATATTCGCCTTCTGATCCGGAGAATCCGCCATCAGAGCCGATCAAACAATGACAACTGTTCGGGCACTTCGGTACCTGGATGAATAAACACCACGCTGTCATAATGTGATGATGGCAAGTAGCTCCTTATTTTCTGCAATCGACGATCGTTGGTTGCCGAAATCCGTGCTCTGCCTGCGTGGTTACACCCTTAATAAATTCCTGCGCGATGTAGTTGCCGGAGTCACGGTCGGCCTGGTGGCATTGCCGCTGGCCATGGCATTTGCGATTGCTTCCGGCTTAACCCCGCAAGCGGGAATTTACTGCGCGGTGGTCACGGGATTTCTAATCTCCGCCCTGGGTGGATCGAAAACACAGATCGGCGGACCCACCGGCGCCTTCGTCGTCGTAGTTGCAGGAATTGTCGCTGTCCACGGCGTAGACGGCTTGTTCATGTGTACGGTAATGGCCGGCATTCTGCTGATCGTTCTTGGTGTCACCGGCATGGGATCAGCGGTGAAATTTATCCCGCGGCCCATCGTTGTCGGGTTTACCAACGGCATTGCCATCCTGATTGCCAGTACTCAAATCAAAGACTTCTTCGGACTGCATCTCGACAAAGTACCGGGCGAGTTCTGGCTTCGAATAGAAGCCCTGGCGGGCAGCTTTCACACAATTTCCTATGGAGCAACCGCCCTTGCCGCGGGCACCGTGATTACTATGCTGGCATGCCGAGCTGTGTCGAATAAAATCCCGGGTCCGATCGTTGCAATGCTCGCGGGGACCGCCGCCGTCATAATGTTGAGGCTACCGGTCGAAACGATTGGAACGAAGTTCGGCGGAATTCCAAGCGGTATGCCTCATATGGCCATTCCGCATTTTCGCGCAGACCTTATTCACGGCTTGCTCGGACCGGCATTCACGGTTGCGATGCTCGGAGCAATCGAGTCGCTAATGTCGGCGGTCGTTGCCGATCGTATGAGCAATGACCACCATAATCCGAACGTGGAATTGATGGCGCAAGGAGTCGCCAACATTTTTTCTCCTATGTTCGGAGGATTGCCTGCCACCGGCGCGATCGCTCGAACAGCAACGAACATTCGTTCAGGAGCGCAGTCCCCTATTGCCGGAATGATTCATGCGCTCACTTTACTTTGCGTGCTGCTATTTGCAGCCCCTCTGGCAAAGTACATTCCTATGTCAGTGCTCGCGGGCATCTTGATGGTGGTCGCTTACAACATGGGCGAGTGGCGGGAGATTCCGCAATTGCTGAAGCTTTCGAAGACTGACATCAGCGTGTGGATCGTCACCTTTGGGCTTACAGTGTTCGCCGATCTTACGGTAGCCGTGGAAGCCGGAATGATTCTGGCCGCGCTATTGTTTATTGGCCGAATAGCGAATACAACGACCGTCACGCAGGTCACTGCGGAATATATACAGCACGGCAAAGCTCACGTTCTACAAGATAAAGATATTCCGGCGTACGCGACGATCTTCCGCATCCACGGGCCGTTTCTCTTTGGCGCAACCGATAAGATCGCCGTCATTCGCGAGCAAATGGCGGAACTGCCTCCCATCGTTATTTTGCGCCTGCGAAATATGACCGCGCTCGATGCCACAGGACTATTTGCACTCGAAGAGATTGCACGGGAACTACAAGCTACCGGACGGACATTGATTCTCTGCGGAGCCCGTGAGCAGCCGCTGAAAATTATTCAGCAGGCAAAGTTCGAAAGGCTGATTGGCCGCGAAAATATTTGCGAAAACGTGCAGGCGGGATTGAAGCGCGCCCGTGAGGTGCACGGCGAGAAGGAGTCAAAAGCCGCCGTGGGGACAAAATAAGGGCCACGGCACACCGCGCCAAGCAATGAATCAGGCGGGGAATTCGAAGAGTATGCCCGCAAATATTGAAAAACATTGACTTTGGCTGCCGCCGCGCATCTAATTAGCAGAGATCATATGATTACAGATTTGGACAAACTCTCTGACGCGCTCGACAACTCTACGTTATCCCGACAGCTTGTATCTACAGTTACACGGCAGAAAGACCGAATTGCAAAAGCTATTGCGGAGAATGGATCGGCGATTGTGTCTGTCGGTGGCCGCCGGTACCGAGTTGCAGCATCTTCAAAGGGGAAATCCGCAAGTAAGTAATAGCCTTTAGCACAATCTTACCGTTGAGGCAGTCTCGTTAAGTTGATATGGTAACGCTGGTCTTTACCTACTACCTTATCGCTTATCTGCTAGTTCCCGCCGCGCTGTTTCGCTGGTTTATTTCTCTTTTCATCGCCCTCAAAAATTTTCAACGCACCAAAACTCAGGAGATCACCTTCGCGGCTGGAGCTTCGCTAGCGCCCTTTTTCCTGGCATGGTTAATTTCATGGAGTGGTTTTGCTCCGCATGCAGTTCCGGTGAACGAAACATGGAGTGACCGCCGCGCCGACTACAAAATAGTCTACGCTGGAATGGTTGGAGAGAAAGCGGCGGACGAAAAATCTCAGGGTTCGAAACAGTTTTGGCAGGCCGTTACAAAGTGCGGTAGAAGACAAGCTGACTTTTTGATCTTCTATTATCTCCTGGTATTGATCGAAGCGGGCGGCTTCGCCTTTCTTGTCAGAAAATATGGAGATTGGAAAGGCTATTGGTTCTATAAGCAATTGGCGCAGCGATTCTTGCTGCCTCACTTGTCTGAGTGGGAAATATTGTTGACCCCTTTCAATTTCCCCGCCAAGCCGCGTTTGGAAGTTTGGCTCGACGTTTTAACCAGTGACGGCGTTCTTTTCAGAGGCGCACTGGGAGATCGCTTCCTCGATTCGAATGGAGTTTTGACAGGTATCATTCTGGCTCCCCGGCCCGATGTCACGAAGCCAGCACTTTCTGGTGGGGAACACAGTCCCAAGCGATTCGAGCGGGAGAAATATAAGCGGGCGTTTGACGCCTATCCCTATTCCACCCATCCACAAAGTTATTGGCGCGATATACCGGGTGGCGCTTTCTTGATCCCAACGGACAAGATTCTCAATCTCAACGTGAGTTATGTTGATGAAGGCGGCCCCACTGAAGACGCGAAGAGAGCGATGCAGGAACTTTTTGAAGCACAGGGTCTCGACTACGAAATTGAGCCACTTAAACAGCCGTCTGATGTTTCAAAGCTGAACGATAATAGTGTGTTCGAACCGGACGAAGAAGATAGCTATTCCGAGTAGCGGTGATCTCACTTGAAGTGCAGCGCCGCTTCGCTTTCCTTTGGACCGGTTCCTGATTTCTTCGCGCGAACCTTCGGCATCGCGTATTTCGGTTTTATATCGTGGCAGCCGTCTTCGCAATAAACGCCGCCCATCGCAGTCTCTGGCGCGGGCATCGGTGAATTCACCGCGAACTCGCGTTCTTTCTCGAGTTCAGCTTCGACTCCCGCGATCAGCTCGTCGTTCTCTTTTGGCGTGAGCCATTTCTTGATGTTGACCAGGTAATTCTCGAAGCGCGTGATCGGATCGCGCTTCTTCCAATACTCCAACATTTTCTTGGGAACGTAATCGGCTCCATCGTGAATGGCATGGCCTTTCATGCGCATCATCTTGGCTTCGATCATGCGTCGGCCCTTCGCCTCGTCGCGCCCGTTCAACCGCATCGCGGGACGCGTCGTACACCTGGCAGGCATCAGTACCATCGACGATCACGCCAGGAATTCCGTAGCCAATCGCGCGTTCGGCGAGATCTTCGACGCGGTACTGCATGTCGGACGGCGTGGAATATGCCCAGAGATTGCTTTCGACGATAAGCACAAGGCCGAGATCCTGCACGGCAGCGAAGTTGATGCCTTCATAAGTCACGCCGGTTGATTGGCCGCCATCGCCGATGTAGGTCATGACGGCGACGATTCTTTCCTTGCAGGCGCGCGCCAAGAGCGACGCCCGCCAGCACGGGAATTAAATCGCCCAGCATCGAGATCGGCGAAACCATATTGCGTTTTTCGATGTCGCCGAAGTGCGAGGTGCCATCGCGGCCTCCGGTTGGCGAATCGGCCTTCGCCATGTACTGCATCATGGTGTCGCGAGCGCGAAATCCGCGGACCAGCAGCGATCCCTGATTGCGGATCATCGGCCCGAACCAGTCATCTTTTCCCAAGCGCATAAGCGGAGGCGCAAGAACAAGCTTCCTGGCCCAGGCCGAAATAAACGCCGCCTACAACTTTTCCCTGCTTATAAAGATTTTCGAGCGCCTGCTCCATGCGGCGATTGAGCAGCATGTAGCGGTAGATCTCGATGCACTGCTTCTTGTCGAGATACTTCGAATCACGAATTGGCGGCACGGGAGCGTCGAAATTTCCCTCGACTTCATAGCGAAGGTTATCTCCGTCTCGAACCTGTCGCACTTTGAAAGTGGACTTCTCCAGCCGATAGTCAGGGATGTCGTAAGTACGTTGCTGGGGCAACGCCGTCTTGCCGGTCTGCGAACCATTGGCCCGAGCCCCGTTGGAAGAGGGCTTGGAAGTATTCTTGACCGTGAGCTTCGCTTTGCCGTTCTTGGAAACGTCCTTGCGTTTAGGAACTATCTTCTTGACCATGCCTGCTCTCGAAACGATCCTAAAACACAATGGTACCGCGATGATCTTAACTTTGCGAGGCAAGTGCCTCGGAGCAGAGTGATACTAAAGCAGAGCGTCCACAGACTTACGCCCGGAAAGTCTCCTGCTCCCCTCGAATCTTGCGCAACTCCTCGGGTGTCTTTAGGGGCACGCCCACAGATTCGCCCAGCAAATCGTCCAGAGTATCGAGCCAAAGCATCTGGCTTTGAAAGACCACTCCGAAATTGCGCGAGATGGAATGCGCGACTTCCTGCAGCGGTACTGTCTTGCTTAGTTCTTTTTCCATCGACGTGACGGGCTTCGAAGTAATGCCGCAAGGAATTATCAGATTGAAGTAGCTGAGATCGGTATTCACGTTTAAGGCAAAGCCGTGCGAAGTCACGCCGCGCGAGATATGAACACCAATGGCAGCAACTTTGGCTTGTGGATGGGCGACGTAGGTGTACGGATCCTGGTTTATGTAGAGACGGGCGTCCTCGCCCGTCAGCGTCATGCTGGACTCCGTAGCACAGCCGGGGGCGGCTGTGCCTTCGCCGGTCCAGACTCCTGTCAGTCCAGCTACTCTTTCTGTGGCAATTCCGAAATCAGCGCAGACTGCGGATCAGGACTTCTTCAACCCGTCGAACGTATTCAATCACTCCCAAAGTCTTTCGATTGGATTGGGTCGACTCGAATCCGCGCAAATCGAAGATCGGATATCCAACGATTTGGCCGGGGCCGTGGAAAGTGACATCGCCCCCGCGATCGCATTCGAACAATTCCACGCCACGCTGGGCCAGTTGTTCCGAGGAGGCGATCACGTTCGCGGCTTTGGCATTGCGGCCGAGAGTGATGACAGGAGTGTGCTCAAGCAGAAGAAGAACATCGCCGATCGATTCTCTTTGCGAAGCTCGACGAGCTTCTGCTGAAGGCGAAGGCCGGTCGAGTAATCCACAGTACCGAGTTGTAGGACAGAGATCAAAATTTATTGCCACGGATTACGCAGAGGACCGCGGATCAAACGATACTGCTTTTTGGCTCCAATTTCTTAAAAGACGGAGTTCTATCCGCGCCCATCCGTGTAATCCGCGGCGAATTATGCGTTAATCGCCATCCCGTACACGCTGTTCGACGCATCCAGCATCGCTTCGGCCAACGTCGGATGCGCGTGGATCGTCCACATCAAATCTTCCACCGTGGCTTCGAGTTCCATCGCTGCAACCGCTTCGGAGATCAACTCCGTCGCTTGCGGACCAATAATGTGTACGCCGAGAATCTCTCCGTACTTCGCGTCCGATACGATTTTGATGAAGCCTTCATGCTGGCCGACAATCGATGCGCGCGAGTTCGCGGTGAACGGAAACTTGCCGACCTTCACGTTGTGCCCAAGTTCTTTGGCTTTGGCCTCCGTCAATCCCACGCTGCCGATCTCGGGATGGCAATAAGTCGCATTGGGAATCTTCAGAGGATCGATCGGCTTGCCTTCTTTGCCGGCAATTTTCGTAACGGCAACAATCCCCTCCATTGCGCCTACGTGCGCAAGTTGAGGCGTACCCAGAACAATGTCGCCGATGGCGTAAACTCCGGGCTCGGCGGTTTCCATCCATTCATTCGTCTTGATGAATCCGCGATCGGGCTTTGATTTTGGTCGTTTCGAGGCCGATGTTGTCGGTGCGAGGCTTGCGGCCAACCGCGATCAGAATCTTCTCCGCTTCAATCTTCTGCTGCTTGCCGTCCACGCTGAAAGTGACCGCGACTCCCGATTTCGTCTTCTCAACTTTCTCCACCTTGGCGCCAGTGTGAAAATTGATGCTGCGCTTGCGGTAGACGCGTGCCAGTTCTTTCGAGACTTCTTCATCTTCGACCGGAACCAGACGCGGCAGCATCTCGAGGATCGTCACTTCGGTATCAAACGAGCGGAAAATCGATGCGAACTCGACGCCGACCGCGCCCGCGCCCACAACGATCAGCGACTTGGGAATCTCTCTCATGCTTCAATATTTCGATATTGGTCAGAACTTTCGAATCAGGCTCAAGGCCAGGAATCATGCGCGCCTCCGAGCCAGTCGAAATGATCACCTTCTTTGCTTTAATCTGCGATGCCTTGCCGTCAGCTGCTTTCACCTCGACGGTAAACACGCCGTTCTGCGCCGGCCCAGTAAGTTTGCCATATCCCTTGATGGTCTCGACTTTATTCTTCTTCATCAGGAATTCGAGACCCTTGGCGTGCTTAGTGACAATCTTAGACTTGCGGTCCTGAATCGCGCGCCCAGTTCAGCTTGCGCGAGTCCACGCCTTCGATGCCAAATTCTTTCGCTTCTTTCAGGTGATCCCAAATCTCGGCGTTGAACAGCAGCGCTTTGGTCGGGATGCAGCCAACATGCAGACAAGTGCCGCCGAGCACGCGATCTTTTTCGATGAGCGCAGTCTTCAGGCCATATTGGCCGGCGCGGATGGCGGCGGTGTATCCCGCAGGACCGCTTCCGATGATGGCGAGGTCATAAATCGTCTCAGGCAAAGGTATGCTCCTTACACATAAGAGATGCCGATGGCAAACTCTTGATTCTAGAACAGAGAAGAGGAAGAAGCGAGAGGACGGCGGATGGGACGGAACTTCCAGCCCACCAATATCGTAATATTCCTATGTACGGAGGTCTCTATGCATCTGCTTGGATTCTTCTTTTTGCCGTTCTTCGGATTTGGGTTTCTTGCCTACTTCCTTCCCACAATCATTGCACTGGTACGCGAGAGGCACGACAAGTTCTCCATCTTCATGCTCAATTTCTTTTTAGGATGGAGTCTAATCGGCTGGGTCATCGCCCTGATATGGGCATGTAAGAGTGATCGGGTCGTTTACGTCCAAACTCCACAGCGCTACTAATTTCTGTTGATTTTAAATTTGTCTTCCTGAGCGCAGCCAGATCATTCGGCTTTGCGAATGATAGCGGAGTCGAAGGACCCCTACTTTACCCGCGCTGCTAGCTTCGGGTATTGCTTCATCGTAGAAGAGCAGCGCTTCCAACGCCGCGCAAAATCTCTCGCACCGGATAGAACGCGCCCCGAAAGGGCGCCTCGTTTGTCGTCACCCCAGCAGCTTCGCCGCTTCTTTCGCGTAATACGTCAAAATCGTGCTGGCGCCCGCGCGGCGGATCGAGACCAGCGACTCCATCATGACGCGCTCGCGATCAATCCACCCATTGCGGGCTGCGGCTTCGATCATGGCGTATTCGCCCGAAACCTGATACGCCGCAAGCGGCAAATCGAAACGGCGGCGCGCCTCGGCAATCACATCGAGATACGGCATGGCGGGCTTCACCATAATCATGTCCGCGCCTTCTTCGACGTCGGCCTCGATCTCTCGCATGGCCTCCCGCAGATTGGCTCCATCCATTTGATAAGAGCGTCGATCGCCGAACTGCGGCGTCGAATCGGCAGCCTCACGGAACGGACCATAGAATCCCGAGGCGAACTTAGCAGCATAAGAAAGAATCGGCGTATTGATTAATCCAGCTTGGTCGAGAGCCCTGCGGATCGCGCCGACTCGGCCGTCCATCATGTCGGATGGCGCAATTACGTCGACGCCAGCTTGGGCTAGCGAAACAGAAGTCCGGGCCAGAAGCTCCAATGTCGCATCGTTCACGATTTCGTAATTGGTAGTAATCGCAGGCGGCGCGGCGACTGCGGCTCCAACTGACTGCGGCGAGGTGCGGATGATTCCACAATGCCCGTGCGACATGTATTCGCAAAGGCAAACGTCACCCATGATCACGAGATCAGGAACTTCGCGTTTGATAGCGCGAGCCGCTCGTTGTACGATCCCGTCCTCTGCCCATGCACCAGTCGCGACTTCGTCCTTCTTTTCCGGCAAGCCAAATAAAATCACCGCGGGCACGCCCAGAGAATGAGTTTCGCGAGCCTCTTTCACCGCCTCGTCAACCGAGAGATTGAACACGCCGGGCATGGACCGGATTTCCTTGCGAACGCCTTCCCCTGGACAAACGAAGAGAGGATAGACGAAAGCATCGGGAGTGAGCCGAGTCTCGCGCACCATGGCGCGCAGAGTTTCGTTCTGACGCAAGCGGCGAAGGCGTGTGATTGGGAAAGCCATAAGAATGAGGGTGCCCCATCCTTGCGTACTTTGCAAGGGTGGGAGACAAAAATCCAATTTGCAACGATGACTTATTACCGAGACGGTGCCCCATTCTTCTGCGTTCTTTGCGAAGGTGGGCTGCCGAGGTGTAGTTCGATTTTTCTTGTAACATGAACCCAATGCAGCCCCTTCTCCACACCAGCGCTCGCGTGCTGGAATTCGAATCCCTTCGCAACCTTCTGCGCGGATACACTTCCTCGCCTCTCGGCCAAAATCGAATCGCGAATCTCGCCCCTTCTATCGACCGCGATTGGATTGAAAACCAGCAGCAACTCACAGCCGAGATCCGCGAATTCCGCCGCGTCGGTGGACGATTCGATTTCTCAGGGTTGCTCGATGTCGAGAAACTTGTCGAGAAGTCGCGCATCTCCGGGTCCGCCCTCGAGACGGAAGAGATTCGAGACGTAATCCTGGTCGTTGATCGCGCGGCGGAGTGGCGGCAAATCGCGTTGAGCCCTCCGGCAGCGATGAAGCTGGAGTGGAAGGCTGTCGCGCAACTTTCTTCCGGAATCGCCGACTTCACGGACTTCTTGCGCGCTTTCCAGAACAAGATCCAGCCCGACGGCACGCTCGAAGATCGCGCCTCTCCTGAACTGGCGCGCATCCGGCGCGAGATGGAGAAGCAGCGGCGCGTGATTCAGGATTCGCTACGAGGCTATCTGCGCCGCTTGTCGGAAGGTGGCGCGGTGCAGGACGAACTCATCACCATTCGCGGCGAACGTTTTGTGATCCCGGTAAAAGTCGAGCAGAAGCGGCGGGTGAATGGCGTAGTGCACGGCGCAAGTTCCAGCGGACAAACAGTTTTTGTCGAGCCGCTTGAAACCATCGAGCAGAACAACGAACTGGTGCGGCTGTTCGATGAAGAGCTGGCGGAAATTCACCGCATATTGCTGGAGATGACGCGGCGCATCGGAGAGCATGCGGACGCGATTCTGGCGGCCGTCGAAATTCTCGGCGAGCTGGAACTGCAATTTGCCAAAGCCCGCTTTGCGGAAGACTACAACTGCGTTCCGGTAATGTCGTTGCTCCGACTCACGTGGGGACAGCCGCCCTCGGCTGTCCGGGCCGAGCAACGCTCGGCTAGTCCTTCGCAATGCACGACATCCTTTGCTGGAGCGCAATCTCAAAGCAAAGGACGGACACATTGTTCCCGTCACCATCGAACTCGAAGGCGAGCAGCGCGAGCTCGTCATCACCGGCCCGAATACCGGCGGCAAGACCGTCAGCCTGAAGACCACGGGATTGCTCGCGCTGATGGCGCAGGCGGGGATTCCTGTTCCCGCCGAGCGCGCTGAGCTTCCCATCTTCGATGCGGTGCTGGCCGACATTGGCGACTATCAGTCCATCGAGCAGAATCTTTCGACCTTCTCGGCGCACGTCACCAACATTGATTTCATCTCGCAAACAGCAACGCCGCAGTCACTAGTGTTGCTCGATGAACTGGGATCGGCTACCGATCCCGAGGAAGGCGCAGCCCTGGCAGTGGCCATTGCCGAGCACTTTCGCCGCATCGGATGCATCACCATCATTTCGACTCATCACACGTCGCTGAAAGTTTTCGGCGCGAACACGCCGGGAGTGGTGAACGCGTCAGTGGGATTCAACGAGGCCACGCTGCAGCCCACCTATGAATTGAAGATCGGAGTGCCGGGAGCATCGGCGGGCATCAACATCGCGCAGCGACTTGGGACTGAATCCATCAATCATCGAATCGGCTCGCGGACGACTGGGAACGCAAGCGCGCGATGTCGGAGAATTTCTCGACCGCTTGCATGCGGATTTGCGCGAGGCCGAATCCGAACGGTTCGCTTGAGTGCGCGTGAAGAGGAACTTGATCGCGAAAAAGCCCTGCTTGCCGCTGAAGGCAAGAAAGAGCAGCAGGCCAAAGTCAAAGAGTTGGAGAAGAAGCTCGAATCGCTTCTGCGCGATTTTGAATATCACGCGCGCGAAACCTCAACGCCATTCAAGATCGGGCGGCAGCACAGAAGCTATCCAAAGATGCCGAGCGACGGATCTCGAAATTGCGCCGCGACTTCAGCGAGCAATTCAACTCGACCGTCGTCGCACACGCGACGGGAGCTGACCAGGACGATCCTCATGCACAGCCGCAGCTCGTGAAGCATGTGTCCGAAGGCGATACCGTCAAGCTGAAGTCAGTGGGACGGCCCGCGAGAATCCTACGCAAGATTGATGACGATCACTTCGAAGCCGAAATCGGCATGATGAAGATGAAGATCGCGCGTGATGACATCGCCGAGGTGGTGGCGAGGGTGGCCGAGTCTCCGGTGAAAGCGGCGCGGGCTCGCGGCATTTCGGTGTCGCTGGAGAGCGAAGGCCAGAGCGCGCCGTCCGAAATCAACGTCATCGGCTACAACGTGGACGATGCCACGCGAGAAGTCGAAAGATTTGTAGACCGGGCATTCCTGGCAGGCCTGCCGCGAGTGCGCGTGGTGCACGGCAGCGGCATGGGAATATTGCGGAAAGCATTGCGGCAGTATTTGCAGAAGCATCCGCATGTGGAGTCGGTGAAAGAGCCCGAGCAAAACGAAGGCGGAGGAGGAGCAACGGTGGTGGAGTTACGGGTGTGAGGGCTGCCGATTTTGCTGTGTGGCGCGTCCGGGAAACCGCGTAATGCTCCCAAGGGAACAGTCTAGCTCGGAATTGAAGAGTTTCGTGTGGATAGGGTGCTTCGACGCGTTGACCTTTCGTAAGCGAAAGCACAACTTCGCTCAGCATGACTATGATGCGGTGGAACTCATGGTCGATTTTATTCAGATGTGATGTCTATCACCGTTTTAAGTTTTCTCCTGAACTAATGTCATCCTGAGGGAGAGTTCTTCTTCGCGAAGCGATGAAGAACCGATTCGAAGGACCCCTACCTTACCCATGCCGCCAGACCATCGCAGCTATTGTGTCTACATTCTGGGCAGCCTCTCTGGCACGCTCTACATTGGAATGACAGGTAACCTGCATCGTCGAGTGTTCGAGCATAAGTTTCACCGCATCGGTGGTTTTACAGACGAGCACAATGTTGAACGGTTGCTCTATTGGGAGTCGTTCGATCGGGTCGAGAAGGCAATCGATCGCGAGAAGCAACTCAAAGGATGGCGGCGCAGCAAGAAGATTGCTTTGATTGAATCGGGTAACCCGCACTGGCTGGATCTGAGTAAGGATTGGTATCCGTGGATGCAAGATTGTGGTGCAGGTAGGGGTGCTTCGACTCCTTGAGCTTTCGCAAGCGAAAGCTCAAGTTCGCTCAGCATGACTAGGATTGGCGGAACTCATGGTCGATTTTAAATTCAGATCGGTGATCTCTATCACTGCTTTAATTTTTCCTTGGAAATAATGTCATCCTGAGGGAGAGTTCTTCTTCGCGAAGCGATGAAGAACCGATTCGAAGGACCCCTACCTTGCCCATGCAGCCAGACCATCGCAGCTATTGCGTCTACATCCTGGGCAGCCTCTCTGGCACGCTCTATATTGGAATGACCGGTGATCTAAATCGCCGAGTGTTTGAACATAAATTCATCGCATCGGTGGTTCTACAAGCACAATGTCGAACGGCTGCTCTATTGGGAATCGTTCGAGCGGATTGAGAAGGCAATTGATCGTGAGAAACAACTCAAAGGATGGCGGCGGAGCAAGAAGACCGCGCTGATTAAATCGGCCCAATCCGCACTGGCTGGATTTGAGCAGGGTTGGTATCCCTGGATGAGAGAGTCCAGCGTGGGTAGGGGTGCTTCGACTCCTTGAGCTTTCGCAAGCGAAAGTTCAAGTTCGCTCAGCATGACATTGTTTGGTGGTACCAAGCCCGCTTTTCCAAAGGCGTCATCATGTAAGCGTCATCTTCCACAGCTTCTCCACAGTAATCCTGCTCTTATATATTCCTATTCAGGGTGCTCTGCTCCACAATTCAGGTGGGCCACTGTTTTCCTTTCCCAGCCATGACTGAGTCCAGCGACTTCAAAGAGATCGTCAAGCAGCAGGCGGACATCGTCCGCATTGTTGGCGACTACGTCAAGCTGCGCAAGGCGGGGGCGCAGAACTATTCCGGGCTTTGTCCTTTTCATGGCGAGAAGACGCCTTCGTTCTCGGTGCATGCCACGCGGCAGTTTTTTCATTGCTTCGGCTGCGGCGTCAAGGGAGACGTTTTCACCTTCGTGCAGAAGATCGAGAACATCACTTTTCCCGAGGCCGTCCGGCTGATTGCGCAGAAGCTGAATATCGCTCTGCCCAAGGCCACTTACTCGAGTCCGGCGGAAGCTAAAGATGCGAAGCTGCGCGGCGTGCTGCTCGATGTGCATGAGCGGGCCTGCGCGTTTTTTCAGGAATGCCTGAGGCGTCCGGAAGGCGCACATGCGCGCGAATATCTTGCGGGGCGCGGGCTTGATGAAGAGACGATCAAGGCATTCCGCATAGGGTATGCGCCGGATTCGGGGTTCCTGCTGAGGGATCGGCTGAAAGGCGAGTTTGGCGAAGAAGTGTTGCGGGAGAGTGGGTTGTTTTCGTGGAAAGAAGAAGGCAGTCGTTCGTCGTTGGCCGTTGGTCGTACGGAGAAGCCAACGACCGACGACCGAACGAGCCAACGACTGCTTCTATGTATTCCAAATTTCGCAACCGCGTCATGTTTCCCATCTGCAACGAGGCAGGGCGGGTTATCGCTTTCACCGGACGCACTCTCGCCACCGACGAAAAAGCTGGCCCCAAGTATTTGAATTCGCCTGAGACCGCGATCTATTCCAAGTCGCGGGTGCTTTTCAATCTGGATCAGGCTAAGGAATGCGATTCGCAAACTCGACTACGCGATTCTGGTCGAAGGCCAGATGGATTGCATTTCGGTCTTCGCTGCCGGATTTCACAACGTGATCGCCAGCTCCGGCACGGCCTTCACCGAGCTGCAAGCCAAGTTGCTGGGGCGCTTCAGCAAGAATGTCGTCGTCAACTTCGATCCTGACACGGCGGGCGCCAAAGCCACGGAACGCACTTTGGGTTTGCTGATCGAAGAAGAATTCCAGATCAAAGTTTTGACGCTTGAGACGGGATTCGATCCCGACCTCTTCATCCGGCGGAAAGGGCAAAGACGCTTACGGCGCAGGCGCTACGCAATTCGCAGCATTATTTTGACTACCTGATCGAGCGGGCGCGCACGCAGTTTCCGGTGCGCAGCGCGGAGGGCAAGGTCAAAGCGGTCAACTATCTTCTGCCGCATATTCAGCGCGTGCCCAGCCGCATTGTTCGCGATGAACTTGCGCAGGAGATTGCGCAGAAGCTCGGCATCGATTCGGCGGTCCTGCGGCAGGAACTGAAACACGCGGTCACCAATCGTTCCTCAGCAACTCTGAAAGCTCCGGCGGAAGCCCAGATTACCGATGCTGAAAAGATTCTGATCCGCGCCCTGGTCTCGGCGACGGAAATGCAAACCGCCAGGAACATATTTCCGCTCGCGACGGCGCCGAAGAAGAGTTCGATCCCGCGCGGCAAGCCCGTTTTGCTCTTCAAGGGGAGCGCCTGCACGTGGATTGGCCACAGAAGCATTGATCGAATCTATATTGACCAGCGAGCTCAAAACAGCCGATGTGATGGAATTGCCACTGGCTGATTCCGAACGCAATCTTGTTGGCGTCTATCTTGATGAAAGAAGAGGAAGAACTGACCGCGGAGCGGCTGGAAGGCGCGGTCCGGGCGCTGCGCAGGATCCAGCTGCAAACGCAAGATGGAACAAGTCCAACACGAGCTGCCAGCAGCAAGAAACACGATCCTGACCGGCTGCAGATCGTTGTTACAGGAAAAAGTACAGGCTGAAACGGGCGCTTATGGATCCGGGCCTGGCGGAGAATGCGGCCATTGCAGACACCGCATAGACGACCGAAAATCGGCCGAAATTGCTGAGGGAACCCTGAAACTAAATGGGCTTAAATGCCATCTAAGTTATTAGTGCGGAGCGACATAGCTGCGGAACTTCTGCGTCAAAGAGTTTTGCGGCTGGTTTACCGGGAACTTTCGTGCTAAACTTTGAAGTTTGTGTCGGCGCACAGCTCCGCCATAGCACGTTCCCACCAAATCATAACAATAATTCAACGTCCTGCCGAAGGACAAACTGAGGACAATCCGTCTTGGCTCTTGACGACAAGTACGACGATATTAAAAAGCTGATCGACACAGGTAAAGAGAAGGGATATCTCACCTACGATCAGGTCAATGACCTCATCCCGCACGATGTGCACTCTCCCGAAGACCTCGACGATCTGCTGACCACTATCGGAACGCAAGGCATCGATGTGCTGGAGGGACCGAAACTTCCTTCCTCGACGCTCGATAAAAAATTCGATGAAGAGGAAGTTGGGCGAGGATGTCGAGCTCGACCTCACTCCCGGCGCCCTCGAAAAAACGAACGATCCCGTCCGCATGTATTTGCGCGAGATGGGGACTGTGCCGCTGCTTACGCGCGAAGGCGAAGTCGAAATCGCCAAGCGCATTGAGCGCGGTCAACTGCGCGTCCTGAAATCCTCTCCCGGTCACCAATCGTGATTCACGAATTGCTGGCCATGGGCGAGGACCTGAAGAAGGGCGTGCGCTCGATCAAGGAAGTTGTGACCTTCGACGAAGAAGAAATCACCGACGAAATCCTTCAGAACCGTTTGAAGGAGTTCACCGGAAAGATCGACGATCTCGCCAAGGCTTACAAGAAAGTCCGGCGTGCAGCTTGAGAAGTTCGCGGCGGTTTCACAGAAGAAGAAGCCGAGAGAATATCGCCAGTACCGCATCGCTCTGGCGCGATGCGATTGTGCAGGTTTCGCATGTGCGTGCGCAAACTTGGATTCACCAACAACGAACGCAAGCGGCTGATCGACCGGGTCAACAAGACCGTCGATACGATGCGTTCGCTCGACCGCCAGTCCAGAATCTCGAGAAGAAAGCCGAAGCCACCCGCAGCGAAGATCAGAGAAAGAATATCGCAGGCAGTCGCGCGCGGTCCATGCGGAACTCGAAAAGCTGGAAGTGGAAGCGGGCGTGTTGTTCCCGGAGCTCAAGCGCACGCAGCGCGAGATCATCCAGGGAGACATGGATGCGGAGCAGGCGAAGCGGGAACTGATCGAAGCCAACCTGCGTCTGGTGGTTTCGATCGCGAAGAAGTACACCAACCGCGGACTGCAATTCCTGGATCTGATTCAGGAAGGCAACATCGGTCTGATGAAGGCCGTCGATAAGTTCGAATACCGCCGCGGCTATAAGTTTTCCACTTACGCCACGTGGTGGATTCGTCAGGCGATTACGCGCGCCATTGCCGACCAGGCGCGTACGATTCGTATCCCGGTGCACATGATCGAAACGATCAACAAGCTGATCCGCACCTCGCGGCAGCTGGTGCAGGAACTGGGACGCGAACCGACGTCGGAAGAAATCGCCAAGCGCATGGATATTCCGGTGGCGAAAGTCCGCAAGGTTCTGAAGATTGCGCAGGAGCCGATCTCCCTCGAAACGCCAATTGGCGAAGAGGAAGATTCGCACCTGGGCGACTTCATCGAAGACCGCGCGGTAGTTTCGCCGGCGGAAGCGGTGATCAACGTCAACTTGAAAGACCAGACTTCGCACGTGCTGCGCACGCTGACGCCGCGCGAAGAAAAAGTCATCAAGATGCGCTTCGGTCTGGAAGATGGCAGCGAGCACACTCTTGAAGAAGTTGGCCAGTCGTTCGCGGTAACCCGCGAACGCATTCGGCAAATCGAAGCCAAGGCATTGCGGAAGCTGCGGCATCCATCACGGTCGCGGAAATTGCGGGCGTTCCTGGATGGGGTGAGAGACTAAGCTCACCACAGAGCGCACAGGGTTCACAGAGAAAATCAAGAAGAGAAGGCACGGCTTCCGGTCGTGCCTTTTTTGTTCTGCAGAGTTATGATAGCTACTGACAGGCATCATCCAGTATCAAAGCTCAAAGCCTCAGCTTACCGCCGGGGCTTTTACTTTTGTCCGACCTTAGGCCTAGGCGTTATGCTGTTGCGCTCTGCTTCCGCACAATAGCGCCACTTACTTGGCCTGCGTCATCTCCGGATAGATCTTGATCCAATGACTGCGAACCTGCGGTCTTGCCTTATTACCCTTCCAATTGAATACGATGAGATTAGTTTCTTGTGTCGGCATGTGGCAGGCAATGCAATTGCTGGTGACCTCGTGGCCAAGTTTTGGGAACGCTGCAGTTCCGGGCTTGTGGCAGCTCAAACAGCCTTGCGAGAAACCCACCGGATCATGTTGGCTGGTGTGAACGTCGTGGCAAGTCAGGCAAGTCATCGTCGACGACTGGTAGCAGCGGCTTTTCTTTAGCAGTTCGACTTGATCACCATGTACATCGATCGGCGCATTCGGATCGGGCTGTGGCAGCTCAATATATTTATCAAGCGGTTCGCCCGGAACATAAGAAAATGCTGCGGTCAGCGCCACTCCGTGTCCTGCATGACACCACGCGCAGAGATCGGTCTGTCGTTCCCTGGAAAACCGGGCAGGGTTGAGTATGGCCGGACCAGAAGGTCCAGAAACTTTGGAGCTTTCCCGTTGCGCGTGTTCACGTCCCGGCCCGTGACATTTCTCACATGTGATGCCCACGGCGAATCCAGTCTTATTGAATTTGTTGGGTGGCGGTGCAAGCGATTCGAAGTAAGTTCCATGGCATTCCAAACATCGCGGAATTATCGGACGGTCAAAATTTGCAACGCCGTCGCGGTATCCAGGACTGTTGACCCACCCAAGCTGATTCCAGTAAGAGACCGGGAGTTGAAAGAGCCGGTCTCCCTTCCAATACAAGTATGTTTGCCCCTTGCCTCCGGATCCGACGACTAGACCGAATTGTTCTGCACGCTCTTCCGCGTATGGAGAAGGTCCCTCGATAGATGTTTGAAAAAATCCGTCTCCCTTCTTCTCCATCCTAAAAAACAAATCTGGATTGGAAGTCTTTAGCACATTTGCGTCGGACGTGAACTCGCCGAGAATTGAATTCTGATCAGGCAATCTGGAAGTCAGGTAATGCGCCGTGTGGTGAAAACCTTCGACTTTCTCCCGATGACAAGAGCCGCAGGCTTCGTCTCCAATGTAATTCTCGCGCGGTGAGTTCTCGTGTACAGTCCGGGATTTTTTTATCTGGGAGGAGGTCGGTGCGTCAGGCATTGAGCTTTGCAAGTGTGAACTTTGGGCCTGCGCCTGTAAACAGAGGTGCACCAACAGAATCGCTGCGAAAATGTTTGCCGTGAAAGCGCGTTTCGAGAGGGTATACCTTGCCGCTCGTGCGTGTGTTGGGAGTGCCATCTCGGTTCTCGGGCAATGGTATTGTCCCACGAGTTGGAACCTCATTTCTGAATCAGACAAGGACAATGACATTAACTACGGCAGCTATGCAGGTGGTCCAAAGGTGGCACAGCAAAGCAAGAAGAAGAACTAAAGCTTATTGTAGTCAGGCCGATGAGGATAATAGGAGGGTCCAAAAACATGGTCAGTCCGATTAGTCATGCCGCTCCATCCCCACAAGCTGCAACTCAGCCTGCAGTAGCACGCCAACCGGCAGCCCAAGCGAAGCCGCAGTCCACCGCCAATCCTACCGACACAGTTAAGTTGAGCAGCGCCCAGCTAGTTCAACAGGAGGCGGTGGAAACGCCTGTTCAAACTGCCCGCGAAGCCAGCGCTGGTGACTCTCAAGCCCGGAATCTACTTGCGAGAGAAGCTGCTGAAAGAGGAAAAAGCTAAGCCGTCAAAACAGTATCAAATAAAGCCAGACACATCTGATCGCCCCGTCCGCAAAAAAAAGGCCGCGCTTATGTCTCAACGCGGCCTTTCATTACTCAAGACGGTTTCTCGATGATGCATACTCTCGCCTGACGGTCTTCATCGGTCAAATTAACTTGCGGACGTGCCAGCTGTAATCGATACCATTATTCCGCCGCTATGGTTGGGCTTCGCCTCTGGTGTCATTTTCGAGCTTTTTGCGTCCAACCATGTCGGAGGGCAATATGAATGCCAAAACAACTTTAGCGCTGTCATTGTTCTTATTGGGCCTGACGGTCCAAGCCGTCGGCCAGAACAGCCAACTCGCAACAGCGGAATCGGTGCGAGGGCACTTCACCTCGATCAATCACAAGGTGCTCGTCATGGCTAAGGATTTTCCGGAAGACAAATACGACTTCAAGTTGAGGCCCGAAATGCGGACCTTCCACGATCTGATTATTCACATCGCCGGAGGGAATATCTATGCCGCCAAAGCCGGGCGCGGCGAAAATGTCGATTGGACCGATGTTGATCCGAAGAATTACAAAACCAAAGCCGAAGTAGTGGCGATGTTTGAAAAGTCCATGAATGATGCCGATGCTACGCTAAAGAGCCTGCGGAACGAATCGTTTAGCAAAAGCGTCGATCCGTGGCTAGATGTTACGGAACATTCGGCGGAACACTATGGTTTGCTGGTGGCGTACTACCGAGCTAATGGGTTGGTGCCGCCAGAATCCCGTCCGAAATAAAACCCAGCCACTCGCGAGGTTGCGTGTGGCTGAGGCATCTTTTACAGAATGAGCGGACTACTCCAGGATTTTGGATTACCGAGGATTTTCGCCAGAACCAGAAGTAGTGTGTTCCGGGCTGGAAACTTCAACAACCTTGGGAGCTTGACCTGTAGCGGCCCCATTCACAGTGAGGCCCGGGTGCGCCTCGCTAGTGGAAACCAGAGTCGCATTCAACACTTTATTTGCATCCAGCGGTTTCAATTTGTCGGATTTCAGTTCATAGCCAGCCTGTTCTGGAGACATCAGAACCAGCCGTCCATGCCCTTTCATGAAACCTGTTGCAATCTCCAAGCGGATGAAATATTCCTGTCCAGCCTTCAGATCCAATTCCACGCCGGATTGCTTGTCATTGGAGTGGAAAGTATGTTTCCCCGAGTCAATTTTGGTTGTGAAGTAACGACCGTTAGTCATCCGCGCAAGCTGTAGTTCGTCGCAATAAACAGAAGGCTCCAGCGCGGCACCCACAAATTGCCTATAGCGGTAAACATAGACAGTTGCCTTGGACGTGCTGGCGTCAGTTGCGTGTGCGGTTGTAGTAGTGGCTGGCTCTTGCGCAAATGCGAGCAGGCTCATCAGCAAGATAGTCGAAAGCAGGATTCTTAACGAACGCATGTCGTACCCTCAGGTGGATTGTTTTACGGTGCTGTCGCATAGAACATATCCAGCGATTCATTGGCTCACAAGTCACCGCAGTCACCCGACCTTTAATCTTCGGCGGACACTCTTGTCTCGGCGTCTTTGTTTGGGGTGGGTTGGTGTCCGTGAAGTCCCAGCGCCCATTTTGAATGGTTAGTTGTTTGCAGACTTTAGGAACTAAGACCGAGCACCAGCAGCAACGGACAAGAGCGTCCGCTCTACGCGATCAAAGGGAAACCGTGCCTATGCTGCTGCGGCAATCCTACGGATCAGATCGTGCTGCTCATTCTTGCTTTCGGCGCCGATCGTGAATGCATCCAGCAATCCAAGCGATAACGCATACTTGATTGCGTCATTTTGCCGAGCGCGCAAGTCCCCTTGGCCGAGGATCTTCATCCCAACAATTCCTTTTCCGGCAGCGCGCATCTCGCGCAACACGCCAATCACGGTTTCCGGATCGGCGTCCATGTGCGAGCCGATCGGATTGATTCTCACGAAATCGACCTCCACCCACGGGGACTTGGCGGCAGCCCGCAGCGCCTCGATGGTGTGACACGAGCAACCGTGCGCGCGAATCACGCCTTTTTCTTTCGCATCTGACAGGACGTCCATAACTCCCTTGTAACGCTCTGTCCAATCACCTTCCGTGACACAGTGCATCAAACAGACATCCAGATAGTCCGTGCCAAGTTCGCGGCGGAAGCGATCTAGATCTGCTCGTGCGGAGGCGGGGTCTCGCGCCCAAGTCTTAGTCAGCACGGTCACCTTGTCGCGCGGAACGTGCTTGAGAGCCTCTGCAACATGCGGATGGCTTCCGTAACTATCGGCAGCATCGAAGAATCGCAGGCCTTGATCGTAACCAGTCAGCAGCAGATCGGACAGACCCTTTACTCCGAGATCAGTCTGATGCGAACGGTGACCGACTCCCACCGTACCCGTCCCCATGGCAAGCCGGCTCGTCTTGATGCCAGTTTTCCCAAGCACAACTGAATCGCTGGCATTGAACTTCTTTGGCAAAGCGGCTGTCAAAATCGGCATGGCTGACGCCCACGCTGCAAGTCTGGTCGAGCCCATCCAGTTTGCGCCGATAAACGCCGCTGCTCCTAAGCCGCGGCCCGTATGGACGACGAAATCTCGACGGTTCATGGCTCCTCCTCAGCTACTCTCGACGCCACTGTATGTCTCCAATTATGGACTTTTGGCGCACGAATTAGTTACCAAAACTATGTAAAAAAACGTGTGTGGCGGCCTCGTCCGCGAGGTGTTAATAAATGCGGTCGAGCGCTTCCGGTACCCGGAACCATGCCCATCTCTGTGAGATAATTTCCTTTACGTTCAGGGAAAAGTGGGGTTCTAGTGAAGTTTTTGCAGTCGATCATTTTGGTGTTTTTGATTAGCTTCGGCGGTGTAGCTCAGTCCGTGCCTGCGGACGTGAACCAGCGTATTGAACGGGAAGTACGCAGTCACTATACTGTTCCGCCTCATGTAAAGATTTTGGTCGGATCGCTCAAGCCTAGCGAGTTTCCCAACTATGACGCGCTGACCATAACCTTTGATGGAGGGGACAAGAAGCAGACTTTCGATTTCCTGCTCTCGAAAGACGACAAGACTTTGATTCGGCTTACCAAGCTCGACCTCAGTAAAGATCCTTACGCTGAGGTAATGAAGAAAATCGACGTGAAGGGACGGCCAGTTCGCGGCAACAAAGATGCCAAAGTGATCGTTGTCAATTACGACGACTTCGAATGTCCTTATTGTTCCCGTGCTCATCAAACTCTATTTCCTGAGTTGCTCAAGGAGTATGGCGACCGTATAGCTTTCATCTACAAGGATTACCCGCTGGCGGAAATTCATCCCTGGGCCATTCATGCATCGGTCGATGCAAACTGCCTGGCTTCGCAAAATGCTGATGCCTATTGGGACTTCGCAGATTTCATTCACGCGAACCAGTCGGTAGTGAATGCGGAGAAGGGCCGGGACGCGCAATTCGCAGCCCTTGACCGGATAACGACCGAACAAGGCCAGAAACACAACGTGGACGTGGCGAAGCTTCAATCCTGTGTTAAGGCACAAAACGAAGATGCGGTGAAAGCTTCGATCAAGGAAGGCGATGACGCAGGCGTGAGCGCAACTCCGACTATGTTTATCAACGGACGCGAGGTTGATGGCGCGCTGCCGCTGAGTGAATTTCGTGCCATGTTCGACGACGCGTTGACGCAAGCCGGTGTATCAACACCTTCGCATCCGGCTGCTGCTGGTGCCCCGGGGCCAGTAGGGCAAGCAAATAGCGCGCCCGGAACACCTAAGTAGCAAAATTGTTTGCAAAGTTGCAAGATTTCCCACCATTCGAGTTGCGAGGATTCATTGAAAAAGAACCTTTTAAGAAGTTCTCTGGCTTTTTGTGTCGTATCAATTGTTCTCAGCTTCATTGGTTGCGCCAACAAACAGGGCGGCGATGATGTTGCCGCGAATGTCGATGGACACAAAATTTACCGAACGGAAGTGGAGAAGTATTATCAGAATCAAACTTCAGGGTCCCAACAGCCTGCGCCCGTCGGAGAACAAGCGACTAGCCTTCGTTTAAGCATTTTGCGGGAGTTGATCGACAACGAAATCCTGATGCGCCGCGCTGAGAAGCTGGCCCTGCTGGCTACAGACGACGAAGTTGATCGCAAGTTGAACGAGATTAAGTCGCCCTACACGGCCGAACAATTCGCGGACAAGTTGAAAGAAAAGAACATTACGGCTGACGATTTTAAGCGCGATATTCGCCGTTCCTTAACCATAGATAAGGTGATGAACAAGGAAGTAAATTCCAAGATCAACATCACCGACCAGGACATTGCGGATTACTACAATACGCACAAATCACAATTCAACTTTATTGAGCCGCAATATCATTTGGCGCGGATCTTTGTTACTCCATTGCCGAATCCGCAAATGCGCAACCAGAGCGGCAAAGCGCAAAATGAAGCCGACGCACGGAAGAAAATCCAAATGGTCCTGAACAGATTGGAAAGCGGAGACGATTTCGGAACGCTAGCGATGAACTATTCCGAAGACGCCGAAACTTCAGCCAACGGTGGCGACTTGGGATTCACGCCTGAATCCGGCCTCAGCCGTACCGATCCCGCAACTCGAGACGCAGTCCTCAAGCTGAAAGCGGGCCAGTATAGTCCGATCATTACGGTAGTCGACCCGAGAACGAAGCAACTCTTCGGCTTTCAAATTGTGAGGCTGTTAGCGAAGGAACCAGCTGGACAGCGGGAATTCTCAGATCCACGCGTGAAAGAGGCGATCCGCACCCAGCTGCGGGACCATCGCGAGCAGTTGCTAAAGGCGGCTTATTATGAGGTCATTCGCGATCAGGCGAAGGTCCAGAATTACCTGGCGGAGAAAGTTCTCGATACCAACGGAGCAGTGAAATAGAGTTGAACGGCGCAGTTATTCGACGACGGCGAGAACGTCACCAGCATTCACCGTACTGCCCTGGGAAACTAGAATCTTTTGGATCAGGCCTTTCTTGGGAGACTTGATCTCGTTCTGCATTTTCATTGCTTCGACTACAACGATACCTTGGCCCGGCTCAACTTCCTCCTTCTCACGCACGAGCACTCGAACTACCTTTCCGGCCATGGCCGCGATGAGTTTCTTCGGACCGTTATCGTCGCTTGCAGCTTTGTTCCGGCTCCGTAATGAGCGCGGATCGCGGACTTCAACCTCATAGCGCGTGCTGCCAATCCAGATATGCTCACCCGAGGCGCTGCGCTCCCGCTTGATTTCATGAGCTCGGCCATCAATGAGCAATGAAAGAACATCTGCGTGCGGGCTGACCACATCGATGGGAATCTCACGACCATCAAGTACACACTTCCAACCGTCGCCTTCGCGATTGAGTTCGAGCCTGCGCTTTTTCGGCTTCCCGTCGATGGTGATTTCGTAGATCATTCTTGCTTAAGTGCGAGTGCCGTATTTCAGCGCAACGCTTCCAATCTGGATGTCTTCTTCCAGTTTGAGGCAGCTTCGCCGGATTTGTTGTTGAGGCATTTATTATTTGAGGACGCGATTTGCAAACCATTGTCGCTGGTCGTCGATGTTGCGCCCATGGCGGCAAATAATCCGGCAGCAATTGCAACTATGTCGTCATTCTTTGCGGGGTCGTCTTTCTTTGCGGGGTCTTCGTTCTCCGGCCGCTTAGCCTGCAACAGCCTATCAAGATAGCCTGTGTCCAGCCTCGCGGCTTTAAAATCATCATCTCGCACGATCCGTTGGAAGAGCGAGACGTTGGTTTTGATTCCACCAATGAAGAACTCATCCAATGCACGCCTTAAACGCTCGATGGCTTGCGCTCTATCGCCGCCATAACTAATTAATTTCGCCAGCATGGGGTCGTAGTCGATGGGTACGGTCCAGCCCTCATACATGCCGCTGTCTTCCCGAATGCCCGGCCCACCCGGCTCTCTGAGTAATGTGATCTTGCCGGGACTGGGAAAAAAGTTGTTGTCAGGATCTTCGGCGTAGATACGGCACTCGATAGCGTGCCCACGAAGGCGTACATCATCCTGGTTAAATGGTAGAGTCTCTCCCGCCGCGATCTTAATTTGCAGATGAACAAGATCAAGGCCTGTAACCAGTTCCGTAACCGGATGCTCCACCTGCAAGCGCGTATTCATTTCGAGGAAGTAGAAGTTCTTGTTCTGATCGAGCAGAAATTCGATCGTCCCAGCGTTGGTGTAATTTGCCGCCTTCGCTACTCGGACAGCAACGTCGCCCATTCTCTGTCGCAAATCGGGATCGACCACAGCAGATGGCGATTCTTCAACCACCTTCTGATGCCTGCGTTGGATCGAGCACTCGCGCTCGCCAAGATAAACCGTGTTCCCGTGTTCGTCCGCTAAAATCTGCACTTCGATGTGTCGAGGATTGATGATGGCTTTCTCAAGGTAGACTTCGTCATCGCCAAATGCCCGCTGCGCTTCGCTCTTGGCCGACTCCAGCGCCGACTTAAGATCTGCTTGTGTATGTACCAAGCGCATGCCCTTGCCGCCTCCACCCGCCGCAGCTTTCAGCATCACGGGATAACCAATTCGTTCTGCGATCTCTTTCGCTTGCTCGATCGAGTCAAGTCCCCGCGATGTGCCCGGCACGAACGGAATTCCAGCTTTCTCCATCTCTTGTCGTGCACGAGTCTTTGAGCCCATCATTTCCATCGACGCGGCAGTTGGGCCTATAAACTTCACGCCTACATCGGAACAGGCTTGAGCAAACTTCGCGTTCTCGGATAGAAATCCGTAACCGGGGTGAATCGCAGTCGCGCCGCTTCGCTTGGCGGCATCGAGAATTTTCGCTATGTTGAGGTAGGACTCCGAAGCCGCCGCTGGTCCGATGTGATAGGCTTCGTCGGCTTTGAGCACATGCAACGCAGCGCGATCCACGTCAGAATAAACAGCCACCGAGGAAATTCCCATCTCCCGGCAAGCCCGGATCACTCGGACGGCAATTTCTCCGCGATTTGCGATTAGGATCTTCTTGAACATGGGACTTATAGATTTCTGCTACGCAAACCGCCGTTTTGCTACCGAGAGAACTGCCTATTTTACCGGAGTTTTGTCCAGAGTCTTTCCCTTTCGAGATACCATTGAGTTCTGTTGAAAACAGCAAAGAGTACGGTGCAAAGACCTTCAGGAGGTAGCTCCGCAGCTGAACGCTGGGTAAATCCCGAATCCCCGCATTGGCGTTCATCGGCCCTCGACATCGGGATTCTGGCCGCAATCACAGTCGCAGGCGCATTTTTTCGATTTCATGCATTAGCGGCCAAGACCTTCTGGTTCGACGAAGGAATGAGCGTTGGCATCGCCCGTCTGGATTGGTACAACTTTGCTCGAATTCTTTGGCGACGCGAAGCCAACATGTCGTTGTACTATCTGTTGCTTCGCCCTTGGCTGCACTTCGGCAGTAGCGAGTATTTCGTCCGTTCGCTATCTGTGATTTTCGGACTTGTGACAATTCCTGCGCTCTATTTCCTAGGCCGCAAACTGTTCGGCTCCCGCGTGGGACTCATCGCGGCGGCTCTGCTCGCGGTAAATGCCTATCACATCCGCTACTCGCAGGAGGCACGCAGCTTATTCGCTGATGATGCTCCTGTGCGTATGTTCCGGCTTTTATTTCCTGAAATATCTGGACAATCCCTCGCGAAGAAACCGCATTGCTCAGATTGCCCTGAGCAGCGCCGCCGTTTACGCGCACTTTTATTCGGCGTTGTTGATCATCGCGCAGTGGATCTCTGTGCGATATTGGCGCTCGAAACCACTTCCAACTGGCTTGAAAACCAATTGGCGCTGGATTGCACTTCTCATTTCGCCTATAATTTTATTTATCGCCACAACCGGCGCCGGCCCGCTGCGCTGGATTCACCGGCCTGGATTGAAGGATTTGGCAGAGTTGGGACTTCGCCTTACCGGCAATGGTGGCTGGATCTTGCTAGTGGCTTATTGCATTGCCTGCGTCGCAGGATTTATTGAGCTGGAGTCCAAGGAGAACGTCGCGCATACATTCGAGGCTTGGCGTTCGCGCTTCCTGCTGCTCTGGTTGCTCTTTCCGGTGGCGTTCGTTTTCGTACTGTCTTTTGCACGACCCCTGTTCTTGCCTCGCTACTTTATTTTGTGCCTGCCTCCTCTGCTTCTCTTGGCCGCTTCCGGACTAGCTCGTATCCGCTCTGCGCGGCGTCTGACCGCAGCATTGCTGCTTTTTCTTGTGCTATCGGTACAAGGCACACGCGGATACTACCAACATGATTTCGATCTGGAGAGAGACAATTGGCGTGGAGCCTCCGACTATCTCTTGTCGCAATCCCAAGCCGATGACGCATTGATTTTTCACGTGGCGATGGGGCGCATGCCGTACGAGTACTATCACTCTCTTCGCGGAGCATCTTTTGGCGACCCGATAGTGATTTACCCCAATCATGGCGACCGGATCACATTTTTGGATTTCGTAGAAAAGCCTGACTACAAAAAGCTCGAAAGCTCAATCCCCGCCTATCCTCGTGTATGGCTTGTCCTCTCGCACGCTTCTGATTCCTCAGGTCTGGACCTGACCGCATCTTCGCTGACTAAGCTTCTGGAAAATGCCGGATACGTCGCGAGCGACGCACGGGATTTTGATGGTTTAGAAGTGGAGCTGTACATTCACCGGAAGTAATCCAGGCAACAGAGTTAAAGTACAAAAAGAAAACCCTCCGACAATGCGGAGGGTCTTTGAAAACCACTGGAAAATACCTACTGTTTTTGGTCCAGTACGATTCCCTGGTTGCCAGTCTGCTTCTCTGCCTTAGCTTTCTTCGTGGCCATGGTCTTATCGACCCAGTCATCGGCAGTTTTCAAGTCGGCAGTGCGAGCAGCTGGATCGGTGCATTCGACGTCCGCCTTTTCGCGATAAAGAAGGTTCAGATAAGCCATCGCGTCATCGTAATCAGGACGCAACTTTAGAGCTTTATCCAAATTGTCGATGCCATCCTGCACAACGCCCATGTTTTTGTCTTTCAACGTCGCGCAGACCTTCAATGCTTCTTTGTCCTTTTTTGTGCCCAGCGGATCTTCCGGCTTCAGTCCGAGCTTGGCGCGGGCTTCCATGCGCGGCTGGTAGCTTTGCGTCCAGTCGATCACCGCGACCGAATAATAAGGTTCCGGATCATTGGGATCGATCTCCAGCGCCTTGCGGTAATAAGTCTTGGCATCTTCAAATTTCTTTTCCTGAAGGTACAAATACGCAATGCCCTTCACGCTGTTGACGTTCTTCGGATCTTTATCCAGTACAGCCTTGTACTGTTCAACAGCCTGATCTGCATTACGCAGGTTATCCGGCGCGTCAACACCAGGAATGTATTGCTGCGCGAAGGCTGTAGCCAAATAGAGGCGGGCATTCGTCAGGCCTGTATCCAGGCGCACTGCCTCTTGAAAATGATTAATAGCTTCTTCGTATTTGGCATTCTTGTAGGCGGCGACACCTTTATTCAGCTGATCGCGCGCCCGTAGTTTGTCGCAGCCTGTGGCGGATAAAATTGCTAAGCCGACCGCCATCAGTGCCAGCATTTGTAAGCTTTTTTTCATTGCCTTATGAATTCTCCCTAGGCTTAGATAATACCGGGCTGAAGCACACAGCGGCCCGGAACCGTTCCAAGCCGTGTGATCTAAATATTAACCGCCCGCTTCAATCTTCGCGGTAATCAATCCAACTTTGTCCACGCCCGCGGCGTGGGCTATGTCAATGACGTTGGCCACGTTGGCAAACGGGACATTGTCGTCACCCTTCACGAACATTACTTTCTCGGCGCGAGTCTTGAAAATATCGGTAAGCCGATCTTGCAGATTATCCCAAGTCGCGTCTTCACCGTTAATCTTCAGACCAGGATTTTCGCCTGATCCGCGATCAATCAACTGAACCACGATGGTGCGATCCGGGGTGTCGTTCTTAGGCTGATTGGGTGGAGGCGGCTGAGGTACCAGCGCATCCAACCCCTTTGGAGTCAACGGCGTGATCACCATGAAAATGATCAGCAAAACGAGAAGCACATCAATGAGCGGAGTAACGTTGATATTTGCGTTCTGGCCCCCGCTGGGGCCGACTGCCATAGACATATCGATCTCCTCGAAAGTGCTCTAAACTTTACTGCCCGGTTTGCGGCTTCGTATTCGATGGCGGCGGAGGCGGCGTCTTATTCTGCTCCGTCAGCAGGCCAAGTTGGTCCACTCCGGCTGATCGGACAGCATCCACCACTCCAACCACGGCTCCAAATTTGGCACGCGCATCAGCCTTCACATAGACGCGCTTGTCGAGTTTATTGGTGAGCCGGTCTTTTACTTTTCCCGTGAGTTGATCCACGGCAAGCTTATCGGTTCCGAAGTAGACGCTTCCATCTCGCATCACTGCTACGAGCAGAGCGTCTTCTTTGTCCGCATCCGGCATCTGCGACGGATTATTCACTTTTGCCAGATCCACACTAACGCCGTGCTGCAACATGGGCGTGATCACCATGAAGATGATCAGCAGCACTAGCATCACGTCCACCATGGGTGTGACGTTGATGTCCGAGTTTACGTTTGCGCCTTCATTGCGCTTTGCGAGTGCCATTGAGTGATCCTTCTTTCCCGCAATATCTCGTAGCTTGCATCTTGCTTCATCTGCCTAGCACAGTTCAGTTTGGGAGGGCTGGCTACGGTACCGATTCAACATCAGCACCGTAGCCGCAACTCAATCCGAATATCTTGCCCGGCGTGAAAGGTTAGGGACGGCGAACTGCGCCGCGACGCTTCAGGAAGTAATCGATCAGTTCGCTCGAGGAGTTGTCCATCTCCACGTCGAACGCTTCCACGCGTCCCGTCAGATAGTTGAACATCATGACGGCCGGAATCGCGACCAGAAGGCCGATGGCCGTGGTCACGAGTGCTTCCGAAATACCGCCTGCGACCGCGCCCAAACCGGTGGTCTTGTTGCGTCGCGATTTCACGGAAGGCGTTCAAAATACCCATCACGGTTCCGAACAGTCCAACGAATGGTGCCGTCGAACCGATGGTGGCCAAGCCGCCCAAGCCGCGCTTCAGTTCGGCGTGGACAATGGCTTCTGTCCGCTCCAGAGCACGCTTTGAGGCTTCAATGGTTTCTCCCGGAATCTCGCCGCTTTCCTGGTGAGCGCGGAATTCCATCAAGCCAGCCGTAACGACCTTGGCAAGGTGGCTCTTCTTGTTGCGTTCGGCGACCTTGATGGCTTCGTCGATCTTGCCGTCCCGCAATGCTCCGGCGACTGCGGGAGCAAATGCGCGAGACTGTTTGCGAGCCGCGTTGAAAGCCATCCAACGGTCAATCATTACACCGATAGACCAGCCGGACATGATGAAGAGAATGATGACCACGATTCTCGCGATCCATCCCATTTGCCGCCACAGCGAGAGCGGATCCCACTGCACCGTGCCGCCACTGTCTTGTAGCCAGGTAGCGACTGTTGAAACGTGAATTAATGAATGTGTTGCCAGGTTAGCTACGAACATGAGTTGACTCTCCTCCTCGGAACTTATCGTGCAAGATTTTTACTGCACTACACACTGCACTTTCGAAAGTCTCTAACCGCCCGCCAAAGTAAAGTTGACGGTAATTGTCGTTTCCACTTCCACCGGCTCACCGTTCAAAATATACGGCTTGTACTTCCATTGCTTAACCGCATCAATAGCCGCCGGTCCAAGCATCGGGTGACCGCTGATAAGACGTAAGTTCTGGATGTCCCCAGTCTTACTGATCTCAGCCTGCAGCACCACTGATCCTTGGATGCGTGCTTGCCGCGCCAGAGGTGGATAGTTTGGTTGAACTTTCCGCAGCACGAGTCCTTGCGTCACACCTTGTGACACGCGCACGCGCTGAGGAGTAGCCACTTTAGGTACAGCCGTCGGCGTCGAATTGATAATGCCGCCGATCACGCCACCCGCTGCGCCGCCCGGAACGCCAACTGCTCCCACGACGCCAGCCATTGATGATACCGGCGGAGGAGTTGCGTCTTCCTTGATGATTTCAATTTTCTTGGGAATCCGCGTAGGCGTTCGCAGCTGATCGTTGACGATATTGGTTTGGACCACCTTCGGCACCTTTGGAGCAACAGCTGGTGGTGGTGGCGGAGGGGGCGGGGGCGGCGGAGCCACCAGGAAAGTCATGAGCTGCGTTTTCGGCAGCGCTTCAGTAAAGAGGAGCGGAATGAGGACCAATACCCCGACCAAAACAATCTCGAAGATGAACGAGACGGTGGTCGTCATGCCGCGCTTAGTTCTAAGCTTACCGCCTGATTCTATGAGGCTGTCTTCAAACATAAGGCTTTTCTCCTACCTACACCCTACGTACTCTTAGACACCGCCTGCGTCTTCTTTGCTCCCGGTTTTTCCAAAAAACGTTTGCTGGAAATCGTGAGTTGAAGATCTTTTGTCTTTTGATCTACGCCTTCACTTTTACCTTCTCCTGGCGAACGCCGGCTTTTCCAGGCGCAAGCACGACAGCAGGCTTACCACGGCCCGACCGCCAGTCCTGATAGGCCACTAGAATCGGGGCCGCGATGGCGATCGACGAATAAGTCCCGATTAGGATGCCAATTACGAGCGCGAAGGAGAATCCATTTAACACTTCTCCGCCAAAGAGGAACAAAGCTACCACAGTCAGAAAGGTCAATCCAGCGGTTAAAATCGTACGGCTCAGGGTCTGATTGATGCTTTTATTGACGATATCCGACAACTTTTCCCGCCGCATCAGCTTCAAATTCTCCCGGATACGGTCAAAAACGACGATAGTGTCGTTATTCGAATAACCGATCAAGGTCAGGATTGCGGCCAGGACAGTCAGTGAAATGGCGCGGTTGGTTAGAGAAAAAGCCCCTACGGTGATCAGCGTATCGTGGAAAACCGTCACCACGGCTGCGACGCCATAGATCCATTCAAAGCGGAAGCCCAGATAAACAAACATTCCCAGCAGCGAGTAAAGCGTCGCCAGCATGGCCTGCTTTTGTAGCTGCCCGCCGACCTGAGGACCCACGATCTCAACATTCCGCACCCCAAAATTAGATACAAAAAAGCCGTCTGGCAGCGATGCCAACACAGCTGGGTCGACTACTCCCTTCAAGTCGTCGAATGACTTCAGTACACCGCCTTCAACCTTATCGCGTTGATTCACTATTGCCTGGGCCTGCTGCATGTATCTTTGTGCCGCATCGGTCCCGGCATGAAGAGGATCTTTATCCAATAGATAATTCTGCAGCGTCAACGAGCTGGAGTTGTTCAGATCTTGTTTGCCTGCGGGAGCATTGGATTCGAGCGCATTGATGATCTGAATTTTGCCCTTGTCGAGCGCCTGTTCGCTGGTTTCCTGCTGCGCCAGATCGATTAAAACCTCGTTGTTTTGCGCCGGACCATAAGTCTGAATCTTGGCATTGTGCAAGCCCGCGCTATCCATAGCGGCGCGAATAGCTTTGTCATTTGGAGTTTGCGCAAATTTCACGTAAACCAGCGTGCCGCCACGGAAGTCAACACCTAACGGAATGCCGTGCCAGAACAGCATCGAGAAGATGCCAGCGATGCTGAATACTAAAGAAAAGGCAATGAAGTACCACTTTTTGCCCAGGAAATCTATATTCGGATTGCGAAAAAATTCCACGCTGCTACCAGCCCCTTATCTAATTTCTTAAATGCTTAATGCTTCGCCGCGCTGTTTGCGGCTCAGGATCCAATCGAAGATCATGCGCGAAACGAAGACTGCCGTAAATAGATTCGCCAGCAGACCAAAAGTCAGAGTCACAGCGAATCCGCGCACCGGCCCTGTACCAAAAATGAAGAGAATAAACGCGGAAACGATTGTCGTGACGTGCGTGTCAACGATCGTCACCCAGGCATGCTTGAAGCCCTGTTCGACTGCCGAAGGCGCGGTCTTACCGTTCCTCAACTCTTCGCGGATACGCTCAAAAATCAGCACGTTAGAATCAACGCCCATGCCTACCGTCAAAATGACTCCAGCAATACCGGGCAAGGTCAGAGTTGCTCCGCTGTATCCAAGGAAGCCCAGCAAAATCACAAGGTTGAGAATCAAAGCGATATCAGCATTGATCCCTGCGCCGCGATAATAAACGAGCATGAAGATCAAAACTGCCAGCATACCAATGACAGCAGCCTCAACTCCGGCACGGATTGAATCCGTCCCTAGCGAAGGACCGACGGTACGCTCTTCGAGGTACTTGATCCCTGCCGGCAGTGCACCCGACCGCAGGATCATAGAGAGGTCTTTCGCGCTTTGCTCAGTAAAGCCGCCCTCGATGTTACCGCTATCGCTGATCTGGCTCTTGATAACTGCAACTTCCTGAACTTTGTTGTCGAGGACGACCGCCAGGTTATCGCCAACGTGCGCGCCAGTAAACGCCGCGAACCGGCGTCCACCTTCCCCGGTCAGCGTGAAGTTGACGGAGGGTTGGGCGGTATCGTTGTTGCGGCTAGGCTGGGCGTCGCGCAAATCGCGCCCGGTAACCGCAGAAGAACGCGAGATCAAATACCAAACCGGAGCGCCATCGCCCTCGGAACTCTTGCTCTTTCCTTGAAGGAGTACCGCATCCTGCGGCAACACTCCGCCATGCTCTTGCAACGCCTGCTGTTCGCTGGAGTATGGTCCGCCCAAGGACTGGCGGATTTCCAGCATGGCAGTCGATTGCATAATGTCTTTCACGCGTGCTGGATCATCGACTCCCGGCAGTTGCACAAGAATTTGATATTGGCCAAGCCCATGCTCCTGAATCGTGGGCTCAGAGACGCCTAAGCTGTCGATTCGATTGCGGATAGTTTCTATGGCCTGCTGAACGGCATGGTCCTTCAATTCGGTGAGCGCCTGCGGCTTCATGGACACAGTCCAAGTGTTCTCGGCACCGGAGGCCAGGTTGTACTCCGGCAAACGGTCGGTCACGATGGTGCGCAGATCAGAACTAGCTTCCGGTCCCACGCCTTTAATCACGATTTTGTCGGGATTGTTGACGGGATCAGGCTTGGAAATTTCCGCGTAATTAATCTTGTGGCTCTTAAGGTCTTCTTTGAGTCGCTCGACGGCGTTATCGGAATCGACATTGACCGCATCATTCACTTGCACTTGCAGAATCAAGTGCGTGCCACCCTTGAGATCAAGGCCTAAATGAATGCGGTTTTGCAAGGAGGCCACTAAGCCTTGGCCGGAAAAACTCTGGGGCAATCCAAAAATGCCGAACAGAAATATCAGCAGAATTCCAACAATGAGTGCGAGTTTCCAGGTTAAATTCTTGTTCATGATACGAATTCTTTATCCACTCTCAAAATGTTCGTTATTAACACCTATTCGGCGAAGCTGGGACTAACGAAAAGCTTTGACCCTAAACTACTTGGTCCCGGTCTTGGTAATTTCCTCCGGAGAAGCAACCGAAACAACTGAAGCCCGGGTCACTTCCAGCCGAAGATTGTCGGGCGGAACACGCAAGTGCACCGAATCATCTTTCAGCGCGATGATAGTGCCCCGCAAGCCACCGCTTGTCACTACTTTATCTCCGGTTTTCAGCTCGCTAAGCATTGCCTGCCACTTCTTCTGGCGGCGCTGCTGCGGCATGATTAAAAGAAAATAGAAGATACCAAAAATAAAGATCAGCGGCGCAAAACCGAGCCAGCCGACCGAACTAGTCTGCACTGCAAACAATTGTACGTTCATGGACCTACGAACCTATCTTCTTCTGCACGTAAATTGAATCGGAACTGCGCCCGTGGCGCTTCTGGCCTACTGCAATTTATTGCGGAGGCTCTCGCGTATACAGACCGGAATTCCCACTTCAGGAACTAACGGGGATTGGCGAGCTATGGCTTCCGTTGAGACTGCTCACCAGAAAGAAAACGGGCCCCTTTCCCAAGTGCAATAGAATGACGCACCGCTCGCATAGTGTCAAGGTAGAAACTAAGGTTGTGGACGGTGTTCAAGACCTGGGCCAACACTTCATTAGATGCATAGAGATGCCGAAGATATGCCCGCGAGTAGCGCATACATACCTTGCAGCCGCAGTTCGGGTCAAGCGGATTTTGGTCAGAGGCATAGCGCGCCTGCTTGATGGAGATCTTTCCTTCGGAGGTAAATAGAAGCCCGTGACGGGCGGCCCTGGTTGGAAGGACGCAATCCATCATGTCGACACCCAAATTGGCATATTCGACGATCTCTTCGGGAGTGCCTACCCCCATGACATAACGGGGCTTATCTTTTGGGAGATGTTCGAGCGTAGCCTCAATGATTTCGCGAGTGAGAGCACGAGGTTCACCGACGCTTAAGCCACCGATGGCGTATCCCGGGAAACCGATCTCGATGGTGCGCTCGGCAGATTCTTTCCTGAGCTGAAGATCCATCCCGCCCTGAACGATGCCGAACAGGGATTGGGTTGGCGAACCTTGCGTAGGGACAGCCGCCCCCGGCTGTCCAGCCACGCCAGTGGCGACCTGAAGCTCGCCCGGACAGCCGAGGGCGGCTGTTCCTACGTGATTTTTTCCCCAAGGAACGTCATACTTATGATCTTCAAAATATTTCTTACTTCGCTCCGCCCAACGCAGAGTAAGTTCCATCGAGACTCTTGCCCGCTCAGCGGTCGCAGGGTGCTCCGTACATTCATCGAACGCCATGAGGATGTCTGCACCTAGGCCGATCTGCGCCTCCATTGAGCTTTCAGGACTGAAAAAGTGTGAAGAACCGTCCAGATGCGAACGAAATGTCACGCCATCCTCGGTCAGCTTGCGAAGTTCACTGAGGCTGAAGACCTGAAATCCACCAGAGTCGGTGAGGATAGCCCGCGGCCAGGACATAAACCGATGTAGCCCACCGAGCTTTCTGACCTGCTCAACTCCGGGACGTAGGTAAAGGTGGTAGGTGTTTCCCAGAAGAATTTGGACGTCCAAGTCTTCGAGAATGTCCTGAGAAACGCCCTTGACGGATCCAAGAGTCCCGACAGGCATGAAAACGGGAGTTTCAATATCACCATGAGGTGTGGTGAGGCGTCCGCGACGCGCAGGACCGCTCGTGGAATCAATCTGAAATTCGAGGGACACTGATTGAATTGTAGCAACGGGGTTCGCTAGAGATTCAACCTGATGATCTCGGCCTTTATTCGCCCACCCTGGATGTGCAGTTTCCCTAGACAAATCGGCAGCTTAAACCGTCTCGGCCCTGCACTTCCCGGATTGAAATACAGCACTCCATTTTTCATCTCCTGCTTAGGCACGTGACTGTGGCCATAGATCACCGCTGCAAATCCTGCGGCTTCCGGCTTCAGATCAAGTTCCGCCAGATTGTGCAGAACATAAATCGACACACCGCCAACTTCCAATACATCTGTTGTCGGAATTTTTCGTGCCCAGGGCTCGCGATCAATATTCCCGCGAACCACCGTCACTGGCGCGATCTCGTTTAATTTTTTGAGAATGCCGGGATCGCCGATATCTCCAGCGTGAATGATGTAATTGGATCCGTCCAGCGCGGCGAAAGCCTCAGCCCGGAGAAGGCCATGTGTGTCAGATATGACGCCGACGATCAAAGTGCTCCCAAACAGGTCAAAGATAATACTCGCACAAGAATCCACTTCTAAATTCCGCTTGACGGACCACAGGTTTAAGGATTACCGTGATGCCGAATGCGATTCGTAAGCAAACGAAGTATTTAATAATCAATCGCAATCTGAATAAAGGCATGACAATTTTAAGGAGCGCGCTATGAGAGCAATTTCCAGAGGTCCCCTCGTCTGTGTCACTGTTACGATCCTGACGCTTCTGTTGAGCCTAGCCGCACCTGCATCCACTTACTTCGTTTCTACCTCCGGTAATAACAGCAACAACGGTCTTAGTACTAGCAGCGCGTGGCGGAACATTCAATATGCCGCCGATCACGTACAGGCCGGCGATACAGTTCAGGTGCTAGGCGGAACCTACAACGAAACTGTCAACATTCCAGTTTCCGGCTCAGCCGCTGCCGGCTATGTCACCTTTCAAAACTATCCTGGGGAAACGCCGGTGGTTGATGGAACTGGTTTGAGCATTCCCGGAAATCAGTACGGACTTTTTAACATCGCTAGTCAGAGTTATCTGATCATTCAGGGTTTTGAGATTCGCAATTACAAGACTACGAAGAGGAACATCGTTCCGGTAGGGATTTACATCAGCGGAGCGGGCGGCTACTTGCAACTACTCAACAACCATATTCACGACATTGTGACATCAGCGACTGGGTGCAATGCAAATGCTCTAGGGGTTGCAATCTATGGCTCACAAGCTCCGGCATCGCTGAACCACCTCACGATTACGGGCAATGAACTGAACAATCTGAAGACGGGCTGCAGCGAGTCAATGTCACTCGATGGCAATGTGGACACTTTCACGATCAGCAACAATTTAATCCACGACAACAATAATATTGGAATCGACGCGATCGGATTCGAAGGAGTTTCTCCGAATTCAGCTTACGATCAGGCGCGCAACGGACTCATTAGCCTGAACTCGGTTTACAACATCACCTCCAACGGAAACCCGTCTTACCCAGCGAATTGCACTTGCTCAGACGGTATCTACGTGGATGGTGGAACGAATATTACGATTGAGCGCAACCTGATCCACAATGTCGACCTGGGAATCGAAATGGCTAGTGAACATTCAGGCAAGGTGACCAGTTACGTCACGGCTCGTAATAACCTGATTTATTTTGGCAATTCGACAGGTATTTCGATTGGTGGTTATGCCAGTTCCGTCGGTGGCAGCGATCACATCACGATGGTCAACAACACGCTTTTCAAGAATGACAGCAAGAACACGGGCAGCGGCGAATTTCAGATCCAGTATCACGCTACCAATAACATCTTCGAGAACAATATCGTTTACGCGGGATCGCAAGCGCTGTTGGTCAACGACTACACGAAATCGACTCCGAGTCCCGCCACACTGGATTACAACCTGTACTACTCTCCCGTGACCGCGAGCAACTCAAACTGGGTATGGCAAACCAAGAGCATTACCGGTTTCACCAGTTATCAAACGACGTCTGGGAGGACAGCCATTCAATTTACGTGGATCCTCAATTCCTTAGCACGAGCAGTCCGGACCTGCATGTGCAGTCGACTTCACGCGCCGTGAATGCGGGCAACAATTTGGGATCGTCTATCGTGGGGACAGTGGACTACGCAGGCAATCCACGTGTTCAGGGTTCGAATATCGATATAGGAGCTTACGAGCAATAGCTGTTTTTTCGAGTGAGGGGTCAGCCTAGCCAGCGGCCCCAAACTTATATGAGCTCTTTGTTTTCCTCGGCAAAGTCCGCCAGTTCCAGTCGAAGGTTTCCGGCATTGGTGGCATACGCCATCCCAATGTCCATGTCGATAATGCCTTCACGAATCATTCTTTCGATTTCGCCATCGAAGTGCTGCATGCCTTCGTCGCCGCCCACTCGCATGGCGTCCAGAAGAGTCTTGCCTTCGCCTTCGCCCTTCTCCACATATTCCCTTGTGCGTAGCGTGGATTTGAGAATTTCGACTGCCGCGATCCGGCCCACGCCGCCCTTCCGTGGAATCAACCTCTGCGAAATGATGTAGCGGAAACTCTTGGCGAGGCGGTTGCGAATTCCATCCTGCTCAACCATGGGGAAAACTCCAACGATGCGCTCGACCGTCTTTGACGCGTCAATCGTATGCAGCGTGGAGAGAACCAGATGGCCGGTTTCCGCAGCTTCCATAGCGATTTCAATCGTTTCCTTGTCGCGCATTTCTCCGACGAGAATTACTTTCGGAGCCTGCCGCAGTGCCGCTCGTAATGCCAGCGCAAAGCTGGTCGTATCGCTGTGCAACTCGCGCTGATGGATGATGCAGTTCTTATGCTGATGCAGGAACTCGATAGGATCTTCAATCGTGAGCACGTGATAGGACTGCTCGTGATTTATCTTATCGATGACCGCTGCTAATGTGGACGACTTGCCCGAGCCCGTCGGTCCCGTGACCAGGACAATCCCATTGCGCAGGTGGACGATTTTTCCCATCTCCGCAGGCAAATTCAAGGTTTCGAAATCTGGAATCTTGCTGGGAATCACCCGCATGACAATGGCGCACGTGCTGCGCTGCATGAACACATTCACGCGAAAGCGGCATGAGCCCGGCAAGCTGTAAGACACGTCGCAGGAGCCATGCTCCTTAAGATTTTCGATAGCATTCTTGTTGGTGCCGATCAGATCGCCAGCAACTCGCCTTATGTCGTCAGCTGTAAGGGCGCGAGAAATTCCAGCAGGCGCAAGTTTTCCATCTATTTCAACTAGCGGCGGTTTTCCCGGCGAGAAAAATAGATCGCTGATCTTGTTGGAAGTACGCAACATGCCGGCCAGCAGCACCGGCGTGGAAATAGGAGCGGGAGCGCGCAGCCGTTGTGGTCACTGAGGGCGAAGGGACAACCGGGCTGGGTACAGTAGGAGCAGCAACAGCACTCACCGGAGATGACATGAAAATGGCGGTCCTTAATGTTGATGATGCGTTATTAGTGATCGTTTATTGAAGGCAGCGGTTTTTTGTGAAAATTCAGTATTGGGCTGAATGCAGACTACACCGACCCACGATGGGAACAGAAGGTTACGGAAGGCATCAAGGAAAACGAACTGTTGGGATAGTTGCGCGGGATTCGCTAGCAATTACATAGACGACGACATTATCGCTCTGGTTTCTGAACGAATTTTCATTCTGTGAAAGATTCGCTTGTCGCCTAGAGTTGCGGGGTTCGACTCGCGATCAGTCCTTTAATTTTCTCGACGAACTCCGCAGCCGGCATGTCTTCGGTCTTTTCTTTGCCGCGAGTGCGGACGTTCACCTTTCCTGCCTCCGCTTCTTTGTCGCCGACCACGAGCAAGAACGGCACTTTCTGCATGGCGTGTTCGCGGATCTTGGCATTCATCTTTTCATTGCGTCCATCTACTTCCACGCGCACGCCGATTTCTTTGAGCTGCGCAGCAACTTTGTTCGCATAATCCACGTGACGCTCGGCGATGGGGATCATCACCGCCTGCACTGGCGACAGCCATACCGGGAACGCACCCGCGTAGTGCTCGATCAGCACGCCAAAAAATCGCTCCACCGATCCGTATAGCGCGCGATGGACCATCAAGCGGCTGTTTGCGGCTGCCATCTTCCGCTACGTACTCGAGATCAAAGCGCTGCGGCAAGTTGAAATCGAACTGCACGGTCGAAAGCTGCCATAGGCGTCCGATTGCGTCGACCAGCTTGATATCGATTTTCGGCCCGTAAAACGCAGCTTCTCCGGGGATGGTTTTGTACTCAATGCCGCGCTTTTTCAGGACATTTTCCAGCGAACCGGTGGCGAGATTCCATTGCTCTTCGCTGCCTACAAAATTCTTGCGGTCGTTCGGGATCCCAGGTAGAAAGCTCGACTCTGAAATTTGTCGAAGCCAAAATCCTTCAGTACGTCCAATGCAAAGTCGATGCAACCGACGACTTCTGCTTCAATCTGCTCCGGAGTGCAAAAGATATGAGCATCATCCTGAGTGAATCCGCGCACCCGCAACAGGCCGTGCATCACGCCTGAACGCTCGTAACGATAAACCGTCCCCAGCTCGCCTAACCGCACCGGAAGATCGCGATAAGACTTCAGCGAGTCTTTGTAGATCAGAATATGAAACGGGCAATTCATGGGCTTCATGCGGTATTCCGCATCATCAAGCTCCATGACGTCGAACATGTTCTCCGCGTAGTAGCCTTCGTGGCCCGAGGTCTGCCACAACTGCCGCCGGGCGACATGCGGAGTGTAGACGAGCGAATAGCCGCGCTTGATGTACTCCGACGCGCATCCAGTCTTCCATCTCTTTGCGGATGATGCCGCCCTTAGGGTGCCAGAAAATCAGCCCCGGCCCTGCCAGTTCCTGAATGGAAAACAGATCGAGTTGCTTGCCAAGCACGCGATGGTCGCGCTTCTTGGCCTCTTCGAGTCCATTCAGATACGCGTCGAGATCTTTTTTCGAAAAGAATGAAGTCCCGTAAATACGCTGCAGTTGCGGATTCTTCTCATCTCCCAGCCAGTACGCGCCCGCGATATTAAACAGCTTGAAAGCCTTGATCTTTCCGGTCGATGGAATATGCGGACCGCGGCAGAAGTCAGTAAATTTTCCGGTGCGGTAAATCGAAATCTTTTCATCGGGCTTGGTGAATTGCTCGATGAAATGACACTTCATGAAATCGCCTTCTTTCTTGAATTCCGCCAGTCCCTGCTCTCGAGGCAGAAACTCGCGCGCATACGGGAAGATTCTGCTGCACCAGCTCCTGCATCTTCTTTTCGATCTTCTGCAAGTCTTCTGGAGTGAATGGCGTCGGACGATAGAAATCGTAGAAAAATCCGGTCTCAGTAGCCGGACCATGCCCGAGCTTGGTCTCGGGAAACAATTCCAGCACTGCCGCAGCCAGCAAATGCGCGGACGAATGGCGGTAAACCCCAAGCGCCTCGGGATCTTGTCTCAGTGAGGAGGCGAAGATCAGTATCTTTTTCCAGCGGCCGGGTAAGGTCTATCAGATCGCCGTTAGTTTTGGCAGCCAGTGCCGCATCGGCCAAACGCGGACTGATGGACTTAGCAATATCGAGCGCAGTCGTGCCCACAGGGACTTCCTTGACACTCCCATCGGGGAGCTTCACATGAATGCTGTCTGCCATAGGGTTTGAAGCCTGTATTTTGCTGAATCTCTTGAGTTTAAAGGAGGCAGCAGAGAGGGTCAAACCTTCGGCAGAAAGCGCGGCGCAATTCCACAGAATTACGCCGCTCCAATTAATTTCCTACGGAACCTGCGCCGGGCCATTTTCGCAAGGCCGTTTCAATGTGTTGCGGAAAGTCAGCCAATGGTGGACGGTTTGAGATGGATCAAATGAAAAGTATCCGATGTAAGTCAAATCTTGGGGATGCCAAACCATTCCGTTCAACTTCACTCCGAAGATCGAGGTGTTGAGCGGATCGCCAACCTCCAGAATCCCACAAGGGGTGTTGTTATTGATGTAGGCATCGTCCATCCATTCGCCTACTTCGTGCGCCAGCGTGCTAATGTCGGCGTCGATGAGGGCCTTATAAGGAGACAGGTAAGAAGTGTAGGTGTAGGTCCTCGCGGTGGCAGGTGATTTACCGTACGCATCATGAAAGCCGTAGGCTCCGCCAGGAAAGACGTTGTAGGTCAGAAAAATAGTGAAAGTACTTTGATCAATTTGGCGAAACTTGGCGAAAAGTTTCTTAGTGATCTTGTCAGTGAACGCCTGATCTACAACCGCACGCTTGGCTCCGGGAAACGGGCCGGGAAATGTACTCCCGTGACTCGCAGGCACCGTAAATGATTGGACTGGCAAAACGATTGGCTGTCCAAGCAAGACGTGGTAATCAGGCGAGACAGTCGATACGTAAGACCAAAAATTACCGCGCTGAAAAGCGTCGGTATATTGAGTCTTCCCCAAACTGGTACCTGCGGCGCCGAACTCAGCGTCCTGGAAGATCGGCGATTGCTCTACGGCCTGCGTGGCAGAGACGGTCTGTTCAAACATAGGGGCACTAGCGTCGAAGACAGTACCATCCGAGAACTTGAGCCGTAGCGGTATCAGGTACACGGGAATATAGCTTGTGAGCGAACCCTTGGCGGGATCCGACCCGATCATCACATATCGATATTCCTTGCCGTTATGAGTGAACGAACCGGTCCAGGTAGGTAGGCCTGTACCAGCCGCCTGCACGTCTTCCACGCTGAATCGCGTCGGGCGTGGCGCGTCTCTAAGAATCGGCTTTATGTCTTGAGCAGAAGCGAACGAACACGCAACGCCCAATATGAACAGATTTTTAACCAACAAAACATTCGAGATTCGCATAGCTCCTCCATTTGTGTCTGACTACTTGTATCTGAATTCAGCCTGTTAGGCGATTTACCAACCCTCCTTTTGTCCCTTGTTCTGCTCGTCCAGCCATTTCTTCAGCGGCGCGAAATATTCCAGGATCGCTCCTGCATCTACTTGGCGTTCTCCTGTCAACGCTTCGAGCGCATCCGGCCAGGGCTTGCTCTGGCCCATCTCCAGCATCTTGTTGAATTTTTCGCCCGCCTCTTTCGACCCATAGAAGGTACACCGATTCAACGGTCCCTTGTATCCTGATTCGCGACAGAGTGCTTGATAGAACTGGAACTCCAGCATGTCAGCCAGGAAATACCGCATGTAAGGGACGTTCGCCGCAACGTGATATTTCGCACCCGGATCAAAATCCGCTTCAGATCGCTGAACCGGCGGTGCCACTCCTTGATATTTTCTCCGCAGCTCCCACCATGATTTGTTGTAGTCAGCAGGCTTGATCTCTCCCGAAAAAACTTTCCAGCGCCATTGATCGATCATCAAGCCAAATGGCAGGAACGCTACCTTATCCAGAGCCTGCCGCAGCAGGATTGGAATGTCAGCTTCGGGAGGCGGAGCCTTGTCTAGCAGATTGATCTTCTGCAGATACTCCGGCGTGATTGCCAAAGCGATAGTGTCACCAATCGCTTCATGGAAACCATCGTTTGCGCCACCCTGGAAGAGAGGTGGCTGATTTTTATACGCGCGCTGATAGAAGTTGTGGCCGAGTTCGTGGTGGATAGTCACAAAATCGACGTCGCGCACCTGAATGCACATCTTGATGCGAAGATCGTCCTTGCTGTCGATATCCCATGCGCTGGCGTGGCAGACAACGTCGCGATCCGCCGGCTTGGTAAACAACGACCGCTCCCAGAATGTTGCTGGCAGCGGAGCGAATCCTAAAGATTTATAGAAATTCTCCCCGTAGTGCACCATCCCCTTGGCGTCGAGGTTCTTGGCTTTGAGCAGCTCAGTGAGATCATAGCCGCGGCTGTTTTCCGGCAGTCCGAGGATCGGGAAGATGCCACCCCACTGTTGCGCCCAAGGATTGCCAAGAAGATCAGCGGGAATCGCGCCGTCGGGTGAAACGACACTTGGCCCATAGTGCTGCGAAAGCTTAGCGCGAACAAAAGTATGCAGCGAAAGATATAAAGGAAGAACCTGCTGCCAAAGTCGATCGAGGTCGGCGCTGAATGCGTCCGGCGGCATGTCGTAACCGGCTCGCCACAACACGCCGGTATCTTTGTATCCCAACTCGCGCGCGCCCTGATTCGACAGCTCCACAAAGCGCGCATAACGTTCGCGCATCGGAGGAGAAATTTTGTGCCAGCCCTGCCAAACATCTCTAAGTTCCTTGGGATCGCGGCTTGTCTCCATGATGTGCTCGATGGCCGTGATGTCGAGGCAATCGTCGGACTTGCGGCAATATTTAGCCTTGCCATAATCGGCATCGAGCGAGGCGGCGATTTGCGTCATCTCGCGCCGCAGTGCAGGGTCTTTTGGAGCAGGCGCGGTCAGTGATAAGCGCAGCAGTTTAAACTTTCGAGCCAGGTCGGGTGGCATGTTGAGACCGTCGAACTGCTTCGATTGCTCGATCAATTCCGTCGTCATCGCTGTGATTTGATCCTGTGCGTCGGCGGACAGCGCCTGTGTGTCGTCCGTGATGAAGTTCTCCTGCACCCACGCCGCGCGATTCACTTTCACGCCGAGATCGCTAAGGCGAGTTTCCGCCTGCGTAATAAATTGTTCAGCTTGAGCAAGAGTCGGTTGGGCTGCAGTTTGAGCTTGCAGTGTTGCCCCGGGGGGAAGGGTCAAACAAATAACGAATAGCGCGACGGCGGCACCAAACTTCATTCAGAATCCTCCGGGCGGAATTATACGGGGAGGATCTCTGGCTTGATGAAGATATATTCATCCCACTTCCAATGGCCGCTGCTTTTGATCGCTGACCCTTGAAACGCTCTTGTATCGCTACTCGCGGGAGCGCCTGAACGGACTTTCACAAGTCACCAGTTTTTGGTGACCAACGTTAGGTCTCAACCGAAGAAGATCAGAGGCGACCGAAATGAGACGAGATAGAATCAACTCACTGAAATAGCAAAAAACTCATCTCGGTCAGATTGGCTTGGGCTTCGAAGCATTCCGCAGAACCGAGCGCAACGTGGAAAACGATTTCCCGCTTTCCAGAATTTGCCGCTCAAGGAGAATTCTTGCAGTGACGACGAAAGCGGCGCGACAGCTAGCCCCGGTTCGCATATTCCTTGTAGACGACTCTGAGTTAATTTTGAGGCTGGTCCCGCTCTGCCTGAGTATGGAGCGAGTGAAAATCATCGGTATGGCAAGAAGTGCGGAAGAAGCCTTACCAGAAATCGAGGCGATGCGGCCGGACTTGGTAATCGCCGATGTATGTCTCCCTGAGATGGACGGGGTCACAATGGCGACCGAACTTCGCCGGGTAAATCCCCACGCGCGAATCATATTAATCTCGGTTGATAAACTGAGGACGCCGCTTCCACCCAGACATCAATGCGCCGACGCCTTCGTCGCAAAGTTGGACTTGGCCGACGAACTCGCTCCCACCGTGCGTCTGCTATTTCCCAAAGTGTTTGCCCGCCGTCACTGAATTCCGAGTGCTTACTATCGTAGATTGTGAGTTGCTTGGGAGGAACTGCTGTCCCAGCGCAGTTGATTTCAAAAGTGACTGGGATTTGTGCGAGGACGAAGAGAATTAATTAAAGGCGATCCTGTAGATTCCCGATGCTTAGACGGCGCGGGCAACAGGCCCGCGCGTCAAAGGCGCATCTTACGATTTCCCGCGACTGTTCTCAGTTTTCCTGGCAGGAAGTGATATGGCGGCCATGGTCCGCTGATGACCAGCTCGCAGTTCTTAAGTTGCTTGGCTGCGCTGCTGTAGCGGTTTTGATATTTTTCTACGGATTTGGAGTCGATCAGGTGGGCTATGTCGATGAGCATCCCGTTCGTGTTTACGCGTTTACAACTTACCTCTTCTTCGAGCGGGTTAAAAAGCTTGTGGACTTGAACCGATAACGCCCGGGCCTTGGTGGAGCGTTCGCGATCCTTAGAAGCTTTCTCGCGAAGCTTCATCAGATAGTCGCCGCCGACGGTGTCAGGCAGCGGCACGTCCGTAAAGGCTTCCCGAAGTGCGCCGTCCTTGATCAGGACTTTCAAGTGCATTTCGGACTTGCCACGCAGCTTCTCGACGCTTTGTCCGAAGGCTCGGCGATTGGCGCGAACTGCTTGCCGCAGAGCTTCATCGCTGTCGAAAAGAGTTCCAAAGCGGAAGGGCAATACTGTTCCATTGCGGAAGCAGCGGCTGACTACGTGGGCATGCTCCAAAATGGTTTTTTCTTCCATCTTGCCGTTTTCAATAGCGCGGTCGTATTCGCTGACGATGACCGAGAATTCGCCGCTGGGATAACTCAGCACCGGCGCTCCGTTAACGCCTTGAATGCCTTCTAAAAGAAAAGGACGGCGGGTTCGTGTTCCATTGACTTGGGCTCGTTGCTCAGTGAGGCAGTACGCGTACCACGACATATAGGTCTCTCCGAACCTTTTGTGGTCTGAGGCGAAGGTGCTCGCCTGCAAACGTTCCGTGACAGCTGGACCTCTGTTTACCTAGGAAGAAAAGGCGATGCTACGGGATTGGGCGCCCACAGCCGCGTCCTAGGTACAGTGTACTACTTAGACCATTAAAATTGCAACCATTTCGTATTGTGGAGCATCAGGTTGCTCGCAAGTACGTGTAAACAAAAGTCAATATTCGTGACCGATCACATCCGGAAGAGGCTGGGGAACGAAGAAATAACACAATTTTAATGAACGGCGCCTGAGTAGATCCTAAGGTTAGGACACCTTAAGTCTTAGCACCTTTGACTGTACCGGGCTTAGTTCCGACCTTGGGTGCTACGCTCTTGGCTGAGCCATTTTGCGCGGCCGCACGGTCCTGCAAAGCTCTGTCGACGACATTGAGCATTTCGTTCCAGGGAGCAGGTTTCCCCGTCCAGATCTCGAATTGCCGGGCCGCCTGGTGGACAAACATCTCCACCCCAGGAATAATCTCAGCCCCTTTTTCCTTAGCGAGTTGGAGCAAACGAGTCTCGCGCGGATCATAGACCATATCGAAAACGTACTTAGCCTTGATCTCGTCGCCATTGAGCGGCGATTCGCGCTGATTTCCCATACCGACCGGGGTCGCATTGATGATCACATCGAAGGTGTGCTTCTTCAGATCCGGCCGTCTTAAGAGGCGAGCACGGGCACTGCGAGCTAACTTCTGCGCTGGCACGATGGAACGGTTCAGTATGTAAACTTCAGCACCGCGCTCCTTCAGTCCAAATACTGCGGCACGAGCGGCGCCTCCGGCACCAAGGACCAAGATTTTGGCTTTGTCGATCGTAATCCGCTGCTCCAGCGGACGCAGAATTCCGGCCGAATCAGTATTAAAGCCATATAACTTACCATCTTGCGCGCGCACGACGGTATTGCATGCTCCGCTCTTCGTTGTCTGAGAGTCGGTATTATCGAGGTGACTAACAATCGCCTCTTTGTACGGCATGGTGATAGAGAGCCCGTGGATCGGGATTTCCCTGACGCAGGCGAGAAGATCCTTGATCGTCTTGGCGTGCAGCGCAACGTAGACCGCATTCACATTTTCGCGCCGCATGGCTGCATTCATGATGGCTGGGGAGAGCGACTGCGCAACCGGATCTCCGGCAACTCCATAGACCTTCGTCGCAATATCGATTTGCTCGATCCTGTAAGTACTGCGGAGTTCCTGCGCTGTGACTTGTCCGGGCGCAGTTTTTTCATCTGGATTAACCGCAGCGAAGGTAAACACGCTGCCGGCGCGGACTCCGAGCACGCGGCTGATGATTCCTTGTTCGCCCATGCACAAGCCGATGAGGGAATGTTTATCGCTGTGCTTCTCCAAGAACTTCATCATGACTACGTTGTCGTAAAGGGTGGTCGCGGTGCCAACAATCTTGTAGTAGTCGGCGGGGAAGGCCGCCATCTTCGCAAGCGTTTCTTCCAGTTTCTTAGTTCCGCGAAAGTCATGATAAGAAAGGATCAACGCCGATTTCTGGCGTAGCTGCTGCAACTGTTGAGGCTTACATTTGAGAGCAGTTTCGAGTTCGACATCGACAAGTTGACACCCAGCGGCGGCACACTTGGAAAGAATCTCCAGCTGCGAAGCGATCGAGCCCTTGAACTTGCCCCCACTGGCCGCGCGCCGACAAGTGGCGATAAAGAAAAGATGAGGATGATATTCGACGAAATCTTTGATCTTCGCGAGGGCCAGCGCGGGCTTAGGGAGATAGTCTAACCTGAACTCCAGAAAGGCGTTATCTCGAATTAACGCTTCGGCCTTTTCGATCAGCTCAGAAGGATCGGAGGCGGTGACCGCCACACAAACCCGGGGCAGCCGCGTATGTAGAAATCTGGAAATGTGGTGATTCGACGAAGCCGTCATCTATTTAAGAGAGTCGGCGCGATATTACAGGGCTGTAATTCCAGATGCAACAGGGGAATTTAGACTTTTTGTTGCAAACAAACTTTTTAGCTGGCTGTCTATGACACTGCCGTAACCTTGACCCTACCCCACGCGCTTGTTACTGTCCGGTGTGGAAGCCCTTTATTTCCTGCATTTAGCGTGCTAGCCCCAAGTTTACGGCGGGGTGCGCCGGAGGTAACATGAAGAAAATAGGATTGATGCTGCTGGTTCTTTTGAGCGTGTCCGCTGTCGCACAGACAGTTGCGGGCCCCTCGGCGGATCGAACTGCCGTCGACCAGGCGGCGAGTCAGGATGCACCGGAAGGAACTTTGCCCAACGCGGCGAGTTTCCCGGTGGAGCGCGTCCAGATGCCCACCAAAGCGGATCTCTATTGTGCGGGCTACCTCAGCAAACAACGCCAGCCGGATAGTTCCTTTGTGGCCGGCGGATTGCAAACTCCGACGACCGCGAAATTTTCCGAAGGCGACATGATCTATTTGACCGGAAAAGGCTACGAGGCCGGTCAAGAATACGAAATCATTCGCGAACTGCGGGACATCAATGAATTCGAAGAATTCGGCGGACAGCACGCGCTACTGAAAGCGGCTGGTCAACCCTACGGCGAGATAGCATTGGTTCGCATCATCGATACCCGGCACAAATTAGCGATTGCCCGGATCTCATTTAGTTGCGACACGGTGAATCCCGGAGATTTGGTTGCACCGTATGTCGAAAAGACACCGATTACTTTTCATCCGCCATTGCGGTTCGACCGGTTCGTACCTCCAACCAACAAGCTGAGTGGACGCATTCTAGAATCCAAAGATTTCGATGGCGAAGTCGGATCAGGCGCCAAAGTCTACATTAACGTAGGTTCGAATCAGGGCGTGAAAGTAGGCGACTATTTCCGCGCTGTTCGCTTCTACACCGCTGACTTGCGCGACCCCGTGGATTCACTTTCATTCAAAGCGGCCGTCGCCGAAGACACACAGGCACGGCAGCCGTCGATCGATCCGAAGTTTGGGACCAAGAATAAGGGAGTAACGATTCATGTGGCGGACATGCCACGGCGCTCGGTGGGCGAAATGGTAATTATCGGAACAACTCCGACTACTGCCACGGGAATGATCGTCTTCGCGATGGAAGACATCCATTTAGGGGATGGCGTGGAGATGGATGAGCAGCAGTAGTATTCGCAATTATTTAAGAAAAGAGAGGCCAAAAGCCTCTCTTCTTTTTTGTTTTTAATCCGCATCACGGTCGCTGAATATTTCGGCTGTAAATGCTTCTATGCCAGCGCCATTCTTCCATGCCTCCGGCGGCAATCCCGCTTTCTGGCATGTTTGTTCCAGGAACGTAACGCGATCCCATCCGTGTTCAACGGGCACTTGCGGCAAGAGCAGGCCTCGATGCCCATGCTGAGCAATCAACAATCCATGGAGCCCCACCTCGATTTGGTCGGGAACTATGGACTGCAACCGTGACAAGATGCTCAACGAAATTTTCAGGATGAGTGCTTCGTCTTTTGTAATCGGCGGAAATCGCACGTCGTCGAATGCTGAAGCCCGTGCAGTTTCTGCGATGGTGTCGTACAAGGCCTTTACCGGAAACGCGTAGCCGACGCATCCCCGTAAAGCTCCATACAAATAAATCGTTGTGAACACTCCTCGAGGTTCCTCGAAATGACGCAAGCGTGGAACGTCAATGAATTCGTCCTTCCCGGCCTCTGACAAGATAGCCTGATGGGCGAGACTCAAAAGTAAGCGACGTTCCTGGGGAGAGAACTCTGGCGCTGCCGGGCTACCGCGAGGGTAGTTGTGGTGAGACAGGGACATCGCGTTTCCTCCGCCGGCTAAGGACGAAAGCTCGGCGGCGGCGCTTTACGTGTTGCCGGTCAATCTTCGACCAGAAAGCGGCAAAATAGTCAGCCGCCGATACCAGAGATAAAACCACCATGAACCAGATCGACGTCACAGCAATGGTGTGCACCGGAAAAAAGTAATGGCTGTAGATCGGCCATTCTTTCCAGCGATGGTCCAGAATAACGGCCACCACGGAAACAATCTGCACCAGCATTTTAAATTTCCCGAGATCGCTGGCCTCAATAGTGAAGCCTTCCGAAGCCGCAATAGAGCGCAAGCCGCTTACCAGAAACTCGCGTCCAATGATGATCACGGCGATCCATGCCGGAACCATGCTTGGATTGAATTGAACCAGTGTAATAAAAGCTGCGGCGATCAGCAGTTTATCGGCCAGAGGATCCAGCAGAATTCCCATTGTCGTAATCTGCCCGCGTTTACGGGCAAGGTAGCCGTCTATGCCATCCGTGATCGATGCCAAGATGAAGATTGCTGAAGCGAGCAGTTCTTTTTCTCCATGCACGCTGGTGAAACGGGAGCTGGATAAGATCCACATCAGCAGAGGAATGCTGCAGATGCGAGTCAGCGTGATGGAGTTGGGAAGATTCACCGAGGACACATCGCAGGCCAGGAAGACGGCAGGGCGATAGTGAATTATCCCCCACCCGTAATAGGGAAAGCAATGGAAAGGGGATCGAAGAGTGTTAAATGACAAACTCGGTTGTGCCGACTTGACTCCATTCCAGCCATAAAGGTAGCTTGCCTATTCGGCTTGAAGAGAGCGTTTGAGCCCGAATGGGAGCTGTTTAATGTTGCGACGAGACGTATCTATCTTATTTTCGCTTATAGTTTTGTTGGCCGCCAATATCCTTGCTCAAACCAAGCCCGACACCCCACCCGAGTTCGACGTAAAAGAGAACTACACGAAGTACGAATATAAGATTCCCATGCGCGACGGCGTTCATCTTTTTACTGCCGTTTACGTTCCCAAGGACAGCTCGCATCGTTATCCCTTCCTGCTCAATCGCACTCCCTATAGCGTCGGGCCCTATGGCGTCGATAATTACCGCAAACGCCTGGGGCCCTCGATCGACTTCGACAAATCTGGATACATTTTCGTCCTGCAAGACGTACGCGGACGCTGGATGTCCGAAGGCACATTCGTCGAGTCACGTCCTCATATCGACAATAAGAAATCGAACAAAGACATAGACGACGCCAGCGATACTTACGACACCATCGAGTGGCTGCTGAAGAATGTGCCCAACAATAACGGCAATGCTGGAATCTGGGGCATTTCGTATCCCGGCTTTTATACTTCGGCGGGCATCATCGATTCTCATCCCGCGCTCAAGGCCGCTTCTCCGCAGGCTCCCATGACAAATTTATTTATGGGCGACGACGCATATCACGGCGGCGCGTTCATGCTGGCCGGCAATTTCGATTTCTATACATTCTTCACTCCGCAGGATCATCCTCAAACTCCGCCGAAAACCGAGACCTCCTTCGATTACGGCACACAGGACGGCTACCAGTTCTACCTGGGAGTTGGGCCGATTGGAAATCTCGGTCAATACCTTCAAGGCAAGAGCGTGCTCTGGGACGACCAGGTGCATCACGATACTTACGACGACTATTGGAAGGCGCGGAACCTCGCGCCCGCACATGAAGAACATTCATTGTGCGGTGCTGACGGTTGGTGGATGGTTCGATGCGGAAGATCTTGCTGGCCCGTTTCTCACCTACAATGCCATCGAGAAAAACAATCCCGGAATCTTCAATGCTCTTGTGATGGGGCCGTGGGTGCACGGAGGCTGGGCACGACATGAGGGCAATTCTTTAGGGCGAGTCAACTTTGCTGCCAAAACCTCCGAATATTACGACAAAAACATCTTGTTGCCGTTCTTTGAGCAGTATTTAAAAGACGCAGGGGATGCAAAACTTCCCGAAGCGTATGTGTTTGAAACCGGAACCAACGTCTGGCGGCAATATTCCGCGTGGCCGCCAAAGAACGTTCAGGCGAAAACGTTATACTTTCACGCTAACGGCGGGCTTTCTTTCGATCCTCCATCCGGTTCTTCGGAAGCATTCGACGAATATGTGAGCGATCCTGCGAAACCCGTGCCCTTCGTGGCGTACACGGCGATCGATGTGCCGCAGGAGTACATGCTCTCCGATCAGCGATTCGCCGACTCCAGAACCGACGTCCTGACTTATCAGACACCAGTCTTACAGGAAGATGTGACCATCGCCGGTCCTCTATCGCCGAAACTTTTCGTTTCGACCAGCGGCACCGATTCTGATTTCGATGTGAAATTGATTGACGTCTACCCTCAGGATTATCCGCAAAGTAAATTGGACGAACAAAAACCAGAAGAGGACCCAACCAAGACCGACGTTCTTCAGCCAGCTTTCATCATGGGCGGATACCAGCAGCTCGTGCGTGGAGAACCGTTCCGCGGAAAATTCCGTCACAGCTTCGAAAAGCCGGAACCATTCGCGCCCGGAAAAGTGGAAGAAGTAGATTTCACGATGCCAGACGTGAACCACACCTTCCGCCGTGGACACAGAATCATGGTGCAAGTCCAGAGTTCATGGTTCCCATTGACCGACAGGAATCCGCAGACATTCGTAAACATCCCGGATGCGAAGCCGTCAGATTTCGTGAAAGCAACCGAGCGCGTGTATCACGCGGAAGGACAAGCCTCGGGAGTAGAGGTAAAAGTGATACCGAATCCAGCCGCAGAGACAAGAAAATAAAGGGTCGAAGAGCCGCGGGGTGCCCCGTCCTATCGCGAAGCGAAGGGCGGGGATCCGAAGACGCGTCTACTTGCATCCCTTGTTAACACCGGTCAACACATTGTTCGCCGCTGTCAACGTGACGTCATAGCAACTTAACAAATTCTTGAAAAGATAATCCTGCGAACTCGCCTGCCCCGTATTCCCAGTGAAGTTCCCCGAGGCATCGAAATTCAGCGTGTCAGTCGGTGCGACTTTGTCGTCGATAATCGTGGATGACACTGTCTTGCCGTTCTTCTGCACCGTATTTTGATCGGAATATTCCTGAGAAATCGTCGTAAGCTGCGCCGATGTGCCGTCGGGATTGGTTTTGAACGAGTAATCCACGGTCAACGGATACGTCTGCTGATCATAAGTGAGATTGATTCCAGCGCCGCTCGTCTGTGTAGTCCAGGAATTGATGTTCGTCGATTGTGTGATGTCCTGTGCATAAGTCGTGTTCGTAATATTAAATTTCTGCGAATTGGAAAACCCGATTGCTTGCTCGACTGTGGTATCAACTCGGCCGCTTCCAGTTACCACGAAGCCACTAATCGCGAAACTACGTTTCGACTTCACCGAAACTGTTCCGTGAATCCCCCGAAAAGACGCATTTAGATGTTCAGCGACAACAGGATTCGGATTCGCGCTGAGCGTATTCGCCGTGACCCCTCCAGTAACCTGACTCGCGGAGTGATCAAGAAGCAACAACAGATTTGCGGTTGCCGAAAAATAATTGTCCGCATTGAAGACGCTGAGTGAAACCGTATGCGGCTGCCCATCACTGAGCAATCCTGCAAAAGGCGTGAGGTTCACGCGATAAGGAACAAAGTTCAGCGTTTGCACGCCCGGCAGCGGAAACCACAAATAAGGATCGATTCCGCCGGTGTATATCCAAGGATAAACCGGCGCTACGCCCGCCGGAGTTCCGTCGATCGTGACCTCTGTCTCGCGGAATGCTGTGTTACCGCAGCTCTGTAGTGTGGTGGTCACGTCGTTGGGCACGCACGTGTACCAGAACTCGTCGTTCGACTGGCTCTGCGCGAGCACGTCGAGATATGCTTCATCGATATTCATTGGCAGAGTAAATGTTTCGGCGAGAGTGCTTGTCGAAGAACTCAGTCCCACCGTGCCGCCATTCGGACCCGCCGAGAGTGCCAGCACGGCGTCAAATGTTCGCGGCGCTTTCTGATTTGCGTTTAATGGATAGAACTCGAGCGTAGCCGTGCCATAAATAATCCCGGTGTAAGTCTGATCTACAAGATTGCCGATATCGGCTTGGCCAGATTGCGGCGCAGTGAATACCGCGCTGTAATCAGTGAGATCGGTCTCGACATGCCATGACGGACTGAGCGTTCTTCTTGGCTCGGCGGTGGTGCCGAAATAAATGTTTGTCGGTCCCAGCCAGATATTGGCCGTACGGTCAAATTGCCGGCCCGCAGTAACTGAGAAGTCTCCTTCGAAAACAACTTTCTGCCATGGTCCCGGGCAGTTCGCCGGCGGAGTATAGGAGAACGACCGGGGATTGAAATCGTCAAAAGCAACGTTTTGAAAAAGCTGCACCACGCAAGGCGTGGTATTCGGGCGCGGCACGAGACGGTCGGCAGTAACGGTATTGCTCGATCCGAGCTTGTATCGCGAAGCGGCGAAAGCGGGTGCCGCACTTATGGCGATAATGAGGATTGCGACCGCAAAGAAGAATTTGTTGGATTCAAATGAAGAGTGGTTTCGCATGGGGAGGTCCTTTCGCTCGTCTGATTGCGCGATTCCCGCAGCAATCGGCGAAGCAAAAAGCATACCGCGCCCATTCCGTCTGTCAAGACGCAAACTTCTGCAACATGAGATCGAGCCCTCGAGATCGAGGCCTCACTCAACTCCCAAAAAACTCTTCCACCTGCTTCATCTCTGTCGTCCTTCGATAACTCGGCAGGCTCTCGATAAACACTTTCCCGTACTGCTTTTTCAGAATCCGATTATCCAGCAGCACCAGCAATCCGCGATCATGCAGTGACCGGATCAGCCGTCCAAATCCCTGCTTCAACGTAATCACCGCCGCTGGCACCTGATACTGGAAAAACGCATTTCCGCCATCGGCATCAATCGCTTTCACCCGCGCCGCCACTACCGGATCGCTCGGCACCGCAAACGGCAGGCGGTCGATAATCACGCAACTGAGCTGCTCGCCCTGCACGTCCACGCCCTGCCAAAAAGAAGATGTCGCGAACAGCACGGCATTCGGCGTCAGCCGGAACTCCTCCAGCAAGCGCACTCTTCGGAGCATCGCCCTGCAGCAGCATGGGATATTCCAGTTCTCCCAGCAATCGCTGATACACATCGTTCATCTGCGCATAGCTGGTGAAGAGCACAAACGCCCGCCCTCGCGTAATCTCAAGCAGCCGGCGAATCCGGTCCGCAGCCTTGGCCGCGAACTGCGGAGTGCGCGGATCAGGCAAATCCGGAGGCACATAAAGCAGACGCCTGACTCTCATAATCGAAATGCGAAGGCAAAACGGTTTCGCGAGCATGATCGAGTCCAAGCCGCTGCCGCATGTACTCGAACCCGCCGCCCACAGCCAGTGTCGCCGAAGTCAGCACGGCGCATTCCAGCTTCTCAAACATGCAGGATTTCAAAATCGGAGCCACATCAATCGGAGTAGCCTGCAAGAATACATTCGTCTTTCCGCTCATTCGGCGTTCAATCCAAAACACCGTATTGCGATCCTCAGACTCCATCAGGAACCCAAACTGCGCCTGCAACTCCTGCGCGCGCCGGCAAAACGCGAAAACTTCCTCCGGCTTCGACGGAATATTTTCCAGTTCCGATCCCAACCGCCCCAACGCCTGCTGCAACGCGATGAACTCCTCGCCATTTTCTTCCAGAAACTCGCGGCGATTTTCGAACGCAAACCGTCCAGTACCTTGCGGCAGAAGCGCAAAGAAAAACATGGAGCGATCGCGCAAACTCTTCACCGCCCCCGAGAGCGAAGCCGACATCAAATGATTGCGTTGCAGCGAAGCTTCGACATCGCGGCACAACTCTTCCACCCGCCCATTGCTGACCGATACTCCGAAGTAGCTGCCGGCCACATCTTCGAGTTCGTGCGCTTCATCGAAGATCACAGCGCCCACTTCCGGCAGAATTCCCGCATCCGGCGCGTGATCGGAAGACTGTTTGATCGCGAGATCCGCAAAAAACAAATGATGATTCACGATGATGATGTCGCTCTCGATCGCCTTGCGATGCATCTCCGTGATGAAGCAGCGATCAAACGAGCTGCACTTCTGTCCCAGACAGGTGTCGGAACGCGCGTCGAGCTTATGCCACAGCGCACTAGCCTCAGGAAGCGACGCCAGCTCAGCCCGATCACCGGTCTTCGTAACCTGCTCCCACGCCGCAATGGCACGATACTGCTCGATCTCTTCAAGTCCGCTGAGCACCGGCTGATCGGTGAGGTCGTAGAGTTTCTTGCGGCACAAATAATTGTTGCGTCCCTTCATGTAACAGACATTCAGCTTGCCCTTCGCCATCGGGAAAAAGCGCCTGCTCGAGAAATGGGATATCTTTATGAAAGAGCTGTTCCTGCAGATTCTTGGTTCCGGTCGAAATAATGACGCGTTTGCCCGACCGAATCACAGGCACAAGGTAAGCGAGAGTCTTCCCCGTTCCCGTCCCGGCTTCGACAATGAGGTGACGTTTTTCCTCGAGCGCTTGCTCGACAGCCTGCGCCATTTGCAGCTGTCCACGGCGAAACTCGTAAGCGGGATGAGTGCGCGAAAGCACGCCACCGGGAGCGAAGAACTGGTAAAGCGAGACGTCCTGCTTGCTGGATTTAGAAGCAGCAGAAGTGGACGGATTAGAGCTGGAAGCCGAAGTAGAAGCCACAGAGTCTCTATAATAGCGGCACTCCCCGCATAGGGACAGGGCTTGCCTGTGGTTAACAATTTGCCCTCGCGGTAAGGGTCGTTGGTCGTTCGTCGCTGGCCAACAGCCGAAAGATTTAACGAAGCAGCGCCAACGACCGTCGACCAAAGACCAACGACTTATTTTATGACCCGAATCCGATCCAACTCGATGAGTGCTCCCGCAAGCGCCGGACTTCCCGTCCTCGCTATTGTTGGCCGTCCCAACGTCGGCAAGTCCACTCTCTTCAACCGCATTGTCGGTTCACGCCGCGCCATTGTTGGCGACGAGCCCGGCATCACTCGCGATCGGTTGTATGGCGAAGCGCAATGGCGCGGACAGCGCCTCAGCATCGTCGATACCGGCGGAATTATTCCCGACGACGAGAGTCTTATCCCGTCAGCAATTTTCACCCAGGCGAAAGTCGCTCTCGAGGAGGCCGACGCCATTATCATGGTCGTCGACGGACGCACCGAACTCACCGCACCAGATCTTGATCTCGCGCGGTTGCTGATCCGCGGCGGCAAGCCGCTATTTCTCGCAGTCAACAAGATCGACACAGACAAGCAGCAGCGGCTCATCGATGAATTTCATCGTCTGGGCATTCGAAAAATATTTCCGGTTTCCGCCGAGCATGGACGCGGAACCGACGACATCCTCGACGCGATCTTCGAATCGTTGAAGCTTGAAACGTCAAAAGCCGATGCAAAGGTCCGTTCTCCCGAGAAAGTTGCCCGCGACGTAAAAGCGGAACAAGAAGAACAATCCAAAAGAGATGGGCTCTCTGAATCCTCGAAACTTGAAGCTTCGGAGCTTGAAACTTTTGATCTTGAAGGCTTGGAACCTGCGTCCGAGGATAATCGCGAGCGGCAGGATTTCGACGCCGCAGCCGAGGCAAAAGAAACCAAAGTCGCCATCATCGGACATCCCAACGTGGGCAAGTCCACGCTGCTCAACCGCCTCACGGGAACATCGCGCGCCATCGTTTCGCCTATCCCCGGAACCACGCGTGATGCAGTCGATGAAATCGTCGAGCACGATGGCAAGGAATTTCGCTTCATTGATACCGCCGGCATCCGCCGCAAGGGCAAGACTCACCTCATGGCGGAAAAGCTTTCCGTCGTCATGGCCCGCAAGCATCTCGAAGCCGCCGACATCGCATTGATGGTGATCGATGCTACGGAGGGCGTCAGCGCGCTCGATGCGACTATTGCTGGCTATGCCCACGAGAGCGGGCGCTCCGTCATTATCATCGTCAATAAATGGGATCTCGTCATCAGCGGTGCGAAAAAGCCAGTCGGCCAGTCGAAAGCCGCACGCATGCAGGAAAGCAAACGTCCCGGCGACAAAGCTGCCTACGAAGAAAGATTGCGCTACGGACTGAAATTCCTAAGCTATGCTCCGGTGCTATTCGTGTCCGCTGAAACCGGAGTTGGTACAGAGAAAATTTGGCCCATGCTGGAGAAAGTAGCAGCCGAGCGCCGCAAGCGCATCGGCACGGGAGAGATGAACCGCTTCCTCAAGCGCGTCGACTTTGAGCGAGCATCAGTGCCAGCGAAGCAACAAGTCAGGATCTATTACATGACGCAGGCAGCAGTCTCGCCGCCAACATTCGTCCTATTCACGGACCGCAAAGGTAAAGCTGCACTTCGCCTATCAGCGTTTCCTGGAGAATCAAATAAGAGACGCCTTCCACTTCGTAGGCAGCGCCCATCTGGATCAAGAACCGCGCGAGAGATTAGGCCCTTGGTCGTTGGCCTTTGATCGCAGGCCTATGGTCGTTGGGAAAGCCTTTCCCAATCTGTCATCCCGAGCGCCGTATCATCGTTCTCGAAGAGAACGATCATCAAGTCGAGGGATCCTACCTTACACCGCTCCCAGCCACCGCCCACGCTCGATGTGGTGACGGGCGTCCTCGCCCGTCCGCGACAATGGGGACCCAGCGCGACCAGTTTCCGTCCATCCCCTCTACTCCGTCACCTCCCGATCTTTCGTCAGCAATCCCACTTTATCCACTCCCGATTTCTTTGCAATGTCGATCACTTTCGCTACATCCTCAAAATCGATGTCATCGTCGCCACGCACGAATGCCACTCGCTCCACACGGCCGGCAAAAATACCTTGCAAGCGGTCGTGTAAGTCCGTCCACTTTACGTTTTCGCTGTTGATCTTGAGCGCTGGAGGCTGGCCCTCCTGGGTCCATTCCACCTGAATCACAATCGTGCGTTCCGGCGGCGGAGGCTCATTCGGAGATTTCGGTGGCTGCGGAATCTGCGCGTCAAGGCCAGTCGACTTATCCATCGACACGACCACCATGAAAACGATGATCAGCACGAGCAAGACATCGATTAGCGGAGTGACGTTCATTTGAGGCCGGGGCGAGCCTCCGCCTGCATTTGAGAAAGCCATAGAGTTTGCTCCTCGGCAATTTCTTCTTTAGCAAATGCACGCGCGTGTCTGAGTACATTGGACACTCCCGCTTCCGATTAAGTTCCCGGCATCCTTTTCTCCGCTGTCATCCCGAGCGCCCCATGATTGTTCTCGATGTAGCGACCGGCGTCCCCGCCCGTCCGCGACACTCAATGATTCTGCGCGATCGGTTTCCCCACGAAAACTGCACCACGCTACCGAATCTACTTGACGTTGCTACCGCCCGGTCTTAACCTTCTCTGAACTTTTCCCCGCTTGAGATGGGCCAATGTGCCCGTCTAGTCCGACCTGCGATGTTCGTTTGCAGAATTTGTTCGAGGAGTTTGGGACATGAGAGTCTCCTTCCTTGCTTGCTTCTGCTTGAGCTCGATCCTATGGTCTCAATCCCGGCTAGACCTTTCGCCACGAAGCCTCGCCGCTGAAACCCTCGTCCTCACCAACATAAACATCGTTGACACTCGCGATGGCAGCGTCAAACCTCACATGTCAGTTGTCATTAAACGTGACCGGATTGAGGCCGTCGCTAAATTCGCAATGATTGCCAGCTCGCGGACTACCCGCGTCGTAAACGGCAGCGGCAAGTATCTGATCCCGGGTTTATGGGACATGCACGTGCACACCGCCGGCTTCGCAACGGCTTGGAACGAGCAGTCGATCCGCGCACTCTATATCGCAAACGGAGTAACTGGCGTACGCGATATGGACGGGAATACCGGCCTGCTGGAGGAACGTCGAACCGACACCAATGGCGGCGAACTGTTCAGTCCGCACATTTTTGCCGGCAATGTTCTTGGCGACAACGCCAGCCATTTAAAACCTATGGCCTTGAGCACTCCAGCGGTGTCCGAGGCTTTTGGTGACGAGACGAAGAGCATAGAGCAATTGAGCGGAGTGATGCTGGCATGTTCATCGAACGAAGACGAACTTCGCAAGCAAGGGCTGCGCGCTCTTGCAAATCATGATGAAGCTGCGTCCACCGCTCTCGCAGCCGAGATCAGGGCAACCTACGATCCAAAGAAGGCGTGGGATCTATTCGTCCATCTCTCGGATCGCGGAACTCGGCTCGTTCCTGCTCTAGTCTGGTTGCAGGCCAGCGCAAATCTCGACGATCCTTGGTCTAAAATTCATCAATTAAAAGATGATTCCAGGTTGAAGTACGTCCCGGCTGAAGTTCGCCGGGGCTGGGACGAAGGACAATTTTCACGCTGTACATCTCCGGCGCAACTGGCCGAAACCAAAAAGATCGTCGCACGAGACATCGATTTGGTCAGCGCTATGCATCGCGCAGGAGTGCAATTTATGGCGGGGACTGATTCGCCCGCACCGTATGTAATTCCAGGGTTCAGTCTTCACCAGGAACTTGAATTACTGGTCAAGAGTGGATTCACTCCGGCGCAGGCGTTGCAGACGGCGACCATCGATCCGGCAATATTCCTGGTGAACCTCGATAAATATGGAGTCGTCGAAAAGGGACACATGGCGGATTTGGTGCTGCTAAACGCGAATCCACTCGAAGACATAAGCAATACGCAAAAGATCGCGGCAGTAATCTTCGGAGGGAAGTATTACTCGAGAGAAGATTTGGATAAGCTGCTCGACAACACTAAGGAACCCGTTGCAATAGGAAAACTGACTAGGCAAATGATCATACCTAAAGTTGCCGCTGGTCAACGCTGGGCAGCGGCAGGTCTTACGCTGCGCCGAACCGCCATTACTTAATCCGCGAAATCCGCGGGCCGGAACTAGTCGGAAAAGTACTTTTCTTCGCCATTCAGCCCATGAATCACCCCGAACACTGTTCAGAATGATGCACTTAGCTTCCGTCTATGCTGTAATAGAAACTTCAATTTCATGTCTGCCAGCCCTACTTCTTTGCGCCGTCGCCTGAAAGGTTTTCATCGCGATCTCCGCAGCGCCCGAAAAATTGCCAAGGCTTTGCTTTCGACGGATCATCCCTTGCTCGCGCATATTATTCCCATGCGTCGCTGTAATCTCGCGTGCGAATATTGCAATGAGTATGACGATTTTTCCAAACCGGTTCCGCTCGAAATTATGTTCGAGCGCGTCGACAAGCTTGGCGCGTTGGGAACGTCCGTTGTTACCATCAGCGGCGGCGAACCGCTGCTTCATCCCGAACTCGATGAAATTATTGCCCGCATTCGCAAAAATGGAATGATCGCCGGGATGATCACGAACGGCTACTTGCTGGTCGCAGATCGTATTCAGCGGCTGAATCGTGCTGGCCTCGAGTGGCTGCAAATTTCCATTGATAACGTTACGCCCGACGACGTGTCGAAAAAGAGCCTGAAAGTTCTTGATAAGAAACTGCAACTGCTTTCCGAGTATGCGGATTTTCACGTGAACATTAATTCAGTGGTGGGCGGAGGTGTGCGTCACCCGCAAGATGCCTTGACCATCGGAAAACGCGCTGTGGCCCTCGGATTTACCTCGACCATTGGCATCATTCACGACGGCAGTGGACAACTTCAGCCGCTTAACGAAGAAGAGAAACGCGTATATCGCGAAATGCAATCGATGTCGAAACGCAGTTTCACGCGCATCAACGGCTTTCAAAATAACATCGCCGAAGGGCTTCCCAATGAGTGGCGCTGCCGCGCCGGTGCGCGCTATTTATACATCTGTGAAAACGGATTGGTACATTACTGTTCGCAACAGCGCGGATACCCTGGAATTCCATTGGTAGACTACTCAGTCAACGATATACGCCGGGAATACCTGACCGAGAAGGGATGCGCACCGAATTGCACTGTATCGTGTGTGCATCAAGTTTCTATCGTCGACTCATGGCGATCTCCGCAGCATCCGACAGCAGCCCCACAATTAGTGAACCTGTAAGGCTTGGCAGTACCAAAGTCTGTCGTAAAGTTTTGTCTAAATCATATTTGAGTTTTTCCGCAATCCTGGCTATGCCTGATTTGACTGCCCAGCACTGGCTACGCTAGCCTCAGAGGTTCGCGTTCGAGTTTATTTTCCGATTCAGACCGCCGGATGTACCAAGCTGGAAACAACCCGAGCGAGCGTATTCATATTGCCTCGGTCCACATAGCTCCATGCGACTCTTTCCCAAGTTTCTCACTTTCGCCGTTGCATTTTCTCTAGGAACGTCTGTTTCCTTATCAGCTGCCCAGTTTCACCCCGTCCATGCGCAACACGCTATAGTGGCGAGTGTGCATGAACTGGCATCCCGCACTGGCGTGCAAATCATGCAAGCTGGGGGGAACGCCATAGACTCTGCTGTCGCCGTGGGCTTTACCTTAGCCGTGGTACATCCGCAGGCTGGCAACTTAGGTGGCGGCGGATTCATGTTGATCCGCACGGCAGATGGCGCGACTCATTTCATTGACTATCGCGAAAAAGCTCCTGCTGCAGCGACCGCCAACATGTATCTGGATGCTCAGGGAAACGTGATTGAGAACGCGAGCGTACTTGGATACAAGTCCATTGGAGTGCCCGGCTCTGTCGCTGGCATGGTCTTCGCACAAAAGAAATACGGCAAGCTTTCACTGGCTCAAGTCATGGCTCCAGCAATCAAGCTGGCCCGCGAGGGATACCCGCTCGCATGGGAAGACACCAAAGATTTGCAAGACGAAGACCTCGCCAAATTTCCAGAATCGCGTCGCATCTTTCAACGGGACGGCAACTACTACAAGCAAGGCGAGATTTTACGTCAACCCGAGCTGGCGCGAACCCTCGAACGCATCGCGGCTGATCCCGAGGATTTTTATCATGGGAAACTAGCGCAGGAATTAGCAGCGGATATTCAAAAAGGCGGAGGATTGCTCACCGCAGCCGACCTCGCCGCCTACGAAGTGAAGGAACGCGAGCCCATACGCGGTACGTATCGCGGATATGAAGTTATCAGCGCCCCTCCACCCTCGTCCGGTGGAATCGCTCTGGTTGAACTCCTAAATATTCTGGAAGGCTACGATTTAGCCTCGTACGGCAGCCGCTCGGCTGAATCTATGCATTTGAGTCTCGAAGCCTTTCGCAGAGCCTTCTTTGACCGCGCTGAATTTCTCGGAGATCCTGATTTTTCGAAGATCCCCGTCGCGCAACTCATTGATAAAAAATACGGTGCGGCTTGGCGTGAGTCGATAGATCCAAGTCATGCGAGCGTCAGCAAAGATCTTCACCGCCCCGCAATTTTTAGCCAGCTTGAAACCTATGCTGCCTTGCATCCGCAGCCGCTGGTTGTGCATGAGACCGAGCACACCACGCACTACTCGGTCGTCGATGCGGATGGCAATGCAGTGGCAGTAACAACAACTTTGAATGACAGCTTTGGATCGCATGTAACCGCCCAAGGTTTGGGTTTTCTATTGAACGACGAGATGGACGATTTTTCATCCAAGCCCGGAGTGCCGAATATGTTCGGGCTCATTCAAGGCCCGGCAAACGCGATCGGCCCTGGCAAGCGGCCGCTCTCGTCGATGGTTCCGACCATTATTCTTAAAGACGGGAAGCTGTTTATGGTGCTCGGATCCCCCGGAGGCGCACGCATCATCACGACCGTTGCGAATATATTGATGGGAGTCATCGATTACCATCTCGATATTCAACAGGCGGTGAATGCTCCGCGCTTTCACAATCAATGGCTCCCCGATGAAAGTTACATTGAGCCAGGCATTTCTCCAGATACAATTCATATACTCCAGCAAAAGGGACACACGTTAAAGCAGGAACACTACTGGAGCGATGGCGAGTGCATAGCCATCGATTTAAAAACCGGCGAACGCTTGGGTGCGAGCGACGGACGAAATAACGGCCAGGCAATAGGCTACTAAGCCATGGTTTTCGGAGAACATTGCTACGGGATTTCGCCAAAATAAAAGATTAGGGGAATGGGGCACGGGAACGGACGATGCTGAAAGCAATATCGACTTTCGTATATGTAAAAGAGAGACTCCATCCAGGGCTGCTGGACGGATTAGTTCGCGGTGGCGCGCAGGCGATTGAAATTTTCGCCGCCCGTCAGCACATGGACTACGCGAACCGCAAGCAGCATGTGCGCGAAATCGCAGATTGGTTCCGCACCAGCGGCGTTCCGCTGCACTCCGTCCACGCTCCGCTGTATGCTGACTACGAGTGGGGCCGCACCGGCTCGCCGCCGCTGAATGTCGCTTCCGCCGACCGCGCCGGCCGCATTGAAGCCATGGACGAGATCAAGCGCGCCATCGAAGTGGCGGAGCATATTCCGTTTCGCTTCCTCATCCAGCATGTGGGAGTGCCCAACGAGTCATTCGACGATCGCAAGTTCGAAGCTGCCATGACCTCAATCGAGCACTTGCGCGCGTTCGCGAAACCACTCGGCGTGCGAATTCTTCTGGAAAACATTCCCAACGAGTTGAGCACTCCAGACCGGCTCATCGAGTTCATTCGCACTACACATTTCGATGACATGGGTGTTTGCTTTGACTTGGGTCATGCTCACATGATGACCGACGTCGCGCAGGAATTTGAAACGCTGAAACAATATATCCATTCCACTCACGTGCACGACAACAATAAGGATCGTGACGCGCATCTGTGGCCGGGAAACGGATCGATTGATTGGAAGCAGGCCGTGGAGTTGTTGAGATCTGCGCCCCAGACCCCGCCGGTGCTGCTCGAAATCGAAGAGGATGAGAAAGTAAATCCGCTGGAGAAAATGCGGGAAACCTACGACAAGCTAGAGAGTGCCTAGCACAGCCGCAGCCCGTGTATTACGTAGGGACAGCCGCCTCGGCTGTCCGGTTGAGCGAAGCTCAACAAGCTTATAGTCATCACTAGGATCGACCTTTCATAATCATGTCATCTCCTGTAACCACTATCGCTGAAATCGGAAAGCACGACGGCCAGACCGTCACCATCCGGGGCTGGCTCTACAACCTTCGCGAAAGCGGCAAGCTCTTGTTCCCACAATTCCGCGACGGCAGCGGTGTGATTCAGGGTGTAGTCCCAAAGAATGCTGTCCGTCCAGAAGTCTTTGATGCGATCAAGGGACTCACTCAGGAATCCAGTGTGATCGTCGAAGGTAAAGTCCGCGCCGACAAACGCGCGCCCGGCGGATACGAACTGGATGTCAGCAATATTGAAGTTCTTCAGCGCGTCTCTGAAAACGATCCTTATCCGATTTCGTTGAAAGAACACGGCGTCGATTTCCTAATGGAACACCGCCATCTCTGGGTTCGCACCCCGCGTCAGGCCGCGATTCTTCGCGTCCGCGCAGAGATCATCAAAGCTGTACGCGATTTTTTCGACGAGCGCGGATTCACTCTCACCGATCCACCGATCATCACCCCGGCGGCATGCGAAGGAACCAGCACTCTATTCCCAGTCAATTACTTCGAAGAAGAGGCATATCTCACCCAGTCCGGCCAGCTCTATATCGAAGCCACTGCGATGGCGCTCGGGAAAGTCTATTCATTTGGACCAACGTTCCGCGCCGAGAAAAGCAAAACGCGTCGCCACCTCACCGAGTTCTGGATGGTCGAACCTGAAGTCGCCTACGCCAAACTCGATGATCTTATGGATCTAGGCGAAGCCCTCATCAGTTTCATGGTGAAGCGCTGTCTGGAACGCCGCCCCAACGATCTTCAAACTATTGGCCGCGATATTTCCAAGCTCCAGAAAATCGAAGCGCCCTTTCCTCGAATTACTTACGACGAAGCCGTCAAAATCTTGCAGGAAGGTCACGCGTCAGGTGCGCTGGAAAACAAATTCGAATGGGGCGGAGATTTAGGTTCTCCTGACGAGACTTACATTTCATCGAAGTTTGATAAGCCAGTGATGATCCATCGTTATCCCGCCAAGGTGAAGGCGTTCTACATGGAACCCGATCCCGATCGGCCCGAGTTGGCATTGTGTGTCGATGTACTCGCGCCCGAGGGTTACGGAGAAATCATCGGTGGCTCCCAACGCATGGCTTCCTACGATTTATTGGTTAAGCGCATTCACGAACACGGCCTTCCCGAAGAGGCGTTCAAGTGGTATCTCGATTTGCGCAAGTATGGCAGCGTTCCGCACGGCGGCTTCGGCATGGGAATCGAAAGAGCGGTAGCATGGATATGCGGGCTTGATCACGTGCGAGAGACAATTCCATTTCCACGAATGTTGCATCGCCTCTATCCGTAACCGGACTGCTGTTGCCTGAAATTTGAATAACTTTATGAAAACAACCGCGTCGTTGTTCTCCAGTATCGTTCCTCGCAAAATTCGTGTGATCGGCGTTCCCTTGGATTTGGGCCAATCCCGACGCGGCGTTGATATGGGCCCGTCCGCCGTTCGCGTCGCTGGACTCGAAGCGCGTCTCGAAGCGCTCGGGCATGATGTGGAAGACGCGGGAAACGTTCCCGTTGCAATCCCCGAACAAAAGCAGGAAGGCGATGCCCATGCCAAGTATCTAAAAGAAATCACTGCGACCTGCACTAAACATGCCGAACTGGTCCTCGAAACTCTCGAAGCTAACAAAGTTCCCATGGTGCTGGGTGGAGATCATTCTGTAGCCGCTGGTACCGTCGCCGGAGTTGCTGAGTTTTATCGCCGTCAAAACCAAAGAATAGGATTGATCTGGATCGACGCCCACACCGACATCAACACTCCCGACAGTTCGCCAAGCGGCAATGTGCACGGTATGCCGCTGGCCGCAACTATGGGATTAGGTCCGTCCGAGCTTTCCAACATTTTTGATTTCTCTCCAAAAGTGAATCCCGAGAATTGCGTCTTAGTCGGCGTACGCGACATCGATGCCGTGGAAAAAGAAAATGTCCGTCGCGCTGGCATAGGAGTCTTCACCATGCGCGACATTGACGAGCGCGGCATGAGAACGGTGATGGAAGAAGCATTGCGAATGGCAGGACGTGGAACAGCCGGCTATCATGTGTCACTAGATATGGATTGGATTGACCCCGAAGACGCGCCCGGAGTAGGAACGCCAGTCCGAGGCGGAGCAACTTATCGCGAAGCGCACCTTGCAATGGAAATCATCGCCGACCACGGTCGCATGTTGAGCTTCGAAATAGTAGAAGTAAATCCCGTAATCGATGAACACAACCGCACAGCTGAACTGGCGGTGGAACTAACAGCCTCAGCCTTCGGAAAAAAAATCCTGTAAATGCGGGTGCCCCGTTCTAGCTTTGCTTGGGCGGGGACTTTTCTAATTCCCCACTCGATCTCAGTCTCTCGAAAAAACGCTCTATCCCGCACGAACCCAGACCGTCATCCCTGACAATTGACGCGAGCGTCGCCTACCCGCCACACTAAACAGGATGAAGAAACTACGTGTTGGCATTCTTTTCGGCGGACGCAGTGGCGAGCACGAAATCTCTTTACTCTCTGCCGCTTCGGTTTTCAACGCCATCGATAAAAATAGATACGAAGTCGTTCCGATCGGGATCACCAAAGAAGGCCGTTGGGTCACCGCAGCCGACGCTGAGAATTTGTTGACAGGCAAAGCCACCGACACTTCGCAATTGCGTGCGGGCAATCCCGACACCACTCCCGGCGCAGCGATGCTTGCTACGGGTGAAGCTGTCATCGTTCCACCGGAACCACAGCGCCACGGCAATTCTCTCGCGCCGTTTCAAACCGACGCGCTGACACGCCGCTCCACCGACCGCGCCATCAACGTCGATATTATTTTCCCCGTGCTGCATGGAACATTCGGAGAAGACGGAACCATCCAAGGCTTGCTCGAACTCGCGGACTTGCCTTACGTAGGCGCGGGTGTCCTCGGTTCAGCCGCAGGCATGGACAAAGACATCATGAAGTCTTTGTTTCGCGCCGCCGGACTTCCCATCGTTAAACACGTGACAGTCTTGCGCAGTGAGTGGGAAGAGAATTCAAAGAAGGTTCAGAAGCTGGTCGAGAGCAAGCTCAAGTATCCGCTGTTTGTGAAGCCAGCAAACCTTGGATCGTCAGTCGGCATTTCCAAAGCGCATGACCGCAAAGAGCTTGGTCCCGCGATTGAGGAAGCGGCAAAGTTTGATCGCAAGATCGTGATCGAACAGGGCGTTGGTGGCAAAAAGCAGAAGGCTCGTGAGATCGAATGCTCCGTTCTTGGAAACGACAAACCGCAAGCATCTTTGCCGGGTGAGATTGTTCCAGTCAAAGAATTTTATGACTACACGGCAAAGTATCTCGATGAAGGCTCACAGCTCTTCCTTCCGGCCAAGATTACCAAGGCGGAGACGAAGAAGATTCAGCAGCTAGCCATCAGCGCATTCAAAGCGGTGGACTGCGCCGGGCTGGCGCGAGTCGATTTCCTGATGGATCCCCAGACGCGCAAGATTTATTTAAACGAAATCAATACCATGCCAGGCTTCACGGCGATCAGCATGTATCCCAAGATGTGGGCAGCGACGGGTATATCGTATCCCGATCTAATTGAGAGGCTGATCCAGCTGGGGATGGAAAGGCATGCGGAGAAAAAGAAGAATCAGTACAGCCGTTAACTCCTAAAACTTCATATCAAGCAGTTTCTTGAGCTTCCGCCTTTACAACTCAAGATTAAAAAAGGCCGCCCGAAAGCGGCCTCTCCGTGAAGTTCTGCGTTCAGCTTACTAGAACGAGATCACTCCAAATGTTCCAGCCAGGTTGTTGCTGGGGCCCGCAGTGAAGAACAGCTGATTCGTGCGGCCATTGTTTGCCGTGCCACCGCCGAAGTCGATTCCCCAAAGTTGATCGATATGGATTAATTTGCCATTCGTATCCTTCACCGAACCCACAAACTGTCCAGTCAAGGCATTGAAGGCGTTTATGGTACCGCGGTTGGTGTTGTTGGAAACCAGCAGGGTGTTGCTGAGCGGTCCGAAATTCTTCGGTGCCATGGCAAATCCCCAAGGCTGATTCAGCGGCCTGCCGTGTATGAGCTGCTTCAGGAGTGTTCCATCTTCGCTGAAGATGTCCACAAAACCATCGGCCGCACCGGAGGCACTGGCGAACGTAACATAAACCTGACCATTGATATCCTGAATGCCAAAGGCCGTAAAACCCGCCGGTAGGGTGGTATCAGTAAACGAATTTACAAGGCTGAAATTACCGTCGTACACATCGATCTTGTTGTTGGCGGTGTCGGCAGCGAACAAACGGTTCCCTGTAGTCTTACTGGTGATCGCCAAGCCTGTGTAAACAGAGCTGGGGTTGCTCACAGCAATAATGGCCTGATTGGGATTGGACTGTGGCGCCCATCCGCTGATAGTTCCATCGAGTGTCGCGAACAGGAAGATCGCCTTCCACCCTTGTACCTGGAACTCTGGCGATCCGTTAAAAACGATTCCAGTCGGTGAGCCTGTGCCCGCTCCGCTTGCGGAAGGCACTACTACCTCCAACCCCTGTTTGACTCCTGTGCCATTGTAGAGTGTCGACCAACCGGTTCCTTCATCGCTGACCCAGAACGGCCCGCCGGGTCCATACACCAAGCCCCAGGCATTTACGATAAGTGGATCAATGTGTTTTGCCATTCCTATTTGATTCGAAACTAGATTCTTAAGTTGATATTGCGCCAGGGCTACGCTGGATCCAAACATTACTACCAGCCCGAAGCAAGCTGTGAGAGCGAAAGTGCGAAGTTTCATGTGGAATCTCCTTGACTGAATGGTGCTAAGCCGGGGCGAGGGAGTCAGTACCTGGGTTCTGCGTAGACTTGAACGACATTCCTCTAACCTGGTAGCTGTCAAATCGTATTTTGAATGTGTCGAGCGGATGTCAACGTGATGTCACCAGTTTGTACAATTTCCGGCTTGAATGTGAGCGCGCATGCGCGAGGCGAGAGAGATGTTTAGGATCAATGCCAAATTTTTTTATACGGGAAATAAGTGTAGTTCGGTTGATTGCCATACGCGCGGCAGCGCCGTCCGTCCCTCCCACACGACCCTTTGTGTCGCGCAGGACGCTTATGATCGCCTGGCGCTCCCGGCACGTAGGTAAGTATTAACACCTACGTGGCCGTCGTTCTTGACCGCCACGCATAAAGCATCTCGATCGGCTCGATGAAGAGCCGGCCCATGGAGCGTCAGGGAGTATTCGACCATCGGCGGGACAACCGGTGGTGAACCTCCCGAAGACGCGTGCCAGCCGCGATTCCGTGCCGGTCATGCCTGCCTTGGCGACAATCTTGAATGAACACTGCAGGTCGATGAGTAACCCACAAGCCGCCGTGGTTTTTCACTGCGGGAATGGACTGCCTATGAATGTGGACAAACTGGGGAGGCGAGTGGTTCGGCGAGCCTTTGAGGCTATCCACACTGTGGTACGGTGGCCACGCGTTCCGGCGGGGGCTGGCTTCGAACCTCTATGCGATGGGGAGCTCAGGACAAGGTGGTGCAACGGATTTGGGCCACTCGAAGCCACACGTGACCCGCGAGCACTACATCAAGGTTTTTGATTCGAGCGTTCTCGAAGCAGCGGGCAAGGTGCAGTCGCGGATTTAAGCATTAGGACGAGCCGAAACAGATCGGCAGCAGCTAGAATTAAATTTCGACGAAGGCTGCGGAGCTAGCTATGGCCCCGTAGCAGAAAGCCAGCGGCGGTTTTCTGCACTTTTTGGCGGCGAGGTCAGCAGTTGTTCAGCGAACTGTGATTAGTTCTGTGGTAAGCTTTTGAAAACGCACGCCGGAGAGGTGGCCGAGTGGCTGAAGGCGGCGGTTTGCTAAACCGTTGTACGGTCAAAAGCTGTACCGGGGGTTCGAATCCCCCCCTCTCCGCCAGAATCAAGATCTACAAGCAGTTATGAAGAAATGCACGCTTGGGTGTTCCTGCCGAATCTGATCTTAGTGTCCTGACGGTGTCCCGAACAGTCAGCCTGCGGAATCGGACTGGAAATTGCTAGTCCATTCTTCGCCCTTACCTATCTCATTCAGCGGCAGTGTTCTCCCTCTACAATCAAATATTCGGGCAGCACATGCCAGCTAATAGGGGTTCTCATAGCTTGCAGCTCCACTAGGGCGCTTGGCCAATAAGATTATTGGGACGGACATTCCGAAACGAAAACATCGCCTCACTTATGCACTTTCTTAAGGATTAGCTCCCGGACTCGACAGTGAGCTACCCAGGTATCCAAGAGGTCGCGAGCGCTTTATCTGGCATTGTGGGACACCCGTCGATTCCTCGGGTTCTGTTTTTAGAAGACCTGATGAAAAGACCAGACGATTTGACGCCTGAGACTATTGCAGAACACTGTACAAGGCACTCGCCGGGGAGCCAATGACTTCTGCCCAACTTGCCGCCAAGACAGATACTGACGAACGCTATTTGCGCGAGTGGTTATCATCACAAGCTGCCGGAAGCTACGTCACCTACGATGCAAAGACCGACAAGTTCAGTCTGAGTGAAGAACAGGCCTTTACGTTGGCGAATGAAGACAGTCCCGCATATCTACCCGGAGCTTTTGAATTGGCTTTGGGCTCGTTGGCTGCAGTCCCACGCATCACAGAAGCCTTCCGCACCGGCGACGGCATGGGTTGAGGGCTCTCAGAGCCAAGTGGTGAAGCAGCGTCTATTTTTGTTGGGCGTGCGATTTCTGCTGATGCAAGCCCCGTCTCAAAAGGCTTCAGTACGCGACTTCAATGTATGCGGCCTTTCGCCCCCTGTTTCGCCGGACTCGGTGCTGGTTCACAGGTATACCTTCTGACATGCCCGCCTAGCTAGAAGCCAGACCTGTTCTAAACTGTTGATCGATGCGACGGGTTCTTCATTATGTCGTTCCGTTCTGGTTGGCATTATCATGTGCGACCGCTTCGGATACGGTGCAGGGCGTTCAAACGGTCAGGATTTCCTTCACCAGCCCTGCATATGCCGGAATGCCGATATGGCTCATGGTAAACAGTGACAAACCGCACAAAATCCATTATCCCGCGAGCACAACACCTACCGATTTCGGATGCAATCAAGTCGAGGTTCAACACAACGGAACCAAACTGACACCAGTAAAGCTTCCCCTGTTACACGGGCACGCTGGCGCAATGTGTGGGTGGGTTTCTGCGCCCGAATCACCGGAATCGAGACTGCCTCTCCATCTTCAATACCCGAGCATGGAACCGGGCCTCTATCTCGTGCGATACACCCGGTCCGAGTACATCAATGGGCGGAGTGAGATTACCGAACACTCGGAGTGGACACCGCTGGAGGTTCAGCGATCCGCTTCGGTCGATGTCGGCCGATGGCTTGCCTCTCAGCTAAACAGCAGTCCGACAAGTCCCGGATTAATCGTAGGAGACTTCCTTCCATCTTTACTGGCATCACGCACTCGCGCAACACTCGATGCAGTCTTGGAGAAGACCTACACCTCCGACCAGATTGTCGGCTCGTATGCTGGCGATAGTTTAGCCCTGTTTGATCCAGAACTTGTCCGCCAAGAAACACTTTTCATCATCAAAAGCGAAGGCCCAAACGATTATTTAGCGTATTCACTTAGTTCTTCAGGGCAGATTTTCAAACCAATTAGTGAACAACTTGCGGCCGTAGCTTTAGCGAATCTAAACTCCGACAGTCCTCAACGGGCGTTGGGCGCAATCCACACTCTTGTGCTGCTTAGCGATCCGTCTTTCGGACTTATGCCAAAGACCTTGCACACAGTCTCTCGGCTTCTCGATTCGTCTGTCCATCATATCGTCGGTCAAAGGAACGAGCAGGCGGCATGGTGGCTATCCAATTATTTCGGAGAGAAGCGCACAGCCGGAACACATCAATCGCTTTGGGAAATGGTGGATGCAAATCTCGCCGTAGAACAATCCCTAATCTGTATTACTTGGTTCAAGGACGCCAGCGACCTGCCGAAACTGACGAAGGCAACAGCAATCTACGATCCTGATGACCCCCATGGGTCTGGTCGCATGAGTGTAGTGGACGGCATCGGCAGCTACGGTCAAATCGCACTACCGTACCTTCGTCGCTTGTTGCAGAACTCCCAGCAGACATGGGTTCGCACTTCAGCCGCACAGGCCCTCGTCTCCATAAATGACCCTGCTGGATTTCAGTTCTTTATTGCAATGCTGAAAGATAAACCGTTTTATACGACTGAAATGATTGGTTGGCTGAAAGAGACCTTTCCGACCCTAAAAACAGCCGATGACTCACGAATAATGTCTTTCATGGAAGAAAGAATCTCGCACTCCAATTAGCATCCGCTCGCCATAGAGCTAGGCTGAATGTGGAAGACAGTTGTAACACAGATATGACCATCTCCGAACCCAGCCGACGATAGTCCCTCCGGCAATCCGCTGCACATCAAAACCAGACTGTCGATGCGAGTTCTGCACCGTGACGCGGTTCCAGTCGACCGAGGAGGATGCTTTGGCGCTGGAGTTCATTTCGCAGTTGCTTTTCGGGTCACTGCGTTTTTGAAATTGTTCCGATCCAAGGGATGCGGAGAGCCCCTTTGTGCAGTTCGACTGTCACCGAGTCACCGACTTGGGCGCTGGCCGAGCAGAAACAGACGAGTGCTCTTTTGCTCATGGCAACATGCGTGCGCTGAAAGCCGGGCGACGGTCGCGCTTCGTCTGCAACCCGGTAATACTCTGCAGAAAGAAGAAACCGTGTCCACCGGCGTAGAGCATTACGTCGAGGTGGAACGGCAAGCGTTCGAAGAGTTAATAGCCGGAGCATGACGGACAAACAGCCAGTTCAGGAACGTAAAGGCTGTTGTTATGGCAAGCGCGATCAATTCAGCGACGCCCATACGGCTAGCCACTGCTAGAGCAAACAACATTCCTAATACAGCAAACACGATACCGCCGGGCAGGTAAAAACCCTTCCGTCCGGGGAATTTCTTGCGTAACACCGGCAGAGCCGCGCAAGCGATCATATACGCGAACAGACGAGAGATGGCGGAAAGCGTAGCGTTCCAGCGGAAACTGCCCAACGCTGAGAGTGCCCACAACAGGACAGCAAAGGCAATGATTGAGACGTAGGGAGTTTGGTAGCGACGATGAATAGAGGCGAACCATTTTGGAAAATCACCTTGCTCTGCGAAGGCAAAAGTCACCCGCGGGTTAGCGATCATGTTGGCGGCGAGACTCCCGAAGGTCGAGAGTAGCGCGCCAAGACCAACGATGGTGGCCATGGTCTTACCCCCGAAGACATACGCCGCCGCCGAGAGGGGTCGAGCGCTCTGCGCAGAGTTGGCAAGGGTGTGTACCACGACTACTTGCACAAGGAAATAAATAATTGCAACTGTTGGCAATGCGCTCATTAACGCCCTCGGAATGGTCCGACTAGGATCTTTGACTTCGCCAGCCGGAATCAACGCAGACTCAAAGCCGCTGAAAGCATATATAAGGAGCAATACCGCACTTAGCCAGTCGCCGGCAGGATGAGACTTAGCGATCGTCACAACTGGGCTGCCGTGAACCACAAGAAAGAGGACACCTGCAGCCACGAAAATCAGCAACGGCACCAGCTTGGCGATCGTGAAAAAATCGCTGACCCGCGTTCCCATCTTTACACCCCGAATGTTTATGACGGCAAGCCCGCCGATCAGAATGGTAAGGACCGTGAGTCGAGTGAACGGTTTTTCCGCCTGCGGCCAGAATTCCGATGAGTAATCGATGAACAAATTGGCGACGGCGGCTGCCGAACTTACGCGCGTGAGCCACAACAGCCACCCGGTCTGTAATCCAAGAAGACGTCCAAAAGCGACTCTAGCGTAAAGATATGGCCCGCCAGCCTGATGAAAGCGCGAAGCAACCTCGGCAATACAGGCGGCGATTATGCCCATTCCTGCTGCGGCAAAAAGATACGCGATCGGGCTTTGACTGCCCAGGACTCTGGCTGCGGCGGAGGGGAGGCCAAAGATGCCAGCGCCAACGATGAGATTTACCATCAGCGCGAAAAGGCTCCAAGGTCCGATTGCGCGCACCAAGCCATTCTCCGCAGACAGGGTAGAAGGATTTGCGACGAGGCTGTCAGCAGAATGGCTTCGCATAATATTACTCAGCTCAGCATCCGGCTTGATTGCTTTTCATCGCATGTTTCCCTTCAACGTTCCGATGCGCGTCTTATTGGACATACCACTGAAAAAACTGTCAGATTTCCATTGTGGACGTGCGGGGGTATTGGCGACTGAGATGAGTAGCTTTCGCATAATTTCTTCGTATAGCGCAGCAGCGGAAAAATTTATTGGCTGACTGACATCGTCGGACGGGGCATGGTAGTGATTTGTAAGCCAATCCTTAAATATCTTCTGCTCCGGTGAATCCGGAACGAAGCCGATCTCCATATTTAAGGATGGAATACCATGGCGAACAAAACTGTATTGGTCACTGCGGATAAATGAGTTACGTAGAGGTTGAAGGTCCGGAAGCACACGCACATTGAACGATTGGGCAACTCGGGTTGCTTCATCTCCAAGGTCCGATTCGGCAAGTCCTTTTACCTTAAGCACGGTTAACGGCACAATTGGCAGGAACATATCAACATTGATGTCGGCCACTATAGACTTCGGATCTACCGTGGGATAAGCGGCAAAGTATTTTGATCCAAGTAAACCCTTTTCTTCTGCTGTGACAAAAACGAACAAAATCGATCGACGCAGTCTTTCCTGTCGGAGCGATGCAGCCATATCCAGCAACAACGCAATGCCCGAACCGTTGTCCATCGCACCGTTGTAAATGCGATCTCCGTTGATCGGCTCCCCAATGCCTAAGTGGTCAATGTGGGCAGAAAGAACAACAAACTCGTTTCCGAGTTCAGGATCGCTGCCTTGTAACTTGGCGACTACATTATTCGAGGTGACCTCTTGCTTATCAACCTGCGCTTGGCACTTGAGCGAAACAGATAAGGGAAATCGAGGTAATGGTTTTCGTTCTTTCGCCTGCTCGGCAAGCTCCTGAAATGTGTGCCCCGAACCTGCGAACAGTTTCTCTGCACGCGCGGGATTAAAGGTGAGGGCAACTCTCTGGCCCCCTAATTCGTTGAGTTCGGAGTTGGCCAAATCCATCTGAGGATGCGTCCGATTCAGGGACGTTCGGCCCCAAGGAATATCCATGGATGCGGGATTGGGAATGGTAATGATTCCAATCGCACCCGCGTCACGGAATATCTTCCATCTCTCTCCCGCCCATTGATAGTGCGCGGCCATGCTGGTGGGGATGTTTGCGGGAAAGCCTGTCAGGATTACGGCAATCTTGCCCTTCAAGTCGAGCCCGAGTAGATCGTCATAGTTCTTCTCGGGGATTTTTAAACCGTATCCGGCAAAAACCAGAGGGGCCTTCACTTCATCAGAGGCCAAATCAACCCGCGTGTTAAATTGCACGTCATCTCCGAGGACAAGCGACTCCTCTATGCCATTATGCGCGAGCGCGGCACTTGATTCTTTCTCCACTATCTGGCGCGAGATGAACCTGACGGGTTGGTAAAACCCGTTTATGCCTGCAGGCTGGGCGCCTATCTTTTTTAACTGCTCCACAACGTAAGCTTCCGCCTTTCGCAGGCCTTCGCTCCCGGTCTCGCGACCTTCCATACTGTCATCAGCCACAACCTTGATGTATTCCCACCAAGTCTTTCCATCAAAGTGTTTTTGCGGGAGCTGTTGCGAGTAGAGGAATGTGGTTAGGTGCAGAAACAACGGTAGGAGCAGCAGACTTTTTCGCATTGTAAAAAGGTCCTTCAATATCCCTGAGCCAAACACTTGAGAACACTCTAGGCAGTAAGTTACAAATCTCGGTCTCACATCCAGTAAACAGGTATCGCACTCAAACAATATTGTCGAAGAGCCGCTTCATACGGTGCAGCCCCTCTTCAACCTGCTTGGTCCCGATTGCATACGACACGCGAACGCCGGTTGGGTCTCCAAAAGCGTCGCCCGGAACCACAGCAACATTCGCCTCGCTCAACAATAGCTCGCAAACATCGCTAGCGCTATTGACAAACCGATCGTGATAACTCTTCCCAAACTTCTGTTCTACATTGAGGAACAGGTAAAATGCGCCCTCCGCTGGCGCACACCTTATTTCGGCCATTGAATTAACTATGCCCATTGCGATGCGCAGACGCTCCTCAAGTACTGCGTTCACGTTTTGTATGAAGACACCGTCGTCATGCTGGAGGGCGGCTGCAGCAGCATGCTGGGATATGGTGCACGGATTCGATGTAGTGTGCCCTTGGAAATTTTCCATTGCGCTAATGACATGCTTGGGTGCGCAAGCGTACCCAATCCTCCAACCTGTAACCGCGTGGCTCTTTGAGAAGGAGTTCACCAGAACGGTCTGTTGCTTGATGTCATTTAGCAGTTGCACCACATTGCAATGGGCCGCTCCAGCTCGCACCAGCTCTGAATAGCACTCGTCGAAGATGATCCAGAATTTTCCCTCTGCCGCAATTTGCGCAATACGAAAAAGGGCTTCGTGATCGTAGATCACACCTGTGGGGTTGTTGGGGCTATTAATGATGATTGCCTTTGTCGCCGGAGTGATGGTTTTTTCCAAGTCTTCTACGGCTAACTTGTAACCTGTTTTTCTTGTATCAACGAAGACCGGCTTAGCTCCCGCCATTTCAACTTGAGCTGGGAACGTCACCCAGTATGGTCGTGGAATGATAATCTCGTCCCCCGGGTTGAAAAGAACCATAGCTGCGTTGTAAAGCGCCTGCTTCGCGCCCGCGGTTACTCCAATTTCACTTGGAACATATGGCGTGCCGCATCGTTGAGAAACTTGTTCGGCAATGCGCTCTCGCAGCAGCTTCATTCCCAACGTGGGAGTATATTTATTGCATCCCTCATCGATGGCGCGTTTGGCTGCCGTTCTTATTAGATCACTCGCATCACCATCCAATTCTCCGGCAGCGAAATTAATTACATCAATGCCGGACCTTTTCAAATCATTGGCTAGCTCGCGCATTCTCGACGTACCTGGTGGCGTTATCTTTTTTGTACGATCAGCGAGTATCATGAGTCTCCGTGGAATTCATAGAGCGCTCTGGCCCAGAGCCAGCTTTGGTGATGAATAGGTTTGTAGGCATGTGATAAAAATCGTTAGCACGTTTATGGTCGATAAGACAGCGCCCCAAGGTCCTTATCCGGCATCTTCGGTGACCGTCGCGGGACTCAGAATATTTGAATCGGTAGCTCGCCTCGCGAGTTTTTCCCGCGCCGCAGAGGAACTGCAGGTAAGCCAGCCGTATGTCTCCAATCAAGTTCATGAGCTAGAAGCGAAACTTCGAGTCGCCCTTTTTCGCCGTGTTGGTAGACGGGTATATCTGACCGAATCCGGTGTTCTTCTTAATCGTCATGCGAACGACATACTGCAGCGAATCGCAGCCACTGAACGCGAGACTGCAGAGTTGCGAGAAGTAATTGTGGGACGTCTCGATATTGCCAGCGTTGTTATTGCTGCCGAGCATGTTCTCCCGCCGGCTTTGGGTGAGTTCCGCGTCCAAAATCCCGAAGTGGCATTGAATCTTCAGGTCTACAACTCCAGACAGGTCGAACAGGCTGTCGCGGACAATCGTTTTGAGCTCGGGGTCACTCTGTCGCATTCGATTCTCGAAGACTTAACGGCTGAACAGTTTGGTACTGATGAACTTGTCGTCGTCGTCGGAAAACGGCATCGGTTTGCGTCCGAAACGGCGATTGATCCGCAAGAACTCGCACGTGAAACTTTCATTCTCCGGGAGCCTACTTCCGGTACAAGGCTATTCGTTGAGAGTAGATTTTCTGAAATAGGAATTCGCCTCGCCTCCAGCTTGGAGCTGAATAACAATGAGGTGATTAAGGCCTTGGTTGAGGCCAATCTCGGCATCGCTATTCTCTCCTGGCGAACAGTGGAGGCCGAGGTATCTTCAGAACGTTTGAGTTCTTCCAAAGTTAAGGGACTTGCTCTTATGCGTCCTCTGACTCTCATTGCGAAGACACAGCACAATCTCAGCCCACCTGCTCGCGCGTTCCGCTCCATCCTGTTGGCTTCATCAGAGCGGAATTTCGTGAATCAAGAATAATGCGTCTCAATGAGCGCCGGTAACTCTGCCACGCTTACGATGAGGTGAGAAGGCGATTCCTTTAACAAGCGATCTTGTTTGTGAATTCCGGACATGACACCAATTACACCTAGCACTCCAGCTCGCTTTCCGGCTTGAAGATCTAAGGGAGTGTCGCCGACGTTAAGAACTTGTCGCACATCATCGACTCGTGCTGCTTCCATGGCCCGAAAAATCATATATGGGGCCGGGCGCCCATCCTTCACGTCATCACTGCAGATATTAGCCACGAACTTGTCTCCCCAACCGGTAGAACTCAATATCCGATCCGTAATAGATCTATAAAAACCCGTGGTAGTGGCGCAACCGATGCCTTGGGCCTTCAGCCAAGCGAAGGTCGCTCCCGCACCTGCGATCGGGTTCACCCCGCCATTCGAAAACTTACTCTCCAGTTCTGATTTGAAATCTCCGTAAGCTTTACAGATGCGATCTTCGTTGCCCGCGGCGTCCTTACCCCACTGACGCTCTACAAACTTTTTGATCACATCTCGTTTCGATGAGCCTTTTACCTCTTTTAACTCCGCCTCGCTTGCGGCCAACCCGTTTGCCGCCAGAGCAGCGGCAAACGAAGTAATTACTTCTCCCTTGTCTTCGATGATTGTCCCACCGATGTCAAAAATAACTAATTTGATCGTTCGCATAGTTTTCACATACTACGTGCTCAAAGACGACAATTCTCTAAGTTTTTGGTTCGCGCAACGGAAAGTTTCCTACCCCATTATGGATGCGATAACTAAACGTTATAGTCGCGCTTTCAGTTATGGCTTGGATAACTACTCAGAAAAGAAATTTGTAAATAACCTATACGCAGGCAGATTTTTAATTGTACTGTAACACTCTCGTTGCAGACTGCATTTGCTGGCGTCACTCGGAATCGGAACTGACGGCTGCGTTCACACATCACGATCTCAAGTACGAGTCGGAGGAGAACATGAAGCCTGAATCGATTTGTGCATTAAATCAGCGATCAACTCGAAATTTAGTTTCAAGAAATTTACAAATCACAGAGAAGATCCTGATTATGCCTCTCCTCTTTTCCCTCATGCTCGGACCTGCAAGCATCTCCTTGTGTGCCCAAGTGAGCGAAAGCGCTTCTGCTAAGGTCCAGGCACACTTGGGTACAGGCACCATCACCGGTCGCGCAACCGATCCATTACATAATGCTTTGCAGGGTGCTCGAGCCGAACTGCAACCAAGGGGCGTGACCGCAGTATCTGACGACCAAGGTCAGTTCACGATTCCGGAAGTTCCGGCCGGCAACTATACGCTCACGGTTTCTTACATCGGATTCGCGTCATTTTCCGCACCTGTGACCGTTGCGGCGGGACGCTTGGTACAAGCGGATGCGTTGCTTACAATCGGGTCGGTCAATCAAGAGGTTGTAGTTCGTGGGGAACGCGAGCACGGCGAGCTCGAGGCCCTTAACAGGGAACGTACCGCAGACACCATTTTGGAAGTGTTGCCGGCCGAAGTTATCACTAGTCTGCCAAATACGAATGTTGCCGATGCACTGGGCCGATTGCCCGGCGTGTCACTTGAGCGCGATGAAGGCGAAGGCAAGTATGTCCAGATTCGAGGGACAGAACCACGACTCAGCAATGTGACAATTAATGGCGTGCACGTGTCATCTCCAGAGCGCGACGTACGCAATGTAAAGCTGGACATCATTCCCGCGGACCTAGTGGAGTCGATTGAAGTAAGTAAGACTTTGTCGGCGAATCAGGACGGCGACGCTATCGGCGGATCCATAAACCTAGTTACAAGGAGTGCGGATGACGAAACTTTCTATGCGTTTGCGGCAATGGGCGGCTATACGCCAATCGTAAACGGGCGCTGGCTGACTCAATACGATGCCACGACGAGCAAACGCTTCGGCGCGCAAAAGCGCCTTGGGATTGCTTTCGGCGGCAGTTATGACTATAACGGGCGCGGCTATAACGATATCGAACCTTCTCCTGGCACAAATGATTTCGGCGATGGCCGTGGATTCGTGCCGGTATACAGCGGCATTCATTTGCGTGAATATGCCTTCCGGCGGCATCGTTACGGTTTTGCAGGCGGTCTCGATTACCGCCTGAGCAATGGGTCTAGCGCATACGTGCGTGGCTTATTTTCCGAATTCAAGGACTTTGGCGATACCTGGAATGTGCAGGAGAACGTTGGCAATCTCCTGACCCAGTCAACCTCGGACAGCACAGGCAATGTGGTGCTGAGACACCTCAATCGCACACCCGAGCAAAGGATCTATAGCATTGCCGCAGGCGAAAGACTGAACTTCCAAAAGTATTTCTTGGACTATCAAGTGGGAATCTCGCGAGAGCGGCAGGATGGTCAGTTTCCTAGTACGTACTTCAGCAGTCCATCCAACGTGGCGTTTGGGATTGATACTTCGACCCCTTCTACTCCCAAGTTCCCCGTATTAAATGGAATAAACATCAACGATCCTTCTTTGTACACGCTGACCAAGACAGTAGGTGCTATCGACCCTGTTAGAGAACTGGACCTCGAAGGATCGTGTCGCTTTAGCACGTCATTATCTCTTGGGCTCGCATGTTGGATCTTTTGAAATTGGTGGCAAAATACGAAACGGAGATAAAACCAATAAGACTTATGAACCAGTGTACGTCGCTACAGGAAGTCCGGCACTGCCGTATAGCGAAGTGTTGGGGAACGGCCCCAAGGACCCGAATTACTATTTCGGCCAGTACACGCTACCGCCCCTCTCTGATTACAATAAGATTCTCGCGTTTGAAGCTGCCAATCCTACGTCTGTCACACTTGATATAGATCAAACTCGGGCTCGTTCGGACCCTAATAATTACCATACGGTCGAGAGAATTTATGCGGCATATGCAATGAATGCCCTCACGTTTGGCCGAGCTCGGATAGAGACCGGCGTACGCTTCGAAACGACGCAATCCACGTTTACCGGTTATCATGTGACTTTTGATACTAACGGTCACTACGTCTCAACCAACCCTGTTTCAGGGAATAATACTTATGTAACTCCTCTGCCCAGCGTAAATTTGCAATACGCCTTGACTCCGACCACCAGTTTACGTGCTGGTTATTTCAGAGCGCTTGCTCGCCCCAACTTCTCGGACCTTCCTCCATACATTCTTGAGAGCGACATAGATCAGCAGATCGCAGTCGGTAATCCGGCGTTAAAACCAACCACTGCGAACAATTTTGACCTCCTGGCGGAGCATTACTTGAAGCCAGTCGGCATTATTCAAGCCGGCGTGTTTTACAAGGATCTGCAAGCTCCCATTTTCTCCGTTACCAGTCCCATTACATCTGGCAATTTTAATGGGTTTACACAAGTCCAACCTGTCAATGGGACGACAGCTCACATATTGGGAGTCGAGGCGGCGTATCAGCAACTTCTGACCTTCTTACCCGGATTCCTGAACGGTATCGGATTCTCAGCAAACTACAGCCACACTGTATCGAGGGCGGTAGTACCGCAACGAGCCCTCGATCCAGCACTGGTGCGACAAGGCCCGAACAATTGGAACATTGGTCTCACTTATGACAAACGCCGGGTTTCCGCTCGCTTGGGGCTTACGCATAATGCCGCCTACATCTACCAATACGGATATGTGGATGGCGCTCCATTGGGAGTAAAGGGTCCAAATGGAGATCAATACACCTATGCGCATACGCAGTTAGATTTGCAAGGGAGTTTCCGCATTAAACCCAGACTCAAGCTCGTTGCCTCAATACTGAATCTGAACAATGAGGTGTTTGGGTTCTATCAAGGCAGCGCACAATATCCCATCCAGCGCGAGTTCTATGGGCCCAGTTTCGCGCTCGGGTTCCGCTGGTCGAGTTCTAAGGAATAGGTCGAAGCGGTTTTAAGATGCTGCGTGACGCCCAGCTGAATTGCGCTCCGCTGTGGCCCCCGACCTGACGCCGAGTCGCGCATGACACAGCTGGCGAGTACCAAGCGTCCAGTTCCGAGCCATTTCATGTGGGTTTAGTTTTCCGATGCTACAGCCCTAAGGAGGTAAATGCACCAACTCCACAACGTGGATATCACCGGGCCAGTGCTCTTTCGTATCATTTTTTCTGCCTTTCTCGGTGGACTTATAGGTCTTGAGCGCGCGATTCGGCACAAACCAGCCGGGTTGCGCACCAACATGTTTATCTGTGTCGGGGCTGCAACTTTCACATTGCTCTCTGATGAATTGGCTGCAAAGTACGGCATAGGCGACCATACTCGCATTGCGGCGCAAATTATTCCTGGAATTGGATTCCTGGGAGCCGGCGCAATTATGCGAGAGCGTGGAGGGATCATCGGGCTGACCACGGCGGCGACCATGTTCGTGGTTGCAAGTATCGGAATGGCGGTAGGAGGGGGGCTTTACTGGACCGGGGCCATAACCTCCTTTGTGATCCTTATGCTCCTAGTCGTAGTTGGTCAGTTGGAAAGTATCTTCGGTTTAAAGATTCGCCGGATGGTTTTTCGAGTTACCGCACAGAATCTGGAACCAACAATGTCGGCCACAAATTCCGCGTTCGCCGAATCCCACGTTTCAGTCGAAAGCTTGCAGGTGCTGCGCACGGAGCAGGAAATTGTGCTGGAATTCGAAGCCGATGTGAGCCTTCACCAACAGAAGAAACTCGCAGCGAAAATCGCACCTCTAGGAACGAAATTTGAGCTTCTTTTTACATTGGCCGGACGGACGGCTACCGATGCTGGATAAACGAATCGGTCCGAGAACTAGCACGATCAGCATTGTGGCTTCGGATAGCTCTCAGCCGCCCGTGAATGCACCCTCGCGAGAGGTAATATCGATTCCATGATTCTGGATGCAGCAAGTAGAAAACTATTGAAGTGCTGTTTGGCACTCCACGTTTTTCATAAGGAGCCGACTGCAGCGGTGTCAGCGGGCCACAATTCTGCTCCGTTGAATCTTCTTTGCGTTGAACCCAAACGCGAACGGATATGGTTAGGTGAACGTAGCCTTACGAATCGCGAGATGAGTGGCAAGTCTTTAAGGAAAGACGACTATATTTCAGGACTGCGACTTCCACAGCTGTCTTTCACAATTTTGGACAACAGCGAAGACAACGCCCTTTGCCTCGCCGCTGGGCAGATTCGATTAAGCGCGACTTCGGTCGAGATCCGCTTCTCGACCCGCAGGGACAGAAGATGGAATGGGTTGGGCGAGTCGCTCCGCAATCCACTACTCCCACCGCAACTTGGTCATAGCGCTCACCCTAAACACCTATCCTCGAAGTAATAGAGATACATAGAACTAATTTAAAAGGTTTTGATTTTCCTATGGTTTGAAAATACTTCGAATTCGACATGAGAGTGCGGACGGCACAACGATTCATCAATGAAGGGCTGAAGACTTTCAGCGGCTTCGTACCCAAACCATTGGCACATCAAGACCCAACCAAACATTTCGACGCCTATCAAAAATCCATTCGGGATGATTCTCGTGTCACTCCGTCCAAATTCATCGAGTTTTAACGAACCAGTAATCACAGCGTAATGTCCCGAAGACTACTCTGGATGTCCAAGAAAGACCGAATCCTACGTTTACGACCGAACAATTTCTATTTCTGTTTATACGGAGAGATCTGTGAGATTTCTGGCGGTAGCGTCGCTAGTAGGTGCTCTCTTGCTATTTACAGCCTGTGGAGGTGGTAGTAGCGGCACTTCCAATTCACAGAGTGGTGCGCCGAGCGGCAATTGGCAATTGAATCTTACTCAGAGCGAACCTCCGACGAATCCGCACTTTGCGTGGGCGATTTCAGGTTTTCTGCAACAGTCGAAAAGCTCCTTCGCCGGCAGCGTAGTCATCCCCGGAAATCCTAAAAACCTCAGTTGCGCAGGCGTGGGCTCGGTCACGGGGACTTTGAATGGACAAAACGTAACCCTCGCTGTGAATGAGGGAGGATCGACAGTAAATCTTACCGGAAGTATCTCGTCCGACAATCAATCCATGAGCGGAGAGTATACGACTCTGGCTGGCGGTTGTACTGCAAAACCAACCTCCGGAACATGGACCGCTTCTTTAATTCCCACCCTGACCGGGAAGTTCACGGGAACGCTTTCGAATTCGACTTACATGCAAGTGGTTACTGGGGTGGCTCCGCCCGCGCCCATCGTAGTCTCTGGAGAGTTTACCCAAACGTCGGGTACTGGGGCGAGCAACGCGAGTGTCACCGGAACTATTACGGCAATTGACTATCCATGTTTTCGGACTGCCTATTTGACTGGGACTATAAGTGGACAAAATGTTTTGTTGTCAGTCTTCGGTCTGGATGGAACTCAGATTGGCAATTTGGGCAGTCCTGCTGGGAATCCGCCTACTCCCGCCGTTGTCTCGGTTAGTTCTAGCGGGATCTCCTTAAATGGATTAACCAGCACGCAAAGCGGGCTCACTCTTGGAAATAGCGGCAGCGGCCCTTGTCCTGCGATTCTGGATAACAATCAACAGTCTTTGAAGGCTGATACCGCTGACATCGCTCTGACTTTTCAATAGATCGAGAGTTATTGAAGGCAAGATTTCGAAACTCGTGGGCTGTGAACAACGGAAGAAAAACTGGCACAAACATGAAAGCATTCGCAGCACTGTGGTTATTGTTGATCTTGTTATTCACTGCCTGCGGCGGAGGCAGTTCCTCTACCGCAACAACTCCTTCTAACGGTCCTCTGTCTGGGAATTGGCAAATGGTTCTAACAAACTCGGTTGTGACTCAATTCCCAAAGCAGTTGGTACAGTCTGGTTTCCTTGTCCAGTCAGGCAGTTCACTCAGGGGCAATCTGTTGATCACTGGCGCGCAAACCTGCGCAGGACAGGGAACCGTTGCGGGAACTGTCAATCAATCAAATGTTGCATTCACCATGAATGTAACTGGGCAGACAATCAGCATGACAGGAACCATGGCCGCGGACGGCTCGATGAGCGGTAACTACACAATCTTGGCGACTGGTTGCGGACAATCGCAAACCGGCACTTGGACAGGGGCTCAGATCAAGCCGTTAAGTGGCAACTTTCAAGGGACATTATGTTCAGTGCCAAAGCAAAACTGTCCCGACAGTCCGTTCTCAATTAGCGGCACAATTACTCAGGCCGCAAATATAGGCAATACTTCTGCAAATCTTACGGGAACTGTTACGGTAGTTGGTTCAAATTGTGTATCGAGTGCTTCCATCAGCGGAGCCATTAGCGGAATATCAGTTGTAGCGAATCTGCTAGCGACGGATGGCTCGTCCCTAGGACAATTCTACTGGACCTTGCCGAGTGATCCGAGTTCGACACCCTCCGGCACATACAGTTTTGTGCAGCACCTTCATACCACCTGCTCAGGCGGAGACCACGGCACTGTGGCAGGCTTAACGCTTCAGTAGGCCGCCGGCATGTGTTAACGTGTCTCGATGAAATCCAAATCGCTCGTTACCGCCACCAGGTTTGGACTGAGCCCTTCGCACATTCCATAAGACACTTGTAACATCGGAGCCCTTTGCTCAAAGATCAATCATCTACATCCCGACGTTTAAGCGTGAGCTGTTGCTCTGCGAAAAGATTTGCGTCGAGGAAATCATCCGAATAAACCACGCCTCAGAAGTTGTATTTCAACGCTAGCTGCAACGTGCGCGGCCGGTGTGCATCAACTGGATGCAAAAACGAATTACCGGCAAGACAATTCACCCCACCTTGTTCGAAGAAGCCCGCAGAATAATTTGGACCGCCGTAGCAGCTGATCGAGTTGCTGCCGGTATTTCCGAGGTCGGGATTGTAGATGCGAAATTGCGTGTGATTGAAAACATTAAATGCTTCCGCTCGGAATTCCAACTCGCTGCCTTCGCGGATGGCAAAGTGCTTGAGCAGCGACATATCGAAGTTCAGACGACGAGGATTGTTCAAAAAGTTCCGTCCCGCATTGCCGAAAGTTAATCCGCGAGGCGCGACGAACGCATTCGGATTCAAAAGGAGAGGACCAAAACTCCTCGAGTTCTTGCCCTCTGCCGGAGGAAGCGCATGCGGGTCGCCGACGACGTCCGGATATGAACCCGCCCCCACCCCATTGGCTACCCCAGCATTGTCCAGCACCGAAACCCCTGAGGTGCCCGCATTGTTAATGACGCTGAACGGGGTTCCCGATTGAAGCGTTGTCACTCCGGAAAATTGCCATCCATCTGCTATGGCATGAGCGACGCGAGATGGGGTCGTTGGTAGAGGCGGGTTTGCAGGAGTCTCCGTGGAAGCGCTACTTGACGCGGAAGAGTTCAGCCAATCGCTGAACTGCTGTGCAAGCTTGGGTAGTTGCCAGACATAACTTATGTTCAAAAGATGTCGCTGGTCGAAGTTAGAGCTGGCCCGATTCGAACGCAAATCATAGGAATTGACGAAGGTAGCGTCAGAGCGATCAGAAGAATCGTCAATCGAGTGGCTATAGGAATAAGAGAGTCCAGCAGTGAGCGGTCCTTTTGTCCGCCGGATAGTAGATTGAAACGCGTGATAAGAAGAATCAGCTCCGTTTTGTAACGAAAAGATCTCTCCCAAGCCGGGGTACGGACGAAGTGTATTCGAAACCGGAACAGCGCCAGGCGTCTGTCCTTGGCAGGCCGCCTCCAAATTTATGAACGCCGGATCCTGCGGGCTTATAGTGGTGCCATTTTGCAATTTGAAAACATCATTACTTTGGGAGTAACTGCAGTCCCCACCTGCGACGTTCACTCCGGGAACACTCGTTAGCAGAGGTTCGTGTTGGGCAAACGGATTGAGCGCTGAAGAGATCGGGCGTAACTGATTGAGCTGGCGCTCCACCGTGAGATGCGTTCCTTTGCTGCCGACATAGGCGAATGTTGCCACAAAACTGGACGGCAATTCGCGTTGCACGCTGAAACTCCATTGCTGCGAATAGGGCCAAATCGCCTTTGTAGGAATCGCCGTAACATTGATGGGATATGCCCCTGGCAGAAACGCGTTCCCATTGATGTTAGTACCGCAAAAATTATTGGCCGACGTTGCGCCAAAGTTGCCAATGCAGGCATAACTGCTAGGGAACGGTTGCGTTACGCTGAGAACGTTGGGCGCACTTCCTTCTAAAGATCCTGTATTGGCTTCATTGCCGGTGCCATGTTCAAAGAAAATTCCGTAGCCAGCCCGAATCGAACTCTTACCATTACCTTGCGGATCCCAGGCAAACCCGATGCGAGGCGCTGGATTGACCAAGTGGTTCTTCATACATCCAGTTGGCACGTTATTGACTCCACACTGCACCAGACCGTTGGTTATTCGCGGGTCCAAACTACCTAAATTTAAAGGAATCGGCACAGGGCTCTGTGACCTATGTGCGGGGATGTTTTCAAGCTGTCCAGTGGTTGGATCGACCAGCACCTGGGCTGCAAGCGAAGTACTGAAAGCAGATGGCTCCCAGTTGTAGGCTCGTAGGTACTTTTCGTGGTAAGTACCGAAAAGGCTCAGGCGCACACCCAAATTTACCGTCAAACGACGGTTCACTCTCCAGTCATCCTGAAAGTATGGTTCTACAATCTGGTAATTGTTGTAATACCTGAGTTGGGCGCTGTCTTGCGTATAACTTTGAATACTATTTGCACCGGTGGGAGCACTGGGATTCGGGGGAGTCTGAAACAGGAAATTCGCAAAGGCATTGCCAAGACTGAATGTACCTCCATTGACGTTGCTGAATGTCAGCAGTCCCTGCACATCACCGGTGGCGGCACCGAGTGCTCCATTAAGTTCGTTCCGCTGCGCAATCAGATACTGCACTCCAAACTGGAGAGTATGTTTCCCGATTGCTTTGCTGACATCATCACGAAGTCCGTAAGTGGGATTGGTATGCTCCCACGGCATATACGAAGGATCTACTGCGAAACCTGTTCCCCCGTACTCCTGATTGTTGCCCGCAATCACAAGACCTGGCGCCTTATTTCCGAAACCATTCTTGAACAGATAGCCCATGGGGCAGTCAACGACCCCAGTAGCATCCGGGGCTCCGCAAGTACCCGCCTGCGCTGGATTGCCTAGGCCCGTGGGCCGAGTGAAGGTGGCTCCTCCGGGGCCACTCCTGTTGTCTAGAGTTATGTGGGAATTGGCATAACTGACTACAAACTCGTTCAACAATGAAGGAGTGATGGTCTGGGTAAGGCGGGCCACCATGCTGGTCCCCGGGCCCACAAATCTGTTCTGCACAGTGGGAAACGTATTGTGGACAGTGCCCCATTCAGGAGTCGGAGTGGTTGTGTCCCAGGAGTCATGGATATAACGGAAGCTTGCCTTCAACTTCGAACTAAGGTTGTGATCAAGTCGAAACAGCTCTTCACGCCAATACGTAGGCTCGGAAATAACAGCGTTGTAGCAAGGTTTGATAAGGAGGCCGGTGGTGTGATCGGTTTGTCCAACCAGACTGGAGTTGCAACCGGTATAGGAGTTGGGTAGCGGAATTAGATTCTGATTCAGAATGGCGGTCGCATTCGGATCGATTCCTCCTTGCAAGGTTCCGGGCAAACCTCCAACTAAGCTGTTGTTTGTGAGAAGGGTTCGATAACCAGCAGGAGCGCCTTGGGAACTATTGAGCCCGGGGCAATCAGGCCAAACGGAAATTGGGAAGGCCGTTCCATTGCTTCCCCCTACCAGCTTATTTCTATCTAGGGGATCATTTGGGTTCGGACATACATCGCTAAAATTTCCTTGTCGCTCTGCTAGAGTTGGGACGGCGTGATTAAAGTCCGGCTGCAAATCACTGGGTGAGTTTTCAATGCGGAATTCCTCTGACCAGAAAAGGTAAGTTTTGTCCTTGTTCACGTTATAGTGCCCCGGAATGGAGAGCGGCCCGCCTATGGTGAAACCAAAATCATTCCGACGATAGCGCGGTGCACCTCTAGTCTGGTCAAAGTAGTTGCGTGCGTTGAAATCTTCGTTGCGGATAAACTCATAGGCATTCCCGTGCCATTGATTCGTGCCAGACTTTGTATTCACTAGAACAGTGCCGGAGGCGGTCCGTCCGTATTGAGCGCCGTAGTTGGAGGTTAGTACTTTTACTTCCTGGATAGCATCAAGGCTGGGATAAACGACTAACGTGCTTTCCGCGCCATTTAGGCCAGCGTTCAAAACGTCGCCGCCATCCACATCAAACGTGTTGTATTCGACGCGACCGCCATTCACGCTGTACTTCACGCTTCCAGTTACACCCACTTTGGCTTCATCCTGACCAGTCTGATTACTCACGCCTGGCGTCAATGTAATGAGCTGTGTGAAATTTCGCCCGTTCAATCCAAGGGTTACAACTTCTTTTTGCGTAATGGTGCCTGAGACCTCGGCGTTCTCCATTTCGACCTGCGCAACTTTTTGTCCTTCAACATTGACTTGTTCGTTCGCTCCGGCTGTTTCGAGACCGGCATCGAGTGGAATGCTCTGACCGGCAGTCAGAGTCACATTCTCAGCTTTAAACTCCTTGAATCCTGTCGCAGCAACCGACAGATTGTAAGAACCAGCCGGAAGTCCCTGCACGGCGTAGTTGCCCTTGCTGTCACTAAAAACTGTCTCCGAAATACCTGCATTATTGGTAAGCTTCACCGTCGCGTTGCTTACTACCGCTCCGGAAGGATCGTTTACGGTTCCGCTAATCGTCCCGTCACCTTTACCCACATTCACGCTGGAAGGTCCAGAGGGTATGGCCTCTAACTGACTCGGTTGCTCTGGAGTTCCGCCTGCGAGCGTCGGCATTGAAGTTGGACCATAAATTAGCGGCGGGCCTGAATACACCGGAGCTTGAGGTTGATTTTGTGAAGCCTCGGCGGGAGATGCTTCTACAGCGGGTTCGAGTGTCGCATCGAGCGTGAAGGTCTCCCCCGTGTCCACGGGAATTCCTTTCGCCTCGAATACTTTGAAAGTCTTGGCCGAAACCGTGACGTCGTATGTACCCGCTGGTAAGGAATTGATGGAATATTTTCCCTGGTCGTCACTTATAACAGTCTGGATGAATCCCGAATCGTTGCTTAATTTAACTGTGCCCGACGAGACGGCTGTACCGGAAGCATCGCTAACTTTGCCCGCAAGCGTGCCCGTGTTTTGGCCGCCATTGCTCTGAGCGGCGACTCCCCTCGCGACGCTGAAGACAATAACCAAGACAAACAAAATGTGACTAAAAAATTTCACAGTATCTCTTCCTTCGGCCAACTTGGCGGACTAATGTTTACTCCACACACCTATACGAGCGCCTGCAGTGGGCACATCAGAAACCCATAACACTTCATAAAGGGACAAAATCAGTGAGAGAGATATAAGTACACGGCGATTGTTACGGTGGAATGACTAGAGAGTTAAATTAGGGTTACAACCACGCATATTGGGGAAGTGCGAAGGTGTATCACAACAGTCATACTGACGAAACTCAAATTAGCAAACCCGCCCGCATCCATCGAAATTTCAACTGCCGTCGAACTATTTCCACAATTTGCAACGGAAATTCACGCGAGTTTAATAGTTACGTCATTCCTGAGTAACAGAGTTCCCGCATAGTTGCACTCGACGATTAACTTCGTCATTGCCTTCCTGGACTGTCGGATTATCAGCCTAAATTGGAAAGTTTGAAGTAAGGGGGTTTAGTTCGGCTGGCAGGCAGGTTGCTCATAACGGCGTGCAGGGATGAACGCTCTGCGAACGTCAAACCGGGGGATCGCCCCATCAGCGCATTGCAAAAACTCTTGAGGAGACTCATACAATGACACGAATCAAATCGCTCTTTGCGGCAACGTTACTTGCCGCGACAGTAGCCGTCGTTCCAGCCGCCAGCGCACAGACCGTGCACTTTGTTGGCGCTGGTTCTTCGGCGCAATGGCAGGCATTCGGCCTTTCTGCCTTTAACGATTTTGCTTTTGGACTAGGCAATGCTGGTCACTGGACAGCGAAGGGAAAGACGGCTGGCGGAAACCCGGTTGCTTTCCTGGCCGATCCGCGCAACTCTCAAACCAACCCGATTCCAATCGAGCCGGCCAATATCTGGATCGTTTGGGGCGGTAATGATGGTGGTGGCAATCCAACTGACGTATGGACCGACGCCAGCGTCGACTCTGTTGTTGGCAATCGCGCCTTCTTTGCGGCAGCCGGCACAAAGACTGCACCAGTGCATGGCGCTACGGTTAACGTTGATGCAACCCTTAACGGTACCGCTGGGCAGAATGCAATCGCGGCGCAACTCTGGGCTGACAATGCAAACGATGGAGCACTTCCTGCCTCCGTCTTCGCGGCTGTTAATGGCAAGCATGTGAACGCTGCCGTAACCGATATCCGTCCTGAAGATGCTCAATTTGCCACTAAGCGTCTTCTCACAGCGTACAACGCCCTTAGCCTTGCTGGCCTTGGTTATAACCATGGTCCCAACAAGAATATCGGAAATCCGATCCTAAGCGCTCAGCCCAGCAGTTCGTCCAAAGCAACTCCGGTGAATTTCTCACTACATGGAACAGACCCCATCAGCAGGATCACTGTTCGTGGCTACACCACCATCCCGGTTGGCGCTGCTCCTATCGTATTTTTCATCAACAATGGAGGCGGTACTTTCACCGCGAGCAATATTATCGATGTCAAGAAGGTTGGCACAAAGAACACTTTTCCTTTGGCTAGCTTGTTCGATGGCACGGAATGCGACACTGGATCGAAGGCATTCGGCGGCAGCGGCGGTGGAAACCCGATCACCGTCTTATTGCGTGAACCTCTTTCCGGCACCTATAACACGATGGAGTTCACCACGGTTCGGCTGAAACTTAATGCCAAGGATTCGCAAGAGAAGGGTGTCTCCGACACAACCGCTAGCTCCTTTCAATCCACTCAATCTCGGATGCACTGCTGGTGGCGGCTACCCGTCAACGTGCCATCGGCACCGGCGAAGAAGTTAACGGCAGCAGCGCTGGTGGCGGAGTAAAGGGCATCGCCAATTCCATTGGCTATACCTTCTTTGGCTATGGCAACTTCTCCAAGCTGGCTGGAAACAGCAGCTATAACTATTTAACTCTGGACGGCGTGGATCCGATCAATGTGTCATATTCTTCGGGTCTTCTGCCGAGCTGCGCCGGACCTTGCGCCGTCACACCGGGCGCATCGTTCCCCCACCTCCGCGATGGCTCCTACAGATCATGGTCGTCTGTACCGCGTAGTTGCTGATCCCAACGATCCGCAGCTTGCGAATGTGCAGGCTCTGGTTCAGAGGACCCAGGACGACGTTAACAGCACGATTCCGGACTTCGTTCCTTTCCACACCACCGACAACAGCGACGGTTTGGATGTATACCGTTCGCACTACACTCAATCGACCATCCTTGGAAACAACGGTACTCTGTCAACCAGCTTGCAGGGCAACACTCTTGGCGGCCCGAGTGAAGCCGGTGGCGACATGGGCGGTTGCATCGAGAAAAATCCTGCTAGCGCTCCAGGCGTACTCAACTGCAAACAGTAGCAGCATTTGAGTTCCGTGTATTGAATGATCTGAGGCAGGTTGGCTTTAAAAGCAGCTTGCCTCAGTTTTAAGTCTGAACCAAGATCCACACTAGTAAGGTATCAATGAAAACTTGGTGGTCTTACCAAAAATATGTGGTGGTCATCGGCGGGCTAGTTTTGTGTGCCGGAGCTTTGTGCGCTAGGCAAGTTCCTTCCCAAGGGTCAAAGCCAGACTCTGCTGATGCGTCGAAATCTTCCATCACTGATACAGACAAAACGCACATCAGTAACTCCAGCAAGCAAGCTGCTACCACCGGTCATTCCGAAGTCTTCGATCCCGCAAGCCTTATTGAAGATTGGTCTACGCCTTCGCTTCAAGGAAGCAAACTGATTGCCGCAGAACCTCTCGTCGGGGAGACAGACGAAGATCCGGCATTCACTCGTGAACTCATCCAAGTCCAATGGCGGCCTGCTGATCCGATTGACGTCTACCTCATCAAACCAACTGGAGTGAAAAATCCTCCTGTCATTCTTTACCTATACAGTTACCCGTTCGAAACAGATCGCTTCGGCAATGATGATTTTTGCAAGTTCCTCACGAAAAACGGCTTTGCGGCAGTTGGATTCGCCTCAGCTCTCACCGGAGGCCGCTATCACAATCGGCCGATGAAAGAGTGGTTTGTGAGTGAACTGCAGGAGTCACTCGCGACTTCCGCGCACGATGTGCAAATGATTCTTAGTTATCTTTCCGAGCGAGGCGATGTTGACATGAACCGCGTCGGAATGTTCGGAGATGGTTCTGGTGCCGCAATCGCGATCCTCGCCGCCGCCGTTGATCCCCGAATCAAGACTCTCGATCTGCTCGATCCCTGGGGGGATTGGCCTACTTGGTTAGGGAAGTCGACCCGTATTCCTGAGAAGGAACGTCCAAACTTCCTGAAGCCAGAGTTTCTCGCAAAAGTCGCACCGCTTGATCCTGTGAAGTGGCTTCCTCAATTGAAGAATCAAAAAATACGAATACAAAATGTAATGACAGTTACCGTAACACCGAATGAATCCAAGCAGCTCATTGAAGCTGCTGCTCCTCGAGGAGCGCAGGTGATTCGCTATGAGGATGCCAAAGCATTTCTCAACGCAGATGCCGATGGCAAGGGCTTTGATTGGATTAAAGATCAACTTCAACATTCTTCTTCACAGCTCTATCGTGCCATTGATGATTTCCAACCTCTTAGCCTGACTAGCACTGAGGCAGAGGGATACCATCGATGACTCCAAACTTCACATTCATGCATATTTATAGGGCGGTTCATATTTTGGGGGCTACGTGTCTACAACGTTTAGGGTTCAGCATATTTCGTCCGAGGAAGAGTTCCGGAATGAAGTCACCAGCTCACCCGCCATGGCTCGCGCAAGGTGGGCAGTTCGGAAAGACCATTTGTTGGGAATTCTGAGCACAGCGATCACTGCAACTGTGTTACTCGCTGGTGCCTACGTAATTGTCCACCAACTCATGTAGCTTGTTGTGCGGTGTGATGTCCTCAATTGTGTTAGACAGTTGAAGTCTTTAACAAAAGAGTTCGGAAGCCCCAGTTTTCAGAAGTCCACTTCCCGGTTAGGAGACTGAATGCGGATATTTGGAAAAGTGTATCTCGAATTTAAGCACGACAGCTTGGGCCGGGTGATCTCCTCTATGGCCATAGCCGCGGGCCTTCTGGTGTTGCAGGCCTGTGGAGGAGGTATTCCATCCTCCGGGCCAGTAACGCTAGGCTCAATTCAGATCACACCAACTAACTCGTTGGTCCCTCTCGCAGGAACTCGTCAGCTCAAAGCGACAGGTGTTTACAGCGACGGCCACAAACAGGATCTCACTGCCAATGTGACATGGACTTCTTCTTCGACTCCAGCTTCAACAAATTACGTCACGGTTGATTCTACTGGGCTGGCAACGGGTGCGGTTTTGGGAACGAGCGTGATTAGTGCGGCATTGGGCCCAGTGTTGGGCCTGACGCAACTAACTACAAACACCAATGGCTACTCATCTAGAACAACCGCTATCCTGCCTATCCCATTTCAAGGAATTGAAGTGGATGCGGCGTATTTGCCCCAATCTCAAACAGTAGATCAACAAGGAGTGTATACAGTTCAAGAAGTTAATCTGGACGCCGAACAGTTCAGTTCCGTGTTTCCTCCGATTTCGGCGCTGCTGACCTCAATCCCAATGCCGTCTGGATTTGTGCCAAATATTACGGCAGCCAGTCAAACAAGCTTAAAGGTATTGGTAGCTAGCTACAATTCAGCAAACATTCAGGTGATTGACGCAAGCAATGACTCTACCGACACTTCTAACAACACCATCGTCGCTACGTTTGCAGCACCAATAACCAAAACGGCAACTTTCAACGGAATCACGTGCATGATCTGCGGAATCGTGATCGATCCCACAACTGACCAAGCCCTGGTCAGCACGGCGCAGGGTTACTATTCGATGGATATCAATGCAGGCACCGTCGCTGCTTTGCCGACTGCTTCTGCGTTTCCGGCCGCAAACTTTTTGCTCGACCCTGTGAATGCAAATGCTTCCTTTCTCCTCAGCCCTACCTATGGACAAGATCCAAACGTTTCCGGTGAGGTACAGATCGTAAGTCTTGCTAACAACACAGTCACAACTAATACAAGTTTAGGTCTCACATCGCCGAGCGCTGCCGAGCTCGATTTGTTCACTAATGTCGGCGTCATTGTCGACGCACAAAGCAGTAGTCAGGCTCTTGTGAACTTTGGAGAGATCCAAAACCCAACCGCTACTACTTGGACGGCCCCCAGCACGTTGGTACAAATAACTGGTGGTTGTAACACGCCATCGGCAGCAATGACGATGGTTGCACTCGGCGTCGGAGTAGGATCAGGAAATCAAAATCACACGCTTTTGTTGAGTCAACCTTCCGGAAGCTGCATTGCGGCTGAGAGTTTTGTTCCCACAACTAGCACTGGCGCACCGGACCCAACGTTGATTCCGTATGTCTATGGCACGATGCCAGCCACTCCCGACGGGAATGCTTTTACGAATGGCAGCGATCCTAATGCGATTGCAACTTTTACTAGTGTCTTCGACAAAAAAACCTATGGCTTGCTAGTAAGTGCAAATCAAAATTGGATCGCCAAGCTTAACCTTCAAAGTATCGTTAATTTGAATTTAGTGAATGCAACGTTGCCGCAAGGACAACCCGTTCCTCTGCTGGCACAAGCCGGGCAGCAGGTAACATATTTACCGACAACCCAATAGTCGGCCTCCTGATGAAGAAATGCAGGCCCCCGTCTCGCGATAACGCCAGAACAACGCAATAAATGATCGCATAATCCATGCTAATGATTACACGTTAATGCACGATGGCGCGCTGGACGGCGCTGTCGTTTTTGCGACCACTCTACGGCCGATGATTGGTTTCTCTTGTGCAATCAGCGAACAATTCGCGACTCGATTGCGAGGGTAGCACGTTTTCTGCACTAACCGTAGTTTCTCCAATGGCACGCGAGATAAGGTCCCTTTCGTGTTCAATGTTTCGAGTTTCGACCTTCTCGATTGCGACGGCCCTGATGGGCATAGAGACAGACGGTTTGAAAACACCACGCCAGTGCGCGATTTCCCGGGGAAAAAGTCACCTCGCTTTTCACTGTCCCCAACAGTGTCCCGAAACTGCCGAATGAGATCACATGTGGTGACTTTTAGTGACGCAGCGCGACTGTAAGTAATTGGGATTGCGTGGCGTGATATAGGGGCAGAGAATTGCTAAACCGTTGTACGGTCAAAAGCTGTACCGGGGGTTCGCGCTAACGACCTGGGTGTTGGTTTTATCAGCAGTGGCGGAGACAATAAAGTTTCTGTTTTCGACCTCAAGACACTAGACACTAAAGGTACTGACAAAAATTGACGCCGGTGGAAACCCTGATTCGATCTTCTACTATCCGGCTACCCACACCGTTTTTGTCCCCGGCAAGAGCAATTCTTCGACGGTGGTTGACGCAGCAAAACAGACCGTCGTCGCGACTATTCCCGTGAGTGGCAGGCCAGAGTTCTCTGTCTATGATGATCAAGGAAACGTGTTCATCAATTTAGAGACAAGAGTTCCATTGTTGAGATTGACGCAGGTGAGAAGAAGGTGAAAGCCACGTGGCCACTTACCGGCTGCGAAGAACCTACCCGGCTTAGCCATCAATCGTAGCAACCATACGCTTTTTTCGGCTTGCGCAAACAAAGTGCTGGCAGTTGTGGATACCGAGGGCGGAAAGGTACTTCAGACCATATCCATAGGCGATGATTGTGATGCGGTGGCGTTTGATCCGGAGACAGGGTATATCTTTGCTTCTGCCGGTGAAGGCAAGCTCACGATTATCCACGCCGATGCCTCAGGGAAATATGCAATTGTGCAAGATCTTGCTTCAATGCCAGGTCCAAAACTATGGCGTTCGATCCGTCAACCCACAAGATTTACATACCGTCTGCAAAATTCACTGGGAGTCCAACGGGCCATCTCCCGTCCCGCCGTAGTTCCCGGGTCCATTGAGATGTTAGTGGTGGGCCGGTAGCACAAGCTGCAGACGCGCAATTCGTCGGTTCGCACGGTGGATACTTACAACGAAAATGTTGAATCTGACGAACGCCTCGTTCTTGGAGCTGACCATTTTCCCGATGCACTTGAACCCGTCTAGCCAGTCGTTCCTCTTTCCGGAGATTTGCATGGCTGGTGCAATGACGGAAAATGGTCATCGACGCCAAGACTCCATTCGAGCTCTGTTACCGGCGTGTAAGAAGGTCACAAGACACAGAAACGGCTGCCTCGGTATGGGCTTGTTTTCTCCAAGGTGTCAGCGCGGACTGACATCGAAAATGTCGCGCCCCGACTAGGTTTTCAAGGGCACCTGTCGCATAGGAAGGATCTAGGACCAGCATCGAGAGCGTTGATTATAGCGATGTCAGCCTCTTTCTTGAACACAGTGGCACTCTTCTGAGCGACGCGGATTTCTGCCGCATCCCGTGCTTCTTCCATCAGTCAACGAATTTGTTCAGGTCATTGAACCTTGTAAATTTGTAGCTCCAATTTTGCGTCCGGCTTGCCTTTGCCTGAAGCGGCGACATAGAGCCGTTTCAGATCCGGCACAAAAATTGACGATTTAGCACGGTAGGCAGTCGGCACTTCTGCGATGTGCTCGTAGTGGTTCGCATCGCGTTGTTCAAAAACGGACGCCGTTTCGCTTCCAGTCACATAAATTCGCTTGCGTGAGACGTCAAACGACATGTCGCTGTTGACACCGACACACGGGAGAGAAGCCAAGGCTTTACCTGTGTCAGTATCGAACACGATGAACTGTGCAGGCTTACGGGTAGCGATAAAAAGTCGATGATTAGGTTCATCAAGCAGTATTGGATGGGCTACGTGCGCGTCCGGCAGGGGCCACTTTGCAACAAATCGGCGAGTGTCTAGATCTATGACTCCAACCTCGTCGGTGCCTGTGAGGTTTACATACAACTTTTTGCCCGCGTGGTCGATGACCATCCCCTCATTGGAACTTCCCGGCAGTCCTGCGATATCGCCGACGTGTTTAAAGGATTTCGTATCGATAATGCTGAGAACATGTGTCGGCGCACTGTGACCACCTCCACTTTCCACATAATAGTATTTATTCACGGGATTAAACACGCCGTGATCTACGCCCTCACTGAGTTTTATCGTTTTTATAATCGCGTATTTTCTGCAATCTACGAGTTGAACCGCGCTGTCACCTCCGTCGGTGACGACTAGTTGGTTCGAGTCCGATAGATAAACCATCATCAGAGGCTGTCCAAAGCCTTCAATGCTATGAATGCGCTTTCCCGTCCGGAGATCGAACACTTCAACTGTCTTATGTTCCTCAGCAGCGAGAAATAGGCGGTTGCCCTTGAGGTCTAAGCCAAAGTGGTCGAAATCACCCGTGAAACCAGGCATGGGGGTAGCTTTGATCAACTTCAGCGGTAGCTTTTCCTGCGCCTTCACGGTCAGCGCGCACAACACCATTATGACTATGTAAGCCTTCAGCGATTGTTTCAAACTCTCTCCTTTTAAGAAATGCCGACGATCCACTCATCTCTAACTTCATCCGAGAGTTTGCCATACTTGGGCAAGCCTCTTGTTTGGAGATTGTACGGTCCAGAGGTGGCGAAGGGACTTGTATGATGGTACTCGCTTCGATACGTAGCCTGCAGCGTCCGAATTGTGGGGCACATCGTCAGGCTCCAAGACAAGAAAATGAATGCGCACGAGATGATCCTCGTTGCAAATCGCGGTCAGGAAAACGTTCATGCTTCCCAAGGCGATCAACTGGAGGTGCTTCGACAGAATGAGATTGCACCCTTTGAGTTCCAACTAGCATGATAAAACCAACGCCATGATGTAACGCGACTGAGAACTGAAGATTAGCGCGCCATTCCGTAGGAGCTATTACGGTCGGACAAAGACGGTACCGGAGAGACAATGCGAATCAGGAAGACTGTTTACGCTGTTCTGCTTGCTATAGTCTGTTGCGCTGCGGCATCTGTGCGGGCAGCTGATTCTTCTTCGCATGTGATCAGCTGCCGGCCATTTTTCGCCGTTCACGAAGCTGGTCCAATGGGAATCTTGCGCGCAGGCAATTAGTTTCCGCCCTAACAATATTGACCGTTACGCTCGGCGCGCCGCTGCCTGGTAACTCTCAATGAGATCCCGGATCCGCTCAGCATCCGCCTTACGATGTCCGTGGCTTGCGATCGGATTACTCCCGCCCGCGGAATCGATACGGATCTCCGACCAGACAACGCCAGTTGCGATCTGCACCGAAGCAACCTGAGGAATCGAAATGCTCTCTTCGTTGCTTCCGAAGAGCCTCGATTTGACGCGGCTCACCCGCAACGGACCGACAACAATCTTAGTTGGGAAAAGGAAATTTCCTTTGGTCCAGCGGCTGGCGGCGAAGGTTTCGCTTTGCGTCTGAGTAGGTTCAGTCATGGAGGGTGAGTTTGCTTGCCATTTAAATTCGACACGCAATATTACTGCCCCAAGCTCGCAGCTTCAAGGCATGTCATATCTCTATTCACGGTGCTCCCGGTGTCGGCGTCCTCACGGATCGCCGGACTAAGGGTCGTCGGCTTTCGACCGCGCCGCGTCTAGCCGAGCTGCTAACTCGTCGAAAGCGGGTGTAGCGCCAATCCATTTCAGCTGGTCCAGATCTTCGAAGAGTTTGATGTCGGTTCGAAGTGTGGCTAGTTTTCGAAAAAGCACAGCATGATCCCACTCACGGCAAAGTGTGCCGGCGAGAGCACTGGCGTTTGCGGCGTTGACGCGCCACTCGCGGCAGTCCTTGGGAATAGATTCAAGATGAAGAAACTTGGCCAACACCGCAGCTGACGACTTCGCGCCCCAACCGGGCAGTCCCGGATAACCGTCCGCCGCATCGCCCACAAGGGCTAGGTAGTCAGGAATGGATGCAGGTGACACTCCGAATTTCTGCACTATGGCAGCTTCATCGAAAGTGACACGGGTGCGGCGGTTCAATTGCACTGTGCGCGAGCCTCGCACGCATTGCGCAAGGTCCTTGTCAGGGGTGCAGATGATCACATGGTCGACACGCTGGTCCGCAGCCGCAGCGGTTGCCGCCGAGGCGAGAGCGTCGTCGGCCTCGAATTCCACCATCGGCCATACAACCACGCCGGCCGCCGAGAGCACCTCTTCGAGCAGCAGAAACTGCGCCAGCAGATCAGGTTCGATGCCTTCGCCGGTCTTGTAGCCAAGCCACAATTCGTTGCGGAACGATTCAATGACGTGGTCAGTCGCGACTGCGATGTGGGTGGCGCCTTGTTTGATCATACTCAGCACCGACGCAAGAACACCGCGAACGGCGGCGACCTCCATCCCCTCCTTGTCGCGTGCAGAGGGCAAAGCATAGTAGTGCCGGAACAATTCGTAGGTGCCGTCTATTAGATAAATATCCATTTCAGACCTGCCGTCTGAAGCTAGCCCTCTGAAGGGATTGCTGGCTCTCGGAAGCAAATTGTTACAGAGCAAAAACGCTCTAACTTGGCTCCGGCTCTACTTGCACGGCATGAACCCTAGTGGCGGTTCTTTCAAATCGAAATTCAAGGTTCCATTCACTTGGAACGCTCTTGCCGTTTGATAATGGGGCAGCGAACTTCCATTGCTTCGTAGCTTCGTAGGCTTTGTTTGCAAAATATTTGCTTGGACCCGCAGATTCTATTTGTGCCCGTTGCACGGTGCCTGTCTGATCAATATAGACCCTCAGTTTAACTCTGATAGTCCCGTGAATCGTGCGCAGTGAACTCTTGGGGACATCGGGCAAAACCTGTTGAATAACCTTCCCAACTGCATCCGAGTTTGGGGCGCTTTTCGTTTCTGTTGGTAAGTTTGCCGGAGAAGACGCTGCCGATCGAGTCGCATCTGCTGAAGTTGTGGCTTTGGAGTCCCGATGCTTAAACAGCAGCACTCCTGCAAACATCGTGGACAATAGCACCACGATTGCGGCAGGAGCGAAAAGGCGGGTGCGTTTGATCGACGTTTCGGATCTGCCATCGCCGGGGCTTAGGACGGGAAGAGCGGATCGACCCAGTTCCTTTTGGATATCGGCTATAGAACATCGCTGTTCCGGATCAGGACGAAGACACTGCTCGGCAATATTGCGGAATAGGGGAGGAAGCTTATTAAGAACTGCTTCTCTTTCCCTTACGCTAAGGGCTCCTAAGTTTTTCTGTGTGAGTGCCTCAACCAGCGTCACGCCGAGTGACCAGACATCTGCTGAAGGTGAGATTCGTCCGCTAGCTGCTTCTGGAGGGAGATACTGATTTGGCTTTCCTAGATAGTCGTTCGGCTGCCCCGTCCGCATAATTCCGTCACTGGAGATTTTCAACTGCTCACGGACCGCCATAATATTAGCGGGCTTGATATGTCCGTGCACCAATCCCTGGGCGTGAAGATATGCCAAAGCTTCTAACATTGGGACTCAGCATTTCGAGCGTCTCTTTTGGTATCAGGGGTCTAGAGGATAGGATTGTAGAAAGATTTTCTTCCGCATATTCCATCACAACGTATCGCCAAAGTTCCTCTCCAACAATATGTTCCCCGATACCGAACAGGCGAATAATATGCGGGTGGGATAAGTCCTTGATTGAACTCCAAATGGAGAGTTGCGATTCAGTACTCTTTGCGTCGGCTTTTATTAGTTTGATTGCAGCTTTTTGTGAACTGGCGGAATCGAGATTCGTCAGGAATACAGCGCAATCCTGAGACCCGCCGAGGTATTCACATAATTCGAATCTGTCATCGATCTTCTGGTGTTGCCAGTGCTTCCATTCATGAGACATCTCTCCACAGATATCACAATCACCAAAATTTGAGTACCGCTTCTAGAAATTTAAATAAGGGACTTTGAACTGGTTTTTGGCGGGTTATTTCTTTCAGTTTTTAAGGAAGGCAACGGTTCGAATTTGTTGATTTGAATATACCGCTAGAGCTGATGCGGGTTCGAGCGATGTCGTCGACCGTTTTCGAGTGCTTTAAGTTTTGTAATTGCCGGTCGATTTGGTCCCGGATCTTACAAGCACGCGGCGTCTTAGTCTTGTACTCGTGTCTGGGTGCGAGATTCGCCCTTGAAGGTCTCTCAGTTAATCACTTTAGGCTCAACAAAGACTTGCTTGCAGTTTTGGCAAAAGGATTGCATTCGTTGTTAGGGGCGTTGTCATTGACTGCGTCAGTTTGCCCTGGAGAACGATTCTTGCGATTAGTGAGAGAAAGGGATAACAAGGGCTGGCTACAAGGTTGTGAGTACCCGACCGAGAAGAAGCGTCCTTTCCGACCTGTTCCAAATGAGTGCTTCGCTTCTAAAGACTGAAGGTCCTCTGAAGACACAAGTGCGGCAATTGTCTTGAAATGTTTCCCCCGGGAACACATCTGAAAGCGGCAAGGCCTGCCTAATATCAGGAATCTAAGCTTGTCTTAGAGCAAAGAAATTACTGACAATATCGCTACCAATTTTGTGTCTCGATGCACTGAGTAAATATTATGACGCCAGAGATGGTATTTGAAGGATTAGTGGTATCGCGAGATTCGCAAATCTTATCGACAATGAACCGCGTTCTCGATGGTTTCTCGATCAAAGTCGACTTTTGTTTACGGCCGTCTCGGGCTCTATCGATGTTGTCCGGGCATAACGTGGATGTGGTTGTACTGGATTGGGAAAATGACAATTCGGCGCTGGAAATTGTGGACTGGATAAGCAAGACGGACGCAAGTCGGAAACCGACTTTTATGGCGATCATTGACAAACCTGTGAACGAGGACCGGTCTAGAGAGCTGGGGCTGGACTTTGTTACGAGAAAACCGCTCACGACCGAAACTGGCACGCGATGGATGAGAACGGCCTACGGCAAAATGGTGCGAGACTATCGCCGGTACACAAGGCATGGACTGATGAAATCCGTCAGCGCAACCAAGGACGGTCATCGATACTTTGCAATTACAGTTCTTGATATTGGAGAAGGCGGAGTAGGCCTCATCACAAAAGAGAATCTTCAGATTGGAGATAATCTCAAGTTCGCCTTGTTTCTCGGATCGGAAACAGGTTCCATCCAATTGATGGCGCGAATTTTATGGACTAAACACGATAACTTGGCGGGGGCTGAGTTCGTGGGTGTCTCTCACGGTGATCTGCGCATTCTCTATCGTTGGTTGTGGGGAAAATGCCTAATCAAGAGGACGCGCAAAACAGAGGCATGATCTGAGTACACCCACGAGCTTAGCCGTGACTTCGGCTCTCGACAGGTGCAACTGAAACTTGATCTTTTCCATGCTCTTCCGTAACTCCGATCCCTGAAGTACTCGTCATAATGGAATTACTTGAGTAATTGTGAGAAGTTCGATTTGTGACGCAGATCACGTTAGAAAGCTCATGCTGTAAGCAGTATGAACGCGCACAACATCCGGCGAGTGCACTGACGGAGGTTCCCACCCCGAACCATCCGCACACCAAAGGACCCGCTCAGGCACTGAGATTCTCTTCATGCATTCACGACACTTGATCTTTCGCCACACTGTAATTTCTCTCTGGTTCGTGCTGCTATACCTTTTACTGAACCGGCCCGAAGTCATTTTGCTTTCTCGTGTTGGATTCGTCGCCTGGTATCCTGCCATCGGTCTGGCTATGGCGCTCATGTTGGGCGTTAGTCCCTGGTACGCGCTGCTGGTCTGTTTCGCCGACGCGTTGGCTGCCAGGGTTGTTTTCGCCCAGCCGGTCACATCTTTCAGCAACACAGCTGGTTCCGCCGGATTTGCCATCTGCTACGGCACGGCAGCATACGTCTTGCGCGGTCCCCTGCATATCGATCTCGGGCTGAGTCGCCGACGAGATGTGCTCCGCTACGTTCTGGTGAGTGCGACCGCAGCTCTAGTAGCAACAACCATCGGTGTCGCATGCCTGATTGCAGATCACAGCATTAGGTTGAGTGAATACAAGTCGTCCGCGGTGGGATGGTTCTTGGGTGATGCGATCGCCTTAGTGGGCCTCGCACCGTTTCTTCTCGTCCATGTATTTCCGCATCTTCGCAGTTGGCTCAGGCCGACGCCCTCCCCTATCCACACGACCAGAATACATTCCCCTGCAACATTTACTTTTGGCGCACTGGCAGAATCCTGTGGCCAGATTTTTACGATATTGGCCGTTCTCTGGTTCATGTTCGGAACCAAGGATGGGCGTTACGATCATTTCTATCTGTGTTTCATCCCAATCATCTGGATTGCGCAGCGTCAGGGAGTGCGACGAGTTGTCACCGGACTGCTGGCGCTAAATTTTGGAATCGTAATCGCGATGCATTTATTTCCCCCAACCCCAGCTCTGTTCACCAAGGTCGCGCTGCTCATGCTGGTGTTGTCGGCGGTAGGACTCATCGTGGGATCCGAGGTCAGCGAACGACAACGCCTCGCAATGAATCTGAATGAACAAACCACCTATCTAGATTCACTTATTCAAAATAGCCCACTAGGAATCGTCGTGCTTAACCGGCAAGGCTCTGTGGAACTGGCGAATTCCACTTTCGAAAAACTGTTTGAGTACGACCAGCACGAACTCACCTCCATTGATATTGGGAGTATCGGAATACTTGTCGATGAGGGTACGGATGCAGCACAACTGATTCCGCGGATTTTTGCTGGAAACGCCTTGCACACGACCGTGCGAAGACGTCGCAAAGATGGGCAGATCCTAGATTTGGCAATGCATGGAGTCCCGCTCCTAGTAAAAGGTGAGGTGCGGGGAGCACATTTAATCTACGAGGATGTTTCCGAACAGATCAGGGCCAGTGAAGCGCAGCGGCGACATACGGAAGAGTTGGATCGACTAGTCAAACAGTTGGAGCTCCGCACAAAACAGATTACCTCATTGAATGAAATGGGGTCCCTGCTGGCGTGCAGTGGGACCGTTAAAGAAGCCTGCGCTGTCGTGCTAACTCGGTGCAGAAGCTCTTTCCAGAGGCTCCCTCGGGGGGACTCTACCTGTTCAAGTCCTCCCGAGATATCATCGAGGCAGCAGCTCGGTGGGGGAAAAAAGATGTACTAGCGCCAACATTTCCTCCGGACGCATGCTGGTCTCTCCGTCGTGGCCAGCCCCACTGGAACGCGAATCCCGGAAATGACATCGCATGCCAACATTTGACGAAGAGTTCAACTGCCGACTCTCTGTGCGTGCCGATGGTCGCGCAGGGAAATACGGTTGGCGTCTTGCATCTCGGATTCGAGAGCATAGCCGAGCTCCGGAATGATTTCGGCACGGAGAGCTTTCGGGAATCCCATCAGCAATTAGCCGTGAGCGCGGCCTCGCAGATCGCCCTTTCGCTGGCCAGCTTGCGGCTGCGTGAAACGCTTCGTGAACAGTCGATTCGTGATCCGCTGACTCGCTTATTCAACCGGCGCTTCCTCGAAGAATCGCTCGAAAGAGAACTGCAACTGGCCGCCCGTAAAAATCAAGCGATTGCGATTCTTTTCCTGGACCTCGACCACTTCAAGAAATTCAACGATACTTTCGGCCACGATGCCGGAGACATGGTGCTCCAGTCCCTTGCCGATTTGTTTCGCAACTTCTTTCGCGCCACCGATATATGCTGCCGCTATGGCGGCGAAGAGTTCGCCATCATTTTGCCTGAATCATCTTCGCAGGACGCCGCTACCCGTGCAGATGCGCTGCGCTCCCAGGTAAAGCGCCTACGGTTGCAGTATAAAAAGCAGAATCTCGGGCCAGTTACGCTGTCGGCAGGTATAGCCGCGTTTCCGGAACATGGTTCGACATCGGAGGAGTTACTCAAACTCGCAGACCAATGCCTCTACGAATCCAAAACACGCGGCCGCGATGTAGTGACCGTGGCTCTTCTACAAAACGCGTGACGGCCTATTCAAGTCTTATGAATCAGCGGCTCGCATAGATACTTTTGGATCTGCTCCCTTTTAGCGACCGCGAGACCGAGCACCAGGAAAACAAAGCGTGAATTAACAAGAGTCGCCAGTCCGAATCGCAGTGTAATCTGAAGGTGGTTCTCATCTCCCGTTCGTGCTTAGTTTCTTCAACCATAACTATCGGCTTTCAAACCTCTATGACCAACACCACCTGTGAAAAGTGAGGGAAACTAGCTGGCGGATTAGCACCCTAGCTGATGCTAGGGTGCTGAAACTCGTCATTGGGTTACCGTGAAATTGCTTGCACTGGTTCCGGTTCCCCCTGCAGTAGTTACTGCAATAGGTCCGGTCACTGCTCCGGTTGGGACGAGCGCATCCACCTGCGTGTCGTTTATCACCTGGAAGCTGGTTGCCGCAACGCCACCGAATGTTACTTTTGTTGCCTTTGTGAAGCTGTTTCCAGTGATCGTAACTGAGGTTCCCACAGGCCCACTACTCGGACTAAAGCTTTCAACAGCAGGCGCGACGGCTAACTTGGTCTTGCTGCTGGCAGTGCCTCCAGGCGTCGTGATGCTAATCGTTTCGCCTGTCTTTGCTCCAGCTGGTATCGTGACCGTCACTTGAATATCGGAGTTCACGGTGAAAGTAGCGGCTTTCCCGCCAACAGTCACGCCTGTCGTCTGAGTCAGACTGACGCCAGTGATCGTCACAGAACTTCCGACTACACCACTCGCCGGAGTGAAGCTCTTAATCTGCGGCGCAACCAGAAAGTTGCGATCGCTCGTCAATGACGTGGTGAAGGTGGTTACAGTCAGAGGACCGGTGAGTGCTCCGGCGGGTACCGTCGCCGTCATGTAAGTATCGGACACATTCTTGAAAGTCGCCGGAACCCCGTTGAAGGAAACCGCGGTAGTGCCGGTGAACCCCTGACCGAGGATCTCAGCTGTGGCTCCGACCTTAGCCGACCAGGTTACAAGTTTGACGAACGGCTTTAATCCCGCATCGAAGCTGTAGAATACCGATCCTCCTAAAGAGTTTCCGGCGGTGTTGCCGTAGAATTTTCCGTCTGTATGGAGCACCATAGGTGTCGTCGGAGAAAGCCCGTCGTAGCAAGAAACAGCGCAGAAATTGTAAAGAACCTTTTCGCTACCCTTGGGAGTGATTTCATAAATCGTTCCGCCCGGGTGCCCGCCGTCGTTTGATCCTCCGGCAGAGGTTGCACCATAAAAATTGCCATCGGTGCCAATAGTCAAGGCTGCGATTGGAAGCACGCCATCGCCCGCAACGCTGCCGAAGCTATACAGTAGTGTGTAGGCTCCCGCGGGAGTAATCTTGAACACTGTTCCATCGTTGGCGGAGCCTCCCGTGTAAGTAGTTCCATAGAAATTGCCGTCGCCGCCTTGAACCAAAACTCCAATAGGCCTGCTGCCGTCGCTTGGATAGCCGGTGAATTTGTGGAGCACGGTGATCTTTCCGGCCGCCTGTCGCTTCGTACACAACACCGCATTTGCAAGTGGCATCGCCACCACCTTGCGTGGTTCCGTAGAAGTTCAAGTCGGTGCCCTGTACGGCAAGGTTCGGGGTTGCACCGTCGGTGTAGTTGAAGGGATGGGCAGTAATTTTGCCTTTCGTAGTTAGCTTGTAGAACGATCCATATTGCGTGTTGTATTGTTCCTCGGAAACTCCATAGAGGTTTCCATCCTGACCTTGAAGAGGCAGGTAGATCGGGGCGCTGTCGTCGGTGCCGTTAGTGAAGCTATAAACGCTCGTCAACGTTCCCGAGGGTGTGAGCTTGAATACGGTTCCGGCCCCGTCTTTGCCGCCGTTGAGGGTCGTCCCCCAGAGATTGCCGTCGAAACCCAGACTCACGCCGCCTGTGGGATTGGCCCCGGTTGTGAGGCAGTGCCCGCCTTCCGAGCAGAAAGAGTAAAGCAGGTCATATTGGCCCGTCGTCGTGATCTTGTACACGCTACCGGCGTTATAAACACCATTGGTTTGTATTGTGCTATAGAGATCGCCATCCTGCCCTTGCGAAAGCAAACTGGGCCAGGTGATGCCGCTGGTGTTGTTGTCGGTACCGGGATAGGTGTACAGCACGGTATAGGTCTGGGCAGTTGCGGTTGCTGCGCTAAACATCAGCGCCAACGTAATCATCAAAAGTACGGTTCCACGATGCTTCATATCATTCTCCTCAAAACATTCGGTGAATAGCTTGCGAACGTCCCGTTTGGGCGGACCTTTCCTCGGCCTACCCTACCGGCATCCTCTTGCATAATTTTGGTGTTCGGCGAACTGGTTTGTGGCAGAATGCTTGTGCTCGCATCGCTGTCAGGACCACAGTCTGCACAATCCCCCGATGCATGTCCTGACGGATTTCTAAAGAATTCTAAAGAACCGCTATGTCTCTGAATTACAAAGAAGATGTAGGAGCAGTCGCGAGACCCTCCGTCCGCCTTTGGCGCTTCGCTGACTACGAATTCGACGAACTGGGGCGCGAGTTGCGCGTCAAAGGCGGGCCGGTTGAACTGGAATCAAAACCTCTCGACGTGCTTTTGCAACTTCTTCTTCATGCCGGCGAGGTCGTGACCAAGGAAGAGCTGCTGGAATCTGTATGGCCGGAAGTGATGGTGGTCGATGGATCGTTGGCGACGGCGGTCTCAAAGCTCCGGAAAGCATTAAGCGATGAAGACCAGTCCGCAATTGTCACCGTTCCTCGGGTCGGATATCGGATGGCGGTTCCTGTCCATTGCAGAACTATAGCCTCGGCGACAAACTCCGACCTGGGATTCAAGGCGGGTGACCTCGCTCCGCGGCGAGAGCAATGGCGGCTCTCCCGGTCCATGGACGTCTCCGGCTCTAGCGAAGTCTGGCTGGCTGAAAATCCAAAAACTCACGAAGAACGCGTGTTCAAGTTCGCAGCGGATGGAATACGGCTGCACGGCCTGAAACGCGAGATCACGATTTCCCGTTTCCTCAGAGAATCGCTCGGCGATCGGCCTGAGTTTGTTCGGATACTGGAATGGAATTTCGAGACACTTCCTTTCTTTCTCGAAAGTGAGTACGCGGGATCGAATCTGGCGGAATGGTCGGTTGCACAGGGCGGACTTGACAAGATCCCACTCGAAACCCGTTTGCGCCTTTTGATCGATGTTGCGCAAGCGGTTGCCGCTGCGCATGGCATCGGCGTGCTGCACAAAGATCTGAAGCCGGCGAACATCCTGATCGTGCCCGGCGCTAGTGAAGCCTGGCAGATCAAGATCGCGGATTTCGGCAGCGCGTCATTATTTGATCCGTCGCGATTGCACGCGCTCGGCATCACAAATCTGGGATTTACGCAGACGGCTGAGCTCGAAAATGGCAATGAGAACCTAACTGGAACTTTGATGTATCTCGCACCCGAGGTGCTAGCCGGACAATCTCCGAGTGCCTCTGCCGATGTTTATGCACTTGGTGTCATGCTCTACCAGTTGGTCATCGGTGATTTCCGCAAGCTGCTGCTCCCGGGCTGGGAAGCAGAAATTCGAGATCCATTGCTCCGCGAAGATATTGCAGATGCGGCTTGTGGCGACGCGACCAAACGCCTGAGTAGCGCAGCCGATCTAGTCGAGCGCCTGCTTACTATCGAGCAACGCCGGATCAAGCGAGATGAGTTGGAAGGTGCAAAGCTCCGAGCTCTGATTGCCGAGCGAAAATTGGCGGAGGCTCGAGCGCGGCGTCCTTGGGTCATTTTGGCAGTAATCGCACTGGCGGCTGGATTGGGATTCAGCTTCACGCTATATCGGAGAGCGATTCACGAACGTGATATTGCCAACCGCCAGACTGCGATTGCCAGTTCCATCAACCGGTTTCTCTCTGACGATCTGCTGGGCCGCGGTAATCCATTTGCAAGCGGCAAGTCGAGCGAGTCGCTCATGGATGCGATCAAGCAAGCATCGCCTAGCATTGACCGACAATTCAAAGATGAACCGCTGGTAGCCGCGCGTCTTCATCAAACCATTGCCAGAGCTCTCGATAACCGCACGGATTATCCCGATGCTCGACAGGAGTACGATCGCGCGACGGCACTCTTCAAACAGGCCGATGGCGAACTGTCACAAGATGCCGTCATTGTCCAGCTTCAACGCACTACGTTGGAAGCGCGAAGCTATGAGAAGGGCTCGCTTCCTCTCGCGAAATCAATACTGGCGCAGCAGGAAGCGTTGATCGCAAAGCTTCCGCATCCGCGACCAGACGTGGCGGTCTGGCTATCCTCGGCGCGGGGAATGGTCGCTCTTATCGACAACAACGCAAAGTCCGCGGCGGAAAACTTCCAGGCCGCTGTTGACCGGGCAGAAGCTCTTCCCGAATTCGACGAGAGTGCACGATTAACCTTCAAGCAAAGGCTTGCATTTTCCTATATACGCTTGGGTCAGGGAGCGAAGGCGGAGCAATTGTTCCGCGCACTGATCGATTCCTTCACGCGGGTAGCTGGTCCGGATAGTCCTCATGTTTTGCGAGTGCGCCTGAATCTGGCGCAGGCCTTTATGATTCAGAACAAGCACGAGGAAGCGGTTAAAGAAGCCAATGCCATCTATCCGGAGTTTGTGTCGCGGCTGGGCGTGGACCACGAACTCACCATGCAGTTGCTATCTACTCGCGCGCAATCGGAGGGCAGTCTTGAGATGTGGGACGATGCCATTCGCGACGATTTGACGATCCATGATCTCGCGGTTCGCAAGCAAGGACCGCTTTCATTCTTCGCTATTGCTACGCTCACCGACGCGTCATTGGCGCAGTGTCGCTCAGGACGCAATCGCGAAGGAACATCTAACGCGCGCAACGCCTACGAAACGTCGACAAAAAGTTTTGGGCCGCACGCCGGTTTGACTGGCGCCACGGGGTACACTTTGGCAAGTTGCCTGATTACTCCTAGTTTGGTTAGCCCTGAAAAGATCAGCTCGGCCAAATTAGATGAAGCGTCTAAGCTCTTGGCACAGATCGATGTGCCGACAGTGACGCAGCTTACCGGTGATCCGGACTGGGGCGCGGACGTAACTCTGGCGCAAGCCGAAATCGCCTACCGACGCGGTAACAACGATGCGGCCCGAAGTTATATTCAAACCGTCACTCCTGTTTTTACTAACAAAACCGCCGAAAAATATCAGCAGCGTGCGTTCCAATCGTTAAAAGCTGCATTGGACAAAACATCGTCGCAGAATTGAGCTTCTTGTTTCAACTACTCGCAGCATGAAAAACTGTTTTCACGGTATAAATTCAATGGACGCTGAGCACGGGTTCTAATCTCGTCGACAGCGCAATCGATACCAGGAGTCCACCATGCAGAGTCGCATCCTCGGCACTACTATGCCGGTACTTGAATTCACGCTTGATCCCAATGAGTCCGTCATTTCCGAAGCCGGTGAACTTTCCTGGATGTCGAGTTCCATCCAGCTGACGACGCACACTCAGTTCGCTGGCGGAGGAGGAATTTTCGGCATGCTGAAGCGCGTGGCGGGTGGCGGATCGCTGTTCATGACCGAGTACCGCGCCGTCGGCGCCCCTGGAGAAATTTCCTTCGCCACAAAACTTCCGGGACACATCGTGCCGCTCGAAGTTGGCGCCGGGCACGAATACATGATTCACCGGCATGGATTTTTGTGCGCGACCCCGCAAATTCAGATCAGCGTCGGATTCCAGCAATCGCTGGGAGCAGGAGTTTTCGGCGGCGACGGCTTCCTGCTGCAGCACGTCAGCGGAATGGGAACTGCATGGATCGAGCTTTCCGGTGAGCTGATCATGAAGGATCTGCAGCCCGGCGAAACCTTGCGGGTACATCCTGGCCATGTCGGCGCGTTCCAATCATGCGTTTCGTTCCAGATCACCACCGTGCCGGGAATCAAGAACATGATCTTTGGCGGGGACGGAATCTTTCTCGCATCTCTCACCGGGCCGGGGAGAATCTGGCTGCAAACGCTGCCCATTGCACAACTAGCGCACAAGCTCATGGAATACATGCCCACCCAACGTAAGGAAGCAGTGCAAGGAGGCGTCGTCGGAGGAATCGTAGGCTCAATACTGGACGGAATGAAATAAATAAGGGCACACTCGAGGTTGGCCGTTCGAGTGAACACGGATTTCATGACTCCGACGGCCCTCTCCGCCCGAGAACAAATTCAAGGCGAAAAACCGCAAGATAGTGTCCGCCGTTTTTGCTGATCCGCGCTTTTACTTACTGTTGACAAACCCCCGACATCCTTCTCTCGTACTCTCCTTATACTTCTCGCAGCCTTTCCGAAGAACTTACGAAACTGCGAGGAGTTATGAAATCAGCGAAACCATCTTTGTCCGCGGCTCTCTTCTTACCAATTCTCTTGATGATTGCAAATCTTGCCTCTGTCATACCGGCAATCGCGCAGTCAACCGCGTGGACAACTCAAGGACATGACATACAACACACCGGAGTTTCTTCGTTTGCAGCCCAGCCATTAAAGACTATCCACTGGAAAACAGCAGTCGATTTGCATCCGCTACTCAGTGGAAAACAGATCTTGATCCACTACGGATCGCCTCTGATTACGTTGGCGAATACCGTTATCGTGCCAGTGAAAGTTGGAACGGATACTTTTCGGCTGGTGGCTAAGAATGGGCAAACCGGAGCAACGCTCTGGACGCAGGGCACGCAATATCTCGTTCCCAGCGCTGGCTTCACTCCCAGCTTCGGTCCCGCTCTGTTTAATGACAGCATTATTATTCCTGATGATGCCGGGACCGTGCTGGTTCGGCAGCATCCCGATCAAGCGCGAGGCAGCGTGACACGTCTCGTATTTTATGGAGCTGACGTTTACAACAAGAATCATGTCGCGCTGAACTCCAACATCAAAATCAATACGCCGATTACAGTGGACAGTGCAGGCAATATTTATTTTGGATTTCTGGTCTTTGGCCAGACTTCAATTGGCCCGCAACAAAGTGGATTGGCGCGAATCGGGGCCGACGGGCAAGGCTCATGGGTTAGCGCTGCAACAATCAGCAACGACAGCGCGATCACAAAAGTGATGTTCAATTGCGCTCCCGCGTTATCGATGGATGAAAGCAAGCTGTATGTCGCGGTCAACAGTCAGAACTTCGGATTTGGCTATCTGCTGGCTCTCGATTCGACGACATTGAATTTAGTTAATAAAGTGCGTTTGACCGATCCCGCATCGGGTTTCGACGCTTCTTTGACGGATGAAAGCAGTGCAACTCCAACTGTTGGACCGGATGGAGATGTTTATTTCGGGGTCCTGGAGACTCCTTTTCCCTCGCACAATGACCGTGGATGGTTGCTGCATTTCAATTCCGATCTCTCTCAACTAAAAACTCCCGGCAGCTTTGGATGGGACGAGACCACTTCGGTGGTGGATGCCTCACTCGTGCCTTCCTACCATGGAACGTCCAAGTATCTTCTATTCTCGAAATACAACAACTATGCAGGCATTAACACAGGTGACGGTGTAAACAAGATCGCTATCCTGGATCCCAATGCGACAGAAACCGACCCGGTGATTCCCAGCGCTACTGTGATGGCGGAGGTATTGACAATCAAGGGCAAGACCCGTGACCCAAAGAATCCGGGTGGTGTGAAAGAGTGGTGCATCAATTCGGCAGCTATTGATCCGGCGACGAAATCGGTGCTAGCCAACAGCGAAGATGGAAAACTTTACCGATGGGACCTGACCACGAACACTTTGACGCAGACCATTCGACTTACCAGGGGCATCGGCGAAGCCTATACGCCAACCGTGATTGGAAGCGACGGCACGGCATATGCCATAAATGACGCTATCTTATTTGCAGTCGGGAACTGATTCCGTTCCCGTACTACTATAGCTATATGCAAACTTCGCGCTACGGAGTCGCCAGGCAAATCGAAATGGACGGGATGGGCCCTGGGCAGACCCAGGCAAGAAAGTCCCGCCTGCGGCCTCCTGCACGCTCCTGTGTGGTATTCCAAGCAGACAGCGAGCCACGAATTCTGCGGCGAGGAAGCCCGTACTTCTCTGGAATTGTATTATCAATAAGCTAAGTTGTTGATTATTAATTGGCGCGTCTTTAACTTGCGGGAAGTGCACAAGTTGTACGTACAATATTGGATTTACATTGAGTAATGCCCGGCAACTTACCATGCTGCATGCAAGCGGTAACCCTGTTTTCATAGATTTTCACGCCCTGAGACCTTTGTTACGACGGTATTCTTGACAGGTGTTCCTCTAGCTGTGAGACTCGCGTCATAGCTCTGAATTAAATGGAACACTACTCCATTCTCAACGCGGAACCTTGTGGCGCTGATGCCGTTCCCGCTCTATTGGCGCGTGGCGATGCCGAGTCCGAAAAGCTGTCGGCGATCCCGCCTGTAGATCATCCGGTAGCGGAAGAGCGCCACGCCGGGTCGCTGGCGGAAATAGCTGAGCGTGATCTTCGCACTACACTTCAGTTGCTGGTCGAGCGGGCGCAATACATTACCGGAGCTTCGGCCGCGTCCATCTCACTGCGCCAGAATGAAATGATGATTTGCTCTGCACGCACCGGCCAGGCCGCGCCCGAGGTCGGTGCCCAGTTACAGATTGATTCCGGACTCACTGGCGAGAGCATCCGGACACGCGAAACATTACGCTGCGACAACGCAGAAACTGATTCTCGCGTGAATCAGGAAAGCTGCCGCGCGCTGGGCATTGCCTCAGTTATGGTCATGCCGATCGTGCAGCAGCAGGAAGTTATGGGATTGTTCGAACTGCTTTCTAGCAGACCTAATGCTTTTGAAGAACGGGATGTTATCGCATTGCAGCGTCTGGGAGAAATGGTTCAAACGGCTGTCGAGCAGGCGGACGCGATTAAGCACGGCGTCCAAGAAATTGCTGCGAGAGAGCTCGCGCCATCGGCAGAAGAAATCGAAGTTGAACAATTGAAAGTCGAAGAAGCTCCGTCGCCGGTTGAAGTATCGAAGGAATCAGCGATTCAAAGTAGCCAACCAGCAAAGCCGGTCAGCTTCCGAACCTGTGCGGGATGTGGATTCCCGGTTTCCGAAGGGCGCAAGCTGTGTCTGGATTGTGAAGCGGCTGAGGATCAGAATTCAGCCTCTACTCGCCTTCCAGCTTGGGTTGAAACCAGAAAGCCGAAAAGCTGGTTGCGGGCGAACATCTACACCATCGGCACAGTATTGATAGTCGGAGTTACAGTCGCCGTGCTGCTCTTAGCCCGACACTTTTAGTTTAAAACTCCGCGAAAGTACGTAAGCTTTCCTAAAGCCGAACACCTCCCGAACCGGCACCTTCCTCACACTTCTTGCGTTTTCCTCATTGATTCCTCGACATTCTTGGTCGCGAATCTCCGATGTACAGGGTAGCCCAAGGTGCGGCAACTCCCATGCCTCTCACATCTTCGAAAAGCTCAAGCCCACGCTCCGATGAAATGACGATCAAACTGAACCGCGCAGCGGAGCAATCGGCAGACCTGATCATCATTACAAGCTGCTCCGGCGTTATCGAATACGTCAATCCCGCATTCGAAAATCTGACTGGCTACTCTCGTGGCGAGACGATCGGAAAAACGCCGCGGATTCTCAAATCCGATATTCAAGCGACGGAAATTTTCGAAGAGATGTGGCAAATAATTTTGACGGGCGGAATCTTTCGCGGAACCGTCTGTAATCGCAAAAAGAATGGCGAAACTTTCACCGTTGAGAAAGTCATCTCTTCACTACGCGGCACGAATGGTGAGATTACGCATTTCATCTCAACCGACCGCGATATTACCGAGCGGCTTCGCCTCGAGGGCGAACTGCAGCAGGCGCGAAAAATGGACGCCATTGGACGCCTGGCGGGAGGAGTAGCTCACGACTTCAATAATTTGCTCATGGTCATCAGTGCCTATGCGGAACTGATGCTCGATTCGCTGGCTGTCGAGCATCCACTTCGGCGCAATGTAAACGAGATCATGACCGCTTCGCGACGGGCTGCCGACCTGACACGCCAACTGCTAACCTTCGGACGCAAGCAGGTGCAAGCTCTCCAGTTGCTGGACGTGAACAGCATCGTACAGGAGATCAGCAGAATGCTTCCGCGACTGATTGGCGAAGACGTGGAACTGGTAATTGTGCCAGGCAAGAATCTCGGGCGAATAAGAGCCGACCGGAGCCAGATCGAACAAGTGGTTATGAATCTCGCGGTAAATGCGCGGGATGCTATGCCACATGGCGGAAGGCTAATCATTGAAACTGCTGATTCCCATCTGGACGACACCTATGTCCATCGCCGGCCGATGGTTCCCGCGGGAGATTATGTTCTGCTCGCTGTGTCGGATACAGGGCAGGGAATCGCTCCTCAGCATTTAGCCCACATCTTCGAGCCGTTTTATACCACCAAGCAAGATGGCGGTGGAACCGGGCTGGGCCTGGCAACGGTATACGGCATCGTTAAGCAGAGTGGAGGCTTTGTCTGGGTTTACAGCGAGCCGGGATTGGGGGCGACGTTCAAGATTTATCTGCCCCGCGCCGAGAAGGAGGCTGCTGAAATGCCGCCATCAGTTTTTCAGGAGAGCGCTTTCATCGGGGGCTGCGAAACCATCTTGCTGGTGGAAGATGAAGAAGCAGTTCGCCGGTCTACGGTCGAATTCCTGCAACTGAGCGGATACATCGTCTTGCAAGCCAGCTGATGGAAATGAGGCGCTGCAAGTAGCGAGGGAATACACAGGAAGCATCGATTTAATGATTACAGACGTGGTAATGCCTCGCGTAGGAGGCACCAAACTCGCCGAACAACTCGCGACCGAACGGCCCGACATGAAAGTGCTGTTCGTTTCCGGTTATGCGGAAAGTACTGTGCTGCGACATGGTCCTATCGACATAGTCGCCCGTTTCCTGCAAAAGCCGTTTTCCTTGAAGTCTCTGGCGCAAAAGATTCGCAAAGTTCTGGAGTCCAAGCTTTTGCAGCCCAGGGAAGCATCGGCGGCAGCGTCGGGCGCATCTGGTTAATACGCCCGGACTCGCAACTCTCGTATAATGAGGCCGGAAACTGCATGAGCCTGTCCGTCCCCTCATTCAATCGTAGTGTTGCCGCGGACCCAGTTCCCATTCTCGTATTTCCGGCCAAATCCAAGTTTCGTTGGGTCTCTGCGCTAACTATCGTGGTGTTCTGGGGAGCTATTTATCTGGCGGGAATTTTCACTCCTCCCTTGCTGGATGACGTCGATACGATTCATGCCGAAGCAGCGAGAGAAATGGTTTTGCAACACGATTGGGTGACGCTGCACACCGATGGTATTCGCTATCTGGAAAAAGCGCCGCTTATGTATTGGGCCGTAGCTGCTAGCTACGAATTGTTCGGAGTACACGACTGGAGCACGCGATTGTCGTTGATGCTCGGCGTGCTGCTTTTGCTCTTTGCTGTCTATGGTTTGGGTAAACGGTATTACGGAGAACGCGGCGGATTTTATTCCGCGATGGTGCTCGCGACCTGTGTCGGCCCGTATATTTTCACCCGCTTTGAAATACCGGATGTCATTGTTGGATTGTGGCTTACGGTCGGCGCGTTTTTCTTTTTGCGTTCGCTGGACGAGGAAACGCCATCACGCCTGACTTGTTGGGGATTCGCTGCCACTTGCGCCTTGAATGTCCTTACCAAGAGCTTGATTGGATTAGTATTTCCTTTCGCCGCGATCGGGCTTTACCTGCTTCTTACGCACAATCTGCGGCACTTGCTCAAGTTGCGTCTTCTTTCCAGCACGCTAATTTTCTTTGTAATTGCAGCGCCTTGGCACATCCTCGCGGCTCTGCGCAATCCCAGCCAAGGAGCGGTCAAGGGGTTCCTCTGGTTCTATTTCGTGAATGAGCAGTTTCTGCGTTACGTGAACAAACGAGTTCCAGCTGGCTACGATACGGTTCCGCTATTTATCTTCTGGGTGTTGCTGCTCGTGTGGCTGGTACCATGGGCGGCATTTCTTCCGCAGGCTGTGCTGGAAGTTCCGCGCAAGTTGCGCGAGTTGCGGTCCGGGCTTAATCCGCGACAACGGGCAAATCTATTTTTCGCGCTGTCGGTGTTGGTCATTCTAGTGTTCTTCAGCTTTTCGACGCGGCAGGAGTACTACACGATTCCGGCCGTGCCAGGATTGGCGCTACTACTGGGTGGTTGGCTGGCCAAGGAAGCGGAGAGCGAACCCGATTCATCTCTAAGACGCGCAGGAAGAATTTCGTCGTTGGTTTTGCTGGTGGTAGTCGTGGCAGGATCGGCCTTAGGACTCGCCGTGCTTTTCTCTTCGCGCGTACCTGCTCCCGGCACCGATCTCGCGGATCTTCTGCAGAAGAATCCCACGGAATACGATTTGTCTCTCGGGCATTTTCTTGACCTCACGCCCGAGGCAATGGGCGCGTTTCAAGTTCCGCTGCTTGGCGCCGTTGCTTCGCTTCTTCTCGGAGCCAGCTTGAACTGGCTTTTCAGAAGACGTGGTCAGCCTAGGTATGGCAACGGGGTTCTTGCGTTGATGATGGTTGGCCTTTTAGCTTGCGTGCATTCAGCCTTCGTTACGTTTTCTCCTATACTTTCTTCAAAACAACTTGCGGTCGCCATCGAAAAACATTATCGGCCTGGGGACGTCGTTGTGGCTGATGGTCAATATCATGAAGCTTCGACTTTGAATTTCTACACTGGTATTCCGCTGCACATCTTGCATGTGCCCAGCGGCAACCTGTGGTATGGATCGAAGTTTCCGGATTCTCCTCAGGTGTTTGAAACTCCGCAATCTTTGGCTGCAATGTGGTCTGGGCCGACAGTAGTTTTTTTGTGGGCGGACAATGACAATCCCAAAGAGTTGCAGGGCATGGATAAATATGTCCTGGCGCGCAATGGAGGCAAGTTTATCTTCACCAACCGGGACCTTTCTCGGTGAGCGCAGCGGTACTCGCTTGGCGTGTGCTGCTGGGATTCGCGCTCGTTGGGCTGAGCTTCGTCAACAATTTTTCTGATCATGGTTTTGGTCGCAGCTCAGCGTTACAAGCGTGCTGCGCTTGCCGACAAAGCTGTTGCGGAAGCTACTCCTGAAGCTTCGCTTCCTCCCGTTACCATCTTTAAACCCATCCACGGGAACGAACCTCGCTTGGCGGAGAACCTGTCGAGCTTCTTTCAACAGAACTATCCGGCATTCGAAATTGTCATTGGGGCGCGAGACGCCGGGAATTCCGCCGTGGCAATTGCCGAAAATGTACGCAAGCGATATCCGCAAGTGAAAAGCCGGATCGTATTTTCCGGGCCGCCTACATGGCCTAATGCGAAAGTATTCTCGCTGGACAAGATGATTCCGTTGTCGACGGCCAATTATTTTGTAACCAGCGACAGCGACGTAATGGTTTCGAAAGACTTCTTGCGCAACATCATTCCGGCGTTGCTGGACCCAAAGATTGGGCTGGTGACTTGTCCTTATCGCGGCGTTTCCGCGGGAGATTTTTTTTCTTCGCTCGAGGCCTTGGGAATGTCAATCGAAATGCCCTCGGGAGTGATCGTCGCTGACATGCTTGAGGGAATTCGCTTTGCGCTCGGTCCAGCCGTGGCATTTCGTCGCGACGCGCTGGAGAAGATTGGCGGAATCGCCGTCACCGCAGACTACTACTCCGATGATTATGAGTTGGGAAACAAGATTTGGGCCGCAGGATACAAAGTTATTTTCTCGCATGAAATTGTCGGACACGTTCTAACGCCACGATCGATTGCGCGCACCATCGGCGACCAGTTGCGCTGGATGAAGAGCACGCGTTATTCGCGTCCGCTGGGACATATCGGGAGCGGGTTCACTTATGCCATGCCATTTGGCGTTCTCGGATTCGTCGCTGCTTCGGCATTAGGAAATGTGAGGTTAGGAATTGGCCTGTTTACGGCGGCTTTCCTCAATCGAGTGCTGCAGTCGATTGCAGTGGGATGGGGAGTGATCCGCGATCCGCGCGCGCTTTATTATTGCTGGCTTTATCCGCTTCGTGATTTTCTGGGATTCTTTACCTGGGCGGGAAGTTTCGTCAGCCGGAACTTTTACTGGCGAGGAGAAATGTACAGATTCAGTAAAGGCGGAAGGATAGTGCCGCGAGATCGCGAGGCACAAAGCGCGGTGGGGGCGAAGTTGTAGAGCGTCGGCGAATCTGAATTGCAAATTGAACAGCTACTTCTGCGCCGGTGCCGCAGCCTCCTTCTGATATGACGCGCTGAGCGTGCCTTTGCTCTTAGCAATCGGCAGCAGGGTTGGATAGAACTGCACAAACGTTGTATCAACAGCGGCATGTTCGGCATGGCAGCTATAACACGAAGCGGTCGTTGGAATCATCTTCGCAGTCTTACCATCATCAAAGCCAAAGAAAGCCCACTTTCCCGGAAATCGCGCTTCGTCTTTTACGTGGACCTCAACCGCCATAACCTTGGTGCCCTGGTAATTTCCTTTCTGGTTAATTGATCCCCGGCCCTCGGCGCCGCGAGCCTCAAGGACGAGAATCGTCTTGTCCGGCCAAGTACCCGTTTCCACGAACGCCTTGTACGACTCAGGATTCACGAACACATTGTCGAACATGTGATGGTCGGCCATCTGCATCGCCGGGTTGTAACTCATGTCGAACCCGGTTGTCAGATACACCCAATCGCGATAGTGCTCGGGGAATTTGAGCTGGACGTCGTTAGTGTATTGCGGGCCGGGAGTCGGCGTTGTGGAGTATTGGCCGAAGGCGATCAAGGACAATAGAACCATCACCCCGATCAGTAGGGCCATCATTTTTGTGAGCATGCGGAGCAGTATCGCGCCGCACTCTCCGTAAGACCAGACCGCCGGCTGCAAAGGGCAGGCGATTGGCTGCATTGTTGGCGTCTTGGGCGGAGTCGTAGAATACGATTCTCCGTATGGAGTCGATCCGCACAAGCGTCGAGTCGCCACGATGGTTTTGGATTGCAGCTATCTGGTCTGGTGTTGGGCTGTTCGACGCGACACAGAATGTATTTGTGATGCGTGCGGAAGGGATGCACCACGCCTGGACGTCCCTGTTCCTGACCCTGCTGCTTTCGTGGCTGCCGTGGGCGCTAGCCACGCCGCTTGTATTGCGACTGGGCCGCAAATATCCTTTGGCGCAGTGGAGAAGCCTCTCCGCATGGGGCACACACCTTGCCGCCTGTGCCGCCATCGGCCTGATCTGCGCCGCTTGGATCGCTTCGCTCGAAGAGTTGCTAAATCCGTGGGCGAAGCCGCCGGGTCAAGAAACATTTGCGTATCTTTGGCTGCACAAGTTCTACAACGGCCTGCTCTCCTACGTAATTCTTTACGGTGCCATCCTTCTAATCAGCTACATGCTGGACTCACAAAAGCGATTGGCGCATCAACAAACGGAGACTGCGCGTCTCAACGAACAGCTTTCGAAGGCGCAGCTCAACGCGCTGCGGAGACAAATCGAGCCACATTTTCTGTTCAACACGCTCAATGCCATTGCTGGCCTGGTGCGGGAGAAACGAAACGATGCGGCCGTGAGTATGATTGCCGAGCTGAGCGACTTTCTGCGCCGCGTCGTCAAAGATTCCGATCGGCAAGAGGTTCCGCTGGAAGAGGAGTTGGAGTTCGCCCAAAGATATCTCGACATTCAGAAAGTACGATTTGCTGAACGCCTTCAGTTCAGCGTGGATGTTCCCGGAGGAACTTTTCGCAGCTCAGGTTCCCAGCTTGATTTTGCAGCCAATGGTGGAGAATGCAGTCAAACATGGCATCGCGAAACGACGTTCAGGGAGGCGCAATTCGGATTGCCGCAGTTCGTTCCAATGGCATGCTCAGGCTCAGCGTCTGTAACGACGGTCCAAGCCTGGCTGCGGATTGGGAAGAAGCGCATTCGGGGATCGGGATATCGAATGTGCGAACTCGCCTGAAAAGCCTCTACGGAAACCAGTTCGAGTTGAAAATGCGAAATCAGGAAGCCGGAGGCGTGGAAGTATTGCTCTGCCTGCCATTCAAGGAGTGATGGGTGAACCTGAAAGAAGGTTCCACAAAGATTCGCACCGTTGTCGTGGATGACGAACCGCTCGCGCGCAGCAATCTTTCCGTGCTGCTGCGGCTTGATCCGGAGATCGAAATTGTAAGCGAATGCGATTCTGGGGCGACGGCTCTGACGGAAATTCGCAGAGAGAGGCCGGATTTAGTTTTCCTCGATGTCCAGATGCCGGAATGCGATGGCTTCGATGTCCTCGAACTGCTGGGCGGAGATCTACCTCCTGCTGTCGTCTTTGTGACCGCTTACGATCAATACGCGTTACGCGCTTTCGACGCCGGAGCGCTCGATTATCTGTTGAAGCCGTTCGACAATGCTCGATTCGAGTGTGCTCTGAGTCGTGCGAAGGACAGAATTCGTCAAGGCAGAAATTCGCCACGAAATACGGACCGACTGGCGGTGAAGAGTGCCGGACGGGTCTCGTTCTTGAAAATTTCCGAGATTGATTGGATCGAAGCCGCCGACTACTACGCGTGCCTACACCTAGGCTCGAAGACACACCTGTTGCGTCGCAGCTTGGCAGAACTCGAGCAGGAACTGGATCCGACTATCTTTTGTCGGATCCACCGTTCGACCATCGTGAACCTCGACCGGGTTCGAGGTCTAAAGCTCGGCGAAGATGGCGAATATGAAGTCCTGCTTGAAGATGGCACTCGTCTGCGGTTGAGCCGACGCTACCGCAAGCAACTACAATCACCGCATGGGCGTTGGCAATGCGGATTGCTCCTGAGATCTTTCCGCACGGGAGCCACGAAGAGTGGAGTAGCTCAAGAGGTGCGCATGGAAAACTTATCTTCATCCCGCAGCCACTCGCACCAGAACCACAACGTCTTCAAAATCGGAAGCGGCTGAAATTCTGTGCGCCCCGAAGTCTGCAATTGCCATCTATAATCACTCCTAGACGTTCATCAGGTTCGTCTCTCGGAGGTGCTATGTCGCAGGTCATTCCAGATAAGTATCGTGATCTCTTCAGCAAGCGCGCTTTCGCCAATTTAGGCACGCTTATGCCGGACGGTCGACCGCAGGTGACTCCCGTGTGGGTCGATCTTGACGGTGATTATGTCATTTTCAATTCGGCCAAGGGCCGGCAAAAAGATAAGAATGTTCGCCGTGATCCGCGGGTCGCATTGTCGATCGTTGACCCCGACAATCCTTACCGCTATTTAGAAATTCGTGGACGCGTGGCCGAGATCACAGAGCAGGGCGCCAACGAGAGTATCGACAAGCTCGCGAAGAAATATCTCGGCGTCGACAAATATCCCTACGGACAGCCTGGTGAAGTGCGAGTGGTGTACAAGGTACAGCCGGAGCACACGGTTGGCATGGGCTAGTCTCAGAGTTCGTGTGTAGTGGCGCCGTTCGATCTGTCCCATTGAACCTAACTCGTTGATTTCATTTTTGCAGTCCGCTTAAGGAAAAATTCCATTCGGACCTATAACTTCTGTCTGCTCGGCTTCGGCAACGTGAACCGGACGCTGGTTCGCTTGCTGCAGGAGAAGACTCCGGAGTTGCAGGAGCGAGGAATTGGTTGGCGGATTACGGGCGTTGCGAGCAGAAGGACTGGGCTGGTTAGCTCGCGCCGAAGGACTCGATCATTCGGCGTTACTCGAAGGGAATATGTCGGTTGGATCGACCGCGGCCGCTCCGCAGAATGTTCGCGAGTGGCTGCGCGCCGCCCAGGCTGACGTTCTATTTGAGGCGACTTCGCTTAGCGTCCGCGACGGGCAGCCCGCGATTGATCATATCCGAGCGGCACTCGAATCGGGCGCACACGCTATCACTGCCAACAAAGGTCCGATTGTTCATGCTTATCAAGAGCTCTGTGCTCTGGCAGATTCCAAGGGCGCCAGATTTTTATTCGAATCGACGGTCATGGATGGAGCGCCGATTTTTTCCATGTTCCGCGATAGCTTGCCTGCGGTTCACTTGCGCGGATTTCGTGGCATCCTCAACTCCACGACTAACGTGATACTCACCGGAATGGAAGATGGGTTGAGCTTTGATGAGTCTTTGAAGAAGGCGCAAGAAGTCGGAGTGGCTGAAACCGATCCTACGCACGACATTGAAGGATGGGATGCAGCGGTAAAAGTTGCGGCTCTGGTTACGGTGTTGATGGGAGAAAAGATCGCGCTTGATGCCATTCAACGCGAAGGGATTCGCGAATTAAGCGGAGAGGCGGTTCAGGCGGCGCGGGCTTCCGGAAATCCTTATAAACTGGTGTGCCGCGCTCAACGTCACGAGAATGGGATTCACGCGAGCGTTCGGCCTGAGCAAGTGCCGCTGAGTGATCCGCTAGCCTGGATAGCAGGGACATCGAACATCGTGTGTTTCGAGACTGACATGTTTCCGGGACTCGCGATCACGGAAATTAATCCCGGTCTCGATGCGACTGCCTATGGTATGCTCGCGGACTTTATTCGTGCGGTATCGAACTAACAATTTTCTAAACCACAAGAAGGCATATGGTCACTCTGCAAAAAGAGGCTGCTTCATCTCTCGATCTTCAATATGTGCGTTCGCAATTTCCTTCTCTTACGCAAACCGTCAACGGCCAGCCGGCGATTTTTATGGATGGCCCCGGTGGCACGCAGGTTCCGCATCGGGTGATCGACGCCATCTCCGATTACCTGAAGCGAAACAATGCGAATACGTGTGGTGCATATGCGACGAGCCGGCAGACCGATGCCGTGATCGCCGGGGCTAGATCAGCAATGGCCGACTTCCTGAACTGCGACTTCGGATGAAATTGTGTTCGGTCCGAATATGACGACGCTGACGTTTGCGATGAGCCGCGCCATTGGGCGGGAACTTGGACCGGGCGATGAAATCCTGCTGACTCATCTTGATCACAGTGCGAACGTGTCTCCCTGGCAGGCCCTGGAAGAACGGGGCGTGACCATTCGCTTTGCCGAAATCAACGAGGCGGATTGCACGCTCGACATGCAAGACCTCGCGAGTAAGATCACCAGCCGAACGAAGCTGGTTGCAGTCGGATACGCGTCGAATGCCGTCGGAACTATTAACGACGTAAAAGAAATTGTGCGCCTCGCTCACGCTGCGGGAGCGATGGCATACATTGACGCGGTTCACTACGCACCACACGGAGCGATTGATGTCCGCGCTCTCGACTGCGATTTCCTGGTGTGCTCGACTTATAAATTCTTTGGGCCGCATATGGGTGTGCTCTATGGCAAGCGCGAGCACCTCACGCGTTTCCAGCCTTACAAAGTTCGCGCCAACACAAATGCGGTTCCGAATCGATGGGAGTGGGGCACGCTGAATCACGAATGCATCGCCGGGATCACAGCTTGTGTGGATTACATCGCTGATCTCGGGCGGCAGGTGAATCCGGCAGCGGCGAATCGTCGCGCTGCTGTGCTCGCGGCGTTTGGAGCCATTCAGGAACACGAGCGCGGATTGATGGAGACTCTAATTCGCGGACTGTTGGCACTTCCGGGATTGAAGCTGTACGGCATCAGCGATCCGAAACGATTCGAGCATCGGTGCCCGACCATGGCGGTCCGAATAGCTGGACAGACGCCACTCGAACTGGCGACAAAGCTGGGAGATCGCGGCATCTTCACCTGGGACGGAAATTACTACGCGCTGAATCTGACCGAACGGTTAGACGTCGAAAAAGACGGAGGATTCTTGCGGATAGGCCTGGCGCACTACAACACCGCGGAAGAAGTGCAGCGGTTTCTGACGGAGTTGAGGCAATGCCTCGCGATCGGTTCATAAGAATTCTCACCCGGCAGCGGGATGTTCTAGCATCCTGCCAGTGTGGAGCGGATACTGCTGTAGACAACCGCGACGTCCATCCGCACACTGCGCGATCTCACAGAAAACTCGACATTCCCTCAAACCCGCAATCATTTGCATATTGACAGCCGCACAAGTCAAGGGCAGAATGATCCCCGCTCCTCAACGCGGAGATCTCGCATCGCAATCAAAACAGTGATGGATTCTCCGCGCCGGCCCTGTCTCAATCAACCGTAATCATGAATTTCGTTGGACCTAACAAAGGAGAAGTGAGTGTCTATGTTTTCCAGACAGTTAGCTTTAGCAACGCTAATAGTTTCGTCCGCCCTTATTGCAACCGTTCCAGCCTTGGCGCAAAACGCAACTGCGCCCGACGCTTCGTTGTATACCTCCTATGACATATCTCCCAATCTCCAAACCGTGGGTTGGAGTGTCTGCGGTTCCACACAACAGTCAGAAGGCTGCTATTCCTCAGGAAGCCTGGGCCCGTTCGGCGCGACGGGCGCTCTAATCGAAGGCAATCCCGCCACGCGAGGGAATACAGTCACTCGCTTTATCTATGTAGTGGATATTGCTAGCGGCATCAATGCAAACGGCGTTACGCTTTACGTCTATAAAAAAATCGACAATGTGACGCCCTCATTCGACACCGTTACAGTTACTTTGACCAAGACTGTCGATCTGCCTCTTGTGGGCGGAACCGGGGCATTGTGTTCGATGGCAGCTAACAGCAAATTCCTCTTCATCGGGACGAATCAAAGTCCACAGGCGGTTGAAGTCAAAAAGAGTAACTTCAGTCTCACTCAAATCGGTGGCTTCTCGCCGCCAATCAATGTCACTGCAATTACCGCTAATAGTCGTGGCTACGTCACTGTAAGCTTCGGAGGCTTCAGCAATGGCGAGAATGGCAACTACGAATTTGGGCCGGACGGTCAGGGAGAAGGAGATGGCGGTGGAGCATCGTTCATGCTCAACACGGTAGCAGCGGTCTTACCCGCAACTCTTCCGAAATCTGACGCCGAGCTTGCCGATCGGCTTGGCGTTAAGGCTAAATAGTCCGAGCAGGAGTACTCGCAAAGAAGACTCTGGTCAACAGGCTGGGGCAATAAGAAAAGGCCACATTGGTTTCTCAATGTGGCCTTTTATTATGCCGGCAATGACCTCAGCTATGCGGCGCGATTCTTTTGCTTCTCCGACAAGCTACGTAAGGTGATCGAATATCGCAGTTCCTTTACTGCTGGAATGCTGTGCTGGAAATTCCAGCGCGCAACGCCGCGCATTACGTAAATCGAGCGGGGCTCGAGCAACACAGAAACAATTTTGCCTTCTCCCTGATTTGGCTTCAGCCGCAGGCGCTGATACGGCTTCAGCCGCAGGCGGCAGGCTGCGAAGGGATATCCCAATGATGGTGCCAAACTGCGGCGAATCGCGATGCCAGCCGATCGGAGTTCCCTCGGAGTACTCGGTCACCATCGCCTGGACGATCTCGTCTACGGGCATGCCGACAACGGCCGCCGCACGATCTCGAATCGAGCGCAAGAATTCTGGGATCACCTCATCCGTGATGGCCATGCGACGAGTGCCGGAGTCATAGCCTCCTCCGTAAGCGACCACCCGGCGTTTCGCAATGTAGCCGCGAAAATCGTACGCTCCAAATTCGAGAGTCTCGATCGTGCCCAGGAGATCGGCCTCTTCCGTCTCGCTTAGAAAATTCGGCTGGTAGAGAAAGCCCTCGGGCAGATCTGTTGGATCCGCGAATCGTTTGGAAGGCATAATCCTAAATTTAGGTGCGAAGCTAGATTCGGCAGTTGCATTCGGAGACAGCCACAAAGGGGAAAAACCCGCTCACGAACTCCGCGAGACACAATCAATAGTGCTCGAATGTGTCAACCTAGCCAGTAAGTAACGATGGCAGTTAGCATCTGGGAACGACAGCACCGCAAATTGTGTTCCCCCACCTTCGCGAGAGCCAAGACCGCAAAGGGCTACTAGCTTCCCGGGTGATCCCATAAATATGGTAATATGGGACCGTGAAAACAACTCTCGAAATTCCTGATTTCCTGTTCCGCCGCGCAAAGTCGGTCGCTGCCGAACGGGGCATACCGCTGCGCCAGTTCGTCACGGAAGCGGTCCAGGAAAAATTGAAAACAACGTCTCCGGAAAGGCCCTGGATGAAACATCTGGGAGAACTCAAACACCTGCATAAGGAGAGAAAGCAAGTCGAAAAGCGGGTGGAAGAAGCCTTCGAGCAGATTGACCGCGAACTCTGGAAATGATTCTCGACACCAACGCATTGTCGGCCGCGGCCGACGATGATCCGGCGGTCATCGCCCATCTCGCTCGCGCCGATCAGGTGGCCATTCCCGTGATTGTGCTGGGGGAATATCGCTATGGCATCGCCCAGTCTCGAAACCGGGCAGCTTACACAAACTGGTTGAAGGGCCTGCTCAATGACTGCCTGGTGCTCGATATCGGCGAACCGATCCACACATTACTACGCAGAGATCACTCTCGAATTAAGGCGAAAGGGCACGCCGATTCCCACCAATGACATCTGGATTGCCGCACTTTGCCGGCAGCATGCTCTTCCCTCTTCTCAGCCGCGATCGGCACTTTGATTTGGTGGCGGGAAATAAACGGATTGGCTGGTAAACGCGCCACAGTTTATCGAATAACTCCACGCAAGCCAAAATAGGCCTTGTATGGGCCACCGGCCAATGTTCATTTGTCACAGCCGGGAGGGGCAGTGTTGGTTTCTCATTCGGCATGTCCTTCAGGATTGTCGGCCGGATCTCAAAAATCGAGACGATCGCGTCCGGTAAGGGAATTCGCGAGAGGAAGCGGCTGAGAAAGCTATACGGCCCAGGCAGGTGGCGAAAGCTGCAAAGGAACGGCCGCGATCGAACTTGCCGATGGTACGATATGTCAGGCCGAGCTGCACTGGTACGAGGCCCATGGCATTGGGGCAAGAGAATTTAAGATCAAGCGTATTGCAAATTTTGAACGTGACTGAGCTATGAAACGGACTGAATCTCAACCGCGATTCGTCGTGTGCGTGAACAACAAGGATTATCCCGCGTCGCTGGAATTGCGAAAGCTGTACCAGACTGTCTCCGACGAAGCCGCCGCCAGGCACCATCAACTCCGCGTAATTGACGAGTCGGGAGAGGATTATCTCTATCCCGAAGAATATTTCGTCCCTGTCCAGTTACCCCAGGCCGCCGAGAAGGCCATCCTGCGCGCGGCGAACCTCACGTCCGCGAAATGACTCCTCCCGCCGATCGCCACTTTGATTTGGTGGCGGGAAATAAGCGGATCGGCTGATGAGCGCGGCACAGTTTATGGAGTAACCCATTGCAAGCCAAAACCGGGCTTGCATGGGCCATCGGCGTCAACGGCAGCGGACAAGAGTGTCCGCTCTACACGAACGAAGTAATTTTCTCAATGTCTACTTAGCGCGCATCTGCCGGAATTGATCCTGTCGAGGCAGAAGAACTTCTAAACACTTTTCTCGTACAGTACAATCGGCCCGGATCGATCCAAATAAATGTTTTGGAGCATCGTCACATGCTGGACATTCTGAAACAGTATTTCATTGGCATCGTTCACTACTGGTGGCTGTTGATGTTTGGACTACTCGGTGCAGTTAACACTGCATACAAGTGGTTCCATCCGGAACGAAAGGACCTGCCAATCCCACATTGGCTCCGGGTCTACTCAGCAATTGGGGTTCTCGTAATTGCTCAGTTCCTTCTCTATCGAGACTCGATAAAAAATCTGAGCACCGTCATCGCGGACAAACAGAGTTGCAATTCCGACAACTGGCGTCTGAAGCAACAAGTCACCGCTATGAGCACCACCCCTTCTTCGGTGACGCCACATGTCAAATCCCAGGGATCTTCTGCACTACCATCGCGTACTTCTTTAAGGACTGAACAAAATCAATCCGCACCATCGACCAGCAATACGTCGACGAGTCCAACCCAGTCGGTGCCCACACAAAACGTTACGCAGACTCAATTGGAGAGCTTGACGCAGCTAAACAAAAATTTGCCGAGTGGAGACAGAGAAAGACTCTCGAATGCACTGTACGACTTTGCTCAAGCGCTTGAGAAGATCGCAGCGGTCGGATACAAGTTAAATCGCTGGAGCGGACAACTTAATGCAGACATGCAGAATAACTTACTTGAAAAGACATTTGCAGAACAAAAAAAGAATTAATGGATATGAGCGACTCATCAAAAGCCCTTGCGAAATCCTTCATCGAACTGAGGGATAAGTGGAAATATTACGAGAGGCAGCGGGATTACGTTTTCGGAGACAACCCCGATAACGAAGGACCAAACGCACTTACAAATGCGATGTCAGTTTATATTTTCCAGCTCGACCAGTGGACGGCACTCAAGGACCGTGACAGCCCAGCTGCCTTCAATCTCCTTAAATCTGGTGAAGTAGAATACTCGCGTTACCTAATACTTTCTTTAAATGGAAAGGTGGTTGTGACAATCGGTTGACACAGATGAAGCAATCCATTCAATAACACGAACGATATTAAAACTTTGGCGATCCATTTTGGAAAAGGAAAAGGCCAATCTGATTTCTCAACTGGCCTTTATTTATGCCGGCAACGACCTACGCTCCCACACACTTGGCGCGTGCAGTACCATCGGCCCTGCGGGGCTTAACTTCCGTGTTCGGGATGGGAACGGGTGGATCCCCCGCGGTAAGATCACCGACAACTCGTAGCAGCGCTTGAGCTATCAGCCGGCCTGTTCTCCGGCAATGCAGCCTGCATGCCGAAATCGCTGAGCAAACTTTCTCAGCGAAGCGATTCAACGCCAGCATCCGGTGCGACAAGCTCGCAGCTCGAAGCTCGGAGCTAATTTTCAAAGATCGTGAGGACAATGCCTCACAACTGAATAGATTGGGTCTTACTTTCTTCTTGCTTACTTCAATTCAGCCACGTTACATCGGCTTTGCTTCTACTTCGTCTCGAAGCCTAGCTTCGCATTAGATTCAAAAGCGTCGGCGCACAGTGGTCAGTGTTCATCTCATCGCCCAGTTCTGACGATTCAAACAACTTTGCTGGCTCCAGTTCAGGTTCTAACTGAGAGCTGGCAACTGATTACTGACAACTGTTTCTGCACCGAGTAAATTTTATGGTCAAGCCGAACGGGCGATTAGTACTGGTAAGCTACGACGCATTACCGCTCTTCCACCTCCAGCCTATCAACCAGGTAGTCTTCCTGGGCCCTTCATTACCCTTTTGGGTTGGGAGATCTCATCTTGAGGAGTGCTTCCCGCTTATATGCATTCAGCGGTTATCACAACCGAACTTCGCTACCCAGCCGTGCCATTGGCATGACAGCTGGAACACAAGAGGTTCGTCCATCCCGGTCCTCTCGTACTAAGGACAGGTCCTCTCAAATCTCCTACGCCCACAACAGATAGGGACCGAACTGTCTCGCGACGTTCTGAACCCAGCTCACGTACCGCTTTAATAGGCGAACAGCCTAACCCTTGGAACCTTCTACAGCTCCAGGATGCGATGAGCCGACATCGAGGTGCCAAACCGGAGCGTCGATATGAACTCTTGGCTCCGATCAGCCTGTTATCCCCGGCGTACCTTTTATCCGTTGAGCGATGGCCCTTCCATGCAGAACCACCGGATCACTAAAGCCTACTTTCGTACCTGCTCGACTTGTTGGTCTCGCAGTCAACCACGCTTATACTTTTGCATTCGACGGCTGATTTCCAAACAGCCTGAGCGTAGCTTCGCGCGCCTCCGTTACAGTTTAGGAGGCGACCGCCCCAGTCAAACTACCCGCCTTACTATGTCCCTCTCCCGGATTACGGGAGTAGGTTAGAACCACAGAACTCGCAGGGTGGTATCTCACCGTTGGCTCCTCCAAGCCCGAGAGCCTGGAATCAAAGCCTCCCACCTATCCTGCGCAGCAAGTGCCATAGTTCATAGTAAAGGTATAGTAAAGGTGCACGGGGTCTTTCCGTCTAGATGCGGGCAACCGGCATCTTCACCGGCACTACAAGTTCGCCGAGTCACTCGTTAAGACAGTCGCACTTTCGTTACGCCATTCGTGCAGGTCGGAACTTACCCGACAAGGAATTTCGCTACCTTAGGACCGTTATAGTTACGGCCGCCGTTCACTGGGGCTTCAGTTCAAAGCTTCACCTTGCGGCTAACCTCTCCCTTTAACCTTCCAGCACCGGGCAGGCGTCAGCCCCTATACGTCGTTTTCGACTTTGCAGAGACCTGTGTTTTTGTTAAACAGTCGCAGTGCGCATTTCGCTGCGGCCCCCTCGAGCTATGAACTCTACCGGGGCACCCCTTCTCCCGAAGTTACGGGGTTATATTTGCCGAGTTCCTTAACAACTGTTCTCACGAGCGCCTTTGGATATTCTCCTCGTCTACCTGTGTCGGTTTGAGGTACGGTTCCCTTACTTTCTCCTTAGAGGTTTTTCTTGGCAGCGTGGAATCGGCAGCTTTCCTCCATACGGAGTACTGCTTTGCGTCTCAGTGATAACTCTCCGACGGATTTGCCTATCGGAGACACCTTACACGCATCGACCGTCATAGCCATAGGACGGCCTGCTTATCCTCCTGCGTCACCCCATCGTGATAACGAAAACAAGGGAGGTCCGGAATATTAACCGGATGTCCATCGGCTACGCCTTTCGGCCTCGCCTTAGGGACCGCCTGACCCTGAGCGGATTAACCTTTCTCAGGAAACCTTAGACTTTCGGCGCGGAGGGTTCCCACCTCCGTTATCGCTACTTATGCCGGCAGGGTCTCTTCTCAACCGTCCAGCAGTCCTTTCGGTCTACCTTCAAACTGTTGAGAATGCTCTCCTACCACGCACGACCGTTAAGGTCGATGCATTCGCTGCTTCGGTAACAAGCTTTAGCCCCGTTAAATTGTCGGCACCGGACCGCTTGACCAGTGAGCTATTACGCTTTCTTTAAAGGATGGCTGCTTCTAAGCCAACCTCCTGGCTGTCTGGGCGTTCCGACTTCCTTTCCCACTTAGCTTGTATTTTGGGACCTTAGCAGGCGATCTGGACTGTTTTCCTCTCGACGACGAAGCTTAGCCCCCGCCGTCTGACTCCCGTATTGGTTGTTCTATGGCATTCGAAGTTTGATTGGATTCAGTAAGCTGGAAAGCCCCCTAGTCCATTCAGTTCTCTACCACCACGACAAATCATACGAGGCTAGCCCTAAAGCTATTTCGGAGAGAACGAGCAATCACGGAATTTGATTAGCCTTTCACCCCTACCCTCAGCTCATCGGAGCTTTTTTCAACAAACACCCGTTCGGCCCTCCAGTGGGTGTTACCCCACTTTCAGCCTGGCCAAGGGTAGATCATCCCGCTTCGCGTCTATTCCTGCCAACTGATTCGCCCTATTCGGACTCGCTTTCGCTACGGCTCGCTTTCGCTTAACCTTGCTGACAAGAATAACTAGCCGGCTCATTATGCAATAGGCACGCGGTCAGACTTTCCGGCTTGCGCCGGCATAGTCCTCCCACCGTTTGTAGGCACACGGTTTCAGGTACTATTTCACTCCCCTCGCAGGGGTTCTTTTCGCCTTTCCCTCACGGTACTGGTTCACTATCGGTCAGAAGCTAGTATTTAGCCTTACGGGATGGTCCCCGTAGCTTCCCGCAAAGTTTCTCGTGCTCCGCGGTACTCAGGTATCGACTTCGAGTTTGGTCCGTTTTCACTTACGTGGCTATCACACTCTATGGCCCCTCTTTCCAGAGGGCTTCAGTTAACGGCCAAATTGGTAACTCTACTGTTGTCGACCCTACAACCCCGGCCACACCCGAAGGTGAGACTGGTTTAGGCTGTTGCGATTTCGCTCGCCACTACTATCGCAATCGAGGTTTCTTTCTTTTCCTCCTGGTACTGAGATGGTTCACTTCCCAGGGTTCGCTCGTGCGTGACTATGTATTCATCACGCCGTACGGGGGGTTTGCCCCCGTGGGTTTCCCCATTCGGAAATCTCCGGATCAATGCCTGCTTGCGGCTCCCCGAAGCTTATCGCAGCTTGCCACGTCCTTCTTCGCCTGCTTCTGCCAAGGCATCCACCATGCGCCCTTAGTAGCTTGACCATAAAATTTACTCGACACACTGGAGCTCGCTAGCTCCCGAGACTTGTGAGTCCTCGAGCTTTGCAAATCCAACGCGCCGCT
>CAWBSY010000001.1:0-5000 GCA_963791575.1 Terriglobia bacterium | reverse complement strand
TTCGATGTCCTCCACAACAATCCCAAGTAGCCGCTGCTTGAAATGTATTCCTCGCAATCCCGACACAACGTTGAAAACTGCTGTGTCGGTGTCATCGCCTCCGCGACGATTGACGAATGTATACCAACGCTCAGAAATGAGTTTGCCATACCGATTGTAGCTGCGAAGGTACAGGATGTTCGACGTGTCTGTGTATGGCACGTTCTCTTGCGTCGTGGTCGTCGTCGTGCTGGTAACCGACCCGTCGAAAGTGTAAGACCACATGTTCCCGTGATTGTCGATTGCCGTCCCGTTCCCGGAAATTGGGCTAGTGTTCGTCGCGGTGAAGGTTTTCACGGTTGGATGGAAACCGTTGAACGCCTTCTGGGACGTTGAAAATACCAACAGGTAGTTCGGGAGGACGGACGCAGGTGTTTGCTCAAAACACAGGGCGGGGTGCTTGCTTCTATTCTTGGCGATCCATTTTTCGGCAAACCCTGGTGTTTCTGAAACCACTTCTCCACTTCGAGACACCCAGGCGAATGAAATATTTTTTTGGCATGTAGGTGTCGTGGCCGAAGAGACCACCGGCTTTTCAGTCGCTACTTGATCGAATATGTCCGGAGGCTGCTGCGCTAAACACAACGCGCTCACTAGGGATATAAGGAAAGTTGCGAGGACTGCGCGAGCCTTCATTGCGGATACCCCCAGGAAACGCGGAACACATTACCACCCGCGCCGCGGTGGTCGAAATGGCACTTTAGCTCTATGTCGCTTTTAAGCACCTTTGCCAGCAATTGAGAATAACGTCGGGTGGAGCGTGGCGTGCGCGCAGAGTGGATAGTTTCACGTCGAAGGCCTTCTGTCGCCTCCTTCGGGGCTGGTTGCGCATGCTGGGTTCCCACGGCTTTCGCCGTGGGCTGCGTTCTATCGCCGCGTCGCGGCTTTAACCTTCCCTCAGCAGCAACTCCCAGGCTTCTTTGTAGCGGGAGTATTTGGAGTTTTTGCGGTGGGGGGAGAGGGTGATGTCGGGTTGGTTGTTTGTGGCGGCGAGGGGGAGGATGTAGAAGGTGTCGACGGGAATAATGTAGGCGGCGAAGAAGTCGATTTGGTCGGGGGTGTAGAGGTGGTGGTTGGCGGTGAGTCCGCACTGGTAGGAGTTGTCGCGTTTGTAGATGGTGCACTTGACTTGCACGCGGAGGAAGTGGCCTTTGTGGTCGACGACGAAGTCGTAGGGGGCGCAGTCGCCGCAGGGGCGGGCGAGGATGAGTCCGAGCTCGGTGGCGCGGAGCTGGAAGCGGAGTTCGGCCCACTCGCCGCGGCGCTTGGCGTGCGGGATGTTGGGAGGGTGATGGTCGGGCATAGGGCGTCCTTTGTGGGAAACGAGTTCGTGGTGCGGTTGAGGTTGGGGTGCGGGGGCTAAAGCCCCCCGACTTTTTGGAACACTTTACGCGGCGCTGAAGCGCCGCTCTTCCACGGTGTGGCCAGGGTCAGTGGCGCTCACGGAAAAGGCGTGAACGGCGGATGGATCGCCTAAATTTTTTTTGGCATCTTGCGTGTTATTGCTGTGTTGAAGCGCCGCTCTTCCACGGGGTGCCGGCTCTAGTGGCGCTCACGACAAAGGCAGTTCTTTGCGGCTGACGCTGGTCTCCGGCCGATTGCGCTGGACGTCAAGGGCACAGTGGCCGAAAACTCATAAAAGGGGGCGGGCGGGGGCGACGCCCTCTTATGAATGAAAAAACGCTCGAGCAATAAAAAACGCGGCCTCGAGGGGCCGCGTTGGTTTTTCTATCCTAATTTAATTATTTCACAAAGGGGTGGGGTGAAGCGTCAGATTTGGTGAAAATATATCTGTTGCGGAATGAGAGGGATAGGGGGAAAGTGGCGTTTTTGGGCTCTTGACAAGAAATTCCCGAAATGGGAATTCTCTCGCTGCGCTTGGACGGACGAAGGTGCCCGTCGCTCCACAAGCAAGGGCAGGACCGGCGAAGTCACGCAGCAAGGGGCAGTCGAGAGCAACAGCAAGAGCAAAGTCTAGACCAAGATCAAGGGCAAGCGGGCAAGAGTGCCCGCTCCACATGAGCGCTGGGCTTGCGGGACAGACCCGGGGCGTCCGTCCCCAACACGCAATATCAATCTTTGGTAAGGGAGAATTTGAAGATGGTGCCGCAGGAGCCGTCGGCGCCGCAGGTGGTGCTGCCTCCGAGGAGGGTGGGGCCGTAGAGGTTGCCGTCGGTGGCTTGAATGATGTAGTCGGGTGCGCCGCCGCCGGGGCATCCGGTGGAGGGGCAGAAGTTGTACAGCGTGGTGAGGTGGCCGGAGGGCGTGAGGCGGAAGATGGTGCCGCAGGCTTGGTAGAGAGAGCAGTTGGCGGAGTTGGGTCCGCCCCCGCCGTTGGTGCCGTAGAAGTTGCCGTCGGTGGCGAGGAGGAGGCCTTCGGGGGAGAATCCGGCGGAACCGTCGAGGACGAAGCTGCGGAAGACGGTGACTTTGCCGGTGGAGGACATTTTATAGATAACGCCGCCGCCGGAAGGGCCGCCGGCCGAAGTGGTTCCGTAGAAGGTGCCGTCGGAGGTTTGAAGAAGTTTGCTTTCGGGCGAGCTGCCGTCGGTTACGGAAAAGGCGTGAAGCAGGGTGAAGGCGCCTTGGGGAGTGATCTTGAAGATGGTGCCGGCACCGTGGGGGCCGAGGCGGGAGGTGGTGCCGTAGAAATTTCCGTCGGCGGCCTGGAAGAGTGCGGCGAGGGGACCCTGGCCATCATTGCCATTGAAACTGTGCAGGGTGGTGAGGGATCCGCTGGGGGTGATTTTGAAAATCGTTCCGCAGGGGCCGTTGCACTTGTAGGTTTCGAAGGTGCCGCCGCCGTAGGTTACGCCGTAAAAGTTTCCGTCGGTGCCCAGGGTGAGGGGCGCGTAAAGACCGCTGCCATCGGCGCAGCTGGGAAGAGAACAGAAAGTGTAGAGCGTGGTGAGGCTGCCGGTGGGGGTGATGGAGAAGACGGTGCTGTAGGAGACTCCGAAGAGGTTGCCGGTGGCGTCCTGGGTGAGGCCGGCGAAGGGCTGACCACCATCAGTGCAGGGAGACATATTGCAAAAGCTATAGAGAAGAGAAAGGGCGCCGGATGAAGTGATTCTGTAGACGGCACCCTGTCCGGCGGAGCCGCCGAATTGGGTGGTGCCGTAAAAGTTTCCGTCCGTGGCCTGGAGCAGAGCGCCGCGCGGGTTGGCTCCGTTGCTGCCGTCGAAGGAGAAGAGGCTGGTGAAGGATTGCGCGGAGGCGGAAGTTGCGAGCGCTAGCGCGAGAAAAAGGAGGCTTAAAAACTTTGGGGAGATCGGACGGAAGGCGGATGCGCGGAAGGTGAACATGAGAATGCTCCTGAGAGAAATAGGTGCCGGGGCCGACGTGCGGGGGGAGGAAGTGAAGCTGCGGGGAAGTATAGGACTGGCGGAATGGGGAGTCAAGAGGGGGGCGAGAGGTGGGCAGGAAAAGCAGATTCCTCGCGATGAAACAGCTCGTAATGACAAATAGTTTCGTCGAGTGTGGATTTTTGTATTTCAACTCTTACAGAGGATGCGAGCAATGGGGCGGCCGGTTTCGTTTAGAGGAGGCGAAGGTCACCAGGCAACAACAACACCAGGTCAAAGGCAAGCGGGGAAGAGTTCCCGCTCCACATGAGCGCTGGGCTTGCGGGGACGGACGAATGCGTCCGTCGCCACGCGATTTGGGGAGTGGTTAGGGGAATTCGAGGGTGACGTATTTGGCGATGGAGGGGCCGGCGTTGGTGACGGTGTGAGTGGCGCCGGCTGCGATCCATTTGGATTCGCCGGATTTGAAGTGGACGGTTTCGGGCGGCTGGCGTTTTGCGTCGCTGCGGAGGTCGTCACTTTTTAGATCGAGGTCGGTGAGGGCGATCACGAGGTGCGGGCCGGTGTGGTGGTGCTGGGGGATCTGGGCGCCGGGCTGAAGTTCTATTTCGGAGACGCGGACATTGTCTTTGACGAAGAGGATCTGGAGGGTGCCGCCGTGGAGGATATCGAGGGAGCGGGAGTCGTCCCAGGTGGAGGGGGCGGTGCGGAGGGCGGCGTCGTCGAGCAGTTCGACGGTGACGTTGCGGAAAGCTTGCGGGCTGGTGGTGCGGACGGCGTGAGCAAAGGTGGCGGGGGCGAAGCGGGTGTCTCCGTCGACGAATTTGACGGTGACGGCGGGCTTGTCTTTGCCGGTATTGTCTTTGACGGTGTTGGAAATTTCGGAGGGGCCGATGGCGACGGCGATGTAGTCGTGGCGGTGCCAGTGCATCTGAGTGGCGTCATTGGGAGCGACTTCGATGTTGAAGACGCGGACGGATTTGTTTTCGAGGACGAGATGGTGGTGAGGCTCGGCGGTGATTTCGACTTCTTGCGCGTGGAGGAGCGGGGTGAGAGTGAGGAGGAATATTAGGCGTTTCATGCGGGGGATTGTAGCAGGAGGAGTTCGTTTTGCGGAGCGAGAGAGGATCATTTACCACGAAGGACACTAAGGTTCAAAGGAAAGACTTCTTACGCGTGGGTTGGTTGCGGGATCAGCGGTAGTGCTCCAGGTAAAAGAGGGCGACGAAGGCGAGGGTTAGGGTGGCGGCGGAGAAGATCAGGGGGCGGAGGGTGCGTGCGGGTTTCTTCCAGTCGGCGGTGAGGAGGAAGGCGATGAGTGTGGGGACCAGGGCGGCGAGGGCGAGCTGAAGATGTGGGCGGCGGAGCCTTCGTCGGGTTGGGGCGGTTGGAAGTATCCGGTGATGACGCAGGTGAGAGCGATGAGGGAGAGGACGATGGAGGCGAGGGCGGAGAGGCGGTTGAGTTTTGTTGCGCGGCTGGGTGAGTGCGAGTCGGGGGAGGACGGGGTCAGTGTGTCGGGAAGGATTGTCATCGAGTTTCCTCAGGCGCTGAGGCGCTAACAGCAAATCAAAAGCGGTCAAGATCTATAGCAACGAAAGGCGGCGCTGCATGCGTCCGTGGTTCCCACTCCTCGCAAAAGAGGCGAGGAATGGG